>NZ_CP040781.1:0-1200000 GCF_013463155.1 Staphylococcus sp. 17KM0847
TCTTTCGTAGATTAATCCACAGTTTGTTGATAACGTGTGGATAATTATAAACAACCTGTGATTTTCGTTTTTTAAGAATTTGGGATTTTGTGTATAACTAAAAATTTTAAGGAAGATGGCGTTAAAATGACAGAACAAGAACTATGGAAAGAAGTGCTTAATCTGGTTCAAGAAGCTCTAGTTGAGTCGTCTTACAATACATGGTTTAAAGATACTGATATTCATTCATTATCTGATAATACCATTACGCTTATTGCTAATAATGCATTTACTGCTAATTGGATTATTGAAAATTATCACGATATGATTGTTGAATATGTTAACGCTATTTCTGGCTATAATATTCAAGCAGTGAAGGTATTAACTGAAGACGACCTCGTAGAACTAAAAACTGATTTGGCAACAGCTCCAAAACCTACAAAACAAGTAGATGCTTTTACTTCACAAACCGAACAATTCAATACAAATAATACTTTTGATACATTTGTTCCTGGTCCAGGCAATAAATTTGTATATGCTGCAAGTCTTGCTGTTGCTGAATCACCAGCTAAATCCTACAATCCATTATTCATTTATGGGGGTGTAGGCTTAGGTAAGACACACTTAATGCATGCAATTGGACATTTTGTTTTAGAAAACAATAAAGATGCTAAAGTCCTTTACACATCAAGTGAAAAATTTACAAATGAGTTTATCCAATCTATTCGTAATAATGAAACTGAAAAATTTCGCGAAAAATTCCGTAATATCGATATTTTACTTATAGATGACATCCAATTTATTCAGAAAAAAGAACAAACTCAAGAAGAATTTTTCCATACTTTCAATGACTTACATCAGAACAATAAACAAATCGTCATATCTAGTGATCGCCCACCAAGAGAAATTGCAACACTAGAAGAACGATTAACATCGCGTTTCCAATGGGGACTCATTGTCGACATTACACCACCAGATTTTGAAACACGTATGGCTATTTTGCAAAAAAAGACTGAAAAAGCAGATATTGATATTCCAATTGATGTACTTAATTATATTGCAAACCAAATTCAGACGAACGTTCGTGAATTGGAAGGTGCATTAAATCGTGTAAATGCTTATTCAAAACTTCAAGGAAAACCTATTACAACTGAACTTGCAGCAGATGCGCTTAAAGACATTATTCAAGTCACACAATCTAAAAAAATTACAATTCAAGATATTCAAAAAGTTGTAGGTGCCTATTACCACGTACGAATTGAAGATTTTGCTGCTAAAAAACGAACAAAATCTATTGCTTATCCACGTCAAATTGCAATGTATCTTTCACGTGAACTCACAGATTTTTCACTTCCTAAAATTGGAGAAGAATTTGGCGGACGTGATCACACAACAGTCATACATGCACACGATAAAATAAAAAAAGAACTTGAAAATGATGCAACATTAAAGCAAGAAATTGAAAACTTGGAGAAAGAAATTAGAAGTTAACTTGGGGATGATGTGCAAAAATTATACACGTCATTCACAGGTTATCCACATGTTAATATTCACGAATCTCAATACTTCTTCAAGCTTATCCACTAATCCACATGCCCTACTACGATTATTACGATTTTAAATACTAACTATAACTTATATAAACGACTGAAAGGAGTTTACTTTGCTATGGAGTTTTCTATTAGAAGAGACTATTTTATCTCACAATTAAATGACACATTAAAGGCCATTTCACCACGTACAACATTACCAATTTTGACAGGTATTAAAATAAGTGCAGGTCATGAAGGGATTATATTAACAGGTTCGGATTCTGAAATATCAATTGAAATCACAATTCCCAACCAAGTAGAAGGTGAAGAAATTGTAAATGTAATGGAACCGGGTTCAGTAGTATTACCTGGGCGTTTCTTTGTTGATATTGTAAAAAAATTACCAGGAAAAGAAGTAAAATTACAAACCAATGATCAATTTCAAACACTCATTACATCTGGACATTCAGAATTTAATTTAAGTGGATTAGATTCTGAACAATATCCCTTACTTCCTCAAATCTCAAGTGAAGACTCATTACAACTGCCTATTAAGGTGCTTAAAAATATCATAGCGCAAACAAACTTCGCTGTGTCCACCTCAGAAACACGACCTGTACTTACAGGTGTTAACTGGCTTATACAACAAAATGAATTAATATGCACAGCAACAGATTCGCACCGCTTGGCTGTAAGAAAATTAAGATTAGAAGACGAAGAAATCAGTGATAAAAATGTTATTATTCCGGGGAAAGCACTGGCAGAATTGAATAAGATTATGACAGATAGCGAAGACAACATTGATATTTACTTTGCCTCAAATCAAGTATTATTCCGTGTAGGACATATTAATTTTATCTCACGTTTACTTGAGGGACATTACCCAGATACATCACGTTTGTTCCCAGAAAATTACGAGATCAAGCTTGGACTGGACAACAATGATTTCTACCATGCTATTGATCGAGCATCATTATTAGCACGTGAAGGTGGAAATAATGTTATTAAGTTGAGTACAGGCAATAATCAGGTTGAATTATCTTCTACATCACCTGAAATTGGGACAGTGAAAGAAGAAGTAACGGCTAATGAAGTTGAAGGTGGAAACTTAAAAATTTCTTTTAACTCTAAATACATGATGGATGCGTTGAAAGCAATTGATAATGATGAAGTAGAAGTTGCATTTTTTGGTACGATGAAACCATTTATTTTAAAACCCAAAGATGATGATACGGTCACACAACTCATCTTGCCAATTAGAACATATTAAAAATTCTCCTGAAGAGTTGAGTAAATCCTTTTAACAAACTAGTCACTTTTGCTGGAGCGAGATTAGAAAGCTTTTGTAACCATGAGCTTCTATCTCGCTCTCTTTATTTTGCTTTGTAAAGTAATACTGTTCTCATAAACGTGTATCAAGGTAAAATAGAATTTAATGAGAATAACTTTTAGGTGATGAATGGAGGAACAGCAAATGAAAAGAAAAGCATCTATCTGGATTACAGTGTGTTTAGCTTTACTAGCTATGGCCGGTTTCTTATTACTGAATGCAAAATATGAGGATAGCTTAGAGGGGCGTGTACTAAATAAAGATACGGAACAACAACCCAAAAAAGGAAATCCCAAAAGTAAAGTTAAGCTCGTACTATTTGGCGATTACAAATGTCCGTATTGTGGCGCATTTGAGCGTAATATGATGCCTAAAATTCAAAAAGACTATATTGAAACAGATCAGGTTGAATTACGATATGTGAATGTACTGGTACATGGTCAAGAGTCAGAGCGAAGTGCCAAAGCGGATTTGGCAGTATATCATTATGCTCCTGAAGCATACTGGGTGTTTCATAACAATCTTTATCATCAGCAGCCTCGATCTAAACAAGCAGTATCTGAGGAAAAGTGGTTGACGGATAAGCTGATTAAAAAACAAGTAAGCGCATTAGATATTTCTCAAAGTAAAAAAGAAAAAATATTAAATGCCTATCGCAATGATAAGCAATTCGTAAAAGACGTTAAGTCAGATCATCAGTTGGCTAAAAAATATAAAGTTCCTGAAGTACCGTCTGTTTATGTTAATGGCAAACGAATTAAAGATGTTACAGATTATAAAGTGATAACAGATGCAATAGACAAAGAAATGCGTGCACAGACAACAAAATAACGCTGAATATGGCGTGATGAAAATCAAATACTGCTACTCTTATTTCGCATCATGTTCCACATGAAACTTTCTAAACCATACAACTCAAAATAATGGGAAATGAAACATGAAATTTTTTCAGTAAAAAGGTATAATATATAAGTGAGTAATTATGAATGGAGTGATTATTTTGGCTGAAGAAGTTATTGTCGAAAGCGTGTTAACACTGGGACAATTTTTAAACTATGAAGGTATCATCGAATCAGGTGGTCAAGCAAAGTGGTTTTTACAAGAATATGAGGTGTTTTTAAACGGTGAACATGAAACACGTCGCGGCAAAAAACTTAATGACGGAGATCAAATAGACATCCCTGAGGTAGGATCATACATCATCAAAATTGGTGAACAATGAAATTAAAAACACTCCAACTAGAAAACTACCGAAACTATGAGCTGGTGTTTCTGACGTGTCATCCTGAAGTAAATATTTTAATCGGTGAGAATGCACAGGGCAAAACCAATCTTCTGGAGTCTATTTATACGTTGGCACTAGCTAAGAGTCATAGAACATCTAATGACAGAGAACTCATTCGTTTTAATGCAGAGTATGCTAAAATAGAAGGTGAGTTGAATTTTCGACATGGCACAATGCCATTGACAATGTTTATTACTAAAAAAGGGAAAAAGGCGAAGGTCAATCATTTAGAACAAAGTCGTCTAACACAATATATTGGCCATCTCAATGTCGTTTTATTTGCGCCAGAAGATTTAAATATTGTAAAAGGTTCTCCTCAAGTACGACGACGTTTTATTGATATGGAACTCGGTCAAATATCGAACTTATATCTCAATGATTTATCACAATACCAGCGTATATTGAAACAACGTAATCATTACTTGAAACAGCTCCAGCTGAAACAACAGACAGATACGACAATGTTAGAAGTATTGAATCAACAATTTGCAGAATATGCTGTGAAGGTGACATTGAGAAGACAGCAGTTTATTTCAGAGCTTGAGACTTTAGCAGCCCCAATCCATTCAGGTATAACAAACAATAAAGAAGTCCTCACATTAAAATATTTACCAAGTATTAAATTTCAAGACAGTCCACAAGACGAAGGGGTCTTAATTGATGAAGTGTTCAAAATGTTACAGTCTTCATTGAAACGTGAAATAGAACGAGGCATTAGTATGCAAGGTCCACATAGAGATGATCTTGCTTTTCAAGTGAATGGTATGGATGCACAAACATATGGATCACAAGGACAACAACGTACGACAGCACTTTCAATTAAGTTGGCTGAAATTGAATTAATGCACCAAGAAGTGGGGGAATACCCCATTTTATTACTTGATGATGTTTTAAGTGAGTTGGATGATTCTCGTCAGACACATTTACTGAGTACGATTCAACATAAAGTACAGACATTTGTAACAACAACATCAGTTGACGGTATTGATCATGAGATTATGAAAAATGCAAAAGTATATCAAATTGCTGAAGGAAATATTAAGAAATAGTGAGAAAGTGAAGGTGGAAGCATTGGCTGATGTGAACAACACAGAAAATTATGGTGCGAGTCAAATTCAAGTTTTAGAAGGACTTGAAGCAGTACGTAAGCGACCAGGTATGTATATTGGCTCAACTTCAGAGCGGGGTCTACATCATCTTGTTTGGGAGATTGTAGATAACAGTATTGATGAAGCACTTGCTGGCTATGCGGATCATATTGAAGTTGTGATTGAAAAAGACAATTGGATTAAAGTTACAGATAATGGACGAGGTATCCCAGTAGATATTCAAGAAAAGATGGGGCGTCCGGCAGTCGAAGTTATTCTTACGGTATTACATGCAGGTGGTAAATTCGGCGGTGGCGGTTACAAAGTATCTGGTGGCTTACATGGTGTAGGCTCTTCTGTTGTAAACGCATTGAGTGAGACACTTGAAGTTTATGTACATCGAGATGGTCATATCCATCACCAATCTTATAAGCGTGGCGTACCGGAATTTGACCTCAAGCAGATAGGTGATACAGATAAAACAGGTACGGTTATTCGTTTCAAAGCAGATGCAGATATCTTCCAAGAAACGACAGTATATGATTATGAAACATTGCAAAAACGTATTAGAGAATTAGCTTTTTTGAATAAAGGTATTCAAATTACGCTAAAAGATGAACGTGATGAAGAAGCGCCTCGTGAAGATAGTTATCACTATGAAGGTGGTATCAAATCTTATGTCGAATTGATCAATGAGAAAAAAGAACCGATACACGAAGAACCTATTTATGTACATGAACAACGCGATGATGTGGAAGTAGAAATCGCATTGCAATATAACAGTGGTTATGCAACGAACTTATTGACATATGCTAACAATATTCATACTTATGAAGGTGGGACACACGAGGACGGCTTTAAACGTGCCCTCACACGTGTTTTAAATAGTTATGGGTTACAGTCCAAAGTTATTAAAGAAGACAAAGAGCGTTTGTCTGGTGAAGATACACGAGAAGGTTTAACAGCAGTGGTATCTATTAAGCACGGAAACCCACAATTTGAAGGACAAACTAAAACGAAACTTGGTAACTCAGAAGTACGCCAAATTGTTGACCGTATTTTCTCGGAGTTGTTTGAACGCTTCCTTCTTGAGAATCCTCAGGTGGGTCGTACAATTGTCGAAAAAGGGATTATGGCATCGCGTGCACGTATTGCAGCGAAAAAAGCACGTGAAGTCACACGTCGTAAAACGGCACTTGATATTTCGAGCTTACCGGGGAAACTTGCTGACTGTTCTAGTAAAGACCCTTCTGAAAGTGAAATCTTTTTGGTTGAGGGTGACTCTGCCGGGGGGTCTACAAAGTCAGGGCGTGATTCGCGTACACAAGCTATTCTGCCATTGAGAGGTAAAATTTTAAACGTTGAAAAAGCACGTTTAGATAAAATTTTAAGTAACAATGAGATTCGTCAAATGGTCACTGCGTTTGGTACGGGAATTGGTGGCGAATTTGATATTTCTAAAGCCCGTTATCATAAGATTGTAATTATGACTGATGCAGACGTTGATGGTGCACATATTCGAACACTGTTATTAACATTTTTCTATCGTTTTATGCGTCCACTCATTGAAGCAGGTTATGTTTATATTGCGCAGCCACCGTTGTATAAGCTCACACAAGGTAAGCAAAAGCATTATGTCTTTAATGATAGAGAATTAGACAAGTTGAAAGCACAGCTTAACACAACCCCAAAATGGTCGATTTCACGTTATAAAGGTTTAGGTGAAATGAATGCTGATCAATTATGGGAGACAACGATGAATCCGGAAAATCGTGTGATGCTACAAGTGAAACTAGAAGATGCAATTGAAGCGGATCAAACATTTGAGATGTTGATGGGCGATATTGTTGAAAATCGTCGCCAATTTATTGAAGATAACGCTGTATATGCCAACTTGGATTTCTAACATGTGTACAGGAAAAATAAAAAGGAGGATATCTTGATGGCTGGAACACCTGAATCAAGAATTAATGAACGCAATATCAGCAAAGAGATGCGAGAGTCATTTTTAGACTATGCTATGAGTGTTATTGTATCTCGTGCATTGCCAGATGTAAGAGATGGTTTGAAGCCAGTACATCGCCGTATACTTTATGGGCTTAACGAACAAGGCATGACTCCAGATAAGCCATATAAAAAGTCGGCACGTATCGTCGGAGATGTTATGGGGAAATATCATCCACATGGTGATTCGTCTATTTATGAAGCCATGGTACGAATGGCGCAGGACTTCAGTTATCGCTATCCACTTGTAGATGGACAAGGTAACTTTGGCTCGATGGATGGCGATGGTGCAGCAGCAATGCGTTATACAGAGGCAAGAATGACAAAACTTGCCTTAGAGTTATTACGAGATATTAACAAAGATACAATTGATTTTATTGATAACTATGATGGCAGTGAGCGTGAACCCAGTGTTTTACCATCGCGCTTTCCCAACTTACTTGTCAATGGTGCAGCAGGTATTGCGGTTGGGATGGCAACGAATATTCCCCCACATAATATGCGAGAAGTCATTGATGGTGTGCTTAGTTTAAGCCATAATCCAGATATTTCTATTGCTGAACTGATGGAGGATATTCAAGGACCAGATTTTCCAACTGCAGGCTTAATCTTAGGTAAAAGTGGTATTCGTCGAGCATATGAAACAGGGAAAGGTTCTATTGTTGTACGTGCTAAGGCAGAGATTGAGTCACGTGGTGGTGGACGTGAACGCATCGTAGTTACAGAAATACCATTCCAAGTTAATAAAGCACGTATGATTGAGAAAATTGCTGATCTCGTTCGTGATAAAAAAATAGATGGTATTACAGACTTACGTGATGAAACAAGTTTGCGTACAGGTGTGCGTGTTGTTATTGATGTCCGTAAAGATGCTAATGCGAATGTTATTCTTAACAACTTGTATAAGCAAACGCCGTTACAATCATCTTTTGGTTTTAATATGATTGCTTTAGTGAATGGGCGTCCAAAGCTCATCACTTTAAAAGAAGCACTATATCATTATTTAGAACACCAGAAAGAGGTTGTACGCCGTCGTACAGAATATAATTTGCGTAAAGCTAAAGATCGTGCGCATATTCTCGAAGGTTTACGAATTGCTTTAGATCATATTGATGAAATCATTACAATTATTCGTGAGTCTGAAACGGATAAAGTGGCAATGGCAACATTACAGACGCGTTTTACTTTATCAGAGCGTCAAGCGCAAGCTATTTTAGACATGCGTTTAAGACGTTTGACAGGCTTAGAACGAGATAAAATCGAAAGTGAATATAAAGAACTAGTCGCTTATATTCAAGAGCTTGAGTCTATTCTTGCAGATGAAAATAAACTGTTAGCACTTGTTCGTGAAGAATTAACTGAAATCAAGGAACGTTATGGTGATGAACGCCGTACAGAAATACAATTAGGTGGCATTGATCATCTGGAAGATGAGGACTTAATTCCAGAAGAACAAATCGTTATTTCATTAAGCCATAATAACTACATTAAACGTTTGCCAGTTTCAACATATCGTGCACAAAATCGTGGTGGACGTGGTGTTCAAGGTATGAATACATTAGAAGATGACTTTGTGAGTCAGCTCGTAACAACAAGTACACACAACCATGTTCTGTTTTTCACAAATAAAGGGCGTGTATACAAGCTTAAAGGATACGAAGTCCCGGAACTCTCCCGTCAGTCTAAAGGTATTCCTGTTGTGAATGCGATTGCCCTAGAGAATGATGAAGTTATTAGTACAATGATTGCAGTTAAAGATTTGGACTCTGAAGATGACTTCTTAGTGTTTGTAACGAAAAAAGGATTGATTAAACGCTCAGCTTTGAGCAACTTTAATCGCATTAATAAAAACGGTAAAATTGCTATTAAGTTTCGAGATGAGGATGAGCTTGTAGCAGTACGTTTAACAGATGGTCATAAACATATTCTTATCGGTACATCACAAGCATCATTAATTCGTTTCGAAGAGCAAGAAATTCGTGCGATGAGTCGAATTGCAGCCGGTGTTAAAGGTATCAGTTTACGAGAAAATGATGAAGTTATTGGACTAGGTGTGACAGACGCAGAAGATAAAAATAATGATGAAATTCTTGTTGTAACTGAAAAAGGATATGGTAAGAGAACACCCGTTTCAGAATATCGCTTATCACGCCGTGCCGGCATGGGAATTAAGACAGCGAATATTACAGAAAGAAATGGTAAGCTGGTATGTATTACGACAGTCGAAGGTGATGAGGATATTATGGTCGTTACAGATCATGGTGTGATTATTCGTATGGAAGTAGAAGATATCTCAGTAAATGGCCGTAATACACAAGGCGTGCGTTTAATTCGTTTAGATGAGGATCAATATGTATCTACCGTAGCTAAAGTAAAACAAGAACCAGATTTACTTGAAGAAGAAATAGAAGACGGAAAGATGTCTAAAAAAACTTCTGAAGATACATCATCTCAAGAGATGTTAAGAGAAGATTTTATGTCACGTGTTGAAGAAGATATTGCGGAAGACGATACATCATCTAATGAATAATATAAAAAAGAAGGTCTACTTGTAGAGGTAGATCTTCTTTTTATACTTTATTGTTCTAATTGCTTCATTGCGTACGGGATTTCATCAATAATTTTAGAGGGTGGAACAACGTACATATCTTTAGATAGTTTTTCTCCAATATAACTGTGCGTATATGCTGCGCTTGTAACGGCATCAACGGTATCATCAAATTGACCGACAAAACTTGTAATCATGCCTGCTAAAGTATCCCCCATTCCTCCTGTTGCCATAGCGGGTGTTCCAATCTGTAATTTATATTCATTCTCTTTAAAGAAAATTTCAGTCCCATGTTTTTTTAGGACGACTGTTGCACCGATATGATTCACTGCGGCGCGATTACGTTCGTAAGTTTGTTCATCAATTGGAATTCCACTGAGACGCTCCCATTCTTTTTGGTGGGGGGTATAGATTATATTACATGCAGGTATATCTGGTTTTAACTTACTCACTATTGATATAGCATCACCATCAACAATGAGTGTGTGGTGTGGCTGAATATTTTGAAGTAAAAATGTCATCGCATTATTTCCTTTAAAATCTAAACCTAATCCAGGTCCTATAAGGATGCAATCCGATTGCTCGATCACTTTTGTAAGCTTTTTCGTATCATTAATATCAATAACCATTGCTTCAGGGCAACGTGAATGGAGTGCAACATGGTTTGTTGGATGAGTAGCAACCGTAATGAGCCCACTACCACTATAAACACAGGCACGTGCTGCTAACATTATGGCACCGCCTAAAGTTGCATTACCCCCAATGAGTAAAATACGTCCATAATCACCTTTATGTGTATCTTGCTTGCGTTTTGGTATTTTTACATCTGACAATATTTCCATTGTTAAAACCTCCTATCTGGCATTCCCTTTGATTACATCAAGATATATTATACGTGCTACCTTTATTCGTCAATAGATAAAATAAGAACGTTTTATTATAGTGCATTGTTAATACAATACCTTATTACGGATATTGTCAGAGCTATTGTATCCAAGATGAGGTGATTTTATACTAACAGTAATAGATCATCATTGATCAAGGGGGTATGGAATGTATGATTTTATATTTAACAGGAGATACATTGCGCATTGATGACATACGTGCTTTTTTACAACAACAGGGGACAGTAGCAGTGACATCTGATGCGATACAACGGGTTAAAGAGAGTCGGGCCATTGTTGAACAGATTATTAATAATAAGGAAACAGTATATGGTATTACAACAGGATTTGGATTGTTTAGCGACGTTTTAATCGATCCACAAAAATATAATCAATTACAGGTCAATCTTATTCGTTCACATGCTTGTGGTGTGGGTCAACCATTTGAAGAAAATGTTGTACTCGTTATGATGTTATTAAGGTTAAATACATTACTAAAAGGACATTCTGGTGTTACATTAGATTTAGTTGAACAACTTCAATTTTTTATTAATAAACGTATTATTCCAGTGATTCCACAACAAGGCTCTCTAGGGGCTTCGGGAGACTTGGCACCTTTATCACATTTGGCTTTAGCATTGATTGGAGAAGGTGAAGTTTATTATCAAAGAGAAATATTAGACAGCAGGGAGGTCTTAAAAAAGCTGTGTCGTCAACCACTAAAATTACAAGCTAAAGAAGGCTTAGCATTGATTAATGGCACACAAGCAATGACAGCACAAGGTGTTATTACGTATATAGAGGTCGAAAGTTTAGGTTACCAGGCTGAATGGATTGCTGCTTTGACACATCAAGCATTGAGAGGAATTACAGATGCTTATCATGAAGCCATACATATTGTGCGAAATTTTGATGAACAAACTGATGTTGCAGGACGGATGTTAGACTGGCTAAAAGGGTCAGAACTTACGACGAAGCAAGGTGAAGTACGTGTTCAAGACCCTTATACATTACGCTGTATTCCTCAAATTCATGGTGCGAGTTTTCAAGTGTTCAATTATGTTCGTGAAAAGCTAGAATTTGAAATGAACGCAGCCAATGATAACCCTCTCATTTTTCAGCAAGGTGAAGAAACATTAGTCATTTCAGGAGGTAATTTTCATGGACAACCTGTAGCATTTGCACTAGATTTTTTGAAAATTGGGACAAGTGAGCTAGGCAATGTATCTGAGCGACGATTAGAACGTCTGGTCAATCCTCAACTTAATGGAGATTTACCTGCATTTTTAAGTCCAGAACCCGGTTTGCAAAGTGGGATGATGATTATGCAATATGTTGCGGCAAGCTTAGTATCGGAAAATAAAACACTAGCACATCCTGCAAGTGTTGATTCCATACCTTCATCAGCAAATCAAGAAGATCATGTTTCGATGGGGACGATTGCTGCAAGGCATGGCTATCAAATATTGGATAATGTACGTCGTATATTAGCAATAGAAGCCATTATTGCATTACAAGCAGTGGAGTTAAGAGGTATAGAGCACCTGTCTCCTAAAACACGTACAAAATACAATGCATTACGTCAAATTGTACCGTCTATTACAAAAGACCGTCAATTCCATAAAGATATTGAGAATGTGGCTAAATATTTACAAAATGTTGCATATCATAATAAAAGTTGCGAATCAAAGTAAGTTCTGTTATATTATAAGTAAATTCAGATATTTAATTGTTTGTGGGCTAAGTAATATCGGATTCCAATCAGAGAGTTTGTGGATGGTGTGAACAAGCAGTCGATGATGATATGAAATCTACCCATATATTGAGAACAATTCGGGTAAAACCGTTAACTTTTGTTAGAGCGCAGTTGTATTTTACAACTGTTAAATAGGGTGGCAACGCGTACGAAACCACGTCCCTTGTGTATGAGGGATGTGGTTTTTTTGTATGTTAAGCCCTCTAAAATATCTCACTATAAAAACCAAATGGAAGGATGTCAGATTATGTTAGACATTAAATTATTTAGAAATGAGCCAGACAAAGTAAAAGAAAAGATTAAATTACGTGGAGATGATCCAGCGGTTGTTGATGAGGTTTTAGCATTAGATCAAAAGCGTCGTGAACTGATTCAACAAACAGAAGAATTAAAAGCTGAACGCAACAAAGCATCTGAAGCAATTGCAGAAAAGAAACGCAATAAAGAAGATGCAGATGAAGCAATTCAATTGCAACGCCAAGTGGGAGAAAAAGTAAAAGCAATTGATGCAGAGCTTAAAGAAGTAGACCATACATTACAAGATAAATTATCTCGTATTCCAAACTTAATCCATGACGACGTTCCTCAAGGTGCAGATGATACAGAAAATGTTGAACTCAAAAAATGGGGAACACCACGTGAATTTGATTTTGAAGCAAAAGCGCATTGGGATATTGTTGAAGATTTGGGTATGGCTAATTTTGATCGTGCAGCACGAGTATCTGGTGCACGCTTCGTTTTCCTAACAGATGAAGGTGCTAAATTAGAGCGTGCATTGATGAACTACATGCTTACGAAACATACAACACAACATGGTTATACTGAAATGATGGTGCCACAATTAGTTAATCGCCATGCAATGTATGGTACAGGTCAATTACCAAAATTTGAAGAAGATTTATTTAAAGTAGAAAAAGAAGGTTTATACACGATTCCAACAGCAGAAGTCCCATTAACAAACTATTATCGTGAAGAGATTATTCAACCGGGTGTACTACCTGAAAAATTTACAGGTCAATCAGCATGTTTCAGAAGTGAAGCAGGTTCTGCAGGACGAGATACACGAGGTTTAATCCGTTTGCATCAGTTTGATAAAGTTGAAATGGTTCGCATTGAAAAGCCTGAAGATTCTTGGGATGCACTAGAAGAGATGACAAGCAATGCGGAGGCAATCCTTGAAGAATTAGGACTACCATATCGTCGCGTCATTTTATGTACAGGAGATATTGGATTTGGTGCAAGTAAAACATATGACTTAGAAGTATGGTTACCAAGTTATGATGATTACAAAGAAATTAGCTCTTGCTCAAACTGTGTAGACTTCCAAGCACGCCGTGCAAATATCCGTTTCAAACGTGATAAAGATGCTAAGCCTGAATATGTACACACATTAAATGGCTCTGGATTAGCAGTAGGTCGTACATTTGCAGCAGTTGTTGAAAACTATCAAAATGAAGATGGCTCAATTACAATTCCAGAAGCACTTGTTCCATTTATGGGCGGTCAAACAGTGATTCAACCGAAGTAAGATATATAAATAGAGACTCAATGAACGCGTATTTAGCTATGACTAAGTACGCGTTTTTAAATGTCAGTATGAATTTTTAGACTGACTTAACAACAAAAATCAGAAAAATCAAAACAAATAAAACGTTTATTTATAGGAGTTTTTAGAGTGCTTGTAGTCTTAGGTTTGTATTCGGGATGTCTAAAGGTATAGCATTGATTATTGTTTTATTATATAATCATTTTAATTTTTATGTTGGAGGTGTGAACAATGTCATATGTTACATTTCAACAAGGAGTGAAGGATTGTGTTCCAACGCTTTTGGGTTACGCTGGTGTTGGGTTATCCTTTGGTGTTGTGGGTGTTGCTTCTGGGTTTAATCTATTCGAAATAGCGCTGCTGTCTACATTCGTTTATGCAGGAGCATCTCAATTTATTATTATTGCTTTGATTGTTGTAAAAACTCCGATATGGATTATTGTGTTAACAACGCTTATCGTGAATAGTCGCATGTTTTTATTGAGTATGGCACTTTCACCCATGTTTAAGCAATCTGCTTTATGGCATCGTATAGGCATCGGTGCACTCCTCACAGATGAGACTTTTGGTGTGGCTATTACGCCCTATTCCCGTGGCGTTAGAGTGGAAGAGTCATGGATGCATGGTTTGAATATTACAGCATATCTATTTTGGATTTTGACTTCCATCTTAGGTGCTGTACTTGGAGATTTTTTAAAACATCCTGAAGCATTTGGGCTAGACTATGCTATTTTAGGCATGTTTGTATTTTTAGGCATTGCACAGTTTGATGGGATAAAGCGTTCCAAGTTGTATATTTATGGATTTTTAGTTCTTATTGTTATAGTGATGATGCTTCTACTGAGTTTATGGATCCCTTCTTATTTGGCAATTTTATGTGCTTCATTATTGGCAGCTACAATAGGGATGGTGATGGATCGATGACAGTATATGTATGCAGTGTTATTATTTTAACTAGTCTTGTGACATTGATTGTGCGCGTCGTACCTCTAATTATGATTTCACGATTAGATCTGTCAGAGCAAGTTATAAAGTGGTTATCATTTATTCCTATAACATTATTTACTGCACTCGTTGTAGATGGTTTGATGCAGCAACAGCCAGGTGTACCAGGATATACCATCAATTGGCTTTTTGTGATTGCATTAGTACCAACAATGATTACAGCGCTACGCTTTAAGAGTTTGACATTAACGGTGTTAGTAGGTTTGGTGACAGTTGCTTTATTGAGATTTGTTCAACTATTCTGAAAATCATTTGTTTTCTCTATAAAAGTAAGTTATGATAAGGCTTAAATAATTAAATAAGATGACTTATTAAGAGAAGCTGAGGGATTTGGCCCAAAGACGCTTCAGCAACCACTTATAGACTAAGTACGGTGCTACAACCAACGATGAACTCGGATAATAAGGAAGAGCGTATGTTGCAAAGTTGTATACCGTAATAACGGTGGTACAGCTTTTTATTATTTTAAGGAGGAAATGTGTGATGACGAATTATATTGTAGATACTTTAGCACTTGGCCCCTTTACAACAGAATCTGGTGAGATGATTGATCATTTAAAACTGCGCTATGAATATGTAGGGTGTAAAGGTCAACCCCTTGTGTTGGTTTGTCATGCTTTGACAGGCAATCATTTAACGTATGGAACAGATGAGTCACCCGGTTGGTGGCGTGAAATTATTGATGGAGGCTATATTCCATTTCATGACTATCAGTTTTTGACATTTAATGTTATTGGAAGTCCATTCGGCTCGAGTTCGCGTAAGACAGAAGTGGACTTCCCTGAAAAACTGACAGTACGAGATATCGTGCGCGCGATAGAGCTAGGGATTAAAGCGCTTGGATTTACTAAAATAGATGTTTTGATTGGTGCATCATTAGGAGGGATGCAAGCAATGGAACTCCTTTACAACCGCCAATTTGAAGTAGATAAAGCGGTGATATTAGCATCTACGGCTAAGACATCTTCATATAGTCGAGCATTTAATGCAATCGCACGTCAAGCTATTCAATTAGCTGGATCAGAAGGGTTGAGCATTGCAAGACAGTTAGGGTTTCTGACCTATCGTTCTTCTAAAAGTTATGATACTCGCTTTACACCTGATGAAGTTGTAGCATACCAAAAATATCAAGGGAATAAGTTTAAAGAGAATTTTCATTTATCCAGTTATTTAACACTGCTGGACGTCTTAGATAGTCATGATATTTATCGTAACAGAGACGATGTAGAGGCAGTTTTCCACATGTTGCAGACAAAAATAGTCACACTCGGTTTTGCGGATGATTTGTTATATCCAGATGATCAAGTTGCCGCAGTAGGTAAACATTTTCGCTATCATCGTCACTTTTTTATACCAGATAATGTAGGGCATGATGGTTTCTTACTTAACTTTAATGATTGGGCGCCTTATTTATATCATTTCTTAAAAGTTTCACGTTTTCGTCGCTAAATTTAGACGTAAGCATTATATTTTTGTTATAATCATATAAATGAACAGAACGACAAAAGGCTAGGACACTCATAATGTATTTAAATGTCCTGCCTTTTTTAATGTAAGTGAGGGATATGAGGTTTCTAGGTTACTCGCTGTAGTCAAGTCGTTGTATTCATCATATAAAGCTTGTAAAATAAGGCTATATAAATCATTTAGTTTGGAAGTGGCATTCTTGTTTTCAAAAATTCAATTTAAGCCAATGATACTTTGCACACTTGCATTGATATTGGCTGTGTTAATTATACATTTTATGCCAGCATTAACGATAATTGTGGCATTTTTTGTAACATTACCGGGTATTATATTATGGTATCGTTCTATACCATCTTTTGGATTGAGTTCATTTATTACAATCATTGTAGCAACAATGACTGGAAGTTTATTTATTATGAGCTTTATGATATTGGCGTTAGTAGCAAGTGCGCTTATTGGTCACTTATTGCAGCTAAGAGCCTCAAAAGAACGTATACTTTATGTAGTGACACTCACGATAAGTGTATTAACACTTAGTATGATGATGTTATTACAAAGTATTAAGCAACTACCGTATGCACATGAGCTTTTACAACCTTACCAAGCTGTTGTAGATCAAACGATTGCTTTACAAGATTTGGATGCAACATCACAAGAAGTATTGAATGCATCCGTACAACAATTAGCGATTCAATTACCGGGATTGATTGTCGTGATGTTAACTATTTTTATGTTTATCACACTTGCAATGATTTTTCCTATTTTAAGAAAGTTTAAAATTGCAACACCGGTTTATAGACCACTTTATTTGTGGCAAATGAAACGCGCTATCTTTATTTTATACGCTATCGCATTATTAGTAGGAATATTGTCAGAGCCTGCAACAACAGTAAATAGTATCAGTGTAAACTTTCAAATTGTACTCGGCTTTTTACTTGTCATACAAGGTTTAAGCTTTATTCATTATTTATGCGCGATGAAACGACTACATAGAAGTTTGACAATCTTCTTAGTTATGCTAGGGATTGTATTTTATCCGTTAACACGACTCATAGGTTTGTTAGATATAGGATTGAACTTAAAGAATATGATTAATAAAAGATAAGAGGTGACAAAATGAATCGTCAGGCTATGAAGAAAACATTGATTGCGCCCTTTATATTGATGGTTATCACTGCAGTAGTTATTGTAGGAGTAGCGGTATTTTTTAATAAAACATTTGCTTTTGCTGCAGCTATCGGATTGTTTGCTGTATTCATTATAAGTGCGTTTATCGTGAGACGGGTTTATCATCATTTTGATAATTATGTAGATAACTTGAATGGTAAAATCTCATTAGGTACTGATAGAGCGGTTAAAACAATGCCTTTGGGGTTAATCGTTTTAGATGAAGCGGACCAAATTGAATGGGTCAATGCCTTTATGTCTAATCGTATTGAACGCAACGTCATTTCAGATCCAATTAATGAAGTTTATCCAAACATTTTAAAACAACTTGAAAAAGCAAAAGAAATTGAGTTTCAAGATGGGCAATATGCATATCGTGTGAAGTATTCAGAAGAAGAAAAGATGTTGTATTTCTTAGATATGACGGAAGAAGCAGAAATTAGACAAGAATATGAAGATCAGCAGCCCATTATTGCAACGCTGTTCTTAGATAATTACGATGAAATCACACAAAATATGAACGATACACAACGTTCAGAGATTAACTCTATGGTCACACGCGTTATTAGTCGTTGGGCTCAAGCGCATAATGTTTATTTTAAACGATATAGTTCAGATCAATTTGTCGCATATTTAAATCGACGTATTTTAAGAGAGATTGAAGATGCTAAATTTGATATTTTAAGTCAATTGCGTGAAAAGAGTAGTGGTTATAGAGCACAACTGACATTAAGTATTGGTGTAGGTGAGGGGTCTGAAAATCTTATTGATCTCGGTGAATTATCGCAGTCTGGTCTTGACTTGGCATTAGGTCGTGGTGGAGATCAAGTGGCGATTAAAAATATAAATGGCAACGTTAGATTTTATGGCGGTAAGACAGACCCTATGGAAAAACGTACACGTGTAAGGGCGCGTGTCATTTCTCATGCGTTGAAAGATATTTTGTTAGAGGGCGATAAAGTTATTGTGATGGGGCACAAACGTCCAGATCTTGATGCGATCGGTGCGTCGATTGGTGTGACGCGCTTTGCAATGATGAACAACTTAGATGCTTATATCGTGCTAAATGACTCTGATATTGATCCGACATTAAGACGGGTGATGGACGAAATTGATGAGAAGCCCGAGTTAAAAGAACGATTCATTACATCGGATGACGCATGGAATATGATGACATCTAAAACGACACTTGTAGTAGTTGACACACACAAACCTGAGATGGTTATTGATGAAAATATTCTTAACAAAGCAAATAGAAAAGTAGTGATCGATCATCATAGACGTGGTGAGCGTTTCATTTCAAGTCCGCTTCTCGTATATATGGAACCCTATGCAAGTTCGACGGCAGAGTTAGTGACAGAGTTGTTGGAATATCAACCAACAGAGCAGCGTTTAACACGTTTAGAATCAACAGTGATGTATGCGGGTATTATTGTTGATACACGTAACTTTACTTTAAGAACAGGCTCTAGAACATTTGATGCTGCAAGTTATTTACGTGCTCATGGTGCAGATACGATTCTTACGCAACATTTCTTGAAAGATAATATTGAGACGTATATTAAGCGTTCAGAACTTATTCGTACGGTACAGTTGCAAGATAATGGTATTGCGATTGCATATGGTGCAGATGATAAGGTGTACCATCCTGTTACAGTAGCACAAGCAGCAGACGAGCTGTTAAGCTTAGATGGGGTGGAAGCGTCATATGTTGTAGCAAGACGTGAAGATGATTTGGTCGGTATGTCTGCACGTTCACTAGGTGAGTTCAACGTTCAATTAACAATGGAAGCACTTGGTGGTGGAGGACATCTCACAAATGCAGCAACACAACTTAAAGATGTAACTGTAGAGGAAGCCATCCAACAATTAAAACAAGCAATTCAGGAACAATTAGATAGGAGTGACGAATCATGAAAGTAATTTTCACACAAGATGTAAAGGGTAAAGGTAAGCAAGGCGAAGTAAAAGACGTACCAGTTGGCTATGCAAACAACTTCTTAATCAAAAATGGTTACGCAGTTGAAGCAACACCGGGTAATTTAAAACAGCTTGAACAAAAAAATAAACGTATTGAAAAAGAAAAGCAGCAAGAATTTGAAGATGCTAAGGCATTAAAAACAAAGCTAGCAGATCTTGAAGTAGAAGTTAAAGCGAAATCAGGTGAAGGTGGTAAGTTATTCGGCTCAGTTAGCACTAAACAAATTGCAGAAGCACTAAATCAACAACATGGTATTAAGCTAGATAAGCGTAAAATGGATTTGCCAAATGGTATTCATGCATTAGGTTATACAAACGTACCTGTCAAATTACACAAAGACGTTGAAGGAACAATTCGTGTTCATACGGTAGAACAATAATAGATGAGAAAGTTTGTCGGGCTGGAGCATATCAAAGTGTTCCAGCCCTCAAACGATAATTGTGCTTGAAGATAAGGTCATATACAATATGAGATAAATACGGAAAGACGTGAAGGAGGTTATTGGCATGGAAGGTATGTTTGAACAACATCAAATGCCACATAGTAATGAAGCGGAGCAGTCTGTATTAGGTGCGATATTTTTAGATCCTGAACTGATGGCGTCAACGCAAGAGGTATTGTTACCAGAGTCTTTTTATCGTACACCGCATCAGCATATATTCCGTGCCATGATGAACTTAAACGAAAATGGTAATGATATTGATATTGTTACAGTATTAGATCGTTTAACACAAGAAGGTGTTGTGAATGAGACGGGTGGCCCACAATACTTAGCTGAGATTACCTCAAACGTACCGACAACACGTAATATTGAGTATTATACGGATGTAGTATTTAAACATGCAATTAAACGGAAATTAATCCATACCGCAGATCGTATTGCTAACGATGGTTACAATGACGAATTAGATCTCGATACAGTATTAAACGATGCAGAACGACGTATTTTAGAAATATCGACAATCCGTGAGAGTGATGGTTTTAAAGATATTAGAGACGTCTTAGGACAAGTTTATGAGAATGCAGAAGCACTTGATCAAAATAGTGGTCAAACACCGGGGATTCCAACAGGATACCGAGATTTAGATCAAATGACAGCAGGGTTTAACCGTAATGATCTCATTATTCTTGCAGCACGCCCATCAGTAGGTAAGACTGCCTTCGCGCTAAACATTGCACAAAAAGTAGCAACACATGAAGATCACTATACAGTAGGTATTTTCTCGCTTGAAATGGGCGCAGATCAGCTAGCTACCCGTATGATTTGTAGTTCAGGGAATGTCGACTCAAATCGATTGCGGACAGGGACGATGACAGAAGAAGATTGGAACCGATTTACAGTAGCAGTGGGTAAGTTATCACGAACAAATATTTTTATTGATGATACACCCGGAATCCGTATTACTGATATTCGTTCTAAATGCCGACGTTTAAAACAAGAACATGGACTTGATATGATTGTGATAGACTATCTTCAATTGATTCAAGGAAGTGGTTCACGCTTTTCAGATAACCGACAACAAGAAGTATCCGAGATTTCTCGTATGTTAAAAGCAATTGCACGTGAGCTTGAATGCCCCGTTATTGCGCTAAGTCAGTTGTCACGTGGTGTAGAACAACGTCAAGATAAAAGACCAATGATGAGCGATATAAGAGAGTCCGGTTCTATTGAACAAGATGCTGATATTGTTGCTTTTTTATATAGGGATGATTACTACAATCGTGGTGATGATGAAGATGACGAGGATGCAAGCTTTGAACCACAAACGAACGATGAAAATGGAGAAATCGAAATCATTATTGCAAAGCAGCGTAATGGTCCAACAGGTACAGTCAAACTTCATTTCATGAAACAATACAATAAATTTACTGATATTGATTATGCACATGCAGAGATGGTATAAATTTATTTTCATACCTTAAAACCGTACGTTATATAACTTTAATGTTATATCGTATGGTTTTTATTTGTTTTTTGGAATGTTTATATAGATTAAGTTAGGATTTTAATATAAAAATTATAGCATTGGAAAACCTTTTAACATGCATGGTTACAAGTGTTTTAGGGTTTGAAGTATAGTCATAGTTAGTAATTAGAAGATGCAATATGAATGTTCGTTTTTTAATTTGCATTCATATAGATATACTGGTAGAATACACTTGGTTAATTGAGAAAACTTGGAGGTGCTCTTATGTCATCAATCGTAGTAGTTGGGACACAATGGGGAGACGAAGGTAAAGGTAAGATTACAGACTTTTTGGCAGAACAAGCTGATGTAATAACACGCTTTTCTGGAGGTAATAACGCAGGTCATACAATTAGATTTGACGGTGAAACATATAAATTACATTTAGTGCCATCAGGTATTTTTTATAAAGATAAACTGGCTGTTATTGGTAACGGTGTTGTCGTAGATCCGGTTGCATTGTTAAAAGAATTAGACGGTTTAAATGAGCGAGGAATTTCAACAGATAATTTAAGAATTTCAAACCGTGCGCATGTCATCTTACCTTATCATTTAAAACAAGACGAACTTGAAGAAGCGCGTCGAGGTGACAATAAAATAGGTACAACGAAAAAAGGTATCGGCCCAGCGTACGTAGACAAAGCACAACGTATAGGTATTCGTATGGCAGACCTTTTAGATAAAGAAGTATTTGAAAAACGTTTAAGAGAAAATCTTGAGTATAAGAACGACTACTTTCAAGGTATGTTTAAAGAAGCTGCCCCAGCATTTGACGATATTTTCGAGGAGTATTATGCAGCAGGCCAACGTTTAGCACAATATGTAACAGATACGGCTAAGGTGTTGGATGATGCATTTGTAGCAGATGAACGTGTGCTATTCGAAGGTGCACAAGGTGTAATGTTAGATATTGATCATGGTACATACCCATTCGTGACATCTAGTAACCCAATTGCAGGGAATGTAACAGTAGGTGCAGGAGTAGGTCCAACGAACGTATCTAAAGTGGTAGGTGTATGTAAAGCATATACATCACGTGTAGGTGATGGTCCATTCCCAACAGAACTTTTTGATGAAGATGGTCATCATATTCGTGAAGTAGGTCGTGAATATGGTACAACAACAGGTCGCCCACGTCGTGTGGGTTGGTTTGATTCAGTCGTTTTGCGTCACTCTCGTCGTGTAAGTGGTATTACAGACTTGTCAATTAACTCAATTGATGTATTAACAGGTCTAGATACAGTAAAAATTTGTACAGCATACGAGTTGGATGGTAAAGAGATTACAGAATATCCAGCAAACCTTAATGACTTAAAACGTTGTAAACCAATATTCGAAGAGCTTCCTGGTTGGACAGAAGATATTACAAATGTGCGTACATTGGATGAATTACCAGACAACGCACGACGTTACTTAGAGCGTATTTCAGAGCTATGTAATGTACACATTTCTATTTTCTCTGTGGGACCAGACCGCAATCAAACAAATGTTGTAGAACAATTATGGGTATAATTTAATGGAAGTCAGTCTAACCGAAGTGTTCGGGTTAGACTGACTTTTAATGTTATATATAGAAAAATCTATTTACATATTTTATACCTAACCATGTTTAAGTAACAAATATGTAAATAGATTCTTACATTAATGGATATCTCGTTTTTTATGGTTACCGCCACGAACTTCAGATACATTACCAATAGAAAGAAAGGCACTATTGTCAATTTCCATGACGATATCTTTAAGTTTTGCTTCTTCTAGTCGTGTAATTACACAGAAAATCACACGTTTATCCTCGCCTGTATAAGCTCCTTCTCCTTTAAGGTATGTAACACCTCGACCAAGACGGGAATTAATAGCTTCACCAATATCTTTATAGGCATCACTAATAACCCATACAGATTTAGACTCATCAAAACCAAGAAGTACTGTATCAATCATTTTAGAAGCAATAAAGTATGCGACAACACTAAATAATGCGTTCTCCCATGTAAATACGAATCCTGCTACTCCAAAAATGAAGAAATTGATAATCATCACAATCTCGCCTACTGAAAAAGGAACTTTGTTTTGAACGAGTATAGAGAGGATTTCTGTACCATCTAAAGATCCACCGTATCTCAGTACGATACCTACACCAATACCAAGAATTGCACCACCAAAAATAGTGACTAAAAACTTATCGTCAATGACTGGATCAATGGGATGTAGGAGTATGGTAGAGATAGACAACACTGTGATAGCATAAATGGTTGAAATAGCAAAGGTCTTTCCTATTTGTTTATAGCCAAGAAAGAAAAAAGGTAAATTCAATACGAAGATGAATAGACCAAGTTTAAAACTGGTTAAATGAGATAGGATAATCGAGATACCCACAATACCACCGTCAAGTAAATGATTAGGTACAAGAAAGAGTTCTAAAGCAACACCCATAAGCACAGCACCTAAGGTAATAAAGAAAAATCTTTTAATAAAGTAGCTGGCACGTCGTGGCTTTTCTCTTTTATAAGCAACGGTTTGTTCTTGTTCTATTTCCATAGGTTGACCCCCTTTTAATCTCCTATAAAAAATTATACAAAAAAATATTAAAAAAGTCTTGTCAACGAGAATAGACGATGCTATAATCATTTTTGTGTTAAAGAATGGCTCCTTGGTCAAGCGGTTAAGACACCGCCCTTTCACGGCGGTAACACGGGTTCGAGTCCCGTAGGAGTCACCATTTTTTTGGTCCCGTAGTGGAGCGGTTTAACACGCCTGCCTGTCACGCAGGAGATCGCGGGTTCGATTCCCGTCGGGACCGCTAATTGCTCATCCAATAGGATGAGCTTTTTTGTTATATGAAAATAGTTAATATCCGTTGTTTGTCTATAAAAGAGAAATTCAATGGCTTAAATCAACCTCGTTTTAGATCATATAGACCAAGTGTGCTGTGATATCAATCATAGCACGCTTGTCTTGTATTAAGGCTTTTTCAAGCTGTTCATTTTTGTGGAGTGTTTTACATTTAGCCCGACTAAAAAGAAGAACAAGCAATTAAAACGATAGAATTAACAAGATAGAAATGATACATTATAAGGTATAGGATTGTGTCAAAAGGCATAAAAATTGTATATTGAAGAAATGAGGTCATGTTTTATGGCGAAAAAAGTAGTCGTAGTAGATGATGAAAAACCGATTGCAGATATACTTGAATTTAACTTAAAAAAAGAAGGATATGATGTTTTTGTTGCATATGATGGTAATGATGCAGTAGAGCTCATTTATACACAAGAGCCAGATATTGTATTGCTTGATATTATGCTCCCGGGACAAGACGGTATGGAAGTCTGCCGTGAAGTGCGCAAAAAATTTGATATGCCCATTATTATGTTAACAGCAAAAGACTCAGAAATTGATAAAGTGCTCGGTTTAGAACTCGGTGCAGATGACTATGTAACGAAACCGTTTAGTACACGTGAATTAATTGCCCGTGTAAAAGCAAACTTACGTCGTCATCATGTCCAACCTACTCCTGATAATAACCAGCAAGCAAATGAAATAGAGATTAAAGATATTGTTGTTTATCCAGATGCATACTCTATTAAAAAACGTGGTGTTGCAATTGATTTGACGCATCGTGAATTTGAACTTTTCCATTATTTATCGAAACACATGGGTCAAGTGATGACACGTGAACATTTGCTTCAAACCGTGTGGGGATATGATTACTTTGGTGATGTACGTACAGTAGATGTAACCATTCGCCGTTTGCGTGAAAAAATTGAAGATGATCCCTCACATCCAGATTATATTGTGACACGTCGTGGTGTAGGATATTTCCTTCAAAACCATGAATAGAAGGTTGAGGGGATTGCAGCTATGAAGTGGTTAAAACAATTTCAATCTCTTCACACAAAGTTGGTTATTGTTTATGTATTGCTGATTATTATCGGTATGCAAATCATAGGGCTTTATTTTACGAATAGTTTAGAAAAAGAAATGACAGAAACATTTAAGACCAATATCTCACAGAATGCCAAACAAATTGAGTTGAGTATTGAAAAAATCTATGCGGAAGATAGTAATGCAACGAATACGCAGAAAGATATTCAAAATTTACTAAATGAATATGCGAATCGAAATGAAATGATAGAAATTCGCTTTATTGATACAGATCAAATTATTATGGCGACGTCTAAACAAGCAAATCGTCACTTGATCAATCAAAAAGCGACAGAAAGCTCTATTCAAAAAGCATTATCTTTAGGGCAAGCGAACTCTGATACGGTGTTAAAAGATTATGGTGATGGCAAGCAACGCGTATGGGTGAAAAACATGCCTGTCACAACGAGTAAAGGCTTGATTGGAGATATTTATATTGAATCGAATATTAATCAAGTATATGACCAATTAAGTGATATTAATCAAATTTTCATCGTTGGTACAGCAATTTCTTTAATCATCACAATTATACTAGGTTTTTTTATTGCACGTACAATTACCAAACCGATTACGGACATGCGTAACCAAACGGTTGAGATGTCTAAAGGAAACTATACGCAGCGTGTAAAGATTTATGGTAACGATGAGATTGGTGAATTAGCGTTAGCATTTAATAATTTGTCAAAACGGGTTCAAGAAGCACAGGCGAATACTGAAAGTGAGAAGCGTCGGTTAAACTCGGTGATTACACATATGAGTGATGGCGTTATCGCAACAGATCGTCGCGGACGTGTACGTATTATTAATGATATGGCGTTAAAGATGCTTGGAAAGCCTAAAGACGATGTAAAAGGACAATTTATTTTTGATGTTCTTGATTTGCAGGATGAATTTAGTTTAGAAGAATTAAATGAAAATAATGATAGCTTTTTACTAGATATTAATGAAGAAGATGGTATTATTGCGCGCGTGAACTTTAGTACAATCGTTCAGAATACGGGGTTTGTAACGGGTTATATTGCTGTATTACATGATGTCACAGAGCAACAACAAATTGAGCGTGAACGTCGAGAATTTGTCGCGAACGTCTCACACGAGTTACGTACACCATTAACATCTATGAATAGTTATATTGAGGCATTAGAAGAAGGGGCTTGGCGTGATGAATCTATTGCACCACAGTTTCTATCAGTGACTCGAGAAGAAACGGAGCGCATGATACGTCTTGTAAACGATCTCTTACATTTATCGAAAATGGACAGTGAAACCGAACAGATCACCAAAGAAATTGTAGATTTCAATATGTTTATTAATAAAATCATCAACCGTCATGAAATGTCTGCGAAAGATACAATTTTTGTACGTGATATTCCTAAAGAAACGATATTTACAGAAGTTGATCCTGATAAGATGACGCAAGTATTTGATAATGTGATTACAAATGCAATGAAATACTCAAGAGGTCAGAAAAGAGTAGAGTTTCATGTGAAACACAATGCGGTACATCATAGGTTGACGGTTCGGATTAAAGATAATGGCATAGGTATTCCAATTAATAAGGTAGATAAGATATTTGATCGTTTCTTCCGAGTAGATAAGGCACGCACACGTAAAATGGGTGGAACAGGTCTCGGTTTAGCAATCTCTAAAGAGATTGTTGAGGCACATCAAGGTCGTATATGGGCGAACAGTGTTGAAGGACAAGGTACATCTATTTTTATTACTTT
The DNA here is from genome assembly GCF_013463155.1 of Staphylococcus sp. 17KM0847. Taxonomy (NCBI): domain Bacteria; kingdom Bacillati; phylum Bacillota; class Bacilli; order Caryophanales; family Staphylococcaceae; genus Staphylococcus; species Staphylococcus xeri. The sequence goes on from NZ_CP040781.1 coordinate 27,185, forward strand.
ACCATGTGAAGCGATAGATGATGGTGATTGGGATGCGGATTAGAGAACTGATTAAGTCTATTATTCTTATTACGCTTGTATTATCAAGTATTGTTCTTACTGTGATGATTTGGAATTTTTCACCGGATTTGACAAATATTGATAATTCACAAACGAAAGAAACAACAAAATCGATTGGCCCTCGTTTTGATGCAGAGGTTGAGCAAGCAGTCACGCCATTACAGATGGTTCACGTACATAACGATAAGATAGAAGGCACACCCGCGACGTCGGAAGTCACAAATTTAACGCAACTTTTTGATAAACAACATGTTAAAGAAGTCGTTTATATTGAAAATGAACAAGCCCTCTTATTGCGAGACGTGAGCAATCATTTTCTTGTTTTAGACTACCCGACAGACATACCTCTATCTATGTATTTAAGTGATGTCTTAGATGTACAAGCTAAAGTACCGAGTGATTTTACGTTTGACCGTTTACTCTATGATATAGATTCAGAAGATAATTTGGTGATCTATGCATTACAGCCTGATCGACATCGTGCTATTCAGATTAAGACAACAGTGAAAGCCAGTGATGTCAAATCTCGTATTGATCGCATGAATTCATCTTTAGAACCCTATACCAATATAACAACAAACCAAGATACAATTAATAAGGCAACATACGTGTATGCGCAAAAAGAACCTAAAAAACTCAAGTCTTATCGTACGATATTCAATCACATTAGTGTGGAAGATTTGAATGCGATACTCTTTGATGATACGCCGATTGTACGAACAACTAATAGCGGTAACACCATTTACAATAATAATACGGGTGTTGTTAATTATGATGCGAATAAAAAGACGTATCATTATACAAATCTCTCAGAAGATGAACAAAGTACCCGAGATATGAATATCAGTATTCCAAGAACATTTGATTATATTAATAAGCACGGTGGATTTACGGATGACTTTCGATTATTTAATACGAATAGCCATCAAGGGGAAATCACCTACCAAATGTTCTTTAATGGACGCCCAATATTCTACCCCAACCAGCTTAATCAAATTCATGTTATATGGGGAGAGCGTGGTATTTTTGAATATAGTCGTGGTTTATTAAAAACCAATGCAACGATAAGTAATAGTGAAAAATCTAAATCACTTCCAGCTGTTGAAAGTGTCCGATCTGAGTTAGCAAGTAACAACACGCTTGATTTTGGCAAGATTGAACAGATGATTGTAGGCTATAAGATGATTTCACATAAAGGACCAGATGAACAGTTGGAAATTCAAGAAAATAGTCGATTTGAGCCAAGGTGGTATATCAAGTATGCGGGTGAATGGTATGAATATGATGATGGGGAGTTGATTGAGCAGTGAATTGGAAACGTGCAAAAACACTTTTCATTAGTGTATTCTTACTGATTAATATTTGTCTCGTACTTGTATATATAGAAAAATATAATAAATCTCAAATCAATCAAACAGTTAATGACGACAGTGTCGATTTTCAACAAGAGAATATAAGGACGCCTAAAAATATACCTGATGTAAGTAAAGTCAAGATGCGACTGATTACGGCACGATCAAAAGATTTTGAGTCGGAGTTAGAAAAGCAAAATGATATAAGTGTAAGTAGTGACGGTTATACGTTAACACGGGAAATGGATGAGACCGTTGATGTCAAACGAGATCCTATTTCACACCTTAAGCCCTATATTAATCATAATGTTTATAAAGGAAATGAATATCAATATTATGATACACAGGGTGATGAAATACGATATGAACAAACGTTTGAAGGCTTTCCGATTATGAATAACCAGCGTGCAACTTTAACGTTTATATCAAAAGATGACAAGGTGGAAAGTTATAATCAGTCAGCTATGCAAGACATACGACCGTCTAAAGGTGCGAATAATCATTTTCATAAAGTGATCAGTGCACATGACGCTTTAGAAGCATTGTATTATAATCAATATTTGAAGTCAGGACAAGAAGTTACACATCTGAGATTAGGGTATTATACTGTAGTTAAGGAAACGAATGTACAAGTCCTTCAAGCAAACTGGGAAGTGCGAGTGAAAGACGGAAAGCAGTCTAAAACGTATTATGTAGAAGCAGTATCTACCAATCCACAAATCATTGAACAATAGAAAGGGTGGTCACTTGATACGAATGAGTGTACTCGCAAGTGGCAGTACAGGTAACGCAACATATATAGAAAATGAAAAAGGCAGTTTATTGGTAGACGTTGGATTAACTGGTAAAAAGATGGAAGGTTTATTTGAACAAATCGATCGAAAAATTGAAAATGTGAACGGTATTCTTGTGACGCATGAACACAGTGATCACATTAAAGGATTGGGTGTTATTGCACGTAAATATGGCTTGCCCATTTACGCTAATGAGAAAACATGGTCGTGTATCGATAAAAAGGACAGTAAAATACCATCAGAACAAAAATTTATCTTTAATCCATATGAAACAAAATCAATTGCAGGTTTTGATATCGAATCATTTAACGTGTCTCATGATGCCATAGATCCACAATTTTATATTTTTCATAATGATTATAAAAAATTGACATTAATTACCGACACGGGCTATGTATCAGATCGCATGAAAGGCATGATTCGAGGAAGTGATGCTTTTGTCTTTGAAAGCAATCACGATGTGGATATGTTACGGATGTGTCGCTACCCTTGGAAAACGAAACAGCGCATTTTGAGTGATATGGGTCATGTTTCTAATGAAGACGCTGCGCATGCCATGCGAGACGTGATTACAGGTCAAACGAAGCGTATTTATTTATCACATTTGTCACAAGACAATAATATGAAAGACCTAGCCCGAATGAGTGTAGGACAAATCTTACAGGAACATGATATTGATCCAGTCAATGAAGTAAAGTTATGTGATACAGATAAAGCACAAGCAACCCCTATATATACAGTGTAAATCATGGATAGAAAGTCATATATAAGCACACGAAACGAAGTGTAAGCATATATGGCTTTTTATTATAAATAAGTTATCCCCAAAGTTGATCAAAAAATGAGGATAAAATGATTTATACACATGTTAATAAAGATGTTACCAACAAAACTATCCACATATCAACAGATTTATCCACAAAATACGAGTGTTGATTCGTATTTTATAATGAATATCATCCATAATTGAGGATATAACTGTGTATAAGTTGATATTTTGTGGATAACTTTAAAGGAGTTTATATGAAAATTACAATTATTGCAGTTGGAAAATTGAAAGAAAAATATTGGAAACAAGCCATAGCAGAATACGAAAAACGTTTAGGTGCATACAGCAAAATAGATATGATTGAAGTGGCTGATGAAAAAGCACCAGAGACTATGAGTGATAAAGAAATTGAACAAGTGAAACAAAAAGAAGGACAGCGGATTCTCTCAAAAATTAAACCCCAATCTACAGTAATTACATTAGAAATCCAAGGCAAGATGTTAAGTTCAGAAAGTTTAGCACAAGAAATACAACAACGTATGACAAGAGGGACAAGTGATTTCACATTTGTTATAGGAGGATCTAATGGGTTGCATCAAGACGTCTTGCAACGTAGTGACTATGCATTATCTTTTAGTCGGATGACATTTCCACACCAAATGATGCGCGTTATATTGTTGGAGCAAGTGTACCGAGCGTTTAAGATTATGCGTGGGGAAGCATATCATAAATAAAACTAAAAAATATATTTTGAACAATTTATTTTTAAAGACAAGGTTACAGCAATAAAAGCGATTAATTCATATATAGAATTTTTTAATCAAGAGAGAATAACATTAAAAATGGGGCTGGGACATAATTCTCGGCTCTTTTTACGAAGAAGGCCTAATTAAATGTTTTTTGACATTTAATTAGGCCTTCTTCATAGATATTATTAAAAAATAAAGCACTTCCTTTATAATTGTTAATAACGACAAAAACAAAAAAGAAGCACTTTATATGTAAAAAGGTATAACATATATCATCTCACACTACCAATCAAAACTGAAATTTCTTTCCCCAAAAAATGATATCGCATCTATTATCAATAAACTCGTTGAATCTATTCCTCAAGAAACTTTCAATCAATATTACAATCATAGAGGACCTTCGTCCTACCACCTTAAAATGATGTTAAAAATACTTTTGTATAGCTATGCCCACTCTGTTTTCTCGGGAAGAAGAATTGAATTTCTACTTAAAGATAGTTGTCGAATGATGTGGCTTGCACAAGGTCAAACACCTTCATACAGAACAATCAATCGTTTTAAAGTGAACCCACATATGATGGCGTTCTTACATGTTCTTTATGTTGGTTTAAGAGCACAACTATTAGAAGATAAGCTCATCACAGAAGACGCCATTTATATAGATAGTACAAAGATAGAAGCTAATGCGAATAAGTATACGTTTCAATGACTCGCTAATACAAAACGTTTTAGTGAATCTGTTGTTAAAAAATCAACCGCTATGTATGAACAGTTAATCACAGAAGAAATTATTCCTGAAATTAAACGAGGGTCTTCAGATGACTTAACTCAAGAAGAATTAAATCGTATAGAGATGTATTTAGATGACAAAAATGACGCACTCACTTCTGAAATTGAAACATCCCAAGATGTTGAAACAAGAAAAACACTTAGAAAACAAAGAAGCGAAGTGAGAAAACATAAAAAAGCATTCAAAGATTTTAAAGAACGCAAAATCAAATACGAGAAACAAATGGAAATTTATGGTGACAGAAAAAGCTACTCTAAGACAGACCATGATGCGACATTTATGAGAATGAAAGAGGATCATATGAGAAATGGGCAATTGAAACCCGGCTATAACCTGCAGATACCGACAAATAATCAATTCGTTTTGGCATATGGCGTTTATAGTAACCCTGGCGATACACGGACACTTGAACCGTTCTTAAAATCAATTGAAGAATTATATGGTGACATTCCGGAGTATATTGTGGCAGATGCAGGCTATGGTAGTGAACATAATTATACAATGAGAAAGATGACTACTACACATGTCCGAATAAGAAGGAATTACATTTCCGAAGTTATAGTAAAAGAAGAGACTAAATTAACTGACAAAAAGCAAAACAACACGAATAAAAAAGAATAAAAGTAATCAAGCTAATACAAATCAAAAAAATCCAAATCAGGAACAAATATCATCAGCAAATGAACAAAATATAGACAATTCAGAGGATCCGAATAACATTATGAAAAACGATACAAATGGTGATGGCGTTATTACTAGAGATGAAACGACACCTGAACTAGAGAAACTAGAAAAAGACGGTAAATTCCAAGTAGCTTCCAAGGGCATTGATACTAATGATGAGAATACCGAAGGCAACCAACCTAAATATATAGCTGAAGATGCTAAAAACATGTCTGATGATGAATTTTTAGAGGCATATAAAGAAGGCATGTCAAGCGAAGATGCTGATGCTGTAGATGAATTATCTAAAGATCCAGCTTATAAAGAATATTTAAGAGGTCAAGTTTAATGGTCAAGGTGGCAATTATTAAATTTAAGGATGAATAGATTATGAAAAAATTATTAAGCACAATAACAATAATTGCTATCTTAGGTATTTTAGCAACGGTGGCAGTCTTCGAATACAACAAGTATCAAGAAGTAGAATTAGAAAAAAATAAATTACAGGCTCAACAAAAAGAAAATGAAGATAGTAATTCGCAAAGTACTACCGAAACATTTAATAATGAGAATCAATCAAATGCTAATACCTGAAACAAGACCAACTTGTATATATAAAAGCACCAAACTCACTGTAATTTTATAATACAAATTCAGAAACAAGATGCTAATAAATTGCTTGATACTTTAAAATTAAGAAACTATTATTTTCTATGTAAGCCTTTTCTAACAATATATATTGTGTTATTTTAACTTTAGAAAGGAGGTTTACATATTAGAAATTATAAAGAACTGATACTTTTATTTCTTTACTTCGTAATTTTAATAATTAGTTTGTTTTTAATTATTAAAAATTGGAATATTACACCCAATAGTATCCCAATGCATTTAAGCAATGATAGTGTGTATACTACAAAGTACATTCTTTTTTTACCTATTTTTTTAAGTTTACTTAGTTTTTTGCTCTTATATTTATATAGAAAACAAAATAGGTTTAAAAATCAAACTAATTTATTTTTACAGTATTCTATAGGTCTATACTTTTTATATATTAGTAACTTTTATGTATTAATATTAATAGACAAGACAAATATATTTTTTAATAAATTAGTTTTACTCTCATTGCCACTAATTATAATAGCTGGCTTAATTGCTGTAGAGGTGTGTACCAAGTTAAGGAAGGATTGTTAAATTGAAAAGTTCATTTAAAATTTTTTTCATTATTTACTTTCTGCTATTTATATCATTATTTATCATATCTTTTTCATTTTCTTACTCTAAAACGCCTATTAAAATCCCCAATTCACTTGAAACTACAATTTCAAAAGTATTCACTCAAGGCTGGGGATTCTTTAGTAAAAATCCAAAAGATGAAAAATTTTATGCTATTGACTTAAAAACAGGGGATTATGTTGGTGAATGGCCTAATATGACATTAGGTAATTTTTATGGTTTTAAAAAAAAGGGTAGATCTCAAGGTATTGAGCTAGGTCGTTTATATGAAAAGGCTAATCCAGCCAATATGAAAAAATGCAAAAATTCCCCCAAACAATGTTTAACTAAAATGAAACCTATAAATGTTGAAAATGACATAAAAGAACCTACAATTTTAGGTGACGTAGGCATAATTAAAGAAGAACCTACACCTTGGGCATGGGCAAATGATTATAAAGGTTCTATGCCTTCAAAAGTTATGAGGTTAAAAGTATATGAAAAAAATTGAAGAAAGTATCATGAATTTTAACTGTCTTACTAATGTTTATGGGTTAGCAAGAAGTCTAATAGCTTTAAGTACATTACTTACATTATTATTCAATCCAGTCCACAATTTATTTTTACCCATGTCAGGTATTGATCAATATCCTTCTGGTAACGGATTATTTAGTTTATTTAATTTAGTGCCTGCTAATTATTTTTATTTATCAATAGTTAAATGGTTCTTTTTAATATTGCTATTATTAATTATTATTGGGTGGAGACCTAGATTTACAGGGATTATTCATTGGTATATTTCGTATAGCTTCTACACAGCAGCAGCAACACTTGATGGTGGCGATCAAGTAGCCGTAGCCCTAACTTTTTTAATGATTCCTATAACATTAGTTGATAGTAGAAAATGGCACTGGAGTAGCATTAATTTTAAAAATGATTTTTCAAGAATAGTAGCTATAGTCCCTTATTATATGATTAGACTTCAAGTTGCAATTATATATTTACATTCCTTTCTAGCAAAAGTTACGAGAGAAGAATGGATTAATGGTACAGCTGTTTATTATTATTTACAAGATCCTTTATTTGGATTGAATAACTTCTTTTTGACCTTGGTTAATCCTATTCTGAATTCATGGCTAGTAGTTATACCAACCTGGGGAACATTAATTGTACAATTAGTTTTATTTGGAGCTTTATTTGCCCCTAAAAATCATTGGAAAAACTATTTTATTGTAGGTATATTTATGCATGAAATATTCGCATTAATGTTAGGCCTATTTAGTTTTTCTATAGCTATGGCAGGGGCCTTGGTTTTATATTTAGTCCCCATTAATGAAAAATTAAATATTTTAGGAGGAAAAAATGAAAATCTCAAAAAGAATTAGTTTAATTTTTATATCTTTAATTTTATTAGCAACTACTGTATTGGGGAACTTGGAACCTAATGCAACTGCTAAAACGAAGGAATATACTGGGGAAGAACTATTTAAAGGAATTATGTTTGGTGTAGGAGGAGCTCAAAAAGAGATTCCTGAGATTTGGCCAGAAGAGATTGTTCAAGAGATTGATAATGATGAAGTAAATGAACGTGCCGATATGGTTGTAGAAGAAATTAAAAAACAAGATAATCAATATTTTGATAAATTAAAAAATACTATATATTCTAAAGACCATGTTGCGTTTAAAAATCACTTAGAAAATGTAAATCCACTTCTTGAAAATGCCTTAAAAAAAGTAGATGAAAAATATAACAAGAGTGATGATGACAAAGTATCTGTTAGAGGTGGAACCTTAGCTATTGGTCCTGTCGTATATGTAGGTGCTGCATTCACTACAGTAGCAGCTGCTACACATGTTGCAGTAGCTACTGCAGCTAATGTCGCCGCTGCAGCTAACTGGGTTTGGGGACCTAAATCTAAAAGTAGAAGTGTTGATTCTGAAACTAGTGATGGAGAATTAAATTCTGACGAATTTATTAATATAGTAATTACTGGATACAATTAAATTTCGGCTGTATGCTTTTAACGGTTGGTGAGTAAAATCATCAATCGTTATTTTTTATGTTTGAATATAAAAAAGCACAAATATCTTTATAATTATAAGTGACTAAATCATAATTAAAGGAGAGATACCTGTGCCATATTTTTATAATAAAACAAATTGTCTCTGTTTAAAAGTGAATAATATATATTTTACAAATAAAGCACCTAAAGAAATATACTATAAGTGTATAAAAACGCTATTTTATAGTGCTGTTTTAACCTATGATGCTATTGCCTGTGAATGTTGTGGTGAAACATTCACTGCTAAGACAATGTAAGGTATAACAGTTGGAAATGCACCTAAATAAATGACAGATAATATTGATGTCATATTTGCCGTCTGTAATTCATTAAAACTTCCCGGTAAAAATATAAACATAAATAATGAGCCTGCAATAATTGTATAGATCGTTAATGGAATAAAACCATACTTCTCTAAATATTTTTTGAAATGCAAAATACACACTTTCGCCAAATGAAGCTAATAGGACTAATGCAATACCTATTATAAAGACATTAAGTTTATCTCCATTACCTAGTGAGATTAAGGCCACACCTAAAAATGCAACAAGTGAACCAAGCCAAGCTAATTTTGAAAATCTTTCTTTTAAAAAATAAGTGGCTAGTAATGTCAAAAAGTGGGTGTTGTTGAAACAATCAAACTTGCTACACCAGCACTTACATAGTACTCTCCAATACTTAATGCAGTGTGATAAACTGTAAAACCGCAAAAACCTAATAATAAAATAAAAGGTATGTCTTTTATTTGAGGAAGTGGTATTTTTTTAAAATTCCTATTATGTATAATAGTATCGCAGCTATGATTAATCTTAAAGCAGATAAATGTCCTGCTTTAAAATCATTTAGTGCTATTTTAATTACTGGAAAAGCTGAAGCCCAAAGGAAAATAGTAATTCCAAATGCAAAGTAAATTGATTTACTATATTTATGATTATTCATCAACATCTGCTACAACTGTTTGTTGGTAGCCAATCAGAATCACTGAACGTACACCAATATTATTACCATTTCCTTTTTCAACTGGACTTACGTAATGACTTACATCGGGATCATAAACACCATAAGATTCTAAAGGTTGTGTGATTTCAAATACTTCTATTAAATCATTATTGTCGACTTCTTCCGGCTTATTACCAGCTGCCTCTGGAACTGCTATAGCATTTGTTCCTCCAGTTACATTTGTTCTTTCAATTAAATGTGCAAATGTAAAAGTTTCACCATCTTGATGTAAGTAATCAGGTGATGAAATTGCTTTATCGCCATCTTTTTCGATATAAAGTTTCACAAAATGGACACCCACATGGATAGGTAAAATCTTGTCTTCTTCATTCCAAAATGTTTCTTTATAATTTGTTATTTCTTATATTTTTTTCTAATGAATGAAATTCTCTATATGTTCCAGGGTGTTCTGGATTAAATTTACCTTGAAAGTACGCTGAATATTCTGCATCAATTTTATTTATTGTTGGTAGCCAATAAATATCTTCTGTTTCAGGTAAAATAATTGCTCTTGAGTATCTTCTATATCTATTCAAGTTTGGTGCATAATCATCTTCCGGTAAATAATTAAAGTTTTCTAATTCTACTCACTATAAAACATCTCCTTTAATATTATATTTTCATATTAAGTAATATGATTTATAATGAGTACAACCAATTGTCAGATAATTCATCTAACCAATTTTTAAAAGGATGATTTTTATTAAATATAAAGAAATTGCTTCATACATAAGAGATAAAGTGATAGATGGAGATTGGTTTTATGGTATGAGAATTCCTTCTCATAGAAAATTAGCTAACCAATTTAATGTCAATAGAGTTACTATTATTAAAAGTATAGAATTATTAGAATCAGAAGGTTTTATCTATACAAAAAAAGGAAGCGGAACATACGTAAATGATTATTGTAAATGAGGATTACATTTTAAATAAATGGTCTGAGATGACGGATTGGTCATTTAGAATGAGAAATCAGTATACTGTACAACTTATTAACAAAATAGAAACAGATTCAACCTATATACATATAAGTAAAGGAGAGCTAGGTAAAGACTTAATGCCACATCTAGAATTAAAAAATGCAATGACTAATGTCTCAAATTATATTGGAGAGTTATCGTTTGGATATAATAATGGGTATGGCTGCTTGAAGTTGAGGGAATTAATAGCAGAGCGGTTAAGAAAAGAGGGAATTAGCATTACTAAAGAAAATGTATTAGTAACTTCTGGAGCGCTGCACACTATTCAACTTTTAGTCACCGGATTTTTAAGTCAAAATACTGTTATATTTTCTAATACTCTATCTTACATAGATTCTACACGTGTATTTGACTACTTAAATATGAAAAAAGTGAAAATTTCATATAATGAATTAAGCGATTTTCAAAATATTATTAATAAGCAATCTAGTAACAAAGAAAAAGCCCTGTATATAGAGCCATCATTCAATAATCCTACTGGTCAATCCATATCAGAAAAAAATTAGAGTGGACATGGTTAACTATAGTCGTGTTCATAATATGCTAATTATAGAAGATGATATTTATAGGGATATATGGTTTTATGAACAACAGACAAGATCAATTAAGTCGTTAGATACAAATAATAATGTCATACATATAAGTAGCTTTTCGAAATCAATTGCCCTTGCTATTAGAATTGGTTGGGCTATTGCGTCTGAAAAAGTGATTGAGCAATTAGCTGACATAAGAATGCAAATTGACTATGGTTCAAGTATACTTTCTCAAATGGTGGTTTATGAATTATTGAAAAGTGGAGACTACGATAAACATGTGGCTAAACTTAGAAATGTATTAAAAGAAAAACGGGATTATATGTTAAGGATTTTAGATGAAGGATTTTCAGAAATTGCTGAGTGGGAAATACCTGAAGGTGGTTTTTTCATATGGCTAAACTTCAATGAAAATATAAATGTTAAGAAGCTCTTTTCAGTACTAATTGATAAAGAAAAAAAATTAATAAACCCCGGCTTTATTTATGGTAGTGAAGAAAATACGATACGCCTCTCGTATGCATATGAAAGTAGAGAGAACATTAAGTATGCGTTGGAAAAGATATATCAATACGCTTTGTATAAAAATGGAAGATAATATATTAGTTGTTTTTGAACAAGGAGAGGGACAATATGACAAAAAAAGCTTTTATTTCTTATTCTAGAACAAATAGAGATCATTTGAATAGAGTTGTGAGAATAGCAGAAAGTTTGAGAGTTGATCATGGAATTGATGTTATTTTAGATGTTTGGCATTGTACTGAAGGTGATGATTTGAATCACTTTATGGAGTCTATGGTCAATGATGAGACTATTGATTTTGTTATAATATTGAGCGATCTTCAGTACTGTAATAGAGCAAATGATAGAGAAGGAGGAGTCGGTAAAGAGAGTACAATAATTAGCTCGCAAATTTATGATAAGCAAAGAGATAGTAAGTTTATACCTGTTTTTTTAGATATTTTAAGTAATGGCAAACCAGCATTGCCAATTTTTTGTAACACTAGATTTGCTATTGATATGACAGATATTGAATTAGATATAGAGAAAACAGAAGAAATTGCAAGAAAAGTACATAATAAACCATTGTTTGAGAAACCAAAAATTGGTAAAGTGCCCGACTATAATCAAGATCAAAATGACCTAAAAAAAGCGATAAAAAAATTAACTTTATCTAAAAATTATAATGAAATGAGAAATTTTGAAGAAGCTTTAGATATTATTTATAAAACTTTAGAAAATATAGAAAATAGCGTAGAGGAATATAATAAAGAAGATTTAATGACTTTAAAAGAGGTTTTTGATACTTGGAAAGAACTTATTACGTATGCGCTAAACAATGGTAACTTTTATTTTAGGGAATTAATCATAGAGCATTATAATAGGTGCTTAAAGCTTACGGAAGAAGAATTTGAAAACCCAATGACCAGGATTTTTAATTATTTTTCATTTCTTATACTAGTAAGTGAAGCTTTATCATCAGGAGCAAATGAATTTTTGAAAGATTTATTGAATGCTAAATTTTACTTTAGTAGAAGAGAAGCAAATTATTATATATTAAGTTTATATCCCCAGGCATTGACAAGGAAATATTCATCTAATACTAATGTCAAAAAAATGTTAGCCGAAATATACTTTGAAGGGAAGGATTTAAAAAAGGTTCAAGATGCAGATGTAATTTTATATACAGCAAGTCTTATGAAAGAAAATGTTAATAGCATTTATGAAACATGGCATGGAGTTTTGTTGTATAGTGAATGGTCAATGTTTGATCAATACAAAATTAATATTTTAATAAATAAATTTCGTAGTAAAAACTATCTAGCTCAATTTGACTTTTTATTTGGAAGTTCACAAGATGAAGTATTTGAAAACTGTGAAAAAATTAAACCAACACAAGGTATCCCTACTATTCTTAATTTTATCGATAAAGAAGAAATTGGCAGCTATTAATATAATTATTTAGAATGAGCTTAGGTAATGGGCTCATTTTTTTAGTAAAATAACTGACAAGGGGAAGCATATCATAAGTGAGCATTTTTGATATTCGAAAAATAATGATTTATAACGCGCACGTCACATAAATACAATGTTATATTATAATTAAATGTAATAGAGACAAAGGTAGGGATATTATGGCATATCAGAGAGAGTTAGAGCTAGAAGCTGAAATGATGAAACAGTTAAAATCAAATGGTTACGAAACTGTAACGATTAGAAATGAACAACAATTATTAGATAATTTTCGTGCGATTCTTAATGAACGTCATGCTGATAAATTTAAAGATCAGCCATTAACGGATAAAGAATTTCAACGCCTATTAACAATGATTAATGGGAAAAGTATTTTTGAAAGTGCACGTATTTTACGCGATAAATTACCTTTAAAGCGTGATGACGAAACGGAGGAATATATATCATTTTTAGATACAAAAAATTGGTGTAAAAACAAATTCCAGATTACAAATCAAGTCTCAGTGAATGATAAGTATCAAGCAAGATACGATGTCACAATTTTAGTCAATGGATTGCCATTAGCTCAAATTGAACTTAAACGCCGAGGTGTAGATATCAATGAGGCATTTAACCAAGTTATGCGTTATCGAAAGCAAAATTACACAGGACTCTTTCGATACATACAATTATTCGTTATAAGTAATGGCATAGAAACACGTTATTTCTCTAATAATGATGGTAACATATTAAAAAGTCATATGTTTTATTGGAGTGATAAAGATAACAATCGTATAAATAATTTGAGTGACTTTACTAATACATTTTTAAGACCATGCCAATTGGCTAAAATGATTTCACGCTATATGATAATAAATGAGACAGATCGCATTCTGATGGCTATGCGTCCTTATCAAGTATATGCTGTTGAAGCATTGGTACGTCAGGCGACCGAGACAAATAATAATGGTTATATTTGGCATACGACCGGAAGTGGTAAAACATTAACTTCTTTTAAGGCAAGTCAAATATTATCAGAACAAGACGATATTCAAAAAGTGATATTCTTAGTGGATCGTAAGGATTTAGACAGTCAAACAGAAGAAGAGTTTAATAAATTTGCTAAAGGTGCAGTAGATAAGACCAACAATACTTCACAACTTGTTAGGCAACTAAATGATAGAAGTCTACCACTTATAGTGACAACCATACAAAAAATGTCAAAAGCTGTTCAAAGTGGCGATGAAGAATTAGAACAATATAAGACTCAAAAAGTCGCGTTTATTATTGATGAGTGTCATCGGAGTCAGTTTGGTGATATGCATCGTCTTGTTCGCCAACATTTCAAAAACGCACAGTACTTTGGTTTTACAGGAACACCTCGTTTTGAAGAAAACAAAAGCCAAGATGGTAGAAGTACGGCAGATATCTTTGGTAGATGCTTACACACTTATCTCATTAAAAATGCCATTCATGATGGTAATGTATTGGGATTTTCAGTGGACTATATTAATACAATAAAAGCAGAAAATATTGATCTAGGTTCAGAAGAATTGGTTGAAGGTATCGATAAAGATGAAGTATGGCTTGCAGATGATCGAGTTAGGCTTATTGCAAGGCATATTATTGACAATCATGATAAATATACAAGAAATAGACAGTATTCAGCGATCTTAACTGTTCAAAGCATTCCAGCACTTATTAAATTTTATAATGTCTTTAAAGAAATGAATAAAGACTGTGATAAACCGCTTAACGTTGCAGGCGTGTATTCATATTCACCCAACGAAGAAAGTATAGAAGGTGATGTAAATGAAAAACATTCTAGAGATACGTTAGACGAAATAATGGCAGATTATAATACAACTTTCGGAACTAACTTTTCTACAGATACATTCCAAGAGTATTTCAATCATATCTCAAAGAATGTTAAAAAAGGTGTTAAAGATAATAAGATTGATGTTTTAATCGTCGTTAATATGTTCTTAACTGGATTTGACAGCAAAGTGCTAAACACTTTATATGTAGATAGAAACTTAAAACATCATGACTTAATTCAAGCTTATTCAAGAACGAATCGCGTAGAAAAAGAAACAAAACCATTTGGAAAAATTGTTAATTACCGTAATTTGAAGCGCCAAACAGATGAGGCACTAAAGCTTTTCTCTCAAACAGAGGATACAGACCGTATATTAATGAGAAGTTATGAATCCTATTTATCTGAGTTTGTAGAAGCATTATCTGAATTGAAAGCAATTGCTCAAAATCCAGAGGATATGGATAATGTTTTTGACGAAAATAATAAAAAATCATTCGTAGAAGCGTTTCGTCTAGTTGCTAAATTAGTATTGAGATTGAAAGCTTTTGAAGAATTTAACTTTACTAATGAAGATATAGGGATGGATGAACAAGAATTTGAAGACTATAAGAGTAAATACTTTGCGATATATGATGAAGTGAAGCAAAAACATCGTGAAACTGAAAAAGTAACGATTTTAAACGATATAGACTTTGAAATAGAAATTCTGCGTAATGATTTGATCAATATTTCGTATGTCATGGAACTTGTACGTAAAGTGGATTTAAAAGACAAAGAAGAGCAACAACGCAATTGTGAACAAATTAGACGTATGTTAGACAACGCAGATGATTCAAGGCTTCGACTTAAACGAGATTTAATACTTCAATTTATAGATGAGGTAGTGCCTAAGTTATCTGAAGATGACGATATAGATGAAGTTTACCTCACGTTTGAAAATGCAAAAAGAGAAGAAGAGTTTAAAACATTTGCGCAGCAACAATCAATTGATGAACATATGCTAAAAGCAATTACTGGAGAGTTTGAATTTAGTGGCATTATTAATCAAGATAAACTAAAAGATATTGTTGGAGACAAGAAACTTAGAGAAAAACGACAAACTAAAAAAGCAATTATATCAGTTATTGAAGAAATGACATCAAAATATAGTATGTAGATATTATTCAAAACCTTTGTAATTGTATATTGCAGAGGTTTTGATATGCTTTTACAAACTCAAATAAGTCATTTAAAACTAAAATGTACCAATCAAAGGAGGAAATAAAAATGTCAATTACAGAAAAGCAACGCCAACAACAAGCAGAGTTACACAAACGTTTATGGTCTATCGCAAATGATTTAAGAGGTAATATGGATGCGAGTGAATTCCGTAATTATATATTAGGGTTAATCTTCTATCGCTTTCTATCAGAAAAAGCAGAATCAGAAGTAGCTGAAGCACTATCTGGTGAAAATATAACTTATGAAGAAGCATGGGAAAAGGAAGAATACCACGAAGATTTAAAGGAAGAACTTTTAGACAATGTGGGTTATTACATAGAGCCTAAAGATCTTTTTAGTAATATGGTGAAAGAAATTGAAAACCAAAGATTTGATATTGAACATTTAGCACAGGCAATTAGAAAAGTAGAAACCTCTACACTGGGAGAAGACAGTGAAGACGACTTTATTGGACTATTCAGTGATATGGATTTAAGTTCTACAAGATTAGGTAATACAGTTAAAGAGCGATCTGCTTTATTGAGTAAAGTAATGGTGAATTTAGAAGATTTACCGTTTCTACATAGCGATATGGAAATAGATATGTTAGGCGATGCATACGAATTCTTAATTGGACGATTTGCTGCGAACGCTGGGAAGAAAGCAGGAGAATTCTATACACCTCAACAAGTATCCAAAATCTTATCTAAAATTGTGACATTAGGTAAAGATAAACTGAGAAACGTATATGATCCAACATGTGGCTCAGGTTCATTACTCTTACGTGTAGGTAAAGAAACAACCGTATATCGTTACTATGGTCAAGAAAGAAACAACACAACATATAACTTAGCTAGAATGAACATGTTACTACACGACGTACGTTATGAAAACTTTGATATTCATAATGGTGATACATTAGAAGCGCCTGCGTTTTTAGAAGAAAAATTTGATGCAGTAGTAGCCAATCCCCCATACAGTGCCAAATGGAGTGCTGACAGTAAATTTAATGATGACGAAAGATTTAGTAATTATGGTAAACTCGCACCTAAATCAAAAGCAGACTTCGCTTTTATCCAACATATGGTGCACTATTTAGATGATGAAGGAACAATGGCGGTAGTCTTACCGCATGGTGTCTTATTCCGTGGTGCAGCAGAAGGTGTTATACGTAAGTACTTAATCAAAGAAAAGAACTATTTAGACGCAGTAATTGGTTTGCCAGCCAACATCTTCTATGGAACAAGTATCCCAACATGTATTCTAGTATTTAAAAAATGCCGTAAATTAGATCAAGACGTATTGTTTATAGATGCATCAAATGAATTTGAAAAAGGAAAAAATCAAAATAACTTAACTGACGAACAAGTTGAAAAAATCATCAATACTTATTCAAATAGAGAAGTCATAGATAAATATAGTTATACAGCAAGCTTAGAAGAAATCGCAGAAAATGACTATAACCTTAACATTCCAAGATATGTCGATACATTTGAAGAAGAAGAACCCGTAGATTTAAAACAAGTACAAGCAGATTTGAAAACAATAGAAGTAGAAATTAAAGAAGTAGAACAAGAAATAGAAGGTTACCTGAAAGAATTAGGAGTGGTAACACATGACTAATCAAACGAAAAATATACCCACGTTGAGGTTTCCAGAATTTGATTCGGTTTGGAAAATTACTACAATAGAGAATTTATTTGATTTTAAAAACGGTTTAAATAAAGAAAAAAAATATTTTGGATATGGAACACCTATAGTTAATTTTAAAGATGTCTTTAATAATAGAGGTATAATAACAAATAATTTAAGTGGAAAAGTAGATGTCACAGAAAAAGAACTGGAAAATTATTCCGTTGAAAAAGGAGATGTATTTTTCACACGAACTAGTGAAGTTATAGAAGAAATAGGATATTCTTCTGTTATCATGGATGATCCTAAAAATACCGTATTTAGTGGTTTCGTATTAAGAGCACGTCCTAAAAAAGGAATTGATTTAATAAGTAATAAATTTAAAAGATATGTATTTTCCACTCACTCGTTCAGAAAAGAAATGATTACTAAAAGTTCAATGACAACTAGAGCTTTAACTTCTGGTACAGCAATTAATAAAATGCAGATTATATATCCGAAATCTTTCTCAGAACAACAAAAGATTGGTGAATTTTTCAGCAAACTGGACCAACAAATCGAATTAGAAGAACAAAAGTTAGCCAAACTAGAAGAAAAGAAAAAAGGATATATGCAAAAGATTTTTTCTCAAGAGTTAAGATTTAAAGATGAAAATGGGAATGAGTATCCAGAGTGGACCAAAATGAAATTAGGTAATTTGGGAACCACATTTACAGGATTATCTGGTAAAACTAAAGAAGATTTTGGACACGGTGATGCTAAATTTATAACTTATATGAATGTATTTAAAAATACTATAGCAAAATTAGAGATGACTACAAAAGTAGATGTAAAAGATAATGAACGACAATCGAAAGTAGAGTATAAAGACATATTATTTACTACTTCATCTGAGACACCAAATGAAGCAGGTATGAGTTCTATTTGGTTATATAAAAGTGAAAATATGTATTTAAATAGTTTTTGCTTTGGATTTAAAGTAAATTATAAAGATATTGAGCCTATATATCTGGCAAGGTATTTAAGAAGTGAAGATATGAGAAAAAGAATTACTGTTCTATCACAAGGTTCTACAAGATTTAATATTTCTAAAAGAGAAATGATGCAGTTAACTATTGACTTTCCCATTATCGAAGAACAAATCAAGATTGTGAAATTCTTAGATAAATTTGAAGTTTTAATTGAAAAGCAAGATCAAAAAATTAATGGATTGCAAAATCGTAAAAAAGGCTTACTACAAAAGATGTTCGTTTAATGCTTATAAAACCTTATTAACGCAAACGATATAAGCTTTTTAATCTGTGCTGGTCATGTTGTGGTATCAAAGGTTTTATTATTATAACTTTTTGAGGTAACCATGCAAATATAACACCATTGAAAAATATTGCGATTTTCAAATTAAATCATTGCAATTTATAAATAAAGTTGATAAACTGACTCTAATATAAAATTTATACTTAAAAATTGGAGGAATTATCATGACACAATTTACTTTTGACAAAGCACACAGTGATTTAAACTTTCAAATTAAACATTTAATGGTTTCACGTACGAAAGGCAGCTTCGACGATTTTGTAGTAAATGTTGAAGGAGACATCAATGACCTTAGTTCACTTCAAGCAGATGTGACTATTGATCCGAAATCTATTAATACAGGCAATGAAGATCGTGACAATCATTTAAAATCAGGTGATTTCTTCGCTACTGAAGCATTCAATGCGATAACATTCGTAACTAAAAAAGTAAGTGAAGACAGTGTGACTGGCGACTTAACAATCAAAGGTGTAACACGTGAAGAAACATTCGATGTAGAATTCAATGGTGTAAGCAAAAACCCATTAGACGGTTCACAAGTAACTGGCTTTATCGTAACGGGCAAAATCAACCGTGAAAACTATGACATTACATTTAACCAAACATTAGAAACAGGTGGCGTGATGTTAGGTAAAGATGTAAAATTCGAAGCATCTGTTGAGTTTGTTGTAGAAGACTAATCATTTAACAGATAAAATGGAATGCACCTTTTACAAGGACTGACACAGGACGCCAAATAATAACGTCTTTGTTTCAGAATAAGTCTAAATTGATAAATAAAGTCCCTCATATGATTTGGAAGCATTGTTATGTCCGCATCATAAGTGAGGGCTTTATTTTTTTATTGGAATACATATGACAGAATTGACGCATGACGCTTTGTAGTTTGTTACGAAATATTTTATATAAAACTTTATATAAGCTGTGTATTATTCATTCATACATATGTTACACTCACTGTACAATTAAAATTTTTATACTAAGGAAGGGCGAAGAAGTAGGGGTATGAAAAAGTTTTCTATAATATTAATGATGAGTATTTTATTCCTTTCAGCTTGTTCACATCAGCAAGACAAACATAATGGTCATCAAAGTGAAAATAAGACGGCACATGCGAGTGAAAATCAAAATAGTGATAATCATCAAAAGAAACATAAAAAGGTCGTTAAAGAGGGACTGACCTATATAGACGGTATTTTAATGGTGAACAAAACAATAGCTTTACCTGCATCTTATGATCCGGGTGAAAATCCAAAAGCACAAAAAGCATTACAACAATTGTTTGATGATGCACAAAAAGAGGGGATGAGCTTATATAAAATAAGTGGATATAGAAGCTATCCTACCCAAGTCGAACTGTATAAGAGTTATGTGCAACGTGATGGTAAAAAAGCAGCAGATCAGTATAGTGCAAGACCAGGTCATTCCGAACATCAAACAGGTCTTGCATTTGATGTAGGTGGTGTGCATTCAGATGAAAACTTATATGCTCGCTTTGGAAAAACGAAAGAAGGACAATGGATTGCAAAGCATGCACATCAATATGGATTTATTGTGAGGTATCCTAAAGGCAAAGAAAATATTACAGGATATCAATATGAGCCTTGGCATCTACGCTATTTAGGGAAAGATAAGGCAACAGAAGTATATAAGTCCGGTGAAGCTTTAGAGGAGTACTTAGGTTTAAAATAATGTATTTTTGATATCAATAGATTTTACGCTTCAAACAAAAGCAAGTACACGTTTAAATAGGTGTACTTGTTTTTTTATATTTTAATATATGCAGTATAGTATCATGCAATAATGGTACACTGATATAGTTTAAGCAGATTTAATCCTTGTTTAAATACATTTTTATAGTCATTAACGCTGATCTCCACAAGGCTTTGTATCGCTATCTTGTAATCGCTTTTGCTAATTCTTGTTCAATCAAGTGAATGTGTGTATTAATAAGGTTTTTTTGTTCATTTAAAAAGGCAAGGTGAGCTTCTAATATCGTTTTGACATCTGTTTTATTTTGGTAGAGCATATTTGTATTTTTTTCGATTTCTTTCAATGGCATATTTAAATGACTTAAGCACTTAATGAACTTGATCATTTCGATATCGTCTTTAGTGTATAAACGTTTATTATTGCTATCTCTTTCAATATTTTTTAATATATTTTTCTTTTCATAATAGCGCAGTTTACTTTTGGATATATTGCAATAATTTGAGACATATTCTATATAATATTGATCCATATGAGCATATCCTTTCACTTAAACTAAGGTTTAACTGTTATTGTACTATATAAACATGAACAAGGAGGAAATACAATGAAAAAAGCATTAATTGTTGTAACGAATGTTGCGAAATACGATGATTTAAATAGAGCGACAGGTGCGTGGTTTTCAGAGGTTACGCATTTTGCTCAAGATTTCTATGATGCAGGTTATGAAGTGGACTTAGTGAGTCCTAAAGGCGGATATGTGCCGTTAGATCCAGAAAGTATCAAACCTGAAATGATGAGCGATGACGATTGGACGTATTATAACAATCCTAACTATATGAATAAATTTGGCAATACTTTAGCGCCAAAAGATGTTAATGCAGATGACTATCAAGTGATTTACTTTGCAGGAGGACACGGTGTTATTTGGGATTTAAGAGGTAATGAACAATTAAATGAGATTGCTTTAAGCATCTACAATAATAATGGAGTGGTTTCTTCTGTATGTCATGGTGCTGCAGGGCTTCTTGATATTAAAGAGAACGGAGAATACCTTGTTCGAGGTAAAGAGGTAACAGGTTTTACAAATAGTGAAGAAGATGCAAATGGTACAACGCAATATATGCCTTATCTATTAGAAGATGAATTGATCAATATTGGTGCACAATTTAAAAAAGAAGCGGACTGGAGTGCATATGCAGTGACCGATGGGCGAGTGATTACAGGACAAAACCCACAATCGGGACACGCGGTTGCGAAAAGTGTTTTAAAATTATTAGCAAATCAATAAAGTGTAAAGGAGATATAATGATGAAGTCTTTAATTATTGGTGCAAATGGTGGAGTAGGTCAACATCTTGTACGCAAATTAAAAGAGCAAGATAGTGATTTTACTGCTGGTGTAAGAAAAGAGGAACAAATTGAAGCATTGAAATCAGAGGGTATTGACGCTGTATATATCGATGTAGAAAAGCAGTCGATTGAAGAGTTGGAAGCACAGTTTAAAGGATACGATCAAATTCTCTTTTCAGTAGGTTCTGGTGGACAAACAGGTGCAGATATGACCATTATTGTAGACTTGGATGGTGCTGTAAAGGCAATCAAAGCGAGTGAGCGTGTGGGTCATCAACATTTTGTTATGGTGTCTACCTATGATTCACGTAGAGAGGCGTTTGATGCATCAGGTGATTTAAAACCTTATACAATTGCAAAACATTATGCAGATGATTATTTAAGAAATGCTAACTTAAAATATACGATTGTTCATCCGGGTGCGCTGACTAATGATAAAGGAACACAACATTTTAACATCAGTAAGCAATTTGAGGATGTTCAACATCCATATATTACAAGAGAAGATGTTGCTGAAGTGCTTGTATCGGTATTAAGTGAACAAGCACTACAAGGGCATGAATTTCAAATTATTAATGGCGACTTATCACTGTCCGAAGCAACTGCGAAATATTTGGAGGAATAAATGATGAATAATGAACAAATTGTACTTGCAAAGCGTCCGCAAGGTATACCACAAGATGATGTATTTAGATTTGAATCTATTGACGTAAGTGCGCCAAAAGAGGGTGAGGTTCAAGTTTTATCAATATATGTATCTGTTGACCCTTATATGAGAGGTCGAATGAATGATACCAAGAGTTATGTTGCACCTTATGAAATTGATGCACCATTACAAGGTCATATCGTCGGTAAAGTAATAAAATCGAATCATGAAAGTTTTGAAGAAGGGGACTATGTAACAGGCATATTACCTTGGAAGAAGGTTAATACGATAAGTGGAGATCAATTAACGGTAGTCCCATCTCAAGACGTCCCACTGTATTTATATTTAAGTATATTAGGAATGCCGGGTATGACAGCTTATACAGGATTACTTCAAATTGGGAAACCTAAAGCCGGAGAAACTGTTGTCGTTTCAGCTGCATCAGGTGCCGTAGGGTCTGTTGTAGGACAGATTGCTAAGATTAAAGGTGCAAGAGTCGTCGGTATTGCAGGTGGTGAAAAGAAAACATCATATTTAATAGATGAACTTGGTTTTGATGCAGCGATTGATTATAAGCAAGATGACTTTGCACAACAACTAGCAGCAGCTGTGCCAGAAGGTATCGATGTTTATTTTGAAAATGTGGGTGGTGCCATTTCTGATGAGGTATTTAAGCATTTAAATAAATTTGCAAGAATACCTGTATGTGGTGCAATCTCTATATATAATAATCAAGCACAAGATATCGGATTACGCATACAAGGTCCATTAGTTAAAAGCCAAGCATTAATGCAAGGGTTTGTTGTTGCACAGTTTGCTGATTATTTCAAAGAGGCGAGTGAACAGCTGGCACAATGGGTGTCTCAAGGTAAAATAAAATCAGAAGTCACAATAGATGAAGGTTTTGATCATTTACCTTCTGCATTTAGAAAATTGTTTACAGGCGAAAACTTTGGTAAACAAGTCGTCAAAGTAGCAGAAGCATAACTTTATTTTAATAGCCATGTAAAAAAGGAGCGGGGATTCCCGCTCCTTTTTAGAATGCATTTTAAAACTCATGTGTCAGGCGTGTTTCTCTTTTTATTCGATAAGATTTTGTTGTTGCATTTCATTGTATCTGTCGTATATTTGATAGATGTAATTGAGTCTGTTCATCTTTTATATGAGACGCCGGTGAGTCTTCGTGCTCATGAGTTGATTATGAAAGTGATGCACGATTTATTTTTTGTAAATGTTATTGACAAATAAACAGTTAAATGTATAATTATTCTTAATAACAAATAAATATTCAAAGGGTGATACATATGGGGCGTATACAACAGCATTAAATAAGATTAAGCATTTAAATGGTAGTAGTTTTCTTAAAAGTATGGATTTTACCAAAGAACAGTTGGAGACATTGATTGATTTGTCTTTAGAACTCAAACGTAAAAAGTATTATCATGTACCACATCCATATTTAAAAGGAAAAAATATTGCATTAATTTTTGAAAAACCATCTACCCGAACACGTGCGGCATTTAGTGTGGCGGCGAAAGATCTAGGGGCACAAGTTGATTTTTATGGCAAACAAGACATACATCTTGGTGTGAAAGAATCGATTGCAGATACAGCACGTGTGTTAGGAAGTATGTATGATGGTATTGGATTTCGAGGTTATAAACAGGCACACGTAGAAGCTTTAAGTCAATTTTCAGATGTCCCTGTGTGGAATGGTCTAACAAATGAATGGCATCCGACACAGATGATTGCTGACTTTATGACGTTGAAAGAGAATTCTGGTACGTTAGAGGGCAAGACGCTAACCTATGTGGGAGACGCACAGAACAATGTGGCACATGATTTGTTGATGACAGGTGCTATTTTAGGTGTAAATATCCATATTGCTGCACCACAGTCTAGTCAACCGGATTTACATGTTCAAAAACAAGCCCAGCATTATGCACAGCAATCAGGTGCAAATATTCTAATTACAGAAGATGTACAAAAGGCAGTGTATCAGGCGGATGTCATTTATACAGATGTTTGGTTATCTATGGGAACAGATGAGTCGGAATGGCATACACGTATTGAAGCAATGCGACCCTATCAAGTTAATAAACAAATGATCGCGTGGACCAATAACCCAAATGTGATGATTATGCATTGTTTACCTGCATTTCATAATTTAGAAACTGAAACAGCACAATATATATTTGATAAATATGGATTAACTGCAATGGAGATAACAGAAGAAATGTTTCATAGCGAACAGTCTGTTGTGTTTACACAAGCAGAAAACAGACTTCATTCCATCAAAGCAGTGTTAACGGCTACATTGGGCAATATATTTTGAAAAGCGTAACGCTATTGCAATTATAATCCATAATAAAAAGTATCAACCGGTAAAGTAAATCTTTAGACTTTACCGGTTGATGCTTTTTATTTTTGCCACACATTTTCAAGTTCTTCTAATGTTTTGCCTTTTGTTTCAGGGATGCATTTCCAGATGAAAAGACCTGATAAAATACACATAAATGCATAAAAACCATAAGTAAATGTTCCACTAAAAGCCATCATAGAAGGGTATGTAGAAGTGATGGTAAAGTTTGCGAGCCATTGTGCGGCAACAGCAATAGCCATGGCACCACTACGAATACGGTTAGGGAAAATTTCAGAGAGCAGTACCCACGTAATAGGTCCCCAACTCATCATGAATGAAGCGGTATAAATGACCATGAATAGCAATGTAATCACACCGAATGTTCCATTTGCAGTTAATAAGCTCATACCAATCATGCCGATAGCCATACCAGTCGATCCAATAATTAAAAGAGGCTTACGACCAAACTTATCAACATAGAGAATGGCAACCACTGTAAAGATGACATTCACTAAGCCCATAACAACAGTTTGAATCATTGCAGCATTGCCCCCAGCTCCGAGTTGTTCAAAGATACGGGGCGCATAGTAGAGTGCAACATTAATGCCAATAAATTGTTGGAAAATAGATAAGAATATACCTACTAAAATCACAGTTTTACCAAAGCTAAAAAGAGGGGCTTTGATATCTGTTTCTTTATTTTTAGTTGAAACGATGTCATTAAATACATTTTTTGCATGTGATGCGGATGTGTAAATTTTATTAAGTACAGACAATGCTTCTTTCTCTTTATTAATCAATGTTAAATAGCGCGGTGTTTCAGGTACAAAAAACAACAACACGAAAAATAGCACAGCAGGTATAGCTTCTGTTGCAAACATATAACGCCAACCTATTGTTTCAATCCAGTGCGTTGTTTTGCCCAAAATAATACCATAATTGACAAAATAGACGACAAGCATACCAAAAATAATTGCAAATTGGTTACCTGATACGAGACGACCACGAATGCTTGATGGTGAGATTTCACTAATGTAGACAGGAGAGATGGCTGACGCAAGACCTACGCCGATACCCCCGATAATTCGATAAATGTTAAACATGATGAGTAACATTAAGGTAGGTTCTCCGGGCGTAAAAAATAAAAATTCCGGAAATCCTGACAAGAGTGCAGAGATAATAAATAAAACTGCAGCAATTTGTAAAGTGCGTTTTCGTCCAAAGCGACTTGAAAGCGATGACGAAAGTATACCTCCAAATACACAGCCAATGAGTGCACTGGATACAGTGAGTCCATGAATAAAGTCATTATAGTCGGCTGTGATATATTTTTGTAAAGATTGTTCAGCACCAGAAATGACAGCAGTATCATACCCGAATAATAAACCACCTAATGTTGCGATTAAAGCAATTGTAAAAATGAATTTCTTATTATCATAGTTTCTCATTCTATACATCCCCTTGATTATTTGAATGACAGTAATTGTTGTGTGATAGATTGTGTATGGTTATAGACTGATTGATAAATTGGGAACAGTTTTTGATAAATATGGTGATGTGCTTTTTTGGGTTTTACAGTCTCTTTATATTGGATCCAACGGTTTGTCAATGATTCGAAGTCTTCAAACCATGACGCACCCATTGCTGCTAACATCGCTGCGCCATAAGCAGGACCTTGCTCTTGTGCCAATGTTGTAATTGTTGCATTAAAGACATCTGCTTGAATTTGTAACCAGACAGGATTTTGAGCGCCACCCCCAATAGAAATCACCTTATTTACTGATTTACCACTCTCTCTTATAATATGAACGCTCTCGTTGATTGAAAAGGTAATTCCTTCAATCACAGCACGTTTTAAATCATTGTGTGTAGTTGTAGCATCTAATCCAATAAAGCTACTTCGAATCGTAGTATCATTATAAGGCGTTCTTTCTCCTAATAGATAAGGTGTAAATAATAGACCACTTGCACCCGGTTGAGTTGTAGACAAATCTTTTAAAAATGTATTGAAATCTTCATGTGAATCCATTAAATGTTTGAGCCAACTTAAACTGTGACCAGCAGATAATGTGACGCCCATAATATAATTTTGATTCGGTACGCAGTGATTAAAATAATGAATACGTCCATCATTATTAAAAGACGTATCATTTTGAATGGATAGTGCGACACCAGAAGTGCCAATACTTACCATTTGGACACGATCATCTGTAATTCCTGAACCAAGTGCGCCACATGCATTATCAGCACCACCTTGGTATACAGCAATATCATGGGATAAACACAGTTGTGTCTTAACAGCATCAGAGAGTACACCATTTTGTCCATGTGATGGAATGATTTCAGGCAATATCTCAGAATTAATATTCAGTTGCGCTAATAGTGTGGTTGCCCATTGTCCCTCTTTAACATTAAACATGGATGTACCTGATGCATCGGAAGGCTCACTATATATATGACCTGTAAGACGGTAAGCAACATAATCTTTAGGAAGCATGATCTTATGAATAGCCTGAAAGTTTTGTGGTTCGTGCTGCTTAACCCACATTAATTTTGGCAATGTAAACCCTTCCAAAACTGTATTTTGTGTTTCTCTTAAAAATGTATCTAAGCCAACAGTATCTAATAAAGACTGCACTTGTTGTGATGTGCGTGTATCATTCCATAAAATAGCAGGACGAATGACTTCACCGTGTATATCGATCATAACAAGACCGTGCATTTGACCCGAAAAACTAATACCAACAATATCATCTTGATCTGTGTTACGAATAAAATAGTCTAGGCTTTCAAGTGCTGCTTCGTACCAAATGTTCGGATCCATTTCACTATATCCAGATTGGGGATGTTTCGTATGATAAGAGACGCTGTAACAATCTACAACGTCTCCGTTTTTATTTACTTTAAGACTTTTTAGACCACTCGTACCGATGTCTAAACCAATAACGTATGTCATGTCTATCAGTCCTCACTGTTAATATTTAAGATATACTGATTAATACGTGACTTAATCACTTCTAAATGATCTGATTGTGTTTCAATCTGTGTAAGGTTTAATGCATAATCTTCTAGTTCTTTAAAAGATATAGCGTTATTGATGATTTTTTCACCAATACCGTTTGAGAATGTTTGATATTTTGTGTCAACGATATCCTCGAAGAAGCGATCTTCAATCATTTTGTGAGCGACACGTAAACCAAGGGCAAATGCATCCATACCAACAATATGTGTTAAGATCAAGTCATTTTGTTCAAAGGATGTTCTGCGTGGTTTGGCATCGAAATTAAGACCGCCCGGAGTCAACCCGCCATTTTTTAAAATCTCATACATTGCAAGTGTTGTTTCATAGATATCAGAAGGGAATTCATCTGTATCCCAACCGAGTAATGGATGACCTTGGTTAGCATCTACAGAACCGAGCATCCCATTATCTCTTGCATAACGCAATTCATGTTGAAACGTATGACCTGCTAATGTTGCATGATTGGCTTCAATATTAAATTTAAAGATATCTTCTAAGTCGTATTTTTGTAAGAATGCATGTGCAGTTGCGACATCTGTATCATATTGATGAGATGTCGGCTCTTTAGGCTTAGGTTCAATTAAAAATTGACCAGTAAATCCAATCTCATCTGCGTAGGCTTTAGCCATTTTGAAGAAACGTGCTAAGTTATCAAGTTCTAACTTCATATCAGTATTTAATAAGCTTTCGTAACCTTCACGTCCGCCCCAGAAAACAAAATTTTCGGCATTTAACTTTTTAGCGATGTCTAATGATTTTTTAACTTTTGCGGCAGCATAAGCAAACACATCAGCATGTGATGAAGTAGCAGCTCCGTGTACAAAGCGTTCATGCGTAAAGTTGTTTGCTGTATTCCATAAGAGTTTTTTTCCTGTTACAGTCATTTTTTCTTGGATTAAATCTGTAATGATATCTAAGTTATGATTGGTTTCTGCTAATGTAGAACCTTCAGGCGCAATATCGACATCATGGAAACAGAAATATTCAATGCCTGTTTTATCCATAAACTCAAAAATGGCTTCTACACGTGCTTTAGCTTTATCCATTTCAGATAAGTGATCCCAATCACGTTGTGCTGTACCTGTACCGAATGGGTCAGAGAGATCAGCAGTAAAAGTGTGCCAATATGCGACACTAAAGCGTAAGTGTTCTTTCATTGTTTTGTCGCCAATTTTTTCATCAGGATTATAATATTTAAAGCTGAAAGGATTTGTTGATTTTGGGCCTTCGTAAGTAATTGTATCCACGTTAAAATATGTCATGAAGAGACCTCCTATATTGTAGTTGGTTTGTTTATTAAATTAACTAACTATAATATAGCACTTCCTTTTTATATTGTAAACGCTTACTATCATTGTTGATAAATTATAATCATAAGGCTGTATTGGAAAGTTAAATTATTATTGATGTGAAAAATGACTATACAATATATAGAAGTTTGATATTTATATCTGAAAGAAGAGATAGAAGGTACAAAATAAATAAGAAGAGACCGTAATCAATATTTAAAGGAGCTTAAGTATAAAAACTTAGCTCCTTGTATAGTGTGTACATTGTTTTGGTTGCATATATTACAATGAAAAGTCGAGTTTAATAGGATGAATGTCTAATATTTTTTGTGTAATTGCTAAAGTGCCACCAAACAACGTAGCGTATTGTACGTTAGATGTAAGACGTATCTTTGCATCATCGTATGAAAAGTGGTTGAGTGTTTGACGAATCTGTCGAAGGATCTCGGGAATCTCATTCATAATAGGACAGTTGATATAAATCATTTCTGGATTGATTTGCATTGAAAAGTTATAAATAAGTACAGCAATACGTTGAATAAAATCTTGTATTTCTTCACAAATTACATGTTGACCTTCTGTATAATATTGTTTAATTTCCTTAATCGTCAGTGACATATTCATACGTTTATTGATACGTGAAACAAGAGCATCTTGTGAACAGATGTTTTCAATTTTTTCATAAGACGGTGAGGGTGTGTTTGAAACAAGAACAAGAGATTTGCCAATTTCTCCGGCATGTCCGTCCGCCCCACGATATAAAAAGCTATCAAAAATAATACCGGCACCAATCCCTTTATGAATACTCAGAGTAGCTAGGCTTTTAACGCATGTATGGTGATGTAAAGAATGTTCATAAATTGCGGCGAGATTAGCTTCATTTTCAATTAAAACAGGAACATCTGCAAAACGAGAAAGTGTGTCAACAACAGATAAGTTATCGAGATCAAGGAATGGAGAGTCTTTGATGGATTGGTCAGAATCGACAATCCCATGGATAGACAGGGCTAGACCTAATAAGCCATTTAACGTTCCTTTTTTGGCTAATGGATTAACTTGTTGCTGAACAATTTCTAAAGCATGTGATATTTTTTTATCTCGAAGTGGATAAGATTGTACATCTATTACTTTACCATTTAAATAATTATACATGATATCTACAGAATCATAAGTAAAGTCGATAGAGACGGTATAACCCAATTGAGGGTTAATTTCTAATAGAATCGTTTTTCGTCCACCACGTTTAGTACTTGATCCTTGTCCTACCTCAGTGACAATATTTTTTGTTTGAAGTGCATTGAGTACCCCTGTAATTGTAGCCTTATGAAGGTGTGTTAGTTTGGCAATTTCTGTTCGAGATATGGGTTTGTGGTTAAAGATTGTTTTCAAAACCAATTGCTCATTCGTATTTAAAGTGAAGTGATGATGCATAGTGCTCCCCCTCTAACATATGCGCATAATCATAGATATATTTAAAATTTCTAATAATAAACACAAGTATAGCATAAAGAATCAAACATTATAGAAAAGGCTTTAATCGTTGAGAGGCTGTTGATTTCTCGATAAAGAATGAATATATGGTGTTGATTGCGAGCAGCATGATATACACCACAGAGATAAATCCAATATAATTTAATGGAACACAAAGAATGCTTATTTAGATGATAAAAGTTTTACAAAGAAAAGGTGGTTTATGATGGAATATAGAACATTAAATAATGGAAATAAAATGCCACATTTGGGGTTAGGTGTTTTTAGAGTTCAAAATGATGATACAGCTAAAAATGCGGTAAAACATGCAATTGAAAGTGGTTATAGAAGTATTGATACAGCACTAGTATATAAAAATGAACAGAAAGTAGGCGAAGGAATTCGAGAGGCACTAGCTTCGACTGGATTGAAGAGAGAAGAACTATTTATTACATCTAAATTATGGTTTGATGACTTTGGTAGAGAAAATGTAAAAAGAGGTTACAACCAAACACTAGAAAATTTAGGTTTAGACTACTTAGATCTCTATCTTGTTCATTGGCCAGGATTGGATGAAAAAGTCATGATCGAAACATGGAAAGGTATGGAAGACTTATATCGTGAGGGTAGCGTTAAAAATATCGGAGTCAGCAACTTTAATATTACACATTTAGAAACGCTAAAAACACATACTTCAATAAAACCAGTGATTAATCAAATTGAATTCCATCCCTATTTAACACAAACAGATTTAATCGATTATTTAAATAAAGAAGATATTCAACCAGAATCATGGTCTCCATTAATGAATGCTGAAATTTTAAATGATGCAACTATTCAAGAAATCGCTGAAGAAATTGGGAAGTCTCCTGCACAGGTTGTGATACGTTGGAATATTGAAAATGGTGTCATTACAATACCCAAATCAGTTACACCCTCTCGTATAGAGGAGAACATCAATGTATTTGATTTTGCACTAGACGAGAAACATATGAAAAAAATAGCAATGCTTAACCAAAATAAACGCATTGGACCAGATCCACTTGTTTTTAATGGTCAATAGCATCATATCAATGCAAGGGAACATCAGCGAAGTGAGTTGTATGTACCCTTGCATTATTTGTATACAGATCATCATTTATTTTGATGATCAATATCAAAAACCATCATTTTTATTAATCTAAAACTTCTGTTTATAATATAAAAAAGCTTTAAACAAGGAGGATTAGATGAATACTCGACAAGCATATCAACAATTATTATTTGGGATGATGTCATTAATGATTGTTATGGCAGTAGGACGTTTTGCATATACACCGATTTTACCTTTTATGCAGCAAGCTATTGATATGACGCATCAAGAAGCAGGTATACTAGCAACGTTAAACTATTTAGGTTATTTAATCGGTGCCATTATTCCTATGTTTATCGTGCTAAAATCCAAAGTATACGACTTAAAATTATATTTAATGATTAATATTGTATCTACATTATTACTGGGTGTTTTTGAATCATTCTGGGCATTGTCTGTATTGCGTATTGTTTCAGGTATTACGAGCGGTACAGTATTTGTGTTGGCATCAAATACTGTATTAGAGGCATTGAAAAAAGCAAATAAACAACGATTTTCAGGTGTTTTATACAGTGCGGTAGGTATGGGGATTTTTTTGAGTAGTATCTTTATATTTCTATATACAACAGTAGAAACATGGAAGTCAACATGGCTATTATTAGGGGGAGGTTCGTTACTCTTAGGTTTTTTAATTATAATAGGTATGAAAGAAGCTCCTCAAAATACTAATTTAAAAGATGTGCAACATAATAAACCATCTCAAAAGTTCACTTTAAAGTTTATGATTTGTTTTGCCTTCGCATACTTTTTTGAAGGCGCAGGTTATATTATTACAGGTACTTTTTTAGTTGTTATTATCAATGCTATACCTGTACTGTCTGACTATGCTGCATTGAGTTGGATGTTTGTTGGGCTGGGTGCTATCCCTTCAACACTCATTTGGTCATTATTGGCAGAATATATAGGATATGAAAAAGCGATATACAGTGCATTTATATTACAAATTATAGGTGTAGGATTACCTTTAATTACGCACAATGCTTGGATGATAGTGATAGCTTCTATGTTATTTGGTGGTACATTTTTAGGGTTAACGACACTTTTTATGGCGAAAAGTCAGGAAATAATGTTACAGACTAATCAAAAAATAAATATGGTTTCATTAATGACAATAGTATATAGTTTGGGACAAATGTTGGCACCTATGATCTCGGGTCATCTTATTGGGAATTCAGAGCATTTTGATCTAGCGTTACTTTTTGCGACAACATTACTTTTATTGGGACTCTTATTCAGTATTTTGAGTTATCACGGTTATAAAACACAGGGGTGATTCAATGCACTTAGAAGATTTAAAAGCATTTGATAAAGTATGCGAACTTGGTAGTTTTACAAAAGCAGCACAAGCTTTGAATTTTGTACAATCTAGTGTCACGATGAAAGTCCAAAAGCTAGAGGCGTATTATGGAACACAATTATTGTATCGTGACAAAAAAGCGATTAAACCTACTGCAGCAGGAAAAGCATTGCGTATCTACATCAAAGATATTTTTCGATTATTAGATGAAGCAGAGCAACATATTAGCCATAATCATCAAGCGCAATTGAATTTGGGAGCGATTGAAACGATTACAGCGACACATTTACCACAGATTTTACAGCACTATCATCAATGCGAACCAAGTGTTGCAGTACAATTTCAGACTGGTTCAACTCAGGCATTGGTCAATAAGGTAAAAGCTAGAGAACTGGATTGTGCATTGATTTCAGGAGAGATAGAAGATCAAGCACTTGTTGCGGAGACATTCACTCATGAACAAATGGTTGTTATTGCATCAAAAGCTTTAGACGTCGAGCAGTCTAACCTTACAATACCTATTATTGTATTTGATCATGGTTGTTTTTACCGAACATACTTTACATCGTGGTTGAAATATCATGATATAGAGGTCAGTCATATGATTACACTTAATACACTTGATGGCATGTTAGGTTGTGTAGAAGGTAATCTGGGTATTGCGATGTTGCCACAGTCTGTTATACAGCGTTATCCTGAGCATAAATTTCAGTGTTTAGCTGTATCAGAGCCATTTTTACCTGTTCCGCTGCAAATCATATATCGAAAAGATTTATTTCAAACGGATACAATTCAAAATTTTATAAACTGTGTAAAGTCATAAATAAAGGCTGAACGAGCTGTCATATCAAAAGATCGTTCAGCCTAAAGTTGATTTAGAGGCTGATGATTCTCAATATTTTTCATGGTTAGTGTACTTTTCAAATAGAAAAAATAAACTTCTAAAGCAAAATAGTATGAATAGGAGCTGGAATATAGCGGAAATTTGACCTAGATCGGTGTAAGGGGAAATGAATATAGAATCACGGAATGGAACATACATAAATTCCTATTATAAATTAAGTTTTTGTTTTTATATAATCAAGAGTGTTTTAATTGTTTATAAAACAGATTGAAAAGTGTTAAAATTGTTCGAAGATATGAAAGTGATATAGTGATGAGATATCTAATGTACTCATCAATGTATCATCTGTTTTTGATAAAACGCAATGATCAAGACAAGTATAATAAGGAGGGATTTGATGTTTCTTGCATGGAACGAAATACGACGTAATAAATTAAAGTTCAGTCTCATTATAGGCGTTTTAATTATGATTAGTTATTTATTATTCTTACTCTCAGGTCTGGCAAGCGGTTTGATGAATATGAATAGGGAAGGTATTGATAAGTGGCAAGCTGATGCAATTGTTCTCAATAAAAATGCAAACCAAACAGTTGCACAATCACTTTTTAATAAAGAAGATACAGAAGGTACTTATAGCAAACAAACGACTTTGAAGCAATCAAACGTTATTGTTTCTAATGAGAATACTGAGGAAAATGCACTTCTTTTTGGTGTAACCCAAGATTCCTTTTTAGTACCCAAGCTGATTGATGGCAAAAAATTTAATGCAGATAATGAAGTCATTGCAGACGAAACGCTAAAAGAAAAAGGATTTAAATTAGGAGATACCTTATCACTTTCTCAATCTGATGAAACATTAAAAATTGTGGGATTTAGTGAAAGTGCCAAGTATAATGCTTCACCCGTCCTATTTGCGAATAACAACACACTCGAGAAATTAAATCCCAAATTGACAGAAGATGTGACCAATGCCGTTGTTATTAAAGATAAAAATTGGAAAGACAAACAGTTAAATAGTGATTTAGAAGCAATCGAAATAGAAAGTTTCATTGAAGAGTTACCGGGTTATCAAGCACAAAACTTAACACTTAATTTCATGATTACATTTTTATTTATAATTTCAGCGACAGTTATTGGTATTTTCTTATATGTGATCACGTTACAAAAAACAAACTTATTCGGTGTTTTAAAAGCACAAGGGTTCACCAATGGCTATTTAGCAAAAGTAGTGCTCTCACAAACCTTTATCTTAGCAGTGATTGGTACGCTTATTGGTCTTGGACTCACGTTAGTGACAGGTATGTTTTTACCCAATGCTGTACCGATTAAGTTTAGTGCAGTTACATTGACTATTTATAGTGTGGTATTAGTGGTCGTATCATTAGTTGGTAGTTTATTTTCTATTTTAACAATACGAAAGGTAGATCCATTGAAAGCGATTGGATAGGTTAGGAGGCGAAATGATATGTTGGAATTTAAAAATGTGACGAAGAATTTTAAAGATGGTAATCGAATCATTGAAGCAGTCAAGCCCACATCAATCAAATTTAATAAAAGAGAGCTTATCGCAATTATTGGTCCTTCTGGTTCTGGTAAAAGTACGTTTTTAACAATGGCGGGCGCACTACAAACACCATCATCTGGAGAAATTATCATTAATCAGCAAGAAGTATCACAAATGTCTCAAAAAGCA
The DNA here is from genome assembly GCF_013463155.1 of Staphylococcus sp. 17KM0847. Taxonomy (NCBI): domain Bacteria; kingdom Bacillati; phylum Bacillota; class Bacilli; order Caryophanales; family Staphylococcaceae; genus Staphylococcus; species Staphylococcus xeri. The sequence continues at coordinate 62,884 of NZ_CP040781.1, forward strand.
CTTGCACGTACACGTATGCAAGAAATTGGTTTTATTTTACAAGCCACTAATCTCGTTCCATTCTTAACAGTAAAACAGCAATTTCAGTTACTCAAAAAACAGAAAAAAGATGTCATGGATGAGACATCTTACAAAAAGTTAATCAAACAACTAGGGCTTGAAAAGATTGAACATCAATTGCCTAGTGATATTTCAGGAGGACAAAAACAACGTGTTGCTATTGCCAAAGCGCTTTATACGCAACCTTCTATTATTTTGGCAGATGAACCTACAGCTTCACTCGATACAGAAAATGCAATGGAAGTTATGAAAATAATGAAAGAACAAACTGTGGAACAGCATAAAACCTGTATTGTTGTTACACATGACGAACGTCTGACATCTTATTGTGATGAGGTTTATCGTATGGAAGATGGTGTATTAACACGGGTGGAGGGAGATTGATCACTGTTATAGTGTTAAGTAGGGTCAAAGGTTGAATGTGAAACTGGAATAGAGCTTATGGTAGTAATACTAGGAAACTAGTACTTATTTAGCTAGTTTCCTAGTGTTTATATATAAGAAAAAGTTATTAAAGTGCCTAAAACTGAATTTTGATGACTTTTTATCAAAAGAACTAGATATCTATGTTCCGGTCTTAGAATTTAATTTATAAACTATAAAGACAGTGAGATAAATTCAGTTATTTTGATTTTTAATTGCATCAATAATGGCTTGAGAATGCTTATTTTGAGCATCGATATTGAATTGTGTATTTAGGCGTCCATTGCGATCATCGTTGTATTGGTTAATTTGATGAATAACTGTTTCAGAAAAAGATTCGGCGCGATGTGCTTCAAAAAATGGTAGAGGAATTGTGATACTATGTCCATTGTTTTCATATTGAAAAACAGTCAAAATACCTGATGATACCAATAATACTCCTAGTAGTATAAACAAGAAAGACATGAAAAGGCTAAGCTTTAATATCAAAAGTCCAAATAAAGCAATAATCGCGCCTCCGAATATTCGTCCTAATTTATAAGAGCTGCTCGTATAAACATTAGAAATATTACCTAACGGTGTCGTATGTTTACGGCGTCCCGCAGGAATAAGACCAAATAGAACAGTATTAGGAATATCAATCATAATATTATGATGGTCAACATCCATTTTTCCTTTAATCCAAGGTGTTGCAACTGATACTGCAAACATTTTTTCTTCGTCTGTCATTAATTGCATGGTAATGCCTCCATATATTATAAGTGTTGAGTAGTTTAAATATTTTTGAGTAGACTTTTATATTGAGAAAAAGAGAGTGCTATTTTTTGAATTAGTATTACGCATATTAAATGTTTAGTTTTTGATTATAAAAAAGAGTGAGTTCCATTAATAATATAAGCGACATTAAACTGATATACGATTAATTAGAACATACATAATGGTAATTTTATTTTATATGCTAGCATTAACAGTATTTTGCTTTGATTATCCCCTTTTCTTAATAAAGGTTTTACATTTTTTTAGTTATAAGAGTTCTACTTTTTACATTATTAAGTTGCTTTTAGATATTTGTTACTTTAGAGATGCTCTAATTTACTTCACTTTACGTTAGATTATTTTAGTTAATAACCATCTTTTTCAAATAATGTAATATATTAATAAAAAATACGAGTAATATAAAATACCTTTATCTACACCAATATTTTGTATGAATGAACAGGACTCACTATAAATAGCAAGATTTTATAGTGAGTCGTTTTTTATATCAGTTTTCAAAACAGTAAATTTTTTACTATAATTTAGTTGGTTTTTTTATTGCGTCTGAAGAAATATGTACTTAATGCTAAGACTAAGCTGCCAACAAGTGTTGAACCAAAGAGTACGGGATTATTATCAATACCAGTTTCTGGTAAAAATCCCTCTTTATTAGATTCTTGGTTTTGTGTTTGATCATCTGATTTTACAATAAGTTCTTGGCCAGGCTTAAGTGTGCTTTGATCCGTTAATTGATTATTTTTCATAATTTTTTCAACTGTTGTATCGTGTTCTTTGGCAATTTTATTCAATGTATCACCTTTTTTTACGACACATGTTGTATTTGATTTATTGTTAGCTTTGTTATTTTTATCGCTCGAGGCAGTAACACCAGCTTCTAGATTAGATACTTCATCTTTGTTTGTCCCTTTTTTGTCTTCAGAGGGGTTGTCTTTATTATCTGGAACAACAACACCAGCTTCAGGGTTAAAATTATCATTTTTATTGCTTTGATTATCTTTTGTAATTTCTTCTATTGGTGTGTTGTTGTTAACATTTGTTGTGTCTGATTTGCTGGCTTTTACCGCTTTATCAAAGATAATATCAGGGTGTTCGGAATTTTCTCGAATTTCTTGATAGAATTTTTCTTTTTCATCGTTGCTTAGTCCTGGTAAGAAAAATAGTTTAGAAAGAACATCTTTTTGAAGACTGTCATAAGGATCTTCATATGGTTTATGTGTTAGTAAGTCATTTAGAGTCTGAGCTTCAGCCATTAATTTTTCGAATGAATGAGGATCTTTTTTAACCTCCTTAACATAGTAGTATAAGTCATATTGAGTAAGATTATCAAAGTTTTGAGCAAATTCATCCAAGAGTTTAGCTTCTACATCTTGCTGAGCGTCACCTTCTGGTAAAACTGGAGTGGCTTCTCCATACTCTTTTTCGTTAGACTCTTCACCTTCTGGTAAAACTGGAGTGGCTTCTCCATACTCTTTTTCGTTAGACTCTTCACCTTCTGGTAAAACTGGAGTGGCTTCTCCATACTCTTTTTCGTTAGACTCTTCACCTTCTGGTAAAACTGGAGTAGCTTCTCCAAATTCTTTCTCAGTAATCTTCTCATCTTCTGCTTTTGTTTCAGTGGTAATATTTTTCTCTTTTTGAACTTCCTCTGCTGAGCCAACTGAGCTAAATAATAAAGAAGATGCAATCAGGCAAGAGCCAACACCTACTGAAAGTTTTCTAATGCTAAAGTAATGTTTCTTGTTCAATATAAACGCCCCCATTAATTGTTATTGTTCTAAAATAATTGATGTTCTATTAATTTTATAATTTTATATATTAAATATGATGTTCTCTTGTATTAATATCACCTCACAAATCTGCTTTGTTTTAATCAATCATATAAAGGTTCAACATGTTTAATAAATGTTTTTTAAGTTTCTTAACCAGGTATTGAGGGCCAAGTAATTTAATATTCGTCGTGTGTGTGATACATAAATGTAGTGCTTCTGTGTCTGGAATATCAAGTTCAACAATGTAGTCTTCGCCTATCTGTTTAATAACATTAATTGGATAGAGCTTTTTTAATTCAAGCAATATATTTTCTCTTGTTTGCAAAACAATTTCGTTTGTATAAGACGCTACTTTTTCATTGATGAGTTTGATATCTTTTATTTGATCGAGTGGTATAAATTTTTCACTTTGTCCATTTCGATAAAATAAGCCAACTTCGTGTTTATATAGTGTGAGCTTAGTTGGTAACATAGAAATACTGTCATAGTTACGTGTAGTAATACGAATAAATTGTGATGTGTTAACTGCTTTTTGTAATACAAGAAGGTTTGAGGAGTCTATCTCGTAATGTTTGACTTCAAGATGATTGATTAAATTAAATAAGTGAGTTTTATCTTGTACAAAATATTCAAGAACAAGAGATTTCAAAAATATTATAGTGTCTTTCCATACAGGAATATTAGATATGTTCAGTAATAACAAGAGTGCTTCTAGGTCTTGCTTTTTAATGTTCATCTCAAATTCTTTTGGAATACGGTATACTTGTGTTGTGTAATCAAATGTAATATCTTTTTTATCTAAAAATTCTTGACTATCATAAAGATAATTACGAATTTCACGAATATCACGTTTTACAGTTCTTTCACTGACACCAAATTCCGTAGATAATTGTGATTTATTAATATTTTGGTAATGTATTAGCCTGGTATAAATGCTTAGTAAACGTGTTGAACGACTCACGACATCAACTCCACCCTCCTGTTGCGATTATATAAAATAAAAAGGACATTTAAATGTGCAACCTGACATAGAATTTAATAAAATTTCGTTTGGGAAACTATAATTTCTAAAGGTGGATAACCCAATAGAGACAAATATCGTCCCTGTATGTAACTTTGTTTTTTCAATATAGAAATACATATAAAATTAATGTATGATTTTGTTAGAAAAGGTGTAAAAACCACAAATGAATTGCACAATAATATTTTAAATTATATCAATTTTGGTGGTATAAAATAATAGTAGGCATATTTAAAAAAGAAAAGGATGAGGTAAAAATGAAAAAGAGATTAGCAATTATTACCTTGAGTGCGTTAACATTAGCAGCGTGTTCGGGGAACAACAATGAACAACAAAGTAAAAATAATACGAATGAAAGCGAGCAAACAAAACAAGCCAGTCAACAGAATGATCAGTCGAGTTCAAAACAATCATCTAACAACAAAAACACATCTAATAATAATCAAAACCCCTCAACAGAAGAAGTGATTAACAATTTAACAGATGAAGAAAAAGTGGCATTGGCATTATTTGAACCGTCAGTGGAACAAACTGTTATTACAGCGAACGAACTTCTGAATGGTCAGTATACGGACTTAGGGGCAAATAGTAATAAAGGCAAGCAATTATATTCAACAGATTCGATGACGTTAGAACCCCTTCCTACTGAAAGTGGTTTACTAGCAGGTGCTCCTAGTACGATGAAGTGTTACCAATCCCATCCAAATAAAGGCACAGGTGCGGTACCTATAATAGCTGTAAGTGATCAAGAAGTTTTAGTGTTTGGAACGCAAAGTATGCCCACATATGATGAAATAAAAGATCACAATAACCCAACAAGTTCGGTTTTTAGCTTACGAGAGCTATATGAAAAATGGGGCAATCAAGATTACAAGCAAGTAGCAAGTAAAATTAAAATAGGTCAACCTGAACAAAACCAAATGAATCATGAAACATCTTCTTCAGATAAAAACAATCAAGAAGCTTCAGCATCTAAATCTTCAAGTTCAGCAGGTACAGTTGTAACAAGAGATAATGTGATTGATTTAGTAGAAGAATATGAAGGTCACTATTTGGATACGGATACTTATACTTATAAAGAACCAGCACGATTAGAAGATGGAAGTTGGGGCTTTTCATTTGTAGATCAATCGGGTGACTTGGCAGGGTCATATATTGTGAGTGAAGATGGAGATGTTACAAAATATGATGAAAAAGGTAGACCAGAGTAGTTTAGTACGTGCAATAAAAGAGGAATAATGATGAAGAGAAAATCCCCCTGATTTTTAGGTATGATAGCCGCATCCTTATTGGCAACAGCACTTGTAACAGAAAATGTACAAGCAGCAAGTTTAGATGATTTTGAATTTAAAGATTGGGACTTTACTAAAGATATTGAAGTGACAGATAAGAATGGTTCGCGTATTCATCAGCCAACAGAAGGATAGTCTCGTTTTGAATATATGCTAGGAGGATATTATGTTACTAATACATACAAGTATCATACTCTATGGATTAGGGCGATTATTTTATAATATACGCCCCAAAGAGATTAATCATTTCTATGGATTTCGTTCTAAAAAATCAAAAAAGAATGCGTACAATTGGGATAAGGCACAATTGATGTTTAGTCAATTGATGCAAAAGTATTTTGGTTACAGTAGCTTAGGGGGGATATTCTTTTTAGTGTTTGATGTATTATGTTGGGTGATTCACCATGACACACTCTTAGCTATCTCATTAAGCATACAAGGGGTTATTATAGGTGTATTACTATTGCTGATCTATATTCAGGTGAATTCGTCGTTATTATGACTTACGTGCACCCGCTATCACGAATGACAAATGTCTCTTTTGTCACATCAAGTTCAGCCATGGCACCATAAGGTAAAATACACTTAGGTTCATTGTGTCCAAAGCTTGCATTATAAAAAACAGGCTTATGCTGTTGGTGAAAGGCAGCTAATCCTTTTTGCCAAGTTGCTTTTATCATATCGTAGCCATCATTATTTTGAGGTTTACCGATAATGATGCCTTTAACATTGTCTAATATGTGTTGCGCTCCAAGTGTGTGTATCTCGTCTTCTAATAAATGTTGTGGAAGTGGGTCTTCTGAATTTTCAAGGAAGAGTATTTTGTCTTTAAATACATCAGGTTTAGGAAATATATGTGTTCCTCTTAGTTTACGAAGACTTTCCATACATCCACCTAGTAATGTACCTGTTACAATGCCTTGCCCGTTGATGACATCATAGCTTGCATTTTTAATTTTGGGACGTGCAATGTGAGGTGTCTCATTTGACCATTTTAATCCAAACTTACGATAATAGGGTGCTGTTGCAATAGGACCTATATTTGAAGATGAAAAGAGAACTTTATATAACCATTCTATGGTGTATTCATCCATTTCAACATTTTCAGCAAAGTCTGTAAGAATAGCTGGTCCATAAAAAGACCGTAAGCCTAATTGATAGAGAAATAAATGGACAGCTGTTGCATCGGAATAACCCATGAAAATTTTAGGATTTTTCTTAATCACATCTTTATTGAGGTAGGGGGTTATGCGAATCGCATCGTTACCCCCGATAAATGAGATGATGGCTTTAATGTTAGGATCAGCAAAAGCTGTATTCAAATCTTCTGCACGCTTTTCAGGATATTTTGCCAAGTCATCTATACCATTGCGTGCATTAGGCATTATTTTGACATTGAGATGAAAATATTGTTCTAGTCGTTGAATCGCAGTTTTAATACGTTTTTGCACAAAATCTTCTCCTGCAAGTCCAGATGATGGTGAGACGAGAGCGACAGTATCTCCATATTTGAGTGAGGGTGGAATGATTAATCTTGTCATTATATACCTCCCATTTGATGAGTTATAGAATAGAATAGCATATTTATAGTTGTTTGAAAATTCTGATTATAAAAACGGGTAGTGTGCCGTCATTATGACCTCACTCATACGGGAGTCTAAAAAATAACAAGAGGCGTCAGATGGAAAGGTTAGGATTGTTTGCCTCATGCGTTGATTAAGGTATATTGATACGTATTCATATTTTTGCCTCACACTCTGTGTATCTTTGGTGTATGATAATAATAATGAATAAGTGTGGGAGGTTATTTTGGTGACGCAAATACAGCCAAAATTTTTAAAGATTTATAATACACTATATGAAGAAATTCAGATGGGTCAGTTTCCCGGAGGACAAGCATTGCCCACTGAAAAAGCTCTATGCGAACGCTTTGAAGTGAGTCGTATGACGTTGCGACAAGCAATCAAGCTATTGGCGGAAGATGGTATTGTAACAAGTGTAAGAGGGAAAGGGCATTTTGTTGTATCACAAAACCGAGAACATCATGCGTCGAGTATAGGTCAAATTGCACATCCCCTTCAACAAATGTCGCATAGTGCAATGTCACTCTCGTCATTGACATATCGTGTTGATTTAGAGAGTGAGTATACTAATCATTTGTTTCCAACACACCCGACAGCTGTTGTAGCAATGGAGCGTTATTACACTTCTGAGACGAATCATACACGTCATGCTGATGCATTTTGTTTTAGCTTTATTCCGATTAGTGTGATCGATGCATACCATGTTAATACACAAGATGAGCAGGCTATCCACGTGTTTGTTGAGGAGATCGTATATAGTCATGCGAGCCATTCGGATTTAAAGTTATCAATAACGCAATCCCCCGCGTTTAAAAATCAGACATATACTTTTGATGGAGGGGACAATTGTTGGTTAGTGGTAGAGTCTTTGTATGGTCAACAGGAGAGTCCGATTATGATTAATAAATGGTATTTACCACAACAACATGCCGATGTTATTGTTTCTCGTGTGCGTGATATGCTATGACAGGTACCATAGCGCAATGTATATAGAATAGGTATGACAACAAAGTAGGCGTTTGCTAGATTAAATTTGTCAATTCTAGTTATATTTACTGAAGTGGAATGATGAAGCCTTTTGAGATATTGAGGTTTCTATTCCACTATTTTTATGTGAATTACTGAAAGCGTTCTCAAATTTGTCACAATTTCTATATTGAAAGCGTTATCTTACAGATGTATTATATAAGTGGTTAGACAATTAGACAAATAAATATACAACTTTATGGAGGTCATTATCATGAAAGCAACACCACATATTAAACCTATGAACGATGTAGAAATTGCAGAGACAGTGTTATTACCGGGAGATCCTCTACGTGCTAAGTTTATTGCAGAAACATACTTAGAGGATGTGAAACAGTTTAATACAGTGCGTAATATGTTTGGTTATACAGGAACATATAAAGGTCAAAAAGTATCTGTTATGGGATCAGGTATGGGTATTCCATCGATTGGTATTTATTCATATGAACTTATTCATACATTTGGATGCAAAAAATTAATTCGTGTGGGTTCATGTGGTGCTATGCAGGAAAATATTGATTTATACGATGTCATTATTGCACAAGCAGCCTCTACTGATTCGAACTACGTACAACAATATCAGTTACCTGGTCATTATGCTCCAATCGCATCTTTCAAATTATTAGAAGGTGCTGTCGATAAAGCACGCGAAAAAGAGGTAGCCTATCATGTCGGAAATATTTTATCTAGTGATATTTTTTATAATGCGGATACAACAACAACTGAACGATGGCAACGTATGGGCATTTTAGGTGTTGAGATGGAATCAGCAGCATTATATATGAATGCGACATATGCAGGTGTAGAAGCATTAGGTATCTTTACTGTAAGTGATCACTTAATTCATAATAAAGCGACGACACCAGAAGAAAGAGAACGTGCATTTACAGATATGATTGAAATTGCACTCTCTCTCATATAAGGAGTGGTAAAACATGGATATGGCATATTCAAAAGTAAAAAAAGCAGTACCTATTTTACTCTTTTTATTCGTTTTTAGTTTAGTTATTGATAACTCGTTTAAGTTGATTTCAGTGGCGATTGCAGATGATTTAAATATTTCAGTGACTACAGTGAGTTGGCAAGCGACATTAGCAGGTTTAGTTATTGGTATTGGTGCGGTTGTGTACTCATCATTATCTGATGCCATTAGTATACGAACACTTTTTATTTATGGTGTATTTTTAATTATTATTGGTTCAATTATTGGATATATTTTCCAACATCAATTTGCGTTATTACTTGCGGGACGCATTATTCAAACAGCAGGACTTGCAGCAGCAGAAACGCTCTATGTTATTTATGTAGCAAAATATTTGTCTAAAGAAGATCAAAAGACTTACCTTGGTTTGAGTACAAGTAGTTATTCACTTTCACTAGTTATTGGAACATTATCAGGTGGGTTTATCTCAACCTATTTACACTGGACAAATATGTTTTTAATTGCATTGGTTGTCGTGTTTACATTACCGTTTCTATTTAAATTATTGCCAAAAGAAAACTCAGATAACAAAGCACATTTAGATTTTATTGGTTTAGTATTAGTATCAACGATTGCAACGACAGTAATGCTCTTTATTACAAACTTTAACTGGCTCTATTTAATCGCAGCTATTCTTGTTATTGCAATTTTTGCACTATATATTAAAAATGCAAAAAAACCACTCGTAGATAAAAAGTTCTTTCAAAATAAACGTTATGCATCATTTTTGTTTATTGTGTTTATTATGTATGCAATACAGTTAGGTTATATCTTTACGTTTCCGTTTATCATGGAACAAATTTATCATTTTGAATTGGATACAACATCACTTTTATTAATTCCTGGCTATTTAGTAGCTGTTGTTGTAGGTGCATTAAGTGGTAAAATCGCATCTTTCTTAAATTCTAAGCAAGCAATCATTACAGCAATTGTCTTGATTATGTTAAGTTTATTTTTACCAGCCTTTGCAGTGGGGCAACATGTAGCGATTTTTGTAGTTTCTATGGTATTCTTTGCAGGTAGCTTTGCACTTATGTATGCACCATTATTGAATGAGGCCATCTGTACAATTGATGCGAATATGACAGGTGTGGCTATTGGTTTTTATAACCTTATTATTAATGTTGCGGTATCAGTGGGTATTGCGATTGTAGCAGCATTAATTGATTTTAAAACACTTAATTTCCCGGGTAATACTGCATTAGAGACACACTTTGGTATGGTATTAATTATTTTAGGGGTGATGAGTGTCGCAGCACTTGTATTGTTTATTGTGCTAAATCGTTGGACAAAAGTAGAAGAATAGGAGAGACAAATAATGAATTACGAAAAATATATTGATCATACATTACTAAAGCCTGAATCGACACGTACTCAAATAGATACGATTATAGAAGAAGCAAAGACGTATCATTTTAAGTCCGTTTGTGTAAATCCAACACACGTGGCTTACGCAAACAATAAATTAGCAGATTCTGATGTTCTTGTTTGTACAGTTATTGGTTTTCCGTTAGGTGCATCAACACCAGCGGTAAAAGCCTATGAAACCAAAGATGCCATTGCGAATGGCGCAGATGAAATAGATATGGTCATCAATATTGGCGCTTTGAAAGATGAGCGTTATGAAGCGGTTCAGCAAGATATTGAAGCCGTAGTGGAAGCCGCACAAGGTAAAACAGTGAAAGTCATTATTGAAACGGTATTATTAACGGATCATGAAAAAGTGAAAGCATGTGAACTCGCTCAAGCTGCAGGTGCGCACTTTGTTAAAACTTCAACAGGCTTTGTGGGTGGCGGTGCGACACCTGAAGATGTCAAACTCATGAAAGATACAGTGGGTGATGCCTTAGAAGTGAAAGCATCAGGTGGCGTACGAAACTTATCAGATTTTCAAGCGATGCTAGAAGCAGGGGCAACGCGTGTCGGTGCGAGTGCAGGGGTACAGATTATGCAAGGCTTAGAAGCGGATACAGATTATTAATAATTCATAAGGAGTGAGTGCGATGTCTACACCATTTCAACGTGTGCATCTAATTGTAATGGATTCTGTCGGTATTGGAGAAGCACCAGATGCGGCAGTATTTAATGATGAAGGATCACATACATTGAAACATACGCTCGAAGGTTTTAATCAAACATTGCCTAACTTAGAGCGATTAGGATTAGGGAATATTGATGATTTGCCAGTTGTGGGTCGTGTCGATTCGCCCACAGCGTATTATACAAAGATGAGTGAGGCGTCTGTTGGGAAAGATACGATGACAGGACATTGGGAGATTATGGGACTTCATATTGATGAACCGTTTAAAGTATATCCCAATGGTTTTCCTGACGAACTTATTGATGAAATTGAACGTTTAACAGGACGTAAAGTTGTAGCGAATCGTCCAGCATCAGGGACACAGATTATTGACGAGTGGGGTGCACATCAAATGGAAACAGGCGATTTGATTGTGTACACCTCTGCAGACCCTGTATTACAAATTGCAGCACATGAAGATATTATTCCACTTGAAGAGCTATATGAGATTTGCGAAAAAGTACGCGAACTGACAAAAGATCCCAAATATTTAATTGGACGTATTATTGCACGCCCATATGTTGGAGAGCCGGGTCACTTTACACGGACAAGCAACCGTCATGACTATGCGTTAAAACCATTTGGGAAGACTGTGATGAATACGTTAAAAGATGCGGATTATGATGTGATTGCGATTGGTAAAATTAATGATATTTATGATGGTGAAGGTGTGACGGAAGCGATTCGTACGAAAAATAATATGGACGGTATGGATCAGTTGATGAACGTCGTAGGACGTGACTTTACAGGATTAAGTTTTCTAAATTTAGTTGACTTTGATGCGTTATACGGACATCGTCGTGATAAAGAAGGTTATGCGCAAGCATTGAAGGACTTCGATGCACGTTTACCTGAGCTGTTGAGTCAGTTGAGAGAGGATGACTTGTTGATTATTACAGCAGATCATGGTAATGACCCAACAGCGGAAGGCACAGATCATACACGAGAATACATTCCGGTGTTATTCTATAGTCCGAAATTCAATGGTGGCAAAGCTTTAGATGGCGATACAACGTTTAGCTCTATCGGTGCAACGATCGCTGATAACTTTAATGTGAAGTTACCTGAATACGGTAAAAGCTATTTGGAACATTTGAAATAACATTGAATGTAAAAATGTATCATTTTGATGACTATATATAAAATAACCATTCATGCGATATAATTTTATTGCATGAATGGTTATTTTTTTTGCACTGTGTCATATGTTTTGTGTATTTAAGGTAGCTTTATGATTCTTTTTTAAGGTGTTCAACAATGTGAATCATATCATCCTGAATAACAAGTTGTGCTTTGTCATCAAAAGGCGTTGCAGTTTGGTTAATAATAATTAAATTTTTACCGTTAAAGTATGTGATGAGACCTGCTGCAGGTTGTACGAGTAGAGACGAACCTAAAACCACCAATGTATCGGCAGTTTGAAGTTTAGTTAATGCTTGATGAATTGTTGTATCATTTAACATCTCTCCATATAAAACAATATCGGGTCGTATGGGACTACCACACTTTTGACAGTGTACTAAATCGTGTTTGATTACTTCTTGTTTAGTATAGTGTGTGTGACAAGACATACAATAAAAACGATTCAGTGTGCCATGCAATTCGTCAACATTTTGGCTGCCAGCATCTGAATGCAAACCGTCAATGTTTTGTGTGATCACCCCGAGAGATTGCCCGGATTGTTCGAGTTGTGCAATCCAATGATGTACAGCATTTGGTTTTTTATCTGCAAAGAGTAAGTAACGCTGACAAAAAGCCATAAAACCAGTAGGGTCAGTATGCAAATAGTCAGAACTTAGTAAATATTCGGGAGAGCGACCTTCCTTTTCGACTTCATCATACAAGCCACCTGCTGAGCGAAAGTCTGGAATACCACTTGCCACAGAAACACCTGCACCTGTGAAAAAGACAATCCGTTGTGAATGATCTATAATGTTTTTTAATTGTGTGATCGTGCTGTTCATTATTCGTTCACTCCATTTATAACTTGTTCATTCTAACATAGCATTTTTCATATAAAGGAGGTATTAATTTGTTTCAAGAATGATAGATATATTTAAAAGAGATGATGTATTTTGACAAATAAGGTTGTCATTATGAATATTTTATAATACATTTATATCATCAGAGGATCGAGGAGGAAAAATCGATGAAAGTATGGCGGTTTTTAGGATTAATATTGCTCGGCGGATTAGTAGGAGGTGTGATAAGTATCGTTTTTAACATAGCAAATGGATTTCATTTTGTTACGTTAAAGTTAGAAAACAATCAAGTGATGATGACGATTACGTTTATAACACTTTTGATTATATTATTGTTATTTATATATAGTTTGTGGATACAACGTAAAGCTTTAGTATGTAAACAGTATATTTATCAAAACAAAGTCGATAGTGATACGGATTTATTAGAAAAAGAAGGAGAGCAATTGTTTTGGCAAGTTGGTATGCTCATGTATGGACAGTATACGGTATTGTTTATCTATTGCTTTATACTCGTTTTAGGCAATGCTTCTGATCGTTTTTTATGGTATATCCCATTTGTAGTTTTTGTGACTAGTCTAAGTGTACTCCCCTATAACTTTTTTGTTCGAAAATATGATCAGAGATTTCCTAAAGTGGGAGAGAAACAATATACTGAAAAGGTACTGGCAATTATGGATGAAGGAGAGCGTCATATTACATTATTATCAATGTATAAAACATACAGTATCAATATTTCTTTATTAATTATAGGAATTATTGTGTTAGGTTGTTATTCAATCAGTTCGCAATCGAATCAATCAGTAGGTATGTTTATATTAATTGTATTGTTTATTTATAATGCTTTTGCTTATATGCTGAAAGTCAGAAATTTTTATAAAATATAAAAATCCATTGAATATCAGACGTATCGTCGATATTCAATGGATTTTGTATTACTAGAGATTAGTATTCAATATTTGGCATTTTATTAACGCTTTGTTGATAGCGTTTCAATGCAACAGCCGCTGCACCAAAAATAATTGAAAGAATGACTAATTTTTTCATATCGATGCGCACTCCTTTTATTCGTAATAGTTCAATTCTAAGTCTTTAGAAGTTTGTTCACGTGTTTTGCGCATTAATGCTTCATCATCAATTAATGATTGACCATATGAAGGAATCATTTTTTTGATTTTTGTTGTCCATGCCTCTAACTCTTCAGGGAAGTTACGTTCAATAACTTCTAATGCAACTGATACAGATGTTGATGCTCCCGGTGACTCACCAAGTAAAGCAATAACACTATGATCTTCTGAGTTTACGACCTCTGTACCGAATTGAATGAAGCCTTTTCCGTAGTCTTCAGTGTCTTTAATAACTTGAACACGTTTACCTGCAGTGTATAGCTCCCAGTCTTCATCGCGTGCTTCAGGAACAAATGTGCGTAAATGGTTCATGCAGCCTTCTTTAGTCATTAAAATTTGATCGAATGAGTATTTTAATAATGGTAAGTTTTTCGCTGCTGACGCCAATAATGTTGTGATATTGTAAGGTTTCACAGATTTGAATAGGTCTAAGTTTGAACCATTTTTCAAGAATTTAGGGCCAACACTTGCGAATGGTCCGAATAAAAGTGTTTTCTTACCATCGATAAAGCGTGTATCTAAGTGTGGCACTGTCATTGGTGGTGTACCAGGTGGTTCTTTACCGTAAACTTTAACTCCGTGTTCTTCGATAACGGATGGATTCGTACATGCTAAGAATTGACCTGTAATAGGGAATCCACCTAAGTTTTTACTTTCAGGAATACCTGTTTTTTGAAGTAATGGAATTGCGCCACCGCCTGCACCGATAAAGATAACGTCTGCGATTTCAGTTTGAACACTACCTGTTTTGCGGTTACGAACTTTAACTTCCCATTTGCCATCTTCACGGCGGTGGAAGTTTGTTACTTCGTGGTTGTAACGTACATCGGCATTAGGGTGTTTTTCCATGCTACGTGCCATTTTACGTGTTAGTTCACCAAAGTTAACATCTGTACCTTCATCAATTTTACTTGCAGCCATAATATCACTTGCACTGCGACCTTCCATCATTAATGGCATCCATTTTTTCATAACTTCAATGTCTTCCGTATATTCAATATTATCGAACATAGGGAATTGTTTCATTGCGTTGTAACGGTTTTTAAGAAACTTAACATTGTTTACGCCACGCACAAAGCTAATGTGTGGTAATGGATTGATAAAATCTCTAGGGGTATCAATGTTTTTGCTTTTTACAAGATAGCTCCAGAATTGCTTAGAAATCTCAAACTCTTCATTGATAGATTTTGCTTTTTCAATATCAATAGAGCCATCAGGTTGTTGTACTGTGTAGTTAAGCTCACAAAGGGCTGCATGTCCAGTACCTGCGTTATGGTTCTCATTTGAACTTTCCTCACCTGGCTGATCTAAACGCTCATAAAGCTTTATGTTCCAGTCGGGCTCAAGGTCTTTGATCATTGAACCGAACGTTGTGCTGAGTACACCTGCTCCAATAATAATAATATCTTTGCTGCGTTTACTTGTCATAACGATCACCTTTCTATTTTGCTTGAGAGCAAGGCAATGGTTTACCTTGATATTTTCTATTATATACCACTCTTTTTTGATTTTAAATGATATATGTTTATACAATGAAAATTTATAGAGTGACACTGTAAAAACAGAGAGAATTAAACGATTTATAGGAAATATAGCTGTTTTATAGTAAATATATCAATGCTTTTGATTGAGTATACACATACCAATTTAAATATTTAAAGTAATTTGTAACTTTAATGTTGAAAATAAGTTAGAAACTTTTATACTTTAATCTATTTCAATAAAAAACTTGGAAATTGTCGAAAAAAGTAATTTTCTATAAACTTATTAACAATAAATTAAAATTTAATAATATAAATGTTGAATTCACACAAAAAAACGCTTACAATTTGGTTGAATTAGTCATAGGGTCATCTGATGTCTGTGGCGAAGGTTATTTAATTGGGGGAATTAAGATGAATGTTTTATTAATGCTCGTTGCGTTAAGTGCAGTAATCGTACCATTTATTTGTCTGGTTGTTTTACGCATGTCTGCTCTTGTGGGGATGACAATTAGTGCGATTATTGTGACTCTATTGGGCTACTTTGTATGGGGCATCGAAGGCAATGTAATTACGGCATCTTTTTTACAAGGTGTACATAAAACATTAACAATTATTTTAATTTTATTCGGTGCGTTAACATTATTGAATACATTGAGAGAAACAAATGCAGTTGCACGTATTAATGCGGGTTTTCAAAATGTGTCACACGATATGCGTGTACAAGTTATTATTGTGGCATTTTTGTTTGGTTCATTAATTGAGGGTGCATCAGGCTTTGGGACACCAGCGATGGTTACAGCACCTTTAATGGTTGCACTTGGTTTTAAACCTTTAACAAGTGTTGTCACAGCACTTATTGCTGATAGTGTATCTGTTTCGTTTGGCGCAGTAGGGACGCCTATATTGGTTGGGCTAAGTACACTAAAAGATGCTGATGATGCATTGTTTCAAACAACAGCTGTTCGTGTAACAACGGTTGAGTTACTGAGTGGGATGTTAATACCACTCATATTAGTTGCGACAATGGTTGTCTTTTTTGGTAAAGGAAAAAAAGGAAAGGCAATTTTAGAAATTTTACCGTGGACACTTTTTATCGGTGCAATTTATGTTGTAATGGCATGGGTATATGCACTACTTACTGGGCCAGAGTTTGTATCTATTCTTACACCATTAACCGTTTTAATTGTAGCAGTATATACAGCAAGAAAAGGAATACTCGTTCCAACAACAATTTGGCAAGATGCATTGACAGATGATTATGATACAACAGCTGATACAACACAGCATGATATGAGTTTGTTATCTGCATGGTCTCCATATTTAATTGTAGTTGGCTTGCTATTGTTAACACGTGTGATTGAACCAGTCAAAGATTTTACGACTGCTGTATTCAATTTGTCATGGAATGAGATATTAGGTTATGAGAGTATTTCATCAAGTTGGGAGCTTCTTTACTCTCCCGGAACAATATTGCTTATATCTGCCTTTTTAGCTGTTATTATTCAACGCAAATCCATTCGTAACTTCACAAAAGCCTGCCGTTTATCAGCTAAGACAATTCGTGTAACAGGTATTACATTGATTGCGACACTTGCAATGGTGCATGTATTTAGTAACTCTGCTCTGAACACAAATGAGTTATTAAGTATGCCAGAATTTATTGCACAGGGTATGGCGCATACATTTGGTGATGTTTGGTTAGTTATTGCCCCGTTTTTAGGTGCGCTTGGTTCGTTTATTACTGGCAGTGCGACTGTATCAACGTTGACATTCGCACCGATTCAAGCCAATATTGCTACGGCGATTGGTGCTGATCCTTATACGATTTTAGGTGCACAAGTCATTGGAGCAGCGGCGGGTAATATGATTTGTGTTCATAATGTAGTAGCTGTATGTGCCGTAGTAAATATGTCTGGTAAAGAAGGAAGTGTGATTAGTAAAACACTTGGACCAGCGATGTTGTATTGTATTTTAGCTGGAATTAGTACATTAGTTATGGTGAGCTTCTTTTTCTAAAGTAAATTGATAATCTAATAAATATCGTAAAGACACAACTTTTAGAGCGAAAATGTTGTGTCTTTTTACTATATAAAAGAGAAAAAGAAATAAATAAAAACAAAATATATTGAAAGCCTTTACAATACTTGTATAGACAAGCTATAATTTGTCTATACAAGTCTAAGGGCTAAGGAGTGATTAATGTGGCAGTGAAACAAATGGATGTGCAAGACATTATTGAAGCGATAGGGGGTGCTGATAATTTACAGTCAGCAACACATTGCGTAACGCGTTTGAGATTGGTGTTAAATGATGATAATCAAGTAGATAAGGAAAGATTGAGTGATAACCCACTTGTAAAAGGGCAGTTTAAAGCTGACAACCAATATCAAATTGTTATTGGTCCAGGGACAGTGGATGAAGTGTATAAAATTTTTATACGAGAAACGGGGACACAAGCAGTTTCTAAAGAAGAAGCAAAGGCTCAAGCAGCCAAAAAAGGTCATCCGCTTCAACGTTTAATTAAGTTGTTAGGTGATGTGTTTATTCCTATACTACCAGCTATCGTAACAGCAGGTTTGTTGTTGGGGATTAATAATGTATTAACGATGAAAGGGGCAAATGGTGCACCGTCGATTATTGAACGCTTTCCTCAAATTGCAGATATAGCGGATATTATTAATGTTATTGCAACAACCGCATTTATATTTTTACCTGCACTTGTAGGCTGGAGTGCAATGCGTGTATTCGGTGGTAATCCAGTGCTTGGTATAGTATTAGGACTTGTGTTGATGCATCCACAGTTGTTATCACAATATGCTATTGGGACGACTGATGATATTCCCACTTGGAAACTATTCGGATTAGAGATTGAGCAACTTAACTATCAAGGTCAAGTGTTACCAGTACTAATTGCAGCGTATGTACTCGCACGAATTGAAAAAGTATTAAATAGAGTTGTACCAGATGCTATTAAGTTGTTAGTTGTGGGACCTGTTGCATTATTAATTACAGGCTTCTTAGCTTTCTTAGTTATTGGACCGGCTGCTTTATGGATAGGTACAGGTATTACGGTGGCTGTGACTTGGTTATTTGATACGGCAGGATGGCTCGGTGGAGGTATTTATGGTTTAGTTTATGCACCTCTCGTTATTACAGGCTTACATCATATGTTCTTAGCAGTGGATTTTCAATTGATCGGTAGTGAATTACAAGGTACATATTTATGGCCTATTTTGGCACAGTCGAATATTGCACAAGGTTCAGCTGCATTAGGAGCATGGTACGTCTTCAAAAAGCGCCAAATGCATAAAGAACGTGGGTTAGCAGCAACATCAAGTTTGTCAGGTTTTTTAGGCGTGACAGAGCCAGCCATGTTTGGTGTGAATCTACCATTGAAATATCCATTCTTTGCAGCAATTATTACGACAATGTTCACGGGGGCCTTGATTGGTGCTGCTGGTGTACTAGGAAAAGTTGGTGTAGGCGGTCTTCCAGCAATCATCTCTATTAATCGTGAATTCTGGGGCGTATTTGGAGTGGCAACGGTAATTTCAGCTATTGTACCAGCAATTTTGACAGTTATTTTATCGAAGTTTATACGTGAAAAAACAAAAGAAATAGTAGATACTCAAGATAAATCTCTTTAATGTGAAGAAGAAAATCATAAAAGGTGGCTGTGGTAATGACGCAACAAGATTGGAGAAAATCCGTAGTTTATCAAATTTATCCAAAATCATTTAACGATACGACAGGCAATGGAGAAGGTGATATTCGAGGTATTATTAACAAGCTTGATTATCTAAATTTTTTAGGTGTAGATTATTTGTGGCTAACACCGATTTATGATTCGCCAATGAATGATAATGGATATGATATTCGTGATTATTATCAAATTAACGCGCAGTTTGGTAATGAATCAGACTTACGTGAATTAGTCGATGAAGCACATGCACGTGGGTTAAAAATTATGTTGGATATTGTGATTAATCATACTTCAACGGAACATGCATGGTTTGAAGCAGCAAGGCAATCTAAAGAAAGTCCATATCGGGATTACTACTTCTTTAAATCATCTGAACAGGGGTCACCAACAAATTGGGAATCTAAGTTTGGAGGTAATGCTTGGCAATACGATGCGCAGACGGCTGAATATTATTTACATTTATTTGATGTAACACAAGCCGATCTTAACTGGGATAATCCTAAAGTAAGAGAAGCGTTATATAAAGTGATTAATCATTGGATTGACTTTGGGGTGGATGGATTTCGTTTTGATGTGATTAACTTGATTTCAAAAGGCGACTTTGTAGACTCTGAAGACATTGGAAAAGAATTTTACACAGATGGCCCACGTGTCCATGAGTATATCCACGAAATGAATAGGGCGACATTTGGAGGCAAAGACTTAATGACCGTAGGAGAGATGTCGTCCACAACGATTGATCATTGTATCAACTATACAAAGCCAGAACGTCATGAATTGAATAGTGTTTTTAATTTTCATCATTTAAAGGTTGATTATAAAGATGGTGAGAAGTGGACGAATGAAAAATTTGATTTACAACAACTTAAAACCATATTGATGGAATGGCAGACAGGCATTTATAAGGGCGGTGGTTGGAATGCGATATTTTGGTGTAATCACGACCAACCACGTGTTGTTTCAAGATTTGGGAAGGATATAGATGAAGAAACACGTCAACAAAGCGCGAAAACACTTGCAATTGTGTTACATTTATTACAAGGTACACCTTATATTTATCAAGGTGAAGAAATCGGTATGACAGATCCGCATTTTACATCGATCAATCAATATAGAGATGTTGAATCATTGAATGCATATCAGACCTTAAAATCGAAAGGTTATAGTGAGGCAGAAGTTTTAGCGATTCTTGGACAGAAGTCTCGAGACAACTCGCGCACACCTATGCAATGGTCAGCAGATAAGCATGCCGGTTTTACTACGGGGACACCATGGATTGATGTAGCATCTAACTATGAAACAATTAATGTAGAGGCGGCGATGGCAGACCCTGATTCGATTTTGTATACGTATAAACACCTAATTGAACTGCGTCATACACATGATATTATTACATATGGGAATATCGTGCCACGTTATATGGAACATCCACAGTTGTTTGTGTATGAACGTCATTATAAAGGTGAAATATGGACAGTTGTTGCTAATATGACTGATACAGTTGCATACTTGCCAGAAGATTTAGCAGCTCTGTCTGGTGATACGATTATTCAAAATGGGTCGGTCACAGAAGAGTACCTTGAGCCGTATGCGTCGTATGTTATTTCCGTAGAAGTAAATTAAGAGGTAGACGTAGAGCATGAAAAGGCAAAATAAGTTTAAGTATATTTATGAGCAAATGCGTATGGCGATTATTGATGGTATATATGAATATGGTGCACAACTCCCTTCAGAACATCAACTTGTAGAACAATATCATGTATCACGTGAAACAGTTCGGAAAAGTTTGAACATGCTCGTTTCAGATGGAATGATACAAAAAATTCGTGGCAAAGGTTCAGTGGTTATTTATCGTGGAGTAACAGAATTTCCGTTTGCAGATTTAGTGAGTTTTAAAGAAGTACAGCAACAGAAGGGGACAAAACATCAGACAAGTGTGGTTGTTTTTGAACGTATTGCTGCAAGAGATGTTCCTCATGTAAAGCAAGCGTTGAATATTACAGGAGAACGTTATTTATGGCACGTGGTGCGTCATAGAAAAGTTGAAGGTATAACAAAAATCATTGATGAAGACTATATTTTATATGACTTATTTCCTGATTTGACGCGAGAGATTATGGCAGATTCGTTATATAACTATGTTGAACAGGTCAAAGGGTATGAGATTAGTTTTTCAAGTAAATCCATTACTTTTGAACCATTTGGCGAAATGGAGAAAGAAGTGTTTGGTAATGTCACCCCTCAATATACAGCAACTGTTCGAGGGATTGTGCATTTAAAAGATACAACACAATTCCAATACAATGTCTCTAAACATATTGCAACAGAATTTCGATTTGTTGATTTCTCAAGACGTCAAAAATAATTGTGAATATATGGTGTTACACTTGCAATATAAAGTGCATATATAGTATGATTAATCGTACCGTGCTAAGCGGGGAGGTAGCGGTTCCCTAAACTCGAAAACCGCTTTATGCGAGGCTGAATTCCTTTGTCGCGGACGTGTATTTGTGAAGTCTGCCCAAAGCACGAGGTGTTTGAAGATTTCGGTCCCATGCAATATGAACCCATGAACCATGTCAGGTCCTGACGGAAGCAGCATTAAGTGGATTCTCATATGTGCCGTGGGGTAGCCGAGATTTAGCTATCGACTTTGGTAACGTTTATGATGCACGTTCAACACAAAGGTGCACGGTTTGAATATGTATATAATAAAATTGTGATAAAAAGAGTTGAGATAATGCACTAGGGTGCTGTTATTTCAACTCTATTTTTGTGGTTTTAGATAATGTTATACTTGTTATAATCCTTTTGATAAGATGAAGTATTGAATGGGAGGTAGAAAGATGTCTGTATTTATTAGTACATTAACGGAAGTAGATTATGATCCGTCACTTGAAATGATTACACGTGCTTTTGAAGATGTGACAGAGTCAAATCATCGTGAAGCACAATTGGTTAAGGCACTGCGTATGGCGCCAGATTATCGCTATGAGTTAGAAGTGATTGCTAAAACAGAGGATGGGGAAGTGATTGGTCACGCAATGTGTAGTGAAGTCACTATCCATAGTGAGACAGAAACATACAGAGCGTTGGCGTTAGCCCCGTTATCTGTTGCTCCTCCATATCAAAATAAAGGTATTGGCAAAGCACTTGTTCAAGCTTTAGAAGAGCGTGCTTATACACAAGAATACACAACTATTGTTGTATTAGGACATGCAGACTATTATGCACAGCTTGGTTATGATGTTGCTGCAAACTATAATATTATGTCGCCATTTGATGTACCACGAGATATGTTCCGAGTAAAATTTTTGTGGGATACATTGGAAGACCATCCGCATGGTATGGTACGTTATCCTGATCCTTTTATGCAAAAATAACTTACTTACAATATTTTTAGATTAGCAAGCATTCATTGTACAGAGATAATAAGTACAAATGTATGGTTTAAAATACGGAGTGAACACGTTACTATTTTTAGTGGTCGCTAGAGAACAATAAGGATTTTGAGTATGTTAGCGTTTGGTGTTACTTCTAAATTGAAGTGAACATGGTATAATAAAGGCATTGTAAATCGGAGGTGCTAAAATGGACTATCAAGCGCTATATCGTATGTTTAGGCCGCAAAGTTTTGAAGACATAGTGGGTCAAGAACATGTTACGAAAACGTTGAAAAACGCTATTGCAAAAGGGAAACAATCACATGCCTATATTTTTAGCGGCCCTAGAGGTACAGGGAAAACAAGTATTGCTAAAATCTTTGCGAAGGCGATCAATTGTGAAGAACGTGATGATGGTGAGCCGTGTAATACTTGTCCAACTTGTCGAGGTATCACACGAGGTACCAACTCAGACGTGATTGAGATAGATGCTGCGAGTAATAATGGTGTAGATGAAATACGGAACATTCGTGATAAAGTAAAATATGCACCGAGTGAATCGAAATATAAAGTATATATTATTGATGAAGTCCATATGCTGACAACAGGGGCATTTAACGCGTTGTTAAAAACACTCGAAGAACCTCCTGCACATGCAATATTCATTTTAGCAACAACGGAGCCTCATAAAATCCCACCCACGATTATTTCACGTGCACAGCGATTTGACTTTAAAGCGATTAATCAAGGGCAAATTATATCACGTTTAAGATACGTTGCTGAATATCAAAAGATTACATATGATGAGTCGGCTTTAGAATTTATTGCCAAAGCTTCTGAGGGCGGTATGCGAGATGCACTTAGCATTATGGATCAAGCCATTGCCTTTGGGGATGAGCGACTAACGTTACAAGATGCGCTTGATGTTACAGGAAGTTTAGCTGAAGCAGATTTAAATGCATTGTTAAAAGATGTTGTACAAGGTGATGTACATGCAGCTTTTGAGCGTTACCATGCTTTTGTAAGTCAAGGAAAAGAAGTCAATCGTTTAATCAATGATATGATTTACTTTGTACGTGATACCATTATGGCAAAAACAACAAAGCATCCCACTGATTATGATGGGCTAGCGCATCTATCACTTAACATACTGTATCAAATGATAGATGTCATTAATGATACACTTGTGTCTATTCGCTTTAGTGTAAATCAAAACGTTCACTTTGAAGTTTTGCTTGTTAAACTATCTGAAATGATCAAAGAACAAAGTCATATAGATTCCAAACAACACCTAGAAACACCAGCTGACACGGTACTAGTTAAGCGATTAGAAGCTTTGGAAGCAGAGGTGAACACTCTGAAATCTCAAGGAGGTTCACGTACTTCAACAACGAAACAGCAATCTCCGAGACGACGAGGAGATTCAGCAACATATTCAGTTGAACGTATAGCTAAGGTGTTAGACAAGGCAAATAAAGAAGACATCGCGCGTATTAAAGAGCGTTGGCTAGATGTGATTCAGTATGCTAAAGATCGTGAGCAAAAAGCGCTTGTCAGCTTGCTTCAAAATTCTGAACCTGTTGCAGCAAGTGAAGATAAAGTGTTGATTAAGTTTGAAGAAGAGATTCATTGTGAAATATTAAAAAAAGATGAAGAAAAGCGACGTAGTGTAGAAAAAGTCATTAAAGATATTATTAATAAATCTGTCGAAGCAGTAGGTGTACCTGCTGACAAATGGATGCAAGTGCGCAGTGACTATATCACAACACGTAAGCGCAATGCACTTAATCACGAAAACAGTAATGAGCAAGCGGCTCCAAAACAGTCTAATGTCGTACAAACGGCGAAAGACCTCTTTGGTGAAGATATCGTCCATGAAGTCGACGGTGATACATGACAATAGAGTTAAAGGTATGTATAATTGTAAAAGAATCTTGAGTGAACATAGCTCTTGAACTAATAAGAGAATAATCAACAAATGCTTATATATTAAGGAGGAAAGACATTATGCGTGGTGGCGGTAATATGCAGCAAATGATGAAACAAATGCAAAAAATGCAGAAGAAAATGGCTGAAGAGCAAGATAAGTTAAAAGAAGAAAAAATTGAAGGAACAGCTGGTGGCGGCATGGTTAAAGTTGTCGTAACAGGTCATAAAGAAGTTGTGGATGTCATTATTAATGAAGAAGTAGTAGATCCAGAAGATGTAGAAATGTTACAAGACCTTGTACTTGCTGCAACAAATGAAGCGATGAATAAAGCTGATGAGTTAACGGCAGATCGTTTAGGCAAGCATACTAAAGGGCTCAACATTCCGGGATTGATGTAAGATGCATTACCCTCAACCGATATCAAAGCTTATTGATAGCTTTATGAAATTGCCAGGCATTGGTCCAAAGACGGCTCAACGTCTGGCTTTTCATGTATTAGATATGAAAGAAGACGATGTTGTACAATTTGCAAAAGCGTTGGTAGATGTTAAAAGAGAATTAACATATTGCAGTGTGTGCGGACACATTACGGAACAAGACCCTTGCTATATTTGTGAAGATAAACATCGAGATGACTCAATTGTTTGTGTTGTTGAAGATGATAAAGATGTTATAGCAATGGAAAAGATGAAAGAATACAAAGGGTTATATCACGTACTTCATGGAACAATTTCACCAATGGATGGCGTGGGGCCAGAAGATATTAATATTCCATCACTTGTTGAGAGACTTAAAGATGAAAAAGTTGAAGAATTGATATTGGCGATGAATCCAAATTTGGAAGGGGAGTCAACAGCCATGTATCTCTCAAGACTTGTCAAACCATTAGGGATTCGTGTTACACGCCTTGCACAAGGTTTATCGGTAGGTGGAGATTTAGAATATGCAGATGAAGTAACCTTATCTAAGGCAATATCAGGACGAACAGAAATGTAGTGACTCGTACCCAAATAGGATTGAAGGTATGCTTAAATTAATAAGCAACTTCAATCCTAACTATTTGTATGTACAATACCTCTTTTATCAGTTCTGATTTTATTTTTGTAAAAACAACTTTAAATAACAAAAAAACATAAAGAGTGTAAATATTAGTGTTGTTAAAAGGGTCATAACGCTGTATAGTTATTTTCTGTTGAGCGAAAAACATTCAACGAACAAAAAGATAAAAATTAATTTTAAAAAGTTGTTGACTTACCATTGCAACTTATGTATAATTAATTCTTGTCGAGTCAAAAGAAATGAACATTGAAAACTGAATGACAATATGTCAACGTTAATTCCGATAAATTGAGTACTAACGATAGTACTTTCGAGAGTGATTGACTTAAACAATCAAACGAGCTATATCAAGCTTACTTCTTTTATGGAGAGTTTGATCCTGGCTCAGGATGAACGCTGGCGGCGTGCCTAATACATGCAAGTCGAGCGAACAGACGAGGTGCTTGCACCTCTGACGTTAGCGGCGGACGGGTGAGTAACACGTGGGTAACCTACCTATAAGACTGGAATAACTCCGGGAAACCGGGGCTAATGCCGGATAACATGTCGAACCGCATGGTTCAACAGTGAAAGACGGTCTTGCTGTCACTTATAGATGGACCCGCGCCGTATTAGCTAGTTGGTGAGGTAACGGCTCACCAAGGCGACGATACGTAGCCGACCTGAGAGGGTGATCGGCCACACTGGAACTGAGACACGGTCCAGACTCCTACGGGAGGCAGCAGTAGGGAATCTTCCGCAATGGGCGAAAGCCTGACGGAGCAACGCCGCGTGAGTGATGAAGGTCTTCGGATCGTAAAGCTCTGTTATTAGGGAAGAACAAACGTGTAAGTAACTGTGCACGTCTTGACGGTACCTAATCAGAAAGCCACGGCTAACTACGTGCCAGCAGCCGCGGTAATACGTAGGTGGCAAGCGTTATCCGGAATTATTGGGCGTAAAGCGCGCGTAGGCGGTTTTTTAAGTCTGATGTGAAAGCCCACGGCTCAACCGTGGAGGGTCATTGGAAACTGGAAAACTTGAGTGCAGAAGAGGAAAGTGGAATTCCATGTGTAGCGGTGAAATGCGCAGAGATATGGAGGAACACCAGTGGCGAAGGCGGCTTTCTGGTCTGCAACTGACGCTGATGTGCGAAAGCGTGGGGATCAAACAGGATTAGATACCCTGGTAGTCCACGCCGTAAACGATGAGTGCTAAGTGTTAGGGGGTTTCCGCCCCTTAGTGCTGCAGCTAACGCATTAAGCACTCCGCCTGGGGAGTACGGTCGCAAGACTGAAACTCAAAGGAATTGACGGGGACCCGCACAAGCGGTGGAGCATGTGGTTTAATTCGAAGCAACGCGAAGAACCTTACCAAATCTTGACATCCTTTGACCGCACTAGAGATAGTGTTTTCCTCTTCGGAGGACAAAGTGACAGGTGGTGCATGGTTGTCGTCAGCTCGTGTCGTGAGATGTTGGGTTAAGTCCCGCAACGAGCGCAACCCTTAAGCTTAGTTGCCATCATTAAGTTGGGCACTCTAAGTTGACTGCCGGTGACAAACCGGAGGAAGGTGGGGATGACGTCAAATCATCATGCCCCTTATGATTTGGGCTACACACGTGCTACAATGGACATTACAAAGGGCAGCGAAACCGCGAGGTCAAGCAAATCCCATAAAGATGTTCTCAGTTCGGATTGTAGTCTGCAACTCGACTACATGAAGCTGGAATCGCTAGTAATCGTAGATCAGCATGCTACGGTGAATACGTTCCCGGGTCTTGTACACACCGCCCGTCACACCACGAGAGTTTGTAACACCCGAAGCCGGTGGAGTAACCTTTTGGAGCTAGCCGTCGAAGGTGGGACAAATGATTGGGGTGAAGTCGTAACAAGGTAGCCGTATCGGAAGGTGCGGCTGGATCACCTCCTTTCTAAGGATATATACGGAACATCATCTTAGATGATGATAGCGGATTAACGTGACATATTGTATTCAGTTTTGAATGCTCATATTTGAGGATTCAATATTGTACATTGAAAACTAGATAAGTAAGTATAAATGATTTTACCAAGCAAAACCGAGTGAATAGCGAAAGCTTGAAACTAAATTATCGCTAGTCGTCAACAGACGACTCACATAATTAATAACTGGTGATTGACAAGTCGTTGGACTTGGCAATATCACAATAAGATTAAGTTATTAAGGGCGCACGGTGAATACCTTGGCACTAGAAGCCGATGAAGGACGTTACTAACGACGATATGCTTTGGGGAGCTGTAAGTAAGCTTTGATCCAGAGATTTCCGAATGGGGGAACCCAGCACGAGTTATGTCGTGTTATCCACATGTGAATACATAGCATGTGAGAAGGTAGACCCGGAGAACTGAAACATCTTAGTACCCGGAGGAAGAGAAAGAAAAATCGATTCCCTGAGTAGCGGCGAGCGAAACGGGAAAAGCCCAAACCAACAAGCTTGCTTGTTGGGGTTGTAGGACACTCTATACGGAGTTACAAATGGCTATGTTAGACGAATAACCTGGAAAGGTTAATCAAAGAAGGTAATAATCCTGTAGTCGAAAACATAGACACTCTTGAGTGGATCCTGAGTACGACGGAGCACGTGAAATTCCGTCGGAATCTGGGAGGACCATCTCCTAAGGCTAAATACTCTCTAGTGACCGATAGTGAACCAGTACCGTGAGGGAAAGGTGAAAAGTACCCCGGAAGGGGAGTGAAAGAGAACTTGAAACCGTGTGCTTACAAGTAGTCAGAGCCCGTTAATGGGTGATGGCGTGCCTTTTGTAGAATGAACCGGCGAGTTACGATCTGATGCAAGGTTAAGCAGAAAATGTGGAGCCGCAGCGAAAGCGAGTCTGAATAGGGCGAATGAGTATTTGGTCGTAGACCCGAAACCAGGTGATCTACCCTTGGTCAGGTTGAAGTTCAGGTAACACTGAATGGAGGACCGAACCGACTTACGTTGAAAAGTGAGCGGATGAACTGAGGGTAGCGGAGAAATTCCAATCGAACTTGGAGATAGCTGGTTCTCTCCGAAATAGCTTTAGGGCTAGCCTCAAGTGATGATTATTGGAGGTAGAGCACTGTTTGGACGAGGGGCCCCTCTCGGGTTACCGAATTCAGACAAACTCCGAATGCCAAATAATTTAACTTGGGAGTCAGAATGTGGGTGATAAGGTCCATATTCGAAAGGGAAACAGCCCAGACCACCAGCTAAGGTCCCAAAATATATGTTAAGTGGAAAAGGATGTGGCGTTGCCCAGACAACTAGGATGTTGGCTTAGAAGCAGCCATCATTTAAAGAGTGCGTAATAGCTCACTAGTCGAGTGACACTGCGCCGAAAATGTACCGGGGCTAAACATATTACCGAAGCTGTGGATTGTCCTTTGGACAATGGTAGGAGAGCGTTCTAAGGGCGTTGAAGCATGATCGCAAGGACATGTGGAGCGCTTAGAAGTGAGAATGCCGGTGTGAGTAGCGAAAGACGGGTGAGAATCCCGTCCACCGATTGACTAAGGTTTCCAGAGGAAGGCTCGTCCGCTCTGGGTTAGTCGGGTCCTAAGCTGAGGCCGACAGGCGTAGGCGATGGATAACAGGTTGATATTCCTGTACCACCTAATTTCGTTTTAAGCGATGGGGGGACGCAGTAGGATAGGCGAAGCGTGCTGTTGGAGTGCACGTCCAAGCAGTGAGGTTGAGTGTTAGGCAAATCCGGCACTCATAAAGACTGAGCTGTGATGGGGAGAGAAAACACGTTTTCTCGAGTCGTTGATTTCACACTGCCGAGAAAAGCCTCTAGCTAGAAAGTAGGTGCCCGTACCGCAAACCGACACAGGTAGTCAAGATGAGAATTCTAAGGTGAGCGAGCGAACTCTCGTTAAGGAACTCGGCAAAATGACCCCGTAACTTCGGGAGAAGGGGTGCTCTTTAGGGTTCACGCTCTGAAGAGCCGCAGTGAATAGGCCCAAGCGACTGTTTATCAAAAACACAGGTCTCTGCTAAACCGTAAGGTGACGTATAGGGGCTGACGCCTGCCCGGTGCTGGAAGGTTAAGAGGAGTGGTTAGCTTCTGCGAAGCTACGAATCGAAGCCCCAGTAAACGGCGGCCGTAACTATAACGGTCCTAAGGTAGCGAAATTCCTTGTCGGGTAAGTTCCGACCCGCACGAAAGGCGTAACGATTTGGGCACTGTCTCAACGAGAGACTCGGTGAAATCATAGTACCGGTGAAGATGCCGGTTACCCGCGACAGGACGGAAAGACCCCGTGGAGCTTTACTGTAGCCTGATATTGAAATTCGGTACAGTTTGTACAGGATAGGTAGGAGCCTTAGAAGCGTGAGCGCTAGCTTACGTGGAGGCATTGGTGGGATACTACCCTAATTGTATTGGATTTCTAACCCGCAGCACTTATCGTGCTGGGAGACAGTGTCAGGCGGGCAGTTTGACTGGGGCGGTCGCCTCCTAAAGTGTAACGGAGGCGCTCAAAGGTTCCCTCAGAATGGTTGGAAATCATTCATAGAGTGTAAAGGCATAAGGGAGCTTGACTGCGAGACCTACAAGTCGAGCAGGGTCGAAAGACGGACTTAGTGATCCGGTGGTTCCGCATGGAAGGGCCATCGCTCAACGGATAAAAGCTACCCCGGGGATAACAGGCTTATCTCCCCCAAGAGTTCACATCGACGGGGAGGTTTGGCACCTCGATGTCGGCTCATCGCATCCTGGGGCTGTAGTCGGTCCCAAGGGTTGGGCTGTTCGCCCATTAAAGCGGTACGCGAGCTGGGTTCAGAACGTCGTGAGACAGTTCGGTCCCTATCCGTCGTGGGCGTAGGAAATTTGAGAGGCGCTGTCCTTAGTACGAGAGGACCGGGATGGACATACCTCTGGTGTACCAGTTGTCGCGCCAGCGGCATAGCTGGGTAGCTATGTATGGACGGGATAAGTGCTGAAAGCATCTAAGCATGAAGCCCCCCTCGAGATGAGATTTCCCAACTTCGGTTATAAGATCCCTCAAAGATGATGAGGTCAATAGGTTCGAGGTGGAAGCGTAGTGATACGTGGAGCTGACGAATACTAATCGATCGAAGACTTAATCAATTTTTATTCTTTCGGTTTCTCTTGTGAAACTTTTATACTTACAATCTAGTTTTGAATGTATAACATTCTTTTATCTGGTGCCTATGGCAAAGAGGTCACACCTGTTCCCATGCCGAACACAGTAGTTAAGCTCTTTAGCGCCGATGGTAGTCGGACTTACGTTCCGCAAGAGTAGGACGGTGCCAGGTTTTATTTTGAGGGAGGTCATTGTGACCTCTCTTTTTTTCGTTTAAGATAGAACATATCTTTTATAAGGAGGGAAGACTTTGAATAAAGGGCCTTTACAGAATCGTTTGGAAAAATGGTCAAAAACGCAACCAATTTCAATGCATGTACCGGGTCATAAAAATCAGACAATTGGTGACTTGTCTTTTGTTTCTGCCAAGTATGATATAACGGAAATTACAGGTTTTGATGATTTGCATCAGCCGGATGGTCTTCTAAAAGAAAGTATGGCTGCAATTGATAGACACCCAGATTATGATGCTTATTTTCTCGTCAACGGTACGACAAGTGGAATACTTGCGACAATTCAAGCATTTCAACCACTAGAGCAGTCAGTGGTTATAGCACGTAACGTACACAAATCAGTTTTTCATGCACTTGATTTAGGGGGTCAATCTGCCAATATTTTACCGACCGAAACAGACGATATAACAGGACAATATGTCAGACCCTCTCAGATTAATTCTTATAAAGCAAAGCTAGGTGTTGTAACGTATCCCAATTATTATGGGCAAATCTATAATATTAAACAGATTATCCAACAATTTCACCAGAGTCAGACACCTGTATTGGTGGATGAGGCACATGGTGCACATTTTGATTTAGAAGGTTTTCCATCCTCTTCATTAAACTTTGGCGCAGATTATGTTGTTCAATCTTTTCATAAAACCTTGCCCAGTTTAACGATGAGTTCTATTCTTTTTATACATAAAGATGCACCTAGAAAGGAAGACGTCATTCGTTTATTACAAACTTTTCAATCTTCTAGTCCTTCTTATTTATTAATGGCAAGTTTAGAATCGGCGTATCAATTTTATAAAATATACAGGAGTGATGTTTTTTTTGCTAGGCGAACACATATTATTCAAATATTACATCAGAAGAAATTGTGTGTCATCGAAATGGATGATCCTTTAAAGTTGTTAATTCGTTGTCCCGGTGTTTCAGGTGTAGAATTACAGCAGTGTATGGAAAATATGGGTATTTACGTTGAGCTGGCAGATTCACACTCTGTATTATGGATACTCCCACTTTGGCATGAAGGAGATAGCTTTCCGTTTCATTCATTAATTGAGCGTATACAGCATATGGTTCTTCCAACAGCTGAGAAGCAAAAGACACATTCGCACGCCAAGTTATTTAGTGGAGGAGGAAAGTATCTCCCGACATATATAAGTTGTGCAAGTTGGATACCTTTCACACAAGCAGTCGGAAAGATACTCGCACAACATCTCGTACTTTATCCACCGGGTGTACCGAGTTTACTTAAAGGAGAAAAGGTAACATCATCTATGGTAAAATTAATCGATGATTGGATAACACAGGGATTTCGTATAGAAGGACTTGTGGAAGGGAAAATTAAAGTGAAGGATGACTCATATGGGATTATTTATTACCATTGAAGGGCCAGAGGGTTCTGGAAAAACAACTATATTGGAATTAGTAGCTCAGCATTTAGCACTCACTCATGATGTGGTCACAACACGTGAGCCTGGAGGTGTTCAAACAGCAGAAGCCATTCGCAATATCTTGCTAGAAGGTGAGGCAGTGGATGCGCGAACAGAAGTACTACTATTTGCAGCCGCACGTCGTGAACATCTTGTAGAGAAAGTCATGCCAGCACTGGCTAGTCATAAGGTTGTATTATGTGATCGCTTTGTTGATAGTTCTTTGGCTTATCAAGGATATGCACGTCATATTGGAGTAGAAGATGTACAAATGATTAATGATTTTGCGATTGAAGGCTATTATCCTGACATGACAATTTATTTAGATATTCCAGCGGCATTAGGTCGTGAACGCATCCAAGCAAACCAGCGTGTACAAAATCGTTTGGACAAAGAGAGTTATGCATTTCATGAACGTGTGATTGGAGGCTATCGGCAGTTAATTGCAAAACATCCAGAAAGGTATACGGTTATCGATGCAAGTCGATCAGTGGAAGACGTGACGGCAGATGTAATCGCAGCGATTCAGCAAAAACTTGCACAAAAATCATTAGAAAAATAACTTGATGTGAGTATAGACCTCAACTAAGATGTGATATAATTAACGATAAGAGGTGTGTAACAAATGAAAATGATTATAGCGATTGTTCAAGATCAAGATAGCCAAGAACTGTCGGATAAACTCGTTGAAAATAATTTTCGTGCAACAAAGCTCGCAACGACAGGTGGCTTTTTGCGTGCTGGAAATACAACTTTCTTGTGTGGTGTAGCAGATGATCGTGTTGATGAAATTTTAGATGTGATTCGCACGACGTGTGGCAATAGAGAACAACTTGTTTCACCGATTACACCAATGGGTGGAAGTGCAGACTCTTATATTCCTTACCCAGTAGAAGTAGAAGTAGGTGGGGCGACAGTTTTCGTCATGCCAGTTG
Source organism: Staphylococcus sp. 17KM0847 (assembly GCF_013463155.1). NCBI lineage: Bacteria > Bacillati > Bacillota > Bacilli > Caryophanales > Staphylococcaceae > Staphylococcus > Staphylococcus xeri. The sequence continues at coordinate 96,269 of NZ_CP040781.1, forward strand.
ATGCATTTCATCAATTTTAAATGTGATAGCAGAGGTTGTGGCAGTGTATATGCGTCTTGAAAGACAATCTGCCTCAACCTTTTAAATTTGTGCTAAAGTAGATTGATTGGAATTTGATTTATAACAAGGAGGGCCGTGTGCAATGTCAGAAATTGAACAGCTAACAAAAGCATATTATAGTGGCAAATTGTCTCATGCTTATTTGTTTGAAGGTGATGATGCAGAAGCGATGACTTCAACAGCGATGGCATTTGCGCAGCTTATCCTGTGTCGAGAGGACACAAAATGTCATATGAAAGTCTCCCAGTATAATCATCCAGATTTTCATCATATACAAACAGAGGAAACGACGATAAAAAAAGAAAATATTGAGCAACTCATTCATCATATGAACCGTCTACCGATCGAAAGTAATCATAAGGTATATATCATTCAAGATTTTGAAAAACTTACAATTCAAAGTGAAAATAGTATTTTGAAATTTTTAGAGGAGCCACCACCCAACACGATTGCTATTTTATTGTCGACAAAACCAGAACAGATTTTGGATACAATTCACTCACGTTGCCAACACGTATATTTTAAGCCAATACAACGCACAAAGTTTGTTGATTTGTTAGTACAAGAAGGTGTATCACGTCCAACTGGGGAGTTAATAAGTACATTTACGACACAGTTTGATGTTGCGATTGCTCTAAGTACAGAGTATGATCTTATGTCACTTAGGCAAGTTATATTGCAATGGTGTCAAAGGTTATTGAATCAACAAGAGATGGCGCTTATTGGTGTGATTGAATTATTGAGGCAAGCTAAAAATAGGCGCTTACAATTGTTGACACTTGCAGGTGTGAATGCGTATTTTCAAGACCTGTTATACGTTAAAGTGGGTATGTCTGAAAAAGTAACATTTTCTGAGTTACAAGAAAGTTACAGTACGTATGTAATGCACATAGATTATGATGACTTAACACATATGATTGAAACAATTACAGAAGCACATAAAAAACTCAATCAAAATGTAAATCCGACATTAGTATTTGAGCAAATTGTGATTAAAATGAAAGGGTGATGCGTGTGTATTTTGTCGCTGGTATTTATTTTGAAAAGACAAACACATTAGAATACTATGATCCAGGGGAATGCTCTGTTATAGAAGGCGCATATGTCATAGTCGAATCACAGAGAGGTATAGAGTTGGGTGTTGTAAAGCATGCACCTAAGTCTGTTCACGATAATGATGTCACATTGCCATTAAAATCAATACTTCGTGTGGCAACAGATATCGATATTGAAACCTATCATCATAACGAAGACTTAGCAGATAAAGCATTTGAACTATGTAAAGCGTTTGTGCGTACACTTAAACTGGATATGCGTCTGGTTAATTGTGAATATACATTAGATCGCGCTAAAGTTATTTTTAACTTTACAGCAGACGAGCGTATTGACTTTCGTAAACTTGTGCGTATGCTTGCTCAAAAACTAAAAACACGTATTGAATTAAGGCAGATTGGTGTCCGTGATGAAGCAAAGTTACTCGGTGGGATTGGACCATGTGGACGTTCGCTTTGCTGCGCGACTTTTTTGGGTGACTTTGAACCGGTATCTATAAAAATGGCTAAAGATCAAAACTTATCATTAAATCCCACTAAAATATCTGGTGCATGTGGGAGACTGATGTGTTGCCTCAAATATGAAAATGATTTTTATGAGTCAGCACGTGCGAGCTTACCTGATATTGGCACATCTGTTAAAACTCCAGAAGGAACAGGAGAAGTCGTATCACTGAATATTATTGATGTCTCAATGCAAGTACGTTTAGAAGGAATGGATCAATTATTAGAATATCACATTGAAGAACTGGAGACATTAAAATAAGGAGGAAAATGTGTTGGATCGAAATGAACTCTTCGAACGTTTGATGCAATTGGAAAATAATGTGACCCATGTATACGAAGACATGCAGGAATTAAAAACACTTACTGTTGCCCTCGTTGAGGAAAATGTTGCACTGCAAATCGAGAATGATAACTTAAAAGCGGCAATGCAACAAGATGTCAATGAGCCACCAGTTGAACGTGTACAAGATGTAAAAAAAGAACCTAAAAAGAAGAAACTTCAAAGTCGAGAATATTTTGCGACTCTTTATCGAGAAGGCTTTCACATTTGTCACGATGTTTTTGGTAAACATCGAAAAGGTGAAGACTGTATATTTTGTATGAATATACTTAATGATAAGTTGGAGTAGATGGGGGTATCATGTTACAGGCGAATGAACGTTTTGATTATTTGTTAAAAGAAGACTTGCGTATTATTCAAAATGATAACGTTTTTTCCTTTTCTACCGATGCTTTATTACTAGGTCATTTTACACAAGTACGTAAACGTGATTATATTTTAGATCTATGTACAGGGAATGGTGTTATTCCATTGCTGTTATCGCATAAAGGACAAAATAAGATTATGGGTGTAGAAATCCAATCACAGCTTGTAGATATGGCACAACGCAGTGTTGAGGTCAACGGATTGGACGCACGTATTCAAGTTCAAGAGATGGATATTAATGCCATTCCACAAAGCTTTAAACCTGCACAATTTGATTTAGTCACATGTAATCCACCGTATTTTAAAGTCAATCAAACACATCAACATCAAATTGAGGCACATAAAATTGCGCGACATGAAATCTATTGTACATTAGATGATTGTTTACGCGTGGCAAATCATGTATTAAAGCAAGGCGGTCGTATTGTAATTGTGCATCGTGCAGAGCGAATGTTAGATGTTTTTACGGCTATGCGCCATTATCAGATAGAGCCCAAACGCTTACATATGATTTATAGTAAACCAAGAAAAGCTGCACAAACAATCGTAGTTGAAGGTCGAAAAGGTGGGAATCAAGGATTGGATATCGCCCCACCGTTTTATATGTATGATGAGAAAAACGAGTATACGGCTGAGATGAGGCGTATCTACTATGGTTAAACATTATACATACATTGTAGAATGTTGTGATCATACTTTATATACGGGTTATACAAATGATTTAAACTCACGCATTCATAAACACAATGAAGGCAAAGGCGCAAAATACACGAAAACAAGACGCCCCGTTCGTCTTAAGTACTATGAGACATATGATACGAAATCAGAAGCATTGAAGAGAGAATACGCGATAAAGCAACTGACACGACAACAAAAAATAGCTTTAATTGAGGAGCGATAGTATGAGTCATTTATATATAGTAGGAACGCCAATAGGTAATTTAGAAGATATGACGTTTCGAGCGATTCGCATATTACAGGAAGTAGATACTATTGCTTGTGAAGATACACGTGTCACAAAAAAGTTATGCCATCATTTTAAAATTGAAACACCATTGAAATCCTATCATGAGCATAACAAGGTACAAATGACTGAAACTCTGATTACATTATTGCGTAATGGTCAAAATGTTGCGCTCGTCTCTGATGCGGGATTACCGCTTATATCTGATCCGGGCTATGAACTTGTTGTACGCGCACGTCAGGAGGGCATTGACGTCACACCTATCCCGGGTGCTAATGCCGGATTAACTACTTTGATGGTGAGTGGTTTACCATCATTTACCTATACATTTTTAGGTTTTTTACCAAGAAAAGCGCGTGAAAAATCAGCGCTATTAGAAACACGTATGTATCAAGACAGTACGCTTATTTTATATGAGTCTCCATTTCGAGTGAAAGATACGTTGCAAACTATTGCTAAAATAGATGGCGTAAGACAAGTGACATTAGGTCGAGAGTTAACAAAAAAGTTTGAACAAATAGTGACGGGGCAAGTATCGGAACTCCTCTTACAATTGGATAAGCAGATCCCCTTAAAGGGGGAGTTTGTTATTTTGATTGAGGGTGCTTCATATCAGGAAACAACAGCATGGTTTGATGCGTTGCCTATTTCAGAACATGTACGCCACTATGTTGATCAGGGAAAAAAGCCTAAGCAAGCGATTAAGCAAGTGGCACAAGATCGAGATCTACCCACACAAACGATTTATAATATTTATCATAATATTGAGCATAGACCTGAAGTTTAGCTTGTTTGCGTAGAAAAATTTAAAAAGTTAAAGCATGTTTTTCTAAATGCTGTTCAATGAGAGAACATTGAAAATAGTAGTGAATTTCGATATATTAGATGAGATAAGGAAAGAGGAGGAGCGCTGATGGTAAAAGAAACGTTTTATGTTACGACACCCATTTATTATCCAAGTGGTAATTTACACATCGGGCATGCATATTCTACTGTTGCAGGAGATGTTATTGCGCGTTACAAGCGTCTGCAAGGTTATGATGTGCGTTATCTAACAGGAACAGATGAGCATGGTCAAAAAATCCAAGAAAAAGCACAAAAGGCAGGAAAATCAGAAATTGCCTATTTAGATGATATGATTGCAGAAATTAAGGCACTTTGGAAGAAATTAGAAATTTCTAATGATGACTTTATTCGTACAACAGAATCACGCCATAAAGTGGTTGTAGAGAAAATTTTTGAAAAGCTTCTTGCACAAGGAGATATTTATCTTGGTGAATATGAAGGTTGGTACTCTGTTCCGGATGAAACATATTACACAGAGACACAGCTTGTTGAGCCTATCTATGAGAATGGCAAAATTGTTGGAGGGAAAAGCCCGGATTCAGGTCATGAAGTGGAGTTAGTTAAGGAAGAGAGCTATTTCTTCAAACTATCAAAATATACAGATCGACTCCTTGCATTTTATGATGAGCATCCAGAGTTTATTCAGCCACCTTCTAGAAAAAATGAAATGATTAATAACTTTATTAAACCGGGACTAGCGGATTTAGCAGTCTCACGTACATCATTTGATTGGGGCGTCAAAGTACCATCAGATCCCAAACATGTAGTTTATGTATGGCTGGATGCCTTAGTAAATTATATTTCTGCGCTAGGTTATTTGACAGATGATGATACATTATTCCGTCGTTACTGGCCGGCCGATATACATTTAATGGCTAAAGAAATTGTACGTTTCCACTCTATTATTTGGCCTATTATTTTAATGGCACTTGATTTACCACTACCTAAAAAAGTGTTTGCACATGGCTGGATTCTGATGAAAGATGGAAAAATGAGCAAATCTAAAGGCAATGTGGTTGACCCGAATGTACTCATTGATCGTTATGGTCTTGATGCAACACGTTACTATTTAATGCGAGAACTACCATTTGGTTCAGATGGTGTCTTCACACCAGAAGCCTTTGTTGAACGTACGAATTATGATTTGGCAAATGATTTAGGAAATCTTGTGAATAGAACAATCTCTATGATTAATAAATATTTTGATGGTGAGTTGCCGGCATATTCTGGTGCAAAACACGATTTAGATGCTGAGATGGAAAGTATGGCACTTGAAACTGTCCAAGCTTATCATGAAAGCATGAGTAACTTACAATTTTCAGTGGCATTATCAACCGTGTGGAAATTGATCAGTCGTACTAATAAATATATTGACGAAACAACACCGTGGATTTTAGCGAAAGATCCTGAGCAGCGAGAAATGCTTGGTAACGTCATGGTGCACCTTGTTGAAAATATCCGTTTTGCAGCAGTATTATTACGTCCGTTTTTAACACATGCACCACAACAGATTTTTAAACAGTTAAATATAAATAATGACATATTATTTACATTTGATAGTGTAGAAAAATATGGTCAATTAACGGTACCTATCACAGTGACAGCTAAGCCAACACCAATTTTCCCAAGATTAGATGTGGAGGCAGAAGTGGCTTATATTAAAGCATCCATGCAGCCATCAAAAACAAAACAAGAAGATGTAATACCAGAGAAAGAACAGATTGATATTAAATCTTTTGATAAAGTAGAGATTAAGGCAGCAACAATTATTGACGCTGAAAATATTAAAAAGTCAGATAAGCTCTTGAAAATTCAAGTTGATCTTGATCAAGAACAACGTCAGATTATATCTGGCATTGCTCAATTTTATCAACCAGAAGATATTATTGGTAAAAAAGTTGCAGTGGTGACTAATCTGAAACCTGCTAAGTTAATGGGACAAAAGTCAGAAGGTATGATTTTATCAGCTGAGAAAGACGGTGTTTTAACGTTAATTAGTCTACCTAATGCTGTACCTAATGGTGCAGTGATTAAATAAAGAAGATTAAGAGGTGAAGTCATGACAGAAGGACTCACCTCTTTTCTGTCATGGTTCTATTTATTTTGAAGTGAAAATGATTATAAAAAATAAGATTAGCATTTTTTGATAAAAGAAAGGAGTCATAATATGTTGATAGATACACATGTGCATTTGAATGCGGATCAGTATGATGAAGATTTGCAAGAAGTGATTACACGAGCACAAGAGGCAGGAGTAGACCGTATGTTCGTTGTGGGTTTTGATACAGACACGATTGAGCGTGCGATGAAGTTAATTGAGGACTATTCATTTATTTACGCAATTATTGGATGGCACCCTGTTGATGCGATAGATTGTACAGAAGAACGCCTTGCATGGATTGAAGCGTTATCGTCACATCCTAAAGTGATTGGTATTGGAGAAATGGGATTGGATTATCATTGGGATAAATCACCAAAAACGATTCAAAAAGAAGTATTTCGTAAACAAATTGCATTGGCAAAACGTGTGAAACTTCCGATTATTATTCATAATCGTGAAGCAACACAAGATTGTATTGATATTTTAATGGAAGAGCATGCTGAAGAGGTGGGAGGAATTATGCATAGCTTTAGTGGCTCACCAGAAATTGCAGACATTGTTGTTAATCAGTTGAATTTTCACATTTCATTAGGAGGGCCAGTGACTTTTAAAAATGCTAAACAACCTAAAGAAGTAGCGAAGCATGTACCATTAGATCGTCTATTGGTCGAAACAGATGCACCTTATTTGTCACCTCATCCATATCGTGGTAAGCGCAATGAGCCAGCACGTGTTACGTTAGTAGCAGAACAGATTGCAGAGTTACGAGGAATAAGTTACGAAGAGGTTGCTAAACAAACGACAGCAAATGCAGAACGCCTATTTAATCTATGATCAATAGTGTAAGTGTGAGGAGAAATATATGAAAATAAATGAATTTATTGTTGTTGAAGGCAGAGATGATACGACACAAGTAAAACGTGCAGTTGATTGTGACACAATTGAAACAAATGGCAGCGCAATTGATGAAAAAGTGTTGGAAGTTATTCGTCATGCTCAAGAAACTAGAGGCGTAATCGTTTTGACTGACCCTGATTTCCCGGGTGATAAAATCCGGACGACCATTCGTAACGCCGTACCGGGAGTGAAACATGCTTTTATTAATCGGGAAGTAGCAAAGAATAAACGTGGAAAAATTGGTGTGGAGCATGCATCACTACAAGATATTCAAGAGGCGTTATCGCACGTATCAACACCTTTATCAGAGGAGATAGAGTCCATTGATCAATCCGTATTAATTGATTTAGGGTTAATTATGGGGCCAGATGCCAGAAGACGTCGAGATATTTTAGGGCAAAGATTACATATTGGTCATTCAAATGGTAAACAGCTGTTAAAGAAACTGAATGCTTTTGGTTATACAGAGTCAGATGTACGAAAAGCATTAGAAATAGAGGAGTAAAGTGTATGTACGATAAAGATATTGCAACCCCATCAAGGACAAAAGCGTTGCTCAATCAATATGGTTTTAGCTTTAAAAAGAGTCTAGGTCAAAATTTTTTGATCGATGTCAATATTATTCATAAAATTATCGATGCATCAGGAATTGACGAAAATACCGGGGTGATTGAGATTGGTCCCGGAATGGGGTCTTTAACACAACAATTGGCAAAGCGTGCTAAACATGTACTTGCATTTGAAATAGACCAACGTTTGATACCTGTACTTGAAGATACGCTATCTCCATATCATAATGTAACAGTAGTGAATGAAGATATCTTGAAAGCCGATGTTGCAAAAGAAATCAAAGCACACCTCAGTGATTGTGATAAAGTTATGGTTGTTGCCAATTTGCCATACTATATCACGACGCCTATCTTATTAACACTACTGGAGCAAGATTTAAAAATTGATGGCTATGTGGTTATGATGCAAAAAGAAGTTGGAGAACGTTTGAATGCATCTGTTGGAACAAAAGCATACGGTTCACTCTCTATTGTGACACAATACTATACAGAAACGTCAACAGTTATGACCGTACCTAAGACTGTATTTATGCCACCACCTCATGTTGATTCTATTGTTGTAAAGCTCATGAAGCGTGATATGCCACTTGTAAATATTGATAATACAGAACGCTTTTTCAAAATGACGAAGGGAGCATTTGGACAGAGACGCAAAACAATCTATAACAACTACCAAAATGTATTTGTAGAAGGCAAAGTGTATAAAGCTGATATTGCAGCATGGTTGGAGCAAGCAGGTATAGAGCCAACAAGACGCGGTGAAACATTGTCAATACAAGAATATGCACGATTGTATGACGAGTTGAAAAATTTCCCGAATTTGACTTTGTAAATGGATTGACTTTAAGATAATACCTTGTTAAAATTATAATTTTTGATTGACTAAACTCGCTATTTCGTGTTATAATACACTTATAGCGAGGTGGAGCAATATGCCAAAATCTATTGGAGACATCAAAAATCGACTTGATTGTCAATTAGGGAATCGTATTGTACTGAAAGCTAACGGGGGACGTAAAAAAACAATTGAACGTTGTGGTGTATTAGCAGAGACATATCCTTCTGTGTTTATTGTTGAATTAGACCCAAACAAACATAATTTTGAACGCGTATCGTATACATACGCCGATGTGTTAACACAAAATGTACATGTATCATTTGTTGAAGATGATACATATCAAGAAGTTAACGCAAGATAAATCTTGTTATACACAAGTTGATATTGTACATAATTGAGCTATTCAATCTCTGAGATTGGATGGCTTTTTTGTTTCCATATATTAAAGAATAATAAATACAAATAGAGTTGCTTTAATATTCAATTATGTAATGTTTAATAAACTTTTGTGAAATATTAAAAGAACTTTAGAGTTGCTGGTTGTTTTCCGTATTAAATGACGTTATCATACGAATATAAGAGTCATGTAATATTTTATAAAACTTTGAGCGCACACTTTCTGGATTCCTGAAAAATCTTTTCGAGTTATTAAAGTAATTATGGTAAAATCACTATAATACTAACTTGAAAGAGGAAAACTGTGATGATTTATGAAACAGCGCCAGCTAAGATTAACTTAACGTTAGACACTTTATTTAAAAGAGATGATGGTTATCATGAAGTTGAAATGATTATGACGACTATTGATTTAAATGATCGATTGTCTTTTCAAAAACGTCGTGATCATAAAATTATTTTAAATGTAGATGAGACGTTTATCCCATCTGATGAGCGCAATTTAGCATATCGTGCCGCACTGCTTATGAAAGAAACATATGGTATTAAACAAGGTGTCACTATTACATTAGATAAAAACATCCCAGTTTCTGCTGGATTAGCTGGAGGTTCTAGTGATGCCGCTGCTACATTTCGTGGGCTGAACCGTCTATTTGATTTAGGTCTATCTCTTGATGATTTAAGCACACTATCAGCAGAAATCGGTTCGGACGTCCCGTTTTGTATTTATGGAACAACAGCGCTATGTAGAGGCCGTGGAGAAGAGATTGAGTTATTAAAACGTCCACCATCTGCATGGGTGATTGTTGCCAAGCCTCAGACCGGTTTGTCAACGCCTGAAGTTTATGGCGGTCTTGATTTAACCAAACCATACAAGGTGCATACACAATCTTGTTTGGAGGCTATCGAATGTGAGGACTATGATGGGGTATGTCGTAGCTTATCTAATCGCCTTGAACCTGTTTCGATGCATTTACAGCCAGAAATAAAGAAAATTAAAGCAAATATGCTTAATAGTGGTGCAGATGGCGCATTGATGAGTGGAAGTGGACCAACAGTTTACGGTTTTGCGCAACGCGAACGTCAAGCACGTCATATATATAATGCTGTTAGCGGTTGTTGCAATGATGTTTACCTTGTCAGAACACTTGGCTAACATATAGAGAAAGGATGAAAGAACAAGGTGCGTTATAAAAGAAGTGAACGAATTGTTTATATGACTCAATATTTAATTAGTAACCCTAATCAACTTGTACCGTTAACATATTTTGTAGAGAAGTTTCAACAAGCAAAGTCATCTATTAGTGAAGATGTCCAAATTATTAAAGACACTGTTATTAAAGAAGGTCTTGGTACGATTGAAACTGTTACGGGTGCAAGTGGTGGTGTACGCTATCGTCCTCAGATGCAACGTGATGAAGCAGAAGAGGTCATACAGGAAGTGACAACGCTTTTGCAAGAAAAAGATCGCCTTTTACCTGGAGGATACCTCTTTTTGTCTGATTTAATGGGAAACCCTACCCTGTTAAAAAAAGTGGGCCGACTTATTGCAACAATTTATATGCAGGAGGAATTAGATGCCATTGTGACGATAGCGACAAAAGGTATTTCTCTTGCTAATGCAGTTGCAAGTATTTTGAATCTCCCTGTGGTTGTCATACGTAAAGACAACAAAGTGACAGAAGGATCTACCGTGTCTATTAATTATGTATCCGGTTCATCTCGTAAGATCGAAACAATGGTTTTATCGAAACGTACACTTAAAGAACATTCAAATGTCTTAGTGATAGATGATTTTATGCGTGCAGGTGGTTCAATCAATGGTGTTATGAATTTGATGTCAGAGTTTAAAGCACACGTAAAAGGGGTATCAGTACTTGTGGAATCTAAAGAGGTAAAGCAGCGACTGGTGGAAGATTACACTTCTTTAGTCCGTTTATCTGATGTTGATGAATATAATCAAGATTTCAAAGTAGAGGCAGGCAATAGTTTGTCTAAATTCTAAATTTAAAAAGGAGCGGTCAACAATATGAAACTAATTAACACACAAAAGGCACCAGCAGCAGTTGGACCCTATTCACATGCTGCGATTGTCAATGGCTTGGTCTATACTTCAGGTCAAATCCCTTTAAATACAGAGGGAGAGATCGTGAGTGATTGCATTCAGGAACAGACTAAACAAGTGATTGAAAACTTGAAAGTTGTCTTAGAAGAAGCGGGCTCAGATTTAGATCATGTTGTCAAAGCTTTAATTTTCTTATCAGATATGGAAAATTTTCAAAAGGTAAATGAAGTATATGGTTCATACTTTGATGCGCATAAACCAGCAAGAAGCGCTGTTGAAGTTGCGCGTTTACCAAAAGACGTTAAGATTGAAATGGAAGTTATTGCAGAAGTTAAAAATGTATAACTGATTTGCAGTACACATTTTCAAAATAAAAATAATTAACAAAACTATGGGGGTAGCACTTATGAAAGTGACAGATGTAAGACTTAGAAAAATTCAAACGGATGGTAGAATGAAAGCATTGGTATCTATTACACTTGAAAATGCCTTTGTGATTCATGACTTACGTGTAATCGAAGGAAACTCAGGTCTATTTGTAGCAATGCCAAGTAAGCGTACATCAGATGGAGAATTCCGTGATATTGCACATCCGATCAATTCAGATATGAGACAAGCAATTCAAGACGCTGTAATGAAAGTCTATGATGAAACAGAAGAAGTACTTCAAGTTTCAAATGACGATGCAGACGCATCATCAGAAGAAGCGTAAGATATTGAATAATAATAAAAGTAATATGTCGTGTACATATTGTTCGTGATAAAAGAGACTAAGTTTCAGACTATAATAGTTGAAACTTAGTCTCTTTTATAATGAATAGCTGTTAAAATGTTCACAATTTGATAAGTTGATGTTCTTTTACTTCTTGAAAGTATAGACATGCTTAAATTATAATTATATAGAAGTGCAAAACATATTGGAGGTTCATTACCATGCAGAAACATGCAATTGTTTTAGCGGCTGGAAAAGGAACACGGATGAAGTCAAAGAAGTATAAAGTGCTTCATGAAGTTGCAGGAAAACCAATGATTGTACATGTTATTGATCAAGTTTCCCAATCAGGTGTGACTGATATTGTGACAATCGTTGGACACGGCGCAGAACAAGTTAAAGAAACTTTAGGTAGTACATCACGATACAGTTTTCAAACTGAACAACTGGGGACAGCACATGCAGTGAAGCAAGCAGCAGAGCATTTGGCAGGAGCGCAGGGCACAACATTAGTCGTTTGTGGCGACACACCTTTGATTACTGCTGAGACGCTGTCAAAGTTAATGACGTATCACGAAGAAACTGGAGCTCAGGCGACGGTATTATCGGCGACAGCTACTAACCCATATGGATACGGACGTATTGTAAGAGATGCGCAAGGTGCATTAGTTGAAATCGTGGAAGAGAAGGATGCCACTGAAGCACAGAAAGCCATTCATGAGATTAGTTCAGGTGTTTTTGCTTTTGATAATGCAATATTATTTGAGCTATTACATCAAGTTGATAATAACAATGCACAAGGTGAATATTACCTTCCGCAAGTGCTGACATTGATTTTACAGCAACAAGGGCATATAGGTGTATATCATACAGAAGATTTTGATGAGATTATGGGAGTTAATGATCGGATTGCATTAAGCCGTGCAGAGCAAGCGCACCGTGTTCGCGTCAATGAGAAGCATATGCGTAATGGTGTGACGATCATTGATTCTACAACCACGTATATTGGCTCCGATGTAGTGATTGGTGAAGATACAGTTATTGAGCCGGGTGTCAAAATCATGGGCAATAGTCGTATTGGCAGTGATGTACGCATTGGACAATATTCGGAAATTCGAGATAGTCAAATACATAGTGGTGCTGTCATCAAGCAATCCGTTATTACGGATGCTATTGTAGGTTCGCGATCAACAGTTGGACCATTTGCACAATTGCGCCCCGGCGCTCAATTAGGACAAGAAACAAAAATTGGTAACTTTGTTGAAGTGAAAAAAGCATGCTTAGATGATGGTGCAAAAGTTTCGCATTTAAGTTATATTGGAGATGCAGAAGTAGGTGCCCGTACAAATATTGGTTGTGGCGCGATTACTGTGAATTATGATGGTATCAACAAATTTAAAACAAAGATTGGTAAAGATGTATTTATTGGTTGCAATGCGAATTTAGTTGCACCTGTTTCAATTGGTGATGGTACACTTGTCGCTGCAGGATCGACGATTACAGATGATGTACCAGCAGAAAGTTTAGCGTTAGCACGCACGAGACAAACCACTAAAGTCGGTTATTTAGCAAGAGATATAGATAATTAGTACAACCGGTAAAAAGCAAAATGAATAATTTTAATAAACTAGTGAGCAAAACAAATAATGGAGGATTCACAATGTTAAACACCGAATATAAAAATTCGTCTCTGAAGATTTTCTCGTTGAAAGGTAATGAACCACTTGCAAAGGAAGTTGCAGATCATGTAGGGGTAGAGCTGGGTAAATGTACAGTTAAACGCTTTAGTGACGGCGAAATCCAAATCAATATTGAAGAAAGTATTCGTGGTTGCGATGTTTTTATTATTCAGCCTACTTCAAACCCAGTCAATGTACATTTAATGGAGTTATTAATTATGATTGATGCGTGTAAGCGTGCATCAGCGAAAAGTATATCAATTGTTGTACCTTATTATGGCTATGCAAGACAAGACCGCAAAGCGCGTAGTCGTGAGCCGATTACGGCTAAGCTTGTAGCAGATTTATTTGAAACAGCTGGCGCAGATCGTATGATTGCATTGGATCTGCATGCACCACAAATTCAAGGTTTCTTCGATATTCCAATTGATCATTTGATGGGTGTACCTATTTTAGCTGATTACTTTTTAAATAATAAAGAGATTGATCCAGAAAAATGTGTTGTTGTATCACCAGATCATGGAGGCGTAACCCGTGCGCGTAAACTTGCTGATATTTTAAAAACACCGATTGCAATTATTGATAAACGTCGTCCAAAACCTAATGTAGCAGAAGTGATGAATATTGTGGGACAAATTGAGGGACGTACAGCTATTATTATTGATGATATTATTGATACTGCAGGAACAATCACATTGGCAGCACAAGCGTTAAAAGATAAAGGTGCAACAGATGTGTATGCATGTTGTACACACCCTGTACTATCTGGACCGGCGAAAGAACGCATCGAAAATTCAGCGATTAAAGAATTAATTGTAACTAATTCGATCCAACTTAAAGAAGAGCAAAAGCCTAATAATATTAAAGAGTTATCAGTAGCAGAATTATTGGCACAAGCTATTGTACGTGTTTATGAGTGTGAATCTGTTAGCGTATTGTTTGATTAATAAGTTGACTTATTGTTAGATTTTGTGTAGAATATTTCTGTTCGTGTCAATATGAACAAATACACATTTGCAAGCAGCGTATGCTGATGGGCAAATGCAGCACGAGAGGCGTGCAGAAGAAAGGTGGAATAGAATATGACTTCATTAAAGTCTATTATTCGTCAAGGTAAGCAAACACGTGGAGATTTGCGTAAAATCCGAGAAGCAGGTAAAGTACCTGCAGTTGTATATGGTTACGGTACAAAAAACGTATCAGTTAAAGTAGATGAAGTGGAATTCATTAAAGTGATTCGTGAAGTAGGTCGTAACGGTGTTATTTTATTAGGTGTAGGTTCAAAAGAAATCAAAGTAATGGTATCTGACTACCAATTTGACCCTCTTAAAAACCAAATTACACATATTGACTTCTTAGCAATTAACATGAAAGAAGAACGTACGGTAGAAGTACCTGTTCATTTAATCGGTGAAGCACCTGGTGCAGCTGAAGGTGGTGTAGTTGAACAACCATTGTTTGACTTAGAAATCACTGCAACACCAGATAATATTCCTGAAAGCATCGAAGTAGACATCAGTGAGTTAAATGTTGGTGATACTTTAAGTGTACAAGATATTAAGGTAACAGGTGATTATACGATTGAAAATGATGCAGAAGACGCAGTTGTTTCAGTTGTTGCACCAACAGAAGAACCAACAGAAGAAGAAATTGAAGCAATGGAAGGCAATGAAACACCTGAAGAGCCAGAAGTTGTAGGCGAAGAAAAAGAAGAAGCTGAAGAAGAGTAAGCTTAATCAAACGGACGATTTTCATGTATAAAGATGAAAATCGTCCGTTTTTTTAAATGTCAAAAATATTTTTAAGAATAAGAAGTGCTACTATTAAAATAATAATACTGGATACTTTGTTAACTATTAAGATCAATGAACCAGATGAATCTATTTTCCTCATTTGTTTGCCTGCAACTGCTAAGCCTATAAACCAGAGCCATGAGATAGAGATAGTCGCAAGTGTAAAGGCTATTTTTTCGAAACCTGTATAGAGTGCTGCACTTGTTCCGATAACACCTACAGTATCGATGATAGCATGGGGGTTTAATAGTGATACAGATACTGCAAAGCTTATTTGTTTTTGAGCAGACATAGGTGCTTGTTCACTTGTTTCGGATGGTTTTTCTTGCCATAGAGACCAAGCCATGAATAATAGAAAGATAAAACCAATAATGTATATCAACAACTGTAGTGTAGGATATTGATTTAAAATAAGTGAAACACCGAGTACAGCAATTAATATCAAAAATGTATCACATAAACCCGCTGTAATAATAACTGGAAGTGTCTTTTTAAAATATTTATGATTAGCCCCTTGATTAAAAACAAAAACATTTTGAGCCCCTAATGGTAAGATAAGGCCTAATGCTAGTAAAATGCCATGTAATATCGATTGAGTCATAGTTAGCCCCCTTTTGTTATTTCAATTTAACAGGATAATGGATTAAGTTCAATATTCAATTGTGATCTTAGATTCATTTGGATTGAGTAGTTGTTATGAGTGTTGTGACTGGTAGCGTGACAATGCTATTCAAGTCTTAAATTTAGTGCTCTTGATTAGGAGATAGAATCGCTTTTATTCGTGAGGTAGCAGCTCGACCAATTTAGGTTAACAATGGCAGCTAATAAAGGCAGAAAATGTGTGATTGTGTTAATATAGATAGGCAATTAGAAAAGAGACAAAGATGTAAAAGGAATAAAGTGAGTACTAACCAGTATAGATGGTTTTTCTATGGTAGGCTATCCGTTTTTTAGTTTCTCTCAAACTAGATTATTTATGTGAATACAAAAGTGTAGTCGTTTTAAACGATTCAGACTTTTTACATTATAAATTGTCAAATAAAATAAGTATAATAGATGACTAAATGAGAGACTCAACATGCTTTTTAAACTTGAGCTGTTTCTGTATTGAGTCGTCTTTGTTGTATGAAATTATGAATAATACCGTGTTTAAGATATTAGGTTGCTTTGAAAAGATAGTGCCCCTATATCATTGTACATTGGTAATAGCGCGCTACTTGGAAGACGATATCTCTTGTTAGGATTTTTGAATGGTGTTGTACTTGCTCAGCATAGATAAAATTTTAGATTAACCCAAGTTTCGATCTTACAGCTAAAAAGATGGAGGAATATGTTATGAAGTGTATTGTAGGTTTAGGCAATGTTGGTAAGCGCTATGAGTGCACAAGACACAACATTGGCTTTGAAGTTATAGATTATTTGTTGGCGCAACATCGTATGAAATTAGATAAACAAAAGTTTAGAGGGGCTTATACAATTGAGCGTATAGGTGATGAAAAAGTGATGTTTATAGAACCGCTAACATTGATGAACCTGTCGGGTGAGGCGGTTGGACCATTGATGGATTATTATAATGTCGAGATTGAAGATTTGCTCGTGCTTTATGATGATTTAGATCTTGCACAAGGACAAGTGCGCCTTAGACAAAAGGGAAGTGCAGGGGGGCATAATGGTATGAAATCCATAATTAAAGCATTAGGAACAAGTGACTTTAAACGTATCCGTATAGGTATCGATAGACCGACGAATGGTATGTCAGTACCTGATTATGTGTTGCAGCGCTTCTCAGAAGGTGAGATGGAGACGATGCAACCGGTAATTGAATATGTAGCGGATGCAGTGGAAGCGTTTATGAGTTCTGAAACATTTGAAAATGTGATGACACATTATAATGGAGCAGTCAAATGAAATCGATAATTAATGAACTGATTCATCAAGACACACAATTTAAAGTATTAACAGATAAGGTCGGTCATCAAGATCTATTGGTAACAGGATTAACATCATCAGCCAAAGCGTCTATCATTTCAGAATTGTACAGGTCAGATCATCGTCAAGTTTTACTCGTGACTAATAACTTGTACCAAGCCGATAAACTGGAAGCCGATTTACTACAATTTATACGAGATGATGAATTGTATAAGTATCCCGTACAAGATATGATGACAGAAGAATTTTCTACACAAAGCCCTGAGTTTATGAGTGAACGTGTGCGCACATTAACAGCACTCGCTCATGAACGTCGAGGGTTATTTATCGTGCCGATTAATGGGTTGAAAAAATTACTAACACCTAAAGCACTCTGGCAGTCACATCAGACTGTTCTTAAAGTAGGAGAAGATTTAGATGTTGAGTCATTTTTAACTCGACTCGTCAATATGGGCTATCGTCGTGAGTCTGTCGTTTCAAATATAGGTGATTTTTCAGTAAGAGGTGGGATTATTGATATTTATCCACTGCTAGGCGAACCTATTCGCATAGAGTTGTTTGATACAGAGATTGATTCCATGCGTCAATTTGATGTTGAAACACAACGTTCATTAGAAAATATCGAAGTTGCTGAGATCACAACAGCACATGATTATATTATGACAGAGTCAGTTAGGGAATACACAGCCCAAAATCTAACAGCAGCATACGAAAAGACACGACCTAAAATAGATAAAGCGGTAAGGCAGGATATTAAAGACACATATGATGCATTTCATATTACAGATGAAGAACGCTTTGACCCACAGGTATTACGTCGATTAATTGCATTTATGTATGAACATCCTGAAACGCTGATTGATTATTTTAAAGATAATGCAGTAATACTTGTTGATGAATATAACCGTGTGAGAGAAACAGAGCAGACTTTGTCGATGGAATCTGCGGACTTTTTGCAAAATCTTGTTGAGAGTGGTAAAGGGTTTATGGGTCAACACTTTATGCGTGAGGATGCCTTTCAAAGTTTAATAGAAGCGCAAAAAGTAACGTATTTTACGCTTTTTACAGCATCAATGCCTGTGCAATTAGATGAGATTATAAAGTTTTCGTGTAAGCCGGTACAACAATATTATGGTCAATACGATATTATGACTTCAGAGTTTCAGCGCTTTATTAAACAAGACTATCACGTTGTTGTAATGGCAGAAACAGAGACAAAGAAATCTCGAATACAATCGATGTTGAGTGAGATGCATGTTCCCACACTTTTGAATCCAAGTGTTGAAGCGATGGCTCCAGGGCATGCAGCGATTGTTAATGGTAGTCTTGCTGAAGGTTTTGAACTGCCGTATATGTCATTGGTAGTTGTAACAGAACGTGAACTTTTTAAATCTCAACAGAAGAAAACGTCTAAAAAACGTCGTAAAACAATAAGTAATGCAGAAAAAATTAAGTCTTATCAAGAATTGAATATTGGAGATTACGTTGTACACGTTCATCATGGTGTAGGGCGCTATTTAGGTGTTGAGACATTAGAGGTAGGTGACGTTCATCGGGACTACATGAAAATCCAATATAAAGGGACAGATCAACTCTTTGTACCTGTGGATCAAATGGATCAAGTCCAAAAATATGTTGGATCAGAAGATAAAACACCTAAACTGTATAAACTGGGTGGCAGTGAATGGAAAAAAACGAAAGCCAAAGTTCAGAGTAGTGTAGAAGATATTGCTGACGAATTAATTGCACTCTATAAAGAACGTGAACAGTCTGTGGGCTACCGGTTTATGCCGGATACAGAAGAACAGCATGCTTTTGAAATGGATTTTCCTTATGATTTGACAGAAGACCAGGAAAAATCAATCCATGAAATTAAAGAAGATATGGAAAGTGAACGTCCAATGGATCGCTTATTGTGTGGAGATGTTGGCTATGGTAAGACAGAGGTGGCAGTACGTGCTGCATTTAAAGCAGTCATGTCAGGAAAACAAGTGGCATTTCTTGTGCCAACAACCATATTGGCACAACAACATTATGAGACATTGTTAGAGCGTATGCGAGATTTTCCGGTTGAAATTCAGTTGATGAGTCGTTTTCGAACAACCAAAGAAGTGCGTGAAACAAAAGAAGGTTTAAAGTCAGGATACGTTGATATTGTTGTAGGTACACACAAACTATTGGGGAAAACGGTGGAATATAAAGATTTAGGCTTATTGGTTGTCGATGAAGAACAGCGATTTGGTGTACGTCATAAAGAGAAGATTAAAGCACTAAAAGCAAATGTGGATGTATTAACGCTGACTGCAACACCTATTCCAAGAACGCTGCACATGAGTATGTTAGGTGTGCGAGATTTATCTGTTATTGAAACACCGCCAGAAAACCGTTTCCCTGTTCAAACCTATGTTTTGGAGCAAAATACAAATTTTATTAAAGAAGCTCTGGAACGGGAATTATCAAGAGGAGGTCAAGCCTTCTACCTTTACAATCAAGTGCAGTCGATTTATGAAAAGCGTGAGCAACTTCGCATGTTAATGCCAGAAGCAGAAATTGGGGTAGCACATGGGCAGTTGCCAGAACGTGAATTAGAGGAAACAATGCTAGATTTTATTAATGGTGTATATGATATTTTGTTAACGACTACTATTATTGAAACGGGTGTTGATGTACCGAATGCGAATACACTTATTATTGAAGATGCAGATCGTTTTGGTTTGAGCCAGTTGTATCAATTGCGTGGAAGAGTTGGACGATCTAGTCGAATCGGGTATGCGTATTTCTTACACCCTCAAAACAAAGTGTTAAACGAGACGGCAGAAGAGCGTTTACAAGCAATTAAAGAATTTACTGAACTCGGTAGTGGTTTTAAAATTGCGATGAGAGATTTGAACATTCGAGGTGCAGGTAATTTGTTAGGCAAGCAGCAACATGGCTTTATTGACTCTGTAGGTTATGATCTGTATGCACAGATGTTAGAAGAAGCTGTGAATGAAAAGCGTGGTATGACACCAGAAACCCCTGTGCCAGAACTTGAGATGGATTTACGTTTAGATGCGTATTTGCCAGCAGAATATATTCAAAATGAGCAAGCGAAAATTGAAATTTATAAAAAGTTACGTGCAACAGAGACATTAACGCAGCTTATGGATATCAAAGACGAATTGTTAGATCGTTTTAATGAGTATCCACAGGAAGTGGCGCATTTATTAGATTCTGTTGAAATTAAGGTGTATTTACTACAAGTTGGTGTACAACATGTTAAAGATACAGGTAAAGTCATTGAAATCTTATTAACGCAAGCAGGGACAAATCGTATTGATGGTGAGGTGCTTTTCCGCAACTCAGAACCACTTGGGCGTAGTATGTCACTCGGTGTAAAAGAGGGTTGTATGAAAGTAACGTTGACAAAAGGCAAGCAGTGGCTTGAATCACTGAAATTTTTAGCAAAAACACTGGCAGAAAGTAAGAGGTTAGAAGATGAAGACGAAAACGGCATTTAATGGTGTCGTTGTATTAACTGTTGCACTTATTATGGTGAAAATTTTAAGTGCACTTTATCGTGTACCCTATCAAAATATATTAGGTGATGCAGGACTTTATGCATATCAACAAGTTTATCCAATTGTTGCATTAGGTGTTGTGCTATCGAGCAATGCAATTCCAAGTGCACTCACACAAATGTTAGATGGACAACATGCGACAAAGTTTTTGATGAGACGTTTATGGATGGTGACGGAAATAATAGGAAGTATCTGTTGTGTCATGCTTTTTGTGGGTGCAACAGAAATTGCACGTTGGATGGGAGACAGTCAATTGACACCCATGTTACGTGCAGCGAGTGTGAGTTTTCTCTTCATAGGGGCGCTTGGGTTGTTACGTGGTTATTTTCAAGAAAAATATGAAATGACATACCCTGCGTATTCACAAGTGTTAGAACAATGTATTCGTGTTACAATGATTGGATTTGTTATTGCTTATGCTATACACCGTGATATATCTATATACCAAGCGGGTACATGGGCTATTTTGGCATCTACGTTAGGCTTTGTGATTTCGACGCTTTTTTTATGGTGGAGAAGTGAACGGTTATCATCACCATTATTGGAAGGGCAAGCGCCGTCTCAATCTATCGCATGGAGACAATTTTTTATTGCAGTTGTTATTTTTGCGATGAGCCACTTGATTGTGATTTTATGGCAAGTTATAGATAGCTTTACTATTGTCAATACTTTACAACATGGTGTGGGTTATGCATTTGAAGCAGCGATTGTGCAAAAAGGAATTTACGACCGAGGTGCATCTTTTATCCAGATGGGTTTAATAGTTACGACTACATTTTGTTTTGTATTAATTCCGTTATTAACAGATACTAAACGTCGTGATGCTATAAAAGAGATGAATAATTATGCGAATGTATCGCTCAAGATAAATCTTGTTATCAGTAGTGCCAGCAGTATAGGATTGATGAATCTTTTACCGTTATTGAACCGGGTATTTTTTGAAAGTAATGTTTTAACAGTGACGTTGACTGTTTATATGCTGACTGTTATTGGCGTATCGCTTATCATGATGTATATTGCAATGTTAGAAGTTCATCATCAATTTCGTCTTATTGCAGTAGCATTTATCATTGGATTAGTGAGTAAGTTTGTTTTGAATATGGTTTTAATTGTACAATTTGAAATGTTAGGTGCGAGTTTGGCAACAGTAGGGTCATTGATATTGTTTGTCATCATATTATATCGAGGTGTGATACGGTTTTATACGTTAGAGCACTTAAATCAGTTTTATATCAAACTATCTATCGCTTTATTGGTGATGACTGCTAGTGTACAATTATGTCACTATCTCATACATTCCACATCTCGATTGGGTGGCTTGGTAGAGTTGATTATCTCAGCGATAGTGGGTTTACTGGCTATCGGTGTAATACTCGTTAAACTTAGCATACTGGAAGAAAAAGAGTGGAGCTATCTACCATTTGGAGATAGAATGTATCGTTTACAGAGAGGACGAAAAAGATGACACATCACTTAACAATTATTGGACTGGGAAACTATGGTTTAGACGAGTTACCGGTGAGTATTTATCGTCTTATTACACAGCAACAGCACCTTTATGTGCGCACAGCAGATCATCCTGTTGTGCAAGAACTTAACTCTATTCAAATCACATCTTTTGATACCGTATATGAAGCAAAAGACACGTTTGAGGAAGTTTATGAAGCTATTGTGACACAATTGTTAGAAAAAGCACAAAGTGAAGATGTTATCTATGCGGTTCCAGGGCATCCACGTGTTGCAGAAACGACGACACAATATTTGTTAACACGAGCCTCTGATTATGGTGTTACGGTTGAGATTAAAGGAGGGCGCAGCTTTATAGATGATATTTTTGCAGCGGTGAATGTAGATCCTAATGATGGATTCACATTATTAGATGCCACTGCATTGGATGTGGCGGCGCTTAATTTGAGGACAGCGACGATTGTCACTCAAGTTTACAGTGATATGGTTGCTGGGGCGTTAAAGTTAAGTTTGATGGAACGCTATCCAGATGATTTTGAGGTGATGATTGTCGATGGTGCACATCAGTCGGGTGCATCAGTGATAACTGTACCCTTATACGAGTTAGATCATCATTCAAGTTTTACAAACTTGACGAGTGTGTTTATTCCTAAAGTGACACATGAAGAGCTGTTATATGGTGACTTTGATTTTGCTGATCAAGTGATCGCTCAGCTCGTCGATGATGAGACAGGATGTCCGTGGGATAAAGTACAGACACACGAATCATTGAAACGTTATTTATTAGAAGAAACATTTGAGTTGTTTGAGGCAATTGACAATGAAGATGACTGGCATATGATTGAAGAACTTGGAGATGTATTATTACAAGTGTTACTACATGCAAATATTGGTCGGAAAGAAGGATATATTGACACGCGTGAAATCATTGTAAGCATGACGAAAAAGATGATTCAACGTCATCCGCACGTGTTTGGAGACGGTTATGCGGATAGTGTAGACGATGTGATGTCAATATGGAACAAACAAAAAGCAGCAGAAGGAAAACAGCCACGTATTAAGTTTGAAAAAGTATTTGCACGTCATTTTTTAAAACTTTATGATGAAGTTAAAAATAAAGACTTCACAGAAGAAATGCTTACAAATTATTTAATACAAGGAGGTTATCAGAATGAGACTTGATAAGTATTTAAAGGTTTCTCGATTAATTAAAAGACGTACACTGGCAAAAGAGTTAAGTGACCAAGGGCGAGTATCAGTAAATGGTCAGGTTGCTAAAGCTGGAACCGCTATCAAAGTTGGAGATGAACTTATTATTCAGTTTGGTCAAAAAGTTGTGACAGTTAAAGTAACAGCTTTAAATGAGCATGCGACGAAAGAAAACGCTAAAGGAATGTATGAACTGATGAATGAAGCACGTATTTAGTAAAGCGAATTAAGGAAAGGTGACGCTGCATGAGTAAGAAAGTTAAAGGTATAGGCAATCAATATACGTCAGAAGCCAATGCAAAACGCCAAAGACATGAACGTCGCAAACAAGTTGTTAAAAAGCGTATTACAGTATTTGGTGGTACCCTTCTTGCTATTATTATCGTTTTACTAATAATGGTAGGCCTACAAATCCGTAGTAACTATGAAGCATCTCAGGAACGGCAAGCCAAAGAAGAAACTTATCAAAAAATACAAGATGAAGAAATTGAATTAAAAGAACAGCTTAACAATTTAAACGATGATGAGTACATTGAGAAGATTGCACGTGATGAGTACTATTTGAGCAATGATGGTGAAATTATTTTTAAGTTGCCGGAAGAACAAGAAGATCATAAAAAGAAAGAATAGCTGAGATATATTTGTGGTGTAAAACTTTTGCACATAAAAGACCGATAGAAATGATAAACGTTTGTAACCTAAGTAACAATGATATTTTATAATATACAGTATGTATCCTAGGCGCATGCACTAAAAAGTAAAGAAAATTGCTAAATGTTGTTTTGTCATTGTGTAAATAGTCAAACAAACGTATAATAGAGTTAAATATCGAACATAATCGGGAGGATGCAGTAAAACAATGTCAATCGAAGTAGGAAGTAAGGTCAAAGGTAAAGTCACTGGTATCAAAAAGTTTGGTGCGTTTGTGGAGTTACCGGGAGGAAAAAGTGGGCTTGTGCATATCAGTGAAGTTGCCGACAATTATGTTGAGAATGTTGAAGACCATTTGTCAATGGGTGACGAAGTAGAGGTAAAAGTACTATCTATTGCAGACGATGGTAAAATTAGTTTATCGATTAAAAAGGCAAAAGAGCGTCCACGTCGCCAAAGACCGGCACAAAAACCAGAAGACTTTGAAAAAAAATTATCTAACTTCTTGAAAGATAGTGAAGATAAATTGAATTCTGTAAAACGCCAAGCAGAATCGAGACGTGGTGGTCGCGGTTCACGTCGATAAGTCATCGTAATGTAGGGGTTGAGAAACGAAGGGAACTTTGGATCTCAGCTCTTTTTTTCGCGTTTGAATGAACAGAGAGCATGGAGGGGGTTAAGCGATGCAACAATTTTGGAAGCCGCAAGATCATCTTGTATTAGCCGTATCAACAGGTATTGATAGTATGGTTTTGTTACATCAACTACATATGCATTATGCGCATACATATCGCGCGCTCACATGTTTACATGTTCATCATGGTTTACGAAAGGAATCAGATGAGGAAGCGCGGTTTATTACGGCATATTGTCGTGAACATAATATTCCCTTGCATATACATTATCTAGATTTGAGTGATCTTGTTGAAGCGGGACGTAGCATTCAACAGGAAGCGCGTGATTTAAGATATGCATGGTTTGATAATATGATGCATGACTTACGAGCTGATTATTTGTTGACAGCGCATCACCTAGATGATCAATTGGAAACCATCTTTTATCGTGTATTCACAGGACGTACGAGTCGCAGTATGCTGGGTATGCGTTTATGTGAACAACGTACAGATTATCAGCTAGGTCGTCCATTACTTGATCAAACAAAATCTCAAATTCGTGACTATCAAGGTCAATACGAAGTCCCTTATTATGAAGACGCAAGTAATCAGATTAACAGTTATGTACGCAATGATATCAGAAATAGATTATTGCCTGAAATTGAGCGTAATACACAGCTACAATCTACACAGTTATTAAAGTTAATGGATATTCATACAGAGGCGATGATGTTGTTTAAGCAGCAAGCACAAGATTTTATTACACAGCATGCGATACGACAAAACAAACATAGATGGATTATTTTGAGAAAAGCATTCAATCCATTGCCACTGCATGTTAAAATGAGTGTCTTGGACCAAATACTTTCCCACTTTGAGAAAGATATATCTGTGAGTGATAAAGCCTATCAAGATTGGTTCCTTAAAATAGAGGGAGCCGTCGTACAAACATCACTCATGCGTACAAACAAATGGCATGTACAAATTGTGTATGATAAATTAATCATAGCTCAACCAGAGGATGATGGTGTTATAGAATCACAGGTTATCACAGAGACAGGAATATATCGGTTTGGTTCATATCAGGTTACAATTGCACAAGATGTATTAGATACATATGGTGTACTTTATATGCGCTCGCGTCAATCAGGTGACCGTATCTTAATCCATAATGGACATCATAAAAAAGTGACGCGTTTAATGATTGACTGTAAAGTACCGCAGTTTTTACGTGATCGTATACCGCTTGTTGTATCAGAAGAGGGTATAGTTCTAGCGGTAGGGACATATTATCAATACAATACAAATAAATATACAATCAACATTCAATACTTGGGAGATGACAGAAATGAAAAATGACTTGAAAGAAATTTTATTGACGGAGCAAGATATTCAAGATATTTGTGTGGAACTCGGTCGTGTGTTAACAGAAGACTACAAAGGGAAAGACTTGTTTTGTGTAGGGATTTTAAAAGGTTCTGTTTTATTTATGACAGATTTGATTAAACATATAGATACACATTTATCCATTGATTTTATGGATGTATCTAGCTATCACGGAGGAACGGAGTCAACAGGAGAAGTTCAAATTTTGAAAGATCTTAGTACGTCAATTGAAAATAAAGACGTTTTGATTATTGAAGATATTTTAGAAACGGGAACAACCTTGAAGTCGATTACTGAGTTATTGGAGTCACGCCGTGTGAACTCATTAGAGATTGTCACATTGCTTGATAAGCCTAATCGTCGTAAAGCAGATATCGAAGCAAAATATGTGGGGAAAGTTATTCCAGATGAGTTTGTAGTAGGTTACGGTTTAGACTACCAAGAAAAGTATCGTAACTTGCCATACATTGGTACATTAAAACCTGAAATTTATGCGCATTAGTATATCGTAAAGAAGCCACAATATTTATGAATGTGCACAGTAAATGAGTAAGACATTCAACAGTAGTGTAAAAAGCTCAATTACTAGCCACTTATGTTTATATTGTGGTAAAATTTTTGTTAGCTTTATATTTGGAGTAGGAGGAAACGTCGCATGCAGAAAGCTTTTCGTAATGTGCTATTTATCGCACTGATTGGCGTCGTCATTTTTGGACTGTTTTCATGGATAAATGGTAATGGTAATGTCCCAAAAGAGCTTACATATAATCAATTTATGCAAAAATTAGAAAAAGGTGATCTCAAATCATTAGAGATTCAACCTGAAAATAATGTGTATAAGGTGAGCGGTAAGCTTAAAAACAATGATGACTTCGCGTCAACAATACTTTTTAATAACGATAAAGAACTTGATAAAGTGACAGAGACAGCTAAAGATCAAAAAGGATTAGAGTTTACAGTTAAAGAAGAAGAAGGACAGAGTGTATTTGTAAGTATTATTTCAACATTGATTCCTGTTTTAGTGATTGCACTGCTCTTTATTTTCTTCTTGAGCCAAGCACAAGGTGGCGGCGGTGGCGGTCGTATGATGAACTTTGGGAAGTCCAAAGCGAAAATGTACGATAGTCAAAAAGGTCGTGTACGTTTCTCAGATGTAGCGGGAGCAGATGAAGAGAAGCAAGAACTTGTAGAAATTGTAGACTTCTTAAAAGATAATAAGAAATTTAAGCAAATGGGATCACGTATTCCTAAAGGTGTCTTACTTGTTGGACCACCAGGGACAGGTAAAACTTTACTAGCACGTGCCGTTGCAGGCGAAGCAGGAGTGCCTTTCTTCTCAATTAGTGGTTCGGACTTTGTAGAGATGTTTGTAGGTGTTGGAGCGAGCCGTGTACGTGACTTGTTTGAAAATGCGAAAAAGAATGCACCGTGTATTATTTTTATCGATGAGATTGATGCAGTAGGTCGTCAACGTGGTGCAGGTGTTGGTGGCGGTCATGATGAACGTGAACAAACATTAAACCAATTGCTTGTCGAAATGGATGGATTTGGTGAAAATGAGAACATTATTATGATTGCAGCAACAAACCGTCCAGATATTTTAGATCCAGCGCTTTTACGCCCGGGTCGTTTTGACCGTCAAATTCAAGTGGGTCGTCCAGATGTAAAAGGGCGAGAAGCTATTTTACATGTACATGCAAAAAATAAACCATTAGATGAAACGGTAGATTTAAAAGCAATTGCACAAAGAACACCAGGCTTTTCAGGTGCAGATTTAGAAAACTTATTAAATGAAGCGTCGCTAGTTGCAGCACGTAGTGGCAAGAAGAAGATTGATATGCGAGATATTGAAGAAGCGACAGACCGCGTGATTGCGGGACCTGCTAAAAAATCTCGTGTTATTTCAACAAAAGAGCGTAACATTGTTGCACATCATGAGGCAGGACATACAGTGATCGGTATGGTACTTGATGAAGCTGAAGTCGTGCATAAAGTAACTATTGTACCACGTGGTCAAGCAGGTGGTTATGCCATGATGTTACCTAAGCAGGATCGTTTCTTAATGACAGAACCAGAACTTTTAGACAAAATTTGTGGTCTGCTTGGTGGACGTGTAGCAGAAGATATCATTTTTGATGAGGTATCAACGGGTGCTTCTAATGATTTTGAACGTGCAACACAAATTGCACGCGAAATGGTTACTCAATATGGTATGAGTAAAAAACTTGGACCATTACAATTTTCTCATGGTGGTGGGCAAGTCTTTCTAGGTAGAGAGATGTCAGGAGAACCAGAATATTCTGGGCAAATTGCTTTTGAAATTGACAAAGAAGTACAACGTATTATTAAAGAACAATATGAGCGTTGTAAACAAATTTTACTTGAACATGAATCACAATTGCGTCTCATTGCTGAAACACTATTAACAGAAGAAACGTTAGTAGCAGAGCAAATTCAAACATTATTCCATGAAGGTCATCTTCCTGAAGTGAATTATGATGAAGCAAAAGTTGTAGAACGCTCTGCTGATGATGAATTTAGTGAAGGTAAGTATGGTAAGTCTTATGATGACATTCGTCGCGAGCAAGAAGAGATGACAAACCGTGCGAACCAAGGTACATCTGATCGTGAAGAAAGTCAAGAAACAGATGACACAACAGCATATGAGCAAGAACCAGAAATTGACAAACCGGGCGATGATCATTATACGCCGCCACGTCAATAGAGTATATATGAGACCTTCTCACAATCAGTGAGGGGGTCTTTTTATGTTAGAAGGGTATACGAGTATTGGTTTGAGTAATGTAAGTGGGCAGTAGATTGAAACCTTAGTGCTAAAAAGGGCGTGTGCTGATAAGAAAGTGTGGAGGTGATTAAGCATTTGAATGGTATGTGTAAGTCATTTCAGTTGTACTTATGAGCATAGATGGTTATGATAATGCAACGTAGAAAAATGCGATAATACTAAAAATAGAGCGTATTGCATAAAAAGGAGATTAGACAGATGACTCAAGATTATATTGTGAAAGCACTTGCATTTGGCGGTGAAGTACGTGCATACAGTGCGAAAACAACAGATGCTATACAAGAAGCACAAACAGATCACTATACGTGGCCTACTGCTTCAGCAGCACTTGGACGTACGATGACAGCAACAGTAATGATGGGTGCTATGTTAAAAGGTGAACAGAAACTTACTGTAACGATAAATGGTGACGGCCCTATTGGTAAAGTTGTTGCAGATGCGAATGCGCAAGGGAAAGTGAGAGGGTATGTGACAAATCCACAGACGCATTTTCCACTTAATGCACAAGGTAAGTTAGATGTACGTCGGGCAGTGGGAACCAATGGTGCAATCAATGTTGTGAAAGATGTAGGTATGAGAGAGTATTACACGGGGAATAGTCCTATTGTATCTGGAGAATTAGGCGAAGATTTTACATATTACTTTGCGAATAGTGAACAGGTACCGTCATCAGTAGGTGTAGGTGTGCTTGTTAATCCAGATAATTCGATAAAAGCAGCAGGTGGCTTTATTATTCAAGTCATGCCGGAAGCTAAAGAAGAAACCATTGCCAAATTAGAAACGGCTATTAATGAGATGACGCCTGTATCACAATTAATTGATAAAGGCTATACACCAGAAGAAATGTTAAATGAAATTCTAGGTGCAGAAAATGTAGAGTTTTTAGAGACGTTACCTGTTGTGTTTGAATGTAACTGTGGTCACGATAAGTTTTTGACAGCAATTAAAGGTTTAGGTGAAGCAGAAATTGAAAGTATGATTCGAGAAGACCATGGTGCAGAAGCGGAATGTCATTTTTGTCGTACGAAATATCATTTTACAGAAGAAGAACTCGAAGATTTATTGAGTACAATGAAATAATACGTATAAGATGTGAAAATTGAGATAGAATAGATAATAATAGTTTCTAAATTGTCTGAACAATGATACAATACTTATATCCGATTTATTAACTAAGTATTGAATGAAGAATACAATAAAAGTGAGGTTGTCGATTATGGTAAGAAAACCCGTAGAAAATATTACTGAGATTATTGGTCAAACGCCTGTTGTTAAGTTACGTCATCAAGCTGATGAAGATGCAGCTGATATTTATGTCAAATTAGAATATCAAAACCCGGCTGGATCAGTAAAAGATCGTATTGCATTAGCGATGATTGAACAAGCCGAAAAAGAAGGTAAAATCAAACCGGGTGATACAATCGTTGAACCAACAAGCGGTAACACAGGTATCGGCTTGGCGTTTGTATGTGCTGCAAAAGGATATAAAGCGGTATTTACAATGCCTGAAACAATGAGTCAGGAGCGACGCAATTTATTAAAGGCATATGGTGCGGAACTTGTTTTAACACCCGGATCAGAAGCAATGAAAGGTGCCATTAGAAAAGCAAAAGAATTAAAGGAAACATATGGTTATTTTGAACCGCAACAATTTGAAAACCTTGCTAACCCACGTATCCACGAATTAACGACAGGACCAGAACTTGTTGAACAATTTGAAGGTCGAACAATTGATGCATTTTTAGCAGGTGTTGGAACAGGCGGCACATTATCAGGTGTGGGTAAAGTGCTAAAGGAAAAATATCCAGATATCCAAATCGTAGCTATTGAGCCGGAAGATTCACCGGTATTAAGTGGTGGGGATCCGGGGCCTCATAAATTACAAGGTTTAGGTGCAGGGTTTGTACCTGGTACACTGAATACAGATATTTATGAAGAAGTCATCAAAGTTGGCAATGAAGTCGCAATGGAAACATCACGTCGTGTTGCAAAAGAGGAAGGTATTTTAGGCGGTATTTCTTCTGGGGCTGCAATTTATGCGGCAATTCAAAAAGCGAAAGAATTAGGCAAAGGCAAGACGGTTGTAACGGTACTCCCAAGTAACGGAGAGCGTTACCTATCTACACCACTTTATAATTTTGAATAAAGGGTAGCATGTGTATCAATCCACTAATGACGATGTTGTTGTCATTAGTGGATTTTTAATGTTATATGATTAAAGTCTTCAGAACAGGTGCATAGTTAAAAGTTTGATATAATAAGGGCGTTGTGAATAATAGGAGATCAAATGATGAAAGGAAGAGTCTAATGCAACAAACGCAAATTATGGGGATTCTTAATGTGACCCCCGATTCGTTCTCAGATGGTGGTCAATATAATGAGGTAGGCAAGGCTATTTCACATGCGAAACAAATGGTACGTGATGGTGCACATATCATTGATGTTGGGGGTATTTCGACTCGTCCAGGATTTGAATCTATTAGTATAGAAGAGGAAATAAAACGTGTACAACCTGTTGTTGAGGCATTGCGAGGTATTCAAGCAGATATTTCAGTAGATACATATCGTAGTGAAGTTGCAGAAAAAGCATTGCAAGCGGGTGCCACAATTATTAATGACCAATGGGCAGGAATGTATGACCCACAAATGTTTGAAGTTGTTGCGGCACACCAAGCGAGTATTGTATTAATGCATAATGGCGATGGTCGAAGAGATGAACCTGTTATAGATGAAATGCTTGTTACATTATTAAAACAAGCGAATAAAGCGATATTAGCAGGTATCCCTAAAGAAAAAATATGGTTAGATCCCGGCATTGGTTTTGCAAAAACACGTGAAGAAGAACGAGAAGTCATGGCACATTTGGATGCACTTGTGGCGACAGGATTTAAAGTATTGTTGGCTACGAGTCGTAAGCGATTCATTAAAGAAATACTTGGGGGAGATAACCAAGTCGATGAACGAGATGAAGCAACTGCGGCTACAACAGCGTATGGCATCATGAAAGGTGTACATGGCGTACGTGTGCATAATGTATTGATGAATGCACGTCTTGCTAAAGCAATGGATCAGTTGAGAGGTTACGAAAATGAACGATAAAATTTTTTTACAAGGTTTAGAGTTTTACGCATATCATGGTGCATTATCCGCAGAAAACGAAATAGGTCAAATATTTACAGTTGATATTGAGATGAAAGTAGATCTTAAACAAGCTGGGCAGTCTGATCAAGTAGAAGATACTGTTCATTATGGTGAGGTTTATGAAGATGTTCGCAAAATTATGGAAGGTAATGCTGTAAATTTGTTAGAACATCTTGCTGAACGTATTGCAATGTGTATAAATTCACACTATAATCGTGTAATGGAAACGAAAGTTAGAATTACAAAGAAGAATCCACCGATTCCAGGGCATTACCAAGGCGTCGGTATTGAGATTGTAAGGGTGAAATAGCATGGTAGAGGTGTATCTTGGACTTGGCGGGAATATCGGAGATCGTGAACAACAGTTAAGAGCTGCCATTGAGCATCTTAATGCATACAAAGAAATCGAGGTTATTTCAATTTCGCCAATATATGAAACGAAACCTGTCGGCTATGTGGAACAACCGGATTTTTTAAATGTATGTGTTTGTATTGAAACGACATTGAAACCACATGATTTACTGGCGATAGGCTTGGCAGTAGAGGCAGAGTTGCATCGGGTGCGCGATGTAAGATGGGGCCCCCGCACAATAGATATAGATATTTTACTTTATGGTGATGATGTGATTGAGACATCACAACTAGTTGTACCCCACCCTCGTATGACAGAACGTGCATTTGTGATGATACCTCTTAATGATATTGCACCAGATGTTGTGGAGCCGCGCTCAGGAAAAAAGATAAGTCAATTGGTAAATACAGATGATACTGTTGTACGTTATAAACCTTCGTGCGATGAACCAGATAGATGCGAATGAAATATTGGAGGAAATAGTATGTGGAAAATTGGAGATGTCGAAATTGAAAATAGAGTTGTACTGGCTCCAATGGCTGGAGTGTGTAACGCTGCATTTCGTCTAACGGTTAAAGAATTTGGAGCCGGACTTGTCTGTGCAGAAATGGTTAGTGATAAAGCGATTTTATTTAACAATCCTAAGACGATGAAAATGTTATATATAGATGAAAATGAACGCCCACTATCCCTACAAATATTTGGTGGTGAAAAAGAAACATTAGTAGAAGCTGCTGAATACGTTGATAAAAATACAACGGCTGATATTATTGATATTAATATGGGATGTCCAGTTTCTAAAATTATTAAATGTGAAGCAGGTGCACGCTGGCTACTTGATCCCAATAAAATTTACGAAATGGTATCAGCAGTTACAGAACGTGTGAGTAAACCTGTAACTTGTAAAATGCGTATTGGTTGGGACGAAGATCATATCTATGCAGTAGAAAATGCAAAAGCTGCAGAAAGAGCGGGTGCAGCGGCAATCTCACTTCATGGACGTACTCGGGTACAAATGTATGAAGGTGAAGCGGATTGGGACATTATCCGACAAGTAAAAGAAGCTGTTTCAATACCAGTTATTGGTAATGGAGATGTAACAAGCCCAGAACTCGCTAAAAAAATGTTAGAAGAAACAGGTGTAGATGCTGTAATGATCGGTCGAGAAGCGTTAGGCAATCCGTGGATGATCTACCGTACAGTCCGCTACCTCGAAACGGGTGAATTAATAGAAGAACCACACATTAGTGAAAAAGTGGAAATCGCTTTATTACATTTACGTCGTTTAGTAGAATTAAAAGGTGAAAAAGTAGGCGTGATGGAAATGAGAAAACATGCATCATGGTACTTAAAAGGTGTTAGAGGAAATGGTAAAGCACGCAAAGCATTAAACCAGGCAGAAACAGAAGCAGAAATGACAGAAATACTTACAGCGTTTCGTGACGAAATGACTACACAACAGAAAATAGAAGCATAGAGTAAAGGAGAGAGAAGAATGACAGAAGAAATGAATGACCAGATGCAAGTGCGTCGTCATAAATTACAGGAATTGCGCGATTTAGGGATAGATCCATTTGGTGAAAAGTTTGAACGTACAGGTGATGCACAATCATTAAAAGAAGACTGGGATCAATATTCAAAAGAAGAGCTTGCAGAGAAAGAAAAAGAAAGTCATACAATTATTGCTGGACGCATTATGACAAAGCGTGGTAAAGGTAAGGCGGGTTTTGCACACATTAAAGACTTAACAGGACAGTTACAAATTTATGTTCGTAAAGATCAAGTGGGAGACGCACAGTTTGATATTTGGAAAAGTGCAGATTTAGGAGATATTGTAGGTATAGAAGGTGTGATGTTTAAAACAAACACAGGAGAACTTTCTGTCAAAGCCAAGTCTTTTAAAC
The DNA here is from genome assembly GCF_013463155.1 of Staphylococcus sp. 17KM0847. Classification (NCBI taxonomy): domain Bacteria; kingdom Bacillati; phylum Bacillota; class Bacilli; order Caryophanales; family Staphylococcaceae; genus Staphylococcus; species Staphylococcus xeri. The sequence continues at coordinate 130,473 of NZ_CP040781.1, forward strand.
TTTTATCCAAAGCACTACGTCCGCTACCTGATAAACACCATGGTTTGCAAGATATTGAACAGCGTTATCGCCAGCGCTACTTAGATTTGATTACAAATGAAAATAGTACACAAACTTTTATTAATAGAAGTAGAATTTTACAAGAGATGCGTAATTACTTAAATAATAAAGGGTTTTTAGAAGTTGAAACGCCGATGATGCATCAAATCGCAGGTGGGGCAGCTGCACGTCCATTCGTGACACATCACAATGCACTGGATGCAACACTTTATATGCGTATTGCGATTGAACTACACTTGAAACGCCTAATCGTTGGTGGACTAGAAAAAGTTTATGAAATTGGGCGTGTATTCCGTAATGAAGGGGTATCTACACGTCATAACCCTGAATTTACAATGATTGAATTGTATGAAGCTTATGCTGATTACAAAGATATTATGTCACTAACTGAAGAGATGGTTGCACATATTGCGCGTCAAGTTTTAGGGACGACATCTATTCGATATGGTGAAGAAACTATTGATTTAGAACCACAGTGGCGTCGTTTACATATGGTAGATGCTGTTAAAGAAGCGACAGGTGTGAATTTTTATGATATTCAATCAGATGAAGAAGCACATCAAGTTGCTAAAGAACATGGTATTGAAGTAGATAATAATATGAAATATGGCCATATTTTAAATGAATTCTTTGAACAAAAAGTTGAAGAAACATTAATTCAACCTACGTTTATTTACGGTCATCCAATTGAGATTTCTCCATTAGCAAAGAAAAATCCTGAAGATCCACGCTTTACAGATCGCTTTGAACTTTTTATCGTAGGTCGTGAGCATGCGAATGCTTTTACAGAGTTGAATGATCCAATAGATCAACGTGAGCGTTTTGAAGCACAATTAGTGGAAAAAGAACAAGGAAATGATGAAGCACATGAAATGGATGAAGACTTTATTGAAGCACTAGAATACGGTATGCCACCAACAGGAGGTTTGGGTATCGGTATTGATCGACTTGTTATGTTGCTAACTGATGCACCATCAATTCGAGATGTCTTATTATTTCCATATATGCGCCAGAAATAAAGAGGGGCGCTGGCTAATTAAAAACTTAGGTTGATACATAATAATGTGTTGACCTAAGTTTTTTTATTTGCAGATGGGGTGATAGGGTTAAGTATAGGAAATGATCTGATGTGCAAAATAATGTTGTTAAATATAGGTGATAACTATATAGAATAAAATAGGTGTTATAAAAACTTGCTACAAAATAAAAAGTTAAATAAAAGTATTGACATTTAAACAGTAATTTATTAATATATAAAAGTCGTCAAAAACGAAGTGCCATTTTTATTAAAGGACCACAAAAACTTTAATAAAGTGTAAAATTAACTGTTGAAAAACAGTTGGCAACCTAGTATTATTAAAAAAGTAGCCGATAAGAGCTACGACAAAACAAAAGATGTCTGGTGACAATGGCAAAGAGGTCACACCTGTTCCCATGCCGAACACAGTAGTTAAGCTCTTTAGCGCCGATGGTAGTCGGACTTACGTTCCGCAAGAGTAGGACGTTGCCGGGCATAAAAAACGGAGAATTAGCTCAGCTGGGAGAGCATCTGCCTTACAAGCAGAGGGTCGGCGGTTCGAACCCGTCATTCTCCACCATTTGCCGGCCTAGCTCAATTGGTAGAGCAACTGACTTGTAATCAGTAGGTTGGGGGTTCAAGTCCTCTGGCCGGCACCATCTATAAGTTGAGCCATTAGCTCAGTTGGTAGAGCATCTGACTTTTAATCAGAGGGTCAGAGGTTCGAATCCTCTATGGCTCATCATTTAAATATCATTGAGCAGAAGTAGTTCAGCGGTAGAATACAACCTTGCCAAGGTTGGGGTCGCGGGTTCGAATCCCGTCTTCTGCTCCATTATTTTTGCCGGGGTGGCGGAACTGGCAGACGCACAGGACTTAAAATCCTGCGGTAAGTGATTACCGTACCGGTTCGATTCCGGTCCTCGGCACCATCATAATACATTGTAAATGCGCCCGTAGCTCAACTGGATAGAGCGTTTGACTACGGATCAAGAGGTTATGGGTTCGACTCCTATCGGGCGCGCCATTTTAAAACGGGAAGTAGCTCAGCTTGGTAGAGCACTTGGTTTGGGACCAAGGGGTCGCAGGTTCAAATCCTGTCTTCCCGATCACTTAAAATATTTGGGGGCTTAGCTCAGCTGGGAGAGCGCCTGCTTTGCACGCAGGAGGTCAGCGGTTCGATCCCGCTAGTCTCCACCATTATTGACAACCAAAATGAACATTGAAAACTGAATGACAATATGTCAACGTTAATTCCGATAAATTGAGTACTAACGATAGTACTTTCGAGAGTGATTGACTTAAACAATCAAACGAGCTATATCAAGCTTACTTCTTTTATGGAGAGTTTGATCCTGGCTCAGGATGAACGCTGGCGGCGTGCCTAATACATGCAAGTCGAGCGAACAGATGAGGTGCTTGCACCTCTGACGTTAGCGGCGGACGGGTGAGTAACACGTGGGTAACCTACCTATAAGACTGGAATAACTCCGGGAAACCGGGGCTAATGCCGGATAACATGTTGAACCGCATGGTTCAACAGTGAAAGACGGTTTTGCTGTCACTTATAGATGGACCCGCGCCGTATTAGCTAGTTGGTGAGGTAACGGCTCACCAAGGCGACGATACGTAGCCGACCTGAGAGGGTGATCGGCCACACTGGAACTGAGACACGGTCCAGACTCCTACGGGAGGCAGCAGTAGGGAATCTTCCGCAATGGGCGAAAGCCTGACGGAGCAACGCCGCGTGAGTGATGAAGGTCTTCGGATCGTAAAGCTCTGTTATTAGGGAAGAACAAACGTGTAAGTAACTGTGCACGTCTTGACGGTACCTAATCAGAAAGCCACGGCTAACTACGTGCCAGCAGCCGCGGTAATACGTAGGTGGCAAGCGTTATCCGGAATTATTGGGCGTAAAGCGCGCGTAGGCGGTTTTTTAAGTCTGATGTGAAAGCCCACGGCTCAACCGTGGAGGGTCATTGGAAACTGGAAAACTTGAGTGCAGAAGAGGAAAGTGGAATTCCATGTGTAGCGGTGAAATGCGCAGAGATATGGAGGAACACCAGTGGCGAAGGCGGCTTTCTGGTCTGCAACTGACGCTGATGTGCGAAAGCGTGGGGATCAAACAGGATTAGATACCCTGGTAGTCCACGCCGTAAACGATGAGTGCTAAGTGTTAGGGGGTTTCCGCCCCTTAGTGCTGCAGCTAACGCATTAAGCACTCCGCCTGGGGAGTACGGTCGCAAGACTGAAACTCAAAGGAATTGACGGGGACCCGCACAAGCGGTGGAGCATGTGGTTTAATTCGAAGCAACGCGAAGAACCTTACCAAATCTTGACATCCTTTGACCGCACTAGAGATAGTGTTTTCCTCTTCGGAGGACAAAGTGACAGGTGGTGCATGGTTGTCGTCAGCTCGTGTCGTGAGATGTTGGGTTAAGTCCCGCAACGAGCGCAACCCTTAAGCTTAGTTGCCATCATTAAGTTGGGCACTCTAAGTTGACTGCCGGTGACAAACCGGAGGAAGGTGGGGATGACGTCAAATCATCATGCCCCTTATGATTTGGGCTACACACGTGCTACAATGGACATTACAAAGGGCAGCGAAACCGCGAGGTCAAGCAAATCCCATAAAGATGTTCTCAGTTCGGATTGTAGTCTGCAACTCGACTACATGAAGCTGGAATCGCTAGTAATCGTAGATCAGCATGCTACGGTGAATACGTTCCCGGGTCTTGTACACACCGCCCGTCACACCACGAGAGTTTGTAACACCCGAAGCCGGTGGAGTAACCTTTTGGAGCTAGCCGTCGAAGGTGGGACAAATGATTGGGGTGAAGTCGTAACAAGGTAGCCGTATCGGAAGGTGCGGCTGGATCACCTCCTTTCTAAGGATATATACGGAACATCATCTTAGATGATGATAGCGGATTAACGTGACATATTGTATTCAGTTTTGAATGCTCATATTTGAGGATTCAATATTGTACATTGAAAACTAGATAAGTAAGTATAAATGATTTTACCAAGCAAAACCGAGTGAATAGCGAAAGCTTGAAACTAAATTATCGCTAGTCGTCGACAGACGACTCACATAATTAATAACTGGTGATTGACAAGTCATTAGACTTGCCAATATCATAATAAGATTAAGTTATTAAGGGCGCACGGTGAATACCTTGGCACTAGAAGCCGATGAAGGACGTTACTAACGACGATATGCTTTGGGGAGCTGTAAGTAAGCTTTGATCCAGAGATTTCCGAATGGGGGAACCCAGCACGAGTTGTGTCGTGTTATCCACATGTGAATACATAGCATGTGAGAAGGTAGACCCGGAGAACTGAAACATCTTAGTACCCGGAGGAAGAGAAAGAAAAATCGATTCCCTGAGTAGCGGCGAGCGAAACGGGAAAAGCCCAAACCAACAAGCTTGCTTGTTGGGGTTGTAGGACACTCTATACGGAGTTACAAATGGCTATGTTAGACGAATAACCTGGAAAGGTTAATCAAAGAAGGTAATAATCCTGTAGTCGAAAACATAGACACTCTTGAGTGGATCCTGAGTACGACGGAGCACGTGAAATTCCGTCGGAATCTGGGAGGACCATCTCCTAAGGCTAAATACTCTCTAGTGACCGATAGTGAACCAGTACCGTGAGGGAAAGGTGAAAAGTACCCCGGAAGGGGAGTGAAAGAGAACTTGAAACCGTGTGCTTACAAGTAGTCAGAGCCCGTTAATGGGTGATGGCGTGCCTTTTGTAGAATGAACCGGCGAGTTACGATCTGATGCAAGGTTAAGCAGAAAATGTGGAGCCGCAGCGAAAGCGAGTCTGAATAGGGCGAATGAGTATTTGGTCGTAGACCCGAAACCAGGTGATCTACCCTTGGTCAGGTTGAAGTTCAGGTAACACTGAATGGAGGACCGAACCGACTTACGTTGAAAAGTGAGCGGATGAACTGAGGGTAGCGGAGAAATTCCAATCGAACTTGGAGATAGCTGGTTCTCTCCGAAATAGCTTTAGGGCTAGCCTCAAGTGATGATTATTGGAGGTAGAGCACTGTTTGGACGAGGGGCCCCTCTCGGGTTACCGAATTCAGACAAACTCCGAATGCCAAATAATTTAACTTGGGAGTCAGAATGTGGGTGATAAGGTCCATATTCGAAAGGGAAACAGCCCAGACCACCAGCTAAGGTCCCAAAATATATGTTAAGTGGAAAAGGATGTGGCGTTGCCCAGACAACTAGGATGTTGGCTTAGAAGCAGCCATCATTTAAAGAGTGCGTAATAGCTCACTAGTCGAGTGACACTGCGCCGAAAATGTACCGGGGCTAAACATATTACCGAAGCTGTGGATTGTCCTTTGGACAATGGTAGGAGAGCGTTCTAAGGGCGTTGAAGCATGATCGCAAGGACATGTGGAGCGCTTAGAAGTGAGAATGCCGGTGTGAGTAGCGAAAGACGGGTGAGAATCCCGTCCACCGATTGACTAAGGTTTCCAGAGGAAGGCTCGTCCGCTCTGGGTTAGTCGGGTCCTAAGCTGAGGCCGACAGGCGTAGGCGATGGATAACAGGTTGATATTCCTGTACCACCTAATTTCGTTTTAAGCGATGGGGGGACGCAGTAGGATAGGCGAAGCGTGCTGTTGGAGTGCACGTCCAAGCAGTGAGGTTGAGTGTTAGGCAAATCCGGCACTCATAAAGACTGAGCTGTGATGGGGAGAGAAAACACGTTTTCTCGAGTCGTTGATTTCACACTGCCGAGAAAAGCCTCTAGCTAGAAAGTAGGTGCCCGTACCGCAAACCGACACAGGTAGTCAAGATGAGAATTCTAAGGTGAGCGAGCGAACTCTCGTTAAGGAACTCGGCAAAATGACCCCGTAACTTCGGGAGAAGGGGTGCTCTTTAGGGTTCACGCTCTGAAGAGCCGCAGTGAATAGGCCCAAGCGACTGTTTATCAAAAACACAGGTCTCTGCTAAACCGTAAGGTGACGTATAGGGGCTGACGCCTGCCCGGTGCTGGAAGGTTAAGAGGAGTGGTTAGCTTCTGCGAAGCTACGAATCGAAGCCCCAGTAAACGGCGGCCGTAACTATAACGGTCCTAAGGTAGCGAAATTCCTTGTCGGGTAAGTTCCGACCCGCACGAAAGGCGTAACGATTTGGGCACTGTCTCAACGAGAGACTCGGTGAAATCATAGTACCGGTGAAGATGCCGGTTACCCGCGACAGGACGGAAAGACCCCGTGGAGCTTTACTGTAGCCTGATATTGAAATTCGGTACAGTTTGTACAGGATAGGTAGGAGCCTTAGAAGCGTGAGCGCTAGCTTACGTGGAGGCATTGGTGGGATACTACCCTAATTGTATTGGATTTCTAACCCGCAGCACTTATCGTGCTGGGAGACAGTGTCAGGCGGGCAGTTTGACTGGGGCGGTCGCCTCCTAAAGTGTAACGGAGGCGCTCAAAGGTTCCCTCAGAATGGTTGGAAATCATTCATAGAGTGTAAAGGCATAAGGGAGCTTGACTGCGAGACCTACAAGTCGAGCAGGGTCGAAAGACGGACTTAGTGATCCGGTGGTTCCGCATGGAAGGGCCATCGCTCAACGGATAAAAGCTACCCCGGGGATAACAGGCTTATCTCCCCCAAGAGTTCACATCGACGGGGAGGTTTGGCACCTCGATGTCGGCTCATCGCATCCTGGGGCTGTAGTCGGTCCCAAGGGTTGGGCTGTTCGCCCATTAAAGCGGTACGCGAGCTGGGTTCAGAACGTCGTGAGACAGTTCGGTCCCTATCCGTCGTGGGCGTAGGAAATTTGAGAGGCGCTGTCCTTAGTACGAGAGGACCGGGATGGACATACCTCTGGTGTACCAGTTGTCGCGCCAGCGGCATAGCTGGGTAGCTATGTATGGACGGGATAAGTGCTGAAAGCATCTAAGCATGAAGCCCCCCTCGAGATGAGATTTCCCAACTTCGGTTATAAGATCCCTCAAAGATGATGAGGTCAATAGGTTCGAGGTGGAAGCGTAGTGATACGTGGAGCTGACGAATACTAATCGATCGAAGACTTAATCAATTTTTATTCTTTCGGTTTCTCTTGTGAAACTTTTATACTTACAATCTAGTTTTGAATGTATAACATTCTTTTATCTGGTGCCTATGGCAAAGAGGTCACACCTGTTCCCATGCCGAACACAGTAGTTAAGCTCTTTAGCGCCGATGGTAGTCGGACTTACGTTCCGCAAGAGTAGGGCGGTGCCAGGTTTCTTTTATTATGACCTTATGGTCATTTTTTCTTTGGAATAAATCTTAAAGAAATTAAATAAAAGTATTGACTATAAGATGAAGAATATGTATAATATTTTCTTGTCGAGTCAAAAGAAATGAACATTGAAAACTGAATGACAATATGTCAACGTTAATTCCGATAAATTGAGTACTAACGATAGTACTTTCGAGAGTGATTGACTTAAACAATCAAACGAGCTATATCAAGCTTACTTCTTTTATGGAGAGTTTGATCCTGGCTCAGGATGAACGCTGGCGGCGTGCCTAATACATGCAAGTCGAGCGAACAGATGAGGTGCTTGCACCTCTGACGTTAGCGGCGGACGGGTGAGTAACACGTGGGTAACCTACCTATAAGACTGGAATAACTCCGGGAAACCGGGGCTAATGCCGGATAACATGTTGAACCGCATGGTTCAACAGTGAAAGACGGTTTTGCTGTCACTTATAGATGGACCCGCGCCGTATTAGCTAGTTGGTGAGGTAACGGCTCACCAAGGCGACGATACGTAGCCGACCTGAGAGGGTGATCGGCCACACTGGAACTGAGACACGGTCCAGACTCCTACGGGAGGCAGCAGTAGGGAATCTTCCGCAATGGGCGAAAGCCTGACGGAGCAACGCCGCGTGAGTGATGAAGGTCTTCGGATCGTAAAGCTCTGTTATTAGGGAAGAACAAACGTGTAAGTAACTGTGCACGTCTTGACGGTACCTAATCAGAAAGCCACGGCTAACTACGTGCCAGCAGCCGCGGTAATACGTAGGTGGCAAGCGTTATCCGGAATTATTGGGCGTAAAGCGCGCGTAGGCGGTTTTTTAAGTCTGATGTGAAAGCCCACGGCTCAACCGTGGAGGGTCATTGGAAACTGGAAAACTTGAGTGCAGAAGAGGAAAGTGGAATTCCATGTGTAGCGGTGAAATGCGCAGAGATATGGAGGAACACCAGTGGCGAAGGCGGCTTTCTGGTCTGCAACTGACGCTGATGTGCGAAAGCGTGGGGATCAAACAGGATTAGATACCCTGGTAGTCCACGCCGTAAACGATGAGTGCTAAGTGTTAGGGGGTTTCCGCCCCTTAGTGCTGCAGCTAACGCATTAAGCACTCCGCCTGGGGAGTACGGTCGCAAGACTGAAACTCAAAGGAATTGACGGGGACCCGCACAAGCGGTGGAGCATGTGGTTTAATTCGAAGCAACGCGAAGAACCTTACCAAATCTTGACATCCTTTGACCGCACTAGAGATAGTGTTTTCCTCTTCGGAGGACAAAGTGACAGGTGGTGCATGGTTGTCGTCAGCTCGTGTCGTGAGATGTTGGGTTAAGTCCCGCAACGAGCGCAACCCTTAAGCTTAGTTGCCATCATTAAGTTGGGCACTCTAAGTTGACTGCCGGTGACAAACCGGAGGAAGGTGGGGATGACGTCAAATCATCATGCCCCTTATGATTTGGGCTACACACGTGCTACAATGGACATTACAAAGGGCAGCGAAACCGCGAGGTCAAGCAAATCCCATAAAGATGTTCTCAGTTCGGATTGTAGTCTGCAACTCGACTACATGAAGCTGGAATCGCTAGTAATCGTAGATCAGCATGCTACGGTGAATACGTTCCCGGGTCTTGTACACACCGCCCGTCACACCACGAGAGTTTGTAACACCCGAAGCCGGTGGAGTAACCTTTTGGAGCTAGCCGTCGAAGGTGGGACAAATGATTGGGGTGAAGTCGTAACAAGGTAGCCGTATCGGAAGGTGCGGCTGGATCACCTCCTTTCTAAGGATATATACGGAACATCATCTTAGATGATGATAGCGGATTAACGTGACATATTGTATTCAGTTTTGAATGCTCATATTTGAGGATTCAATATAAAATGGGCCTATAGCTCAGCTGGTTAGAGCGCACGCCTGATAAGCGTGAGGTCGGTGGTTCGAGTCCACTTAGGCCCACCATTTTTAAATTGTACATTGAAAACTAGATAAGTAAGTATAAATGATTTTACCAAGCAAAAACCGAGTGAATAGCGAAAGCTTGAAACTAAATTATCGCTAGTCGTCGACAGACGACTCACATAATTAATAACTGGTGATTGACAAGTCATTAGACTTGCCAATATCATAATAAGATTAAGTTATTAAGGGCGCACGGTGAATACCTTGGCACTAGAAGCCGATGAAGGACGTTACTAACGACGATATGCTTTGGGGAGCTGTAAGTAAGCTTTGATCCAGAGATTTCCGAATGGGGGAACCCAGCACGAGTTGTGTCGTGTTATCCACATGTGAATACATAGCATGTGAGAAGGTAGACCCGGAGAACTGAAACATCTTAGTACCCGGAGGAAGAGAAAGAAAAATCGATTCCCTGAGTAGCGGCGAGCGAAACGGGAAAAGCCCAAACCAACAAGCTTGCTTGTTGGGGTTGTAGGACACTCTATACGGAGTTACAAATGGCTATGTTAGACGAATAACCTGGAAAGGTTAATCAAAGAAGGTAATAATCCTGTAGTCGAAAACATAGACACTCTTGAGTGGATCCTGAGTACGACGGAGCACGTGAAATTCCGTCGGAATCTGGGAGGACCATCTCCTAAGGCTAAATACTCTCTAGTGACCGATAGTGAACCAGTACCGTGAGGGAAAGGTGAAAAGTACCCCGGAAGGGGAGTGAAAGAGAACTTGAAACCGTGTGCTTACAAGTAGTCAGAGCCCGTTAATGGGTGATGGCGTGCCTTTTGTAGAATGAACCGGCGAGTTACGATCTGATGCAAGGTTAAGCAGAAAATGTGGAGCCGCAGCGAAAGCGAGTCTGAATAGGGCGAATGAGTATTTGGTCGTAGACCCGAAACCAGGTGATCTACCCTTGGTCAGGTTGAAGTTCAGGTAACACTGAATGGAGGACCGAACCGACTTACGTTGAAAAGTGAGCGGATGAACTGAGGGTAGCGGAGAAATTCCAATCGAACTTGGAGATAGCTGGTTCTCTCCGAAATAGCTTTAGGGCTAGCCTCAAGTGATGATTATTGGAGGTAGAGCACTGTTTGGACGAGGGGCCCCTCTCGGGTTACCGAATTCAGACAAACTCCGAATGCCAAATAATTTAACTTGGGAGTCAGAATGTGGGTGATAAGGTCCATATTCGAAAGGGAAACAGCCCAGACCACCAGCTAAGGTCCCAAAATATATGTTAAGTGGAAAAGGATGTGGCGTTGCCCAGACAACTAGGATGTTGGCTTAGAAGCAGCCATCATTTAAAGAGTGCGTAATAGCTCACTAGTCGAGTGACACTGCGCCGAAAATGTACCGGGGCTAAACATATTACCGAAGCTGTGGATTGTCCTTTGGACAATGGTAGGAGAGCGTTCTAAGGGCGTTGAAGCATGATCGCAAGGACATGTGGAGCGCTTAGAAGTGAGAATGCCGGTGTGAGTAGCGAAAGACGGGTGAGAATCCCGTCCACCGATTGACTAAGGTTTCCAGAGGAAGGCTCGTCCGCTCTGGGTTAGTCGGGTCCTAAGCTGAGGCCGACAGGCGTAGGCGATGGATAACAGGTTGATATTCCTGTACCACCTAATTTCGTTTTAAGCGATGGGGGGACGCAGTAGGATAGGCGAAGCGTGCTGTTGGAGTGCACGTCCAAGCAGTGAGGTTGAGTGTTAGGCAAATCCGGCACTCATAAAGACTGAGCTGTGATGGGGAGAGAAAACACGTTTTCTCGAGTCGTTGATTTCACACTGCCGAGAAAAGCCTCTAGCTAGAAAGTAGGTGCCCGTACCGCAAACCGACACAGGTAGTCAAGATGAGAATTCTAAGGTGAGCGAGCGAACTCTCGTTAAGGAACTCGGCAAAATGACCCCGTAACTTCGGGAGAAGGGGTGCTCTTTAGGGTTCACGCTCTGAAGAGCCGCAGTGAATAGGCCCAAGCGACTGTTTATCAAAAACACAGGTCTCTGCTAAACCGTAAGGTGACGTATAGGGGCTGACGCCTGCCCGGTGCTGGAAGGTTAAGAGGAGTGGTTAGCTTCTGCGAAGCTACGAATCGAAGCCCCAGTAAACGGCGGCCGTAACTATAACGGTCCTAAGGTAGCGAAATTCCTTGTCGGGTAAGTTCCGACCCGCACGAAAGGCGTAACGATTTGGGCACTGTCTCAACGAGAGACTCGGTGAAATCATAGTACCGGTGAAGATGCCGGTTACCCGCGACAGGACGGAAAGACCCCGTGGAGCTTTACTGTAGCCTGATATTGAAATTCGGTACAGTTTGTACAGGATAGGTAGGAGCCTTAGAAGCGTGAGCGCTAGCTTACGTGGAGGCATTGGTGGGATACTACCCTAATTGTATTGGATTTCTAACCCGCAGCACTTATCGTGCTGGGAGACAGTGTCAGGCGGGCAGTTTGACTGGGGCGGTCGCCTCCTAAAGTGTAACGGAGGCGCTCAAAGGTTCCCTCAGAATGGTTGGAAATCATTCATAGAGTGTAAAGGCATAAGGGAGCTTGACTGCGAGACCTACAAGTCGAGCAGGGTCGAAAGACGGACTTAGTGATCCGGTGGTTCCGCATGGAAGGGCCATCGCTCAACGGATAAAAGCTACCCCGGGGATAACAGGCTTATCTCCCCCAAGAGTTCACATCGACGGGGAGGTTTGGCACCTCGATGTCGGCTCATCGCATCCTGGGGCTGTAGTCGGTCCCAAGGGTTGGGCTGTTCGCCCATTAAAGCGGTACGCGAGCTGGGTTCAGAACGTCGTGAGACAGTTCGGTCCCTATCCGTCGTGGGCGTAGGAAATTTGAGAGGCGCTGTCCTTAGTACGAGAGGACCGGGATGGACATACCTCTGGTGTACCAGTTGTCGCGCCAGCGGCATAGCTGGGTAGCTATGTATGGACGGGATAAGTGCTGAAAGCATCTAAGCATGAAGCCCCCCTCGAGATGAGATTTCCCAACTTCGGTTATAAGATCCCTCAAAGATGATGAGGTCAATAGGTTCGAGGTGGAAGCGTAGTGATACGTGGAGCTGACGAATACTAATCGATCGAAGACTTAATCAATTTTTATTCTTTCGGTTTCTCTTGTGAAACTTTTATACTTACAATCTAGTTTTGAATGTATAACATTCTTTTATCTGGTGCCTATGGCAAAGAGGTCACACCTGTTCCCATGCCGAACACAGTAGTTAAGCTCTTTAGCGCCGATGGTAGTCGGACTTACGTTCCGCAAGAGTAGGACGGTGCCAGGTTTTATTTTGAGGGAGGTCATTGTGACCTCTCTTTTTTATTTTCAATCATATTCCATAGTCATCGGGTATATTATATTATTTATTGTGATGGAGTGTTGTTACATGAAACGTTACTTGAAAAATGTCACAACTGTTGAAACTTCAAAAATTGATATGGGTCGAGGAGTTCGTCAAGGTTTATTGATGTTTATCCCTTTACTCTACGGTTTACTCACTCAGGATTTTTCGTCTGCGTTACTCGTTACAATTGGCACGCTTGCTCATATTTATGTATTTAAAGGGACTTTTACTTCTCGTATACGTGCTGTAACTTTTGCTACGTGTGGTTTGGTTGTTTCAATGATGTTGGGCACCTTAACAGCAGGCCACACATTGTTGTTTGGTATTCTGTTATTATTTGTAGCGGTTATTCCTTATTATTTATTTAACACTTTAGCACTTCCAGGTCCTTCATCAACATTTTTTATTATTGCATATAGTCTATCAAGTGTAATGCCTGAAGACCCAAGTGCTTTTCTGTATCGTGGTCTGATGGTAGGTATTGGTGGTGTATTAGGTATTCTCCTTGTATATATTGAAAGTAAATTAACAGGAGAAAAACCTGAGTATGATGCAGTGAAGAAAGATTTTATGCATATTCGTCAATTGATTTATCATTTTAATCAGCAGTCTACGTTTAATGATATGACTAAAGCTGCAGTTAAAGATTTGATGTTATCATCAGATATTTTAAGTACAACACGATTAACATTGCAAAAAAAGTCTTCTGATTATCAAAGACTCACACTGTTGCATCATGTAGCAGAAGGGATTTATTCAGAGCTATTAGAACTGAATGCCAAAGGGTGTCGACCTATGCCACCTATCATTGTTGAAATGATCGATCATGTTAATGCATACGTTATTCAAGAGAAAAAGAGCAGCATGCCATGGCGCAGATCTATCGAAGTTCCACCTGATTTTGAAGGATTAGTTCAGTTAATTTTTAAGATAGATGAGATTTTGAAAATGCCTGATCACCAAGTCAAAAAACAAGTTCAAGTGAAGTCTCCACTCTATATAAAACGTTTACGATACCATTTAACGCCAGAATCTTTAAGTTTTATTGCGTCGATGAAATATATGATTATTATCGGTGTTGCTATTTTTATTGCATTGGTTTTTCATTTTGAACGTGCATATTGGATTCCTCTCAGTGCACATACGGTTTTGATTGGTAGTACGACGATTGCAAGTATAGAACGCGCGGGTGCAAGGTGGTTTGGAACATTTATTGGTATTGGCATTGTAGTCGGTCTATTGAGTATGAATCCTAATATTTGGGTTATCGTTATTGTCATGTGTGTAAGTGGAGCACTGACTGAAATGTTAATTGGTGCGAATTATGCACTTGCGATGTTTCCGATTACAGTACAAGTTATTTTATTAGCAGGATTGGCGCAGGGGAATTTAACGATGATGATTGCGATTCCACGCTTGTTAGATACAACGATTGGTATTTTAATTGCAGTGATAGGCGTTATGATGATTGGACAGCGTTTGGCAAGTAAGCGACTGCCAGAGATAATTGGTAAAGTCGTGCGTATTGAGTCACAAATTTTTCATTCATTGTTTTCTGATCACACATATGAGGATCTTAACGCTCGTCAACACAAAATCTTACATTTAAAATTAAATTTGGAAAATATGGAAGCAATGTATCGACATGCTTATGGAGAATGGTCGTCAAATCGAAAACGTACACAGTACTACTATCCAGCAATGTTCCTTCTACAACAGATGCATTTTAAGTTAGTACAAGGTTTAATGGATGAGAGACACCCTATTTTAAATCGTATGGAAATGGGACAATATTTGTTAGTATTTGAAAATATCGCTAAACATTTTGAATATGGTATACAATATCATCCTATTGTTCAACTTCCATATTTAGAAAGTCATATTCAAATACGTTATGTACTGATGCAATTACAAGAAATTGCTTTGTATGATCAAAATAACGAGCGGAACCCTAATTTATTACCGAATTAATGAGAATAAGCAGAAAAGCAATCTTATGAGTGAATCAAGATTGCTTTTCTGCTTTTTTTAGTGCATGAATAAGTTGCTGTGCATGCTTTAATATGTCAGAAGTTTCAATGCCTCCAAAGCCTAGAACGAATTTGGGTTTTGAAGTTTGGTGTTGAAACAAATAATGAGAGAGCGGTTGAATAGTAATATCATATTTTTTAAAACATGCCATACATTCTTGTTCGGTTAAATGATTTTGTATGGTTAAGATAAAATGCATACCTGTAAATGCACCGTCAATACGGCATAGATCTGGATATTGAGATAAGTAGTTGACTAAGAGATCGCGTTTCTTTCTATAAATTTTACGCATACGGTTAAGGTGACGTTCAAATTGATGTGTTGCCATAAATTGACTTACTATATATTGAATATGCCGAGGAACTGTTCCACCTTCAATATTTAAAGTTTTTTGATATTTTTCGAGTAGTGGTTTTGGAAGGACGGCATAGGCTACACGAATACTTGGTGAGATAGATTTCGAAAAAGTGCTGACATAAATCACGCTATCAGTCTGATCTAAGCTTTGAAGTGCTGGAATTGGCTTACCCTCATAGCGAAACTCTGAATCGTAGTCATCTTCTATAATATAACGTTCTGTACTTTCACTTGCCCATTTCAATAGTTTAATGCGATGTTGTAAACTCATTGTTACCCCAGTTGGAAACTGATGACTTGGTGTAATATAAACAATGTTAGCATGATGTTGTAGGACCTGTTGAATATCAATGCCATCTTGGTAAACAGGAATAAAATCATAATCAATATGTTTACGTGTTAGAAGATGACGTACTTGTCGGTAGATAGGGTCTTCTAACATAAAAGATGTATGTGAAGGGAGTAAATCTGTAATAATAGATAAAAGCTGTTCAGTCGATGAAGCGACAATCACTTGTTCTGGTGTGGATTGTACACCACGGCTATGAAAAAGATAGTGACTAATTTGTTCGCGTAATGGGAAGTCTCCTTGTTGATGTCCCCCTTCAACAAGATCATATTGTAATGTTTCGAATGATTCTTTAGCATATTTACGAAATTGTTCAAAAGGAAAATGCGCCTTATCAATGGTTCCAAGATGAAATGCAAACCGAGATGTTTTTTCGGAAGATGTCTTTTCAGTAGAAGTTATTGCCCGTGTGTTACGTTGTGTTACAAGTGGTAGTATATCAATATCACTTACGAAATAACCAGAACGGTGTTTACTGTATATGTAGCCTTCATCAATGAGCTGAGCATATGCATTTTCAACAGTAGTTTGACTAATTGAGAGATAGTCGCTTAACAAACGTTTAGAAGGTAATTTTTCTCCCTCGTTTAGGCTCCCATCAATAATACTACTACGAATTTTTTCATAAAGTTGCATATACATTGGGTACTGTAATGACTTATCAATATGAAACATTAACATCTCCATTTTATTTACTCCAATCTGACCCTTTTATTTTTTATAATTCTGATACTTTAACCAGTTCAGATATTAGTATAAGCTACATTTAAACGTATTTAAAGGGGGACTTATTTATGGTGAAGCAAGTTGGATCAGAGCGCGTCAAACGTGGTATGGCGGAGATGCAAAAAGGCGGCGTTATTATGGACGTTGTTAATGCAGAACAAGCAAAGATAGCGGAAGCTGCAGGTGCAGTGGCAGTTATGGCGTTGGAACGTGTACCGTCAGATATTCGTGCAGCAGGTGGTGTTGCACGTGCATGTAATCCTAGAATTGTAGAAGAAGTCATGAATGCAGTATCTATTCCAGTTATGGCGAAGTGCCGTATTGGACATATTACAGAGGCGCGTGTACTCGAAGCGATGGGTGTCGATTATATTGATGAATCAGAAGTATTAACACCCGCAGATGAAGTTTTTCATTTGAAGAAAAGTGATTATACCGTACCATTTGTTTGTGGATGTCGTCATTTAGGTGAAGCAGCACGTCGTATTGGAGAAGGGGCAGCTATGTTGCGTACGAAAGGTGAACCGGGTACAGGTAATATCGTTGAGGCAGTACGTCATATGCGACAAGTCAATCAAGAAGTCGCACGTATTACAGTAATGAGCGATGATGAACTGATGACAGAAGCCAAAAATTTAGGTGCACCGTTTCATATTCTGCAAGATATTAAAAAACATGGACGTTTGCCAGTCGTCAACTTTGCGGCAGGTGGTGTCGCAACGCCGCAAGATGCAGCATTAATGATGGAATTAGGTGCAGATGGTGTTTTTGTTGGATCGGGTATTTTCAAGTCAGAAGACCCAGAAACATTTGCAAAAGCGATTGTTCAAGCGACAACACATTACCAAGATTATGAGTTGATTGGGCGATTGGCGAAAGAGCTAGGGACAGCAATGAAAGGCCTAGATATTAATCAACTGTCATTAGAAGAACGTATGCAAGAGCGTGGTTGGTAAGATGAAAATTGGTGTGCTCGCTTTACAAGGTGCTGTCCGTGAACATATTCGACAAATCGAAGTGTGTAGTTGTGAAGGAATAGAAGTTAAGAGAACGGAACAATTGGATGAGTTAGACGGTCTGGTTATTCCGGGAGGTGAATCCACAACATTACGTCGTTTAATGACGTTGTATGGATTTGATGAAGTGCTCAAGCAGTCTTCACTACCGATGTATGGGACGTGTGCAGGTTTAATTGTATTGGCACGTGATATAGTGAATGAATCTGGCTATCTAGGTAAGTTAGATATTACAGTGGCACGTAATTCGTTTGGTCGTCAAATTGATAGTTTTGAGGCTGATCTTGAGATTCAAGGCATTGATGACACGGTAGAAGGTGTTTTTATACGTGCGCCTCACATTCAAGAAGTAGATGATCATGTTGAAGTACTAGGGAGAATTGATGATAAAATTATTGCAGTACGCCAAGGTCAGTATTTAGGTGTATCCTTTCATCCTGAACTCACAGATGATACGATGATGATGCGTTATTTTATAGAGAATGTCATTAAACAAGAAGTATAAATACAAAAGTAATAGGGACAGCAGAAAAAGGGTCCCAAATCAGTGCGTAAAAGTTTATAAATAGCAAGAGATGACTAAAGTGAAAAGCGTTTTTCACTTTAGTCATCTCTATCAGAGTGGGACGACGAAAGCTAATGGGCTTTCAGTTCCACTCTTTTTGACGTTTTAAATAAAGAAGCCTGCAATTGTTGCTGAGATAAATGATACAAGTGTTGCACCAAATAATAGTTTTAATCCAAAGCGTGCTACCATGTCACCTTTTTCATCGTTCAGTGATTTGATAGCACCTGAAATAATGCCGATAGAGCTAAAGTTAGCGAATGATACTAAGAAGACCGATACGACACCGATTGCACGGTCTGATAATCCATCTATTTTCCCTAATTCTGTCATAGCAACGAACTCATTAGATAAAAGTTTTGTCGCCATAATAGAGCCTGCATCAACGGCATCACTCCAAGGAATGCCAGTTAAAAATGCTAATGGTGCAAAAATAAAGCCGATGAGTGTTTGGAAGTTCCAATCCAATGAGCCACCAGAAACAACACTAATGATACCACCTACAAGACCATTTAATAATGAAATTAAGGCAATATAACCAATTAACATCGCGCCGACAATAACAGCTACTTTAAAACCATCTAAAATGTATTCCCCAAGCATTTCAAAAAATGACTGTTGTTTTTTATCTGTATCAATAAGTAATTTGTCACTTTCTTCATCTACTGTATAAGGATTAATAATTGAAGCGATGATGAAGCCGCCGAATAAGTTCAAGACAACAGCTGTTACAACATACTCAGGTTGAATCATTGTAAAGTAAGCACCTACAATAGATGCAGAAATCGTTGACATTGCCGAAGCTGTCAGAGTATAGAGGCGGTGTTTAGGAATATGTGGAAGTTGTTTCTTTAATGAAATAAATACTTCTGATTGTCCTAAAATGGCTGAAGCGACTGCGTTATATGATTCTAATCGTCCCATGCCGTTTACTTTTGAAATTAAAAAGCCAAGTACATTAATAATCAGTGGTAAAATTTTCAAGTATTGTAGGATACCGATTAATGCAGAAATAAATACAATAGGTAAGAGTACGTTAATGAAGAAAGTAGATCCGCCTTCATTCATTAAGTCACCGAATACAAAGTTAATACCTTCAGCTGCCTGTTTGAGTAAATACCCAAATCCAGTTGCTACGCCACCAACTAATTGAATACCGATAGTTGTTTTAAGTAAGAAGAAGGCCAAAACAAGTTGGATGAGTAACATAAGTCCAATATATTGCCAGCGAACATTTTTCTTATCGGAACTCGCAAGTAAAGCAAGTGCTAAAAATACGACAATACCGACAATCCCAATAATAATATGCATGAAGTAAACACCTCTTATTCTTTTATTAAAAAATTTACTAACACCATCATACAACATAAGTGAAAGCATTAATATAACAAATTAATGAATTCAAAAACATATTGGTTGAAAAAGGTCAAAGTTGGTCATATAATATAGTCAAAGATGGTCAAAAGGGGTGATATTATGCACAACATGTCAGACATCATTGAGCAGTACATTAAACAACTATTTGAAGAAGCACAGGCGGATGTTGTAGAAATCCAACGTGCCAACATTGCCCAACGTTTTGATTGCGTACCATCTCAGCTCAATTATGTCATCAAGACAAGATTTACAAATGAACATGGTTATGAAATAGAGAGTAAACGTGGTGGTGGTGGGTATATTCGCATCACTAAAATCGAAACGAAAGATCATGCCAATTATATTAAACGATTGATGGAATTAATTGGTACATCACTCTCGCAACAACAAGCCTATTACATTATTGATGGTTTGTTGGAGAATGATTTGATCACAGAACGCGAGGCAAAGATGATTTCAGCAGTTGTTGATAGAGAAACTTTAAAGATGGATGTTGCATCTAGGGATATTATTCGTGCGAATATACTTAAGAGATTATTACCTGTTATTAATTATTATTAAAGATGAGAAGGTGATGAACCATGTATCGTCATAAAAAAGAACAATCCACAGTGCGCGCAAACATAAATATATATCAACAAGAACCCATACACAATCAGTCAGATGAACAATGGCATGAAGGTGAAGATGTTGAAGGTACATTTGTTATTAAGCAGATCTTACAACATCTTGCAGCAAAACATGGGCTCAACGTAGACCAAGTTGTTTATCGTGAAGAAAAACGTTGTCCGACATGCCATATGACACTCAAGGATATTGCACATGTCGGAAAGTTTGGTTGTCATGATTGTTATGAAACGTTTCGAGATGATGTAGATGATATTGTACGTCGCGTACAGGGAGGGCATATTGAACATTCAGGAAAATATCCCAAATCTTCACATACAAAACGTGCATTAAAGCGTCAAATTGAAGAAAAACGTGAATATTTAGAGTCACTTGTTGCACAGCAAGCATTTGAAGAAGCGGCAGTTATTCGAGATGAAATTCAAGCGTTAGAGGCAACACAACAAAGTGAGGTATCTAAAGATAATGACGAATGACAATTACAAATCGCTAAATCAAGCGCAGCAAGACACAGAAGTACAGCCGGTTGTCATGTCTTCGAGAATTCGACTTGCACGCAATCTAGAAAATTATGTACATCCTTTGATGTTTCCGAATGAAGAAGAGGGATATCGTATAATTAATGAAGTTCAGGATGCTTTGACAGATTTAACGTTGCAACGACTTGATGAGTTAGATCAACAAAGCAAATATAAATTAGTTGCTAAACATTTGATTAGTCCAGAGCTTACAAAACAGCCCGCCTCTGCAGTGCTACTTAATGATGATGAGTCAGTAAGTGTAATGGTCAACGAAGAGGATCACGTGCGTATTCAAGTAATGGGTGAAGATTTAGAGCTAAATACACTATATCAGCGTGCATCATATATTGATGATCAGTTGGATGCACAAGTGGATATCAGTTACGATGATACACTTGGTTATTTGACGACTTGTCCAACGAATATAGGGACGGGCATGCGTGCGAGTGTCATGTTACATTTGCCGGGTTTGTCAATTATGAAACGCATGAATCGCATTGCCCAGTCGATTAACCGATTTGGTTTCACAATTCGTGGCATTTATGGTGAAGGTTCACAAGTATATGGACATGTTTACCAAGTGTCTAACCAACTCACATTAGGAAAATCTGAACAAGAAATTATAGATGCATTAACAGAACTCGTACATCAAATTATTAATGAAGAATTGGATGTTCGTCGACGTTTGTTAGAACATAAAGAAAATGAAACATTAGATCGTATTTATCGTTCGTTAGGTATTTTGAAATACAGTCGACGTATCTCTGTAGAGGAAGCATCGTATCGTTTGAGTGATATTAAGTTAGGTGTAGATTTAGGCGTATTAGATATGCCAGACTTTGACTTTAACACTTTAATGATCGCGATACAGTCACCATTTTTAGTTGATGATACAACGCCTCAACCAATAGAAGCAAAACGAGCAGATATATTAAGACAACATTTATAAATAGGAGGGCAACATATGTTATTTGGTAGATTGACAGAACGTGCACAACGCGTATTAGCACATGCACAAGAAGAAGCGATTCGATTTAATCATTCAAATATAGGAACGGAACATTTATTACTTGGTTTAATGAAAGAACCTGAAGGCATTGCTGCAAAAGTTTTAGAGAGCTTTGATATTACTGAAGAAAAAGTGATTGCAGAAGTTGAAAAGTTAATAGGTCATGGTCAAGAACATATCGGTACATTACATTATACGCCGCGTGCGAAAAAGGTTATTGAATTGTCGATGGATGAAGCGCGTAAACTGCAACATAACTTTGTAGGTACAGAGCATATTTTACTTGGATTAATTCGTGAAAATGAAGGCGTTGCAGCACGTGTCTTTGCAAACTTAGATTTAAATATTACAAAAGCACGTGCACAAGTCGTGAAAGCATTAGGTAGCCCAGAAATGGCATCTAACAATAGTCAAACAACTAAGTCGGATAACACACCAACATTAGATAGTTTGGCGAGGGACTTAACTGTCGTTGCCAAAGATGGGACATTGGATCCAGTTGTGGGACGTAGTAAAGAGATTACACGTGTGATTGAAGTACTCAGTCGACGCACTAAGAATAACCCTGTACTTATCGGTGAACCAGGTGTCGGTAAAACAGCGATTGCAGAAGGACTTGCGCAAGCCATTGCTAAAAATGAAGTCCCTGAAACATTGAAAGATAAGCGTGTCATGTCATTGGATATGGGAACAGTTGTTGCAGGTACTAAATATCGTGGTGAGTTTGAAGAACGTTTGAAAAAAGTCATGGAAGAGATTCATCAAGCGGGTAACATCATTCTCTTTATTGATGAGTTACACACATTAATTGGTGCAGGTGGAGCAGAAGGTGCTATTGATGCATCTAACATTTTAAAACCAGCATTAGCACGTGGTGAGTTACAATGTATTGGTGCAACAACTTTAGATGAATATCGAAAACATATTGAAAAAGACGCAGCTTTAGAACGTCGTTTTCAACCCGTACAGGTGGATGAACCGACTGTTGAAGATACTATTGAAATATTAAAAGGATTACGAGATCGTTATGAAGCACATCATCGTATTACTATTTCAGATGAAGCAGTAGAAGCGGCTGCAAGATTAAGCGATCGTTATGTTCAAGATCGTTTCTTACCAGATAAAGCGATTGACTTAATTGATGAAGCAAGTTCTAAAGTACGATTAAGACATCATACAACGCCAACAAATTTGAAAGAGTTAGAGCAGCAAATTGAACAAGTAAAAAATGAAAAAGATGCAGCAGTTCACGCGCAAGAGTTTGAAAATGCAGCTAATTTAAGAGATAAGCAAACAAAATTAGAAACACAATATGAAGCAGCAAAAAACGAATGGAAAAATAATCAAGACGGCCAAAATACAACACTTGTAGCAGATGATATTTCTGAAGTGATTGCGGGTTGGACTGGTATTCCATTAACACGTCTCAATGAAACAGAGTCGGATCGCCTATTAAATTTAGAAGAAACACTGCACGAGCGCGTCATTGGACAAAAAGACGCAGTAACGTCAATTGCTAAAGCCGTGCGCCGTGCACGCGCGGGTCTTAAAGACCCTAAACGTCCAATTGGTAGCTTTATCTTTTTAGGGCCAACAGGTGTTGGTAAAACAGAGTTAGCACGTGCACTTGCAGAATCTATGTTTGGCGAAGAGGATGCAATGATTCGTGTTGATATGAGTGAGTATATGGAAAAACATGCAGTAAGTCGTCTCGTTGGTGCGCCTCCTGGATATGTTGGACATGATGATGGCGGTCAATTAACAGAAAAGGTACGTCGCAAACCTTATTCAGTTATTTTATTTGATGAGATCGAAAAAGCACATCCAGATATTTTTAATGTATTACTTCAGGTTTTAGATGATGGTCACCTAACAGATACAAAAGGGCGCCGTGTAGACTTTAGAAATACAGTGATTATCATGACATCGAATGTGGGTGCACAAGAGTTACAAGACCAACGTTTTGCAGGATTTGGCGGTAAAACACAAGGTAGTGACTATGAAACAATTCGCAATACAATGATGAAAGAACTTAAAAATGCATTTCGTCCAGAATTTTTAAACCGTGTAGATGATATTATCGTCTTCCATAAGTTAGATAAAGATGAATTAAAAGAAATTGTGACAAAAATGGTGGGTCAATTAACACAACGCCTATCTGAGCAAAATATTCATGTTCATGTAACAGAAGCAGCAAAAGAAAAAATTGCCTCTGAAGGCTATGATCCAGAATACGGTGCAAGACCACTGATTCGTGCGATTCAAAAAACAGTTGAAGATAGCTTGAGTGAGTTAATTCTTGAAGGCACTGAATTAGAAGGTAAAGATGTTACGGTAGATTATGATGATGCATCATTCCAATATAATGTGACAGAGCGAGAAGTTACAGAAGCAACAAAATAAAGTAAAGCTAAAAAGCTAGAGCACGTCTCTAGCTTTTTTGTGTGATTTATACCTCATTCAATATTTGTCAAGAACGGTTCACCAGTATAAAATGGATTTGATATATTAAGAGATGGAGGTGCATAACATTGGCCAAAAAGAAGGTGACATTTGAATGTACAGCTTGTGGTTATCAGACACCGAAATGGATGGGAAAATGTCCAAATTGTGGCGCTTGGAATAGTATGGATGAAACGATTGAGCAAAAGTCATCGAGCGCAAGACACGGTGTTCGTGCTCAAACGACAACAAACACTAAAGTCCAGAAGTTAGACGATATTAAACATGAGCAGACGCCACGTATTTTAACAGAAAGTCGAGAACTGAATCGTGTATTAGGTGGTGGCATTGTAGAGGGTTCACTTGTACTTATTGGTGGTGATCCGGGTATTGGAAAGTCAACATTGTTACTTCAAATGTGTGCTGCACTATCAAAAACACGTAAAGTTTTATATATCACAGGAGAGGAATCATTAAATCAAACGAAGCTACGTGCGGATCGTCTGGAAGAAGATGCGAGTGCTTTGAATGTTTTTGCTGAAACGAATTTAGAAGTGATTCACGAAGCGGTCAAAAAAGTTGAGCCGGAGCTTATTGTAGTAGATTCGATTCAAACGATTTTTCATCCGGAAATCAGTTCTGCACCAGGATCGGTGTCTCAAGTTCGAGAGAGTACACAAAGTTTGATGCATATTGCTAAACAAATGAATATTGCGACATTTATTGTTGGTCATGTGACTAAAGAAGGTCAAATTGCTGGTCCACGCTTGCTTGAACATATGGTAGATACAGTACTTTATTTTGAAGGGGATGAGCATCATGCTTATCGTATTTTACGTGCAGTGAAAAACCGCTTTGGTTCGACACATGAAATGGGTATTTTTGAAATGAAACAGTCAGGTCTACAAAGTGTTATGAATCCATCGGAAATGTTTTTAGAGGAGCGTTCGTCTAATGTACCGGGATCCACAATAGTTGCAACAATGGAAGGGACGCGCCCACTACTTATTGAAGTACAAGCACTGGTTACACCAACGACATTTAATAATCCTCGACGTATGGCAACGGGCATTGATCATAATCGTTTGAGTTTATTAATGGCTGTTTTAGAGAAAAAAGAAGGCTATTTGTTACAACAACAGGACGCTTATATTAAAGTAGCTGGTGGTGTGAGATTGACAGAGCCTGCTGTTGATTTGGGCATTATTATTGCAACGGCAACGAGTTTCAAAGATCGTGCGGTGGATGGTTTAGATTGTTTTATTGGTGAGGTCGGTTTAACAGGTGAGGTACGTCGGGTATCACGTATTGAGCAACGTGTGCAAGAAGCAGCAAAATTAGGATTCAAACGTGTAATTATTCCGCAAACGAATATAGGGGGATGGTCGTTTCCAGAAGGGATTGAAGTAGTCGGTGTAACTTCTGTACATGAGGCATTGAAATATGCATTAAAAGTGTAGAGGGGATGAAAGAGATGGACTTTGTGAAACTACTTGTAACGACAGCGTATATCATTATTGGAAGTGTGCTTGGTTATTTCTTAGTCCCTGAAATACTCCATGATTTTAATATGCGTCACCCTATTTTTTTAGAAAATGGCTATGTTGCATCTATTATAGGTGTTCTATGCTTTTTTCTAGTATTTGGATGGTCGATTGGACGTGTGACAATTGCAGTTAAAGCGTTGGAGCAATTTATTTTAAGTTATAGTGCAGTTGAAGTTATTTTCGCAACAGTTGGTTTGCTTATGGGTCTGCTTATTTCTGTGATGATTGCGTTTATCTTAGAGTTTATCGGTACAACATTTATTAATCGTATCGTGCCTATCATTGTCACATTATTGCTGAGTTATTTAGGATTTCAGTTCGGCTTGAAAAAAAGGGATGAAATGCTGCGGTTCCTTCCAGAAAATATGGCACGTTCAATGTCCGTAGATGTACGTGTAGCAAAGCCTAAAATTATGGATACGAGTGCAATTATTGATGGGCGTATTTTAAAAGTAATGGAATCAGGATTTATCGATGGTGATATTTTAATTCCTCAAGGTGTCATTAATGAACTTCAAATAGTTGCAGATGCAAATGATAGCGTCAAACGCGACAAAGGACGACGTGGTCTCGAAATCTTAAATGCAATTCACCACTCACAATATCCTACACGTATCATATCCCCGCAAGTTAGCCATGAAAATATTGATGACTTAGTTGTGAAGTTAGCACAACAATACTCTGCCGATGTGATTACAACGGATTATAATTTGAATAAAGTATGTATGATTCAGCAAATTAAGGTACTAAATGTGAATGATTTGTCAGCAACATTACGTCCAGAAGTATATCAAGGTGATCGATTTAACTTGATGATAACAAAGGCAGGAAAAGAGCGAGGACAAGGTGTGGGGTATTTAGATGATGGTACAATGGTTGTTGTTGAAGAGGCGAAACATCATATTAACGATGTTGTAAACATTGAAGTGCTGAGCATTTTACAATCGGCATCGGGACGAATAATCTTTGCGAAAAAGGTGAATGAATAGATGAAAGACTATTATGTAATTATTCCGGCAGCAGGTAAAGGTACACGTATGGGACGTTCATATAATAAGTTACTCATTGAGTTAGCGGGGCTGACAATCATTGAGCATACAATCGGAATTTTCCAACAAGATGATGCATGTAAAGGTATTTATCTTGCTATCCAACCTAATGAAAGAGACGTTTTGACGACTTTACTTGATCGATTTGATAAAGTAAAAGCAATGATAGATGGAGGTAAAGAGCGTCAGGAAAGTATCCATAAAGTTATACAAACACTCGATATCGCAGACAATGATATTGTATTGGTGCATGATGGTGCACGCCCATTTGTTACACATGAAACAATACATAAATTATCTGAGGCTATCGATGAGTATGGTGCTGCAGTTGTTGGTGTACAAGCAAAAGACACTATAAAAATGGTGGAAAATCATTTTGTTTCTCAAACATTAGAGCGCCGTTATTTATGGCAAGTACAGACACCGCAAGGCGCACAATATGCAAAGTTAAAGTCTGCATATAAGTGTGCAAGTCATGAAGGCATTGTTGGAACAGACGATGCGTCACTACTGGAATATGCAGGATATGCAGTTTTTATGGTTGAAGGTGACTATGACAACATTAAGGTAACAACAGAAGAAGATTTAACAAATGCAAAAGCAATATTAACGAAAAGGAGAGAGGTTGGATATGTATAGAGTGGGTTTAGGATATGATGTTCATGCGTTTGATGCACAACGCCCTCTAATTATTGGAGGTATTGAAGTGCCACATACATATGGATTAAAAGGGCATAGTGATGCAGACGTGTTATTGCACGCAATTACAGACGCAATGCTAGGGGCTTGCGCCCTTGGTGATATTGGGAAGTTGTTTCCAGACACAGATGAACAATTTAAAGATGCAGATTCTAAAATTTTACTAAAAGAAGCATATCAGCAAGTGAAAGATATAGGCTATGTTATTCATAATGTAGATGCTACAATTATTGCTGAACGTCCAAAGTTTCGTCCGCATATTGATGCAATGCGTCAAGTTATTGCAGCACTTTTTGATATTGATGTTTCATGGGTGAATGTCAAAGCAACAACGAGTGAAAAACTAGGCTTTACAGGTCGTCAAGAAGGTATTGCAGCACAGGCGATTGTATCTGTAATTTCAAAATAAACAGGACACGTATGCATAGGTTTACGGAGCATGCTATAATATAACAATTGATGATAAAAACAGGAGTGAACGATATGAGTGAACGAGTAAGAGTAAGATATGCACCAAGCCCAACAGGATATCTGCATATCGGTAATGCACGTACAGCATTATTTAACTATTTATTTGCGAAACATTATGATGGTGATTTTGTAATCCGTATTGAAGACACTGATTCGAAGCGTAATTTAGCAGATGGTGAATCATCACAATTTGATAATTTACAATGGCTTGGTTTAGATTGGGATGAGTCTGTTGATAAAGACAAAGGTTATGGACCATATAGACAATCAGAGCGTGGTCATATTTACCAACCGCTGATCGACCAATTATTAGCAGAGGATAAAGCGTATAAGTGCTATATGACAGAAGAAGAGTTAGAAGCAGAGCGTCAAGAACAGATTGCACGTGGTGAAATGCCTAGATATGGTGGAAAGCATGCACATTTAACAGAAGAGGAACGTGCACAATTTGAAGCGGAAGGACGCCAACCTTCTATCCGTTTCCGTGTACCTCAAAATCGTACATATCAATTTGATGATATGGTAAAAGGTGAAGTGTCATTCGAATCTGATAACTTTGGTGACTGGGTTATCGTTAAAAAAGATGGTGTTCCAACATACAACTTTGCTGTTGCAGTAGATGATCATTATATGGAGATTACAGATGTCATTCGAGGCGATGATCATATTTCGAATACACCAAAACAATTGATGATATATGAAACATTTGGCTGGGAACCGCCACGTTTTGCACATATGACATTAATTGTAAATGAACAGCGTAAAAAATTAAGTAAACGTGATGGACAAATTTTACAGTTTATTGAGCAATATCGTGATTTAGGTTACTTGCCTGAAGCCTTATTTAATTTTATTGCACTACTTGGTTGGTCACCAGAAGGCGAAGAAGAAATTTTTTCAAAACAAGAATTTATTGATATCTTTACAGAACAGCGTTTATCTAAGTCTCCTGCATTTTTTGATAAACAAAAACTTGAATGGATTAATAACCAGTACATGAAAGAGAAAGATGCTGAGACAGTATTTGAAATGACGTTGCCACATATGATTAAAGCAGGTTTGTTACCAGAATCTCCTTCAGAAGCAGAACTTGATTGGGGACGTAAACTTGTGGCATTATATCAAGAACAAATGAGTTATGCTGGGGAGATTGTTCCGTTATCTGAGCTGTTTTTCCGAGATGAGAAAGCGTTAGATGAAGCATCGCAAGAAGTGTTAAATGGCGAGCAAGTGCCGGAATTGATGCGCGTCTTATATGGTAAGTTAGAGGCTTTAGCAACCTTTGAATCCACTGAAATCAAAAAAGAAATTAAAGCTGTACAAAAAGAAACTGGTATAAAAGGGAAACAGTTATTTATGCCGATTCGTGTAGCAGTTACAGGGCAAATGCATGGTCCAGAATTGCCAAATACCATGGAAGTATTAGGTAAAGAAAAAGTGTTGCAACGCATCCAAAAATTATTGTAACTTGAAGATAATTTAACTTGATATTAGATTCTAAATCGACTACTATTAAAGTGAATTTTGAATAAAGGATTAGTAAGCTATGAGCATGTTTCAGAGAGTGTACGGAGCTGTGAGTACATCATGTGATTAGTCGAATGCACCTTTAGGATAACAATAAAATATACCAATGAGTGAGTATGTGATCCAAACTATAAGGACATATACTAATGAGAGTGGAACCGTGCGATAGCATCTCTGACATGACGTTAGAGGTGCTATTTTTAAATGGAATATTGGAGTTAGAAGTTGAGTATGGAGGAAAGAGGGGGAAGCCAATGTTAAGACGTATGATGGATGATGTGAAAATGGTGTTTGAGCAAGACCCTGCTGCACGTTCATCTTTTGAAGTCATTACTACTTATGCAGGGTTACATGCTGTATGGAGTCATTTGATTGCACATAAACTCTATAAAAAAAAGCGCTATATATTAGCACGTATGATTTCACAAGTGTCACGTTTCTTTACGGGGATTGAGATACATCCTGGTGCCAAAATTGGGAGGCGTTTATTCATAGATCATGGTATGGGTGTCGTTATTGGAGAAACGTGTACAATTGGTGATAATGTGACAATTTATCAAGGTGTGACCTTAGGAGGAACAGGCAAAGAAAAAGGTAAACGTCATCCAGATATTGGAGACAATGTACTTATTGCAGCAGGATCGAAAGTTCTCGGAAATATTAAGGTTCATTCCAATGTTAATATTGGAGCCAATTCAGTTGTTTTAAGAGATGTTCCTAGTTATACAACAGTAGTGGGTATACCAGGACGTATTGTAAAGCAGGATGGCAAGCGAATTGGAAAAACATTCGATCACTTAAACTTACCTGATCCTATTTATGAACAAATTAAACAGCTTGAGAAGCAACTCGAACAAACAAAAAACGGAGAGATTAAAGATGATTACATTATATAATACATTGACGCGCCAAAAAGAAGTATTTCAGCCGATAGAGCCTGGAAAAGTTAAAATGTATGTGTGTGGTCCTACGGTTTACAATTACATTCATATTGGCAATGCACGTCCAGCAATTAATTATGACGTTGTGCGACGTTATTTAGAATATAAAGGTTATGAAGTAGACTATGTGTCAAACTTTACAGATGTAGATGATAAATTGATCAAGCGTTCACAGGAGTTAGGAGAGACAGTTCCAGAAATTGCTGATCGCTATATCCAAGCGTTCCACGAAGATACAGGGGCATTGAATGTAAAACCCGCAACATCGAATCCACGCGTTATGGATCATATGGATGATATTATTACTTTTATTAAGAAGTTGGTGGATGAAGGTTATGCGTATGAAAGTGGAGGCGATGTTTATTTCAGAACACGTCAATTTGAAAGCTATGGCAAGTTAAGTCATCAATCATTAGACGACTTAAAAGTTGGAGCACGTATTGAGCAAGGTGAACATAAAGAAGATGCCTTGGACTTTACGCTATGGAAAAAAGCTAAGCCGGGTGAGATCAGTTGGGAGAGTCCTTTTGGTGAAGGACGCCCGGGCTGGCATATCGAATGCTCTGTAATGGCGTTTCAAAAACTTGGGCCGACCATAGATATTCATGCAGGAGGTAGTGACTTACAATTTCCACATCATGAAAATGAAATTGCTCAATCGGAATGTCATAATCATGCACCGTTTGCAAATTATTGGATGCATAATGGATTTATTAATATTGATAACGAGAAAATGAGTAAATCACTTGGCAATTTTATTTTAGTTCACGATATTATTAAAGAGATAGATCCAGATGTGTTACGTTTCTTCATGATTAGTGTGCATTATCGCAGTCCGATTAACTATAATTTAGAATTAGTGGATGCAGCGCGTAGTGGATTATCGCGTATTAGAAATAGTTATCAAGCATTGGTAGAGCGTGAACCACTTGCGACAAATTTAGTTGTAGATCAGCAATATATAGACCAAACGGAAGCGATATTAATGCAATTTGAAAAAGTGATGGATGATGACTTTAATACAGCTAATGCGATCACAGCATGGTATGATTTAGCAAAGTTAAGCAATAAGTATTTACGTGAAAACAATACAGCCCAAACAGTTATTGCACGTATTAAAGAAGTATTTCATATCTTTAGTGAAGTTCTGGGAGTGCCATTACAGTCTAAAGTAGACACAGAACTTTTAGATGCAGATATTGAAGCATTAATTGAAGAACGTAATGAAGCGCGCAAAAACAAAAATTTTGCACGTGCAGATGAAATCCGCGACCAACTTAAAGCTCAAAATATTATACTCGAAGATACGCCTCAAGGTGTGCGTTTCAAACGTGGATAAAAATATGAACTTTAAGTTGCTTAATCCTCTATCACTGGCGTATATGGGGGATGGCGTACTGGATCAATATGTACGTAAATATATTATTTTAAAGTATCAAAGTAAACCGAACCGTTTGCATCAAGAAGCCAAACGGTTCGTTTCTGCTAAAAGTCAAGCTCAGACGCTGGAGTTGTTATTAGCAGAAGGTTGGTTTACAGAGGAAGAACAAGCTATTATTAAACGTGGTCGCAATGCTAAAAGTTATACCAAAGCTAAAAATACAGATATTCAAACATATCGTAAAAGTTCAGGGCTAGAAGCCATTATAGGTTTTCTATATTTAGATCAGCAAGAAGAGCGGTTAGCGTCATTATTAGAACAAATTGTTATAAATGTAGAAAAGAGGTGTTAATACGTGGAATCAGAAGTTATTGTAGGACGTCATGCAGTTCGTGAGGCGATTAGCAGTGGGCACGCAGTAAATAAAGTGCTCATCCAAGAGGGTATAAGAAAACAACATATTGACGATATTTTAAAATCAGCTAAAGCTTTAAAACTTGTTATTCAAACTGTACCCAAATCAAAATTAGATCAAATTTCAACAGCGCCTCACCAAGGTGTAGCAGCATATATTGCACCTTACAATTATGAAACATTGGAAAACTTCATAACGCAACAAGCACAAAAAGAAGGGTTATCAACAGTTCTTATTCTTGATGGTTTAGAGGATCCACACAATTTAGGGTCGATTTTACGTACGGCAGATGCAACAGGTGTTGATGGTGTCATTATTCCTAAGCGTCGATCAGTAGCATTAACCCAAACAGTGGCAAAAGCTTCAACAGGAGCCATTCAGCACGTGCCTGTAATACGCGTAACGAATTTATCACAAACAATAGATACATTAAAAGATCAAGGGTATTGGGTGGCTGGAACAGAAGCGAATAATGCAACCGACTATCGTCATATGCAAGTTGATATGCCACTTGCTATCGTTATTGGTAGTGAAGGACAAGGTATGAGTCGCCGAGTTAAAGAAAAATGCGATTTTTATATAAAAATTCCGATGGTTGGCCATGTGAATAGTTTAAACGCTTCTGTAGCAGCAAGTTTAATGATGTATGAAGTGTTAAGAAAGCGCCAGCCCATTGGTGGTGACAAGTAATCTATGAAAGATTATTATGTAATCATTGATGGCTATAACATGATAGGGCAGTCACCAGATTTAATGCGCTTGGCTAAAGAAAGTTTAGAGGAAGCGCGTGAAAAGTTATTAATTGAAATTGCGAATTATAATGCCTTAGTTAAAGGGACAATTATTTGTGTATTCGATGCATATGAGCAAGGTACACCTCAATCTGAAACAATTTATCATGGTGTTCATGTAGTTTTTACTAAAGAAGGAGAAACGGCAGATAGCTTTATCGAACGTTATGTTTATAACATTTATAATAAACATACAACGCACATTACAGTGGTCACAAGTGATATGAGCGAGCAACATGCTATATTTGGTACAGGTGCTTTTCGTATATCGTCTCGTGAAATGTGGCGTCATCTCAATGAGAATAAAACGGCCGTATCTAAGTCGATTTCTACATTTGAAGCTCAAAAGCCACGGACACGCATTACGCTATCGAAAGAAGTATTAACGGAGTTTGAAAAAATAAGACGTGGTAAGAAGAAATAACTGATAAACACTAAGTTGCTTTTTGTTATAGAAAATGATTAATCTTGAAAAGTATTCTATAACAAGGTGAGGCGGTTTTATGATTGATAAGGCAAAACCGATACGTTCTGTTAACGCTTTAGCATCCTCCAATAATGTATTACCAATATTAGAATTGCAATTGTCATATGCAAGACGATGTGCAATGCAAAGTTTTAGTGATTACAGTATTCAAGAATATGAGCGAGAAGATCTGGTACAAGAAACGATGTTAGCACTCTTTCAAAAGCTAACGTCAGTACATTGGCATGAACATATTCCTGTTGAGCACTATATCAATAGGACGATTTATCGGCGAAAAATAGATTATCGACGTAGAAAGATCAAACGTCAACGTATATTTGAATTATATAGGCGGTCACTTGAAGCTCAGATAGAATATCAACAACAGATACATGGTAATATCCTTGAGAATGTGTTAATGATGGATGGGTTGTTAGAAGTTTACCAGCAAGCGATTCACACAATGACACCCATTGAACAACAAGTTTGTACTTATATTGCTCAAGAATGGAAACCTAATGAAATTGCACTAAAGCTTAATCTAAGTAACAAAAAAATTTATAATACAATCTATCGTGTGAGACGCAAACTTAAAGCTGCATTGCATAGTAATGTCGATTGACAATTGAATACCATCTTATGTATAGTTAATTGGTATTATAGGATTAAGGTGAGATAAAGTGAAAAAAGTACCACTGAGTTGTGAGAAATGTGGCTGTCGTAATTATCATGTGTCAAAGTCTAGCAGTAAAACAGATAGACTTGCATTAAAAAAATTTTGTACGTCATGCCAGACACACACACTTCATAAAGAGTCCAAATAATTGGAGGTAAGAGCGATTATGGCTAAAAAAGAAAGTTTCTTCCAAGGTGTTAAGTCAGAAATGGAAAAAACAAGCTGGCCAACGGGTCCGGAGCTTGTTAAATATACAACAATCGTAGTATTTACAGTAGTATTCTTCCTGCTTTTTTTCTACGGTTTGGATATTGGTATTGGTCAAATAATTGAAATGATAAAATAGTAGATGAGGAGATGTCAGCATGTCTGAAGAGTTAGGTGGTAAACATTGGTATGCAGTTCATACCTACTCTGGTTATGAGAATAAAGTTAAAAAGAATTTGGAGAAGCGTGTTGAGTCTATGAATATGACTGAACAAATCTTTCGTGTTGTCATTCCTGAAGAGGAAGAAACACAAGTGAAAGATGGTAAAGCAAAAAAATCAATGAAAAAGACTTTTCCTGGCTATGTATTAGTGGAGCTTGTTATGACAGATGAGTCATGGTACGTTGTGCGCAATACACCGGGGGTCACTGGATTTGTAGGTTCAGCAGGTGCAGGTTCTAAACCTAACCCATTATTGCCAGAAGAAGCACGATTTATCTTGAAACAGATGGGTATGAAAGAAAAAACAATTGATGTTGAAGTAGATCTTGGTGAACAAGTACGTATTACATCTGGCCCATTTGCTAATCAAGTGGGTGAGATTGAAAGTATCGAAGCGGATAAATTTAAGTTAACGGTACTAGTAGATATGTTTGGTCGTGAAACACCGGTTGAAGTAGAGTTTGATCAAATCGAAAAATTGTAAAAGTATAAAAAGAAACGAAATTTATATTGTAATATAGGATGCTAAATGTTATAATAGCGAAGTCGCGCATTTATAGCGCTACATTTCGTCACGAAATGTTAAGAGTGGGAGGGCAAAAATGAGCCCTGTGACCACATCACGATATCAAGGAGGTGCACATCGTGGCTAAAAAAGTTGAAAAAGTAGTTAAGTTACAAATTCCAGCAGGTAAAGCAAACCCAGCACCACCAGTTGGTCCTGCATTAGGTCAAGCCGGTGTGAACATTATGGCTTTCACAAAGGAATTTAATGCACGTACGCAAGAACAAGCAGGTTTAATTATTCCAGTTGAAATTTATGTGTATGAGGATCGCTCATTTACATTTATTACAAAAACACCACCTGCAGCTGTATTACTTAAAAAAGCAGCTGGCGTAGAAAAAGGTTCTGGTGAACCGAATAAAACAAAAGTTGCTACTGTAACGAAAGATCAAGTACGTGAGATTGCTAACACTAAAATGCCTGACTTAAACGCTGCTGACGAAGAAGCGGCTATGCGTATCGTTGAAGGTACTGCACGTAGCATGGGTATTGTTGTTGAGTAATATCGATTTAAACTAAAAAACGAATGAAATAATAAATTTGTAGTGAACGCAGGTAGAACCGCTTTGTTGTATGAGATGACATCAAACATGGCGTGAGAAAAACGCATGGGACTATCTGCGCTCAACTTGCTATTATGGCAAGTGAACGTGGGAGGACATTCCGATAAAACCACTAAAGGAGGACAATATTAATGGCTAAAAAAGGTAAAAAGTATCAAGAAGCACTTAGCAAAGTTGATCGCCAAGCTTTCTATGCAGTAGAAGAAGCGATTAAATTAGCTAAAGAAACATCTATTGCTAACTTCGATGCTTCAGTTGAAGTAGCATTCCGTTTAGGAATCGATACACGTAAAAATGACCAACAAATCCGTGGTGCAGTTGTATTACCACATGGTACAGGTAAATCACAACGTGTATTAGTTTTTGCTAAAGGCGATAAAATTGCAGAAGCAGAAGCAGCAGGCGCTGATTATGTAGGTGATGCTGAATATGTTAATAAAATCCAACAAGGTTGGTTTGACTTTGACGTAGTTGTTGCAACACCTGACATGATGGGTGAAGTTGGTAAATTAGGTCGTGTATTAGGACCTAAAGGCTTAATGCCAAACCCTAAAACAGGAACAGTAACTATGGATGTTACAAAAGCTGTTGAAGAGATTAAAGCAGGTAAAGTAGAATATCGCGCTGAAAAAGCAGGTATTGTACATGCTTCTATCGGTAAAGTATCTTTTGATACAGATAAATTAGTAGATAACTTTAAAACATTATTAGATGTATTAACAAAAGCAAAACCAGCATCAGCAAAAGGTACTTATTTTAAATCTGTTGCCGTAACAACGACAATGGGTCCTGGTATTAAAGTTGATACTGCAAGCTTTAAGTTATAATTAAAATTGAGCGTAAAATAATCATTGGTTATTTTACGCTTTATCTTAAATAGTGAAATAATGGTTGACTAATTGTGTTAAAACCGTTATATTTATTTTTGTTGAATATTTTACCTAAGACAGTAGGAGTGTTCATACACTTAAATTATATCCTACCGAGGCTAAATTGACTTGAACGTGAAAACATTCAAGCACTTTTTGCTCTGGGTAAAAAGTGCTTTTTTTATTCGAGAGACATCTTGGATAATTAAAAGCATAAAACTTATCTATGGAGGTGTCTAAATGTCTGCAATCATTGAAGCGAAAAAACAACAAGTTGACGTCATCGCTGAACAACTTAAAAGTTCTGTTTCAACAGTAGTTGTCGACTATCGTGGTTTAACAGTAGCTGAAGTTACAGAATTACGTAAACAATTACGTGAAGCTGGTGTTCAGTATAAAGTTTACAAAAACACAATGTTACGTCGTGCTGCTGAACAAGCAGGTATCGAAGGTTTAGATGAATTTTTCACTGGACCGACTGCAGTTGCTTTCACAACTGAAGATGTCGTTGCACCAGCTAAAGTCATTGCTGGATTCGCTAAAGAACATGAAGCTTTAGAAATTAAGACAGGTGTAATGGAAGGTAGCGTTATCACAGCTGAAGAAGTTAAAACAGTTGGTTCTTTACCATCACACGACGGTCTTGTATCAATGCTTCTTTCAGTATTACAAGCACCAATTCGCAACTTCGCTTATGCGGTTAAAGCTGTTGGTGAAAACAAAGAAGAAAACGCTGAATAATTAATAAATTAAACATTAAAAAATGGAGGAATATTAACATGGCTAATCAAGAGCAAATCATTGAAGCAATTAAAGAAATGTCAGTTTTAGAATTAAACGATTTAGTTAAAGCAATCGAAGAAGAATTTGGTGTAACAGCAGCAGCTCCAGTTGCAGCAGCAGGTGCAGCAGGCGGAGAAGGTGCAGCTGAGAAAACTGAATTTGATGTTGAGTTAACTTCAGCTGGATCATCAAAAATCAAAGTTGTTAAAGCAGTTAAAGAAGCAACTGGCTTAGGCTTAAAAGACGCTAAAGAATTAGTTGACGGTGCACCAAGCATCATCAAAGAAGCGTTACCAAAAGAAGAAGCTGAAAAACTTAAAGAACAATTAGAAGAAGTTGGCGCTTCAGTAGAATTAAAATAATTCATTGATAAATGAAAACCCGCTATTTCAAGAAATAGCGGGTTTTTGAATATAGAGATATGAATAAAATAGAGTAATGATGTGAGAATGAGGTGTTAAAGTATATGAGCCACTATTATGACAAACATCCTGACGTAGTGTCAGATCAAAAAGAAATTATTTATCAATATCGACAGCACGGCTTACGTTTATTAACAGATGCAGGTGTTTTTTCAAGAGATAAAGTAGATTATGGATCAGACTTGTTAGTTCAGTCTTTCTTAAATGAGCATCCGCCGGGACGAGCTAAAAAAATAATAGATGTCGGGTGTGGCTATGGTCCAATCGGCTTAACACTTGCTAAAGTAGCACCTCATGATCATATTATATTGCTCGATGTAAATCATCGTGCTTTAGAATTAACAAGAAAAAATGCACAGCGCAATCATATTGATAATATTATTATTAAAGAAAGTGATGGACTGACTGAAGTGGCTGATGCATCAGTAGACTATATTTTAACAAATCCTCCTATTAGAGCTGGAAAAAAAGTGGTTCATCAAATATTAGAGGATGCATTTGCTAAATTATTAGAAGACGGTGTACTTTATGTTGTTATCCAAAAAAAGCAAGGTATGCCTTCAGCTAAGAAAAAAATGGCAGATATATTTGGAAATGTATCCTCCATCAAAAATAGTAAGGGTTATCATATATTAAAGAGTGTTAAACATTGATTTTGAATGATATGTATGGTAAAGTAGTAAGATGAAAAAATTATGTTCAACAAGTGTGTACTTTTGCAATTCTAGTTTCATTGTAACATTGAATAAATATCGTGATTATAATAGAAAATGGTGTCATCAAATATGTGCTGCCGTTTTCTTTTTGTCTTGATATACATTGCAGTATAAGTACGACACAATATTTGAGGGGTGAATCTGTTTGGCAGGTCAATTTGTCCAATATGGAAGACATCGTAAACGTAGAAACTACGCAAGAATCTCAGAAGTATTAGAATTACCAAACTTAATTGAGATTCAAACAAAATCATATGACTGGTTCTTAAAAGAAGGGCTTTTAGAGATGTTTAGAGATATCTCTCCGATAGAAGACTTTACGGGCAACCTATCTTTAGAGTTCGTTGATTATCGATTAGGTGAACCAAAATATGATTTAGAAGAGTCTAAAAACCGTGATGCGACGTATGCAGCACCATTACGCGTTAAAGTACGTTTGATTATTAAAGAAACAGGCGAAGTGAAAGATCAAGAAGTATTTATGGGAGATTTTCCATTAATGACTGAAACGGGCACATTCGTCATCAATGGTGCAGAGCGCGTTATTGTATCACAATTAGTTCGTTCACCATCTGTATACTTCAATGAAAAGTTAGATAAAAATGGTCGTGTGAACTACGATGCAACTGTAATTCCAAACCGTGGTGCATGGTTGGAATATGAAACAGATGCGAAAGATATTGTATATGTTCGTATTGATAGAACGAGAAAACTTCCATTAACAGTGTTGCTTCGTGCTTTAGGATATTCAACAGACCAAGAAATCATTGATTTAATCGGGGATAATGAATATCTACGCAATACGTTAGAAAAAGACAGCACAGAAAACACAGACCAAGCGTTATTAGAAATTTATGAGCGCTTACGTCCAGGTGAGCCACCAACACTTGAAAATGCAAAGAGCTTATTATACTCACGATTCTTTGATCCAAAACGTTATGACTTGGCGAGTGTAGGCCGTTATAAAGCAAATAAGAAGTTACACTTAAAACATCGCTTATTTAACCAAAAGTTAGCTGAGCCTATTGTGAATACGGAGACAGGTGAGATTGTTGCTGAAGAAGGAACAGTGCTGGATCGACGTAAATTAGATGAAATTATGGAAGTGCTTGAGTCCAATGCTAATGCGCAAGTTTATGAATTACCTGATAGCATTGTTGACGAGCCGGTAGAAGTTCAATCTATTAAAGTATATGTACCAAATGATGAAGAAGGGCGTACAACTACCGTAATTGGTAATGCCTTCCCAGATTCAGAAGTGAAGTGTATTACACCAGCTGATATCGTAGCGTCTATGTCTTACTTCTTTAATTTATTGCATGGCATTGGCTATACAGATGATATTGACCATTTAGGTAATCGTCGTCTACGCTCAGTAGGTGAATTGTTACAAAACCAATTCCGTATTGGTTTATCAAGAATGGAACGTGTTGTGCGTGAAAGAATGTCAATCCAAGATACAGATTCAATCACACCACAGCAGTTAATTAATATTCGTCCGGTTATTGCGTCAATTAAAGAGTTCTTTGGTAGTTCGCAGTTATCACAATTTATGGATCAGGCAAACCCACTTGCAGAGTTAACGCACAAAAGACGTCTGTCAGCTTTAGGACCGGGTGGTTTAACACGTGAACGTGCACAAATGGAAGTACGTGACGTACACTATTCTCACTATGGTCGTATGTGTCCTATTGAAACGCCTGAGGGTCCAAACATTGGATTGATTAACTCATTATCAAGTTACGCACGTGTCAATGAATTTGGTTTTATTGAAACACCTTATCGTAAAGTAGATATTGAAACAAATACGATTACAAACCAAATTGACTATTTGACAGCGGATGAAGAGGACAGTTATGTTGTTGCACAGGCAAACTCACGCTTAGATGAGAACGGTCGATTTATTGATGATGAGATTGTATGTCGTTTCCGTGGTAATAATACAACTATGGCTAAAGAAAAAATGGACTATATGGACGTGTCACCGAAGCAGGTTGTATCTGCAGCGACAGCATGTATTCCATTCTTAGAAAACGATGACTCAAACCGTGCCTTAATGGGTGCAAACATGCAACGTCAAGCAGTGCCATTGCTGAATCCTGAGTCCCCATTTGTAGG
The DNA here is from genome assembly GCF_013463155.1 of Staphylococcus sp. 17KM0847. Lineage (NCBI taxonomy): Bacteria > Bacillati > Bacillota > Bacilli > Caryophanales > Staphylococcaceae > Staphylococcus > Staphylococcus xeri. The sequence continues at coordinate 170,576 of NZ_CP040781.1, forward strand.
AACAGGTATGGAGCATGTGGCAGCTCGTGATTCTGGTGCGGCTGTTATTGCTAAACATCATGGTCGTGTAGAGCATGTGCAATCCAAAGAAATCCTAGTACGTCGTTTAATAGAAGACAATGGAGAAGTACGTGAAGGAGAACTTGATCGCTATCCATTAGCAAAATTTAAACGTTCTAACTCAGGAACTTGTTATAACCAACGTCCGATTATTAAAGTAGGCGATGTGGTAGATAAAGGTGAAATTTTAGCTGATGGTCCTTCAATGGAATTAGGTGAAATGGCATTAGGCCGTAACGTCGTTGTTGGATTTATGACGTGGGACGGTTATAACTATGAGGATGCCGTTATTATGAGTGAGCGTCTAGTAAAAGATGATGTCTACACTTCTATTCATATTGAAGAATATGAATCAGAAGCACGTGATACTAAGCTCGGGCCTGAAGAAATCACACGTGATATTCCAAATGTTTCTGAAAATGCACTTAAAAACTTAGATGATCGAGGTATCGTGTATGTAGGTGCAGAAGTAAAAGATGGTGATATTCTTGTAGGTAAAGTAACGCCTAAAGGTATGACAGAACTTACAGCAGAAGAGCGTTTATTACATGCGATCTTCGGTGAAAAAGCCCGTGAAGTACGTGATACATCATTGCGTGTTCCACATGGTGCAGGTGGTATCGTATTAGACGTGAAAGTTTTCAATCGTGAAGAAGGAGACGATTCCCTTTCACCGGGGGTTAACCAATTGGTGCGCGTCTATATTGTTCAAAAACGTAAAATTCATGTCGGAGATAAAATGTGTGGTCGTCACGGTAACAAAGGTGTCATCTCTAAAATTGTTCCAGAAGAAGATATGCCATATTTACCAGATGGACGCCCAATTGATATCATGTTAAATCCACTAGGTGTACCATCTCGTATGAATATTGGACAAGTATTAGAGTTACACTTAGGTATGGCTGCTAAAAACTTAGGTATTCATGTCGCTTCACCAGTATTTGATGGTGCGAATGATGATGATGTATGGTCAACAATTGAAGAAGCAGGAATGGCACGTGACGGTAAAACTGTACTGTATGATGGACGTACAGGTGAGCCGTTCGATAACCGTATTTCTGTGGGTGTGATGTACATGTTGAAACTTGCACACATGGTTGATGATAAACTTCATGCACGTTCAACAGGACCTTACTCACTCGTAACGCAACAACCACTTGGAGGTAAAGCACAATTTGGTGGTCAAAGATTCGGTGAGATGGAGGTATGGGCACTTGAAGCATACGGTGCAGCATACACGCTACAAGAGATCTTGACATACAAATCTGATGATACAGTCGGACGTGTAAAAACATATGAAGCCATCGTAAAAGGTGAAAACATCTCAAGACCAAGTGTTCCAGAATCATTCCGCGTATTAATGAAAGAACTTCAAAGTTTAGGTTTAGATGTTAAAGTGATGGACGATCAAGACAATGAAATCGAAATGCGTGACATCGAAGAAGATGACGTTCCAGATCGTAAACTTAGTGAGCAACAAGCGAATAATGTACCTGAAGCACAACAAGAAACGAATGAATAATCTACTTATCGTCTAGTATAAAGGTGTGTGAGGGGTATTATATTGCCCTTCACCATCACATTGAAATAAAGATGTTGTTATCAATCAATTTGCATAGCTAATTTAAACTAAAGGAGGTAGGCTCCTTGATTGATGTAAATAAATTCCATTACATGAAAATAGGACTCGCTTCACCAGAAAAAATTCGCTCTTGGTCTTATGGTGAAGTTAAAAAGCCAGAAACAATTAATTACCGTACACTCAAACCTGAAAAAGATGGTCTTTTCTGTGAAAGAATTTTTGGACCAACAAAAGATTGGGAATGTAGCTGTGGTAAATACAAACGTGTACGCTACAAGGGTATGATTTGTGACCGTTGTGGTGTAGAAGTAACAAAATCAAAAGTACGTCGTGAACGTATGGGACATATTGAACTTGCAGCACCTGTATCACATATTTGGTATTTTAAAGGTATTCCAAGTCGCATGGGACTTTTATTGGATATGTCACCGCGTTCTTTAGAAGAAGTTATTTATTTCGCTTCATATGTTGTAGTAGACCCTGGTCCGACCGGCTTAGAAAAGAAAACACTTCTTTCTGAAGCGGAGTTCCGTGATTATTACAGTAAGTTCCCTGGGCAGTTTACTGCCAAAATGGGTGCTGAAGGTATTAAAGATTTATTAGAGGAAATTGATTTAGACGAAGAATTAAAATTGTTACGTGACGAACTTGAATCGGCAACAGGTCAACGTTTGACACGTGCTATTAAACGTTTAGAAGTTGTAGAATCATTTAGAAACTCTGGGAACAACCCGGCATGGATGATTTTAGATGTACTGCCAATTATTCCGCCTGAAATTCGTCCAATGGTTCAACTGGATGGTGGTCGTTTTGCGACAAGTGACTTGAACGACTTGTATCGTCGTGTCATCAATCGTAACAATCGTTTGAAACGCTTATTAGACCTTGGTGCACCTGGTATCATTGTTCAAAATGAAAAACGTATGTTACAAGAAGCGGTTGATGCATTAATTGACAATGGTCGCCGAGGACGTCCGGTTACAGGTCCGGGTAACAGACCGTTGAAATCATTATCACACATGCTTAAAGGTAAGCAAGGGCGTTTCCGTCAAAACTTACTTGGTAAGCGTGTAGACTATTCTGGACGCTCGGTTATCGCAGTAGGTCCAAACTTGAAAATGTATCAATGCGGTTTACCAAAAGAGATGGCACTTGAGTTGTTCAAACCATTCGTAATGAAAGAACTTGTACAACGTGAAATTGCAACAAATATTAAGAATGCGAAAAGTAAAATTGAACGAACTGAAGATGAAGTGTGGGACGTTTTAGAAGATGTTATTACGGAACATCCAGTACTTTTAAACCGTGCACCAACCTTGCACAGATTAGGTATTCAAGCGTTTGAACCGACATTGGTTGAAGGTCGTGCAATTCGTCTACACCCACTTGTGACAACAGCATATAACGCAGACTTTGACGGGGACCAAATGGCTGTTCACGTACCATTATCTAAAGAGGCTCAAGCAGAGGCACGTATGCTTATGTTAGCAGCACAAAACATCTTGAACCCTAAGGATGGTAAACCAGTTGTTACACCATCACAAGACATGGTATTAGGTAACTACTATTTAACATTAGAGCGTAAAGATGCTGTTAACACGGGTATGTTGTTTAATGATACAAATGAAGTATTAAAAGCATATGCCAATGGTCATGTGCATTTACACACACGTATCGGTGTACAAGCATCATCATTTAACAATCCAACATTTACTGAAGAGCAAAAGCGTAAAATTTTAACAACATCTGTTGGTAAAGTGATTTTCAATGAAATCATTCCAGATTCATTTGCATACATCAACGAACCAACAGCGACAAACTTAGAGAAAAGCACACCGGATAAATATTTTGTTGATGCATCTAAGCTTGGTGAAGGTGGTTTAGCAGCATACTTTGAAGAAACTGAACTTGTACCACCATTTAATAAAAAATTCTTAGGAAACATCATCGCAGAAGTGTTTAATCGTTTCAGTATTACAGACACATCAATGATGCTTGACTTGATGAAAGATTTAGGATTTAAATACTCATCAAAAGCAGGTATTACAGTAGGTGTAGCAGATATCGTTGTACTACCAGACAAACAAGAAATCTTGGATGAATCAGAAAAACTTGTTGAACGTGTACAAAAACAATTTAGTCGTGGTTTATTAACAGAAGAAGAACGTTATAATGCGGTTATTGAGATTTGGACACAAGCAAAAGATAAAATTCAAGCAAAACTGATGAAATCCCTTGATAAAACCAACCCAATCTTTATGATGAGTGACTCGGGTGCTCGTGGTAATGCATCGAACTTTACACAATTAGCAGGTATGCGTGGTTTGATGGCCGCTCCATCTGGTAAAATTATCGAGTTGCCAATTACATCATCATTCCGCGAAGGATTGACTGTTTTAGAGTACTTTATCTCAACACACGGTGCGCGTAAAGGTCTTGCCGATACAGCATTGAAGACGGCTGACTCAGGTTACTTAACACGACGCCTAGTTGATGTTGCACAAGATGTTATTGTACGTGAAGAAGACTGTGGTACAGATCGTGGTTTACTTGTTTCAGACATTAAAGAAGGCACTGAGATGATTGAACCATTTATCGAACGTATTGAAGGCCGTTATTCTAAAGAAACAATTCGTCATCCAGAAACAGATAAAATCATTATCCGTCCTGATGAACTAATCACTGCTGAAATTGCCAAAGAGATTACAGATGCTGGCATTGAGGAAATGTATATTCGCTCAGCATTTACATGTAACACACGTCACGGTGTATGTGAAAAATGTTACGGTAAAAACTTAGCAACTGGTGAAAAAGTTGAAGTGGGTGAAGCAGTAGGTACGATTGCCGCTCAATCAATTGGTGAACCAGGTACACAGTTAACAATGCGTACATTCCATACAGGTGGTGTAGCAGGTAGCGATATCACACAAGGTTTGCCACGTATTCAAGAAATCTTTGAAGCACGTAATCCAAAAGGTCAAGCTGTTATTACAGAGATAGAGGGTGTCATTGATAACATCACAGTTGGCAAAGACAGACAACAAGAAATCGTTGTTAAAGGTGCCAATGAAACACGCTCATATCTTGCATCAGGGACATCACGCTTAAAAGTGGAAATCGGTCAATCTGTTGAACGTGGCGAAGTATTAACAGAAGGATCTATCGAACCGAAAAACTACTTAGCCGTAGCCGGTTTAACAGCTACTGAAGCCTACTTATTGAAAGAGGTACAAAAAGTTTATCGTATGCAAGGTGTAGAAATTGATGATAAACACGTAGAAGTCATGGTACGTCAAATGCTGCGTAAAGTTCGTATTATCGAAGCAGGAGATACGAAACTTTTACCAGGATCATTAGTAGATATTCACAACTTTACAGATGCAAACCGTGAAGCATTCAAAGAGCGTAAGCGTCCAGCAACAGCAAAACCAGTATTACTAGGTATTACAAAAGCATCACTTGAGACAGAAAGTTTCTTATCTGCAGCGTCATTCCAAGAAACAACACGTGTTCTTACAGACGCAGCGATAAAAGGTAAGCGAGATGACTTACTCGGTCTTAAAGAAAACGTTATTATCGGTAAGCTTATTCCAGCTGGTACGGGTATGAAACGTTATAGTGATGTGTCACTTGAAAAAGAAGAAATGCCCCGTAATATAGAAGAGCCACTTATGACTGAATAATTATTGTTGTACCGTAAAATCATAGATTGATCATGAGAACAATATATCGGTAAACAAAGAAGAAGTGACTATAAATTTTTAACAACACTTGATAGTGTTTAAGAAGATGATATTAAAATTCTTAAACCTAGTTGTGATTGATGGAGCAATAAAACCTTAATGATAACAAAGGTTTTGTTGCTCTATCTTCAATTTGTTGAACTTTTGGGTTATATGTGCGATACGTGATAGCGTATAATATAGAAAGTACTGCAAAATTTATATATTTATAGATAATAAGTGTTGACGAACCATTTAGAGAGATGATAATATAGTAAAGGTTGATGCAAGCAGTACTTTGGAGGATATGTAAATGTCTAATGAAAAAGTCACACGCTTCAATGGGCAAGCCTACGTTGTTGGTCTTAAAGAGACGCTAAAAGCATTGAAGAGACAACGCGTTAAACAATTGATTATAGGTGAAGATGTGAATGTGCATCTATTAGCACGCGTGTTAAGCTTTGCCAATCAAAATAAGATACCTATTGAATTCTTTTCAAGTCGACAAGTGCTTGGAGAGTATGTTGGTATAAAAGTGAAAGCAACAGTAGTTGCTTTGCTAAAATGAGATTAGTAAGTAGTAATGCTTACTAAATTTTATTTAACTTTAAAATGAACCACCTGGATGTGTGGAATTAAGAAGATGAGAGAGGAGGACACTTAAATGCCTACTATTAACCAATTAGTACGTAAACCAAGAAAGAGCAAAACTCAAAAATCAGATTCACCTGCTTTAAATAGAGGTTTCAACAGTCAGAAAAAACAATTCACAAAGCTAAATTCACCACAAAAACGTGGTGTATGTACACGTGTGGGTACTATGACACCTAAGAAACCAAACTCTGCGTTACGTAAATATGCACGTGTGCGTTTATCTAACAATATCGAAGTAAACGCATATATCCCTGGTATCGGACACAACTTACAAGAACACAGTGTTGTACTTGTTCGTGGTGGACGTGTGAAAGACTTACCTGGTGTGCGTTACCATATCGTACGTGGTGCATTAGATACGTCAGGTGTTGACGGTCGTATGCAAAGCCGTTCATTATACGGTACTAAAAAACCTAAAAAATAAGTTTTCGTAATTGGAAACTCAATTTAAAATTTAAGACGATTTAATGATAAATATATTATAATAGGAAGGGAGGACTTGTATTATGCCTCGTAAAGGATCAGTACCTAAAAGAGATGTGTTACCGGATCCAATTCACAACTCTAAGCTAGTAACAAAGTTAATCAACAAAATCATGTTAGATGGTAAACGTGGAACTGCACAACGTATTCTTTACTCAGCATTTGACCTAGTTCAAGAACGTTCTGGTCGTGATGCTATGGAAGTATTCGATGAAGCAATCAACAATATTATGCCAGTACTTGAAGTTAAAGCTCGCCGTGTAGGTGGTTCAAACTACCAAGTACCTGTAGAAGTTCGTCCAGAGCGTCGTACTACTTTAGGTTTACGTTGGTTAGTAAACTATGCGCGTCTTCGTGGTGAAAAAACTATGGAGGAGCGTTTAGCTAACGAAATCTTAGACGCAGCCAATAACACTGGTGGTGCCGTTAAGAAACGTGAAGACACGCACAAAATGGCTGAAGCGAACAAAGCATTTGCTCACTACCGCTGGTAAGATAATTGCTAATTCCCTGAGCACGAAGCGTATAGACACTCATCAACATGCTGCATAGCTATTGATTCTTTTGTCTTGCACTTGCTTAGGGTAAAGCTATATCTAATAATTTAATCCAATATTCTGGAAGGAGAAAGAATACCCATGGGAAGAGACTTTTCGTTGAAAAATACGCGTAATATCGGTATCATGGCGCACATTGATGCTGGTAAAACGACGACTACTGAACGTATTCTTTATTACACTGGACGTATTCATAAAATTGGTGAAACACATGAAGGTGCTTCACAAATGGACTGGATGGAACAAGAACAAGACCGTGGTATTACAATTACATCAGCTGCAACAACAGCTGCATGGAATGGTCACCGTGTAAACATCATCGATACACCTGGACACGTAGACTTCACTGTTGAGGTTGAACGTTCATTACGTGTACTTGATGGTGCTGTAACTGTACTTGATGCACAATCAGGTGTAGAACCACAAACTGAAACAGTTTGGCGACAAGCAACAACTTATGGTGTACCACGTATCGTATTTGTAAACAAGATGGACAAAATGGGTGCAAACTTTGATTATGCAGTAAGCACTTTACATGACCGTTTACAAGCTAATGCTGCACCTATTCAATTACCAATTGGTGCTGAAGATGAGTTTGAAGCAATCATTGACTTAGTTGAAATGAAATGTTTCAAATATAACAACGATTTAGGTACAGAAATTGATGAAATTGAAATCCCAGAAGATTATCAAGAGCGTGCAGAAGAAGCACGTGAAGCATTAATTGAAGCAGTAGCTGAAACTAATGATAATTTAATGGAAAAATACTTAGGTGGAGAAGAACTTACTGTAGCTGAGCTTAAAGACGCAATTCGTCAAGCAACAACAGATGTTGAATTCTACCCAGTATTATGTGGTACAGCATTTAAAAACAAAGGTGTTCAACTTATGTTAGATGCTGTTATTGATTACTTACCATCTCCATTAGATGTTAAGCCGATCGTTGGACATCGTTCTGACAACCCTGAAGAAGAAGTTATTGCTAGAGCTGATGATGATGCAGAATTCGCAGCGTTAGCATTCAAAGTTATGACTGACCCTTATGTTGGTAAATTAACATTCTTCCGAGTGTACTCTGGTACATTAACTTCAGGTTCTTATGTTAAAAACTCAACAAAAGATAAACGTGAGCGTGTAGGACGTATCCTACAAATGCATGCTAACTCACGTCAAGAGATTAGCACTGTATACTCAGGTGATATCGCAGCTGCAGTAGGTCTTAAAGACACTGCAACGGGTGACACGCTTTGTGGCGAGAAAAATGACATCATTCTTGAGTCTATGGAATTCCCAGAGCCTGTTATTCACTTATCAGTTGAGCCAAAATCAAAAGCTGACCAAGATAAGATGGCACAAGCACTTCAAAAACTTCAAGAAGAAGACCCAACTTTCAAAGCACATACAGATGAAGAAACAGGTCAAGTTATTATCGGTGGTATGGGTGAACTTCACCTTGATATCATTGTAGACCGTATGAAGAAAGAATTTAATGTAGAGGCTAATGTGGGTGCACCAATGGTATCTTACCGTGAAACATTCAAACAAGCAGCTGCAGTACAAGGTAAATTCTCTCGTCAATCTGGTGGTCGTGGTCAATATGGTGATGTTCATATTGAATTTACACCTAATGAAACGGGTGAAGGTTTTGAATTTGAGAATGCTATCGTTGGTGGTGTAGTTCCACGTGAATACATCCCATCAGTTGAACAGGGTCTTAAAGATGCAATGGAAAACGGTGTATTAGCGGGATATCCATTAATCGATGTTAAAGCAAAATTATTTGATGGTTCATACCATGATGTCGACTCATCTGAAATGGCCTTCAAAATTGCTGCATCATTAGCACTTAAAGAAGCTGCTAAAAAATGTGAACCTGTACTATTAGAACCAATGATGAAAGTTACTATTGAAATGCCAGAAGAGTATCTTGGTGATATCATGGGTGATGTAACTGCTCGTCGTGGTCGAGTAGATGGTATGGAAGCACGTGGTAATGCACAAGTTGTTAATGCATATGTACCACTTTCAGAAATGTTTGGTTATGCAACATCATTGCGTTCTAATACGCAAGGTCGCGGTACTTACACAATGTACTTTGATCATTATGCAGAAGTACCAAAATCAATTTCTGAAGAGATTATCAAAAAAAACAAAGGTGAATAATCACTAAGTGTGAACTTCCCTTGTTTATAAATTGATTTTTTTAGTAAAATGCTTTATAAAGGTAATAAAGATTATCTATCTCATGTTGGTGAGTAACTTTCATGAGAGATATTAAAATTTTTAAGTTAAAGAGGAGAGATTTCATAATGGCAAAAGAAAAATTCGATCGCTCAAAAGAACATGCCAATATTGGTACTATCGGTCACGTTGACCATGGTAAAACAACTTTAACAGCTGCAATCGCAACTGTATTAGCTAAAAATGGTGACAGTGTTGCACAATCATACGATATGATTGACAACGCACCAGAAGAAAAAGAACGTGGTATTACAATCAATACTTCACACATCGAGTATCAAACTGACAAACGTCACTATGCACACGTTGACTGCCCAGGTCACGCTGACTATGTTAAAAACATGATTACTGGTGCTGCACAAATGGACGGTGGTATCTTAGTAGTATCTGCTGCTGACGGTCCAATGCCACAAACTCGTGAGCACATCTTATTATCACGTAACGTTGGTGTACCAGCATTAGTTGTATTCTTAAACAAAGTTGACATGGTTGACGATGAAGAATTATTAGAATTAGTAGAAATGGAAGTTCGTGACTTATTATCTGAATACGACTTCCCAGGTGATGACGTACCTGTAATCGCTGGTTCAGCATTAAAAGCTTTAGAAGGCGATGCACAATACGAAGAAAAAATTCTTGAGTTAATGCAAGCAGTAGATGACTACATCCCAACTCCAGAACGTGATTCTGACAAACCATTCATGATGCCAGTTGAGGACGTATTCTCAATCACTGGTCGTGGTACAGTAGCAACTGGCCGTGTTGAACGTGGTCAAATCAAAGTTGGTGAAGAAGTAGAAATCATCGGTTTAGCTGAAGAATCTTCTAAAACAACTGTTACTGGTGTAGAAATGTTCCGTAAATTATTAGACTATGCTGAAGCTGGTGACAACATCGGTGCATTATTACGTGGTGTTTCACGTGAAGATGTACAACGTGGTCAAGTATTAGCTGCTCCAGGTTCTATTACACCACATACAAAATTTAAAGCGGAAGTTTATGTATTATCAAAAGACGAAGGTGGTCGTCATACACCATTCTTCTCAAACTACCGCCCACAATTCTATTTCCGTACTACTGACGTAACTGGTGTTGTAAACTTACCAGAAGGTACTGAAATGGTTATGCCTGGCGATAACGTAGAAATGGAAGTTGAATTAATTTCTCCAATCGCTATCGAAGACGGTACACGTTTCTCAATCCGTGAAGGTGGCCGTACAGTTGGATCAGGTGTTGTAACTGAAATCCACGCTTAATTTTAAGTGATATATCGTAAAAGCTAGCGCATCGTGCGCTAGCTTTTTTGTATTTCTTTAAGAACTTCATCCATATAGAAATAGCGTATTTACACTTTTTGACTATAAAACATTTTCTAACTCTAAAATCTTCATAAAAGTACTGACTGTATATTTCATAGCAGATTCATCAATATCAAAATGTGGACTATGATGTGGCCAGTCACTTTGTTTCTCTTTATTGCCACATCCTGTAAGGAAAAATGCACCAGGACGCGCTTGTAAATAGTATGAAAAATCTTCTCCAATCATCATAAGTTCAGCATCATGATAACGAAAATTAAGTGTATTGGCAGCGCTTTTAACAATATGTGCAGATGCATCATGATTATAAACGGGGAGGTAGCCTTTAATATAATTTAAATCATAAGTAATATCATTAGCTAATGCGAGACCTTGCAAAAGTTTATCCATTTTATTATAAATATGTTGTTGAACTTCGGGATTAAATGTACGTACCGTTCCCCGACAATATGCTGTATCCGGAATCACATTGTCTGCTTCTCCCGCTTCAACTTTGCCAAAAGAGATAACGGCTTGATTGACAGGATTGATCGTACGAGCCACAATTTTTTGTACACTTAATATAAATTCAGCCATAATCACAATAGGATCAATGGTTTCGTGAGGTTTTGCCCCATGTCCTCCTTTGCCATAGAGTGTAATATTAAATTCATCAGGTTGTGCCATCATGGGTCCCGGACGAGTATGAATTGTTCCAGTAGGATAGCCACTCCACAGGTGATTGCCGTAAACTTTATCTACACCGACTAAAGCATTGTCAGCAATCATTCCTTGAGCACCGCCAGGCATTTCTTCTTCACCATATTGAAAAATTAAAACGACATTTCCTTTAAGATGCGTACGATGTTCATGCAAAAGCTCAGCTACTGTGAGTAGAATAGCGGTATGTCCATCATGTCCACATGCATGCATGACACCAGGTATTTTTGAACGATAGGGCACCTCTTTTAAGTCTTCAATGGGTAAAGCATCAAAGTCAGCACGTAAAGCAATAGTAGGACCGTCAGCTTTACCGTGAATCGAGGCAACAATACCGTTTTCCCCGACTTTGTCTTGAATTGTAAAATCAAGTTGTTGCAGGCGCTGTAAAATATAAGCGTGTGTTTGGATTTCCTTAAATGAACGTTCAGGATATTGATGTAGATGGCGACGTGTTGCAATCATATCTTTCTCTTTTTCACATGCGCGTTGAAACCAATCCGTCAATAGTATTCCTCTCCTTAGTAAATATTATGATAATATTATACACGCGCTTTTAAGTTTGTTCAAAATGGGTTATGATAAAGATGAATTAAAGAATAAGAAAGGGGAATAAATCGTGGTACAAAGATTACACGACTTTCTAGAGGAAAATATTAACTATCTCAAAGACAATGGATTATACAACGAGATTGACACCATAGAAGGGGCAAATGGACCAAAAATTACTATTGCAGGCAAATCATATATTAACTTATCATCTAATAACTATTTAGGTCTTGCAACAGATACAGACTTGAAAGCAGCAGCTAAAGCAGCGATTGATTCACATGGTGTAGGTGCAGGTGCTGTTCGTACAATCAACGGAACATTAGATTTGCATGATGAGTTAGAAAAAACACTTGCAAAGTTTAAAGGAACAGAAGCAGCTATTGCATATCAATCAGGCTTTAATTGTAACATGGCAGCTATTTCTGCAGTAATGAATAAAAACGATGCTATTTTATCAGACGAATTAAACCATGCATCTATTATCGATGGGTGTCGTTTATCGAAAGCTAAAATTATTCGTGTAAAACATTCAGACATGGATGACTTACGTGAAAAAGCTAAAGAAGCTGTTGAGTCAGGTCAATACAATAAAGTCATGTATATTACAGATGGTGTATTCAGCATGGATGGTGATGTTGCAAAATTACCAGAAATTGTTGAAATCTGTGAAGAATATGGCATCATGGTTTATGTTGATGATGCACATGGTTCAGGTGTTATGGGTAAAGGTGCAGGAACAGTGAAACACTTTGGTCTGCAAGATAAAGTAGATTTCCAAATTGGGACATTATCAAAAGCAATTGGTGTTGTAGGCGGATATGTTGCAGGCTCTCAAAAGCTAATCGATTGGTTAAAAGTACAATCACGTCCATTCTTATTTTCAACATCGTTAGCACCTGGAGATACTAAAGCAATTACGACAGCAGTAGAAAAGCTTATGGCATCAACAGAGTTACATGATAAGCTGTGGGATAATGCAAACTATTTAAAAGAAGGTTTGAATCAACTAGGCTTTAATACGGGTGAGTCAGAAACGCCGATTACACCAGTGATTATTGGAGACGAAAAGAAAACACAAACCTTTAGTAAGCGTTTAATGGATGAAGGTGTATATGTAAAATCTATCGTATTCCCAACTGTGCCACGTGGAACAGGACGTGTACGTAATATGCCGACAGCTGCACATACGAAAGAAATGTTAGATGAAGCATTAGCAGTATATGAGCGTGTAGGTAAAGAGTTAGAAATTATTTAACTATAAATATAGCATTTATAAGCAACTACCCAATAAAGTGTGTAGTTGCTTTTTTATGATCATATATTAAAAATAAGTTTGTAGACATAACTTAGTATGTCCCCTCTCCGTGTACAAGTAAGCGTTTTAATGCTATAATACAGATGAAAAACAAAGATAAAACCTATTGAGAAGAACATATGTATTTTATATAAAGACAGTTAGGAGATGTGTTGATCCATGAAAAAAATCTTTATTACAGGGGCACTTGGACAAATTGGTACAGAACTTGTTGCGAAATGTCGCGAATTGTATGGCAATGACAATGTATTAGCAACAGATATTCGCGAGCCAGAAGAAGGTTCTATTGTTGCAGAAGGTCCATTTGAAATATTAGATGTGACAGATGCTGAAAAAATGGAACAATTAATCGCAGAGTTTAAGCCTGATACAATGATGCATATGGCTGCATTATTATCTGCAACAGCGGAGCAAAAGCCATTATTAGCTTGGAATTTAAATATGGGTGGTTTAGTCAATGCTTTGGAAGCTGCACGTAAATATGATTTGCAGTTTTTCACTCCAAGTTCAATCGGTGCATTTGGTCCAGACACACCTAAGAAGAATACGCCACAAGTCACAATTCAACGTCCAAATACCATGTATGGTGTAAATAAAGTATCAGGTGAATTATTATGTAACTATTACTTTTCTAAGTTTGGTGTAGATACGCGTAGTGTGCGTTTTCCGGGATTAATTTCATATATTAAAGAACCTGGTGGTGGTACAACGGATTATGCAGTTGATATCTATTTCCAAGCTGTACGCGAAGGAAAATACACGAGCTACATTGATCGTGGAACATATATGGACATGATGTTTATGGATGATGCAATTGACGCAATCATTCAATTAATGGAGGCAGACGGTGGTAAATTAATTAACCGTAATGCTTATAATTTGAGTGCTATGAGTATCGAACCAGAAATGGTTAAAGAAGCAATTCAAAAGCATGATCCAAACTTCACATTAGATTATGACGTTGATCCAGTACGTCAAGGTATTGCAGAAAGCTGGCCAGATAGTATTGATACAAGTTGTGCACGTGGTGAATGGGGCTTTAATCCTAAATATGATCTCGAAACGATGACTCAACGTATGCTTGAGGCAATTCAAGAAAAAGAAGCGAACAAAAATGTATAAAAACTAGGTACCATTACCGAGTGTTTTCGATAAAAGTCGTTGCAATGATATTCATGAATTGTAGCGACTTTTCATATTGAAATATCATAAACAATATAATTGTTAAGAATAAATTTAATTTTCGAAAAACTCATTGAATTGTGATGATATGGTTGGTATAATGCTTTTATTACATTTACATAGATTACAGGGGGCATTTATTATGACAGAATTAGTGAAACTTGAACCACGTCAACAGTTAAAAGAGAAACCAGATCAATCTTCTCTCACATTTGGCGAAGTATTTACAGATTATATGTTGAGCTTTGAATATTCGGCAGATCAAGGGTGGCATGATTTAGAGATTGTACCGTATGCGCCGATTGAAATCTCACCCGCTGCACAAAGTATTCACTATGGTCAATCTGTATTTGAAGGACTAAAAGCATATAAACACAAGGGTGAAGTGGTTCTATTTAGACCTGAAGAAAACTTTAAACGTATCAATATGTCACTAGAACGTTTAAAAATGCCGCGCATTGATGAAGCACTCTTATTAGAAGGACTAAAGCAATTAGTTGACGTTGAGCGTGATTGGGTACCAGAGGGCGAAGGACAATCTTTATATATTCGTCCAGTCGTATTTGCGACAGACGGTGTATTAGGTGTTGCACCATCGAAAAAATATCGTTTACTCGTGTTATTATCACCATCAGGATCATACTATGGTGGAGATTCGTTAAGACCAACAAAAATTTATGTTGAAGATGAGTATGTACGTGCTGTCCGTGGAGGTGTTGGATTTGCCAAAGTAGCGGGTAACTATGCAGCCAGTTTATTAGCACAAGCCAATGCCAATGCCCTAGGTTTTGATCAAGTATTGTGGCTAGATGGTGTAGAACAAAAATACATTGAAGAAGTCGGAAGTATGAATATCTTCTTTGTTATTAATGGAAAAGTTGTGACGCCAGCATTAAATGGCAGTATTTTGCCGGGTATTACACGTAAAACTGTCCTTGCATTGGCAGAAACATTAGGCTATGAAGTAGAAGAACGTCGTGTATCTATTGATGAGTTAATCGAACACTATGAAAAAGGCGAATTAGAAGAAGTTTTTGGTACGGGGACAGCAGCAGTTATCTCTCCAGTAGGTGAACTTCAGTTTAAAGATAAGAAGATTGTCATCAATAATAATGAAACAGGTCAAGTTACACAAACATTGTATGATCATTATACAGGCATTCAAAGTGGTAAGTTAGATGATCCACATCATTGGCGTTTAGTAGTACCACGTTATGATCGCAAATAATGAGAATATTGAATTATAAGATCAATATTGAGTCGGATATTCAAATATTTTATCACTATTTAAAAATAATATAGAGCCGTACGAAACAGAAACTTTTAATACTGAAAAGTTTCTGTTTCGTATTTTTAGGTTGGAATTATCCGGTAGAGAGGATCAGTAAAAGATATGAATAGAATATGTTAAAGTATGTATGATAAGACAACGGGAGATGATATATGATGGTACGTTGGATTTTGTTTGATAAAGATGGAACGTTAATTGAATTTGATCAAAGCTGGGTTAAAATCGGTATACAGCTTGTTGATGACGTATGTAAGCATTTTAATATTGAACAATATGAAATGTTATGTGAAGAAATAGGTATCGATGGTGACACATTTAAACCGGGAAGTATAATGGCATCGGGTTCTCTTGAAGATATGGTAAGTATTTTTAATCGGTATACACAAGAGGATACATCTTCATGGGCAGCAACTCGAAGTCAACAGTTGATCGATACACGTGAACCAGAGAGTATCTTATATGAAGGGGTTTCTGAGGTGCTTTACACATTAAAAGAGCGAGGCTATCACTTAGCTATTGTCACGGGAGATAATGCTTCTGGTATGCATCACTTTTTAACAACAACAGGATTTGAAACAGTGTTTGATTGTGTGATTTCAACAGATAGCCATCATTATGAAAAACCAGATGCTCGATTATTACAACCCTTGTGGGAAAAAGGTATCAAAGGTGAAGAGATGGTAATGGTTGGAGATACAGATTTGGATATGCAAATGGGGTATAATGCAGGGTGCTTACGAACGGTAGGAGTACGTACAGGTTTAGGAACACAAGCAACATTTGATAAAGCGGACATTGTACTTGATGATGTTACAAGATTATTAGCGTACTTGGATACAATATCACTTAAATAGAAGGTAGGATGACAAAATCTTTTTGAATGTCTAAAGTGTTGTCATTCTACCTAAAAGGAATTGGGACTTTTTAATACGCTTACAGTATAATTGCGATATTGTTAATCGCCTAACGCATATCGATTTGACGATGAGTTTGTATAATATGAGCTGTTTTATGAATAACATGATCGATAGAATCGGGATCATCGTACAAATCGTACTCATTAATATTGATACGAACAACGGGACATGCGTTGAATTGATTAATCCATTCATCATAACGTTTAAATAACATTTGCCAGTATTCGGGATCTGTATCCATTTCCATTTGGCGGCCGCGTGCATTGATACGATCAATAATGCTATCATAGTCAGACTCTAAGTAAATTAATACATCGGGTTTTGGAAAATAAGGTGTCATGACCATAGCACTAAATAAATTAGAGTATGTTTCAAAATCTTCTTGTGTCATTGTACCTTGTTCTTGATGCATTTTGGCAAAGATATCAACATCTTCATAAATCGAGCGATCTTGAATGAAACCTCCGCCATATTCAAACATACGCTTTTGCTCTTTAAAACGTTCAGCCAAAAAATAAATTTGTAAATGAAAGCTCCATCGACGGAAATCATCATAAAATTTATCTAAATAAGGATTATGATCGACATTTTCATAAGATGTACGGAAGTTGAGTTTTTTAGCGAGTGCACGCGTGAGTGATGACTTCCCGACACCTACCGTACCGGCAATTGTAATAATAGCATCAGATGGGATATTATAGTTTTTCATGTGTGGTTCCTCCAATAAGTTCATTAATACGTGTTAATACAGTTTGATAGTCTTTGGTATTAGCGACAAAGTCCATATCAGTTGTATCAATCCATAGTACGTTATGCCCCTCTTGTGATAACGCTTTATAATAAGCAGCATAATCGGCTTTTAATTTTAATAAGTAATCATCTTCTATATGTACTTCAAAACTACGGTCACGCTTAGCAATGCGCTGTTTTAACACTGCTAAATCCGCATCTAATATAATTGTGTAGTCAGGCGTTATTAAATCTTCTGTTAAAATGTCATAAATACGTGAGAACTTAGCATATTCAGCTTTAGAAAGTGTATTGCGTGCGAAAATTTTGTTTTTGTATATATGATAGTCACAAACAATACCTTGATCGAGCATTGCTAAGTCTTGATAAGCTTTGTAGCGATTGCAGAGGAAAAACATCTCTGTTTGAAAACTCCACTTTGAAATATCCTCGTAAAAATCTGAGAGAAAAGGGTTCTCCCCGACAATTTCTTTTGCTTCATAAAAATGATAAGATTGACTCAACTTGTGTGTGAGTGAGGACTTACCAACACCAATCGGCCCCTCGATAACGATAAAAGGTTTAGTCATATTTTGTTCGCTCCATCTCATGTAGTCAGTATTACAAATTTTAACATAAGTGAGGCAATTTCTGTTATGAGAAGTCATGAATATTATATGTCACTTGCATTAGACGAGGCGAGAAAGGCGGCAAAGCAAGGAGAAGTGCCAATTGGTGCAGTGATTGTGAAAGATGACCATGTGGTTGCACGTGCATATAATTTAAGGGAAACATTGCAACTCCCGACTGCACATGCAGAACACTTAGCAATTGAACGTGCAGCAGAGGCATTAGGGACATGGCGTTTAGAAGACTGTACACTTTATGTTACCTTGGAACCTTGTGTCATGTGTTCGGGTACAATTGTGATGAGTCGTATTGCACGCGTCGTGTATGGTGCAGATGATGCTAAAGGGGGGTGCAGTGGAAGTTTGATGAATCTCATTCAAGATACGCGTATGAATCATCGAGCGGATATCATCACAGGGGTACTGTCGTATTCATGTAGTGAAATTCTGAAGTCTTTTTTCAAAGCACTCCGACAGCATAAAAAGTGTTCACAATAGAACATTTTTATCGAAAACAAAATTTAACATTGTTTTTTGAAACTTTGGTACACTACTTGTGTATGTCTTAAACATCAAGTGCAATATTGTAAATAGAGAGAATAAAGTAAAGAGAGGGAATAAGGAATGGTTAAGCTAATCGCCACAGATATGGATGGTACACTGCTAAATGCAGCACATGAGGTATCCGAAGAAAATATCAAAGCGATACAATATGCACAATCACAGGGTATTACGGTTGTGATTGCGACAGGTCGTGCTTTTTATGAGGCACATACACCTGTTACTGAGGCGGGCTTAAAAGTCCCATATATTTGCTTAAATGGTGCAGAAGTAAGAGATGAAAGTCTTAATATTATTCATACGGCAAGTATTAATGATGAACTATACCATAGTGTACAAGAAATATTACATGAAGAAGGTATATATTATCAGCTTTATACGAATTTAGGTATTTATACAGAAGATCCTGAAAGAGATATAGAGATTTATATGGATATTGCCAAACATGCAGGACAACAAGCGAATATTGAGAAAATCCGACAACATGTTCAATATCGTATTGATCGTGGAACATTGAAAGTGGTATCGGACTATAAACAAGTAGAAGCGGTGCCTGGTGAATTGATTATGAAAGTTTTAGCATTTGACTATGATTTAGAAAAACTGAATCGTGTTAAAGAAAAGTTAGCCACACATACAAATTTAGCGGTGTCTTCTTCTTCAATGGGGAATATTGAAATTACACATGTACAAGCACAAAAAGGTGTAGCACTAACCGCTATTGCTGAGCAACTAGATATTGATAAAGAGGAAATTATGGCAATTGGTGATAACTTAAATGATGTTTCTATGCTTGAACGTGTAGGTTACCCGGTAGCAATGGCGAATGGGATGTCGGAAGTTAAAGATATTGCAGCATTTACTACAACGAGCAATGAAGAGAGTGGCGTAGCAAAAGCAATTTATCGTGTGTTAGATATATAAAAATTAAAAAGTGATGAAAAGGATGTTGAAATATGAAAGGTCTTATTATCGTAGGAAGTGCACAGCAAGGTTCACATACAAGGGCGTTGGCACAATTTTTAAAAGAACAAATTGAAACGCACCATGAAGAAGTCACTGTATTTGACTTGGCAGAGCAACCTATACATACATTGGATTTTACAGAGGTTAACCAAGTGCCTGAAACGTATCAACAAAATGCTGAACAGCTGAAAAAGTTAGCACGGGAAGCGGATTTTATGATTTTAGGAACACCGAATTATCATGGTTCATATTCAGGTATTTTAAAAAATGCATTAGATCATTTAACGATGGATGATTTTAAGATGAAGCCGGTTGGTTTAGTCAATAATAGTGGAGGTATTGTAAGTGCTGAACCGCTATCACATCTTCGTGTTATCGTCCGTTCATTGTTAGGGATTGCAGTACCAACACAAATTGCGACACATGATTCTGATTATGATCGAACAGAAGATGGGACACTGTACTTGTCTAACGACGAATTTCAATTGCGTGCAAAATTATTTATTGATCAGATTTTATCATTTGCGAACAATAGTCCGTATGAACATTTGAAATAATAAAATAAAAACCCCCTTACATTTCATGCTTTGATGTACACCCCAAAAGTTAGATTTTTAGTTGACTTTTGGGGTTTAGTACACTTGAGACATAAGTGTTTAGGGGGTAGCTGTTTTATGGTTGACGATATTTTAGTTTGGCAAAGGCATCGTGCTGATGGATGGATTCTTCATTACGACATTCAATGTCAAAGCCAGTGAGCCATGAGAGATTTACAAGGTCTGCGGCGATTAAGCGAATTAAGTCCTCTACAAAACGCGGATTTTCATAAGCACGTTCGGTCACACTTTTTTCGTCCGGACGTTTTAAAATCGGATATAACATTGAGCTGGCATTCGCTTCCATGGCGTCTAACAATATATCTTTGAAGTCCACAGGTAGTGTACGAGAAGGGTCAATATAAGCTTTAACTGTGATGATGCCACGTTGGTTGTGAGCAGAATATTCGCTGATTTCTTTCGAACATGGACAGAGCGTTGTAACTGCTGCTTCAAGAGTTAATGTTTTATGTGTCACATGATCGTGATGTACAGCCAGACCAAATGTCACATCTGCATGTCCAACTGCTTTGATCTTTGTGATAGGACTAAGGCGATTGAAAAACCATTTACCATGTACATCGACAGCTGCACTATGCTGATGCATACGCTCTTTTAAATGATTGAGCAATTGTGTTAAGGCATCAAAGTCTAACTGAATTCCGTTGTCGTATTCGGCTTCTACAGCTTCTAAAATACGGCTCATATTAATGCCTTTTTCATCTTGATTTAAACTTGTTGAAAAGCTAAAGTTACCAGCTGTTTGAAACTGATCAATCCATACTGGGTAAACAAGATTTTTAATACCCACTTGTTCGATTTCAAATAAAAAGTTTTTATGTGTACTTTGAAGGTCAGTCATTTCTGCTTTCGTTGTAGGTTTTGTACCTTGAATAGGGTCAACAGAACCGAAATGTTTCCAACGTCCTTCGCGTGTTGATAAATCAAATTCCGTCATGTTATTTCCTCCATAAAAATGTCACAGTATTATGGGATACTGTGCAACTTATTTAAAGCGATATGTCCAAAAAGTTTCAGTTGTTAAATAGGTAGCCGCTTCACGTGGTACACCGGGTGCATTGCCTTGAGGGTTAGCCAGTTGTTCTAAAAATGGGCCTGTTTGTGATTGGTGTGCTTGAAATGCACGCAGTTTCTGATCTTGATATGCAGAGATGTCATTGACAATATCTGGTTCCCCAAGTGCATCTACGGCATCATTGCTAAATGCGACCAGCCAAAGTTTCGGGCGTTCATTTTTAGGCATGCGTTTTACTGTGCGAACAACTGCTTCTGCTGTAGCTTCATGATCGGGGTGTACAGCATATCCAGGATAGAATGAAATAATGGTTGTAGGTTGTATTTCATCAATAAGAGATTGTACCATAGCGTCCATTTCATCGTGTGGTTCGAATTCAACGGTTTTGTCGCGTAGCCCCATTTTACGTAAATCTGTAATTCCAATCTCTTTAGCTGCTTGTTCAAGTTCTCGCTCACGAATGGCTGGTAAAGACTCACGTGTTGCGATAGGTGGATTACCAAGATTACGTCCCATCTGTCCTAAGGTTAAGCAAGCGTATGTTACAGGTATACCTTGATCAATAAAATGTGCAAGTGTGCCTGCTGAAGAAAATGTTTCATCATCAGGGTGTGGAAAGATGACTAATATATGTTTTTCAGATGTCATAAGTTTTCAACTCCCTTTTACGCGTCAAATGGTGTGCGACTGATTTCGAGTGCCGCAGCCAATTGTCCTTCATAATTAAAACCTGCAAGTAAGAACGCCCCATTATCTGTAACTTCATAATGTGTCAGTCCTTGAACGTATACCCATCCGCTATTGTTTAACTTGAGACCTACACGGAAAGGGTCTTTATTGCCACCTTTGAGCTGTGCATGTTGATAGGTGATTTGGATGTTACGCAAAAATGTGCCTGCATTGAACACACGTTGATCAAAATGGTTCGCATAAGCCCCGTTTGTTGTTTCAACATGCAAATAGACAGGTTCATTTGCATACTGATTTAATAATGATTGTACAGTTTCATTTGTAATCGTTTGCAAAACTTTCACTGCCTTCCTTTTCTGTTTATCTACTCATTTTACTAAAAAGTGATTAAAATTCATATCCCCTTGCTCACTTTATTGCGTGAAATGAACAAAAGATCAGAAAGACGTGTCATTTTCACGATAGTTGAGAAGTTGTTCATAACTTTCAGTATAGTGTGATAGGCATTGCGAGTCTTGCAATAGATGGTAACTTAATAAATCAATAATAAAGTGATTAGCCAATTGTGAATTAATAAAATAAGGGTCATGCGTACTTCGTCTGTCAGCAGTAATAATAATACGTGTACAATGTTCAGCTAATGTATCTGTTCGAAAATTTGAAATTGCAATGACTGTGGCTCCATTCGCTCGTCCGTGAGTAATACTCTTAATAATCTCTTGTGTTGAACCGCTGTTGGTTAGTGCAATAACTGTTGTTTGGGTATTGCACATATGTCCTACAACTGCCATAAGATGTGCATCGGTAATCGCAATTGTATTGAGCCCCATACGAGCAGTTCTAAAATAGAGTTCCTGTGCAGTGAGACCTGAGCTACCAATTCCAATAAAAATAATTTTTTCACTTTGCTGAATCTTTGAAACTAAAAAGTTCAAATCATTTTCAGCAATAAACTCTCCTGTATGATTGAGGATAGACATATAATGTTCATACATCGTTTGAATAGAAGGGCTGTTATCGATATGTTCAGAATGTAATTCGTGCTGAACTGCAAAGCGAAACGATTGAAAGCTGTCATAGCCTAGTTTATAAACGAAGCGTGTCACACTGGAAGATGAAACACCAACGTCGTTTGCAATAGTATGAATGGCTCCAACATCTGAAGCGTCATGCAAGTTCGATAAGTAGGCTGCAATTTTACGGTCATTTTTAGTGAATTGATGTCGTGCTTTTTGAATACGATTTTCAACTTTCATTGTTAAAACACCTCTTTTGTACACCTTTTTGAAAATAAATTCCAATCAATTATATAATATTGATTAAAAATTTCAAAGTGATATATTTAAAGTGTATATAGAACTTGTGAATAGGAGTTTTTGAATCTAAACGGTTGAACGATGAATCATATTTCTATATTGAAGTTTAAAGTTTTATAATCTGAAAAATAATATAAAACAATATATAAGGAAATAGGTGGTGGATAAGATGAACCGAGTCTTTGATAAAGCACAACAGTTTGGCAAATCATTTATGTTACCGATCGCAATTTTACCAGCAGCAGGACTTTTGCTTGGTATTGGAGGTGCATTGAGTAATCCGAATACAATTAAAGCCTATCCCATATTAGACATCGCATTGTTGCAGCATATTTTTGTATTAATGAGTGCAGCAGGTAATATCGTATTTCAAAACTTACCTGTCTTATTTGCGGTAGGTGTGGCAGTGGGTTTAGCTAAAAGTGATAAAGGAACAGCCGGATTAGCAGCAATTCTTGGATTTTTGATTATGAATGCAACAATGAATGGGATGTTGACAATCACAGATACATTGGCAAAGAGTGATCAATTAGCCAAAGCAGGACAAGGTATGGCACTAGGAATTCAGACAGTGGAAACGGGTGTATTTGGCGGTATTATTGTTGGAATATTGACTGCATATTTGCATAACAAGTACAACAAGGTGAATTTACCCCAGTTTTTAGGCTTTTTTGGGGGATCGCGTTTTGTACCTATTGTGACATCTATGGCATCTATTCTGTTAGGTGTTGTGATGTTCTTTATATGGCCGGCTGTCCAATCTGTTATTTTTGGAGCAGGTGGGCTTGTTAATAGAACGGGTGTTATTGGTACGTTCATTTATGGTTTTATTTTACGTATGTTAGGACCTTTTGGTTTACATCATATTTTTTATCTTCCATTTTGGCAAACTGCACTGGGTGGAACGATGGAGCTTAATGGCAAGTTAATACAAGGAACCCAAAATATTTTCTTTGCTCAACTTGGTGATCCGCATATCAAACATTATTTTGAGGGTGTTTCTCGTTTTATGTCTGGTCGCTTTATTACGATGATGTTTGGATTGCTCGGTGCAGCCTTAGCAATCTATCATACAGCACGACCAGAGAAGAAAAAAGTTGTAGGTGGTTTGATGTTATCTGCTGCTTTAACTTCATTTTTAACAGGGATTACAGAACCATTAGAATTTAGCTTTTTATTTGTTGCACCACTTTTGTATGTTGTTCATGCATTATTAGATGGATTGGCCTTTATGATGGCGGATATTTTTAACATTACAGTAGGCCAAACGTTTAGTGGAGGTTTTATTGATTTTATATTGTTTGGCGTACTACAAGGTCAAGCGAAAACGAATTATTTATGGATTCTCCCAATAGGACTTATTTGGTTCTGTTTATATTATGTTATTTTTAGATTTTTAATTACAAAATTTAACTTTAAGACACCTGGGCGTGAAGTGGAAGAAGAGATTCAAACTGTTAAACAAAGTGAACGCGCACGTATGATTATTGAAGGATTAGGCGGTGCGGATAATATCGAAGTCGTCGATTGTTGTGCAACGAGATTACGCGTTACGTTGATAGATGGTAGAAAATTAGATGAAACCAAAATTAAAGCGACAGAGTCCAGAGGGATTATTACGAAAGGCAACGGTGTTCAGATTGTCTATGGTCCACATGTGACGTCAATCAAAAATGAAGTAGAAGAAGCTTTACAATAAGGAGAGGTTATAAATGAAGTTACCACAAGGATTAATTGTATCATGTCAGGCATTAGAAGATGAGCCATTACACTCATCATATATTATGAGCAAAATGGCATTAGCTGCTAAAGAAGGTGGTGCTGTTGGCATTAGAGCAAATACTAAAGAGGATATTATAGCAATCAAGAAAGAAGTAGAGTTACCAGTAATTGGTATTGTTAAACGTGATTATCCTAATTCATCAGTGTTTATTACTGCAACACAAAAAGAAGTCGATGAACTATTAGAAAGTGGTTGCGAAGTGATTGCGTTAGATGCTACATTGCGTGCACGTCCTGTAGAGTCACTTGAAGCACTTGTGCAATATGTACGCCAAAAGGCACCAGATGTAGAGTTAATGGCGGATATTGCAACATTAGAAGAGGCGATCAATGCAGAACACTTAGGTTTTGATTACATTGGTACAACGTTACATGGTTACACAGAGGAAACTAAAGGATGCTTACTCTATGACGATGATTTTAAGTTTTTAGTTGATGTTCTTGAAAATGTAAATCAAAGAGTGATTGCAGAAGGAAATGTTATAACGCCTGAAATGTTGAAGAAGGTATTTGATAAAGGGGTTTATGCCTCTGTAGTAGGTGGAGCGATAACACGCCCACGTGATATTACGAAGCGTTTTGTTAAAATGATTGAGGAGTCGTGATGGTGTATGAAAATAATAAACTTAGGTACGTCTCACCAAGCAGCATTTTACGTTGCAACAGAGTTATATAAACAAATGTTGCTTAATAAAGAGAGTAAGTTAGGGCTGGCAACAGGTGGTACGATGATTGAAATGTATAAAGCACTCGTTACGCTTTTGCAAAACAATCGGTTAGACGTCTCTCAAGTTGAAACATTTAATTTAGATGAATATATCGGTTTAGATTCAGATCATCCAGCGAGCTATCATTATTATATGCGTCATATTTTATTTGATCGTTATCCAATGTTTGATACAGCTAAAATACATCTGCCGAGTGGTATCACCGAAGATGCAGATGAAGAAGCTTTGAGGTATGAAGCGTTACTTGATAAACGTGGACCTGTCGATATTCAGATATTAGGCATTGGCCAAAATGGACATATTGGCTTTAATGAGCCGGGAACACCGTTTGACAGCCTGACACATCGTGTAGATTTAACAGAGAGTACAATAGAAGCAAACAGTCGTTACTTCGATAATAGAGAGGATGTTCCCAAACAAGCTATTTCTATGGGGTTACAATCAATTATGAAAGCAAAGCGTATTATTTTATTGGCTTTTGGTGCGCATAAAAAACAAGCGATAGCACAACTGGCTTCTGGGAGGATTACGCCCGAAGTTCCTGCAACTATTTTACACCAACATCCGAATGTTGAAGTTTATGTTGATCATGCAGCAATGGTAGATTTGAATAGTCAAAATGTGGGTTTGGATGAGAGCTGTCGAGGGGACCAAGTATAGCAAAACGCATTTTGTATCTCCGGTGAACGTTCTTATTTTTATCACGTTTAGTCATTTTATGTGTGGGTAGAACAAATAATGTGATATAAATTTAATCAATGTAGGAGTTGAGTAGAACGATGGAATTACAATTAGCGATTGATTTGTTAGATAAGGAAGCAGCAGCAAATCTAGCAAAGCAGGTGACAGACTATGTAGATATTGTCGAAATTGGTACACCGATTGTGATTAATGAAGGGCTACCAGCAGTTCAACATTTGAAAGATAGTGTGAAAGATGAAGATGTTAAAGTTTTAGCAGATCTTAAAATTATGGACGCAGCAGACTACGAAGTGAGTCAAGCTGTGAAATATGGGGCAGATATTATAACCATCTTAGGTGTAGCAGAAGATGCATCCATCAAAAATGCAGTTGCAGAAGCCCATAAACACGGTAAAGCATTATTAGTAGACTTAATTGCAGTACAAAATTTAGAACAACGTGCAAAAGAAATAGATGAAATGGGTGCGGATTATATTGCAGTACACACAGGCTATGACTTACAAGCAGAAGGACAATCGCCGTTAGAGAGTCTACGCAAAGTAAAATCTGCAATTACCCATGCGAAAGTAGCAGTAGCAGGTGGTATTAAGCCTGATACTATTGAAGAGGTTGTAGCTGAAGCACCAGATTTAATCATTGTTGGTGGTGGCATTGCCAATGCAGATGATCCACGTGAAGCAGCAAGACAATGCCGAGCAATCATTGAAGGGTGATAAAATGCAACAACCAAAATATCAATTGATCTTAGATGAACTCTCTCAATTACTGCACCAAATAGACATACAATCAGTCAAACAGTTAACCACATATATTATGAATGCAAACGCAGTGTTTGTAGCGGGAAAAGGGCGTTCGGGGCTTGTGGCACAGAGCTTTGCGATGCGCCTCAATCAACTGGGAAGACAAGCGTATGTCGTAGGTGAAACAACAACACCACCGATTCAGAAGGGGGATTGTTTGTTGTTTATCTCTGGCTCAGGAAGTACAGCACATTTGCAATATCTTGCGGATAAGGCGACGTCAGTTGGTGCGATGATTTTGTTGATTACAACAGAACAGGAGACGCCTATTGGAGAATATGCCGATTCAACGGTGATATTACCAGCAAGTACAAAGCATCGTGTGGAAGGCTCAATACAACCAATGGGCAGTTTGTTTGAACAGAGCAGTCAAATTATATTGGATAGTATTGTTTTAAATATGCAGGAACAACTCAATATGGATGAGCAAGACATGCAACGAAATCATGCGAATTTAGAATAATAATGACGAGATGGGGACGTAGAAAAAATTGTACCCAATCAGTAAGTTAATAGATGCAAATAGCAGTAGGCGTATGAAATGGAAACACGTGTACTGCGAGTTAATTAGGCTAGAGCGAGACAGAGCTTTTTCAAAAATGGGCTTCCTGTCTCGCTCTCTGTTTTTATCTTGAAGTCAAATATATATACTGACATAAATATTTTCTTGGCGTGAATTGTCAGAAAAAGTAAATATTGCTATGATAAAGTTATTCAAAAAAGAGGGAGTTTATGGGTATGGTAAGGAGGTTTTTTAAGTGTTTGCTTGGACTGATGCTTTTTAATATGTTAGTGACTTCGAATGTTGAAGCGATGACAACCCCTTATAATATGGCGAAAAAGCATCAATCACAGGCAATGCAACAGTATCAGCCTGAAAGTGCATTGACTGTGTCACAAACAGGTCAGATTTTATATGATTATCGTAGTGAAAAATCACTTTATCCAGCATCATTAAGTAAGTTAATGACATTTTATTTAGTTTATGATGCATTGGAAAAAGGTGAGATTCATCTCACTGATAAAGTGAAAATTACTAAAAATCAACAAGGTGTAGCACAATTGCCGAATGTTTCAACGTATCCCATTCAATCAGGGCAAGTATTTACAGTTGAAGAACTATTGAAACAATCTATTATGGTTTCAAGTAACGCAGCATCAATGGTATTAGCAGAACATGTGGCAGGCGATACGTCTACATTTACAAAGCAGATGAATCAAAAAGCTAAAATGTTAAAGATGAATCATACATATTTTACAAATCCAACAGGCTTGGATAATGCTTGGTTGAAACAATATGCACCTAAAGCATTTCGCAACGAGGGAAAGACAATGACAACGGCACAAGATATGGGAATATTAGCCACACATCTTGTGAATGATCATCCACAAATTCTTAATATAACCTCAATAAGACAAGATATGCAAAAAGCAGGCATCCTTCATACAACGAATTATTCGTTGCCGGGCGAAACAAATGGTATGAAAGGTGTAGAAGGACTTAAAACAGGAACAGGAGATCAGGGGTATCATTTTGTATTAACAGCGAAACAACAACAATTACGTCTGCAAACAGCAGTTCTGCGTGTTACACCAGCGAATAATATTCATGCAAAACATGCAAGACACATTATGGCAAATGGTATTACCGAGGAAATATTTAATCAATATACGTATAAAAAAGTATTGTCACGCGGAGAACAGCGTATTAATGGTAAAAAATATGAGGTAAAAAAAGACTTATATGATGTAGTACCTAAAACCATGTCTGCATCAGATTATCATTTTAAAGTTGACGAAGAGAAAGAACGTGTGACTTTAAAATATAAGCGACATTTTATTTCAGGTTATCATGCACCATCTGTTGCTGTTGAACGCAAAAGTTTATTAAATCTAGTACAGTCTAATATGACGGTGATCGCTATTGGGTTGATTAGTACAGCGACCTTACTAGGCGGCGTAGCATGGTTAGCTTATAAAAAAGCATCTTAAAGTAAAAGAGAAAAACCAGTAGAAGGTCTCTAAGAGATTTCCTACTGGTTTTTTAATGTATTAAGCCATTTTTGAATGTCTTTCCTCTGTTCTATAAACGATAAGGAAGAAAATAATAGCTGCAAGTACAAGTAATATAGCTGCAATATAGAATGCTAATACTTTAGAGCCTGTAATATCGCTAATATAACCTGTTAACCATGGTGCAACTACTGAAGATGCCATACCAAAGAAGTTAAATGTGCCTAATGCTTTGGCTAATCGATCTTGTGTTACAGAACTCGATACAAAAGTGATGAGCACAGGGTCTATTGCGAGTTTACCTAGTAAGCCGTAAAGGATTAGAGCAATATAAAGAACTGCTGGGTTAGGTGAAAATACTGTTAAACTAATTGTTAATGCTGCAGCAAGCAATAAGAATAAAATCAATTTCAATCGATGCTCACCATGTTTATCGATGTATTTTGAGAAGAACAATGCACCCGGAATGGCGGTAATGGCAACGATAGCTGCAACATAACCAACAGAAGATTGTGCAAAGCCTTTTTCGGACACTAAAAATGATGGAAGCCATGTCACAATCATGTAGTAACCATAACAAGTAGCAAAATAAACGAAGTATGTTGCAAGTTGTTTGGGTGCAAAAAGTGTCGCATCTTGTGTTGTGCTATCATTGGAAACTATTGCTTTTTCAGCTTTTACATGATCTGCTTGCTGTTTATCACTCTTAATAAATGTCATGAAAATAAAAGTAACAGCAAGAATAATAACAGCAACTATATATAACATATAGTTCCATTGTACGTTTAAACCGGCAACTAATACAGATGAGCCAACGAGTCCAATGACCATACCTAAGGCAGAACCACTGTTGATGATGGCATTAGAGAATGATTTCTTTTCTTTTGGCATATGTTTAGCAGAAAGAGAGTAAGCCGCACCATAATATGATCCAGTTGAAATACCGGCAACTAAAGCACCTAAATAAACTTGTGTAATTGTTGAGCTTGTCCCTATAATAATAGCCGCTGCTGCAAAGCCTAAGAATGCAGGGATCAGTACACGCTTTTGTCCGAACTTATCAACAAGTGCTCCAGACGGGATTTGCATACCTGTATAAGCAAAGAAATATATTGAAGCGACTAGCCCCATTTGAGAGTCACTAATATCGCCTAAAGCATCCTGTATTTGTGGGTAAATGGGTGTTAATATTGTTCGATATATCCAAATCGCAACCCATCCTAAAACAAGGGCGACAATAATCTTTTTGTAATAATTGTCATTTGATTTAATATTGTCCATAATGATATCCTCCTCAACCTTATAGGTGTGTACTTAAAGGATAGGTGATAATAGTGAGGAGGACATTAGTGTAAATAGACAAACTTATTTTTACTTATGTCTAATTTGACTAAATTATAAAGTAAGATGTTCTGAAGTGAAGATGGCTAATCGAATATCTAATGAGTTTTTAGGATTACTAATATCCATTTTTAAGAGTTCTTCACATTTATTAATTCGGTATTTAACTGTATTTCGATGTACATACATTAATGAAGCAGTCTTTGTAATATCGCACTGGTTTTCCATATAAACTTTTAGTGTTTTTTTCAATTCTTTATCTTTTGTTTGTGTAGGATAGGCAAGAGGCCCTAACGTATAGATAACAAAAGGTCTTAACTTATCAACGGGAATTAATTGTAACAACTCTTCAACATTTTTAGAGCGATAAATTTCGATAAACTCTTTAACATAACTATTATTATGCGTATCATAAACTTCATTTGCTTCAATAAAAGATAAACTGATTTGTTTAAAATCTGTGACTTGGTTCCCAATGCCAAAAGATAATGAACTATTGAATATTTTCTTGTATTCTTTTTGAAGGAATTTACAGTATTCAATATAGTTTTCATGTTTTTTCTGCATTAAAATAACAAATTCAAAGTCATTGTGTAAACCATAGATACTAATATGGTCATCTATGGTTTCTAACATTTCTTTAAGCCACGCAAAAGTCATTTGGTAACGCTCACTTAAATAAATACTATTTTCCATTCCTTCTTCTCGGTCTACCCCACAAATAATGACTTGATAATAGTTTGAGTGTTTAAGGTGATACTGTTTGAAAAAGTCTGGGTTCTGACTAATATCAATGGGAGAGCTATCTTTCGACTTCATCAGAGATTCAAAAAATTGATTGATATCTTCTTGTTGCTGAGCAATGAGTCTCTTTTCTTTGTAGATTGCAAAACTCAGTACATTGACGGCTTGTTCAATGGCTAAATAACTAAAAGGATAGGTTAATTTTTGTATTTCTAAAATCATAATATAATACGGAAAATAATTGAAAGCGGGTACTTCGTAAACGGCATACTCATTTTCATCAAAATCTACCTTTTTACTTTGACTATTGAAGTTATCTGTGAATTTTTTTAAATAATAGTTAGATGCTCTTGGATTTTTTCTGAAATATTGACTTTCACTTTCGATTTTCAAAAAAGGATTGATGAGTAAAATAGGTGCTTTAATTAGCTTTGAAAGTTGGTCTATTACTTTATCAATCGTATATTCATTAACAATCATTTTGTTCATTTTTTGTTGTAAATCTAATGCGAAGTTTAACTTTTCATTTTCATCATCAGCAAGGTAAGAAGCGATTTCGTGCGTGATTGAACCAAGCTTCCAATAATATGGAATTTCAATGAGAGGAAATTGTAATTTATTTGCATAATCAATAACTTCTGGGTCTACCTTTTGGAGAAATCTTGAAAGCTTAATACCTAGACCTGCAACATTAACGCTATATAATTCATCAATAAGTTGAATTAAGCCATGTTGATTGTCTTTATAGCTCATTGCAGTTGTTAAAAGTAATGTATTCTCAGAAATGTAATCTTTAATATCAGGTGTTTCGGATATATCTACAAATTCAACGACACGTTGTAAGTCTCCTTTACTATTAATGAGTTTGAGTCCAGAGAATAATTCAATGGCCATGATGTCTTTTAATACAGTCATATCTCCACCAACTTTTTATTTTATTGTACAAAACAACCAAAAAAATTTTTATATATGTTCATTCTGACATATAAAGAAAGCGCATACAATAGTACATTTTTAATAAAGCGAAGGATTCTTCCAAAAACGTAGGAGGAGGTTTGAAATGGTTAGTGATAATAGGCGACTTCACCTATATGAAGAGAGAGGTTACAACAAGGATATCATTCCTAAGACACAAGAGCAACGAAACTTCAATACGTTTAACTATTTTACGTTGTGGATGGGAGCGGTGCATAACATACCTAACTATACAGCAGTAGGTGGATTTTTATTATTAGGTTTATCTCCATTGCAAGTGATGATGGCTCTTGTTATTAGTTCGATAGCTATTGGTATTTTATTAGCTGTCAATGGTTATGCAGGTTCGAAATACGGTATCCCTTTTGCTATGCATTTAAGGTTAACTTATGGTGACTTAGGTGCAAAATTACCGGGTATTTTACGAGGTGTTATTGCTGGGATTGCATGGTTCGGACTTCAAACATATGCAGGTGCACTTGCGTTAGTCGTACTTTTAGATAAGTTATTCCCAGGATTTGCAGATATTGGTGGAGGGGGTAAATTTCTAGGATTGACAGCATCTGCTGCAATTGCATTCTTTATTTTCTGGATTATTAACTTTGCGATTGGCTTCGGTGGAGGATCTATCCTGAATAAATTTACTGCGATCTTAAATCCATTAATATACATTATATTTGGTGGTATGGCGATATGGGGGATTAAAGTAGGAGGTGGTATAGGAAATATCATGTCTTATGATTTATCTACTCATAGCAGTTATCCCGTAATATTAGGATTTCTCGTTGTAATGAATTCTTTAATTGCTGTTTGGGCAGCACCAGGAGCAAGTGTGGCAGACTTCACACAAAATGCAAAGTCTACACGTTCACAAGTTATTGGGCAAATTGGAAGTGTAGTTGTCGCTCATATTTTATTTGCGATTTCAAGTGTATGTATTTTAATTGGGGCATCAATATTTAGTGGGACACAAGAATGGAATATTTTATACATTATTGGACAATGGGATAGCTTGACTGCAATTATCTTTGCAATGGGTGTATTGTTGATGACAACGATTTCTACGAATGCAACGAGTAACATTATCCCAGCAGCCTATCAGTTGAGTGCACTTATGCCGAAACTGATTACATATAAACGAGGTGTAATTGTGGCTGCAGTGATTAGTGTATTAATTATGCCATGGAAGATGATGGAAAACAGCGATAGTATCTTTATGTTCTTAAATCTAATCGGTGCAATACTTGGTCCAGTAGCAGGCGTTATGATTGCGCATTTCTATCGTGTTATTCATAAGCAGGTTGATTTGGATAGACTTTATTTTGATACGCACAATCCACCAGCAGACCTTGAGCGTATTAATAAGAAAGCATATATTGCTACAATCATCGGTGTCGTCATCTCATTTTTAGGATTTTTACCAGGTTTAAAAGTGATTTCAGATTTATCATGGTTTATCGGATTTACAACAGCAGGATTAATATATTTAATATTAAAAAAATTCGGAAAAAGAAAGGTGAAATAACATGAAATTTGAAACTTTAATTAAAAATGGTTTGGTTATTTTAGAAGATGAAGCAAAAGAGGTTGATATTGGTATTGCAGATGGCAAAATTGTTGAGATAGGTAAAGATTTAGGAGAAGCTGAAGAAGTGATTGATGCAAAAGGATTAATCGTTTCACCGGGTATGATTGACGCACATGTTCATATTACTGAACCGGGTGGAGGTTATCGTGATGACTGGGAAGGCTATGAGACAGGAACAAGAGGTTCCGCTAAAGGTGGCGTTACAACAATTATCGAGATGCCACTAAACCAAGTACCAGCAACGAAAGATCGTGAATCTATTCAAATTAAATATGAAGCAGGCAAAGGTAAATTAGCAGTTGATGTTGCAAGTTATGGTGGACTTGTACCTTATAATCTCAATGGTGGTATTCAAGAATTAGATAAAGATGGAGTTATTGCATATAAGTGTTTTGTTGCAACGTGTGGAGATCGTTCAATTGATGGAGATTTCATGAATGTAGATGATTACTCACTGTATGAAGGTATGAAACAAATTGCAAAAACGGGCAAAATATTATCTATTCATGCTGAAAATGCAGAAATTACGGATAGACTTGGACAAATTGCATATGAAAATGGTGAAACTACGATGGCAGCTTATGTCGATAGTCGACCTGCCTTTACAGAAGTAGAACCTATTCAAAAACTCATTTTATTTGCAAAAGAAACAGGTTGTCGTATTCACATTGTACATGTTGCGTGTGAAGAAGGAGTCGAAGCGATTGTTCAAGCGCAAAAAGAAGGTGTAGATGTTACGTGTGAAACATGTACGCATTACTTATACTTCTACAAAGAAGAATTAGATGATATTGGGCCAGTTGTTAAATGTTCACCACCAATTCGTGAAAAATCACGTTTAGAAGGTATGTGGCAACGTGTATTAAACGGAGATATTAACTTTGTAACAAGCGACCATTCACCATGTAACCCAGAATTGAAAGACAAAGACAATGCATTTGAAGCATGGGGTGGTATTGCAGGTGTTCAGAACAATGTAGACGTTTTGTTTGATGAAGGTGTACAAAAACGGAATATGACATTAACACGTTTTGCAGAAATTATTGCAAAGAATCCTGCTGAAAGATTTGGGTTAAAAGATAAAGGTAGTATTGCCAAAGGTAAAGATGCAGACTTTGTATTGATTAAAAAAGACGCGCCTTATACACTCAAAGCAGAGGATTTGGCTTATAGACATCAAATTAGCCCATATATCGGTCGTGAAATTGGTGCACAGGTTGTTAAAACAATTTTACGTGGTACAACGATTTATGATCAAAAAGAAGGATTATCAGAAACATTCACAGGTACTTTTATTAAAAAATAGGAGAATTTTAAGATTAAGGCAACTTAATTAAGTAAAGTGAATATCGTATTATAAAGCCCTATACCATGCTGCTTTAGTATGGTGTAGGGCTTTAATTATAATAAGTTTTTGAATAGGTATTTTATAATTTTGTACTTGAAGAAGCGAGATCAATAGCAGTATCAATTAAAAGACTGATTCCGTTTTCAATTTGTTCTGTTGTCACAGATTCCTTTGGAGAATGACTAATGCCATCTTTA
This sequence comes from Staphylococcus sp. 17KM0847, assembly GCF_013463155.1. Classification (NCBI taxonomy): domain Bacteria; kingdom Bacillati; phylum Bacillota; class Bacilli; order Caryophanales; family Staphylococcaceae; genus Staphylococcus; species Staphylococcus xeri. The sequence continues at coordinate 205,891 of NZ_CP040781.1, forward strand.
CAAGGAATGAAAATCATACTTGTTGGACAGAAGTTCGCCATATTCATGGCATCATGACCTGCGCCACTAAACATCTTGTAAGCATTAAGATTTTGTAATTTAGCTTTTTCTTCTATGATATTAGCGATACTTTCAGAAAGTTTGACCGGTGTATCTTGACCCAAAGAATCAATGGCAACATCAATTTTTCGATTTTGTGTGATTTGTTCAATCATTGTTTTAATTTCATGAGCTACTGTTGAACGCACCTCTTTATCAATACCTCTAATATCAATCAATAATGTGACATCACCCGGAACAGCATTCATAGTATTAGGTGTAACATCAACACCACCAACTGTTGCGACGATACCGTCTTGGTGGTACTGGTTCGCAATTGATTCGACGTTTACAATAATTTCAGCGCCACAAGTCATAGCATCTTTACGCATGGGCATCGGTGTAGAACCTGAATGACTTGTTGTACCTGTGAGTTGTACTTTGAAACGTTCTGGTGCAGCAATATGTGTCACAATACCAATATCTTTTTGCTTATTCTCTAAAATAGGGCCTTGTTCAATGTGAAGTTCCAAAAAGGCTTTCATATTATTGTTATTATGATTAGAAGTATGGTTAGAGTCTGTTGATGTCATAGACTGTACAACATCTAGTAATGTTTGTCCTTCAGCATCTTTGAGCGTTTTCATATCTTCTTCGTTTAGCATGCCGCATAAGTATTTACTACCAACTGTTGCAACATTAAAGCGTGCAGACTCTTCACAACTGAATGCAATAATTTCAATAGGATGATCGGTTACAATGTTCATATCATGCAAGTGTCTGACAACCTCTAAAGCACCGACGACACCTAGAAGCCCATCATATTGTCCGCCCTCTGGTACGGTATCAATATGTGATCCGATGACTACGGCAGGTAAGTCATTATATTTTCCTTCTTTTCTAGCAATGACATTTCCAATTTTATCAAAATAGACATGCATACCGAGTTCTTGGCAATACATAGAAAATTTTAAAGCAGCTAATCGTTCATTATGTGTAAAAGCAAGTCGATTGATTCCTTCTAATTTTGTACTAATTCCTAAATTGTTAAAACTATTTAAAGTAGATAGTATACGATGAATGTTCATATTTCTGCCTCCTATAAGATATATTCACAAGCTTGTTCATAAAGTTGGATGTTTGCTTCGGTTACTTCACTATCAAAGTCATGTATATGACTATTTATTTTGACAAGTTTAGCATTATTATGGATGTTTGCTAAGTCGATACTGTATGCAATAGGCACATCAGGGTCATTAATAGCATGGGCGATAAATAGTTTAGGTGGTTTTTTAAGTTGTTCATTCGAAATATTGTAATGGATAAGAGATGGCCATATACCACGTTCTCGATAATATAAATAGAGCAAAAAGCGTGGTTGAGGTGGTTCGTTTGTTGTGACAGTTCTTTTTATTAATGAATGTTTCAGATGGCCACTTAACATATGAGCTATATTTTGGTGGTTCGTTGGCAATCGATAAAATGCTGAATGCGATAAGTTATAAAAACCATAAAAATCAATAACACCTGCAATATCGAAAAGCGTAGCATAAGTAAGAGCTAAAAAACCACCAGCTGAACGTCCCATACAATAAGCAGTTTTAAAGTTTTGGGAGACGTAAGCGTTAATATGTTTCAAATCATCGACAATATCATCCCAACTTGACTCGGGTAATAAGCGATAATCCACAGTCAGTAAATGATATGTACGCGTAATCACATCAACATATTCATCAGGTAGATCATCTCTTTGTCCAAATATAAACCCACCACCGTGGAAATAAATCATGACGCGATGACAAGTTTTTGCAGCACGATAGAGGGTTCCATGTAACTGATAATCTGAATTGGCAAAAATAGTAACGTGTTCCATTGGTAACGTCCTCTCTATATGAATATAGTACTCTAATGATATTGTATGATGACTACCTCTCATGATGTTTGTTTGATTTGAATAAAATTACAATAGAGTATTGTATAAAGTGTCAATGAACTGAAATGTATAGAAACGTAACATAGAAATAGAAGATATCATGAGGAGGGGAATATTTTGGATATTCGTACAATGTTTGAACGTTTAGATAAACAGTTTACAAGCTATGGTGGTCTTAAAGGTGGAGGAATCACAAGATTGCTATATTCAGATGAATGGATAGAAGCCGTGAAGGCATTAGAAAAGCTCCTTAAAGAAGAAGGATTTGAAGTGTCATTCGATGATGTTGGTAATCTCACAGGTCGTATAGAAGGCAGTGAACAACCTGAAGAGACGATTATGTCAGGTTCTCATATCGATACAGTTGTAGAAGGTGGCCACTTAGATGGTCAATTTGGTATTTTATCTGCAATTGTTGCAATGAAATATTTGAAAGAAAAGTACGGTCAACCTAAAAAATCTCTTGAAGTGTTGTCACTTGCTGAAGAAGAAGGAAGTCGATTCCCATATACATTCTGGGGAAGTAAAAATTTCTTCAATTTAGCAAATACTAAAGATGTTGAAACGATTGCAGATGCAGAAGGTGTTCAATTTATTGATGCGATGACGCGTTCAGGCTTCCAATTCCGTCAAAATGATACAGTACGTGACGATATTAAAGCCTTTGTAGAAATGCATATTGAGCAAGGTAAAGTATTGGAAACAGAGCAAAAATCAATTGGTGTTGTTACAGGTATCGTGGGACAAAAACGATACACGATTAACTTAAAAGGTGAAGCCAATCATGCAGGTACTACACCAATGGGATTACGTAAAGATGCGGTTGTAGCATTTACTGAAATTGTACAACGCCTTGTTCAGCGTGCAGAAGAAATAGGCGATCCATTGGTTTTAACATTTGGACATGTCACACCAGTTCCAAATACTGTGAATGTTGTACCGGGTGAAGTTGAATTTTCGGTAGATTGTAGGCATATAGATCAAGAAGTATTAAATACGTTTGCAAAAGAGATTGAAACTACAATTAAAGAAATTGCAGAGCAAAGAGGAATGGATGTCAATATTAATTTATGGATGGATGAGACACCGACATTAATGGATGATGCCATTATTGAGAAAGTGGAAGCCTCTGCAGAAGAAATTGTCGGTGCAGCTTATAAGGTAATGCCTTCAGGAGCAGGACATGATTCACAAATTTTTGCGAAACATGTGCCAACGGGTATGATATTTGTGCCGTCAATTAAAGGTATTTCACACAATGTTGAAGAGGAAACACTAGTAGAAGATTTAGTGAAGGGTATAGAAGTATTAGCCAGCGTTTTATATAAATTAGCATATTAAAAGGAGAGATTATTGTGGGTTATTTAAATCATCAACAAGGTTATAGAGAAGGTTTATTGGAATCAAGAGCGATTATTAAGAAAGATAATTTTGCACTAATTACACCAGATGGCTTAGTTAATAATGTTGTGCCTGGATTTGAAGATTGCGATATTACCATCTTAGGTTCACCAAGATTGGGTGCAAGATTTGTTGACTATCTCGTAACTGTTAAAAACCAAGGGGGACATAAGCAAGGATTCGCAGGAGAGGGCGTACAATCATTTGTTTATGTTGTATCAGGTGCTATTAAAGCAAAAGCAGATGGCAAAGAATACGAACTGAATCAAGGGGGCTATTTATACGTTCCACCACATTTAAAATTGACGTTTGAAAATAATAATAGTGGCGAAGATAGCCGTTTGTTCTTATATAAAAAGCGTTATCAAGAAGCCGAAAATGTAGGTAAACCAGAAGTGGTCTCAGGTAATGTTCATGACATTAAACAAGAAGCATATGAAGGTATGGAAGAAGTGTTAATTCAAGATTTACTCCCTAAATCTCTAGCATTTGATATGAATATTCATATTTTATCATTTAAGCCTGGAGCGTCACATGGTTATGTTGAAACACATGTTCAAGAACATGGGGCATATGTATTAAGTGGTAGAGGTATGTATAACCTTGACAATAACTGGGTTCCAGTAGATAAAGGGGATTATATCTTTATGGGTGCATATTCTCCACAAGCGACATATGCAATCGGTTTAGATGAGCCATTTGCATACATTTACTCTAAAGATGCTAATAGAGATATTGAACTTTAAGAGGAAGGAGAATTACGGTGGATGACGCACTAGTTTATGTTAACAGAGATGAACTGAGAGCATTGTTTTTAAAATTATTAATCCATTCAGGATTACCTGAAAAATATGCAGAAAAAACTGCAGATTTAATGATCTTTGCTGATGAACGTGGGATTCATTCCCACGGCTCAGTAAGGGCAGAGTACTATGCTAATCGCATTAAAGCTAAAGGGTATAATTTGAATCCTAAACTGACATTTGAGCGTACAAGTCCTTGTACAGGTTTATATCATGGTGATAATGCAGTGGGTCACTATGTTGCTTATAAAGCGATGGAAGAGGCAATTGCTATGGCAAAAGAAAATGGTGTAGCGATTGTAGGTGTCAAAGAAATGGGACATAGTGGTGCGATAGGTTATTTTGCAAAACAAGCGGCATTAGAAGGAATGGTGGCACTTACAGTATGTCAATCGGATCCAATGGTAGTCCCTTTTGGAGGAACTAAGCCATATTTTGGTACAAATCCAATCGCATTTGCTACACCGAGAAAAGAGGGTGAACCGATCGTTTTTGATATGGCAACGACTGTACAAGCATGGGGGAAAATTCTCGATGCAAGAAGTAAAGGCAAAGATATCCCAGAAACATGGGCAGTAGATAGTGAAGGCAATCCTACGACAAATCCACATAACGTTGCGGCGTTACTTCCTATTGCGGGGCCAAAAGGTTATGGATTAATGATGATGATTGATATTTTGGCAGGAACACTATTAGGTTTACCATTTGGTCAGCACGTAACGTCTATGTATAAAGACTTATCTGAATATAGACGACTGGGACAATTGCATATTGTGATTAACCCAGCTTTTTTTGGCGATCGAGATGCGTTTTTAGCACAAGTTGCTCAAATGGTAGAAGAGTTGCATGCTATTACTCCAGCTCAAGGATTTGATCAAGTGTACTATCCTGGAGAAATCCAAGAGACAGTCGTTAAAAAGTATCAAGAAACAGGTATACCAGTTGCTCGAGAAATTTATGATTACTTGTTATCTAAAGCCGAATAAAAGAAAGGGGGGGACATGTATGAAAGTAACAAAAGCCGAATTGTTTAAATTGATTAAGAAAAAATTGATGAAAGCAGGTTTACAAGAAACATCGGCAGAACGTGTTTCGGATGTGCTGGTTTTTGCTGATCATCGTGGTATTCATTCTCATGGAGCAGTGCGCGTAGAATATTATGCTGAAAGAATTGCAAAAGGAGGTATCACAGTTCATCCTGAATATCAATTTGAAAAAACAGGACCATCATCAGGTATCTATTTCGGCGATAATGGTCCGGGTCACGAAGTAGCATATTATGCAATGGAAGAAGCTATTGCTATGGCTGAGAAAAATGGTGTAGCGATTGTTGGGATGAAAAACATCTCACATAGTGGTGCGTTAGGTTACTTTGTAGAAATGGCAGCTAAAAAAGATATGTTAGCGATAAGCATGTGCCAATCAGATCCAATGGTAGTACCATTTGGGGGAACAGAGCCATATTTTGGTACCAATCCTATTGCGTTTAGTTGTCCAACAAATGATGAAAGATTGATTACATTTGACATGGCGACGACTGTACAAGCATGGGGAAAAGTACTCGATGCGCGTAGTAAAAACAAAGATATTCCAAATACATGGGCAGTAGATGCATCGGGTCAACCAACGACAAACTCTAGAGATGTCCATGCGTTATTACCAATAGCTGGTCCAAAAGGTTATGGTTTGATGATGATGGTCGACATTCTCTCTGGATCACTACTCGGTGTTCCACACGGTATACATGTATCTTCAATGTATCAAGATTTAACAAAAGGTCGAGACTTAGGTCAACTTCATATTGTTATTAATCCGTCATTTTTCACAGACCCTAAAGCATTTAAACAACAGATTTCAACGATGTTAGATGAACTCAAACAGCAACCAGCTGCAAAAGGATACGATGAAATATTCTATCCAGGTGAACGTGGTAAGTTAAGAGCCCAAAATTATGATAAAGAGGGCATAGAAATTACAGATGAAATTTATGCATATTTGGTTAGTGATGATATTCATTACGATAGGTATCATGGGAAAAATCGATTTGCAGAATAGAGAAGGAGGACGATTATGCTTTATACAGTAATAAAAGAAAACACTTATCAAGATTCAATAGTGCTGATGTTACTTTCGAATAAATTGAGCGGTATTGATGGCGTCAATAAGGCTTCTGTAATGATGGGGACGCCTGCAAATAAAGATATCTTTAAGTCGTCTGGATTAGGAACAGAAGAATTAGAGCAAGCGGGTCCAAACGATATTGTTATCGTTATTGATACAGAAGATTCTGAAAAAGTTCAAATAGTGCAAGATGAGGTTGAAGCAGCATTAAAAGGTGAATCTGAAACAACGAATGATTCAGAGGTAAAAGAAGCAATCAGTTGGAAGCAAGCATTAGATTTGGCCGATAATCCTAATTTAGCATTAATATCGATCCCTGGAACATACGCAGCTATGGAAGCAGAGAATGCTTTAAATCATAACTTGAATGTATTTATGTTTAGTGACAATGTTCCAAAAGATGAAGAGGTTAGACTTAAAAAGTTAGCGCATGAAAAAGGATTGCTCGTAATGGGTCCTGACTGTGGTACCGGTGTTATTCATGGCGTGCCTTTAGCATTTACAAATACAGTTAATAAAGGTGATATAGGAATCATTGGTGCGTCGGGTACGGGTATTCAAGAGGTAACAACGATTATTGACCGGTTAGGACAAGGTGTTACAAATGCGATTGGTACAGGTGGTAGAGATTTATCTACTGAGGTAGGTGCCATTACAATGATAGATAGTATTAAAGCACTTAACGCAGATCCAACTGTTAAAGTCATTACTGTTATTTCTAAACCGCCAGCAAAAGAAGTACAAGAAAAAGTAATGAACACATTGAGAAATATCGAAAAACCAATAGTTACATTATTTTTAGGACATAAACCAACTTATGATGAGCAAAATATTTATAATGCTTATACATTGGAGGAAGCAGCGGTCGTATCAGTTCAACTTTCAAAAGGTGAAAAACCATCCTACGAACCACATTGTGTAGGGGATATTAGCGTAAATCTACAACCTGAACAACAAGGGATTAAAGGTTTTTACTCAGGTGGAACGTTAGCATACGAAGCAGCAATTTTAATTCAAGATGCATTGAATTTAACAGGTGAACATGAAGAAGGATATACATTGAAATCTAAGATGCACGAGGTGATTGACTTAGGTGATGATATGTATACGCAAGGTAAACCTCATCCAATGATTGATCCAGAAATCCGTAAAGAAAAATTAAGACAAGCAGCAGATGATGACCAAGCAGCAGTGATTATGCTTGATAATGTCATAGGTTATGGTAGTCATGATGATATGGCGAGTGAACTTGCGCCGATTATTTCAGAAGTTATTCATAAAACACGTGAACAAGGTCGTGAAATTGTAGTGCTTGCGACAGTAGTAGGTACAGAACAAGATTATCAAGGTTATCATCGTCAGCAAAACATTTTGAAAGACGCAGGAGCAGTCATTTGTGATACGAATGATCAAATGGTACGTACAGCTATTGCGTTAATTGGTGGAAAAGTAGAACAACCAGAAAAAACAGTAGAGACATTTGATGTTATTGAAGACACATTAACTGTGGATGAAAAAGTATTAAATCTTATTAATAACAAACCAAGCGTTATTAATATTGGTTTGAAAAGTTTTACAACAGCCTTACAGGATCATGATGCCAAATATGTACAGTTCAATTGGAAACCTATAGCAGGTGGCAATACAGAACTTATTAAAGTGTTACAGTTTTTAAATCATTATAAAGAGGAGGCTAAATAATGAATTTCAAGACAATAGATGAAGCGAACCGAGCGGTTGTTGATAAAGTGATTGCTGCGTCTCCATTTTTAACAGATGTTGTGCCAGCGCATACTGTTATTCCAGAACTTGAAAAGCATGTCCTATTACATGCAGGACCACCAATGACATATCAAGATATGACAGACCCAATGCAAGGTTCGTGTGTCGGAGCAATTCTATTTGAAGGTTGGGCAAAAGATGAAGCAGCAGCACGTCAACTTTTAGAAGAAGATAAAATTAAGTTTATACCGTGTCATCATGTCAATGCGGTGGGACCAATGGGTGGTATCACTTCTATGAGTATGCCTGTTCTTGTTGTTGTAAATAAAGAACATGGCAACGAAGCCTATTGTCAAATGAATGAAGGTATTGGAGCGGTATTGCGCTTTGGTGCTTATAATGAACAAGTTGTATCAAGACTTCATTGGATGAAAGATGTACTTGGTCCTACTTTGAGCAAAGCACTACGCTCAATTGAAGATGGTTTGAATATCAATGTATTAATCGCTAAAGCAATTGCAATGGGTGATGAGTTTCATCAGCGTAATATTGCTGCGTCATATGCATTTTTAAGAGATATAGCACCTATTATTTCAAACCTTGAAGATGTGACGCAACAAGATAAAACAGATGTCTTACAGTTTTTATCAGATACCGACCAGTTCTTCTTAAATATTGCAATGGCTACCGGAAAATCAATGATGGATGCTGCGCGTACGATAGAAGCAGGTACAATTGTAACTGCAATGTGTCGAAATGGTAAAGAATTTGGGATTAGAATTGCAGGGATGGGTGATCAATGGTTTACAGGCCCTGTTAATACGCCACAAGGTCTATATTTCACAGGTTATTCAGCAGAAGATGCAAACACAGATATTGGAGACTCAGCTATTACTGAAACAATTGGTGTAGGTGGTATGTCTATGATTGCAGCACCTGCTGTAACACGATTCGTTGGAACAGGTGGATTTAATGATGCACTTGAAACATCTAACGAAATGATGGAAATTTGTACAACAGAAAATCCAAACTTTATTATTCCAACTTGGAACTTCAAAGGCGCACCATTAGGTATTGATGCGAGAAAAGTAGTTGAAACAGGTATTACACCAGTGATTAATACAGGTATTGCACACAAGATTGCAGGTTATGGTCAAATTGGTGCTGGGACAGTACATCCACCCATTGAATGTTTCGAAAAAGCGATTACTGCCTATGCTAAAAAATTAGGGTATCAATCTTGATATGTCATGCCCAGTCTATGGGCAACTATGCCCATGACTATTTAAAGGCGCCACATCTTGTTGTGCATAGCATATTTAAAAAAGGATTCAATATTATTAATCAAGATAATAGGCTGATATTTATAGGGACAGCAGAAAATGGCTTGTTTCCATTTGGTATTAATATCGATGAACAGACGAAAAAAGTAGTATTAGATCGTATTAAAGTTGGACAGTCTGTATTACTAAGGAATAATTGCTTATATTTTAATGAAGTTATTTTAAATTTAAATTGCAATATTATTCAATTTACTAAACCTGAATACTATCAGCTCAATTTTGAAAGCGATATTAAAAAAATAGACTTTAGTCATTATGAAACAACAGACTTTAAAAGACGGAATATTCAGTTATTGATGGATGATTTGAAAGCAGCTCAAGATAAAGGCATGTTGAAGTATTTTATCGGTCGAGGAAATGGTTTAACACCTACTGGAGACGATATTTTAGTAGGGATGTTATTGGTCCATACAATAAAACCATTTATTTCATCCACAAAACTTACGTATATCAATACGTTGTTAAAAGAAGATTGTACGACACAAGTGAGTAAGCAGTTTTTGCAATTAGCCATTGAAGGAATATTCAGCTCCCGTTTAACAGATTTATTTGACGCTACCAACGTCGCAATAAATATAGAACGCTTATTAAATGTCGGATCTTCATCAGGAAAGGATACCGCCTATGGTATCTTTTCTGCTTTATAAAGGAGGATAACTATGGGGAAAAAAGTTGTTTTAGCTTTAGGTGGTAATGCGATATTAAGACCTAAGCAAGAACCTACTTATGAAAATCAATATGATAATGTAAAAAAAGCCAGTGATAATATGATTCGTATTAAAGAAGCGGGTCATAATATTATTGTAACACATGGCAATGGACCACAAGTTGGTAATATTATTGCTCAAAATGAAGCAGCAAAGGATATTATTGCACCACTTCCTATATTTATTAGTAGTGCAGAATCACAAGGGTTCATTGGCTTTATGCTTGAAACATCACTAAAAAATAAATTACGTGCAGCACAAATTGATATTAATGTTATCACTTTAATGACTATGGTTGAAGTAGATAAAAATGACACAGCTTTCAATCATCCTACAAAGCCGATTGGTGTCTTTTTTACAGAGGAAGAAGCTAAAAAATTAGAAGAACAAAAAGGTTATGATATGGTAGAAGATGCAGGAAGAGGCTTTAGAAGAGTTGTTCCTTCGCCAGAACCCCAACATATTCATGGTGTTGATGCAATCAATCAATTGGTAGATAACACAATTATTATATCATCTGGTGGTGGAGGTATACCTGTCTATCGAGATGAACAGGGAGATATTCATGGTGTTGATGCAGTAATCGATAAAGACAGATCTGGTTTGAAACTTGCACAGCAAACACATGCAGATGTATTTATGATGCTCACTGATGTTTCCAATGTATATATCAATTGGGGAAAAGAAAATCAGAAAAAGTTAACACATATGACTGTTGAACAGGCAGAACAGTATATTGAAGAAAATCAATTTCCAGAAGGTAGCATGTTACCGAAAGTTGAAGCAGCTGTTGAGTTTGCAAAAACAGGAAAAGAAGCTATTATTTGCGCTTTAGAAGATGCAGTTGATGCATTAGCAGGTCGTGCAGGTACTAGAATAACATTATAATAATTTATATTTATGGTGGGACGGCATAGTTGCTGTCCTTTTTAGGTGCGCCCGGCATGGGTAATAACTTGACGGTGAAAGTCCGTTACAGGCTTGGTAGTAGGAACTGTTGGCGAAAGACAAGGGTGTCCATCGTGAGGTGGAATCTGAAGGAAGTCGGACGCAAACACTCGCGCTGACGAACAGAAATATCATATTAAGGCTATGTAGAATGGACGAGTTTGCCTAACACGATAAAGTCCGATACTACCCGAGTTCTATATAGTAAATGATGCAGTGATGTGAGTGGAAAGTGATTACGCTTACCCGGGGAGGTCTCATCAGCGACAGAATGCCGTAGTAACAACGAATGATGAGAAGTCAGCAGAGGTCATAGTAGGTAGAAATACTGAAGGACTGAACAATATTCATACAAAGTAAAGAATGGAGGTTATAGATTTACGATGTACAGAAAACGGTAAGTACCGGCAACTTATAGAGAGATAAGTAGTGGAACGAAAAAGGGTATATAAGTGTGTACAGTAAATCTTAGGTGAAATGAAAGAAATGTATCGTGAGTCTCCATCACTGATGGAGCTTGTTGTAAGACCAAGTAACATTGAAAAAGCGATTAAGAGAATTAAGAAAAACAAAGGAGCACCTGGAATTGACGACATGAAAGTCAGTGAACTGAATGGACACTTTGCGCAATACTTTCCACAAATTAGGAAGAAACTGCTTGATGGCACATATAAACCACAAGCAGTAAGGAAAGTTGAAATCCCGAAACCAAACGGGAAAAAGCGTGTGTTGGGAATTCCTGTCGCTAGAGATAGAGTTATCCAACAAGCCATTAAACAAGTCATTGAACAGAAAATCGACCGTACATTCTCAAAACACAGTCATGGCTTTAGACCCAATCGCAGTACAGGCACTGCACTTAAGCAATGTGCAACGTACTATGAAGAGGGCTATTCGGTCGCAGTTGATTGTGATTTAAAACAGTGCTTTGACATGCTGAACCACGATAAGTTGATGTATTTATTTGAACGTCATGTTCAAGATAAAGCAATTTCAAAGTTCATTCGTAGAAGTTTACAAGTTGGAGCGATAGACCTCAACGGTAACTACAAAAGTAGGGAAATTGGTGCGCCACAAGGTGGCGTTATATCACCGCTACTATGTAACATCTATCTACATGAATTAGATAAAGAACTGGAAAAACGTGGACATCGTTTTGTTCGTTATGCCGATGATTTTGTCATCTTTGTGCGTTCAAAACGAGCAGGTCAACGTGTCAAGGAAAGTGTGACAAAATTTATCGAAAAAGACCTTAAACTCATTGTAAATAAGGAAAAGAGTAAAGTAGGTGCAGTCACACATTTAAAGTTCTTGAGTTGTCTAATGACCAAAGTAAATGGCATTTATCGTTTCAGACCGACTATGGAAGCCAAAGGGAATTTAAAACACTCCTTAAGACGTCTAACGAAACGAAATAGACCAGGGACCTTCAAAGAGATTATAACAGAAATTAATCAAGTGATTCGAGGGTGGATAAATTACTTTGGTAGAGGTTTTATTAAAGATTTTATAAAGAGGTTACAATCTTGGTTAAACCGACGCATTAGACAACTAATTCTCAAAAGATGGAAGAACCCAAAAACGAAATACAAGATGTTACATAAATATGGACTTGATCATAAAAGTGCCATGAAAATCGCACAATCGCGTAAGAAGTATTGGCGACTCTCAAGCACCAAAGAAGTCCATCTCGCGCTTACAACAAAACAACTCTACAAGTGGGGACTAATACCGTTAGTCGAACTTGCAGAGTTGGCTTACGCAAGATATTGAACCGCCAAGTACGGGTCCGTACGCTTGGTGGTGTGAGAGGACGAATAGTCAATTAATGGCTATTCTCCTACTCGATTATGGAATCGGATAGCAAACGCATTTTCATAAAAATTTTGGAGTCTCGCCTTAATTTAGTAAAGCGTGAAACATAAGGAAAATGGCTTTAAATAAGGGTATAAATAGCAGTAAATGTCCAAAGTGAAAAGACATTTAGAAAATTTTTGCTTCTAGTTATCTTAATCATAATAGGGGATTGAATATATAGATAAAACCCTAAAGTATTTAGAAAAGTGATTTGTCAATACTTTAGGGTTGTCTTTAAAGAGAGGTTTGTTTATGGCGTAATTAAGAGGCTAGCATTCAATAAAGTCAAGTGGCATCGGTGTGGCAAATCCAAGCATTACAAAGTTTTCAGTGCCTTTGTTGTAGACACCATGAATGTCACCAGGAAAAGAAACGATAATATCTCCTTTAGAAATTATGCGTTTTTCATCATGATTTGTAATGAACTCACCGGTACCTTCTAGCACAATCCATACATCGTCTGCTTGTGCGTGTTTATGGGGCTTTAAAAATTGTCCCGGTTTAATACACCATACTGCACCTGCAGATTGTTGGGATTGATAAAAAATATTCTTCTTTGCTTCAAAGTCACAATATTGATGTAATGTATCTAATTTAAAATAGCGTTCTTTTGTACACATAGCAATCATCACTCCTAATTCACAATATAATCAGGTGTTTGTCCATTGGATTTTTTGAAGATATTTGTTGTAACAATTTCAGCCATCATGTCACGTGCTTCAAAAGTGGCATTACCGATATGAGGTGTAATGACAACATTGTCTAAAGTTTTCAACTTGTCATTAATTTCAGGCTCAAACTCAAAAACATCTAAAGCAGCACCTTCAATGATTTGCTTCTCTAAAGCATCTGCTAAAGCAGCTTCGTGTACGATAGGGCCTCTTGACGCATTGATTAAATAAGCGGTTGATTTCATCATTTCAATTTCTTTTGTATCAATCATATGTTTCATTGAAGGATTGTAAGAGCAGTTGATTGTGATAAAATCTGCTGATTTAAGTAACTCTTCTTGAGAAACATATTGAGCATCTAACATTTTTTCTTTTTCCTCGTGACGTGTAGGACCACAGTATAAAATATTCATATCAAAACCTTTAGCTCTTTTTGCAACGGCAAATCCAATTTCACCTAGACCGATAATACCAATCGTTTTGCCAGAAACTTCTCGACCACGGAAAAACAAGGGAGCCCAACCATTAAAACCAGTCGTTCTGCATAATTGATCGCCTTCGACAACACGTCTTGCAGCAGCTAATAAAATTGCTATTGTTAAATCGGCAGTCGCATTCGTAGAAGCATTGGGTGTATTGGTGACATCAATATTTTTTGAACGTGCATAAGCAACATCGATGTTATTAAAGCCGGCTCCATAGTTTGCAATGATTTTTAATTGGGGTGCAGCATCAATAACTTCCTTGTCTACATTAGTTGATAATAAACTAATCAAAGCATCTTTGTCTTTAATTTTTTCGATCAGAACCTCTTTGGTAATGAGCTTTTCACCTTCAAATACATCAACATGCTCAAAATTTTTTTCTAAAAAATGCATACCTGATTCAGGTATTTCACCAGCAACTAAAATTTTCATTTATGTTTCCTCCTTATCATTCTGTTGTAATTTCATTATAAGATAAGAATTATAGTTCGTTTAGCACAAAAATGTATATTATAAAACATCTATTTGTTTACTTAGCACAAATTTATGGTGGGCGTTTTTTTAATGTGTAAGTGTATAATGAAGAAAAAGAAAGAAAAAACCCTAAATTCCAGATCGTCCTACCGGAATTTAGGGAGAATATATCAATTAGATTTCTGTTACAGTTACTTCAACTTTTTCAATACGGTTATATGCACCATGATCAACGGGCCCAACAAACGCATTCATTTTCCAACCATTTTTAATAGCAGAAGCAACGAATGCTTTGGCATTAATCACGGCATCTTTCGGAGGTTGTCCATTTGCTAAATTTGCCGTAGTTGCAGCAGCAAATGTACATCCTGCTCCGTGGTTATAACTTTGTTGGAACATATCTGTTGAAAGTTGGTAGAAGGATTGTCCGTCATAGTAAAGGTCATATGATTTATCTTGATCTAAAGCTTTGCCCCCTTTAATAACAACGTGCTTTGCCCCTTGCTTATGAATAATTTTAGCAGCTTTTTTCATATCATCAATAGATGTTAATGAACCCAGTCCAGACAGTTGCCCCGCTTCGAAAAGATTTGGCGTAACGACTGTTGCTTTAGGTAGCAGATATTGAATCATAGCTTCTGTATTTCCGGGATTTAAGACTTCATCTTCACCTTTGCATACCATAACAGGGTCTACAACAAAAAATTTGGCACCTGATTCAATAAAGGCTTCACCCGCGCGTTTAATCACTTCTTCTGTTCCGAGCATTCCTGTTTTAATCGCATCAGGTTTAATACTAATAGCCGTTTCGAGTTGTTTGTTGAATACTTCGAATGGAATAGGTGATACATCATGAGCCCATGTTGATTTATCCATTGTAACAATTGCAGCAAGTGCCACCATTCCATATGTATCAAGTTCTTGGAATGTTTTGAGGTCAGCTTGCATACCTGCTCCCGCACTTGTATCAGAACCTGCAATTGTTAATACTTTTTTTAATGACATATAATATACACTCCTTTAGTTTGCTAAATGTAACGTTCACATATTTTGTAGCAATTGCGTGTGAGCTTTACAGTGAAGATTAAGGAAATCCTACTTAATCACTATAATATCATTGACGGCAAGTGGAGTACAGAAAATATAAAGATAATTAATAGAGGATTTAGTCGCATATACAATACTTATTTGGTCAATGCTATATGTTACTGCAATTATCATTTAAACCTATGTTAAAATATGGACTGAGGTGATATTGGTGGAGTGGTCAACGATTTTTCATGATATTACGACAAAACATGATTTTAAAGAGATGCATGACTTTCTTGAGAGGGAGTATGCAACGGAAATTGTATATCCTGCTCGTGAAAATATTTATCAAGCATTTGAATTAACGCCATTTGATAAGGTTAAAGTTGTGATTTTAGGTCAGGATCCTTATCATGGGCCGAACCAAGCACATGGACTAGCATTTTCAGTACAACCTAATGCTAAGTTTCCGCCATCATTGCGCAATATGTATCAAGAGTTGGCAGATGATATAGGATGTCATAGAACAACCCCTCATTTACAAGATTGGGCAAGAGAGGGTGTGTTATTGCTCAATACGGTATTAACTGTCCGACAAGGTCAAGCACATTCTCATCGTGATATTGGTTGGGAAATTTTTACGAATGAGATTATTAAGGCAATTTCGGCATATAAGTCAGATGTAGTGTTTATACTTTGGGGTAAGCCTGCGCAGCAAAAGATACGTTTAATTGATACGACAAAACATTATATTATTCAATCACCCCATCCGAGTCCTTTGTCAGCATATAGAGGGTTTTTCGGTTCTAAGCCTTATTCTAGAGCGAATGATTATTTAGTGAAACATGGGATTGACCCTATTCATTGGTGTGAGTAAAAGGAGTGAGTTTATGCAAAAAGGAAATTTGTTACAGTTGTTAGAACGAGAGTTAATGCAAGCAGATCAAGCTGTGTCGGAAGCGGATTTTGAAAAACATATTTATGCTATTCATACATTGACAGCTTTATACACAGGAGCGTCGCAATCGACAGTCACACATACACAGTCTGTATCATCAACATCTGAAGTTACAGCTGAAGAAATTCGTATGATGGGGGGACATGTTGAACCAACTCAAACATCTAATCATCGTCTTGTTACAGATGACGAAATCGGTAACGGAGAATCTATTTTTGACTTCTAAAAGGAGGAATATTATATGAAAGTATTTATTATTTTAGGTGCTATTAATGCATTGATGGCTGTTGGGACAGGTGCATTTGGTGCCCATGTTCTAGAGGGTAAGCTATCCGAGCATTATTTATCTGTCTGGGAGAAAGCGACGACGTATCAAATGTACCATGGTTTAGGTCTTATATTGATTGGGATTATCGGTGGCACACTTAACTTAAATGTGGGATGGGCAGGCTGGCTCATGTTTTTAGGTATTGTTTTTTTTAGTGGTTCATTATATATATTATCGACAACACAGATCAGTATATTAGGTGCCATTACACCTATTGGAGGCATACTTTTTATTGCCGGTTGGTTAATGTTAGCCATTGCATCATTCAAATTATAATATATCAAAGACGTACTTTATTTTGATTGTTTGTATATAATCAGATAATGTACGTTTTTTATTTTTTTGAAATAAATATTTTAAAGTTATGCTATGAAAAATAGAGTTCATATTCTTTTTCTCAGCTCATAAAAACTTTTGCTATGTCAATGTATTTCATGTATGATAATTGCTTAAACATTAAATATATCGTTATTAAAGTTTTATCTAGGGTATAAAGGATATTAGGGGTGAATAGTAATATGTCAAAAAATAATAAAAAACCTGACCGTGGCGACTTACAACAAAATTTGTCAGAAAAATTTGTATGGGCAATTGCATATGGTTCTTGTATTGGTTGGGGGTCTTTTATATTGCCGGGTGATTGGATCCAAACATCGGGACCCATTGCTGCATCCATTGGCATTTTTATTGGGGCATTATTAATGATGATTATTGCAGTAAGTTACGGTGCTCTAGTAGAACGATTTCCTGTTTCTGGTGGCGCATTTGCATTTAGCTTTTTAGGTTTTGGACGTTATATTAGCTTTTTTTCATCATGGTTTTTAACATTTGGGTATATTTGTGTTGTAGCACTAAATGCCACAGCGTTTAGTTTACTGATTAAGTTTTTGATACCTGATGCAATTGCAGTGGGCAAATTATATACTATTGCAGGTTGGGATGTTTATATTACGGAGATTATTATTGCATCAGTTTTACTACTGGTATTTATGGTTATTACGATTCACGGTGCTAGTGTATCGGGTTCGTTGCAATTTTATTTCTGTGTCGCAATGGTTATTGTCGTTGTTGCAATGTTTATTGGATCGTTTTTTGGAGAGAGTTTTTCACTCGATAATTTACGACCTTATCAAGGCCCTCAATATGGTTGGTTTCAAGCCATCGTAATGATTGTATCCGTTGCCCCGTGGGCATATGTTGGTTTTGATAACATTCCGCAAACAGCTGAGGAATTTAATTTCTCACCCAATAAAACATTTAAGTTGATTGTATATAGTTTATTAGCTGCAAGTGCAACGTACATCATGATGATTTTATATACAGGGTGGTTAACAGCACCACAAGATGAACTTTGGATGACAGGTGCAGTAACACGTGAGGCATTTGGTACAATAGGATTAGGCGTATTAGCAGTTGCGATTATTATGGGGATTTTTACAGGATTGAATGGTTTCTTATTAAGTGCGAGCCGTTTATTATTTTCGATGGGGCGTTCAGGTATTATGCCGACAGTCTTTAGCAAGTTACATCCACGTTACAAAACCCCGTATGTTGCTATTATCTTTTTAGTTGGATTAACTTTAATTGCACCGTGGTTAGGACGTACAGCACTGACATGGATTGTAGATATGTCTTCCACAGGTGTATCTATTGCATACTTTGTTACATGTCTTGCAGCGGCAAGGTTATTTAGCTATGATAGGCAAAGTAAGACATATGGTCCGGTTTATAAAACATTTGCCATTATCGGATCAGTGATTGCGTTTATTTTTCTTATTTTATTATTAGTGCCAATATCACCAGCTTCATTATCATTACCGTCACATATTGCATTAGGGTTATGGTCACTATTAGGACTTGTTTTCTTCTTCATTCGACTGCCGAAGTTACGACGTATGGATAAAGATGAATTGTCACAGTTGATTTTAGATACACGTAAAAAAGATGTAGAACGTATGATTGAAGATTAGTCATGAGACAAGACGATATCAGTGTACTTTGTGACTAAAATGTGATTGAAAACTACAAAAATATAATAATTCGTAATAAATTAATGAAATATTAATAATTCTTTCCCAAAAACTTATTAAAACGTGGTACATTAGAACCAAGCAAAAGATGTGGTCTGTAACCATCAATCTTTTTATGCTTTTCATTTTCAAAAAAGTTCTCCAATAATAAGGTCCGTTAGTTCTTATCATGTAGCGATGATAGAACTAACGGACCTCTTTTTTGATGATTGCGTGTAGTGGAAATGTAATGCGATCATGCTTGCACATTTTATTTAATAGAAAAGAATAGAAACTTAGACGTATAAATCGTTTCTACCTCAGTTTTATGAGTAAATGATTAAGCCATTTTATAGATTAAATGCTGTCATCATGATAGTCGAGTTGCGCATTAATTTTAGCATTACGCACAATCATACGATCATAATAATATTCGTAACGTGACCATTCATCAGCTGTGATGGCATCAGTGTTCAAGTGTCCCCCTAAATCTTTAATCGCATATAAGAGTTTGAACATTACATCTTGTACAGTAATTGGACGTCCTAATAATGACTCCAAAGAAGCCATACATGTTGGATCGATATG
The DNA here is from genome assembly GCF_013463155.1 of Staphylococcus sp. 17KM0847. Taxonomy (NCBI): domain Bacteria; kingdom Bacillati; phylum Bacillota; class Bacilli; order Caryophanales; family Staphylococcaceae; genus Staphylococcus; species Staphylococcus xeri. Next base: position 225,307 of record NZ_CP040781.1, read on the forward strand.
TGGGTAATTGAATTTTGTAACTTCACCTTTTAATGCACGTGTGTAAAAATCACGCATCAGCAGTGCACGTTCAGAACCAGAACCTTCTACACATAAGTAAATTTGGACTGCAATACCACCACGCACACGACGTTGTGAGATGCCAGCAAATTTTTTATTATCAATACTAAGGTCGAATTTTCCCGGGCAATAAGAGTGAACAATCTCGTGAGTATGAATATCTATATCTTCATCTTCAAACATTTTACAGATAAGCATGTACATTACAGTAAAAGCCTCGTCAATAGATACTTCTGTCTTGCCTTTAAACATGAGAGAAATATTTAATACACCTTGATCAAGGACAACACCGAGTCCGCCAGAATTGCGCACAATTGCATTGTAGCCACGTTCATTTGTTAATAATGAAATGCCATCGTTGAGGTAAGGTAAACGTGAATCATGAATACCTAGAATAACAACATGCTGATGTACCCAAGTTCTCACAACATTTGGCGATAAGCCTTTGCCGACACTTTCTGAAAATGTATCATCAAATGCAAAGGATTGCATGGGTTCAAGACCAGTTGTATGGTCTATATAACGCCATGCAATACCATTGAAATACTTTGTAGCTAAATCCATTATTGCAATGCTTGTGCTGCTGTAATAATAGATAGATTGTATACGTCTTCTGAAGAGCAACCGCGTGATAAGTCATTAACAGGAGAGTTTAAACCTTGTAATACAGGACCTACTGCATCATAACCACCTAAGCGTTGTGCAATTTTATAACCGATATTACCTGCCTCTAAACTTGGGAAAATAAATACGTTAGCATCACCTTGAATTTTTGCATCAGGTGCTTTTTTCTTAGCTACTTCAGGCACAATGGCAGCATCGAATTGAAATTCACCATCGATAACAACATCTGTTAAGTTTTCAGATGTGACTTTTTCTTGTGCAAGTTTAACAGCTTCTACAACTTTTTCAGTATCATCAGACTTCGCTGAACCTTTTGTTGAGAAACTTAACATAGCTACACGTGGTGACATACCAAAACTTTGTGCAGATTTGGCGCTTTCAATCGCAATTTCAGCTAAATCTGATGCGCCAAGTTCTGGGTTGATGGCACAGTCACCAAAAATATATTGTTTATCTTCTTTAATCATGAAGAAAATACCTGATGTTTTTGAAACGCCGGGTTTTGTTTTGATGATTTGTAATGCTGGACGGACAGTATCAGCTGTTGAATGGGCAGCTCCACTTACAAGACCATCTGCTTTACCAGCGTAAACAAGCATTGTACCAAAGTAGTTAACATTGTTGAGTAGTTCTTGTGCTTGTGCTTCTGTTGCTTTACCTTTACGGCGTTCTACAAATTTGTTTACAAGGTCTGCTTTAAGTTCGCTTGCATCAGGTTGAATCATTTCAACACCTTCAATGTTCAAACCTTTATCGGCAGCAAGTGCTTTAATGTTATCCACATTACCTAACACAATTGGAGTAACATAATCAGAAGCCTGTAATTCAACGGCCGCTGATAAAACGCGTTCATCTTCTCCTTCAGGTAATACGATGCGTACATTTTTACCTGATAATTTGTCTTTTAAAACATTTAATAAGCTAGACATAATAGTCCTCCTTTTACGTTCCTATATCAATCATTTCCGTTTATCATTATACGCTATTTAATACAAGATTTCCAAGACGTGAAATTTATGGGTTTTATTTCATTTTAGTATAATGCTTGTGATACTATTTACATGTAGATGAATTTTATAAAGATGAAGGAGTGTTCGGAATGAGTCACGCAGCTGAAACTTTAGATGGATGGTATAGCTTGCATTTATTTTATGCAGTAGATTGGGCATCATGGCGACTAGTACCAGAAACAGAACGCATGGAGATGATCGCTCAATTTGAATCACTATTGACTGAACTCAAAGGTGCTAAAGATACAGGTGAGGGAGATCATGTTGCTTACAATATTGCAGGTCAAAAAGCAGATATTTTATTATGGTTTTTACGACCTGACATGAAAGCATTAACTGCAATTGAGACGGCGATTAATAAGCTACCTATTGCAGATCACTTTATTCCAACATATTCATATGTGTCGGTGGTTGAGTTGAGCAATTATCTTGCAGGCAAATCAGATGAAGACCCTTATGAAAATCCACATGTCCGTGCACGTCTCTACCCACAATTACCGGAGACAGACTATATTTGTTTTTATCCAATGAACAAGCGTCGTAATGAGACGTACAACTGGTATATGTTATCAATGGAAGAACGTAAAAAATTAATGTATGACCATGGCATGATTGGTCGTAAGTATGCAGGTCGAATCAAACAGTTTATTACGGGATCTGTTGGTTTTGATGATTTTGAGTGGGGCGTGACGCTTTTCTCAGATGATGTATTACAGTTTAAGAAAATCGTATACGAAATGAGATTTGATGAGACGACTGCACGTTACGGAGAATTTGGTAGTTTCTTTATTGGCAATAAGTTAGATCAACAAACGTTCCGAGAAATGATGGCAATCTCTGTTGAAAAATAAGAGCAGTTATTACTGGATATTAAAAGACAATATCGTCTCATCTATCCACAATAGGTGAAGGTATTAACATAAGAGTCGCACCCCTGCATGGTTGTACATCATGTGGGGGTGCGTCGTTTTAATATTACAAAAAAGTGGCATTTATCCGTCCCCCTTTTTCATATATTTTCTCAATAATATTAATGCTTAAAAAGCCCTCTTAAACAAGCTAGGCCACCTTTTGTTAAGAATAAAGTTCTGTATTAAACGTATTCATGTTATAGTAAAAGCATTAAAAGACTAAATGGATAAAGGGGAGACAAGGCAATGGATTCGGAAAAGCAAACTTTGAAACCCACGATAGGTCTATTTACTGCAGTAACAATCATTGTTGGAACAATTATAGGGTCGGGGGTTTTCGTAAAACCGAGTTCTGTACTTGAATATGCTGGAACAAGTAATTTGGCATTGTGGGCATGGTTGCTCGGTGGGTTACTTACACTTGCATCGGGATTAACAATAGCTGAAGTGGGTGCACAGATTACGCGTACAGGTGGCTTGTATGCATATATTAAAGATATTTATGGCTCGTTTTGGGGCTTTTTAACAGGGTATACTTTGACTGTTTTGTATGGTCCAGCAATCATTGTATCACTCATTTTGTTTTTAGGTATTTTGATTACTAATTTTTTTGCGCTTGATACATTTTGGACAATTCCTATTGGTAGTGGCATATTTTTATTTCTATTACTACTCAATATTGCTGGGACATACTATGCGAATGCAATGCAAAATGTTACGACACTTGCTAAACTTATTCCTATTTTTGCAATTGTTGTGTTTGGTCTTGTTTATGGTGAATCCGGTGTCTTTGGTAGCGATGTGACGCAAATTATTATGAACAATGATGGTACAGTTAATTTTGGTCGTGCAGTATTAGCGACATTGTTTGCATACGATGGATGGATTATGCTAACCACAATGTCTGGTGAAATGAAAAATCCACAGAAACATTTACCACTCGCCATGTTAATCGGTATTTTGATCGTGACGTTTGTTTACTTGATGATCAATATCGCTGTTTTTAAAACTTTACCAGCTTCAGAAGTCTATTTATTTGGTAATCGTGTAAGTGCTGAAGCGGCGACAATACTATTTGGAAGTATTGGAGCTAAAATTGTAAACATCGGTTTGATTATCTCGATTATTGGAACGTTGAATGGCAAGTTAATCACGTTTCCACGTATTCCATTTGCGATGGCGCAAGATAACTTATTACCTTATTCTCAATATATTCAATACGTTAGCAAGCGTTTTAGTTCGCCAATTGGAGCACATATCGTGATGAGTGGTTTGACATTGCTGATTTTAACGTTGAGTATCGTTTTTCCAACCATTTTTGATGCAGACTATTTATCTGAAATCACGATATTTATTATTTACTTTTTCTATATGGCATCATTTGTAGGATTATTTATTTTAAGAAGACAAAATAAAGGAAAGCCTCGTGCTTTTTCAGTTCCGTTTTATCCTATCTTACCATTACTCGCTATGGGTGGTGGACTCTTTATTGTTATTAATACATTCATTTCAGACCCACTTGGTTCTGGTATTGCAATTATGGGTCTATTGTTCGGTATTCCACTGTACTTATTCACAGTTAAAAGTCAGAAAACGAATAAGTTTTAAAAAAAGAAGGTGACAACGATGACAAAATCAAAACCATCTGATCAAGATGTAATGAATATTGTAATATTGGCTGGTCGTATTTTATTAGAATGTGGTGCAGAGGCAAATCGTGTAGAAGATACAATGCACAGAATAGCAGCAGCCTATGGTTATGAAGAAACACAAGGATATGCTTTGAATATTTTTATTAATTTTTCGTTGTCACCTGATCATGATACACGTATGGTGAAAATAAAAAAGAATGACACAAATTTGCGTAAAGTTTTTTTGGTTAACCATATATCACGTCAAATTGCACAACAAAAGTTATCATTTGACCAAGCATATCAAACCTTAAAGCGTATTGATAGAGAGCAAAACCGCTATGTATTATGGCATAAGATGTTATTTGCTGGTTTGATTTCAATGGGCTTTTTATATTTGCAAGGTGGTTATTGGGAAGACTTACTTCCAGCTGTTCTTGCAGGTGCATTAGGATATTTTGTGACAGAATATATGAAAGGGAAACAATTGACACTGTTTATTCCGGATTTATTAGGGGCTATTGTCATTGGTCTCATTGCTATTCCAATTAATCATTGGATTGGCAGTCCCAACTTAGGTGCTACAATTACGGCTGCTGTAATGCCTATCGTTCCGGGCGTGTTGATTACTACGGCAATCCAAGATTTATTTGAGCGACATATGTTGATGTTTACCGCAAAGTTTTTAGAGGCGATTGTTACCTCTTTTGCAATTGGTGCAGGTATTACAACAGCATTTCTTATTCTATAAGGAGGTTGAGTTATGGCGATTCCAATTATTTTCATTTGTAGTTTCTTAACCTCTTTTTGCTTTGCATTTATTTATGATGCACCAAGACGTTTATTTTTACCAGCTGGATTATGCGGTGGATTTGGCTATTTAATCTACCATTTGACACAAGTTGAATTTGGTATTGATGGGATATATGCAAGCTTATGTGGTAGCTTTGCGCTTGGCATTATTAGTCACCTTATGGCACGTCGATACAAATCTCCTGTGATCATTTTTATGATTCCAGGCATTATTCCGCTTGTACCGGGAAGTATTTTTTTAAAAGCAACTCAAAAATTACTTACATTAGAATTTAATGAAGCAAGTGATATTTTTGTGCGTGCTACATTAATTGCTGGTGCTATTGCTGTTGGCTTATTAATGTCTGATCAAATTTCAAAATCGTTTATCCGCAAGCCCATTGCAATTATTAAACCTAAAAACGCTCAAAAATAAGAGGTGTATCTCGTTTTTTGAAATAAATCAAAAATAGCGTATCACAAGCTTGAAGTGTATGTGTATTATTTGGGGTTACTGAGTGCGGAGTGGTCATATCTCGTATATGATTGCTCCGTATTTTTATGCCATGATAAGAAGAAGTTATAGCATATAGGAGGTTATTTGTATCATTTGAAGGCAAGAATATTGTGAAAGTATATATCATAATAACGTTTTAATGTGATATACTATTTAAAAATGTGTTATGTTTTATGGTGTTGTAAGGGAAAGTTAGCAAGGGGGGACTCACATGACAAATCCAAAAGAATCACGTTTATTGACGTTTTTTACAGTTAAAAAGAAAGATCCATCATATACATTATCACAGCTAATAGGATTGGTTTTAGGACCTTTACTGTTTGCGTTGATTTTGTTATTTGTACGCCCAGATGATTTAAGTTTTAAAGGGTTATATGTTTTAGCGATTACAGCATGGATTGCCGTATGGTGGATTACAGAAGCTATTCCAATTCCGGCGACAAGTTTGCTACCGTTAATCCTAATGCCACTGGGTCATGTTATGGATAGTGCAACGGTATCTGCACAATATGGTAACGATATTATTTATCTGTTTTTAGGTGGCTTTATTTTAGCTGTTGCAATGGAGAGATGGGATTTGCATACGCGTATTGCATTAACAATTATTAATAATATTGGGACAAGTACAGGGCGTATTCTACTGGGATTTATGGTAGCAACAAGTGGCTTATCGATGTTTGTATCTAACACGGCTGCTGTAATGATTATGATACCGATTGGACTTGCAATTATTAAAGAAGCATACGCATTGAAAGAAGATCATCAAGATGATAGTAGTATTATGAAGTTTGAACGCTCACTTGTTCTAGGTATTGGTTATGCTGGAACAATTGGTGGGTTAGGAACATTAATTGGAACACCGCCACTTATTATTTTGAAAGGACAGTATGCTACAAATTTTGGTGAAGAACTCAGTTTTGCAAAGTGGATGATTATTGGCGTGCCGACAGTTATCTTACTTATTTTTTTAGCGTGGCTATATTTTAAGTTTATTGCATTTCGTCATGATATGAAGACATTGCCGGGTGGAAAAAAAGTAATTGAAGATAAGCTCACTTCATTAGGTCAGGTAAAATATGAAGAAAAAGTTGTTTTTTGTATTTTTGTACTTGCATCATTTTTATGGATATCACGTGAATTTTTATTATCAAAGTGGCAATTTACTGAATTGATTGCTGATGGTACGATTGCCATGTTTGTATCGATATTGTTGTTCTTAATTCCGGCTAAAGATCATCATAAACGTATTTTAGATTGGTCGGTAGCCAAAGAATTGCCATGGGGCGTACTATTGCTCTTTGGCGGGGGTCTAGCTCTAGCAAAAGGTATTCAAGAAAGTGGATTAGCAGCATGGCTGGGGACACAAATGACGCTACTTAAAGGTGTCAGCCCCATTATTATTGTGATTGTTATTACTGTGTTTATTCTTTTTTTAACGGAGATTACATCAAATACGGCGACTGCAACAATGATTTTACCTATTTTAGCAACATTATCAGTAGCTATTAATGTACATCCATTGTTGTTGATGGCACCTGCAGCAATGGCAGCAAACTGTGCGTACATGTTACCCGTAGGAACGCCACCCAATGCCATTGTTTTCGGAACGGGTAAGATACAAATTAAAGAGATGGCAGTTAAAGGTTTTATAATGAATTTAATCAGTATTGTTGTGATTATTCTGGTTGTCTATTTTGTTTTACCGCCTGTTTTAGGTATAGATATTACACAAAGTATTCCATTACATAAATAAGAAGACACTGATTACAATGTGATACACTTCGTATGCTTTCTATACGTCTAGTCATCGAGTGAAAACCTTGAAAAAAACTCAAAAAAGAGTAAAATGATTAGAGTTATTAGGCTAAGAGAGGTGGAGTTAGGTGAAAAATAAATTCATGGTTTGTGATGATTGTCAAGCAGTTAATGTAAAAAGTGTCACGAACAAGTTGAAAAAGTTGGACCCTGATGCTGAAATAGAAATAGGTTGTCAATCATACTGCGGGCCAGGGAGACGTAAAACATTTGCATTTGTTAATAACCGTCCACTTGCTGCACTCACTGAAGAAGAACTTATGGAAAAAGTTGAAAAACAGTTACAAAAACCACGTGATCCGGAAGAAGAGGAACGCCTGAGAAAGCGTAATGAAGAACGCAAACGTCGCAAAGAAGAGCAAGATCGAAAGTTGAAAGAAAAACTTGCTAAGCGTCAACGGTAATAACGTGTTCAAAAACAAATAAACAGTTAGTGAGCCGAATTCATTGTTATGAGTTCGGCTTTTTACATTATTTGGTGAATCATATATTTTATGAATAATGTGTGGGTAATATGGGAATAAAGTGACTATAATAAAGATAAAAAGGGATGTTTTCTATGATTACAGTATTATTTGGAGGATGTCAAGAACAAGAAAATACAGTAGCTTTGACAGAACAAGTATTACGTGGACATGATTATAGATGGTTGAATTTAGAGAAAATAGTGGATAACGCATCATTACGAGATAAACAAATAAGTGATATGACGTATCAAGATAATACGGTATGTCAACAAGCTGTTTCACAAGTGTTGGAGAGTCATACAGTGCTTTTGGTATCACCAGTATGTTGGTATAGTATGAGTGCATCATTACATGAGTTTATCGGAATGTGGTCTGAAGCACTGGAAAGCCCATCGTTTCAGAGTGCTAAAGAACGCATGGCAGATATTAATTTTCGACTCATTTTAATTGGTGAAGATAGTCCGCGAATTAAAGCTTTGCCTTGTGTACAGCAAGTTGAATATAGTTTACAGTCTTTAGGTGGTCACTTACAAGATTATTTAATTGGCTGTGTAGAAGAAGCGGGAGATATTTTTAAAGATAGTTATGCGATTAAGGAAGCGACACGTTGGAATGAACAATACACTTTAGATGCTGTGGGAGAGGCAAAATAAAGCGATTTATAAATAAAACTTGTGGTATAATGAAAGGTATTCAACAAAGCATATGAGGAGCGAAGACTATGACATATGAAGTGAGAATTGCGACACCCGAAGATGTTATTGGCATTCGTGATGTTGCCACAAAGGCTTGGTATAATACTTATTTAAATATATATGCCGCAAGTACGGTTAATGACTTACTAGCAGCTTCATATAACGAGACACATCTCTTAAAAAGACTAAAAGAACAACTTTTTTTAGTAGCCATAGAAGACGATATGGTTGTCGGTTTTGCGAATTTTATCCAAGGTAGTGAACTTTATTTAGCGGCACATTATGTTCGACCGCATTCACAAAACAAAGGGTATGGACGTTTATTGTTGGAAAAAGGACTTGAATACTATAAAGGTCAATATGACACTGTTTATTTAGAAGTGGATAAACATAATGAAAAGGGTGTATCGTTTTACGAACGTGAAGGCTTTGAGGTCGTTCGTACATATGAACATATCATGTACGGAGAAACGATGTCTCTTGCATTGATGAAAAAAGTATTAGTCTAAATGGCTATTGAGGAGGAATGTCTAGTGGTAGTAACATCTTATGCCAATCACAAGCTACCTGAAGAAAAGGTATTTAAAGATCCGATACATCGCTATGTTCATGTCCAAGATCAGCTGATTTGGGACTTGATCAAAACAAAAGAATTTCAGCGATTGAGACGCATTAAACAACTCGGAACTTTGAATCTTGCTTTTCATACGGCAGAGCATAGCCGTTTCGGTCATTCACTAGGTGTTTATGAGATTGTAAGGCGCATGATTGATGAAACATTTAGAGGGCGTGAGGCTTGGCATAATGAAGATCGACCACTTGCAATGTGTGCAGCATTGTTACATGATTTAGGGCACGGCCCATTTTCTCATAGCTTTGAGAAAATATTTGGAACGGATCATGAAGCGTTTACACAAGCGATTATTACAGGCAATACTGAAGTGAATCAAGTGCTTAAACGCGTTTCACCATCATTTCCAAAAGAAGTTGCAGAAGTGATTAATAAAACACATCATAATAAACTTGTGATTTCAATGATTTCATCGCAGATAGATGCAGACCGAATGGACTATTTACAACGAGATGCTTACTTTACGGGTGTGTCGTATGGTGCATTTGATATGGAACGTATATTACGCTTGATGCGACCTTCTCGAGATGAAGTTTTAATCAAGGAAAGCGGGATGCATGCAGTTGAAAGTTTTATTATGAGTCGTTATCAGATGTATTGGCAGGTATATTTTCATCCTGTAAGTCGAGGAGGAGAGGTCCTGCTCAATAACTGTTTTATGAGAGCAAAATATTTATATGAACAAGGTTATGCATTTAAAGTTGCACCACGTGACTTCGTACCATTTTTTGAAAATCGTGCAACAGTAGAAGAATATGTGCGATTGGATGAGACAGATGTTATGTTTTACTTGAAGGAGTGGATGCATGAAAAGGATTTTATTTTAAGTGATCTTTCAAGACGTTTTATACATAGGGATTTATTTAAATATCTACCGTTTGATGATGGTTATCTCACGCAAGCAGAACTAAAAGATTTATTTACGCAAGCGGGTATAGATCCAGATTACTATTTTGTCAGTGATTCCTTTTCGGATTTACCATATGATTATGATCGTCCCGGTTCAGATCGTCGACCGATTCATCTATTACAAGCAAATGGAGATATTAGAGAAATAAGCAGTCAATCACGCATTATTTCAAGTATTACAGGTATCAAACGTCAAGATTATAAGTTATATTATCCGAAAGAACGTATTCTTAATATTCAAGACCCTCAACTTAAAGGGACAATTATTAATTTATTGAATGAACTCAAATAATATGGCATGTTGTAAGAGAGCCAAGGTTTTGAATGGAGGTTTCGTAGTGGCACAGAAAAAGGGCTTTAATTTTAATATCATCAAAAATGACCCACTCGATGGACATAGAGGAACGAATATTGGAGCGATTAGTTTAGACAATATTGCACCGGTATTTATTGATATTGATGCACAAGAAGCATTTATTGATATTGGAGCAATGCATGCACGTGCAGAAGTTGAAAAAGGTGTGAAGTGGATTACGGAGAAAGAAACCGTTGATGTCGAAGGCGCTAAGGCATATTGGTTATGTTGGGTTACGACGGAGAGAGGGGAACAAGGACCTTATTATGCAGGACTCACGGCCGCATACCTACTTGTAAACAAAAAAATTCGACGTGGCTTTAAAAGTATGCCTGAACATGTCAATATGATGGATAAATCGATGAAGCATCGTGTGATTGTAGACCATATTGGAGCAGATAATAAACGTATTTTAGCGCAATTTTTAAAGCAGCATAATGCAGAAATGTGGCGTAATTCAAGTGAAATATTGCACCAATCTTTAGAATCAGAAGAATAAGTATGTAGTATACAATAGGGCAAAGACATAAGCATATGTCTTTAGCCCTTAAAATATAGATACATATCTACTGGAATATCGAAATATAACGGTAGATTGTTCGCTTCAGGGATTGACGCTTTTTTATAGAAAGAGTATGTTATAATGACTTGTATTATTTATTAAATGTAAGGTGGCTGACGCTGTGGAACAACATGTAAAGGTTCAGGTACATCAAACTGTAAAGCAAGGTGATACTAAGAACCACTTTAACCATCAAACACAAGGTATACACATCAATAAAAATGCGTCATTTATTCGCTATGATGAAACGAGTGACGAAGCGCGTACAACACATGTCACAGTAAAAATAACAGATGCCGACGTGAAAATTATACGCAAAGGTGATGTGAATATGACATTGCATTTTGTAGAAGGGCAAGATACGATAACATATTATCATATTGCTGAAGGGAAAATGGTTTTTACTGTTCGTACATTACGTGTTTTACATTTTGTGACACCTGAAGGCGGTAAGCTGAAAATACACTATAAACTTTACCAAGAGAATCACTTAATAGGTACTTACCAATATGAACTGACATACAAGGAGTGTTAGCATGAACGTTATAGATCAAGTTAAGCAGACGTTAATTAAAGAAATTGAAAAGAGCATTAAACAAGCAGAATTGGCGGATGAAGTGCCAAATATTAAGATTGAAATCCCAAAAGATGTACAAAATGGAGATTATTCAACAAATATTGCAATGGTATTAACAAAAGTGGCAAAGCGTAATCCACGTGATATTGCTCAATTGATTGTGGACAACTTAAACACAGAAGCAGCACATGTCAAAGCGGTAGATATTGCTGGACCGGGTTTTATCAATTTTTATTTAGACCCTAGTTATTTACATGTTGTTATTGATGATGTATTAACTCAAAATGAAAAATTTGGATATGCAGAAACACCTAAGAATGAGAAAATACTTGTAGAATATGTTTCAGCGAATCCAACTGGAGATTTACATATCGGTCATGCACGTAACGCAGCAGTAGGTGATACATTAAGTAATATTTTGGAGGCTGCTGGGTATGATGTAACACGTGAGTATTACATTAATGATGCAGGCAACCAGATTACAAATCTAGCTAAGTCTATTGAAGCACGTTATTTACAAGCACTTGGTGAAGATATTGCTATGCCTGAAGATGGTTATCATGGAAAAGATATTATTAATATTGGTCAAGATTTGGCGACGACACGTCCAGAATTACAAAAAATGCCTGAAACGGAGCGCATCGAAGTATTCCGTAAATTGGGCGTAGACTATGAAATGAAAAAGTTACGTCAAGATCTATCAGACTTTAATACACATTTTGATCATTGGTTTAGTGAAACAAGTCTGTATGAAAAAGGTGATATCCAAGCTGTGTTACAAAAAATGCAAGATTTAGGATATACATATCAGAAAGACGGTGCGACGTGGTTGCGCACAACAGACTTTAAAGACGATAAAGATCGTGTATTAATTAAGAAGGATGGGACCTACACGTATTTTTTACCAGACATTGCATACCACTACGATAAAATCCAACGTGGCAATGACAAACTAATTAATCTTTTCGGAGCAGACCACCATGGTTATATTAACCGTATTAAAGCCTCTTTGGAGACATTTGGTGTGGATAGCAGTCGTCTAGAGATTCAAATTATGCAGCTTGTACGTCTTATGCAAGATGGTGTTGAAGTCAAAATGAGTAAACGTACAGGAAATGCAATTACATTACGTGAAATTATGGATGAAGTAGGTGTAGATGCTGCACGTTATTTCTTAGCAATGCGTAGCCCGGATACACACTTTGATTTTGATATGGCTTTAGCAAAGTCACAGTCACAAGACAACCCTGTTTACTATGCGCAATATGCACATGCGCGTATTTGTTCAATTTTACGTCAAGCAGAGGAACAAGGCTATAAAGTCACAACAAAAGGTAATTACAATACGATTGTTAATGATAAAGCGATCGAATTATTGAAAAAAGTAGCAGAGTTTGAAATGATGATTGAAGGTGCCGCGGAAGCACGTGCACCACATCGTGTTACGAACTACATTCAAGATTTAGCTGCACATTTTCATAAGTTTTATAATGCAGAAAAAGTATTAACAGAAGATGTTGACAAAACAGTCGCACATCTTGCATTAATTGATGCAGTTCGTATTACATTGCGCAATGCACTGCGTTTAGTAGGGGTATCAGCACCTGAAAATATGTAGTAGTATGCTAAAAGGGCATTGAATAGGTATATGATTATAGTGCAATAAGCATTTATACCTGTATTCATGTGAAGGATATTCGATTGAGGTGTAGGAGATGAAGTGGAAACATATTGTTGTACTCACAATACTTGCTGTATTTGCATTAGTAGGGTGTAACTTTCAAGCAAATGAGTCAAATAAGACGGGAAAAACATCTAACAAAGTACCGAATCGAATTGTCTCTCTTATGCCGAGTAATACAGAAATCTTGTATGAACTCGGTTTGGGCGATAAGGTCGTAGGGGTATCAACGGTAGATGATTATCCAAAAGAAGTGAAGAATAAAGAACAGTTTGATGCTATGAATTTAAATAAAGAGGCATTGATCAAGGTGCAACCAGACTTGATTTTAGCACATGAAACACAGCGTGCATCGCAAGGTAAGGTGCTAGAAGGGCTTGAAAAGAGTGGCATTAAAGTGGTGTACATTAAAGATGCACATACAATCAATGATATGTATAAAACATTCGAACAAGTAGGGGAAGTTACAGGTAGAGATAAAGAGGCGAAGACCTTAGTTCAGGACACAAAATCTAATATTCAAGATGTTATTGACAGTGTACCTAAACAAAAAAGCACACCGAAAGTTTTTGTTGAAATCGCCTCAGAACCAGAAATATATACAACAGGAAATGATACATTTATGAACGACATGTTGTATCAACTTAAAGCAAAAAATGTGTTTGCTGATACGTCAGGTTGGCCTAAAGTAACGAAAGAACAAATTATTAAGAAAAACCCTGATGTCATGATTACAACATCTGGTACAACAACTCAAGAATATCAACAGTTAGTGTCTCAACGTAGTGGCTTGGAAGATGTCACAGCTGTGAAGGACAAACAAGTAAAAGCATTAAATGATGACTTACTATCACGCCCTGGTCCACGTTTAGATGACGGACTTAAACGTTTGAGAGATGCGATTTATGATGAATAGTAAATGGAGGGGCTTCATAACATTAAGTGTATGGAGCCTTTTTTTGATAGCGGTATGTTGTTACAGTTTATTAAGTCAGCTCACTTGGAATGATTCCTTAGCACCAACATTAATATGGCAAGTCCGTCTCCCCCGTACATTACTAGCACTATTTGCAGGCATGGGGTTAACATTAGCCGGGCAAATGTATCAGCTTATTCTTAACAATCCTCTGGCAGATAGTTTTACATTAGGTTTAGCCAATGGCGCAACATTGGGAGCAGCTATTGCGATCTTTAGTGGTTTATCCTTTTTATGGGTTGCACCAGTCGCAATGTTTTGTGGTCTGATCTCACTGATGATCGTTATAGTACTTGCACATATGTTATCGTCGGGTTATCCAACGCAGTCTCTAATACTAGCAGGTATTATGATAGGTGCATTATTAAATGCGGGCTTATTTTTACTGATACAATTCAACCCTAATCGGATGCAGAATATAGTAGGATATATGTTTGGAGGCTTTTCGTCTGCCGAGTATCGAGAAGTTTTATGTATTAGTATTGTACTCATTGTTGTAACAAGTATCTTATTTTTGTTAGCGGCACGTATCAAATTGTTACAGGTTAATCATTGGTCTGGTATCGCATTAGGTTTACGTGTACAAACGTTGTCGTTAATTGTATTACTCCTTGCTACGTTATTAGCAACAGTCATTGTTGGCTATGTCGGTGTGATAGGTTTTATCGGAATGGTTGTCCCCCAATTCGTACAACGTGTTACGAAAGGTACACTGGTATATAGGATGGTGCTTAACTTGATTATTGGTGGTACAGTAATGGTGTTGGCAGATGTGATAGGTGCTCAATTGTTAGCGCCTGTTCAACTTCCAGCGAGTATTGTACTCGCACTATTGGGTATTCCGATGATGTTTTACTTGATGATGGTTGAGCGGCGACAGACGATCGACTCATAGTAAGCGTATAAATTTTCAATAAAAATAATGGGGTTAGTAAAATGGATTTATCAAAAATTAAAGCAATTATATTTGATTTGGAAGGTACACTGCTAGATCGAGAGAAGTCTCGAGACAAATTTATAGAAGAACAATATGAACGTTTTCATGATTATTTGGTACGCGTACAAGCAGCAGATTATCGAAAAAAGTTTATTGAACTTGATGACGATGAAGACCATGATAAGCCAGACCTCTATAAAGAGATAATTAAACAATTTAATATTGATCGTTTGAGTTGGAAAGACTTATTCCATGATTTTGAGATGCATTTTTACCGTTATGTTTTTCCGTTTCATGATACACATTATACGTTAAAAAAATTACATCAAGCAGGTTACAAATTAGGTGTTATTGCAAATGGTAAATCAAAAATCAAGCAACATCGTGTGTACGCGTTAGGAATTGAAGATTATATCAATCATATGTCTACTTCTGAAACGGTCGGATATCGTAAGCCACACCCTCGAATTTATGAAGACATTATTGAGAAACTTGAAGTCACACCACAAGAAGTTTTATATGTTGGTGATGATGCGTTAAATGATGTTGCACCAGCACATGCGATGGATATGGTCAGCGTATGGTATCGTCATGAACAGTATGATAATGACTTAGCACCTCTTGAATCTGAAATGGATTATGAAATTACATCACTCGAACAATTATTAGATATATTACATATACCGAAGGGGGTACAAAATAATGCAACTTTTTAGAACTTCAGATGGAACGGCAATTAATTATCGATCGATGGGCAATGGTTACCCTATCGTAATGATTCATTCCATTTATATGAACCATACTGTATTTGAAACAATAGCACAGAGGTTGTCACGTTATTTTCAAGTGATTTTGATTGATATGCGTGGACACGGATACTCTGATAAGTCTTTGAAAATTACATTTCAGCAGTTTAGTCAAGATGTTAAAGAACTGATGGACTTTTTATATATTGACAGTGCAACTGTTATTGCAAATGAATTGGGAAGTTCCATTGCTCTTGATTTAGCAGCAAGACAACCTAATATGGTAAAAGAACTTATCTTAATTAATCCGACAGTTCAAGACGATACATTGCCACATGATCGCCTGTTTAGAAAATACGCTGAAAAAATCCGTACTTGGGATGATTCGGAACAAGAGAAATTTTTAGATAAACATTTATATTATTCTAATCGAAAAGTACGAAAGTTTTTAAAAACTGTAAATGATTCATCAGCCTTACTAACAGATTATGAAAGAGCGGCTGTAGACAATGCTTTTTTACATACAAATGTCGCATTGTTGCTCCCTGATATCCATGTTCGCACGCTTGTTATTGCGGGTCAGGCAAACAGACGAGTTACGCCATTAGAATCTAAAGATGTTGCGGATATGTTACCTAATGCAGAGTATGAAGTGTTTAAGAAGTCAGGTGTGTATCCATTTGTTGAAGAAAAAGAATACTTTCTTAAAGTGGTGAAGGCATTTATGCATAAGACAACACACCATATGCACTTGTAACCTTTTTGTAATCTCACTGTTATTATTTTGACATTTAAGTTATACTGTTCATATGTAATAAAAGTGAATAGGAGTGTTTGCTTTATGAAAAAGTTCGTCAGTTTATTCTTGATAGCGGGACTTATATTGATATGTCCAACAACTGCTCAGGCAATGACAGGCAATTCGATTCAATCAGTTAAGGCACTTCAAGCAGGCGATCAAGTGGTCGAGGGCGTTGAAATAGGGCAAAGCATGAAGGATGTTTTTAAAGAAAAAGGACAAGGTATTCATACGATGGCGACATACAGTGATGAGCAATATTATGAATATCATACGGAGCAAGGACTTTTACGTATTACAGCCAATCACGATAAAGCGAATGCCAAAGTCATACGTATTTCAATGAGCTATAATGAGCCTACGGGTCCATCTTATCGTACCGTTCAAAAACATTTAAGTTCAAATGCGATTCAGCGTGAGCATTATAACAATATTACAGGAAATACAGGTTATATTGTTGATGGCAAAGTTTCTTATCAATTTACAACAAAACAACCAAAAGATAAGAAATTAAAACTCTACCGCATTGATATAGAGGCATAGTTTTATGTTGTGGTATGGATGGAACATTTAATCATTACGCATACTTTACTGTTTCGCTTATAGCAAAGGGAATTGCCTCAAAAAATTGTTAGTATAAAGTCAGATGCTAATGGTTAAGTTAAAGCCTTTGTCATCTTAGTTCAATATGAAATCATACATTGATGTACAGTGAATATAAATAGGAAAACATAAGATGGAGGGCGTTTATGAGAACAAATGATCGCATCCTACTAGAAAATGTAGCGGATTATTTAGAGCATAAAGGCATCGCATTAAAGGTAAGAGATGATGTTGAAGAAAGTCTAAGAAAAGATATTCAAAAATCAGAAAAACAAGATATGGATTATATTGAGTATCGTCAAAAATCACCAGCTGAAATTATTTTAACCATTCAAAAAAACATATATATAATGCAATTCAATACTATTATATTTTTTATTCTTAATTTTGTGCTTCTTTCTTATTTGTATGATAAACAACTTGTTCAATTCGGTGCGGCAACAGGATTATCTATGATTTACATTGTTGTGATATTGCCATTATCTATTGTTGTTTATGGACGTATTACACGCAAAACGTATTTATATCACAATAAGATAGAGCGGTATTTGGGTATTCTACTTGCTATTATTGCATTTATTTTAATTGTAATGCATACATTTGATGTAACACTAGGGATATTCATTGTTACACGCTATGCACATATGACAATTGCTATTCTAGGTGTTATTGCTACGCTCTATGGTTTGTATCGTAGTTATTTTGAATATATGGGTATAGGGTTACTGTTCATACAAAAAACAATTGATGTAATGATACCTTATACACAGGTCGCACAATACATTTCAATGGCATTATGGATTGTATTGCTTGTAATGTTTATTGTTTATATTATTGAATTTTCTTCGCGTAAAACACGCTAATTCATGCTGCATAATAAATAGCCATGTTCTGAGTTTAAATATGCTTCAGAACATGGCTTTATTATGTTTATTGTGGTTTGATTGTCGTTTCTTTAATTTTAGTATTAACACGTTCCAATAAAGCATCTATTTTTTTTCGTTGTGTATCATCGACTAAAATTAATACAGTTCGTTCATCTTGCTCATTGCGACGTTTGTTAAAATACCCATTTTGTGATAGGTTTTTAACTGCTTTGACAACTTGAGGTTGTTTGTAGTTTAAATTATTGATAATATCTTTTAAATAATATTCAGCTTCAATTTGATAACTTAGATGTGTAAGTACAGCAAACTCCTCAAAGGTAATTTTGAATTCCTTTTTTATCATGCTTTTAAGTCTGTCAGCATATGTTACCATTGATAAAAGTTCAAAGCAGTTCTTGATTTTTGACACAGTCATTTCGATAACCTCCCATTAATGCATCGGTAAAATAGCTTTCACTTATACATTCGAGTATGCTTATAATATAGATGAAATGTCATTTTTCCATCACATATTATAGCAAATTTGTTTTGTTATATTCATAAAAACATAAAAAACTTAAAATATTGCTATTATATTGGTAAAGTTTTGAATGAACTTAATAATACATTATATTTTAAATAATTATGATTTATGATAGGCGATGTCCATAAGCTGATAGTATTGTCTGAAATGATACTGTTTATGTTTTGTTATTTAGCACTATCATTTTAATAATATAATAGATTGATTTTATAGAACATGAAGTTTTATGCAGAAGATGTAAGTGGAATTTAGTATAAATAAAGTAAGATATTATTTATACTGTATTAAAAAATAAGAAAAATACTTAGATATTTTTGTCTAGTGCTAATTCGTTTTTAATACAGTTTTATTAGGGTTTCGGACAACTTTTTCGCCAACAAATATCCCGCTTTTTATTATAAGTTGCTCATTTATTCTATCATAATTTATTATTCTTTTAACGTATTTCTTGTTTTTTTGGATTATGATAGAATTTTTATCAAACAAAATGTCAGCAGGTAAGATCATTTGAGGGTGCCCTAAATAGACGGTCAATGATGTACCGATTGGATACTTTTTTGTTGTTTTAATTCGTGCAAAATGTCGAGGAGAATAGTTGTTGGAAATAGGGTCTAAAGGGCGATGAAATAGTACTTTAATATGACCTTTCACACTTTCTTTAGAGCTATTATTAATGATTGTTACAGTGCGTTGTTTTTGTAATTTAGAATACATATCCGTGGGTATCCGTGTAATAATACATTGTGTTTTAGATTGGATTTCTAATACAATTGAATCTTTTTTAGAAGGTACAATTTCATGCAAACGCACGATTCCAAATACAGGTGTTTCGATTGTTGTATAGAGTTGACTTTTTAGTTTTAAAAGTTCGTAGGTCAATTTGTGTGCTTGTTGAGAAGAGAGAGGTCGTGAGATAAGTGTTGATAGTGCGTTGATTTCTGGTATTTTGAGAGGGTTATAATAAGTTAGAAGAGGTGTTTCAGGTGTGACAACTTGCCCCTCCTTGACATGAATTTCTTGTACATATCCATATTTAGGTTCATAGGTCACAAAATAGCTATAGTCCGATTGCACAATACCGGTCGTTTTGTAAGGGAATGTTAAGTCTGCTTGAATCGTTGCAGGTGAAGACGGCGTATTGTTACGAAAGAAGAAATAGGTGACAAATAGGAGTGCGATTAGGAAGAGCAGAGCAATAAAAGATAGGGAGATTTTTTTAGTCATATTCATTGTAAACACCTCTTTTATGATGGAGTATTTCTATTATACAAACAAGGTATGAATAGGCAAGTACAAGCGTAATAACATACTTTGTTAATATTGATATATTAGAGGTGTCCCTTATATTTGAAACATGGAGGAGATGACCATTACGGGTTTGACCATGTGTGAATATGAAGTAGATTAAAAGGATATGGATTAAGTTTTTATACCCCAAACGATGAATTACTCATGTAATATAATAGATGGGGATATATGAAGATCGTTTCAAAGTGAATGAAATTACGCATTAAGTTCCAAAATACTTAAAAGGTTATGAATATAAGAGATACTCTAAAAAGTGTGGTGATTGTATGCATCAACATGAAATTGTACGTGTTATGGATGAACAAATGTTTTTTGTAAATGTTAAAAAAACGTCTAATATAGCGATTGGGCAATATGTAGAAGTATTAAATACAGCGAAATCTTATAAAACGCTAGCCAGAGTAATAGAGTTATATGAAAAATATGCGATATGTGAAAAACTTGGTAAGCGTAAAGTGTTCTACGGTGATGAAGTTAGATTTAGACCGCAACGAAGCTAAAAGTAAAGTATCAGGACGGAAAGCTTTTGTATTTCAGCGTACCTAGCTTGAAATAGATAGATATCTTATTACTTAATTTATGTTAATCCATTTTTATCTTGCTTATGGTTCAAGCATTTTTGATACACAGAAAAAGCAGCCGCCCATAAATTTGGTGCGGCTGCGGTATTTTAAAAAAGTATAGTTGTTGTTTTATCAGTGACTTGTGCGTGTTTTGCACGTATGACTAAGTGACCAGAGGGCGTGTACAAAATTTTGGATTGAATGATTTTTTCTACTTGTGCAATGACCAGCTCTTTTGTAATAAGTTGTTTGATTTTGGGAAGCGTGAGTTTGACTTCTTTTTGTTGCTCTGTTTCAAAAATAATATCTAATGTTTTTGAATTCATATCTTATCGGACTCCTTTACTATTCGTTTATGGCTTCTGTTTTTACAATTTCAATAGTGTCGTAATTTTCACCTGTAAGTGCTTCAATCGTTTCGGCAAATACTTGAATATCCGCTTTGTTAGCACTTGGCTTCAAGTTGTTAATTTTGCGTGTGGCCTTTGTTACTTTACCTTCTGATGTAACAATATTTTGTGTCAAAATAATTGAAAGTTTCGTAGCAGTCATTGTTTGTCACCTCCCTTCATACTATATATCGAAATTTAGAATGAAAAAGGGACAGGTGAGTCAAATGTTTTTTAAAATTTTTTCCTGATCAATAGCGTTGTTATTTGAAGGTGTGAAAAGTTGCAAAAAACAATAGACAGAGAATAAGAAAAAAACCTTTCATGTAACTTAAATATATTATATTATTGTATGAGAAACATATGACTAGGGTGAATAATATGAATTGTGTGGATCCGATAAGAGAGAGAGAAGATATTCAGAAAATGTATATGTTTTTAAGAACCCAATCAATGCGTGATTATCTATTATTTAAACTTGCTATTCATACAGGCGTTAAATTGAATGTACTGTTGAATTTAACTGTGTATGACGTATTGGATGAGGCTTATGATATAGTAGTAGGTTGGAAAACTTGTGAAACTCAAGGTATCTGTGTGGTATTACCTGAGAGGTTACGTGAAGAACTAAAAGCATATATTGTTGCAGAACATTTAGAAGTGGAAGATTTATTGTTCCAATCTAAAAGGACGAAGAAGGGATTGAGTCGGCAACAAGCTTATCGCATTATACATGCAGCGGCGGTTCATCTCGGTATCCCACACATAGGGTTAACGACATTGCGCAAAACATTTGCATATCATACATATCGCTCTGGTATATCTATTACAACGATTCAGAAATATTTAGGACATCAAACAGTCCAAGAAACCTGGAAATTTATCGGAGTAGACAGAAAAGCTATAAATACGATAATTGCTCTTGATTTATAAAAGGAAAAAGGAGGCTTAAATATGTTTATTAGTCTACTCATTACATTACTTGCGATTATGTTAGTGCTTGTAATGATGATGAAATGGAATACAAAACGGTTACCTGGCTATGTTGCATTGCTTGCGCCACTCGTATCCTCAGCTGTTTTTATTTATCACATTCCTAAAGTACTCAACCATCAGTATGTGACGGAAGTTTATCAATGGTTACCCGCTTATGATATTAACTTAGTACTACGCCTCGATGGTTTGAGCTTATTTTTCACATTGCTTATTTCATTGATTGGTGTTGCTGTCTTCTTTTATGCAACGCAGTATTTATCATATGAAAAAGATGATTTACCTCGATTTTTTTGTTATCTTATTCTATTTATGTTCAGTATGATTGGCATTGTATTGTCTGATAATACAATTATACTTTATATCTTCTGGGAGTTAACAAGTGTTTCGTCATTTTTATTAATTAGTTATTGGTATGACCGCTCAGAAAGTCAACAGGGAGCCATGACATCGTTTATGGTAACCGTATTTGGTGGATTAGCTATGCTTGTTGGCTTTATTATGCTATATGTTGTAACAGGAACAAACACGATCACTCAACAGATAGCACTTCGCGAAGATATTGCGACTCATCCACTCTTTATTCCAATTGTGGTGATGTTGTTATTAGGTGCTTTTACAAAATCAGCGCAATGGCCATTCCACTTTTGGCTACCTAAAGCAATGGCAGCACCTACACCCGTAAGTGCGTATTTACACTCTGCTACGATGGTAAAAGCAGGTATATTTCTTCTTTTACGCTTTACACCTATCTTAGGATATAGTGATTTTTATACGTATACTGTAACGTTTGTTGGACTGATTACAATGATATATGGTTCGTTTACGGCAATTCGACAAGTAGACTTAAAGGGAATTTTAGCATATTCGACAATTAGTCAACTTGGAATGATTATGTCTATGGTTGGTTTAGGTGGAGGCATAGCTAAGGTAACGCATGATGGAATGGCGGAAGCCTATGCTTTTGTACTCTTTGCTGCTATTTTCCATTTGTTCAATCATGCATTGTTTAAAGGTGCATTGTTTATGGGAGTAGGGTTGATTGATCATGAAACAGGTACAAGGGATATTCGCTATTTAGGTGGTCTAAAGCGTCACTTACCCCTCACAATGGTAGTGATGTTGATGGCATCATTATCAATGGCAGGTGTGCCACTACTTAATGGCTTTATTAGTAAAGAAATGTTTTTTGATAGCCTCGTGCATGCTTACGAATTAAGTGCATTCAACAAAATGATTACGGTGATCATTGCTGTGATTGGAGTTATAGCAAGTATTTTCACTTTTGTGTATGCATTGCATATGATTAAAGCAACATTTTTTGGAGAAGGTCAGACTAAGCAACACTTACATGAACCTAAGTTATTTATTTTACCTGCAGTTGTATTAGCGGCTTTATTACCTATTATATTTGTAGTTCCTGACTGGATAGGTGAAAACTTAATTAAACCCGCCTTTACAAGTGTTGTGGCAAATGAAAAGGTCGTACAATTTGCACCACATTTAGCTGTATGGCATGGCATTAATTTACCGTTGATACTCAGCAGTATTGTCATTATGATTGGACTTATTGTATTAATGCGCTTAGATTTATCACGCTATTTTTCTATTAAAGAAAATAAATGGTCTATACCTAGATTGTTCGATAATTCATGTCGTTCGATTGAGTCATATTCAGGATGGGGATTACGTACATTAATGAATAATCGACTTAATTCGTATATTATCGTTACTTTTATTATTTATTTTGTGATTAACCTTTATGCACTGAGTCGCGTAGGCATACCAGAGCTGTACCGAATCGAAGTAACGGATTATCATATTTTTCACGTTTTATTACTTATAACTGTTGTTGTTATTGGAGTAGCACTTATCTTCATTCGACAAAGATTGACGATGGTCATCTTAACAGGTGGTATAGGTTATGCTGTGACGTTGTTTTTCATTTTAATGCGTGCACCGGATTTGGCATTAACACAACTTGTAACAGAAACCATTACAACTGTACTATTTATCGTAAGTTTTTCAAGACTTCCTAATATTCCAAGAGGACAGTTTAATATAAAACGAGAATCCGTCAAAATTATAATTTCATTGATGACTGCATTAACAGTTATAAGTTTGATTTTTATGGTTCAGCAAGCTGATGCGCTAGAAACCATCTCAGTTTACTATCACGATGCTTATGAAAAATCAGGTGGTAAAAATATTGTGAATGCTATTTTAGGTGATTTCCGAGCACTAGATACAATGGCAGAAGGACTGGTATTAATTATTGCAGGTTTAGGTATTTATACATTGCTTAATTATAGAGATAGGAGAGGTCAAGATGAAAGAGAATGATTTAGTGCTAAAAACTGTAACACGTGTAGTTGTCTTCATCATTTTAACATTTGGCTTCTACCTCTTCTTTGCTGGACATAATAATCCGGGCGGTGGTTTTATTGCAGGTCTTGTGATTAGTTCTGCATTCATCTTAATGTTTTTAGCTTACGATGTTGCAAAAGTTTTAGAAGCACTGCCAATAGATTTTCGACAACTCATGATTATAGGTGCTTTTGTATCCTTAGCTACGGCAGTGACACCCGTATTTTTTGGTAAAAACGTACTTTATCAAGCAGACTGGTATGTTCATTTTCCATATTTTGGAGAGGTCCATATCTCTACAATTACACTGTTTGAGTTAGGGATTGTCCTCGTTGTTGTTGGTGTTGTAGTCACAACGATTCTATCACTAAGTGGAGGGCGATCATGAATATTATCTTACTTATTGTTATAGGATTTTTAGTATTTATTGGAACATATATGGTACTATCACGAAACTTAATCCGTATTGTGATAGGTATTGCGATCTTTACGCATGCAGGCAATTTGATCATTATGAGCATGGGGGAGTACACAATAGATAAGAAAGAACCGCTTATTGTATCAGGCTATGAAAATTATGTAGACCCACTACTTCAGGCAATTGTACTTACAGCAATTGTGATAGGCTTTGCGATTACAGCATTTTTACTGGTTCTCGTATATCGTACATTCAAGGTCACAAAAGAAGATGAGATTGATGTATTAACAGGAGGTGAAGAGGATGAATGATAATATATTAGCCTTACCCCTCCTCTTACCACTTATTGGTGCATTGATTATGGGGATGCTGAATAGGCAAGTGCGGCTAGCGAGACGTTTGTCATTATTTGTGTTATTCGTATCATTTGTGATATCGCTATGTATGTTGGTTTATGTAATACGTCATACCCCTATTGTTCTTGACTTTTCAGGCTGGCCTGCTCCGTTCGGTATTCAATATGTTGGAGATCCATTGAGTTTATTGCTTGTTACTACAACGTTTTTTGTGGTGCTTATGATTGTAGCATTCGGCTTTGGACGTGGTGAAAAAAGAGCAAGTCGTTATTATTTACCATCTTTTATTTTATTTCTTACAACAGGTGTTGTTGGTTCATTTTTAACATCGGACTTATTTAATCTCTATGTTATGTTTGAGATTATGCTCCTTGCGTCTTTCGTGTTGATTACACTAGGACAATCGGTTGAGCAATTGAGAGCCAGCATTATCTATGTTGTCTTAAATGTTTTAGGCTCATGGATTTTTCTTGTAGGCATTGGTATGCTCTATCGTCAAGTTGGAACATTAAACTATACACATATTGCTATCCGTATTCAAGAAATAGATGATCCGACAGCACTTCATTTAGTAGCGATGTCTTTTATTGTTGCTTTTGGTTCCAAAGCGGCATTAGTATTATTTATGTGGTTACCTAAAGCATATGCTGTTTTGAATACAGAGCTTGCAGCGTTATTTGCGTCTTTAATGACAAAAGTAGGTGCTTATGCATTAATACGATTTTTCACGTTAATATTTAATCAGAGTGGAGATGTTGTAGAACCGCTCCTTGTGATGATGGCATGTATTACGATGGTGATAGGTGCTGTTGGAACGATAGCATATCGAGATATTAAAAAGATTGCTGCATATCAAGTTATTTTGTCTATTGGATTTGTCGTTTTTGGTCTAGGTACAAATACAGTAGACGGTATTAATGGAGCGATTTTCTATTTAATGAATGACATCATTGTTAAAGCATTATTATTCTTTATTATTGGTATTATTGTTTATACAACGGGTTATCGCCAATATCGTTATCTTCAAGGATTGGCACGTAAAGAACCGTGGTTAGGTGTAGCATTTATTGTAGTAACATTAGCAATTGGTGGTGTACCGCCGTTTAGTGGTTTTCCCGGGAAATTATTGATTTTCCTTGGTGCAATAGAACATCAACACTACATAGGTTTAGTATTGATGATCATAACAAGCCTTATAGGTATGTATAGTTTGTTTCGAATCTTCTTCTATATGTATGCCGGAGATGCTTCAAAAGGTGCAATCGTTGATTATAAGCCTATTAAACCGATTCGTAAACAAATTGTCTTATTTTTAACCGCTATTACATTGGTAATTGGGCTAATGGCTCCAGTTATCTTTAAAGCAACAGATCTTGCGACTAAGATGAACATGGATGTACAAGTATATGAGAAAATGGTTAATCCAGAGCTACGAGGGGGTCATTAGATGAGACAGGTAGGCTTGAATATGATGATTGCGATTTTATGGGTCTTGTTTCAAGATGAAGATGCCTTTCGTTTCCCAACATTTGTAGTAGGATACATTATAGGTCTGATTATCATTTATTTACTGCATAAGTTTTTTGATCAAGAATTTTATCCTAAAAAAATATGGGTATCCATCAAATTTTTAGTCATTTATCTTTATCAATTAATTACAGCGACATTTTCGATTATTAATTATGTCTTGTTTAGAACGCATAAGATGGACCCTGGTCTTGTACGGTATGAAACAAAACTTGAAACAGACTGGGCGATTACCTTTTTAACAGTTATGGTCATTATTACACCCGGTTCTACTGTGATTAGTGTTGATCGTAATCCTAATATATTTTTAATCCATGCGATAGATTTAACTGAAAAAGAACGTAAAAATTTATTGAAGAGTATTAAGCAGTATGAGGAACTCATTGTGGAGGTGACGAAATGATAACGGTTTGGACACAATTTTTTCTATCAGGTGCCCTAGTGTTGTTTGCGATTTCTTTAGTTGTTGTATTATTTCGTCTGATTAAAGGACCTACCACTGCAGATAGAGTTGTTGCATTTGATGCCATGAGTGCTATCTTAATGTCGACAGTAGGTGTACTCAGTTTGTTATTTGGAACGTTTTCATTTTTGGACTCTGTCTTATTAATTGCAATTATTTCATTTTTAAGTTCGATTACAGTTTCTCGCTTCATTGAAAGGGGGAACGTGTTTAATGGCAACAATAAACGAGATCATTAAACTTTTTGCGGCCCTCTTTGTATTTGCGGGGAGTATTATTGCTTTAATCAGCGCAGTGGGACTTGTACGGTTTAAAGATGTTTTCTTACGCATTCACGCTGCGACAAAAGCCTCTACGGCAGCAGTCTTATTAACATTAATCGGTGTATTTATTTATTTTATTGTGTCACAAGGATATGTTAGCGTTCGAACGTTACTTGCTTTAGTATTTATTAACATCACGTCACCGGTAGGAGGGCACCTCGTTTCACGTGCAGCTTATCGAACGGGAGCATATATGTATCAAAAACATTCAAATACTGAAGGCGCAGATTTGAATAAAGATGACGTCGACAAAGAAACAC
The DNA here is from genome assembly GCF_013463155.1 of Staphylococcus sp. 17KM0847. Taxonomy (NCBI): domain Bacteria; kingdom Bacillati; phylum Bacillota; class Bacilli; order Caryophanales; family Staphylococcaceae; genus Staphylococcus; species Staphylococcus xeri. Next base: position 252,982 of record NZ_CP040781.1, read on the forward strand.
AGCGTCAGTTGCGAATAGCTAAACGAGCCAAAAGACGAAAAAAAATCTATTCACGTTTGGATCAAGATTAAAAATAAGTGAGGCAGCAATCTTAATGATGAAAAAGGTTGCTGCCTCATTTTGATGTTATTTATTTTGAATCATACTTTTATGAATGGTGCTAATGTTGGCATCCATCATTTTGTAGTATGAATCGCCATCACTGCCCTTTTTGCCAATAGAATCTGTATATACCTTTCCAAAAATAGAGGATTCAGTTTCTTCACTAAGACTGCGCATACTTTTATCATTTACACTCGTTTCAATCAAAAGATTTGAGATACGATGTTTCTTTACAAAATCAATAGCTTGTTTCATTTGTTGAGGTGTACCTTGATTTTCTGTATTAATTTCCCAAATATAGCCGGGTGTGACATCGTATTGTTGTGCAAAATATTTAAAAGCACCCTCACTTGTAATCATTACACGTTGAGATTTTGGAATGTCTTGAAACTTATTTTTACTCTCTTTACTTAACTTTTCAAGTTGTTGAATATAAGCATTTCCTTTTTTTTCATAATCTGATTTATGCTGCTTATCTGTATGGATCAGTGCTTGTTGTATATTTTTAGCATATTGTATACCATTATCGATACTCAGCCAGGCGTGTGGGTCGATATGCTGCTTTGTATGTTTTCCTTCTTTCAAATAAATCGGTTTAACATGTTCTGTTGCACGTATAACTGAAGGATCATCTATGGATTTATTTGCTTGTTTTAAAGCGTTCTCAAACCATCCATTACCACTTTCTAGGTTAAAGCCGTTGTAAATCACAACATCAGCATCAGTGAGTGCTTGTATGTCTTTGGGTTTTATTTCATATTCGTGAGGATCTTGACCAATAGGGACGATACTGTGTATTTCTGCATGATCTCCTGCGATATTTTTAGACATATCATATAAAATCGAATTTGTCGTGACGACTTTTATCTTATGGTGTTGAGTATCTTTATGATTGAAATTACATGCAGTTAAGAGGACTGCGATGAATAGAAATGTGAATATACGTTTAATCATGTTGATGTGTACCCTCCTTTGTGAGGTAAATGAATATATTTTGTAATAATAAATGTCATAGCATAAAGTGATGAAGCGACTAAAACAATAACCGCACCACTTGGAAGATTGAATTTAAAGCTAAAATAAATACCTACTGTTGCGCTAATTACACTGAATAGACTTGATACAGCCATCATTGTAGATAATTTTTTTGTAATGAGATAAGCCGTTGATGCTGGAGTGATTAATAAAGCAACTACTAAAATAACACCAACAGTCTGAACACTTGCAACAATAACAAGGGCTAAGAGTAACATGACAAAGTAGTGAATGACTGTCGTATTTAGACCACTCATTCGACTGAATATAGGATCAAATGTTGACATTTTAAGTGGTCGATACAAAATGATAATAAGTGTGATAACAATAATACTAACAATAAAAGTTGTATAGAAAGCACCTTGTGTAATCGCTAATATATTGCCGAATAAAATATGGTATAGGTCAGTCGCACTGTGAATGACACTAATAAGAACAATACCTAACGCCAAAAAAGTTGTGAATGTAATTCCAATTGCAGCATCTTTTTTAGTTTTAGATGTATCTGAGATATAGCCAATAAGTATACTACTCAGCATACCTGTGATTAAAGCACCAATAAACATAGGAATATTGAGCCAAAAAGATAGAGCAACACCTGGTAAGACGGCATGACTCATTGCATCCCCCATTAAAGATAAGCCTCTTAAAATAATGAAACAACCTACAATCCCACATACAATACCAACCCATATAGCTGTTAACATTGCACGTGATAAAAATTGATATTCAAAGAGATGTTGAATGAATGACATGATGTAGTTCCTTTCTTTTATTTTTTGTATTAGAGGATTCTTGTTCATAGGGATGAGATAGAAAGACAGACTCAATGTGTTCGGGATTTAGCGCTTCAGTAGCTGATCCTAAAAAACGAACGCTTTGATTGAGTAATAGAATACGATCAAAATAATGCTGAGCTGTTTCTAAATCATGATGTACAATAAGAATGAGTTTACCTTTCTCTTTTAATTGCATGAGTTTTTTTAAAATAATATCTTCACTTTTGAAGTCAATACCGACAAATGGTTCGTCTAATAAATATACTGAACTGTCTGACATAAGGGCACGTGCGATAAAGACACGTTGTAATTGTCCACCACTAAGGGCATGTAGTTGTCTTTTGCGTAAATTTTGAAGGGACAGTTCATGTAATAATTGCTCTCTTTTTTGCTTGATACGTTTAGGAGGGCGTTTGAACCAGCCGATTTCTTGATAACATCCAGACAGTACTAAATCCTCTACATTGATAGGGAAGTCTAAGTCAAGAGACGCTTTTTGTGGAATATATGTCATATCAGTTAGAGATTGTTTGATGGGCTGGTTGTTGAGTGTTATGGTACCATTAGCAGTATACTCACCGATAATGGATTTCATTAATGACGACTTACCACTGCCGTTAGGCCCCATAATACCGATTATTTCGCCGTGGAGTGGTAAATTGAAAGTAATATTTTTCAAAACGTGCTTATGTCCTAAAAATAAATTCAAGTTTTTTATAGATAACATATTAAAGACACCTCTTTTTAAAATTAGGTAAGCCTAACTATTTCATATTATATACTGAAAATTATTAATGTCAATGTATTTCATGATACAATAATACTAATCCATACAAGAGGTGAAAGTATGTTAACGGAAGAAAAAGAAGATTACCTCAAAGCCATATTAAGCCACGACGGTATACATCAATATGTGTCTAATAAAACACTTTCTCAGTTCTTACATATCAAACCGCCATCTGTAAGTGAAATGGTGAGCCGTTTAGAAAAAGAAGGATATGTTGAGACCAAGCCATATAAAGGCGTAAAATTATCGGAAGTTGGTTTACGCTACACTTTAGATATTATTAAAAGACATAGATTAATTGAATTATTTCTAATAGAGGTACTGGGGTATACGTGGGAAGAAGTACATGCAGAAGCAGAAGTTTTAGAGCATCGTGTTTCGCAGTTATTTGTAGAGCGACTCGATGCATTACTGGAATATCCCCAAACTTGTCCGCATGGTGGTGTTATTCCAAGAAATCAGCATTATCAAGAAATTTATCAAACATCATTGTTAAAATATGAAGAGGGCGAAACAGTTACAATCAAAAGAGTGAGAGATAAAACAGAGCTTCTTGTGTATCTATCAAGTAAAGCGTTATCTATTGGAGATGTTGTGACAATTAGTAGAAAAGACCCTATTAATCAAATGATAGAACTAAAAAATGCTGAAGAGACCGTCATATTGAGCTATCATAATGCTGAAGTGATTTTTGGTGAAAAAATATAGAATATTATCAATACGCATACATAGCTGATGTTCATCTTCTATGTATGCGTTACTTACATTTGAGGAGTATATATTCAAAGAAAGATTAAGCTGTTCAGGATGCTATATGCGCAAATATGATGTACCAATGTATTGTAGGGCATATTGACGTTTCTAACATCTTTGTCTTAAATAAAAATTTGTTTGAATAAAAAATAGATACTGGCACAATTTAACAGAATCCATAAAGCTGAAAAAAAGAATGTGGGGATGTGTGTTAAATCACGCAACGCAGTTCCGTCCCAACTGGGTTGAGGACGTAATAGTGTAAGTTGTGTAATTGTAATAGTTGATTGGATTACTTCACCGAATAGTGTACCGAGTAACCAATGGTAAGTGAGCATATAAATTAAAGAATAATGATGTAGATTTTCAGAGTGTAAACCTAAATACATAATCATACATAATAGCAAAATGATGATCATAGGGGTGAGTTTTCGAGATGTCACAAATGTAAAATATAAAAAAATACAAACATAAATGAGTAAAAAGATAACGCCTTGACCTTTATTTTGCATAATGAGACCTGTACTAAGCATGAGGGGCGGCATAATATAGCCACCTAATGTTGTACAAATTTGACCGACGCGACTTTTACTCTGTGTGATCGCATATCCTTGTTGTCCTGTTATTTGGCGTTCTTGAGGAGTCATTACAATGACTAAATCTACAACACGTCCGCCGCTTAATCGATTAAAGAAAACGTGCCCCCATTCGTGTGTTAATACAGGAATATAGTTAGAAGCAATATTAAAGAGTGAGAGCAAAGGGTGTCTCCGATAATAGTGACTGAGTAGATATAGTCCAGTAATGAGAAACAATAATACAATGGAAATGGGGACAGGTGAGATAAACCATGTAGCTCCAGTCATAACGTGTGTATCCTTTCTGACAAATGATTATGTTGATTATACCTTTTTTAGACGATAGTTTCTATGGACTTAAGATGTATTCAGTGACATATAGAGAATGCAAGCGCTGACATATCGATATGTCTTTAAAGATACCATGACTTAAATAAATGATTTTTTTAATTGAGAATAGCGTATAAAATATATAAAGTAACTGAGAAGGGGTGATAGAAGTGATAAGAAATAACAATGAAATATCACAACGATATGAAAAAGTGAAAGTTTTAGATGTTCAATTTGACAATGTAACGATGAAAAGTATGTATCAGCATATTATGGGATACTGTACTAAAAATACAGGACGTAATCTATTTATCGTTACAGCAAATCCTGAAATTGTACAATATGCTTCAGAAACACCACAATATGCCGAAGTGATACAACAAGCAGATTATGTTGTGCCAGACGGTATAGGGATAGTGCATGCAGCACGATTGCTCAAAACGCCGTTGCAAGCTCGGGTACCAGGCATTGAGTTGATGGAACTGTGTTTTGGTATTGCGGAAAAAGAAAGAAAAAAGGTGTTTTTGCTAGGTGCTAAAGAAGAAGTGTTGAATAAGGCTATACATCGTATCCAAAGCCGTTATCCCAATATTATTATCAAGGGACATCACGGCTATATTAACCAAGATGACGTATCAATCGCTGAAGAGATTTGTGCATTTAACCCTGATTTTTTATTTGTTGGAATGGGCTACCCTAAGCAAGAGGAATGGATTCAAATGTATCGTAAATGCTTTACACATACTGTAATGATGGGTGTTGGAGGATCAATTGATGTATGGAGTGGCGAGGTGAAACGTGCCCCATTAATATGGCAAAAGCTTAATTTAGAATGGTTATATCGTAGTATTAAAGACATTAAACGCATCAAACGATTACAAAGATTACCTAAGTTTGTATGGGCAGTGTTAAAACAAAAATATACAAATGTTGGTGAATAAGTCGTTGCACAATAAAAGAGAGCTGAATCCAAAAAGACCTTTAATTTTTAGATTCAGCTATCCAATGATTGGAATATTCAAATTTAAAGTTTTGAAACGGGTTATTTAATAACGAAACGATGTTCATCCAGCTGCTGTCTAAACGCCTTTTGTTCTTTAACAGACTTCTTTTTAAAATCTTTAAGGAAAGACTCGTATTGTGGGAGCACTTCGTCGACAGAGCCGATAGCTTTAAGGCGTCCCCCCTCAATCCATGCAATTTTATTACAGAAGTTCCGAACTTGACCTAGATTATGGCTCACAAAAAAGATTGTTTTCTCTGCTTCTTTGAATTCATAAATTTTGTTTAAGCTTTTTTGAGTGAAGGTTTGATCCCCAACAGAGAGTGCCTCATCGATAACAAGGATTTCTGGGTCAACGGTTACACTAATTGAAAATCCTAGCTTTGAGCGCATCCCACTGGAATACTTTTTAACCGGTTGATAAATAAACTCTCCTAGTTCACTGAAATCAATGATTTTCGGTGTGAGTTTTTTAATCTCTTGTTTATTAAACCCCATACATAACATCTTGAACTCAATGTTTTCGATGCCAGTAAGATTGCCGTTAAGTCCTGCATTAATAGCAATAACACTAACTTCGCCTTTGCGTTTAATATGTCCTTGTGTAGGTGTAAGTGAACCGCCAATAATATTACTAAGTGTAGATTTACCTGAGCCGTTGATTCCAACAAGCCCAACGACATCACCAGCGTATGCATCAAAAGAAACATCTTTTAATGCATAAAATGTTTTGTTTTTGTTTTTAGGCCATAGTGCATCTTTAATGCGCTCTTTATTATTACGATAAATACGATATTCTTTTGTGATTTGATTAATCGAAACTGTTGGATTCATGTCTGTACAGTCCTTGCTTTCTGAATTTATATAGAAAATGGTTAGTTTTACTTTCGTTTAGCTATGTATTTAGATTATAATATATTACTAAGTAGTTGTTAAATATATAAAGCAGTTTGTTTTTCAACATAAAGAATACATGACGATATTGTATTTGTACAGTTGTTTGAGTTCTGAGCGTCAAACTTTGAGTATCATGAGCAATATCGTGCTTATGAAAGCGTGGTAAACAATGAGTTCTGTAATAACCGTGTTAAAAGAGCATATCAATAGTTTTTATTTGATTCAGAGGTTAGCGCAATTCCAGTTAAAAATTGCGAACCATAATAATTATCTTGGGTTAGCTTGGGAGATTATTAATCCAATTATTCAAATTATGGTTTATTGGTTTGTTTTTGGGTTTGGAATTCGGAGTAATAGTCCAATAGAAGATATTCCTTTCATTTATTGGTTATTAGTGGGAATCAGCATGTGGTTTTTTATCAATCAAGGTGTTCTTGAAGGCACAAAGTCGATTACGACAAAATATAACCAAGTTGCTAAAATGAACTTCCCATTATCCATTATTCCAACATATATCGTAACGAGTAAGTTATATGGTCATTTAGTTCTAGTAGTTGCTATTGTTTTGTTATGTGCATTCGCAGGAATAACACCTACAATCTATATTGTTCAATTGTTACTTTATGTTCCGTTTGCTTATCTGTTTACAATGTCAGTCACATTATTAACTTCAACATTAGGGGTATTAGTGAGAGATACACAAATGCTGATGCAAGCTTTATTAAGAGTGCTTTTCTATGCGTCACCGATTTTGTGGGTACCTGAGCCAGGGTCAATGCCAGAGAAGATTATGATGTTTAATCCAGTTTACTTTATTGCAGAGAGTTATAGAGCAGCAATATTATTCCAAGAATGGTATTTTATTATTCATTGGAAGTTAGCACTGTATAATGTATCTGTAATGCTGATATTCTTTGTTCTTGGTTCAATGTTGCATATGCGATATAGAGACCACTATGCCGATTTTATGTGATACTTTTCGGGAAGCCTTCAATACAGAAAACTGTGTTGGAGGTTCATTTATATTAAAATGACGGAAAATAAAAGTGAGTCATAACGTTAAGAAGGGATGATGTGAATGATACGTTTTTTAATTAAAAAAATTTATTTGACTATGGTGACGGTCATACAATTGTTTTTTAAGAAACAATCTATTGTAAAGAATCATATTGTGGTTTTAATGACTTTTAAAGAAGACTTGTTGCCTGTGATATACAAGTTGGCAGAACGTGGATTTAGAGTGACTGTTTTTACAGACAAGCAGCATTTTTCGCTATTAAAAAGTCACGCCAATATTTCATATGAACCCCTTCATCAATATCGTCTCTATCGACAACTTTATGCACTAACAACAGCCAAAGTGATTTTTATTGATAACTATTATTTGCTATTAGGTTCTTTTCAAAAACGAGAAGGTCAAACGATTATTCAGACATGGCATGCGGCAGGTGCATTAAAAAAGTTTGGTCTACAAGATCATGCAGTGGACTTAACACAAAAGAAGACAGTGGCACAATACCGAGCAGTTTACAAGGCAACGGATAAATATTTGGTCGGTAGTGAGAAGATGGCACAGTGTTTTCAGCAAGCTTTTGATGCACAAGATGATCAATTGATTGGCTTTGGTATACCAAGGCTGACGAGCTACTGGACATTAAATAGAGATGAGCATAGACAGAAAATTAAGATGCGATTAGGCATTGAAGGTAAGGTTGCCGTATATCTTCCGACTTATCGTGAAGAGGGTGAAGACAATCGTACTATTGATAAAGTTGCATTTGAACAAGCATTGCCAGGTTATACCTTAATTAGTAAGTATCACCCTACCGTTAATCATGTTGAAAGAGGGATGGGGCTGAGTACACGTGATTTGTTAATTATTGCTGATGTTGTTATTACAGATTATAGTTCGTTAGCGATTGAAGCAAGTTTGCTCGAGACACCTGCCTTGTTCTATGTATATGATGAACAAAATTATGAACGTGTACGTGGCTTAAATCATTATTACTACCATGATATTCCAGCAGATTACAAGGTGTACAATGAAAGAGAGCTGCACCAACGTATTGCTCAGAAAAAGCTGGTGCCATTGTTCAAAGATTGGCATACTTTTAATACAAAAGAGAGTTTAAATCAAATTGTCAATTATGTTGAAAAGCTCGTACGCGTCTAAAAGCTGATAACGAAGGTTGTAGCATAAGAGAGGCATATGCTATACTTTTGGTGAGTGATGTAGAAAAGGCATAATGAAGGAGACATAAATATGAAACGAGTTATTACTTATGGAACGTACGATCTTTTACACTACGGTCATATCGAATTATTACGCCGAGCACGAGAGATGGGCGACTATTTAGTTGTTGCATTGTCAAGTGATGAGTTCAATCACATTAAAAATAAAAAGTCTTATTATGATTATGAAAAGCGTAAAATGATGTTAGAATCTATTCGCTACGTAGATCTTGTTATTCCTGAACATGATTGGAACCAAAAAGAACGAGATGTAGAAAAGTATGAGATTGATACATTCGTTATGGGGCATGATTGGGAAGGCGAGTTTGATTTCTTAAAAGATAAATGTGAAGTTGTTTATTTAAAAAGAACAGAAGGTATTTCTACAACACAAATTAAAAAAGAACTCTATGGCAATGACGCTAAATAAGAAAAGAGCCCTAATACAATTATAGTTTGTGGTCAAAATAATGAATTGGTTGGATAGAATTATTTAGTTCTTCACTTTTTGTGGTGGGATGGCATATGCTGTCTCACCTTTTTTGGTATACAAAATCACATATGTCTCTATAATTTAAGTGTCTAAACTCAAATTAAAGTATTTATGTCTGCAGGAAAATGAGCGATTAAGAAAAAAGTAGTACTGAAAAAGCGCACAACCCATCAAGATTGTACGCTTAGAGTTTCTTCGCATATAAAATTATAATAAAAATAAAACGAGGACTTTTAATGATTTATCTACGACGAGAGATAGACAGGTGAAAATGTCCGTATCTTAAGTTGCTTTGAGTCACAAATGTAATGATATTGGTTATTCCATTTGAAAAATAGTATCTAAAATCATCTCTGATGAACGAGAAGTATCTTTGTTAAGAAGTGTACGAATAAGTGGTTCATAATTTATATATTTAACCGTATTTAACTGTTTTGCAAGTTGAGCTTCATCATCTGATGCTACTGGAAAACTCCCTATTTCTTCTAAATCAAAGTAAAATCCAATTTCTTGCTGATACTTTGTTGTGTCTTCCTGTAATAAAAAGATAGGCTTATTTAGATGAGCATAATCAAAGATAGTAGAAGAATAATCTGTAATCATTGCTTCACTTAATATATATAGCTCTTGAATATCTACAAGTTCATTATAAAAACAATGAATTCTTGGATCTAACTTACTATATTTTATACGTAATCGCGATTCATTTGGATGAAGTTTAACAATTATCTCATAATTTTCTGGTAAGTGGTCTAACAATTTAATTAAATTGAGATTTGTAAGGCTAGTCCTTTTTCCTTTTCTCCAAGTAGGACAATAAAGGATGTATTTAGCTTGTGGATTATATTTGAATAAATATTTACTTTGAATTCTACGCCTTTCTTCTTGAGTATTATTATTAATTAAATATTCATTTTTAGGGGCTCCAGATTCAAGTATTTTGAGTTTATGATTTTCTTCAAGTTGAAATGCAGATTTAAGTAGCATTGTCTGAATATTTGAAGATGTTAAAAGATAATCCCATTTCATCATACGTGGTAAAAATTGAGATAATTGTTGATTTCTCTCTTTTTCATCGTTAAGGTCACTTACCATTTTTTTGAGTGGAAAACCATGCCATGTTTGAATAAATATTTGCTGCTTTCCTTTGAAAACTTTATCCCATGAATTCCCATTTATTACGACATATTTACATGATCTGAATACTTTTTTATATGCCTCTGAACCAAATCGAACAGGAGTAAAACCATAGTTACGAATTTCTATATCAACTAAAGAATTAGAAGAGCTGACGAATACTTTCATATCTTTAAAGCGTTCTTTTATTTTTAAAGCGAGATACTTGGGATCCCCACTAAAATTATTTCCATGAAAAGATTCAACAAAGACTCTATTGTTTTTTACTACAATATCATCAAGTGATTTTAACTCGATTTTGTGCTTTTTATAATTATAGAATTGATGGAATTTTGTTAATATCGTATTGTTATTAAGTATTTTTTTAAAGAACTTTTTGTTTTTTAATTTATTATATAATTTTTTACGTTGATTCAATTTGTGAAGCTCGGTTACGTGTTCTTTTTTGAGCTTATACTTATTTCCTTTTGATTTTTTTATGTCTTTTAAAGAAGTAGATAATTTATCTAAATAAGTAGAAGCGTAGTTATTATTAACAAAGTCTAATTTTAAGTTTTTAATATCTAACTCTCGTTCTTCTCTAGTATATTTTGAGTCTAAAGTACTAAGAACTTTTTGAGTGTCTTCTTCAAAATCTTTGCTTAAAAATTTTATGCCATTATACTGTTGGTAAATTTCTTCTAAGACATTATCATCGCCTCGATAGACAAGAGCCTGATTCCCTTTAGCTAAAGATTCTAAAATTGAATAACCAAGTGTTTCATATGGTGATGTGGAAATATATATATAATTGATAGGTTCTTTTGTATTTATATGGACGTTATCTGAAAGGTTATAGTATTTCACTAGGTTTTTATATAGCGTTTCGGATGGACCATAACCTTTAATATAAAGCTGTATATCATTTCTGTTTGTGTTATTCTTGATATAATTTATTAATTTAATAGCATATGAAATATCTTTGATTCCATCTTCGAATCTAGCTTTAATTAGGAGATTTCTTTTTGTATTAGAAGGTTTATGATGAATATGAATATGCTGTGCGTTTACATAATGGTTAAAAACAGAATCGAAATGATACTTTGTTTTAAACTCGTTTTTAATTGACTCTGTACTAACTCTAATACTATCAATACTATCTAAAGATAAATCTATGTCGTCATTGATATACTCTAGGGGACCATGAATTTCACCAACTACACGGATATTTCTGTTCATCTTCTTAACAACTTGAGAATATATAAATAGATCTTCTCTTGTGATAATTAAAATATCACCATTTGATAGCTTAGAAAAATTCTCGCTGGAATAAATATTGAAAACTTTTGAATATAGCCCCTCATGGATAGTTAATTTTATAATGTCTTTAGAATCGAAATCTCTTTTATTAAAGTAATTTACTTCATGACCATCATCAAGGAAGGATTTAATTAAATTAATATTACTTCTTGATGTACCGCCTTTAGCAAAAATGTTGAACCCTAAAATATTTATTTTCATTTTTACTCTAGCTCCCTGTTGATATTAATATATTTACAAATAACAAATATAATGTATTTAAAAAATGCAAAACGATTATTATAATATCATATATATCTACAAATTCATGATACTATAATTACTTTTTTGAAATCTACCTATTTTTCATTTTTATTATAAAAAATAAAATAATTAATGATATTTTAAAGAATATTACTAATATTGTATGTTATTATATTGAACGCCGTAGCGATGATTTTTAATATAAATGGTATATTAGAAATTTTTCAATGAGTTGTGTTGCTGTGTTAGTTAGATAGTAATAAATTTAAACAATACAAAAACCAAGTCGATTCAACAGTTATACCTGAATAGAATCGACTTGGTTTTTGTTTAATGTTTACGAAAACGTAATAAGATATAGTAAATAATAATACTAAAGAAAGCAACTAAGAAAAATAAACCGATTGTTGTAAGTATTGGATGGTCGTCCCAACTTGATTTAACAATGGATTTAGAGCCATGAAGGAAAGGACGCTCTACATTAACTGTTGGAGGGCCATAGGCTTTTGAAATAAAGGTGCGGTCATATTCAATATGGAGCTTTCCATTTTCGACAACATATTGATATGATGACTTTTTATTTTTAGGAATAACATCGTAAAGGTCCTTTTTAACATAATACTGTGTGCCATTAATTGTTTGGTAGCCTTTAGACATGACTTTGCGATAAGTATAATGATCAAATACATAATTGATAACACTAGCATTCATCATATCACGTTGTTTTTCGCCCCCTAAGCTGACATAATCTCCAGCACCCATAATCACACTATAAATTCGAAAGTCACCTCGTTTAGTGGTAACGGTACTATTGTAATCAGCTTTATCACTTGAACCTGTTTTTAATCCGTCTGTACCTTCCTGGCTCATATCAGCACCTTCTAACAAATGATTATAGGTGTAATATGTAACGCCATGTTGAGTAGGAGCAACTTGTTTAGTGAACTTCAAAATCTCTGGCGTATCAGCAATGACGTGTTGCGATAAAATAGCGTAATCGCGTGCAGAGCTAACAGAAGAGGACGTTTCTTTATAACGAGAAGGTGCATACTCTAGTAATAGTTCATTTTCTGCACCAGTAGGGTTTACAAAGTGTGTATCATTCATCCCCAGATCTTTAGCCGTAGCATTCATTTTGTCCACAAAATCAGAGGTATTCTCTGAAACTTTATTTGCTAAAATCAGTGAAGCTGCATTGCTTGAAGCAGAGACAGTAATTTGTAATAACTCTGCAATAGTATAAGTTTCACCAGGATAAAGTTTAGTATTACTTAGATCCGGTAAAGTAGACATACGGTAATGATCAGATGTAATCTTTACTGTATCTTTTAAGGACAGCTTATCCTCTTTCACAGCTTTTAATGTTAAATACATTGTCATTAATTTTGTCATGGAAGCAGGATTCCATGTTGTTTCACCTTGGAATTCATACAATATTTGACCGGTATGACTGATATTAATAAGGCCTTCAGGTTGATAGCGATCATCCACTGAATAGCCATATTGTTGTGCTAAGTCAACAGGTGTCTGGGTGTACGCTCTGGCATATGGTGTTATAATAGACATAGCGAAAAATACAGTAATTATTGTACATATTAACTTTTTCATACCTTACTCCCTTACTTTACATCATTATCAAATGAAAAATAACGTTATAATTTTATCACAATATGTTTAGAAGATAAATCATTCGAAATATTTGGTGAGTATTTTGGACTTTCATTGAGAGGAATAAAAGTACAGGAGAGTTAGACTGACCGCATAGTGATGTTAGAGTGCGGTGCGTCTTTTTTATACAAAATATATGATGAGGATGGATTTTATGAATTCAGGTAACCCCTTGTTTTATTTACTCAAGAAAATATCTTGGCCGGTGGGTTTAATTGTTATCGCTATTATTATTTCATCATTAGGAAGTTTAAGTGGTTTGCTTGTACCATTGTTCACTGGCAAGATGGTTGACAAATTTACGTTATCTTCCATTAACCCTTGGTTTATCGGGGCACTTATTGTAGTTTTTTTACTGAATGCTATTTTGAGTGGGATCGGTTATTATTTACTGAATAAAATTGGAGAGAAGATGATTTATGCTATTCGTTCGGTATTATGGCGACACATTATTCATTTGAAAATGCCGTTTTTTGACAAGAATGAAAGTGGTCAATTGATGAGTCGTTTAACAGATGATACCAAGGTTATTAATGATTTTATCTCTCAAAAGCTCCCCAATTTGTTTCCATCTCTTATTACACTAACAGGTTCATTGATTATGCTGTTTATTTTAGATTGGCAAATGACACTCATGACGTTTATTACGATTCCTTTATTTGTAGCGGTAATGATTCCGTTGGGAAAGATTATGCAAAAAATCTCTAAAAATACACAGACAGAGATTGCAAACTTTAGTGGCTTATTAGGACGTGTGTTAACAGAAATGCGTTTAGTTAAAGTTGCAAATACTGAAAAGTTAGAGCTTGAAAATGCACATAAAAACTTGACTGAAATTTATCGTCTAGGACTAAAACAAGCTAAAATTGCTGCGATTATACAACCTATTACCGGTATTATTATGTTGGCGACAATTGGTATTATTTTAGGATTCGGTGGACTGCGAATTGCATCTGGAGCGATTTCAGCTGGAACTTTAGTAGCGATGATCTTTTATGTATTAAATCTATCTATGCCACTGATTAACTTATCAACATTGATTACTGATTATAAAAAAGCAGTAGGAGCAAGCAGTCGTATTGATGAAATATTACATGAGCCATTGGAGATCATTGAAGTCCCACGTCAATCTGCTTATATTACAACAGGTGATTTAACATTTAAGCATGTTGATTTTGCTTATGAGGCACAACCAGTTTTGCAAGATGTGTCATTCAATATAAAACCAGGAGAAGTTACAGCTTTTGTTGGTCCATCGGGATCTGGAAAAAGTACAATATTTAGTTTGATTGAGCGAATGTATGATGTAGCAGCTGGAACGATTACTTATAATGGTCAGTCGATTTATGAACTATCACTGACTGACTGGAGACGTAAAATAGGCTATGTGATGCAAAGTAACGCAATGATGAATGGAACAATTCGCGATAATATTTTGTATGGTATTCATCGTGACGTGTCAGATGAAGAATTGACACATTATGCACGTTTAGCACACTGCCATGACTTTATTATGTCATTTGAACAAGGATACGACACAGTAGTAGGAGAGCGTGGGTTGAAGCTGTCAGGCGGGCAACGTCAGCGTATAGATATTGCACGTAGCTTCGTGAAAAATCCAGATATTTTGCTACTCGATGAAGCAACAGCTAACTTGGATAGTGAAAGTGAGCGTAAAATACAAGAGGCATTAGATACGTTAATGATCAATCGAACAACAATTGTAATTGCACATCGGTTGTCGACTATAAAAAAAGCAGGACAAATTATCTTTTTAGATCAGGGGCAAGTAACAGGTTGTGGAAAGCACGAGACACTCATGCACACACATGCTAAATATCAGAAGTTTGTTGAAACACAGAGCCTAACGCAACAACAATCTTTATAATCAAAAAATAGCCTCACTATTGTTCATAAGTTTGACAATAGTGAGGCTATTTTTATTGAAGATGTTTAGGAAGTTGTTCTGAATTACATTTTTTGCTGATTTCGCATGCACTGCACTTTCCTTGCTTTGAACGCTTGATATAACGTGTCAGAACAAAGAGGGAGTAACTTGCGATACATATGATAAGTAACAAATTGATGAGTAGAGTCATGCTTATAACCTCCTTAAACAAAAAGTGAACCAATTTGGTATACAGCTAGGGACAAGATGTATGCAGTCACCAATGGATAGGCTACTGCAAATGCAGTCCATTTCCACGAAGTCGTTTCTTTGCGTATTGCAGCAACAGTCGCTAAACATGGAATATATAATAGAATAAAGACCATAAATGAGTAAGCAGATAATGCTGTAAAATGAGTAGATACCATTGAAACAAGAGCATCATCATTTACTGCATAGATGATAGCCATCGCACTGACTACAACTTCTTTAGCGAGAAAGCCAGGAATCAATGTTGCAGTAGCTTGCCAAGAGCTGAATCCGAGTGGAATAAATAAAGGTGCGAGTGCTGCGCCGATTAAATGTAAGAAGCTTTCATCTATTGGAACATCAAATCCACCCGGCCCGGCATAATTGAGTAGCCAAATAATAACAGAGCCTGCAAAAATAAAGGTGCCTGCTTTTTTGACAAACCCTTTCCCTTTTTCCCACGTACTGCGCCATAATGTTTTAAGAGATGGTAAGCGATAAGGTGGGAGTTCTACTACAAAAATAGAAGTGTCTTTTTTGAGAACCGTTTTGGATAAAATCCAGCTTACGATAAGTGCAACGACAATACCTAGCACATATAAACTTAATACGATCAATGCCTGATGTTGCGCAAAAAAGATACCAACAAAAAGGGCGTACACAGGTAGACGTGCTGAACAAGACATAAAAGGTGCAATTAAAATAGTTGTTAAGCGTTCTTTTTCTTCTTCTATACTACGAGCTGCCATAATTCCGGGTACGTTACAGCCGAATCCGATAATCATCGGGATGAAGGATTTGCCATTTAATCCAAAGCTCTCCATAATTCTATCCATAATAACGGCAATACGTGCCATATATCCAGAGTCCTCTAAAAGTGAAATGAAGAAAAATAGCACTAAAATTTGCGGGACAAACACGAGTACACCACCGACACCAGCAATAATCCCATCTGTCACAAGGTCTTGAATTGTAGGATAGATTCCGACTGAAGTCATAAGCTGCTTAACGAAGTCAGTTAAAGCACCCCCGAAAAAAGCATCTAATTTATCTGATAATGGTGTACCTATCCATGTGAAAGTGGTTTGAAAAATAAACCACATAATCCCTAGAAAAATAGGAATACCTAAAATTTTATGTGTTAATAGCTTATCAATGCGTTCTGTAAGATAATGTGTTTTTTGATTAGGGTAAGTAACGGTCTGTTGTAATAATTGATGTATGTATGCTTGACGGCATTGTTGAATATGGTGGGCAATATCTAAACTTGCCGATGCGTTTGATGCATGAATAACCATGTCGAGTTGTTTACAAAGCATGTCACCCAAGTAAGTTTTTACGGTAGGGTTATTGAGCAAATATTGAATTGCTAAAAAACGATAATGTTTTGTTTCTAATGATAAGTGCTTTGGTAATTGTTGAATGATTGCCTCAATAGTCGTTTCTACTGTTGGTCCGTAATCAATTTTAAGAGGTCTTCTTGTTGAAGTGTGGTGATCGCTTAAAGCTTTTAAGACTTCACTACTTCCTTTTCCTGTTCGAGCGATGACGGGTATAATAGGGATGTGTAGTTTTTTCATGAGTGATTCATGATCGATACGAATTCCCCGTTTACTTGCCACATCAACCATATTGAGACCGATTAACAAAGGCGCACCAAACTCCATAAGTTGTACGGTTAAGTTAAAGTTACGTTCAATCTGTGCTGCATCGATAATATTGACCATACCGTCAAAACTACCATTGAGTAAATAATCTGTAACAACGGTTTCATCCCTTGAAATAGGAACAAGGTCGTAAATACCAGGAAGATCTACGAGTTGACCTGATTTTTGTTTGAGCTGTCCGATTTTCTTTTCAACGGTCACACCGCTCCAATTGCCTACATATTCATATGAACCAGTGAGTGCATTGAATAAAGAAGTTTTGCCAACATTGGGGTTTCCAAGAATACAATATGTACTATTCATAGCTGTACTCCAAGCATATGTCGCAGGCATCACAGTTTCTAATACAAATGTGTTGTCCGTTAATATTAAGTGTACAAGGTCCTTTAAACAATCCCTTTTGATGAACTGAGATTGTTGTTCCTTCATGACATCCGAGTGCGCGTAGGCGACGTTGTAAATGAAGGTTCGTTGTGCTTAGAGACTTAATTCGGTATTGTGTACCGACTTCTGCATTTGCTGCATGAATCATACTTCCACCCACTTCTTAACATTAATGATAATCATTTTCAATTATAGAATACGATGATTTCTACTTAGGTGCAATAGTTATTTGAGTGTAAATGTGTAAAATTATCGAAAAAATAAGTGGAGAACAACATATTTTCTATAAAAATGTTGTTTGGCTGTATTTTAGCAGTATGTATCTAAGAATAACGCGTCTTCAATGACTGAATGTATAATGTTATTTTGGATTATAAAATATATTTTATACGTTATAAGTTTTTAATGAATTAAGATTTCTGTCCGCTATCCTACATGGTATAATGACGTTGATTAATATCAAATTATTTGGAAAGGTTAGAGGTAGGGTCTATGTTTTTATTAATTAATATCATAGGATTATTGGTGTTTTTAGGTGTCGCTGTTCTTTTCTCTCGTGATCGCAAAAATATCCAGTGGGGTTCTATTGGCGTTTTAGTTGTATTGAATTTAATTTTAGCTTGGTTTTTTGTGTATTTTCCAGCTGGTACATGGGTTGTTGAAAAAGCAGCAGCAGGTATAGCTTGGGTCATCGATGCAGCATTTAAAGGTATCGGTTTTGCATTTGAAAGTTTTACTACGAATGAATCCATGGATATGGCAGTAGCTGCATTATTCCCGATTTTATTAGTTGTACCACTATTTGATATTTTGATGTATTTAGGTATTTTGCCAAAGTTTATTCGTGCTATTGGATGGGTGTTGGCTAAAATTACACGTCAACCTAAATTTGAAGCATTTTTTGGTATTGAGATGATGTTTTTAGGGAATACAGAGGCACTTGCTGTGTCAAGCGAACAATTAAAACGCATGAATGATGCACGTGTGTTAACTATTGCGATGATGTCTATGAGTTCGGTATCAGGCGCCATTGTAGGTGCATATGTCACAATGATTCCAGGAGAATTAGTATTAACAGCAATTCCGCTGAACATCGTAAATGCAATGATTGTGTCATCTATTTTAAATCCTGTGAAGATAGATGCAGATGATGACGTCATTTATGAGCTGCGTTCAAATGAGGCGCGTCAGCCGTTTTTCTCATTTTTGGGTGATTCGGTATTAAATGCAGGGAAATTAGTTTTAATCATTATTGCTTTCGTTATCAGCTTTGTTGCGTTAGCTGAATTAGCAGACCGTCTTATTCACCTTATTACAGGTGGCTTAGCATCGATTATACACCTTAAAGGTAGTTTTGGATTGGATCAAATCTTAGGTGTATTTATGTGGCCATTTGCTTTACTACTAGGTTTGCCACTAGAAGAGGTATGGCCTGTTGCGCAACAGATGGCGAAAAAGATTGTGACAAATGAGTTTGTAGTAATGGGTGAAATTGCAGGAGAGGTGAATGACTATAATCCACATCGTCGTGCAGTGATTTCAACATTTTTAATTTCTTTTGCAAACTTCTCAACAATTGGGATGATTATTGGGACATTAAAAGGAATTGTTCAAGAAAAGACATCAGATTTTATTTCTAAATATGTTCCGATGATGCTGTTAGCAGGTATTTTAGTGTCATTACTTACAGCAGGTTTTGTTGGTTTATTTGCTTGGTAAGTCATTGATAAAAATCTCATGCATGAGATAAACCATAATAGGAGTAGGGGTCGAAGCTTTATGAATGATTAAAGATTCGACCCCTACTCCTATTTATTTTTATAAAAGAAAAGAGTAAGATATAAAGTTTTAGACATCAATGGCTAAACTTCTATCTTACTCTTTTCACGGGAAATGAATAATTGAGGTAGGTACTCGAGCAAATACCTACCAATGAGCAAAACCCTTCTCACTATAAACAACACAAAGGAGATGGCCTATTGTTGAATAAACAATCAATAAGGTAATTTTTATTATACAGAGTAAAAGATAGAAAGTAAACTAAAAAATCAGAAAATTTTAAAATAAGATATATCGTGCAAGATGAGTGCTTGAGAGGTTACGCGATGTGACAATTTTGTGATAGTATGGCTTATGATAGTATTATTTCTATTAAAGGGTGTGATTGGGTGAAACGGACAACAAGAGATTTGATATTAGTCCTTATTGGTTCATTTATCTTTGCGGCGGGTGTTAATGCCTTTATTATTGCAGGAGACTTAGGTGAAGGTGGCGTGACAGGATTAGCAATCATTCTTTATTATGCATTTCATATTTCACCAGCCATTACTAACTTTGTCGTTAATGCTGTGTTGATTGCAGTCGGATACAAGTTTCTAAGTAAGCGTAGCATGTATCTGACAATAGTAGCCACAGTGTTGATTTCTATATTTTTAGGTTTAACAGAAACTTGGCAAGTACAGACAGATAATGTCATGATTAATGCTGTTTTTGGTGGATTATCTGTTGGTTTAGGTATTGGTGTCATTGTTCTGGCGGGAGGGACAACGGCTGGTACAACTATTCTTGCACGTATTGCAAATAAGTACTTGGACGTTAGCACGCCATATGCGCTACTGTTTTTTGATTTAATTGTCGTGTTGATTTCGTTAACAGTGATTCCTTTGGATCGTGCGCTTGTTACGGTAATCAGTCTATATATTGGTACAAAAGTTATGGATTTTGTGATTGAAGGGCTGAATCCTAAAAAGGCTGTTACTATTATTTCAAAATCACCAGATCGTATTGCAAAAATGATCGATGAAGATATTGGACGAGGCATAACGATCTTAAATGGTCGCGGTTATTTTTCTAAGAGAGAAACCGATATTTTATATGCAGTGATTAGTAAGACACAGTTATCACGTACAAAACGTATGATTCGTAAAATTGATGCAGATGCGTTTGTTGTTGTTCATGATGTTCGAGACGTTTATGGTAATGGCTTTTGGGTTGAAGATTAATCACGCAAAAGTTAGAGTGATAACATTGATAGTGACCGCTTACAAATACTGTATTGCTGGGTCTGAAGTTACAATAAAAACGATTCTAAATCTGTAAGTAAATACAGGTAGCTGCCTAAAATGAAATCGTGTGTATACTCTTTTGGCTTCTAACCTTATTTGAATGGAGTGGGACTACGAAAGCTTTTTACAACAATGCGCTTTCTGTCTCGCTCCTTTTTGTGTCTAAGGAAAATAGTCATGTATGGTGTTAGTAATATCATGTGAAAAATGGTATAATACGCCAAGTATGATAATGATTCTCAATTGTATGGTGAGTTTATAATATAAATGAAGAAGATATATAGAAAGAGGGATGACAATGAGCAGATTAACGGGGAAAGAAGTAACGATTGGTTACGGTGATCGTGTCATTGTGAATAATTTAGATGTTGCTATACCAGATGGTCAAATCACTTCTATTATTGGTCCTAATGGTTGTGGCAAGTCAACACTTTTAAAGGCTTTATCACGATTATTAAATGCTAAAAGTGGTGAAATCTATTTGGATGGTAAAAACATACAGTCGCAACCGACAAAAGAAGTGGCTAAAAAGATTGCTATCTTACCCCAATCACCTGATGTTGCAGATGGTTTAACAGCAGGTGAGTTGGTATCTTATGGGCGTTTTCCACATCAAAAAGGTTTTGGCAGACTGAGTGAAAAAGATAAAGAAGAGATTGACTGGGCTATGCGTGTCACAGGTACGATTGACTTTAAACATCGTGCGGTAAACGACTTGAGTGGTGGACAAAGACAACGCGTATGGATTGCTATGGCATTGGCACAAAAGACGGATATTATCTTTTTAGATGAACCGACAACATATTTGGATATCTCCCATCAACTTGAAATTTTAGAGCTTGTTCAACAATTAAATGAAGAACATGGTACGACAATTATTATGGTGTTACATGATATTAACCAAGCAATACGTTTTTCAGACCATTTAATCGCGATGAAACAAGGTGAAATTATTAAGCAAGGTGAAACACAAGAAGTATTGACAAATCAAATATTAGAAGAGGTTTTTAATATTGATGCCGAGCTGAGTACAGACCCACGAACAGGAAAACCTATGCTTGTCACTTATAATTTATTATGTAAACACTATGAAAAAGTATAATGAAAAGTAATAGAGGAAAATGATAATGAAAAGAAAATCAATCGGTCATATACCCTTTACATTACAACTTGTATTATCAATTGTTATTTTGTGTGTTGTATTTGTTCTATCTATTATTTTAGGGGATGCACGTGTTCATGTGACAACGATTGTTGAGGCGATTTTGCATTATAATCCTACAAATCAGTCACACAATGTTATTTCTGAGATTCGTATCCCTCGTAATATCGGCGCATTATTAGTAGGTGTTGCACTAGCTACTGCAGGCGCGGTTATACAAGGCGTCACAAAAAATAGTTTAGCAGACCCTAGTCTAATTGGATTGAATGCAGGTGCGGCATTTGCATTGGCTGTTACATTTGCTTTTTATCCCAATGCTTCGTTTCTTGTTCTTATCTTTTCAAGTTTTGCTGGAGCTGTTTTAGGAGGCGTGCTCGTACTTATTATTGGATCGTCTAGACGTGATGGTTTTAACCCGATGCGATTGATACTAGCAGGAGCGGCTGTTAGTGCTTTACTAACAGCATTAAGCCAAGGTGTTGCACTTATTTTTCGTCTTAATCAGTCGATTAATTTTTGGAGTGCAGGTGGTGTATCCGGAACAAACTGGCAACAAGTATGGATAGCTACACCTATTATTGGCATGGCACTTTTAATCTTAATATCAATGAGTAGACAGCTTACAATATTGAGCTTAGGAGAAGCATTAGCAGCGGGGCTAGGTCAAAATATTAAGTATATCCGTTTAGTGAGTGTACTGTTAACGATGTTGTTAGCAGGAATTTCGGTTGCAATGGTTGGACAAATTGCATTTGTTGGATTGATTGTCCCTCATATTGTACGCTTTTTAGTCGGTACAGATTATGTCAAAGTTTTACCAATGACAGCCGTATTAGGAGGAACGTTAGTACTGGCTGCTGATTTAATTGCACGCTTATTAGGTGAGGCGCCAATGAGTGCGATTATTTCATTTATCGGAGTGCCTTACTTTCTATATTTAATTCGTAAAGGAGGGCATACGATATGATTCATCCACAACATATATTGAAGCAACGTATCGTTTTGTGCATTACCGTAATCATGCTATTCATGGCTATGATTTGGAGTATGACAACGGGTGAATATCCTATGACATATCATCAAATCGTACAAACACTATTAGGTAAAGGGACTTATGCAGATACATTGATACTCATGGACTTTCGTATGCCACGTGTTGCAATTACGTTGATGGCTGGTATTGCATTAAGTATGAGTGGTGCGATTTTGCAAAGTGTTACTAAAAATCCATTAGCTGAACCCGGAATTCTGGGCATTAATGCTGGAAGTGGCTTTGCCATCGCTTTATTCATTGCAGTCGGTCATATTAGTGCGGATCACTTTGTGTATATTTTACCTCTTGTCAGCATGATAGGTGGACTCGTAACAGCACTTTTTATTTTTCTATTCAGTTATAGTGGAACAAAAGGACTGTCTCCTGCAAGTATGGTACTCGTTGGTGTGGGATTATCAGCTGCATTGTCAGGAGGCGCATTAACTTTACTAGCTACGTTCGACCGTGATCAGTCTGAATTTATTGCCACATGGTTTGCTGGTAATATATGGGGAGACAGTTGGCCATTTGTATGGGCATTCTTACCTTGGTTATTGCTGCTTGTACCCTATCTTTTCTATAAAGCAGAGACACTTAATATTTTACATACAAACGATTTGACTTCAGTAAGTCTCGGCATATCTTTGAATAAAGAACGTTTTATACTGGTATTGGTTGCTGTACTTTTATCTTCGGCAGCAGTATCAGTCGCAGGGTCAATCGGTTTTATCGGATTGATGGGACCACATATTGCAAAATCAATAGTAGGGCCACGCCATCAGCTCTTTTTACCGATTGCATTGATTACAGGTGCTTTCTTATTGGTCATATCTGATACTATTGGAAAAATTGTACTTCAACCTACGGGGGTACCGGCGGGGATTGTTGTAGCTATTATTGGTGCACCGTACTTTTTATATTTAATGTATCGTACACGTTCGGTTTGAGTAATATTCAATCCAAAGGCGGAGTACAAAAGTGGGTCGGCATGTTATACTGGGTTTGGATATGAAAATTGATTAAAAGTATCGTTTTTTCTTTTACAGTCGAGCATGTATGACTATATTATGATACACTAGAAATATTAAAATTGATGGTATATGTGTAGGAGGAGCGCCATGAAAGATTTAATTAAAAACCATGTCTTAAACGGTGAATTTGAATCAGTGAAAAATTTAATGGCTGCAACGGACTTCCTAGAGTTTGAAGAGGCTTTTATATCAAGTGCACATGAACAAGAGAGCGTAATGTATTATACGTGTTTGTTAGATATGATTAA
The DNA here is from genome assembly GCF_013463155.1 of Staphylococcus sp. 17KM0847. Taxonomy (NCBI): domain Bacteria; kingdom Bacillati; phylum Bacillota; class Bacilli; order Caryophanales; family Staphylococcaceae; genus Staphylococcus; species Staphylococcus xeri. The sequence goes on from NZ_CP040781.1 coordinate 277,045, forward strand.
AGAAGAGGAAACATCTGAAATTCATGACCTTGCCTTTTTGTTACTCGTCTATCCCTTGAGTGATGTAGCAGGTGCTTTAGATGCGGCATATTACCATGCTAAGGCATCTATTGAACTCACGAAGGGACAAGAAGTGAAAAGTCTATTGCAAATGTTATTATTACATGCAATTCCCGAACCTGTAATTTCAGATAAGCAGGCTTTTAATACATCGAAACAGATTTTAAAACTTGATCCGAACAACAAAGTAGCACGCAATGTTCTGAAAGAAACAGCGAAACGCATGGATCAAGTTGTTGTAGACTTTGATCAACTGAATACTTATAAGGATGCTAAATAAATAGAGTTATCATTCAATACTTAGTAGTTAACCGAGATATTTTGTATGACGTATGGATTCAAATATCTCAGTGAGCTACTATTTTTTATTTTTAAGAATAGAGATAAGAAGGATATTTTTTGATCATATACGTTTGCCATTACTTTGATTCATCCATAACTTTACTTTTTATAAAAGTAAGCGATTACCTTGAGTCGAATACTTTTCTTTGCTATTTGTACCATGTATAATGTCAAAGTTACTTTATTTTAAGAAAAAGGAGCAATCAGTCATGGCGCAACAACATACTAAAATTATTATGACCGTTTTTTTAATAGGTGCCTTTTTTATGATTTTAAATGAAACTTTATTAAATATAGCATTACAAGAATTAATGAATTATTTTGATATTTCTCGTACAACAGTACAGTGGATGGCAAGCGGGTTTATGATGGTAACAGCTATTGTTTCCCCCTTATCAGCCCTTATTATTCAATGGTTTACGACACGTCGTTTATTTTTAATGATTGTTGCTGTATTTACTTTGGGAACACTTATCTCCGGTTTAGCAGTCAACTTTCCAATGCTATTAGCTGGGCGTATGATTCAAGCAGTAGGTACAGGCTTGATGATTCCGCTTATTATGAACGCAATGTTATTGATGTTTGATGTTTCAGTACGGGGACGTGTTATGGGCTTTTTCGGTTTAATTATCATGTTTGCACCAGCAATAGGTCCCACATTATCTGGTGTGATTGTAGACTACTTGGGATGGCGTTGGTTGTTTTTTAGTGTCATTCCCTTCATGATATTTACTTTTATTTTCGCTGCACGTTTTCTGAGAAATGTTGGAGAAGTTACACGTCCAAATATTGATATAAGATCAATATTCCTTTCAACAATAGGAATTACGGGTGTGATTTATAGTATCTCAACAGTTAGTTCAGTTGAAGGTGGACTACTTACAGCACAAATTTTAATTCCCTTTATTGTAGGTATGGTCTGCATCATTGCATTTGTGCGTCGCCAGTTGACCTTGGAAACGCCTATTTTAGATTTTCGTGTACTTTCAATCCGAAATTTTCGCAGAGGTATGTTTGTTTTTATTATTGTTGTGATGAGTTTATTTGCTTCAGAAATTGTAATGCCAATGTATTTGCAAGGGCCTATGGGTTTTTCAGCTAAAGTAGCAGGTTTGATTTTATTACCAGGTGCATTGCTTAATGGCTTTTTATCACCATTCATGGGAGGTTTGTTTGATCGCATAGGACCACGTAAAATGATTTTACCGGGACTTATTGTATTGTTAAGTGTAATGATTTTTTATACAACGATACATCCAGGTGTACCAGTATGGCATTTTATCGTTGCATATATGTTATTGATGGTGGCAGTTGCAGCAATTATGATGCCTGCAAGTACAAATGGGCTTAATGCATTGCCAAAAGAAAAATATCCACACGGTACAGCAATTTTTAATATTCTTCAACCTCTTGCTGGTTCAGCAGGTATTTCAGTATTTGTAGGTATTCTAACAGGGGTTCAAAATAGTGAAATGGCAAAGCATCATACGGTGACACAAGAGATACAAGACCAAGCAATGACGTCAGGGATGCATGCAGCCTATTTATTTGCAATTGCACTTATCGTGATCGGTATTGGGATAGCATGTACATTAACTAATGCTTCTAAAGAAAACTTAAAATAGGAATGATAAACGTTGGCGAAAGAGGATCATATGATCTTTTTCGTCAACGTTTTTTATACAATAAAGTCACGATCATAACAAAATGTAAAGGCGGTATTATAAATTTTGAGTGTATTTTCATTTATATGGTGTATTAATCCTTTTATATTTTGCTGTTTTTTTGAAAATAAAAAGAGTATCGTTTGAAATTAAAGGATCGAGTGAATTTTTATACAAAATAAAGTCTTTTATATGTATTGATATTCAATTTGGCGTATGATTACAGTCCCTAAAAAGAATCATTATTTTGTTTATCCTTAGTGTCGCAAAGGGTATAGCATATTGAATAGCCTGAAGAAATTTGAAATCAATCGTATATTATGGTTTAATGTTTAACGTGTTTTGCAAATTGAGGAGGTCAAAACAGATGCAAAAATATGGAGAAGCAATCAAAATTGCTTTCGCTTACGTAGGAGTTGTTGTAGGAGCAGGATTTTCTACTGGTCAAGAAGTACTACAATTCTTTAGTAAGTATGGTATTTATTCGTATATCGGTGTAATTATTTCAGGGCTTATCTTAACATTTATTGGGCGCCAAGTTGCTAAAATTGGTACAGCCTTTGATGCAGATAACCATGAATCTACACTTGAATATTTATTTGGTAAAAAATTTGGTTTAATTATTGACTATGTACTTATTTTATCGCTGTTTGCAGTTACAATTACAATGATTGCAGGTGCAGGTTCAACATTTTATGAGAGTTTTAACATCCCGGTATGGTTAGGTGCATTAATTATGTGTGCACTTGTATACCTAACACTGTTAATGGATTTTAACAAAATTGTAGGGGCGCTTGGTGTGATTACACCGGTTCTTATTGTGTTAGTTGTTATTATAGCGGCGACTTATTTGTTTAAAGGATCTATTTCATTTGGTCAAATTAATAGTGTTGTAGAAGAACCAAGCTTGTTAATGGGAATTTGGAAAGGTTTTAACTATGGTGGTCTTGCCTTTGCAGTCGGCTTCAGTACACTTGTAGCTATCGGTGGAGATGCGTCTAAGCGTCTTGTTTCCGGTATGGGTGGACTCATGGGTGGTATTGTATACCTAGTATTGCTTGCATTAATTAACTTTGCATTGCAATCTGAATATCCAAGTATTCAAGACTCAGCTATTCCAACACTCGTGTTAGCCAATAACATTTCACCTATTTTAACTTTTGTATTATCAATTGTTATGTTAGCGGTTATGTATAATACAATTTTAGGTTTGTCTTATTCATTTGCTGCACGTTTTACAACACCGTATTCTAAAAAGTATTATGTGATGATTTCTATTATCGTACCACTTGCTTATGGTTTAAGCTTTGCTGGTTTTGAAGTTTTAATTCAGTATGTATACCCAATTATGGGAGCAATCGGTCTTATTATTGTTGGCGGTGTGATTGTGAAGTATGCTTATAGAAAGTCACAAGATAAGAAATTCATTGCTTAATCATTAAAATATGTTAAAATTTCCCCGAAAGGGAAGATCGATATGACAAATCACAGAAAGAGATGGATTGTGATTGCTTCGATTATTTTACTTGTGATAGCCGGTCTTGTTACCGGCTATTTTTTCGAACATCATGAAAAAAGGCAAGAGAAAAACGAAGTGACAATTCAAAATAAAAATGTATCTGTATTTACAAACATTACTTATATGGAGAGCTTACCTAACAGTCAATTGGATATTTTAATGCCTACACGTGTCAATGCGGATGATAAACTTCCTGTTATTTTCTGGGCACATGGAGGTGGCTTTATAGCGGGTGATAAGCAATATAAGAACCCGCTACTGGCACAAATTGCAGAGCACGGTTATGTTGTGGTTAATGTGAACTACGCTTTGGCACCAGCATATCAATATCCTACACCGCTTATTCAGATGAGAAATGCTGTTCAGTTTATTAAAACAAATGAGCAACATTTACCTGTTGATTTAGATCAGGTGGTCATTGGAGGAGACTCTGCAGGTGCTCAAATTAATAGTCAGTTTGCAGCGATACAAACCAATACACAATTGAGACAGCAGATGAACTTTCCACAGCAATTTTTACCAGAGCAAATTAAAGGTGCTATATTTTTAGGTGGTTTTTACGATATGAAAACGGTTCGTGCAACTGAGTTTCCACGTATCGATTTATTTATGAAGAGTTATACAGGTGTAGCAGATTGGGAGAAAAACTTTAAAAACATTGCAGAAATGTCTACGATTGATCAACTGACACCTCATTATCCATCAACTTATCTGTCTGTGGGTGATGCAGATCCATTTGCAAGTCAAAACAAAGTATTTGCCAAGGCTTTACGTGATGAAGATGTTGCTGTTGATACTCAATTTTATAATGGATCACACCATTTGAGACATCAATATCAATTTCATTTAGACAAACCGGAGTCAAAAGAGAATATTAAACGTATTTTAAGCTTTTTAAGCAGACATACAAGTCAAACCAGAAGTACGGATAGAATAAATGGTGATACCGTACATACAGAGATTCATTTAAATCCATATAATGAGTTATAATAGTGTGAGGATTGTTTTATGCAGAGTTATAATATTCTGTATAAGAACGATCCTCCTTTTTTAGTTATTATTAGATTGATAACAATTTCAACGAGGTGGCATATCATAGACATAGTATATCGAGGTATGCGTTATAGAAGGTGAAAAGTAATGAAAATATTGTTAGTGGAAGATGATCAAACATTATGCCTACAAATTAAAGAAGCTTTGAATCGATGGGACTTTGAAGTCGTAACAGTAACTGATTTTGGACAAGTTATAGAGATTTATGAACAAAGTATGCCACAAATAGTTGTAATGGACGTAACATTGCCTAAATATGATGGCTTTTATTGGACGCGTGAAATTCGACAACGCTCTAATGTTCCTATCATTTTCCTGTCATCACGTGATAGTCCAATGGATCAGGTGATGAGTATGGAATTAGGAGCAGATGATTATATTCAGAAGCCATTTCATATGCCTGTGCTGGTTGCTAAACTGCAAGCCGTGTATAGACGTGTTTACCAATATAACCTTGATGAGAAAAGAACATTGGTTTGGCAAGGCTATACGTTAGATTTAGCAAAAGATTGTCTTGTACAGCATGATACTTGTATCAATCTTTCTAAAACAGAAATGCTCATTTTAGAGGTACTTATAAAAAAGAAAAATCAAATTGTAACACGTGAAGAGCTGATGACGACGTTGTGGGATGATGAGGCATTTGTGAGTGATAATACATTGACGGTTAATGTCAATAGATTGCGTAAAAAACTGGAAAGTATTCATTTGGATAAAGCGATTGAAACAAAAGTAGGAAAGGGTTATTTAGCACATGAATCCATTTAAATGGTGGTGCTACTTTTTATATGAACGTCGCAGTTGGATTGTACTACTGATTTTACTTGATATACTACTGTATGGTGTTGCGTATATCGATAAAGATATTGCTGTTTATAGTGCATTGTATATAATAGGTATCCAGTGGTTGATGATAGTTGTTTTTTTAATGCTCACTTTTTTTCGTGAAACTTCCTTTTATCGAAAGTTAGAAGAGGGCACACCTATACGCGCAATACATCATCAAGAGTATGCAGAGACACCATTCGAAAAAACAATGGTGACTTATTTGGAAAACAAATTAGATATACAACAGCGAACTTTAGAAGAACAGAAACAACAGTTACATATGCATGAGCAAATACTGACAGAGTTTGTACATGATATAAAAACACCTATTACCGCAATGAAATTATTAATTGAACAAGAAGATGATTTTTCACGTCGTCAACAAATGATGTATGAATGGTCACGCATTGACTATATGTTGGATCAGCAACTTTTCTTGTCACGTTTAAATTATAAAGCCAATGATTTATATTTTGAAACGGTAGCGCTACGTTCATTAATTGTTGAAGAAATTCATCAAATGCGACATGTAAGTATGCGCAAGGGGATTGGCTTTCAAATTGATTTAAAAGACGATTTATACGTTCATACCGATAAGCGTTGGCTCAAAATGGTGTTACGTCAAATTTTGTCGAATGCTGTGAAATATATGGTATCTGGAGAAGTTTGGGTTAAGGGACAGAAGATAGGAGAACATGTTCAGTTAATCATACAGGATGAAGGATGTGGTATTGCACAACATGATTTACCCCGTATTTTCCAACGTGGTTTTACGGGTTCACAACAACCGATACAATCTACAGCATCAGGTATGGGCCTATATTTAGTAGATGCTATGAAAGAAGCGTTAGGTTTAAATTTAAAAGTGAAATCTAAGGTGAATGAGGGAACGACTGTCATCATTTATTTTGCTAAACAGAATGAGCATATTGCACGCATGTCTAAGTGACAATATTGTCACTTAAGACATGCGTTTTGTTATATGATTCAAACGCAAATAAATAGAAAAGGAGGTATGATGAAGTCAATCATCCATTGAACTTAAAGGAGTGTAAGGAGATATGTCTATCTTAAATGTTAAAAATGTAACAAAAGTTTATGGGAATCATAAGCAATCTTTTGAAGTCTTAAAAGATATTAATTTTGAAGTGGCACGTGGTGCGTTTGTATCTATTATGGGACCTTCGGGTTCTGGGAAAACAACACTATTGAATATATTAAGCTCTATCGATTATGTCACACAGGGTCACATTGAAATTAACGGCCAAGATATTACAAAGATGAGCAACACAAAACTTTCTGATTTTCGTAAACAGGAAGTAGGGTTTATTTTTCAAGATTATAATGTACTGCACACTTTAACGGTAAAAGAAAATATTATGTTGCCACTATCAATTACTCAATTAAGTAAAGAAGAGAAAGCGTCACGTTATGAAGAAGTGACAGCGGCATTAGGGATACAAGATTTAAGTCATAAATATCCGAGTGAAATATCCGGTGGACAACAACAACGTACGGCAGCAGCACGTGCATTGATTAGTAAGCCGACGATTATTTTTGCGGACGAACCGACAGGCGCACTTGATTCTAAAAGTGCACAAGATTTGCTAAAGCGATTAGCTGCGATTAATCGGGACATGAAGACGACAATTATTATGGTCACACACGACCCAGTGGCAGCAAGCTATTCAAACCGTGTGATTATGTTAAAAGACGGTCAAATTCATACTGAACTTTTTCAAGGTGATAAAACAACCTCACACTTTTATCAAGAGATTATTCAAAATCAAAGTGTTTTAGGTGGTGTGACTTATGACATTTAATCATATTATTATTAAAAACCTTATACAAAACTTAAAATATTATGCAATGTATTTATTTGCACTTATGTTAAGCATTACAATGTACTTTAGCTTTGTTACATTAAAATATACAAAAGGTGTTGACCAAGGAGGAGAGATTGTTACACATGGCGCGAGTATTGGAGAGAAGTTTTTATTTATTATTATTTTAGTCTTTTTAATGTATGCTAACCATTTGTTCATTAAAAGACGTACGAAAAGCTTTGCATTATTTCAACTCATTGGATTATCACGTAAAGATTTACTGCGCATGTTTATTTTGGAACAAACGATTATTTTTTTCATTACCACAATGATTAGTATATTTATCGGTGTTTTTGGTTCACGTTTATTACAATTGATTTTAATAAATATATTATCTATTCCAATACATGCTGAAATTGTATTGCACCTAGAGGCAGTGAAGGTAACACTGATTTTAATATTTTTTGCTTTTTTGCTTATTATATTTCAAAGTTATATGTTTATTAGACGGCGTTCAATTGTTCAATTAATGCATGATTCTAAACAATCAGAAGTGCAGGATCCACATATTACCAAACGAGAAGCTATCTTAGGTGTGTTGGGTTTATTGATGATTGGTACAGGTTATTATCTCTCAACCATTATGTTTGATAATGAAATATTAGTCACTATGATTATGGCAAATGCACTATTTATACTGTTTTTAACAGTATTAGGCGCATACTTCTTTTTTAAAAGTTCTGTATCATTGATTTTTAAAACATTGAAACTCAAGAAAAATGGCAATGTATCGATTACAGATGCTATATTTACCGCTTCTATCATGTATCGCATGAAGCGAAATGCTTTTTCTTTAACAACAATTGCAATTATTTCTGCTATTACGATATCTGTTTTGTCTTTTGCAGCATTAGGGTATGCAGGTGTACAAAAAAATATTAACTTCACAACGCCATATGAGTATACCTATTATAACGAGCAACATGCCAAAAAATTTGAGTCGGCACTTCAATCACAAGGTATTGCTTACGATAAATATATGCAGCGCCTTACAACAGTACCGGTTAAAGGGAAAGATACACAGTTGAATAAGAAGTTTACTGCTGTATCCATCGTTCGTGATACAGAAATAGAGGGTATGAATGTGGAACCAGGAGAGGTGAAATTTGTAAATGTATTTGAAGTGACAAATAATTTTGCAGGTTTAGAGAAGGGGATGATGCTTTCTCTGGGCAAGGGCTCACATCAAGCAACACTCAAAGTCACAGCGCTTGATTCTGATAACTATGTTGCGAATGTTTTTTTACAAGGCACACCTTTAGCTGTCGTGGATACGCATACTTATGAAAAGTTAGAGGCATCAAAATTGGAAGGAAAAGGACATAGTGATGCAACACAAGTCGGTTTTGAGTTGAAAGATCGTAAAGCGTATCAACATGCAACAACATTAAATAAGAAATATAATCCTCAGAATCCAGAATCACGTACTGAAGTAGAAAAAGAACAGTTGAAGTTTGCAGGAATGTTTTTATTTGTAAGTAGCTTTTTAGGGATTGCTTTTCTTGTGGCAGCAGGATGTATTATTTACATTAAACAAATGGATGAAACAGAAGATGAAATAGGGAATTATCAAATTTTGCGTAAGATAGGTTATACGCATCAAGATATGTGTAGAGGTTTAGCATTGAAAGTGGCATTTAACTTTGGATTGCCACTCATTGTAGGTTTAGGACATGCTTATTTTGCAGCACATGCCTTTAATGTATTATTAGATACACCAAGTTTTACCCCTGTACTGATTGCTATGGCAGTATATTCATTAGTTTATGCACTGTTTGCATGGATTGCTTATATTCATTCGAAAAGAACAATTAAATATAGTTTATAGATTAAAGCAAACTGGACAAGGAGAAATTGTCCTAAACAAGTGAGTAAATATCTATAAGTAGCAGTAGGTTTCTAAAATGAAAAAGTATTTTAACAAGCGCTTTTCACTTTGAGTTACTCTTGCTAGGGCGGGATTGCAAAAGCTTTTTGTTCCGTCCTTATTTAATATAAAGACGAAAGAAATTTTTAAAAGATATTCCATACCTCGATCAGCGACTTATGATTGAAATAATAAAACAGCTATGTAGTACTAATAATGTGAAAATATGAACAATTATTCACAATATAACAAAATAAAATGTTAATGTTTTGTAAATTTAATTGTAGAGTGACGAGATGTGTGCTACTTTCAAATAGGTGTCTAAAAAATTTTGTATTTTAACTTCGAATATCTTTTGATAATGAGAGATATAGACATTGCTTTTATTTACAAGTTGAACGAATAGAATATTAGAAAGTGAGTATGACGTCTTAATCGTAATAAGATAAGAATTATAAGTTAACATTGAATTAACAGTGTTTTATAATTAAGTAAACAATACATTTACAAAGTGATTTCATAAATCGCTGATCGGAGGATTACAAATGATTAAGAAGAAAAAGGATAAGTTCATGGAGCGCCTAGAGGATATGATTTTCAACTTAGACCGTGCTGCAGTTGAGTTCGGTAAGATGGATTTCAACACACACCTAGATTTGAGAACTTATGCTGATAACATTAAAACGTACGAGTCTCACGGTGATGATTTGATGCATCAAGTCATTACAGACTTGAACCAAACGTTCATTACACCGATAGAGCGTGAAGACATTATGGCGTTGTGTAATGCAATTGATGATGTGCTTGACGCTATGGAAGAGACTTCGGCTATGTTTGAAATGTATTCTATTGAGTACACGGATGAGTATATGTCAGAATTTGTCGATAACATTCAAAAAGCAATTGGTGAGATGAAGTTAGCGATTGGTTTAATGACGGAAAAGAAATTAGCGCATATGCGTGTGCATTCTATCAATATCAAAGAGTATGAAACAAATTGTGACGGCATTTTACGTCAATCGATTAAACATATTTTTAATAGTGAAACAGACCCAATAACATTAATTAAAATCAAAGATATTTATGAGAGTTTAGAAAATATTGCGGATCGTTGTCAAACAGTCGCAAATAATTTTGAAACAATCATAATGAAAAATAGCTAAGGAGTCTTCAACTATGGAGTTTTTGATGATTATAACAGTAGCTATTATTATTTTTTCGTTGGTTTTTGACTTTATTAATGGATTTCATGATACAGCGAATGCCGTAGCTACAGCCGTTTCTACACGTGCATTGTCACCAAGACATGCAATTCTTTTAGCAGCAGTGATGAACTTTATTGGTGCGCTCACATTTACAGGAGTGGCATCAACCATTACAAAAGAGATTGTTAATCCATTTACACTTGAAAATGGATTGGTTGTTGTATTAGCAGCAATTTTAGCGGCTATCATTTGGAACTTAGTCACATGGTATTATGGTATACCAAGCTCATCGTCTCATGCTTTAATTGGTGCGATTGCAGGTGCTGCTATTGCGTCAGCAGGGTCGTTAAATGTATTACATTTTCAAGGGTTTACAAAAATTGTGCTCGTATTAATTTTGTCGCCTATCATTGCATTTACAGTGGGTTTTATTATTTATTCATTAGTAAAACGTATTTTTAAAAACGCAAACCTTGCACGTACGAACCGTAATTTTCGTTTGTTTCAAATTTTCACAGCATCATTACAATCTTTTTCTCATGGTACTAATGATGCACAAAAATCTATGGGTATTATTACGATGGCTTTAATTGTTGCAAATGTTCAGACGAGTGTTGAACCTGCATTATGGGTTAAAATATCATGTGCAACAGCAATGGGGTTAGGTACAGCAGTTGGTGGTTGGAAAATTATTAAAACGGTGGGCGGTAATATTATGAAAATCCGTCCGGCTAATGGCGCTTCGGCAGATTTGGCATCAGCATTGACGATATTTGTTGCTTCATCATTACATTTTCCATTGTCAACAACACATGTCGTATCGTCATCAATTCTTGGTGTAGGATCAGCCAATCGTATCAAAGGTGTACATTGGAATACGGCTAAACGTATGATTGTCACATGGGTCATTACATTACCTATTTCGGCAGTGATTTCAGGATTGATCTATATGATTTTGAATCTTTTCTTATAACAACAAAAAAGTTTGTGATGTCGCATTTAAAAGTGTGACATCACAAACTTTTTTACTAATGAATATAATTGAATGAGCTTGTAAGTGAACTTGGAATTGTACGATAACCTACAACACCCGGTGGTGTGTTATAATTCATTTCTGAAACGAGGACGCTACCATCTCCGTTGACACGTTCAACGTAAGCAACGTGTCCGACAGCCCCTTCAGTAGTTTGTAAAATAGCGCCTGCTTGGGGAGTGTTGTTCACAGAATAGCCATCTGCAGCAGCACGGCTTGCCCAATTATCAGCATTCCACCAGTAAGTACTAATGGTTTGACCTGTTTCTGCACGACGGTTAAAAGCATGCCATGTACATTGTCCCCATGTATATAAATTAGAGTGACTAAATGTTGGTGAGTTATAGCCTCCATTTGTATAAGTTGTACCGGATGCATCTCCAGATGGTGAACCACTTACGTTAGCAGTTGGCACATAATTAGCCGTGTGACCCGGGATTTGTAATGTTTGGTTAGGGTGAATAAGATAGCCATTCAAACCATTGGCATTCATTAAATCTTGTACAGATACACCATATTGAGCGGCAATAACATCTAAAGATTCACCTGCTGTTACTGTATGACCTTGTCCCCCTGTGGCTTGTGTTGTATAAGTTTGTGTATGACCACTAGAATGAATCGATAAAGTTTGGTTAGGGAAGACCATATTATTAGATAAACCATTAGCTTGTTTAAGTGCATCGACGGTTGTACCATATTGTTGTGCAATTGTCCATAAAGACTCACCTGATTGTACGGTATGTTGTGTTGAAGCTTCGGCATCTTGATGTGCAAGCACAGCTGCTGCGCCAGATGTCACTGTAAGTGCAAATGCGAATTTTTTCAATGTACTGCCTCCTTATGTATAAATATCGACATATTGTAAATTATTGTTTTATTATTCTTGTACATGGTATCAAATATTATTATCCTTGTGGGCGATGTTACGAATCTGTAATAATTTTTAAATGTTTTTGTGATTGATTATCTTTTGATATATAGCTAAAAATGCATACAATATAAGAGAAAGGAAAGGTAATGCTATATGGTTAAGTTTTCCCAGCATAATCGTTATGCACAAGTTTGGTTGTTCTTTTTATATTATTGGTTGGTTTTCAGTGTTTCGATGTATTTCGGTCAATTTTTGCCCCATGCATGGCATCAACCGTTATCCATAGGTTTGGCAGTGCTTATTTTAATGACGATGTTTATACAAAGAGCGCGCTTTAGTGGCCCTATTATCTCACATATCTACACAATTGTGGCGGGCTTGTTATCTTATGCAACAGTGATGTATGCATGGACAGATTTGGGTGCTAAAGATTTTTGGACAGTTATTCTATTAGCAATCGTTGGATTTTTAGTTTTTGGTATTCTTGGCTTTTTTGTGATTCAAGATGCATCTCGCATGGGCAGATACTTATTTGTTACATTAATCGCACTAATCTGTATGAGTATCGTTGGTTGGTTTTTACATATTCCTATGTTATACACAGTGATTTCTGTTATTGGATTATTACTTTTTCTTTTATATACATTATATGATTTTAATAGAATGAGACGAGGTGCTTTTTCACCAAGAGAAATGGGTTTTAATTTATTTCTAAATCTATTTCGTATTATTCGCCACGCACTTCGACTTGCACAAGTAGCTAAAAGATAAATAGTGATATATATCCGATAGATGGCGTTATTTGAAATGGTTTAAGTACATCGACTTTCTTAAAAATCGATTTAATACTAAAATTGGATTAATCAAAAACACTTAATATAAAAGTGGAGTGGGAGTTGGCTATGGAAACGATATATTTAGCAGGTGGTTGTTTATGGGGTGTGCAAGCTTTTGTAAAGACATTACCCGGTGTAGTTGAGACAGAAGCGGGTAGGGCGAACGGAAGTAGCCGTACACTTGAAGGTGAATACGATGGCTATGCAGAATGTGTAAAGACTGTATTTGATCCTGCAATTGTACAAGTAGAAGATTTGATGACATACTTGTTTGAAATTATAGACCCATATAGTGTAAACAAACAAGGTGAAGACGTTGGGTTAAAATATCGAACAGGTGTCTATAGTGAGCAAGAGTACCATTTAGAAGCTGCACGTCAATTTATAGCAAATAGAAGTGATGTAGACCGAATTGCAGTTGAAGTTAAAGCATTGGAGAATTATGTACGAAGCGCTGAAGAACATCAAGACCGTTTAGCCAAATGTCCAGACGATTATTGCCATATTTCCCAAGAAATGCTGAATAAATATCAATAAAGCGGTATGAGAGCTGAGGCATTGTATTGATCAAGACAGGTATGACAAGATAAATAGAGTGTTAGTTTATATTGATACTCACTTAGAGAAGATCAATATTTAAAAATTCTAACCTTAATATAGAGGATACGATATAGGTAGTGAGAAAGTTATAGTATGATTGTTTGTGATAAGTCGTACATATTTGAGTGTATTGCTTTCATCTCAATGTACCATGTATAATAAAAGTAATTTAAAAGCAATCGAAAGTGAGATGGAAGAATGGGACGTAAATGGAACAACATTAAGGAGAAAAAAGCACAGAAAGATAAAAATACAAGTCGTATTTATGCTAAGTTTGGTAAAGAAATTTATGTGGCAGCTAAATCAGGTGAACCGGATCCAGAATCTAACCAAGCATTAAAACTTGTGTTAGAACGTGCTAAAACGTATTCTGTACCCAATCATATTATTGATAGAGCTATTGATAAAGCAAAAGGTGGCGGAGATGAGAACTTTGATGCCTTACGCTATGAAGGTTTTGGTCCAAGTGGTGCGATGTTGATTGTCGATGCACTTACGAACAATGTCAATCGTACGGCTTCTGATGTGCGTGCAGCATTTGGTAAAAATGGCGGCAATATGGGTGTTTCAGGGTCAGTAGCATATATGTTTGACCACACTGCAACATTTGCTTTTGAAGGTTTTGATGTTGATACAGTTTTAGAGCAACTCATGGATAAAGAAATTGATGTACGTGATGTAATTGAAGAGGGAGACTTAACAATTGTATATGCAGAGCCTGACCAATTTGCGTCTGTTCAACAAGCATTACGCGATTTAGGTGTACAAGACTTCGAAGTGGCAGAGTTGGAAATGTTACCGCAAACAGAAGTACAATTATCCTCTGAAGATCAAGAAACTTTTGAGAAGCTTGTCGACGTGTTGGAAGACCTTGAAGATGTTCAACATGTCTTTCACAATGTAGCATTGTAATGATTGGAGCATAATGAATGAATGCAAAGCAATGGATAAAACATTTGCAGTTAGAACCTCATCCAGAAGGTGGATATTATCGTCAAACCATTTTAAGTGCTGATAAGGTGAAAGATCGACCAAACTATTCGAGCATTTACTTTTTATTAGAAGATACGAATATTTCTCACTTTCATCAAATTGATGCTGATGAAATATGGTATTATCATGCAGGTGCAACATTAACGATTCATATGATTCACGCTGACGGTACATACGAAGCAGTACGTTTAGGCGCGCAAGTTGACCGAGGAGATGTTTTACAATATGTTGTCCCTAAACATACAATATTCGCGTCTTCTATTGAGGAACAAGATGCTTTTGCTATCGTAGGCTGTATGGTACAACCTGCATTTCGCTTCGAATATTTCAAACTTTTTACGCAAGATGAATTATTAGAACGTTATCCACAGCATGAAGCAATTATTACACGATACGCTAAAAGAGCGCTATATTAACGCATCTACACCCTTTGATGTCTTTAAGAGATTTGAGAGGGTGTATTTTGTTGGGCGCTTCACCTTTTGTGGTATACAAAAAGCACACATGTCTCTATAATTTTAAGTGCTCAAACTCAAATTAAAGTAGACATGATGCGCCTATGTGTAATGATATATTAAAACGACTTAAAATAAAAATACACATAGATATTCAAGACGATGTTGACGTACGAGGGACAGCTTTTCACAGTCATTTGAATTTAAAAAAGGGAAAACCCAAATAACCCAACTGACCAATAAGTCGAAAAACATCAATTTTTACACAAATAGAGAAGTCATAGATAAGTTATACAGCAAGCTTAGAAGAAATCGCAGACAATGACTATAACAAGATATGTCGATACATTTGAAGAAGAGTCCATAGATTTAGAACGAGTACAAGCAGATGTGGAGATTAAAGAAGTAGAATAAGAAATAGAAGGCTACTTAAAGACATTAAGGGGGATAACACATGACTAATCAAACGAAAAATGTACCCGAATTAAGATTTCCAGAATTTGATGGAGAATGGGAATATAATTTATTTGGTGAAATTGTTACGAATAAAAGTAAAAAATTTGATCCCAAAAAGGAAGACTCAACTCAAGATATAGAACTAGATAGTATTGAGCAAAATACTGGCCGATTACTTAATACATATATATCTAAAAACTTTACAAGTCAGAAAAATAAATTTTATAAAGGTAACGTGTTGTATAGTAAGTTAAGACCATATTTAAATAAATATTATTATGCACAAATGAATGGTGTATGTTCATCTGAAATTTGGGTTTTAGACAGCTTGGATAAGCAAAAGTTATCAAATCTTTTTTTATACTTTTTTATTCAGTCCAATAGGTTTAGTAATGTGGCAAATAAAACTGCAGGGTCAAAAATGCCTCGTACGGATTGGAATTTAGTGGAAAATGTTAGATTATATAAAGGTTCGATTGAAGAACAACAAAAAATTGGTGGATTTTTCAGCAAACTGGACCAACAAATCGAATTAGAAGAACAAAAGTTAGCCAAACTAGAAGAAAAGAAAAAAGGATATATGCAAAAGATTTTTTCTCAAGAGTTAAGATTTAAAGATGAAAATGGGAAAGAGTATCCAGAATGGGAAGTTAAAAGATTAAATAATATTATACATTTACAAAATGGTTATGCTTTTCAAAGTAATTTATTTTCAGACAAAGGCACACCAATTATAAGAATCACAGACATTAATAAATCCTTAGTTTCAGTAGGGACAACTTATTATCCTGAAGATATAAATATTGATGAAAGGTTTATAATTAATAAAAACGATATATTAATAGCAATGTCAGGAGCTACTACAGGTAAATTAGGTAAATATATTAGTGACAATCCTAGTTACTTAAACCAACGTATAGGTAAATTTGTAATGAAAGATGGAGGCGACAATGATTTTATATTTGCCTATTTGAATTCAATGAATTTCAAAAAAGAGCTAACTAAGTTACTAGTGGCAGGAGCACAACCCAATATAAGCGCTCAAGATATTGAAAATATAAGTCTTGTAATACCTTCTAGTGAGGAACAAAGAAAAATAGGAGTATTCTTTAACAAATTAGATAAGTTAATAAAAAGACGATTCGATAAAATTGAACTATTAAAACATCGTAAAAAAGGCTTACTACAAAAGATGTTTGTTTGATGCTTATAACACCTTATTAACTCAAACGATATAAGTTTTTTAGTCTGTGCCAGTCATGTTGTAGTATCAAATGTTTTATTATTATGACTTTTTGAGGTAGCTATGCAAATATAACACCATTAAAAAATATTGCGATTTTCAAATTAAATTATTACAATTCTTGCTATTTTTGCGCTTATGAAATGATAATAAATAAAACGAGATACTTTTAATGATCTATTCATCGCAGTCAAAATAAATGCGTTAAAGTTCGAACGAGTGACAGGGTGCTATTATTTATATATAATAAACGAAAGGAGGAGGGTGACTGTGAAAGTAAAATACATTGATAAACGTCACTGGCGTCGCCTCTTAGACCGTGATTATATAGAAGTAAAAGTCAATAACAATAAGTTTAAAGGTATTATCGGTTTAATCACGATTAATAAAGTGAGGGAGCCGTTAGAAGTGACCGTTGTGGGTAAGAAGATGATTGTAGCTGATGATAAATACCAATGGTTGCAAATCGTACCAGAAAAGAAACGTTATAGTGTAACTGTGATGTTCAACGATCGTGGTGAGCCGTTACAGTATTATTTTGATGTTAATTTAAAAAATATTACTCAAAAGGGTAAAGCGAGAACGTTAGATTTATATCTGGATGTTCTAGTTTTACCAGATGGACGTTATGAACTTGTAGACCAAGATGACTTAGAGCGTGCGTTACAGACGAATCAAATTACGCGTAAACAATATCATGAAGCATATATTATTGCACATCAATTAATGATACAAATTGATGAAGATTTTAAAAGTATTGAAGACAAGGTCATGTATTGTTTCAAAAAGATTAGACATAAACATTACAGGAGAGAACACTCACGCACATATTAAAGAACAGACGACTTGGAAATGTGTGATGTTAGGATATTGAATGGCACACTGGACGAGGCGTCGTCTGGTGTTTCTTTAGTTTAGATTGGAAATAAGAGTAGTTATAGTTAGAGGAGGAACAGTAGTGAAAATTGATGATTATCGATTACTTATCACATTAGATGAAACGAGGACTTTGCGTAAAGCAGCAGAACGTCTTTATATTTCTCAGCCAGCTGTGACGCAGCGTTTAAAATCTATTGAACGTTATTTTGGTGTCGATATTTTTATAAGAACTAAAAAGCAATTAATCACGACGACAGAAGGTGCAATGGTTATTGCACATGCTAAAGAGATGTTAAATCAAGAAAGCCTCTTTCAAGATAAGATTAAAGCCCATGTTGGAGAAATTAATGGCAGTCTATCAATTGGTTGTTCATCACTGGTGGGGCAGGCCGTGTTACCCGACGTATTAAGCCGTTATACATCAGAATATCCTAATGTAGAAATTAAATTACAAATTGGTTCGAGTGACCATATTAAAACACATTATAATGATTACCACATTATGATTGTGAGAGGGAACCAGCTCTTAAATAAACATAATGACCATTTAATGGATGACCAACATTACTTCATTTATCCTAAAAACAAAGCATCAGAATTACATAAGCTGCCGTTTATTGAGTTTCAAGCAGATCCAGTTTATATTAACCAAATTAAGGCATGGTATTATCAACATATGTCTCAAGACTATCATGCGCGTATTAAAGTGGATCAAGTTGCAACGTGTAAGGCGCTATTGCTGAGTGGTGTTGGGTTGACGATATTACCAGAAATTATGACAAAAGATTTGGATGCAGATCAGTTTGAAATGATTAAAGTAGATATCGAAGAGCGCCCACTTGTTCGTGCAACATATTTAAGCTATGACATGAGTATGATGCAACTGCCACAAGTCAATGCTTTTATACGTGTTTTAAAAGAGTATGTTCAGGAAACTCGTAATAATGATATTGCGCTACACTAATATAAAGGTAGTGTGCAATTTTTATTGTAAATATCTATAAGTGATTGGCTAAGCCTGATATAAAGAGAAATTAAAGGTCAGTGCATAGTCATTTTACGATTTTTATTGATTGTGAGAGGTGAGGTTTTTGATAAAAGTGCTTAAATCTTGCTTCTTTATTGTTTGGTGAGGTCAAATAAAAAGGAGATTTGTATGTTTCGCGAGCTATTAACGATTAAAAATTATAAGTTATTTATTGTAAATATGATGTTAATTGGAATGGGGATAGCAGTAACGGTACCATTTTTTGTATTATTTGCAACTAACCAATTGGGAATGACAACAAACGAGTTTGGTTTACTCTTAGCTCTAGCAGCAATGAGTCAATTTACAATGAATGCTATCGTGGCACGATTTTCAGATACCCATGCTATTAATCGTAAAATCATTATTATTATAGCGTTGTTAATGGGTGCCATTAGTTTTTCTCTTCCGTTTTTTGTAGATAATATTATTTTGTTTATTATATTATACGCAGTGTTTCAAGGATTGTTTGCACCAGCTATGCCTCAATTATACGCATCAGCGAGAGAATCGATTAATCAATCTACATCAAGCAGTCGTGCCATCTTTGCAAACTCTGTACTCCGTTCCATGTTTTCTTTTGGCTTCTTATTTGGTCCGTTAGTAGGTAATATTTTAAATCAATCAATGGGATATAGTGGCTTATTTGGTGGTACAGTAGCTATTATTTTAACGACACTTATATTGCAAGTCTTCTTTTTTAAAGACGTCCAATCCACCCAACCTGTACGTGAGCATACACCCACTGAACAAAATGCACCTTCTATGCTGACACATACATATTTAATTGTGCCATTTTTAGCGTTTATATTACTTCATGTTGGTCAATGGATGTATACATTGAATATGCCATTATTTGTCACTAATTATTTACATGAAGAAGAAAAGTATGTGGGACATCTTGCAAGTTTGTGTGCAGGCTTAGAAGTGCCATTTATGATTATTTTAGGTATTGTTGCGAGTAAAGTTTCGACTCGGACGCTCTTAGCTATTGCTGCACTTTGTGGTGCTTTATTCTTTGCAAGTATTGGTATTTTTGAGAGTGTACACATCATGTTAATAGGTCAGGTCTTTTTAGCAGCATTTTTAGCAGTGTTATTAGGCATAGGGATTAGCTATTTTCAAGATATTCTACCACAATTTCCAGGGTACGCCTCCACGCTGTTTGCGAATGCAATGGTAATCGGTCAGCTGTTAGGTAATTTACTCGGTGGAGCAATGAGCAACTGGGTGGGATTAGGTAACGTCTTTTATGTTTCAGCATTTTCACTGGTTTGTGGTTTTATTCTTATTTTATTTACTAAAAAAGATGTTGCTGTACGATCATGACATTCAACAAAAAATGAATAATCCAGTTATATTGTAAGAGAGGTAACATTATGGAAAATATATCTGTTGTTTTATGGATACTTGTTTTGATGACATTTATTATGGCATTCGTTGGACTTGTTAAGCCAGTTATTCCTGCTGTTTTGATGCTTTGGATTGGCTTTTTTATTTATTATTTTGGGATTGATAGAGCGTCATTGTCGTTATGGTTTTGGGGTGCCATGCTATTGTGGACGTTGTTTATTCTTATGGTAGATATATTTTTGAGTCGTTATTTTGTAACACGATTTGGAGGTTCTAAACAGGCAGAGTATGCGGCATGGATAGGGGTTATTGTGGGTACATTTATTTTGCCACCGTTTGGTATTATGATTGTTCCGTTTGTTGCTGTTTTAGTCATCGAATACATACAAAAGCGTCACTTGTATAGTGCGATTAAAGTGAGTGTGGGTGCAGTAGTTGCATTCTTCTCAAGTACACTAGTACAAGCGTTGGTTATGCTTATGATGGTCACGTGGTTTTTTATTGATGCGTTATGGTTGTAAAAACATAAAGATGTTAAGCATCTTAAAAACGTAATTAAGACATATAGAGTTACATCAACGCCATGAGGCACGATTATCTTGTTGTTGCTTTGTATTCATATAGAGTCCTACGGGTAGAATAAATAGAGATGCAATAATGAATGTCCAGTTGTCAATATGAAAATAAGGGCCAAACTCTAAAAAACGTTGTGGAAAGAAAAAGATATTAAACATAATCATAATAAGACCTATCAAAATGAAATAACCACCCAGCCATGCCCAGCGAGAATAGCTAAATGCTTGGAGTTGCACCATTTTAAAACAAGCCCATACAAATAAGAAGATAACAAATAGACCACTTAAAAAGGTGAGTGGAAATGTATAAATAAAAATACGTGTATCATTAATAAAGAAACCTAAAAATCCTTTGAGAAAGCAGAAAAGCCCTAATAAAAAGATGATATGCTGATAAATATATCGAAAAATATTAATAAATGTATGATTGGGCAGTGTTTTAATTGTTTGAATCGCATGCTTTTTAGGATCATGATTAAAGAAATCCATAGCATGAGTTCCTTTGTTTTCTGCTTTGAGTAGGTGTGTTAAAATGCGTTGTAATACTTTTTCAGAGTCGTACGCATTAACACGCATATCTGCACGTACATATGTCATATAACTTTCAAAAATTTGACGATCTGTATTATTGAGACGTAAAGACTTTACGTTGTTTTCTTTCATCAATTCATTGGTAGTTTTCATAAAGCAATACACCTTTGTTCAATGTGATTTGTTAAGATGACCTTATTATACGACTTTAAGTATAGAAATCAATCATTATTATCAAGTGAGTTGGAATGAGTGAGATTCAGGTGTGCTGATTTCTATTTATGTTTATGCGTCATATTGAAAGACATGATAGAATAAAGATAAGCAATTCTTGCATTGGAGAGAGATTATGAAGAAACAAGTTGCAATATTAATGATAGGTGCATTGATGTTAACAGGGTGTGGCAAAAGTGAAAAAGCTAAGCTACAAGATGAGATTCAGTCACTTGAAAAAGAACAGAAAACATTGAAACAAGAAAATAAAAAGTTAAAAGAACAAGGCGATAAACTGGATGATCAAATTAGAGAAATGGAAGATAAGATTGAACATGATGTCAATCGCAATGAAGAAGAAAAAAGAAGTACTAAGGAAGATGAAGCATCGTCTACCTCAGCACAAGATGAAACTTCAGAAAATCAGCAGCAAAACGATGCGCACGATAAAGAAGAACAATAAATTTCAAATTGAGCTGTTTGAAAATAATGATGTAAGGGTATGTTGAAAAACAATAGAAATGAACGAATAGAAAAGAGGAATCGTCTATGTATGAAAAAGAATTTGCACTTTTAGAAGGACGTGACATGTCACTTGTTGAACTCGGAAGAGAGCTTGAAAATATCACAGGTTATGACATGATTGATTCAACTGGAGAACTTGAAAGATCAATTGCGCTAAAGCCGAACTTTCAACATGATTGGGAAACATATACAGCGACTTATCGTTTAAAGCATCGACATGATTATATAGACGCAGTGTTTAATATCATTAAAGATTATAATGAAGAACGTATAAAAGAAGTCCCAGTAAAAATTCAGCTTATCAGTTATATATCAAAAGCATAAAAATTGAAACGTCGGGACTAGGGCATTTTTGTCTTTAGTCCTCAATTTTTTTTGAATGATTCATTACAAGCGGAGTCGTATTTTATAAATGATGCCCGCTCAGTTATAAAGTGGGGCTTCAATAGAAAGGGAGTTGTGTTATGACGATATATATGGAAACAGAGCGGTTATATTTACGTGGATGGAAACGTGAAGACTTATCGTCATTACAGCAATTGAATGCCAATCGCCAAGTGTGTCAATTTTTTCCAAGTATATTAAGTTATCAAAGAACAGCAAAACATTTCGAATCGATAAAAACATATTTGGATCTACATCATATTGGTATGTTTGCAGTCGAATTAAAAGCAACAAAAGAATGGATAGGGATGATTGGGTTGAATTATTTGCCAGAAACGAGTACATATCCATTTAGAAATTTACCATTTTATGAGATTGGATGGCGTTTATTACCAGATGTATGGAATAACGGTATTGCGACAGAAGGAGCGGCTGCAGTTATAGATTATGCACAGCAAAAAAATATTAAAGAAGTTTTTGCGATTGCTTCTGAAAAGAACATCTCCTCTATACGTGTTATGGAAAAGTTAGGGATGCAACGCTATGATCAGTTCGAGAATAGGCAATTGGGGTTGCACCATCCGTTAAAAAAACAAGTACGATATCATCTGAATTTGGAAGATTAATGAAGCATAACGATATGATATACAATAGCTGGTCAGAAAATGGATGTTTAGCACACCACTCTGACCAGCTATTGTTGTATATATTATTAATCATATGTACGTGTTGAAATAGGTTGAGCTGCTTTTAAGCCGTTTAGTAAGGCTTCAGGTGTATCATACAGTTGAGAGAGTTGTGCATACTTTGAATTGATAAATCCCTCATCTATTATGTGTTGAATCAAGTGTGCTAATGGTGCATAAAATTGATGTGTATTATAAATGGCGATTGGCTTCTGATGTAAACCAATTTGAGCCCAACAATAAACTTCAAAAAACTCTTCTAAAGAGCCTGCACCACCCGGCGCAAGTACAAAGGCGTCAGCAAGATCAGCCATTTTTTGTTTACGCTCATGCATAGAGTCTACAAGGATAAGTTCAGAAACTTTTTGACTTGTAATCTCACGTTGATCTAATAGTTTGGGCATCACACCAATAGCCTTACCCCCGTGATCAAGTACGCCATCTTGTATAGCCCCCATAATACCGATAGAACCTGCACCAAAAACAAGTTCGATATTTTGTTCGGCAAAGTAACGCCCTAGTGCATATGCAGCTTCTACATATTCAGGACGATGCCCTTTGCTTGCACCACAATAAACAGCAATTCGTTTAATCATTGTAATCACCTCCCTGCATTTAAGTATACGTGTTATAGCTGACTTATGACAGGGAGAATTGCATTGGGCTTTATGAATGGCTCAATATTTGAATCAGTTTAACGCAGAATCTTTGACGTGTTTCATCAGTAAATGGCTTAGGCCCTTTGAGATGTCGCTTTGTTTTACGGCGTGTTTGCTGACTGTAAAATCGTTGTAAGAGTAGCGTGTCGATATTATCGTGTGTATATAAGAAACCGTTATGATGAAAAACGGTATGTGCTTGATTTAATACAAGACTGGCTAAACCATAGTCTTGTGTAACAACAAGATCTGTTGTAGTTGCATATTGTAAAAGTGAAAAGTCTACTGCATCACGCCCGCCATCTATATATTGTAGTGTGACATAAGAGGGATAATCTTGATATGAAAAATGATCATAACTGCGAAATATAAAGACAGAGATGTCATACCCTGCTGCAATACGAATGATATCATCAATTACAGGGCATGCATCTCCATCTATAAGTATACGTTTAATCGTCATAAGATAAAACCTATTGCTTTGTTTGACTTGTTGATGCTTTTTGAAGTTGGGACAATTTTTTAATGTGTTGACGTTCAGCTCGTGTTGATTTTAAGTGATTATGACCTGATGTAGCTTCTGATTTACTAGCATGTTTTTGTGCTTTTGCCATTTGCTGTTTCATCGCTTTTTGACGTTGGTTACGTATTTTTTCTTCGACTTTATGACGTTTATCAATAGCTTTTTGAAGTTTTTTATCCATTTTGTTTAGGCTTTTTTTATTTTGTTTTGCGAGCTTATCGCCATATGCTTCAACTTTTGAATCCACTTGACTAGGCACGAATCCCACTTGTTTTGCATGCTTTTGCATTTTGGTCATATTCTTTTTCATTTGTTTTTGACGATAGGATTGTGCTTTTTCTTCGACTTTATGGCGTTTATCGATAGCCTTTTGAAGTTTTTTGTCTAATTTTTGAATGTCTTTTCGATTTTCTTTGGCTAAAGCGTCTCCTCGAGCATGTACATTTTCGGGGCGCATCTCACGCTGTATTTTTGCTGCTTGTTTCATTGCTTTTTGATGTGCATGACGACGTTTTTTAGTCTGAAGGTGTGATTTTATTTTGTTTTCACTATTAACAATATGATTTTTTACGGATATAGCAGTGCGACCAGTTTTAAGTGCAGCTGTTTTAGTTGTTGAGACTGTTAAATTGGTAAGCTTTTGAACTTCTGGATGTTTTTTAAACTTTTTGCGCTCTAAAATAAGTGGTACTAAAAAAACAGGTATTACAGTAACAAGAGTTTTAAATGTTTTATTCATAGACGTTTGCCTCCAATTTTATTATTCTTCAAATTATACCCACTTAATCTATATTTAAACGTATATAAATTAAGAGAATGTGATAGAACGATCAAGTATTGACAAAGTATTTAACCTATCCCATTCTCTTAACTTTATAATAGATGTTTTTGTGTTTACAGAAGTCTAAGATGTTGTTTTTGTATTGTTATAAAATGATGTAATATACAACAGCTATCACAACTACGAGTACAATACGATAAATTGCAAAAGGTAAAAGTTTAACATTTTGAATAAGTCGCAAAAAGAGCTTGATGGAAATAAATCCAACGATAAATGCAGCTAAAAATCCGACGATATAGAATGGAATGTGTGCCAATTCTATATAGTTGTAATGCTTCACAATCGAGAGACCGCTTGCTGCTAACATAACGGGAACTGCCATAATAAATGTGAAATCTGATGCTGATTTATGGTCGAGTTTCATCAAAACACCTGTTGAGATGGTAGAGCCTGAGCGTGAGAAACCCGGCCACATTGCAACAGCTTGTGACAGTCCAATCACAAAAGCTTGAAAATAAGAAATTTCATCTACATTTACAGGATTTCGGACATTTCGACTATATTTATCAGCTATTATCATATAAACTGCACCTAAAAAGAGTCCGATAAGTACAGTAGGTAGGCTAAATAAGTATTTTTCAATTAAATCATCAAACAACAAACCGAGAACACCCGCAGGAATCATACCAACTAAAATATGAGTGAGTTTGAGACGACGCGGTTTTGAACGACGACCGTCTTGGTGTTGTGGTGCGTATGTACCAATATGAAACATTTCGAAATACTTATGACGAAAAATCCATGCTGCAGCAAACACAGAACCAAGTTGGATGACAACCTTGAACGTGAAAGCAGATTTTGAGCCTAAAAACTCTGTGGATTTTAGCCACATATCATCTACTAAAATCATATGTCCTGTTGAAGAAACAGGCGCAAATTCTGTGAGACCTTCGACAATACCTAAAATAAGTGCTTTTATAAGTTCAAAAAATAGCATAAAAAATCCTCTTCATTCTATTTAGTATAAGTACTAATATAACATAGCACAGCAGGGCTTTGCCTGTCTGTTGCTTTCTTTAAATTTCAGACCAAAGTATGAAAAAACATGCATACCTCAATCAATGTCTAGTGACTTTAGGTATGCATGTATCACATATATAACAGTAGTGTATGTTAATGGTTGTTAATGTTTGTCTTCTGTAAATGCATCAATGACTTTTTCAAGTATATGATTTAAATTTTCGAGTTCGTCAAGTGATAGTGAAGATGCTTCTGCTACAATAACTGCCGCATCGCAGAGCTTGGACTCCATAGCTTTACTTTTATCCGTTAAATAAACGAATACTTCGCGTTGATCTATCTCTGAACGTTCACGTCGAATCAAGTCAATATGCTCCATGCGCTTAAGTAGTGGAGAAACGGTACCTGTATCTAATGCCAAGTCTGTAACAATCTTTTTAACATTAACAGGTGATTGTTTCCAAAGAATATTTAACACTAAAAATTGTGGATATGTGATATTGTATTCTTTAAAGATTTTGTTAGAATAATAGCGGTTCACTTGTCTTTGTGCATTGTATAAATTAAAGCATACGCGTCCTTTTAGGTTAAGGTGATCAGACATTATTACTTCTCCTCCAGACATTCTATCCGTTTTTTCTTTTTCTCTTTCAGATGGAACCCGCCCTATAATTTAAGTTGATTTTAGCCGTTCTTACTTAAATATATGCTATTCTAAAGTGTAGCATGCAGCAATTCTAGAAGATAAAACATACTTTATCAAGTCAAACACCATATTAGCATGTATATATTATAACAGATTTATAAAATTTTTATACAGAGAGTGATAGAGATGCAACATAAAAAGATAGAAATTACCATTGTAAATGGTTTTTTAGGTAGTGGGAAGACAACTTTTTTGAATTATTATATTAAAAAAGTGTTAGAGCAACATGAACATGTCGCACTTATTGTTAATGAATTCGGTGATTTTGATGTAGATGGACATATTTTAGATGGCGTTGAAACGTCTATTTCGATGTTGCAAGGGTGTGTATGCTGTGACTTACAAGAGGATTTAGTAGCCCAACTTCAACAACTATATCAACAAGGTATGACTCAAGTTATCATTGAAGCTACGGGCATTGCCAATCCTGTTGACATCCTTTTAGCTTGCCAAGATCCTTTGATTGTACAATTGTTCGAAGTTCCAAAAATTATTACGATTGTTGATAGTCAGAGATTCTTAACAAGAGGTACATTGACGGTGCAAACGCAAAATTTAATGCATACACAAATAGCGATGAGTCAACAAGTGATTTTGAATAAAATAGATTTAGTAGAAAATAATGAAATACAAACACAACTGATAGAAGATGTTCGTCAGTTGGCACCTCAAAGTTTTGTTGCTACTGCTATTCATGGACGGATAAAAGAAGTTATAACGCAAGGGAAAGATGGAGCGTGTCAACAACAAAATAGGGATATCCAAAAAGGACATGCACATTATGATACAGTAACATATCATTTTACACATCCTATTTCACGCGCAATGTTCATTGATTTTATTTTGAATATTCCTGATTCTGTGCTAAGAATGAAAGGATATATTCAATTGAGAGAGACCCCAAATGAAACCTATTTATTTCAATATGCGGGTGAACTGCCATCGTTTGAAAGTTTAGGAAACGTCAACATTCCTACATCGTTAGTGATGATAGGGGAGCATCTTGATAAACCAAGACTTCGAAATAAGTTAGACGTGTTACAATTCAGTTAAATACATTTTTTATTCATGCAATGTGAGATAACTTTCGCTACAATCTAAGTAAAGATGCTTTGAGGTGAGACTATTGGAAAAAATTAAAATTAATCAGCATGTATCATATTCTCAATTGATTCATGGCTTTTTTCGTGCACATACTTGGCAAATGACTACTCAAGAAATGAACCGTTTTCTCAATGAATTAGTTGAGCGGGGCATTACAACAATGGATCATGCCGATATCTACGATAAATACAAGGTGGAAGGCTTATTTGGTAAAGCGTTAGCACTATCTCCACGGTTACGGGAGCAAATTCAGATTGTGACGAAGTGTGGTATCGTACAGCCAAATGAAATTTATCCAAATCAAAAAGGTCATCGTTATGATTTGAGTGAAGCACATATTAAACGTTCAGTTGAGCGATCACTACAAGAATTACAGGTAGATTATATCGATAGTCTACTGATCCATCGTCCATCTCCACTGATGAAACCGTGTCAAATTACAGATGCATTAAAGTCTTTAGTTGATGAAGGTAAAGTACGTTCATTTGGTGTGTCTAACTTTAGAAGGTCACAATACGAATTATTAAATGACTGTTTAAAAGATGACCGTTTTCATATTGCTGTTAACCAAATTGAAATATCACCATATATGTTACAAGCTTTTCATGATGGTACACTTGATGATATGTATAAAGATAATGTCAAAATTATGGCATGGGGACCTTTTGCTGGAGGACGTTTATTTGACCTCAATGATGCAATTACACAGCGCGTTTATCCGGTTTTACAACGTGTAGCAGCACAGCATGAAGCTTCAGTTGAAGCCATTGTTATTGCATGGCTGATTAAACATCCTGCAATGATTATGCCTATATTAGGGACGCAACGTTTAGATCGTATTGATGCAGCGCTTGAGGGCTTGACAATACAGTTGTGTGAACAAGAGTGGTTTGATATTTACACAGCTGCTCAAGGATATGATATTCCTTAACAAATGATATCGATGAAATGAGGAGGTTCATATGACAGAAACAGAATATCAACAACGCAATCGTTTTAAACTTTATGTAATTATTTTGCCGTATCTCATCTTTGCTTTTATTGTAGCAGCCGTTGTTATTGTGTCACCAAAAACAATTTGGTTTGTGACATTGTTTGGTGTTTTTATGGTTTATCATGTCATTGCAATGTTTGTCGCTTTTTTATTCAAGTATGGCAAAGAAACATTATACTTATTATTTCTGACTGGCTGTATGGTTGCAGCTTTTGCCTTTTTTGTAAATATGCTGCTCGAACATCATTAATAGAAAACGAAATAAGTTTAATCTATCAGGAGTTATAGGAGGAAGATTTAATGATTAAAGGATCTGATTCTGAGATAGCTCCTTTTTAATTTGGTAAGCGCTTACATTTTTGGGTTAAATTCTCATCTTGCAATGTTATAATAAAAGTGAATAACAAGTAGGGGGATTGAATGATGAAACGTAAAAAAATATCTATTATTGGTTCAGGGCATACGGGTTCAACATTAGCGTTTATTATAGCGACACGAGGGATTGCAGATGTTATGCTTGTAGATCGCGAAAAGAATGAGCAGCCTATGAAAGGCAAGGCGTTAGATATATTGGAGAGTGGTCCTATTTTAGGATTTGACACACATATTTCATCTACTGTGGATTACGCAGATACCCAAAACTCTGATATTGTCGTTATGACTGCGGGTGTTCCACGTCAACCGGGAATGAGTAGAGATGATTTGGTGCAAATCAATGAGCAAGTCATGATAGAAGTAACGGAGCAGGTCGTTCGCTATTCGCCGAACTGTACGATTATTGTACTCACTAATCCAGTTGATGCGATGACATATACAGTGTATAAAGCTTCAGGCTTCCCAAGTACTCGTGTTATTGGGCAATCAGGTGTATTAGATACTGCACGTTTTAGTACATTTGTTGCTGAGGCTCTAAATGTTGCAGTCAATGATGTGACAGGACTTGTACTAGGAGGACACGGTGATACAATGGTACCATTAATTCGTCATAGTCAAGTGAATGGCGTGCCATTAACGGAACTGTTGTCACAGGAAAAAATTGATGCCATTATTGCACGTACACGTAGTGGTGGTGCAGAGATTGTTAAGTTATTGGGGGACGGTTCTGCTTATTATGCACCCTCTGCGGCAATTTATGAAATGATAGAAGCGATTTTATTTGATCAAAAACGGTTATTACCCGTAATTGCATATTGTCAAGGTGAGTTTGGATTAAATGATTTGTATATCGGCGTCCCGACAATTTTAGGTGCAAATGGTGTAGAACGTATTGTAGAGTTAGAGCTTAATGATGATGAAAGCGTACAGTTAGAACAATCAGCTGCTTCGGTGGAAAAAGTAAAAGCAGCATTGAAACAGCAATTTTAAATGTATATTAAGTAACAGAGTAACGGGATTTAAGACGGTATCATAGGTCTTAATCCCGTTTTCGATACAGTATTATAATGTTTGCATCGTAATGGCAACAAAAGCGATGAAGTTATTGAACATATGTGTTGTAATAGAAACAACAATGTTGCAATTACTTTTAATATAAGTCATCACAAACATAGCCCCCATTAAAATGTACGGTATGATTTCGAGTATTGTTTGTGAAGCTTGCATATGTAGAGAGGCAAAAGTAGCAATAGAGATAATCCCCATTATACCGATGCCGAATTTTTTCCCTAATTCACCGACGATAACGTAGCGAAAGAGTAACTCTTCAGTAATAGGTGTGACGATAACAATACTAATAAAAACGAGCGGTAACCATTGTGGATTTTCGAAAAACATTTTTAGTGCTTCTTGGTTACCCGTCTCTTCAAATTGCCATTTTTTAGGAAGATGACTTATAGTAAGCATAAAAACTGCATTTGCAATAATATAGCAGATGTATGTAAAGATAATCAATTTAATATAATGACGCAAATTGCTGAAACATTGCACCAAGTATGTGCGAACATTATGGCGATGTGACCAGATTAAAAAGCTAATGACGCCTAATGATACAAGAAGTGATCCGATAATAATGGCAATAGGTACAGGGAGAACATCGTTTGTACCAATAGCTAATAGTGTAAGTATAGGGATAATCACGGCTTGACCCGTAAAGTAAATAAAGAAAGCCCATAAGTCACGCCATGCTGTTTTAGGCTGTGAATGATTCATATAAAAATCTCACCTTTCTAATTTGGAAATGTGTACAATTACTATTAAAACATAAAGTGGTATATGAAGAATAGACATAGGATAACAATATAATATTGTTATGATATTTTTAATATGCATAATCAATGACTTTATCATATACGCTTGCTAATATATACTGAATGGATATTTTGCAAACAATAATAAAGGAGGTATATATGAATAAACAGTTTGTCGTATTATACATGAATATTTTCCTTATATTCTTAGGGATTGGACTTGTTATTCCTGTTTTACCCGTTTATCTAAAGGATCTTGGGTTAACAGGTGCAGATTTAGGGATATTAGTGGCAGCATTTGCTTTGGCACAAATGATTATTTCACCTTTTGGAGGCGCTTTAGCTGATAAGTTAGGGAAAAAATTAATCATATGTATAGGACTCATACTCTTTAGCATATCAGAGTTTTTATTTGCTGCGAGTCATGTTTTTTCATGGCTTCTTGTATCTCGTGTATTAGGTGGCTTCAGTGCAGGAATGGTTATGCCGGGTGTAACAGGGTTGATTGCAGACCTTTCACCTATGCAGGATAAAGCACGTAACTTTGGTTATATGTCGGCGATTATTTCAGCAGGATTTATACTGGGACCGGGGGCAGGCGGTTTTCTTGCGGAGATTTCACATCGTATGCCATTCTTTTTTGCAGGTGGACTGGGCGTGATGGCGTTTGTAGGAACAGTGCTGCTTGTTCAACCCCCTAAACAAGAAACATTACAAGGATTTCAGCATTTTGAAACAGCTGAGTTAGAAAAAATACAAGTCAAAAAGTTTATAACTCCAGCTATTCTAACATTGATTTTAGCATTTGGTTTGTCGGCTTTTGAAACACTATTCCCACTTTATACTGCAGATAAGATGGATTTTCAACCTGCAGATATTTCGATAGCGATCACAGGTGGTGGTATTTTTGGAGCGATATTCCAAGTGTTTTTGTTCGATAAGATGATGCGTTATTTAAGCGAACTGACATTCATTACGTACGCTTTAATTTATTCTGCAATAATTTTGGGGCTTCTCATTTTTGCACAAACGTATTGGCATGTTATGTTGATTTGTTTCATTGTCTTTATCGGATTTGATTTGATTCGCCCAGCATTGACGAATTATTTTTCTAATATTGCAGGTAACAGGCAAGGATTTGCAGGAGGGCTTAACTCTACTTTTACAAGTATGGGGAACTTTATTGGACCGTTAATTGCAGGTGGTTTATATGATGTTAATATTGAGTATCCATTGCTGATGTCTATTGTCTTTATGATAGTAGGCTGTGGCGTGATTATGATTGAAAAGATGTTGAGAAAAAAAGTTGCACAATAATGAATGAAATATGACTTGAGATGGTTAGAGATGATGTGAGACAACCACTTTGACAATAAGTGTGTTTTTCATTAATCATCTACTACCATTTTTTATTAACAAGATCTTTTAAACATACATGATTTGTTGATGAATAGGGTTGCTGCATGCTCATGTTATAATGGTGAGAAGTGAGTTAAGAGGAGAGAGGATATCATGCGTATTAAAGTGCTGGGATACAATATTTTTCAAAAAGGTGGCACCTCACAAAGTAATTTGAATCTTATATCGACACTGTCCAAAGCAGGTCATGAAGTGACATATGTTAATTTTGTTGGCTTTCAAAATAAGCATTTGAAAGTATTAAAAAAACAAGTCGGCCACTCTATTCATGCTGTTCACTTTGTTTCATTTCATGGGCGTCAATCTTTAATGAATGCAGATTTGCTTATTTTAACGAGAGAAAGCTTGTTTAGTTTAGCACGAGAAGTGAAGATTTATGCGCCAAATACAATGATATTAGGAGAAATACATGGTCCACTTGCTTATGTCAAAGAAGATATGGATTTAGCATTGGAAGCAATGGATGCAGTACGTGTGAGTACACAGGAAATCGCCAAGCAGTTTGCGCAACGTTATGATTATCCATATGTTTTTCCGATGTATGTGAATACGGATCATATTAAGTGGAAAAAAGCACCAAGTACCAACACTAAAAACTTATTGATTAAAGCAAGGTTTGAAGATGAGATTAAAGAGATATCTTATGCATTGAAATTGATGTACTATACGATTCATACACGAGGTCAACAAGATATACACCTTTATTTACAAGGTTATGGACCTTCGTTGACGGACTATAAACAACTGATTGAATATTATGATATAGCCGAATATGTGCACATCAATGAAGCGATACCAAGTGAAGTGATATATCTTTCAACATCACCATATGAAACACTCGGCTTTTCTATTTTAGAATCTATTGCTGCAGGTTATCAGGTGATGGTTTATCCGGGGCATGATGATGTACTCCGAAATATTTATAGTGCTTATCAGGCAGTACATTTTATTTCTAAAGATTTAAGTTTAGATTATGATGTATTAATGACTGTATTAGCTACACCATACACTCAAGCTCAGCGTTTAGCAGATGAGGAAGTGTATACTGCCCAATTTGCAAGCACAGCTTATGCAGATAAGCTTGTTGATAGCGTTAAACGGATGTCTCGCATACACCACACACAAACAGTTCATATCAAGCCACCTCAAATCACAGCTAAACAGCAATATTGGAAAGCTTTAGGCCAACGTTTGATTGGCAAAACACAACGAATGTTACCAACGCGCGTAAAACAAAAGTTAGAAAACTCAAAGCAAGGTCAACAATTAATCCGAGGTGTACGACTTGCTAATGCAGCCGTTCGACGTAGACGGCATTCTCATAATATACAGGAAAAATGTATATTTATAGAGTCGTTTCATGGTAAAAACTTTTCCGGAGATCCTAAATATATTGCATTAGCATTGAAACGTATATCACCAGAACTACAAATTTATGTGAGTTCTGTGAGTACATTAGTAGATATGGAAATTCGTTCGTATGGTATGATACCGGTTCGTTTTGCCTCTAACGCTTATATTAAAGCTTTTGAACAGTGTCGTTATATTATTATTAACGGTAATCTTTGGAATCGCTTAAAAAAACAAGAGGGGCAAGAAGTTATTCAAACATGGCACGGTTTTCCGTTGAAGCGAATGGTAAATGATTTGATGAACGCTAAAGAACGGATATATCAATCTGCTCAGTTTAGACCTAAAATGCTGCAATGGGACGCGCTATTAATATCATCTAAACAATATGAGGAATATGTAACATCTGCCTTTGGATTGTCTGATCATCCATCACTTCATATAATGCCATATGGCGCACCACGCAATAGTTACTTAATACAGCATAGAGATGATTCAATAGAGCGTCAAAAGGTACAAGAGAAATATTTATTGACTAAAGATGAAAGTAAGCGATACATTTTATTTTGTCCGACGTGGCGTAAA
This sequence comes from Staphylococcus sp. 17KM0847, assembly GCF_013463155.1. Taxonomy (NCBI): domain Bacteria; kingdom Bacillati; phylum Bacillota; class Bacilli; order Caryophanales; family Staphylococcaceae; genus Staphylococcus; species Staphylococcus xeri. The sequence continues at coordinate 311,456 of NZ_CP040781.1, forward strand.
ACGGAACGCCAGTCTGTATCAAAACTAGATTTGAAAGCATTATTAGAAGCATTGCCGATACATTACGAAATACTCATCAAGCTACATCCTAACGAAGGCCATTTGCGTCAGTATTATAAAACAATGCATCCACGTGTACATTGTTTTATGAATGAACTTGTCGATATTCAAGAATTATATTTGTTAGCTGATATTTTAATGACAGATTATTCATCAGCTATGTTTGATTATGCACATTTAAATCGTCCAATTTTCATTTTGGATGAAGATGTAATAACATACGGTCAAGAAATAGGATTTTATTTTGATGTGACAGCATTAAAATCGATTCAACACGTTCAACCGGATGCTAAAAATATTGCACATGCTATTCAAGCAGCAACAGCTATAAATCATGAAGAAATCATTCAGAGATTTATGTGTCTCGATACTCAACACTCAGATGAATGTGTCGCTCAAGCGATGATGTCTTTTGGGAGGGAACAGCAATGAAGAAAATGAAAAAGACAAATGCAATGAGAATATTGGACCGTGCAAAAATAATGTATGAAACGAGAACATTTGAAGTAGATGATGAACATATTGAAGGCTTAGAAGTGGCAAAACGTATAGATGTTTCCGAGAAACAAGTCTATAAAACATTAGTGCTTGAGAATGCACAAAGAGAACATTTTGTGTTTGTCGTACCTGTATCAGCACACCTCGATATGAAAGCTGCAGCGGCAAGTGTAGGAGAGAAGAAATTACATTTAATGCCCTTAGAAGATTTGAAAAAAATAACAGGCTACATACGAGGAGGTTGTTCACCCATAGGTATGAAAACACAATTTCCAACAGTCATAGATGCCAGTGTAGAGCAGTTTGATCAAATGTTTGTGAGTGCAGGTCAACGTGGCGTTCAAATGGGTTTAGCTCCGCAAGCATTAATAGAGGTAGTCAACGCAGAAGTGAAATCTATTGCCATATATGAATAGAAGTTATAGATACATAATGATCGAATGAGATTGTTATGTGTCTTTTTTATGTCTTTGATGAATGTTTTTGATTGAAAATGACTGTATATGATTGATAAATGAAAACGAATACATTATAATGTAAGAGAATTGAGGTGGTCAGGTGTTAACAGACAAACGCCATGCACTTATTATTGAGGCTTTGGAACAACATAATTTTTTAAAGTTACAACAGCTAATGGCTTATACAGGTTCGAGTGCATCAACGATTCGACGAGATTTAACAAAACTGCAAGAAGAAGGTCTTTTGACACGTGTACATGGTGGTGCAAAGTTAGTGTCTTTATCGTTAGAGCCTGAGCTATCCACTAAACGTACACAACATATCGAAGAAAAGATTGAAATTGCCAAACAAGCAGCACAGCTGATTAACGATGGAGATGACTTGTATTTAGACGCGGGATCAACAACATTGGAGATGATACCGTTTATAACAGCCACAGGTATTACTGTTGTGACAAATGGTTTATCTCATGTTGAAGCACTTTTGAAACAAGGCATTCACACATATATTATTGGTGGAGAAATGAAGCCAAATACAATGGCGGTCGTAGGTACGAGAGCAGTTAAGTTTTTGAAGAATTATTGCTTTGACAAAGCTTTTTTAGGTATTAACGGTATTGATGAAACATCGGGGCTGACGACACCAGATGAACGTGAAGCGATGATGAAGGAAGTGGCGATACAGCAAAGCCAACAAGCTTATGTTTTGGCAGATCATTCTAAATTTGGACAGGTTCATTTTGCTACTATAAAAACATCTGAGTTACCCATTATTATTACATCCGCACAAGGTCATTTGCAGAACCAGTCATTAAAAGGGGAAAAACATCTTGAAATTTTAGGAGGCTAAATATGATATATACAGTAACGTTGAATCCATCGATTGATTATATTATGTTTGTGGAAGGTTTTACATCGGGAGCGCTTAATCGTACAGTAGATACTGCAAAGTTTGCAGGGGGTAAAGGTATTAATGTTTCACGTGTATTAAAAACATTAGATGTACCATCTACTGCGTTAGGTTTTGTGGGTGGATTTCCCGGACAGTTTATCGAAGAAACATTAACAAAGGCGGGTATTAAAACGGACTTTACGCACGTGAAGGAAGATACACGTATTAATGTTAAATTGAAGAGTGATAAAGAAACTGAAATTAATGCAGCAGGACCTCAAATTACAAAAGAACATATTTCAGAGTTATTTGAAAAACTTCGTCAAACGACATCAGAAGATATTGTTGTTGTCGCTGGTAGCGTACCGAGTAGTTTGCCAAATACAATTTATAAAGATATCGCTGAAATTGTTCAACGTACTGGAGCACAATTGGTAGTAGATGCAGAAAAATCCTTAATCGAAGGGATTTTACCTTATCGACCACGTCTCATTAAGCCGAATAAAGTAGAACTAGAAGAAATGTTTGGCACGACGATAACTACTGATGAAGAGGTATTAATGTATGGTCATAAACTTTTAGAACAAGGTGCACAAACTGTTTTAGTATCACTTGGGGGAGAAGGTGCTATTTACTTAGATAGAACACAAGCCTATAAAGTCCTTGCACCAAGTGGTAAAGTCGTGAATACAGTAGGTGCAGGTGATAGTACCGTAGCAGGCATGGTAGCGGGCTTTACAAAATGTTTAGCTCAGCAAGAAGTATTAAAATGGGCGATCGCCTCAGGGTCAGCGACAGCATTTAATGATGATTTAGCACAGCGCAAGATGATTGATGACTTATTTAAAAAAATAGAAATCACACCACTATATAAGGAGGGGTAATATGAGAATTACAGAATTACTTACAAAAGCAACAGTAGCAATGGATTTGGAAGCAACAACAAAAGATGAGGCGATATTAGAACTTGCACATCAACTCAACCATGCCGGGAAACTTAACAATTTAGATGATTTTGTGGCAGCAATACACAACAGGGAAAGTCAAAGTTCGACAGGTATTGGAGAGGGTATTGCGATCCCTCATGCCAAAGTAGGTGCGGTAGATACCCCTGCTATTGCATTTGGTAAATCTAAAGCGGGTCTTGATTACAATAGCTTAGATATGCAACCCGCACATCTATTCTTTATGATTGCAGCACCAGAAGCAGGTGCACAGACACATTTGGATGCCCTTGCTAAACTATCAGGGATTTTAATGGATGATCAAGTGCGTGAAGCTTTACTTCATGCAACGACGCCTGAAGAAGTTTTAGCAATTATCAATAAGGCAGATGATGAGGTTGAAGATGAAGAAAATGTAACAAATCATGCAGCAGATGTGGATACAACACAACCTTATGTATTAGCAGTCACAGCATGCCCAACAGGAATTGCACACACATTTATGGCACGCGATGCATTGAAAAAACAAGCAGAGCAAATGGGCGTTCAAATAAAAGTTGAAACAAATGGCGCGGGCGGTATTAAAAATCATTTGACGGAAGAGGATATTGAAAAAGCAGATGGTATTATTGTCGCTGCAGATGTGCATGTCGAAACGAATCGCTTTAATGGTAAAAACGTAGTACAAGTGCCGGTAGCAGATGGTATTAAACGACCAGAAGCATTGATACAAACGGCTTTGGATAAAAGTCGTAAGCCATTTGTAGCGGAGCAAGGTACAACAACTTCTGAAGGTAATGAAGAGAAGTTAAGTGTAGGTAAAACAATCTATAAACATTTAATGAACGGTGTTTCTAATATGCTACCGCTTGTTATTGCAGGTGGTATTCTGATGGCAATTGTCTTTATGATTCACCCAGACGCTATGGATCCGAACAGCAGTCATTATAATGCATTTGCAGATACGTTATGGCAGATTGGTAACAAAAGTGCCTTTGCATTAATTGTTCCGATTTTAGCAGGTTACATTGCACGTAGTATTGCAGATAAGCCGGGCTTTGCAGCAGGTCTTGTGGGTGGTATGCTCGCAGTTTCAGGTGATTCAGGCTTTATCGGTGGGATTATTGCAGGTTTCTTAGCAGGTTATTTAACACAGGGCATCAAGTCATTAACGAAAAACTTCCCACAAATGTTAGAAGGGTTAAAACCGACATTAATCTATCCAATTGTTTCTGTAACAATTACAGGTTTAGCGATGATTTATATCTTTAATACACCCGCATCATGGTTGAATAATGCATTGATTTCAGGATTGGATAGTTTGTCAGGTACAAACATCGTCATTCTCGGTATTGTAATTGGTGCAATGATGGCGATTGATATGGGTGGACCATTTAACAAAGCGGCTTATGTATTTAGTACGGCGGCTTTAACAGCTGGTAACCCTGCTCCAATTACAGCAGCAATGGTAGGGGGTATGGTTCCGCCAATCGCTTTAGCCTTTGCAATGATTATTTTTAGAGCGAAGTTTACAAAAGAGCAACGCGGTTCAATTATTCCTAACTTTGTAATGGGTGCAAGCTTTATTACAGAGGGTGCCATTCCATTTGCTGCGGCAGACCCATTGCGTGTTATACCATCAATGATGGTGGGCTCTGGTATTGCAGGTGGACTTGCATTGTTATTCGGTTCTCAAATTCAAGCTCCTCACGGTGGACTTGTAGTCATCTTCGGTACAGATTTTGGTCACTCACTTTATACAATTATAGCTATTGTAATAGGTGCACTTATCGGTGCAGTAATGTATGGATTACTCAAACAAAAACCAAAACAAACACCAACAATTTAATGGATAGAAGGACTGTGTCACAAAAGTGGCCAGTCTTTTTATTTATGCTGTCTATTAAGTGAGATAAATGGGTAAAGAAAACAAGTCTCATTTTATGGAGTACTACTTCGAATATCTTTTCTTATAGCAGATATACTCCTATGTATGATTTTGAAATGAGTTATGGTATGATAAAATTATTATTTTTATGTCTGGAGGTAGCTCAATGGGAAGGATTTAGTATTTGGATCTGAACAGTCAATGCATGTTTGGCATATAAATATCATGTTATCGCTTTCTATTGAGCGATGCAAAATTAACGGAGGTGAATCCCTATTTAATAGGGAACTAATTGGATAGTACGACCATTATTTATTTACTTATATTTTTTACATTAATTGCGCTAACAACCGTCTTTGTAGGGTCTGAATTTGCGCTTGTAAAGGTACGTGCAACGCGTATTGAGCAGTTGATTGCAGAAGGGAACGGCAATGCACGTGTTGTGAAAAAGATGATTTCCAACTTAGATTATTACTTATCTGCCTGTCAATTAGGAATTACGGTAACATCATTAGGATTAGGGTGGTTAGGTGAACCATTATTTGAGCGAATACTACATCCTGTGATTGAACTATTGAATATACCAGACCCGCTCGTAACAACTATTTCTATTGTGACAGCATTTATTATTGTAACTTATATCCATGTTGTTATTGGGGAGTTAGCCCCTAAAACTTTAGCAATTCAATATACTGAGCGTATCGCTTTATTATATGCACGACCACTATATTATTTTGGTTTTGTCATGAAACCTTTAATTTGGTTGATGAACGGTTCAGCGCGACTCATTATTCGCACATTTGGTGTAGATCCAGATGTGACAAATGAAGCGATGTCAGAAGAAGAACTTAAAATTATTATGAATAATAGTTATCATGGTGGCGAAATCAATCAAACAGAGTTAGCATATATGCAAAATATTTTTTCGTTTGATGAGCGACATGCAAAAGATATTATGGTGCCACGTACACAGATGATTACACTTAATGAACCGTTTAATGTCGATGAATTGTTAGAAACAGTAAAGGAACATCAATTTACGCGTTATCCAATTACTGAAGATGGTGACAAGGACCATATTAAAGGATTTATTAATGTGAAAGAATTTTTAACTGAATATGCATCGGGTGTGCCGATTAAAGTGAGTCATTATATTCACGAGTTACCGATGATTTCTGAAACAACACGAATCAGTGACGCTTTAGTCCGTATGCAACGTGAACATGTGCATATCAGCTTGATTATTGATGAATATGGTGGAACAGCTGGGATTTTAACGATGGAAGATATATTGGAAGAGATCGTTGGCGAGATACGAGACGAGTTTGATGATGATGAAGTCAATGATATTGTACAATTGGATGATAAGACATATCAAATTAATGGTCGTGTGCTTTTAAGTGACCTTGAAGATCAGTTTGGTATTGAATTTGAAGATTCAGAGGATATAGATACCATTGGTGGTTGGTTACAAGCACAAAACACCAATTTAGAGCATGATGACTATGTAGATACTATTTTTGATCGCTGGGTCATTTCAGAAATTGAAAATCATCAAATCATTCATGTCTTATTACGTTATGAATATAATGCAGAACGTCCGCGAAGTGTAGATGAAGAAGCACAAGATGAAGAGTAAAAAGTGATTTGAATAGTTTATATAATGAAACACTACCTTTAATAGATGCTTCACCTTTTGTGGTGGGATGGCATATGCTGTCTCACCTTTTTTGGTATACAAAAAGCGCATATGTCTCTATAATTTTAAGTGCCTTAAACCCAAATTAAAGGAGACATGATGCGCCTATGTGTAATGATATATTAAAATTACTTAAAATAAAAGACAAAAATATACAGGTGGTAGATGTTCAAGATGATGTTGAAGTACGAGGACAGCTTTCCACAGTCATTTACGGCATACTTTCATATATACCTCAGTGTTGTGAAAAATGTGGGCATAAGAATGAGAGTCACATTCATAAACATGGTAAGCGTATATCTCGTTTAATGTTGTTAAAGTCTCAAGAAGCCTATGTTTATTTTAATCTAGCAAAACAACGTTATAAGTGTCAGTACTGTCAAAGCACCTTTACAGCTTCTACAAATATTGTGGAAGCAAACTGTTTTATTATGAATCGTGTGAAGCTGGCCATTCAAGACAAACTGACACAAGTGCGTTCTGAAGTTGATGTTATGAACGAATGTTGTATGTCTCCAAGTACTGTGAAATGATGTATTTAATAAGAGTATAATCCATCATAATTGTACGTTTAGATAAATTCAACTATTTCTACGTATATGAAAGTATAATAGAAATAAAATCAGGTTATTTTAATTATCGATCTATCCACGACAGGAAGATCGACGGCTTATTTTATTACAAGAATATTAAAATAAAGTTATTTAGTAATATAGTGTTTTAAATAAATATTGAAAGAGTGGATACTATTGAAAAAAGATTTTCTGCAGTTTAAATGGTTAAAAGTAGTTATGATGGCTCTTTGTGTTGGTGCAATTGTATATTCACCTGTCCTTTATCGATACGTTGCACATGGCATTGTTTATAGTGGAAACGTTGATGGATTCAAACAAATGATGCCATTCCAATTATTTTTATATGAACGGATGACAGCTCTGTCGTCATTTTATGATAGTTCTTTTGGTTTAGGTGGAGATTATTTCACAGATCTATCTTATTATTATACGACTTCTCCACTTATGTATATGACTTTTTTGGGTATCAAATTTTTTCAAGTGTTGGGCGTAGCAGACCCATCAACAATTGAATTTTGGCCGCCTATTCAAATTGTGACTGCATATTTTAAATGTGTGCTTATGTTTATAGTCACATATGGTATGTTTAAAATGTTTCGAATTGTGAATCCATATCGTTTTGTTGGTGCAATGCTGTATAGCACATCAACGGTTGTGTATTATTATAATCTTGCGTGGTCTTTTTATGGGGATGTATTGATTTATTTGCCACTCTCTATTTGGGGAATGGAGCGTTTCTTCAAAACGCGTAAGATTGGTCTGTTTATCGTTGCAATTGCTCTAACATTATTTTCTAATTTTTATCTCAGTTACTATGAAGCTATTGCATTAATAATTTATTTGATTTATCGCATGATTGACACACACCCGGAAGATATGGTTTCACGTTGGAAAAAGCTATGGCTGTTATGCCCAGCTGTTTTGATAAGTTTATGTATTGCTTCGTTTGGTTTTTTAACAGGTGTGCAGTCATTTTTTAATAATGATCGCCAACTTAGTCATTATCACGTACCAAAATTGATTAACTTTAATCCAAATTATCATATTTTTTCTAGCGGCTTTTTTATTACGATTACATTTATTGCTTTAGTTGCAACTTTTTCGTTTAAATTATATCGTCACTATTACTATCGTTTATTCGCTATTTTTACATGGATTTTATTGTTAGGTAGTTTGACACCATATATCGATACAATATTTAATGGCTTTTCTTTTCCGGTCAGACGGTGGTCATATTTGTTAGCTTTATCAACAAGTGTTTTGGTGTCCTTATGGTTGAAACATATTACAGAATTAACCATGCGTGATTACTTAATATCGCTCATGCCACTTATTCCATTAGCAATTGCGACAATAATGTTATCTATGGGACACATGTGGTGGATGATCGCAAGTATGTTGATTTTATGTATTATTGTATATTATTTATATCGCCAAAGAAATATATCAAAAAAGGGAATCTATGTGATTGTAGGGTTGTTTATAATCCAACAATTTGTGATGCTACTAAATTATCGTACGAACTATGTAACGCAATATGAATCGGATATGGATATGTTCTATAGTCCAAAGTATTATAGCCAGGTGCTTCAAGAGAAAATTAATGAAATAACTCAAAGACAATCGCCCTTGGAACGCATTGATTTTATGGGACACTATTCACTTAATTCGAGTATGATCTACCATTATAATGGTGTTGCACTTTATTCTAGCATTTTTGACGGTGCGATTTTAGATTATTATGATAAACAAATGCAAATAAATATGGAGTATGAAAGTAATAGTACGTATCGTATGTTAGGAAATCGTGCCAATATGTATGCATTATGGGGAGTAACGGATCGTATTAAAAAAAGGACAGATACAACAATTCCTTATGGTATGACAGTTGAAGATACCATTAAAGATAAAGATACTATATGGTCACACAGTCATAATTACATAGATTATCCTGCTGCACATTTGACGTCCAAAGTTTATAATGCAAAAGATTTAAAATCTCCATTAGATCGTGAACATGCCTTTTTACAAGGTGTTGTGCTAGATGGTGTCACAGGAAATACATCTTTTGAAGCTAACCATAACCTTATAAAGTCTGCTAAAATTACCCCTCGTGATGCAAAACAAAAAGGGCATCAATTAACAGTGTCAAAAAACATGGGTGGTTTAGACATTTTAATGCCTAAGAATTTGTTAAGCCAATATAAAGATTACTATGTAGAAATGGATATAGAGTTATTGTATCCTGATAGTCAACATTATGTGAAGCTAGATAGTTTTCATCAAATGCGTAGAGAGCCTAGCTATAGATATAAACGCTTTGTGACTCCTATTACAATTCGTGTTGCTGCTAAAGATGTAATGCAATTGAAACTAAAAAAAGGTACATATCGTGTAAAGATTAAAGGTATCTATGGTGAAGACTATTCCACATTAGAAAAAGCGAAAGATGACCTAGTTCCAGTGAAAGTTACGAAAACAAAACAAGACGTCCGTGTAGAAATGAATCCGAAGAAAGATACATACCTTGTTATGCCAATGCCGTATCGCGATGGTTTAAAAGCGGAAGTAGACGGTAAAGCAAGAACTGTGAAAAAAGGGAACGGTTTACAGACAGTTATTCCAGTTAATCGAGGTGAGAAAACTGTTGTGATTCATTATGAATTACCGTATTGGCGTTTATATCTTGTGATGACAATTTTAGGTTTCATCAGTGCATTTATTTATCGTAAGTGGTTACGTTGTAGTATTTAGTCTGTTCATTGAATAATGATGATTAGATTCATAAACATAATAATATATCCCTTATTTAATTAAACAGGGTTATAGCCTAAACGACCTATTATATTGTTACCTATATTTAGACCAGAAGGGATCAATGTTTCTATCACAAAATATCTTGTAAAATAAGGCAAAGTGGGAAATTCAGAAACTTTTCGAAATAATTTAATTTAAAAAGGTTTGTTAGTTTGAATAGGTCTGCAGGAAAATGATTAATAGAGAAACGGTGGTAAAGCACATAACATATCATGATGTACACTTAGACATAACCAGCTACTTCTATGTTATGAGACTATGATAAAAATAAGAAGAGGTACATTTAATTATTTATCCACCACATTCAAGTGATAGGGTAGTGTTTTCCATTCAGTCCGAAAATAGACCAAAAGTATGGATGACGAAGTATTTTATATTGCTAAGATGATGGAAGGATGTTTGTTTTCTGATTTGAAACGATAAAAGTTATAATGGTGTAAGAAAAGAGGAGAAACAATACAATAAAATAGTCATAAAGTGGGTATACATAAATACAACCATTAAATTATAAAAGTCTAAACGATAATGTTTTTTAGTGTAAAGCGTGTTGTGATTATAGTGCTATATTTTTTGATATTAAAGGTTTTATGCATTCCGAGTCTAAAGTGTCAGGTAGCATGATCGTCTTGGATTTTAATATTGATAGTAAGAGCGCATGATATAGCCAAATAGACATGGTTTTAATAGTCATAAAGTAAAATATAAGAAAGAAGTAGGTGTACGAAAGTGAAAGTCAGAGTGATTGTACCTTGCTATAACGAGACAGAAGTGTTGCAACAAACGATTGATAAACTACAAGAAGTGTTAGAAATTGATGCGCAACGACAAGGTTACACGTATGATTTACTGTTTATTGATGATGGTAGTAAAGATGCTACAATTGATTTGTTGCAAAATGCTGCAGCACATTCCTCAAAAGTAAAATTTATTTCATTTAGTCGCAATTTTGGTAAAGAGTCGGCGATGATTGCAGGATTTGAACATAGTGTTGATTGTGATGCTGTTATTATGATTGATGCCGATTTGCAGCATCCCCCAATGCTGATTCCAGATATGATTCGTGCTTATATGGAAGGGTACGATCAAGTTGTTGCTAAGAGAAACCGTGATGGTGAAACGGTAACGCGAAAATGGATGACACGTCTATACTATAAGATGGTCAATTATTGCATAGAAGATATTGAGTTGGTGGACGGTATTGGTGACTTTCGCTTATTAAGTCAACGCGCTGTGCATGCACTCGTCAATATGAAGGAATACAACCGTTTTTCTAAAGGTTTATTTGCATGGATTGGCTATCATACAAAAATTATAAGTTATGATAACGTAGAACGCGAACTAGGGGAATCAAAATGGTCTTTTAGAAATTTATTGAACTATGCCATTGATGGATTGATTTCGTTTAATAATAAGCCGTTACGTACGATGATTTATCTAGGTGTTTCTATTTTCGGTTTGAGTGTCGTTTACTTGATTTATTTACTGATTAACACACTCATGCACGGCATTGCAGTTCCAGGGTATTTTTCTATGATTGCAGCCATTCTGTTGCTTGGTGGTATTCAATTGATTTCGATTGGTATAGTTGGCGAATATATTGGGCGAATTTATTATGAAGTAAAACAGCGACCGAAATATATTGTACAGGCTGCCAACATTGACCCCCCTCATCATGAAGTATTAGTACCCGAACAATCAAAGACTCACTTTCATACACAATAAAAAGGTATATTTAAACATAGAAAGGGGCTGGGATATAATTTCTAGCCAAAAAAGAGAATCGATTAGGTAAAATCATTTTTACTTAATCGATTCTCTTTATATTATTTCAGAAAAATAAAGTCATCACGTATAATAATGAATAACCACAAACAAAACGATACGAATGATGTATATCATGTAGGAGGCATTACTACAAATCGGTTTATACTTAAACTGTTAAGTACTTATACCTTAGGTTATGCAAGATATAGTTATGAAGATCTTTATAACAAAAAACACAGACTGGTTATGGGGCGTACAATTTATTCGATATGTTTGATGAAATATTAGATTGTGGTTACGTAAAAGATGGATATGGAACTTTTAGTTATAAAGAAGTTCAAGTTAGGTATAATGTCAAGCGTAATCATTTGAGAATTGATATAGCAGATATCACTATAGAAGGAATTATTGAAGAGGCAAGGGTTCTTTTAAATATGATCCTATTAAAAACTACAAACTCTTAGATTCTGTTGCAGCATCGAATTGGATTGAAGATTATTTAGGAAGTATAGAGTTGAAATAAAAAGTACTAGTCACTTTGTGCATCAAGAGTATTAACAAGGAAAACACTATGACGTTTATGAGCAAATATATTGTATCCTCTCCTTAATCCATTTCTCTATATCCGCTTCCTGTAAATCATCAGTAGCAATTTTAACTATATAGTCAACCGCTTCTTCATTACCAGCTCTAAACTGATAGCCATTTATCTTAAGGAAAACAACTAACGCCATTAGAGCTGTTCTTTTATTACCATTATAAAATACATGCTGTTGTATTAAGTTCCTAAATAAGTTAGATGCTTTCAGTTCTATAGTAGGATACAATTCTTCGCCAAACACATATTGTTTAGGTGCATTAACTAACATATTTAAAGCTATTGGTTCTTTTACCCCTATTTGCTCATTAGGGCTGTATTTATTAATAACATATACATTGAGTGTTATGATGTCTTTTTCCTTTAAATATCGCATATGTTACCCTCCAATAACTTTAATCATTCATGCTGTTGCTATCTATTCACTAACTCTTTTAAAGCCTTATCATATTGATTACTAACTTGCTCTGCCATACTTAAAATATCTAGTTCCTTATTATCTGTTTTAACCGCTTCTAATACCACTTGGCCATTCTCAATATTAAATGCAATTTTTTGTCCCTCATGAATATCTAAAGTCTTTAAAACTTCATCTGGTATTGTTAGTACTTTACTATTACCAATTTTTCTAAGTTTTCTTATGTTAATAATTGGCATCGTAATCACCTCTTCTGTAGTATATCTTTGTATATCTTTATTATATGTATATTGTTGTCTTTTGTAAAATCTCCTAAAAAATTGCTTTCAGACCCCAAAGTGAATGACATCTACAAAAAACATAAAATAGATGTTGAATCAGCTTTTGGAAATCTGAAGGCTAATTTGGGTTTCAAAAGATTATCTGTACGTACCCAATCTAAAGTCGAATGTGAGATTGGAATTGCCCTTATGGTACTAAACATAAGAAAATTAGCAAGGTAAGTGTTAATTTTTAACAGAGTACAAATGAAAAACACCACAAAATCCAATTTAAAGGATTTTTGTGGTGTTTCTCTTATGAAACTGAAACCTTATGTTCCAGCCTCTATGTGTTTTTATTTACCGCGTAATTTACCTAAGATGAGTGAAACAACAGCGATAAAGATAATAGAACCGATAAGTGCTGGGAAAACATAAACGCCACCAAATGATGGTCCCCAATCACCTAGAAGTAAACCGCCGACCCATGAACCGAGTAAACCAGCGATTATGTTACCTACGATACCACCTGGGATATCTTTACCTAAAATTGCACCAGCAGCCCAACCAATGAGTCCGCCTACTATTAACATGACAATAAAGCCCATTATAATAGCCTCCTTTGTATTTAAATATATGTTTACTGATACAGTTATACCACGTTTTAAAATTTTTAATCATGCTATTTTAAAATAAATAATTTTTCAAAATATAAAATCGTAATAAAGGCCCCATAGAGAAGTAGAAATAAATACCAGAATGGCGTTAGAACCACCATTAATATTAGTGCTAGTATAATCAATAATGTCCCGATCCATAAAGGGTTTTTAATTTTAAAGCGTTGGAGGCTACGCTGATATCGTACAGATTGAAAAGTACTTGAAAATAATAGGATAGCACCCAATGCAAAAGCAGCAGGACCAAGATAAGGGACAGACATATAATAGGACTGATCAGATGTTTGGAAGCATACAACGAGTGCAATGCTTAACATTATTGTGAGAATAATGATCAGGAATTTTTGTTGTCGTACTTCAAAATGATAAAAATAATGGTCCAAATAATATTGTAAACCTGTCCATATACAATACATTAATAAAGTGAAAATAGAAATAAATGAGAGTTTACTAAGTAAAATAAGGTTGATCCAGCCATTTATAGTAAGGGTGAGCAACACGCTACTAAAACGTATAGCAGCGTACTGATGTCGATATAAATCAACGGATAGTACAGTGATAACGACTATAATATTTAAGATGACAAAAAGAGCCATTGTTTTCTCCTAACTATTGATGTTTCATCATTCTATTATAGCAATGAAAGCACAAGATAGCATATAAAAAGTTAGTATACGTAACGCATTGTAAAAAGGTGCCTAATACTAGACACCTTTAAGATTGCTCCACAACAATGTATGTAACTGTGGTAAAACGTGAACACGATTCAGTTTGTGATTGGACATCACTTGATGTACGAGCCACTCATAGCGATTGAGAAGACGTTGCGTATGATTTTCAACTTGGTCTTCCAAAAAAGGGTTGCCGACTTGTAAGTAGAATGGAATATGGGGATAACGTTGATGGATCGTTTCGGCAAAGTGTATATCCAAATCATCAAATATGACAACTTTTAAACTTAATGATTCTTGAACGCACTGTGCGATGACATCGTCTAAGACATCTAAATCTTGTGTCATATGAGAACTTGGTGGTTTAGGAGAAAGTGTCAGATTATCAATTTGACGCATCCAAGGTTGAAACTTCGACCCCTGTGTTTCAAGTGCAAGGGAGATATGTTTTTGTTCGCATAAATTCACAAAGTCTTGTAAACCTCGAATCAATGCTGGATTACCACCAGAGATGGTGACATGATCAAAGCAATGCTCTCCTAAAGATTGCAGGCGTATCCATATTTCCTCAGCGGTTAACAGTTCAATATCATCGCGCATTGAACCATCCCATGTAAACTTCGAATCACACCAGCTACAACGGAAATCGCAACCAGCTGTACGTACAAACATGGTTTTGCGTCCAATAACTTGACCTTCACCTTGAATAGTAGGTCCAAAAATCTCGAGAACGGGTATTTTAGAAGTCATTAGCGTTGCTCCTTCTTGTGTTTGGGACGATAAACCACATAGCTTGATGGTGTTTCACGTAAAAAGACTTGTAAACAACGTGGTGCATGAGGTAAGCCTGTTAAATGCTCGTCAACAATATCGTAAATGGTTTGCGCCACAACTTCCGTAGATGGGACTTTCTCTTCGAAATAGGGCAGATCATTGAGTAAATAATGATCAAACTGCTCGTGTATGAGTGATTTTAAATGACTAAAGTTAATAAGGAAACCAGTTGCGTCTAGCGTATCCCCCACTATTGTTAAATTGACAAAGTAAGTATGACCGTGTGTGCGGGTACACTTTCCAGCTTGTGGATCAGGAATGAAGTGGGCAGCAGAAAAGTTAAAATCTTTATTCAGCTCAAAGCAATAATCGTGATCGACACTCGGATAAATTTGTTGCATCATAATGAAATCTCTTCCTTTTCTTTAAGGTATTGTTCTAAGCCACGTTGACGAAGTTTACATGCGGGGCATGTGCCGCAGCCCTCTGCCATAATGCCGTTATAGCATGTTAAAGTTTGGTAACGTATGTAGTCAAGCACACCGAGTTGATCGCTTAATGCCCATGTTTCTTTTTTATTGAGCCACATCAGTGGTGTATGAATAACAAAATCTCGATCCATTGCTAAACTCATTGTGACGTTCATAGATTTGATAAACTGATCACGACAATCAGGATAACCAGAAAAGTCTGTTTCACACACACCGGTAATAATATGTTTTGCCTCAATTTGATATGCTAATGCACCAGCAAATGATAAAAATAATAGGTTGCGAGCGGGGACGAACGTGTTTGGGACATGATGACTGTTCTCTATTTCCATTTCTGTTGATGTCAATGCATTGGGAGTGAGTTGAGATAATAGGTTCATGTCTAAAATATGGTGTTTTAAACCTTGTTCTTTAGCTATTGCTTTCGCTACTTCAATTTCTTGAGCGTGACGTTGTCCATATTCAAAAGTAACGAGCTCTACCTCTTTAAAATGCTGTTTTGCGTAAAATAAACAAGTGGTACTATCTTGCCCGCCACTAAAAACAACAAGTGCTTTCTCATGATTGAGAACATCTGACATAGTTATCTTACTCCTTTGAATAGAGGGTTTCCTAAGCGTTAAATGACAAAAGTCCTGAAGCACATGATTTAATAAGAAGTTTTATCTTATACCAACATGAAAAAATCCGTCTCTATAAAAAGTAGACGGATTCAGCAAGTCTAGTTTTTTATAGAGGGTTAATATACGCTAGAAACCTCTGTATAAGTTTAATTTCGCTCATTAATGTAACGTATTTAGCGAAATAAATCAACCTGTCTTATCGTTGCACTATAAAAATAAGTTCTTCTTTGTCAATTGGTGAGACATTTGTGATAATAGAAATAATAAAGTAAAAATGAGGATAAAACGATGATTATAATGATAGATAATAAAGATTCTTTTACTTATAATATTGTAGATTATTTACGTACCGAAAGTGATCAAGAAGTGAAAGTCATCGATGTAAGTGAGGTTAATCTTGCATTATTAGTGTCATATCGACCTACTGCTTTAGTAATCTCTCCTGGTCCGGGTGCCCCTGTGGATTACCCTGTCTTAACCAAGGTACTAGAAACTTTTGAATCGCATATTCCTATACTTGGTATTTGTTTAGGGTTTCAGCTTATTGTGACTTACTTTGGAGGGGATATTATTCATGCGCCGATGCCTGTTCATGGTCATACTACACGTATTGAACATAAGGGTTCGCAGCTTTTTAAAGGGTTGCCTCCAACTTTTCAGGTGATGCGATATCATTCATTAATGGCTGATCCACACAGTATACACGCTCCCTTACTGGTTACAGCAATGAATGATGAAGGCGTGATTATGGCAGTGGAACATGAAAACTTACCAATATATGGTGTACAATATCATCCCGAATCCATTTTATCTGAATATGGACATGCACAAATACGTAATTTTTTAAGTGAGGTTGAATAAATGGTTGTGATATTTGACTATACTTACTATAAAGATGAAAAAACAGTTGAGAAGTATCATTATACTTTTGATAATCCGATTGAAAAACATATCGCTCGAACTTTAGAAGAAGTCGGAACAGTGGTAGAGCAAGCTGAAAAGTTACAAAAAGAAGGCTATTATGTTGCTTTGTATCTGCCTTATGAAGCGGCATCTTATTACCAATCACAATTTCAGACATACCAACTTGTAGATGAAGTGTATGCAGTTTGTTATGCCTTTGATAGACCATGTTCTAAAGTGAAAACATCAAATACAGACGTAGGTTATAAGCTGACTATGCCATCATTTGTGTTTAGTCAAATACGTGAAGAAGTGATGTCACACATCTGCGATATACAACATGAAATTATAGAAGGTTGGACCTATCAAGTGAACTATACAACGCGACTTGTCGCTCAAGCGAATGTATCTATTGGTGCACTTTATCACGAATTAACGAAACAAGCGAATGGCAATTATACAGTCTTATTTGATACTGAAGAGATTAAAGTGGCTTCAATCTCACCAGAATTATTTTTTCAATTTGGAAGATTTGAAGGTCGAGAAGGTGTTGTAGTGAGCAAACCGATGAAAGGAACGATGCCAAGAGGACATACTGCTGAAGAGGATATCGTGCAATATAATAAACTCAAGCATTCATCCAAAGATCGTGCAGAAAATATTATGATTGTTGATTTATTGCGCAACGATATTGCACGTATTGCTAAGCAAGGCACAGTAAATGTAAAACAGCTATGTGCGATTGAAACGTATCCAACAGTATATCAAATGACAACAATGGTTACGGGTGAGGTAGCACCACAGATGACATTGAATGATATGCTTACCGGTCTTTTTCCATGTGGCTCAATCACAGGTGCACCTAAAGTCCACACAATGGCTATTATTCATCGGTTGGAAAGCACGCCGCGTTATATTTATTGTGGCACAATTGGATTATTACGACCACAAGGTAATGCAATATTCAATGTCCCTATTCGTACAGTGCAACAGCGAGGTGACCAATTTATTTACGGTGTAGGGGCAGGCATTACAATTGATTCAGATCCAGTACAAGAATATAAAGAGTTTCAAGATAAAACGAAAATATTAAAGGGGTAAACCAGATGTATATATTTGAAACGATGCGTTTAGAGGCAGGTTTCTTCCCTCGTGAAAGTTATCACCAAAAGCGTATAGCACAATCGGCGCAAGAGCTTGGATTTCATTATTCACGCACTCAGTGGCAACAAGTCATACGTGCTATCCAGACAAAATATGCAGAAGGCTGTTACCGCGTGAAAATTAAGCTTCAGTCAACAGGTGAAATGACGTCAGAAGTTGGACCACTGTTAGAAAAGAAAGCAATGACAGCCCACCTTGTAAAGGTGGATATACATACGCCAAAATGGGCAAGAATTAATAAAACTTCAACACGCGATTTTTTACATCATGACCATCAAACTGATGTCATTTTACTTTATGATGATGTAGGCAAGTTATTAGAATTTGATATAGGTAATCTCGTCATCGAATATGAAAACACATATTATACGCCGCGTTACGAACAAGATTTTTTACGAGGATGTATGCGTGAGTCACTATTAGAATGTGGAGAGATTGTGGAAGCGGCACTCAATATCAAGCAGCTGCAGCACTATATCGAAAATGGTGGTAAAATATGGATGATTAATAGTTTGAGGGCATGGGTGCCTATTGCTCTGGAAATGAATGAGTAGGTCAAATATATGGTTATAGGTTATTTAGTACTTTTTATGTTAATGATGTGGTTAGGTCAATCGGTTTGTCAGTATTGTATAAAATCTCAGCGTCAAACTTTAGCTTATTTATGGATGATGCTCGTGTTAATCATTCAAGGTGTGATTATTTATATATTTGTTGAACAGCTTGTGCTAGATGTTAATAATATATTGCAGTCGTTTTATCATGAAAACTAATCGAGGTGAATAAAATGAAAGTGTATAGTCAAGGGGATCAAGCAATAGTTGTATCATTGCGTGGGAACGTTACATCTAAAGCGACACAGCGCTTATTAGTTCTAAGACATTACTTAAATGAACAGAATTATTCGTTTATTACTGAAATTGTACCAACAGAGACAGATATGCTTATTTCATATGATGCGCGTATGATGATGAAACAATTGAATATAACATCTCCTTTTGTATATATGAAAGCGTTGATAGAAGGTATTGATTTATCAGAAGAAAAATGGAAAAAACAACGACGATGCATTAAAGTACCTATGTATTATGGTGGCGTACATGGCCCACATCTCGAAAGTGTATTAGAAGAATTAGAAATGACAGAAGAAGACTTTATAGCGCGTCATTTAGCAGGGGACTATTTCGTATCTATGATGGGGTATTCGCCAGGTTTTCCTTACTTATCGGGTTTGGATCCAACTATTACTGTTAAGCATACAGCACCGCATAAACGACTTATTCCAGCAGGATCAGTCATACTTGAAAATAATAAATGTGGTATAACAACTACAGAAACATATGAAGATTGGCTTGTTATTGGCTGGACACCGCTTCAATTGTTTGATCCAATGAAAAAAGACTTTGCACTTATAGAACTCGGAGATTATGTGAAGTTTGATGTATTGCAAGAAGGGAGTGAACGCTGATGAGTATTATTATAGAAGACAGTGGACTTTTTTCTAGCTTTCAAGATTTTGGGCGTTCAGGATATGAACACTTAGGTGTAATTCGCAGTGGTTCACTTGACATATTGGCACATGAAATTGCCAATAGATTAGTAGGCAATCATCCGAATGAAGCTACATTAGAAATGACAAATCGTATGGCACGTATCCGTTTTACAGAGCCTACATTAATTGCAATATCTGGTGCACAGGCTATTGCGCATACAGAAGATATTCAAATTAAAATCAATAAATTATATTTAATGAATAAAGGCGATGTGTTGATATTCGATAAGTTAAGACGTGGTGCACGTGTATATTTAGCTGTTGCAGGAGGTTTTGAATTAGATACATGGTTAGGTTCATCATCTACTGATACTATTTCACAAATGGGTGGATTTCAAGGTCGAGCTGTTAAAGTGGGTGATGAAATAAACTTAAAGCGTAGTTACAGTCAGCGTCATCGTAAATTGTTTGATAACCTACGAGATACGAGAACAACAACTTGGGGTGTTGATGGCTACGCGTTGTCCTTTAACTACCTTTCTGATGTTGTGCATGTTATTCCAAATAAGGGAACAGAAGATTTTCAAGAAGTAGAATTGAACGATTTTACACAAGGTGAATATAGTGTCACAAGTAAAGCCAATCGTATGGGAATTGTGTTAGAGGGAGCATTGATCAAAGCACACTATATAGATACACCGCCTCATCGCTCAGTCAAACGTGGAACAATACAGGTGAAAAAGGATGGGACACCTATTGTGTTGCTCAATGATCATTATACTTTAGGAAGTTATCCACAAATTGGAACAGTTGCAACGTATCATTTATCTAAAATTGCTCAAAAACGCCAAGGTTCTAAAGTGAAGTTTCAATGGATCGATGTGTTACAAGCAGAGCAAAACCTTGTGAAATACCATAGATGGTGTCGTCAACTGTATCAAGGTATCGAGTTTCGGATGCAAGAAGAAATGTTAAAATAGATAAAAAAGTACGTCATAACAAAAGTAAGAGTGAAAGGACTTTTACTTTATGTGATATTTTATCTGTAATACAGCTGAGGTCTGAATACAAAAGGTGATACTTTTTGTATAATAATCAAAATGAAAAGATATGTTACGTTTCATGACGAATTTTGTCATATTTTATCAGCACGAATAAGTTTGATATAAGATTTGTCATTGATAAGAGTGATGTTGATTAGGCTATGTCAAACAGCTGATGTTATCATAATATGATATAGCGTTTATACTATTGATGTGTTTTCACTTGAAATTTGTCACTAAATCCTATATATTGTTATACTGAACTTGTTTTGAATGTTACAAAAAGATTACAAATAAATCGATTGTGTAACAAAGTGAGTTTGATGTTCTAAGATGATATATAAACAAATGAACTGAACTGAATAACGGGGGAACATACATGAATCAAGAAAAGAAAAAAATAGGGATTTTTGCGTTTTTCCTCTTAATGGTATTGACCATTTCATTAAAGACGTATTTTGCCTATTATGTAGATTTGTCACTCGGTGTTAAAGGACTTGTGCAAAACTTAATATTACTGATGAACCCATATAGCTTAGTTGCATTGATACTAAGTGTCTTTCTGTTTTTTAAAGGGAGAAAGGCATATTGGTTTATTTTCATTGGTGGCTTTTTGCTCACTTTTGTACTTTATGCCAATGTCGTCTACTTTCGATTTTTCTCAGACTTTATTACGTTTAGTACACTGAATCAAGTCAGTAACGTAGATTCTATGGGTGGTGCGGTAAGTGCCTCATTTCAATGGTATGATTTTGTTTATTTTTTAGATACATTTGTTTATCTTTTCATTTTAACGTTTAAACAGAAATGGTTGAGTAAACAAGTCTTTCATAAAAAGTTTGTACCAGTTGTTATGGCAACGGCAATTGCACTATTTTTCTTAAATCTGGCATTTGCTGAAACAGATCGTCCAGAATTGTTGACACGTACATTTGATCATAAATACTTAGTTAAATATTTAGGACCTTATAATTTCACAGTGTATGATGGTGTGAAGACGATACAAAACAATCAGCAAAAGGCACTGGCTTCTGAAGATGATTTAACTGAAGTCTTAAATTATTCAAAACAAAAAAATACAGAGCCTAACAAAGCCTATTATGGTAAAGCTAAAGGGAAAAATATCATTAAAATCCATTTAGAAAGCTTCCAGACCTTTTTAATTAATAAAAAAGTAAATGGTGAAGAAGTCACACCATTTTTAAACAAATTATCATCAGGTCAAGATGATTTTAGATATTATCCTAACTTCTATCATCAGACTGGACAAGGTAAAACATCAGATGCAGAGTTTACAATGGATAACAGTTTGTACGGTTTACCACAAGGTTCAGCGTTTTCAATAAAAGGTGATAATACATTCCAATCATTACCTGCTATATTACATCAACAACAAGGCTATACAACGAATGTTATGCATGGTGACTACAAGACATTTTGGAACCGTGATCAAGTGTATAGACATTTTGGCATTGATAAGTTTTATGATGCCACATATTACGATATGTCACCTGAGAACTTAGAAAACTTAGGATTAAAAGACAAAGAGTTCTTTGAAGAGTCAGCAGAATATTTAGATAAGGAAAAACAACCTTTTTATTCACATCTCATTACGTTAACGAACCATTACCCGTTTACACTAAGTGAGGAAGATGCAACAATTGCTAAAAGTGATACAGGCAATAATACTGTTGATGGCTATATTCAAACAGCACGTTACTTAGATGAAGCAGTTGAGGCATTTATTAACGACTTGAAGGAACGTGGTTTATACGAAGACTCTGTTATTATTTTATACGGTGACCATTATGGTATTTCAGAAAACCATAATAAAGCGATGAGTGAGTTGCTTGGAGAACCTATCACGCCAGCGAAATTTAACGACCTCAATAAAACAGGTTTTTGGATTAAATCACCGGGTGTCGAACCTAAAGTAGATGAGACGTATGCGAGTCAAACAGATGTAATGCCGACACTATTACACTTACTAGGCATCGATACATCAAATTACTTAATGCTAGGTACAGATATGTTATCTAAAGATCATCAAGAAGTCGTACCATTCCGTAATGGTGACTTCGTAACGAAAGACTATAAATATGTGAATGGCAAAGTTTATAGTAATGAAGATAATGAGCCTATGGAAACACCACCTAGTAACTTAGAAGAGGTCAAACAACAAGTTGAAACAGATCTTGAAGTATCCGATAAAATATTAAATGGTGATTTGTTCCGCTTTTATGATAATCCAGATTTTAAGAAGATAGATCCATCTAAGTATAAATACGAAACAGGTCCAAAAGGAAAATAAGAGAAGTAAAAAGCCAATGGTGATGCATATCAAATGCAAAACACCATTGGCTTTTTGTTATTTTGAGTGGGGTTCCAAAGGTCTTACTATATCCTATCTGAATGCTATTTTATGGCATGATTCATAGGCAAAATAGAGGATTGTTTACCCTAGTGCAACATCTAATATCATCATGATAGTAAATCCAAGCATTAAACTCATAGTTGCAAGGTCTGTATTTTTGCCTGATTGCGAATCGGGAATGAGTTCTTCAACAACAACGAAAATCATTGCTCCAGCAGCAAAAGCAAGCGCATAAGGTAGAATCGGTGTCACAATAAGTACCGCAGCCGCACCAATAGTAGCAAACAGTGGCTCAACTAAGGCAGATGCTTGACCATAATTAAAAGACTTCCATTTGGACTGTCCAGCCGCATGAATCGGTAATGATAAAGCAGCCCCTTCTGGAATGTTTTGAATACCAATACCGATAGCAAGACCGAGAGCGCCTAGTATGGTCGCGTGTTCATTGCCAGTCGCAACACCACCAAATGCGACACCAATAGCAAGCCCCTCTGGAATGTTATGTAAAGTAATTGCCAGTAAAAGCAATGTATTTTTACTTAAACCTGTCTGAACCCCTTCTTGTTTTTGAGAAGTATCTTGAGCGTTTCGATGCATATGTGGAATAACGTAGTCTAAAGAACGAATAAAAACACCACCAAGCAAAAAGCCGATTGCAGCAGGTAACCAAGGCGTTGAAGTATCTGAACTACTTTCTATGGCTGGTTGTAGTAAGGACCAAAAACTTGCTGCAATCATAATACCAGCAGCAAATCCCTGCATGGCGCTTAATACTTTGTTGTTAACTGTTTTGAATAGAAAGACTGTCGCAGCGCCTAACGCAGTCAATAGCCATGTAATAATTCCCGCAGTTAATGCCTGTAAAAAAGGGGGGATGTTTGTAATGTATTCTAGCATAGTGCAAGTCTCCTTGTATCATTTAAATCGAAAAAACGATATAATAGATAGAACTGATTTAAGGTTAACAGATATATTTAAGTAAATCTATATGGTAAAAGGAAGTATATTTGATGGCAGCTTATAAAATTGAACAACTGAATAAATCATTTGCAGATAAGGTGATTTTTGACGATTTGTCATTATCGGTTTCTGATGGTGAGCGTATAGGTTTAGTTGGGATTAATGGTACAGGGAAAAGTTCATTACTCAAAGTCATCGCAAATATGGACGAAGATTTTGATGGTGTTGTGACACATCCGAAGCAGTATCGTATTCGTTATGCTTCACAGCACCACGACTTAGACCCTGAGATGACGGTATATGATGTTGTGTACAGTGCAGAAACTGAAACATTGCAAGCAATTAAACAATATGAACTTGCTACGACACATTATGCCAAACAACAAACAGACCAAGCATTAGAAGCAATGATGTCTGCACAATCAAAGATGGATATATTGGAAGCGTGGGATTATAGTGCAGAAATTAAAACCATTCTCTCTAAGTTAGGTATTCATGATACAACGAAACAAGTAGGGCATTTATCGGGAGGGCAACAGAAGCGCGTACTTTTAGCACGTACTTTAATTGAACAACCTGACTTATTATTGTTGGATGAACCGACGAATCACCTTGATTTTGAGTCGATCCACTGGTTAATTCAGTTTGTAAAGTCTTACCCGAAAACTGTAATCTTTGTGACGCACGATCGATATTTTCTGAATGAAGTATCAACACGTATTGTTGAGCTGCGTGACGGGCGTTTATCATCATATCATGGAAATTATGAAGCGTATATTGCAACACGTGCGGAACAAGAAGAAATTGAAGCACGTCAACAAACGAAAAAGCGTGCATTGTTTAAGCAAGAGTTAGCATGGATGCGTGCAGGTGTTAAGGCACGTACAACCAAACAACAAGCACGACAAAATCGATTTGAAACATTAGAGAAAGAAGTAAAATCATATAAAACCCAAGATAAAGGGGCATTAAACTTAGCTTACTCTCGCCTGGGAAAACAAGTGTTTGAGCTGGAGGCATTAGGAAAGGCGATTGAGGGGCGTGTTTTGTTTGAAAACCTGACAACAATTATTCAAAAAGGTGCGCAAATTGGTATTGTTGGTCCCAATGGTGTAGGAAAAACAACGTTATTGAATATTCTTGCGGGTGAAGATACAGCATTTAGCGGTATCTTAAAAGTAGGACAAACGGTCAAAATCGCTTATTTTAAACAAACTGATGAGCGTCTAAATCGTGATATACGCATGATTGATTTTTTACGTGAAGAGCAAGAAGTAGCTAAGCAGAAAGATGGGACTACGGTGTCTGTTACACAATTACTTGAGCAGTTTCTTTTTCCGAGCAATACACACGGTAAAAAGGTATATAAGTTATCGGGGGGCGAACAAAAACGTTTGTATTTATTACGCCTTCTTGTACATCAGCCGAATGTATTATTACTCGATGAACCGACGAATGACTTAGATACAGAAACATTAACGATTTTAGAAGATTATATTCAGACATTTGGTGGTACAGTGATTACAGTCAGTCATGATCGCTATTTTTTAGATAAGGTTGTGGATTGTTATTGGTACATCCATGATGGGCATATCGATATGATTTTAGGGCGTTTTGAAGATTATTTGGCATATAAAAAGAAACAAGCAGAGGCTGCTGAGTCAGAAATGAACGCCAAAACAACAGTTACAGTTGGAAAACCAAAGAAAAAAGGACTGTCATATAAAGAGAAACGTGAATACGAGGCACTGTTGATTCGAATTGAGGAAGTGGAGTCTCGTTTGGTAGAAATAGAAGCAGAAATGGTTGCAGCACATGCCGATTACAGTAAAGTTCAAACCTTAAATGAAGAACGAGAAAAACTTGAAGTGCAATACGAAACAGATATGGCACGATGGAGTGAATTAGAAGAAATTTTAGAACAGTAAGAGGGATAGCATGGAAGATATATTATCGCATTATTTTGGATATCAAACTTTCAGACCGGGACAACGAGAGATTATTGATCATATTATGGCGCAGCATCATACACTGGGTGTGCTGCCAACAGGTGGTGGAAAGTCGATTTGCTACCAAGTTCCAGGTCTTAAACTATCCGGGACAACACTAGTGATTAGTCCTTTAATTTCGCTGATGAAAGATCAAGTCGATCAATTAAAAGCAATGGGGATTGCAGCAGCCTATTTAAATAGTAGTCAAAGTGTAAAAGAACAACAAAATATCGAACAACAATTAAGAGAGGGCGCATTGAAATTTATTTATATTGCACCAGAGCGCTTGGAACAGCCACGTTTTGTTCAGCTTTTACGTCGCATCCCTCTAGCATTAGTTGCCTTTGATGAAGCACATTGTATTTCTAAATGGGGGCATGACTTTCGCCCGAGCTATCAAGCAGTCATTCATACTGTACTGTCATTGCCTCAACAGTTTGCGATTGTTGCGTTAACAGCTACTGCGACACATGAAGTACAACAAGATATTATGCAACGTTTAATAATCCAGCCTAAATGTGTGGTAAAGACAAGTATTAAACGTGATAACCTTATTTTTGAAGTGAATCCAACATATCAGCGAGAAAGATTTGTCATTGATTATATTAAGCGCCATGCACAGTCATCAGGTATTGTGTATTGTTCAACACGCAAGCAAGTAGAAACACTACATCAAGCTTTAGAAGATTCAGGAATTCATGCCACTTATTATCATGCAGGCTTATCATCTCAGTTAAGAGAAGCTGCACAAAATGATTTTCTATATGATCGTACACGTGTAGTCGTAGCTACAAATGCTTTTGGTATGGGGATTGATAAGTCCAATGTTCGTTTTGTTATTCATTATAATATGCCGGGCGACTTAGAATCATACTATCAAGAGGCAGGACGTGCAGGACGTGACGGTTTAGATAGTGAGTGTATTTTATTGTTTAGCGAACGTGATATCAGCTTACATCAATATTTCATCACATCATCTAAAGCGGATGAAGATTATCAAGACAAGATGGGCGATAAGCTGACGAAGATGATACATTATACTAAGACTAAAAAGTGCTTGGAAGCGACATTAGTTCATTATTTTAATCCTAATGAAAAGTTAGGAGAATGTCAGCATTGCAGTAATTGTATGGCTAAGAATAAGACGTACGATATGACACAAGAGGCGAAGATGATTATTAGTTGTGTGGCACGTTTAGGTCAAAAAGAAGGGTATCAAACAGTCATTCAAGTATTGCGAGGAGAACATTCAGATTATATTCACCATCAAGGTTATATGACATTATCGACATACGGTATCATGCAAGACTATACCACCGGAGAGTTACACCATCTCATTGATGAGTTACGTTTTAAAGGTTATTTGAATGAACAAGATGAAATATTGTTATGTGATGATTCGGTAAAAAAGCTACTTAAAGAAGATGACACTGTATTTACAACACCATTTCGCCAGAAGTTCAAAGAAACCGTTAAAATTAATACGGTAGAAGGTGTGGATTCTAATCTGTTTGAACGTTTGGTAGGTGTCCGCCAACAATTAAGCGAAAAGTTAAGTATCCCGCCCATTAATATCTTTTCGGATTATACGTTGGAAGAATTCTCAAAGCGTAAACCTGTGACTAAACAAGAGATGATCCACATTGAAGGTGTTGGAAGTTATAAGTTAAAGCACTATTGTCCATCCTTTTTAGAAGCGATTCAAAAATATAAAGGTATCGAAGTACAGAGCGTGGGGCAAAAACTTTAAGCATGATGTTGCCCCATGTTGATTTTTATCTCATCCTCTATTTTCCGCCTATACGCAAACGCTTTCTTAATTTCCCTTTTTAAAGTTAAAAGACAAACAAATTAGATTATTTTTAAAAGAAAATATGTTTAAATAAGTAGGACAGTATTAATTGTTTTATGTATATAGCTAAGCTGTTAAAAATTTAAAAAGTAGGGAGACTATGATTGAATTTAACAATGTTTCTAAACGTTATGGTGCTAAAACAGTCGTTGATCAAGTAGATCTGAAAATTAAAGAAGGTGAATTTTTTGTATTAATTGGTCCATCGGGTTCAGGTAAAACAACAACGATGAAAATGATAAACCGACTAATTGATTTATCTGAGGGTTACATCTATTTTAAAGGTAAACCCATCAGCGACTATTCTGTATATGAGATGCGTTGGGATATGGGGTATGTCTTACAACAAATTGCACTCTTTCCACATATGTCGATTCGTGATAATATCGCTCAAGTTCCATTGATGAGAAAGTGGAATAAGCAAGATATTGATCATAGAGTGGATACATTATTAGAAATGGTTGGATTAGAGCCTAAACAATTTCGTGATCGTATGCCGAGTGAATTATCAGGGGGTCAACGTCAACGTGTTGGTGTTGTACGTGCATTAGCCGCAGACCCACCTGTGATTTTGATGGATGAACCGTTTAGCGCACTTGATCCTATTACGAGAGAAAAGTTACAAGATGATCTGTTAATCTTACAAAGCCAAATTAAAAAAACAATTGTTTTTGTGACACACGATATTGAAGAGGCATTTAAGTTGGGAGATCGTATTTGTTTATTAAATAAAGGTCATATTGAACAAATTGGGACACCTAATGATTTTATCAAATATCCTAAAAATGAATTTGTACGTCAATTTATTGGTGATTTAACAAGTGTGGCGCTCAATCATTTCTCACTTGGAAAAATAGCAGAATTGACAGGTCAAAAAATTATGGATGAAGTGCAATATCAAGATCCCATTGTGCAGCATGATCAATCAGTCAGTGATGTATACCGAGAACTTGTAACACATGAAGCTGTTATTGTAGAGAGCGGAGGCGATTATTGGCGATTAACACGGCAAGATATATTCCGCTTTTTATCACGCAATCAAGTAGGTGATATGGCATGAGTACACTCTTGATGACATTAAATGAACGCAAAGAAGAATTGTTACAAGCATTGCTCACTCATGTGCAACTGTCATTTATAGCATTGCTTATTGCGGTATTAATTGGTGTACCACTGGGGATTTTATTGACAAAGACACCTAGACTGTCTGAAGGTGTGATTAATATTGCAGCGGTACTACAAACAATCCCTTCTCTAGCATTATTAGGATTGATGATTCCACTTTTTGGTATTGGAACTGTACCAGCTGTTATTGCACTCGTTGTATATGCGCTATTGCCTATTTTACGCAATACATATACAGGTATCGTTGGTGTTGATGCATCACTGATTGAAGCAGCAAAAGGTATCGGTATGAAACCTACAAGACGACTTATAAGGGTAGAGCTACCATTAGCAATGCCAGTCATTATGGCAGGTATTCGCACAGCAATGGTACTTATTGTAGGTACAGCAACACTTGCAGCATTAATCGGTGCTGGAGGTTTAGGTGACCTTATTTTACTGGGTATTGATAGAAACAATACGTCGCTCATTTTAATCGGTGCAATTCCAGCAGCATTACTTGCTATTCTATTTGATGTGATTTTACGGATATTAAGTCGTGTATCTTATCGTAAGATGTTTATAACACTTGGTATACTCTTAATTATTATGTTGAGTGTAACAATTGCGCCTATGTTAGGACAAAAAGAAGAACATATTACAATTGCTGGTAAGTTAGGAGCAGAACCGTCAATTATTACGAATATGTATAAAATTATTATTGAGCAGGAAACGGATTATACCGTTGATGTGAAAGATGGTATGGGGAAAACGACATTTTTATTTAATGCTTTAAAGGCAGATGAAATTGATGGTTATCTTGAGTTTACAGGAACTGTTTTAGGTGAGCTGACAAAAGAAACACCGAAATCTCAAGAGGAAAGTCAAGTATATAGACAAGCACGTCAAAGCCTAGAGTCGCAGTTTGATATGACTTTGTTAAAACCAATGAAATATAATAACACGTATGCTTTAGCTGTCAAACGTGACTTTGCAGAAGCAAATGATTTAAAAACCATTAGTGACCTTAAACGTATAGAAGATAAAGTGAAGCCAGGCTTTACTTTGGAATTCAATGATCGTGAAGATGGTTATCCTAAAGTACAGTCTGCATATCATTTGAACTTTAATCGAGTTAAAACGATGGAACCTAAGTTGCGTTATCAAGCGGTTGAAAAAGGTGAGATTAACTTGATTGATGCGTATTCAACGGATGCAGAATTAAAACAGTATGATATGGTTGTTTTAGAGGATGATGAACATATTTTCCCACCATATCAAGGTGCGCCACTCTTTAAACAATCGTTTGTTGAAGCACATCCAGAGGTGACAAAGGCGTTGAATCAACTTTCTGGCAAGATTTCAGATGAAGAAATGCAGGAAATGAATTATCGTGTTACTGAAAAGGGTGAACGTCCATATGATGTAGCTAAAGATTACTTGAAGTCACATCAAATTATTAAATAAAAGAGTAGCCTCAAAGTATTGAGGTATAACGTTTTTAAATATATAGAACATGATAATAAAATAGGAGCATATGACGATATTCAAACTGTATTGATATAAATAGCTGCCTATTATGATTAGAGTGGAATCATGAAATCTTTTTGAAGTATTAAGGTTTCTATTCCGCTCTTTTTTTATAAAAGCTACAATGGTATGAAATCGGGACTAGCTATTTAAGAATTAAATAGTTATAATAGTTAACATATTTCAAATGTTCAGAATATATGGAGGTATTGCTATGAAGTCACAAATTTCACAGTTACGTGCATACACACCGGGTTTATCACCTGAAGCACTCAAGAAAAAACTAGGAATTGAAGGAGAACTGCATAAACTCGCATCTAATGAAAATGTGTACGGTCCTTCTCTATTAGCCAAAGAAGCAATTCAACATAATGTGGATGATTTATATTTATATCCAGAGCCGAATGCACCGTTATTACAAGAAGCAATTGCTAAACATTATCAAGTTAAACCGGAACAAGTAGTATTTGGAGCTGGATTAGATGAAATGATTGTTATTATTTCACGGACAGTCATTCGTTCAGGTGATAAGGTCGTTACAAGTGAAGGTACGTTCGGACAATATTTCCATAATGCTGTTGTTGAAGATGCGAACTTTGTACAAGTTCCGTTAAAAGAGGGGGCATTTGATTTAGAGGGTATTGCTGAAGCAGTAGATGAGAATACGGCACTCGTATGGATTTGTAATCCTAATAACCCATCAGGAACTTATCATACACATGAAGCAATTGAAGCATTTATTCAAAAAATACCAAGCAATGTCACAATTTTGTTTGATGAAGCCTATGCAGAGTACGTCACTGCATCTGATTATCCGAATACGCTAGAACTTATGAAAAAATATAATAATATTGCGATGCTTAGAACATTTTCAAAAGCATATGGTCTTGCAGGGGTACGTATAGGCTATATTATTGCACCAGAAAAGCTGGCAGAACAGCTCAATGTTATTCGTCCACCATTTAACACGACACGTTTATCAGAGCAAGCGGCATTAGCAGCATTTCAAGATCAAGACTATTTGAAAAAGATAGTTGAGCTTAATGCACAAGAGCGTGAAAAATTTTATGATGTAAAAACACCATTCCATATCTATCCATCACAAACAAATTTTATTTTTGTGGAGACAGATGATGCAAAAGCCTTGGATAATGCTTTATTAAAAGAAGGGATCATTGCACGTGCCTTTCCAAACGGGGTACGTATTACAATTGGTTTTCCAGAACAAAATAAAGTGATTCGCAATGTTTTAACAGCATTTGGAAGTCAGACCTCTTAGAGAAATGAAGAGGTGCAATAAGAGACACTGATTGAAATTCAACCTCAAATGAGCAGGTAACGATTTTTTTAACTAGACATACCGCTAACCTAGATCCCTCTAGTGCAATGATCTTATTATAGGTGGCTACTAGCAAATTTTGCTATAATGTAGACTGAAAGATATATAAGGAGCGATACGATGAGAAAGTCAATTGGTATTGATATGGATGAGGTTTTAGCGGATACAATGGGGGCGATTTTAGAAGCGTTTAATCGTCGCACACAGTTAAATATAACAATTGAGCAAATAAAAGGGCGTAAAGTCTACGATATGTTGCCTGAACATGCATCAATCGTTCGAGATATTTTACGATCGGATGGTTTTTTTGGACGTCTTCCAGTCATTCAAGATGCACAAGAAGTGGTTCAAAAATTAACAGAACATTATGATGTCTATATTGTAACAGCTGCTATGGATGTGCCGACTTCTTTTCATGATAAATATGAATGGTTGCGAACGCATTTTCCATTTTTAGATCCACAACAATTTGTTTTTTGTGGACGAAAAAACATTGCAGCTACTGACTATTTAATCGATGATAATCCGAAACAGCTCCGTATTTTCAAGGGGAAACCACTGATGTTTAGTGCGCCACATAATTACGGTCATACAGAGTTTCAACGTTTGAATGATTGGCGAGAAGTTGAAGCTTATTTTCTAAAATAACATTAAAAGACCTTCCTACGTTTAGTAAAAACGGGAAGGTCTTTTAATGTTTAACGAATACCTTTCATGGCGCGTAGAATAATAGGAGAAATAAACAATATAATAAGGGCAACAGCTACGGCGATGCCTCCGATTAAGCCGAAGTAGTTTTGGTCTCCTAAAAGTGGTAGTAATTTAACGAGTTGTGCATTAATTGCTTGAGCAGTGGCACTTGTTAATAGCCACAGACTCATCATTTGTGCGTTGAATTTTTCTGGTGCAAGTTTAACAGCCGAACTATTACCAGTCGGCGAAATACATAATTCACCGAGTACGCAGATGAAATAAGATAAAACAATCCATAAGAAACTAATATTTGCACTTTGGTTATAAAAAATAACAGCCATCATTAAAATAAATGAAGCCCCCGCTAAAAATAGACCGATTGCAAACTTGACGGGGAGACTGGGTTCGAAACGACCAAGGCGACGCCATAGCCATGAAATAATCGGTGCAAATACAACAATAAACAATGGATTGATCGATTGAAACCATGTTACTGGGAACTCAAACGCAGCACCCAAAATGTGGAATGATAAATCTGCTTTTTCATCTGCATAAACATTTAATACGTTAGCGCCTTGTTCTTGAATAGACCAAAAGATCACACCTACGATAAATAGTGGAATAAATGCAAAGACACGGGAACGCTCTGTTTCTGTTGTGTCTTTACTTGTGAGCATCACACTAAAGTAACAAATCGGTAGTAAAACCCCTAGAATAAGTACAATGAAACTTATTAAATCAAATGTCAATGTATTGGTTAGATAAGTAATAGTCAGCAACAATAACATCAAAATAATAATGATTAATGTGAGACGTCCATATTTTTTCTTTTCAGTTACAGATAGTGGATTGGGGGCTGTTGTTCCGATCGTTCCTAAGTTTTTGCGATGAAATAGTAAGTAAAAAATTAATGAGAGCGTCATACCGATTGCCGCAATAAGAAAACCACTATGAAAGTGACCCGTCTTACGGAAATGGTCTAAAATCAGTGGTGCAACAAAAGCCCCCATATTGACTGACATATAGAAAATGACAAAACCTGCATCGACACGTTCATCCCCTTTGGGATAGAGGCGTCCAACAATATTTGAAATATTAGGCTTCATTAAGCCAGAGCCCACTATAATAAAAAACATAGAGGTTAATAATCCAGGCAAAGCAAAAGGTAGGCTTAGGCAAACATGACCGATAATGATAAGTATTGCACCGTAAACAAGTGAGCGACGCGTTCCTAATATACGATCAGCCACCCATCCTCCAAGAATAGTTGTCATAAAAATAAGAGAACCGTAGATAGAAATTAATGACTGTGCAAAAGTTTTTTCGAGTCCAAGTCCACCTTGAGCTACATTGTAATAAATATAGTAGATGAGCAGGGCGCGCATACCGTAGTAACTAAAACGTTCCCAGAACTCAACGGTATAGAGTACACCAAGCCCCTTTGGATGTCCAAAGAATCCCTTTTGAGGGATGTTTCGAACAGCTTCTTCATGTGATGATATTGACATGTTGCAACCTTCTTCCTCGTTGAGAATAATACAGTAGTCAGTTTACGCCTTTCAACTATACATTTCAATAACTTATCGAGGATTAGAACGTATGGACAAGAAGTAATCAAGAAGTAGATAAGCTGAACAAAACATTTAAAACTTGATGCGCGAAAAGAGAGGTTAAAAGTCAGGTTTATCAAAAAGTCACTTTAATATTTCAAAGTGGCTAAATATCAATAAAAGCCTATACTCAAAAAATGAGCGTAGGCTTTTATTGTGTGTTATTTTACACCTTGCATTAAGTTCTTGATAAATGGTGTTGCGATTAGTAGTAAGATACCAATTGCGAGTGCAATACTGCCAGAATATAGGAAGTATTGATTCGAGCTAATAGCTGTATAAATGGTTACCATTTGAGCGTTGATACCTTGAGCCATAGCATTTGATAAGAACCATACACTCATCATTTGAGCTGTAAAAGCTTCAGGTGCTAATTTAGTAGTTGTTGACAAACCGATTGGAGATAAGCAAAGTTCACCTAATGTTACAATGAGGAAACTTGCAACTAACCAGAATGGATTAATTAATTCTACACCACTTGATAGTGGGATAACCATAATCAGATAAGATACACCTGCAAGTAAAACACCAATCGCAAACTTAATAACAGTCGGTGGATTGTAGCGCCCCAGTTTTACCCATAATATTGAGAATACAGGCGCTAGTGCTACGATGAATAATGGATTCAATGATTGAAACCAAGCAGGTGGGATGTGGAAATCGATAAGCCCTCCTGTAACTTTAGCAAGATTTAACTGTGTTTTAGTATCTGCAAATTGTGCAAGAACAGTTGAGCCTTGTTCTTGGATCATCCAGAAAGCAACAGACGCGATAAATAAAGGAATATAGGCAAAAACACGTTTGCGCTCAAAATCAGCTGTTTTTTTACTTAAAATAATTTTAACAAAATAGAATAACGGTAAACCAACGCCTAAAAAAGTAACAAAGTTTGCAAAGTTTGCGATTGTGAGTTGACCGTTCATGTTTAGAATGACACAAACTATGATAATAATTGCAGTGACAGTAGCAAGAATTTTAATGAATTTTGTGCGTTCTTCTTTTGATAATGGATCAGGAACTTCCAATCCAGCTAAACCTAAATATTTTTTGTTTGTAATGAAATATGTAAGTAAACCTACGAACATACCAACCGCTGCAATTGAAAAGCCAGCATGGAAGCCAACATTAATTTGTGTCCATCCAATAATTAAAGGTGAGATTAATGCACCTAAGTTGATTGACATGTAAAAAATGGTGAAAGCTGAGTCCATACGAGGGTCATTCTTATCATACAGTAAACCAACAGTTGAAGAGATGTTCGGTTTAAGTAGTCCTGTCCCGATAATTAAAAAGAGTAAAGCAAGTAATAACAATGCAAAATTATTTGGTAATGAGAGTAGAATATGACCAATCATTATTAAAATACCACCGTAGAATAATGCATGGCGTGTTCCAATAAGACGGTCGGCGATCCATCCACCAATAACACCACTCATATAAATCAAAGCACCGTACATAGATACGATTTGTAGTGCGACACCTTGATCAAGACCAAAGCCACCCTTTGCGACAGAGTAGTAAATATAATACGCTAATATAGCTTTCATGCCATAATAGCTAAATCGCTCCCAAAACTCTGTGAAGAATAGGGTGCTTAGCCCTTTAGGATGTCCGAAGAAACCAGTACGTGGTGTACTGTTTAATATTTCTTCCCTTGTGTAATGTTTGCTCATAAAACTTCCCCTTTCCTTTCGTTGAGTTAAAACTATTTTATAACTATTACTTATTTTAAACAAGAAAATTCTGAAAATAGTTGTGTCAGTTTTATAGCAGTTTTAAGAGTCTAAGTTGAAAATGAGGACTAGAAGTGAGGGGAATGCACTCAAAGTGATAAATTACAAAAATGGAGTAGGGCGGAAAGCTTATTTTTGCAAAGCGCTTTCTGTCTACTCCTGTTCAGCTAGTGAGATTAAAACTAAAAAAGGCGTTAAAACATATTTCACTTCAACCATTTACGAACATTACAGATATTTGTGCGCTGATTCAGGTCAAAATTCTGATGTCTGTTTCGCCTTAGTAGTAGCTAAAGCAAAACTCTTGATTAAATGATTATACTACTAGCGATTATCGATTGTTTCTGGATAAAGGTCATGGTTCATCATGCGGTATTCAGCCATTTGTTCATATTTTGTATTAGGGCGACCATAATTGGTATATGGATCAATAGAAATACCACCTCGTGGCGTAAATTTGCCCCAAACTTCGATATAATGAGGATCCATCAAGTTAATCAGATCGTTCATTATAATATTCATGCAGTCTTCATGAAAATCTCCATGATTACGGAAACTGAATAGATAAAGCTTTAAAGATTTAGATTCTACCATTTTAATGTTTGGAATGTAGGAAATATAGATTGTTGCAAAGTCAGGTTGACCTGTAATAGGGCAGAGTGAGGTGAACTCTGGACAATTAAATTTCACGAAATAATCACGACCTTGATGCTTATTATCAAAAGTTTCTAAAACATCAGGGCGATAGTCAAAATGATAAGTGTTGTCTTGATTACCAAGCAGTGTGATATCTTTTAAGTTTTCTTTTGAGCGTCCTTCAGACATAATTAAGTTCTCCTTTGATATGTAGAATTAAGAATGATTGTTGTTTGTGTTAGACAAAGATGTCGTACGTCGTGCACGTTCGAACATGTAGTAACTTGCGCCTAAAATAATGACATACCCGATGAGTGCATAACGATCGGGCGTTTCTCCAAATAATATAAAACCAATCAAAGCAGTAAATAAGATTGAAGCGTAAGTAAAAATGGAAATGTCTTTGGCAGGCGCATAACTATATGCTACGGTAATACCAATTTGCCCAACTGCTGCCGAAAGTCCAGCTAAGATAAGATAAATAATTTGTGTACTTGTCATGGGTTCATAAGTCATCAGTACGATAGGTAATAATGCAACAACAGAAAAGAATGAGAAGTAAAACACAATAGTGTAAGGTGCTTCACGTGTACTCAATGCACGAACAGCTGTATAAGCAGCAGCGGCAAAAACCCCTGAAAGTAACCCCATGATTGCTGGAAGTATATCCGATGAGAATTCAGGCTGAACAACAAATAGCATCCCTATGATTGCGATCACCATAGCTGTAAGTTGGTATTTTTGAATATATTCTTTTAAGATAATTAAACTGAGCAGTATTGTCCAAAAAGGGTTAAGCTTCATTAAAATATCTGCGTCACTCAGAACCATATGGTCAATTGCATAAATATTGAGCAGCACACCTGTTAAACCCAATAGAGAGCGTGTTAACAGTAAGGGCTGACTGCTTAATTTACCAAAAAAGGGTTGTTTAAATTTAAGTATGAAAAAAAGTGGAATAAACATCGCTACTAGATTTCGTGCCAATGATTTTTGGAAGACAGGTAAGTCTCCGGCAAGGCGAAAAAAAACTGCCATAAAGCTGAAACCAATAGCAGAAATCAAGATTGCGATAATGCCTTTCATTTTTGCATTCATTCAATCGCCTCTAAATATTAAAATTTTAACGTATCTATCGTAGCATAAAAAAAATAGATGTGCTAGATAACAAATTTTTGAGTTTATAATGATAAGCATGATAATCTTAAAGCATTGGTTTTTGATAGAATATATAGAGCTAAGAACATATGTTCTCTTTTGTTGTCATTTTACAGACAGGTAGAGGACAAAAAACCTTTGGCATTTTGTGTTCAAATAAATTTCTTAAATGTTGTAAGTATTGTCGCTATCACTGTTGTATCTATTACAGTACGACAGTTTAATATTTTCTTCTTTCTTTTCAATAATTTGTTATGTATAATGAAACACATAATATGGTAGTAAAAATCAGAAAAGTATACTATATATTGTGTTTTTTCCTAGTTATAGAAATGACGAATATACAAAATCAATAGAGGATTACACAATAAAACACATTCTATGTTAAATGTATTTTGAAAAGTAGTCCATTTTATATATCGACAAGTAGTAAATGTTCACAATCAACATTTTAATACTTGTCGATATATGTGTGAGTTAAAACGAAATGTATGTTCGTATTGATAAGAAACATCCATACATTGTATTTCAATCTATCACGTTGAGTTGTAAGAAAAACAGTAGATGACTCAGTTCAAATAGGTCGTCTGTCTTTTTATCTTCGTCTACGGTATCAGAGTAGTCGTGAAATCTTTGTTTAATGGTTGGGCGTTCGTTTTATTTCTATACAGCTTTTAAGAGATTTGTGGTAGGTTGCTACAATACAAGTGCGAAGGGTGGTTATTCTAATGAAAGTCGTTTTTTATTCTTTTACAGGTAACGTTAGACGGTTTATTAAACGTACAGAGTTAGAAAACATATATGAAATTACCGAAGCAGACGCAACAATGCACATGACAGAACCATTTATTTTAGTGACAGGAACGATTGGGTTTGGAGAAGTGCCTGCACCTGTCGAACAGTTTTTAGCGGTAAATCATACACTTTTAAGAGGTGTAGCTGCAAGCGGAAATCGTAATTGGGGAAATAACTTTGCTAAAGCAGGGGTTACCATTTCAGAAAAGTACCACGTGCCATTATTA
The DNA here is from genome assembly GCF_013463155.1 of Staphylococcus sp. 17KM0847. NCBI lineage: Bacteria > Bacillati > Bacillota > Bacilli > Caryophanales > Staphylococcaceae > Staphylococcus > Staphylococcus xeri. The sequence goes on from NZ_CP040781.1 coordinate 350,167, forward strand.
TTGAAGTTTGAATTGCACGGTACATCAAGTGATACGTTGGAGTTTAAAGAGAAGGTGGTTAATTTTGATGAAAGCTATGGAAGAAAAGCATTACAATCATATTGAATTAAACAATGAAGTCACAAAGCGTAAAGAAAATGGCTTTTTTAATTTAGAAAAAGACCAAGAAGCATTGCGTGTTTATATGGAAGAGGTTCAAGATAAGACAGTATATTTTGATAGTGAACTGGCACGTCTTCGCTTCTTAGTCGAACATCAATTTTATTATAATGTATTTGATGATTACACAGAAGAACAATTAACAGATATTATAGATTTTGCAAATAATATACCATTTCAATTTGCAAGTTACATGTCAGCAAGTAAATTTTTTAAAGATTATGCATTGAAAACCAATGATAAATCACAATACCTTGAAAATTATCATCAGCATATTATGATTGTATCACTTTACTTGGCTAAAGGAGATGTCCCTCTTGCTAAGCGTTTAATACAAGCGATGATTGATCAACGTTACCAGCCTGCAACACCTACTTTTTTAAATGCAGGTCGTGCAAGACGTGGCGAACTCGTGTCATGTTTCTTACTCGAAGTAGATGATAGTTTGAATTCTATTAATTTTATTGATTCAACAGCCAAGCAATTGAGTAAAATAGGAGGCGGTGTAGCAATCAACTTATCAAAGCTACGCGCCCGCGGTGAAGCGATTAAAGGGATTAAGGGTGTTGCCAAAGGTGTACTACCCGTTGCTAAGGCATTAGAAGGTGGATTTAGCTATGCTGACCAATTAGGTCAACGTCCGGGTGCTGGGGCAGTCTACCTGAATATTTTTCACTATGATGTCGAGGAGTTTCTCGATACGAAAAAGGTGAATGCAGATGAGGATTTACGTTTATCTACAATTTCAACAGGTTTAATCGTACCGTCTAAGTTCTTTGAGTTAGCTAAAGAAGGAAAAGACTTTTATATGTTTGCACCACATACCGTAGCACAAGAGTACGGTATAACTTTAGATGATATTAATATTGATGAATATTATGATCGTCTTGTTGAAAACCCTAATATTATGAAGAAGCGTAAAGATGCGCGTGAAATGCTCAATATGATTGCGCAAACACAACTGCAATCAGGATACCCTTATTTGATGTTCAAAGATAATGCAAATCGCGTTCATGCCAATAGCAATATCGGTCAGATTAAAATGAGTAACTTATGTACAGAAATCTTCCAACTTCAAGAGACATCAGTCATTAATGATTACGGTGTTGAAGATGAAATTAAGCGTGATATTTCATGTAATTTGGGTTCGTTGAATATTGTCAATGTGATGGAATCAGATAAGTTTAGAGACTCTGTTCATACAGGTATGGATGCATTGACTGTTGTAAGTGATGAAGCCAACATACAAAATGCGCCAGGTGTAAAAAAGGCAAACAGTGAGTTACACTCTGTTGGTCTAGGTGTGATGAACTTGCATGGTTACTTAGCAAAAAATCAAATCAATTATGAATCTGAAGAGGCCAAAGATTTTGCAAATGTCTTCTTTATGATGATGAACTACTATTCTCTTGAGCGTTCAATGCAAATTGCAAAACAGCGCGGTGAAACATTTAAAGGTTTTGAACAATCTGATTATGCAAATGGACGTTATTTTGAGCGCTATACAACACAAGATTTTGTGCCACAGTCGGATAAAGTCAAAGTACTTTTTGAAGGTCATCATGTACCGACACGTGAAGATTGGAAGGCATTAGAAGCAGATGTTAAGCATTACGGTCTTTACCATGCCTATCGCTTAGCCATTGCACCAACACAAAGTATTTCTTATGTACAAAATGCGACAAGTTCTGTTATGCCAATTGTTGATCAAATTGAACGCCGAACTTATGGCAATGCAGAAACATTTTATCCAATGCCATTCTTATCTCCTCAAACAATGTGGTACTATAAGTCAGCATTTAATACCGATCAGATGAAGTTGATTGATTTAATTGCAACAATCCAAACACATATTGACCAAGGGATTTCAACAATTTTATATGTAAACTCAGATATCTCTACACGAGAGCTGGCACGTCTTTATGTATATGCTCATCATAAAGGCTTGAAATCACTATACTATACACGTAATAAACTGCTTAGTGTAGAAGAATGTACAAGTTGTTCTGTATAACGAAACCATCAAATGAACGTGTTCCGAGGTATGATGTTCGAGTTGAGGATAACTGGATTGCAACAAGTGAATTTTAATCCAGTCCCTTACTGTTAATACTGACAAAATAAACTTAAAATCATCTTGTGCATCATATCCAAAGACATTTTGATAAATTATAGATAGGAGATTTTTATGTCAATGATTGCTGTGAATTGGAATACTCAAGAAGACATGACGAATATGTTTTGGCGACAAAATATCGCACAGATGTGGGTAGAGACAGAGTTTAAAGTTTCTAAAGATATTGCGAGTTGGAAGACATTAACCGAAGCAGAACAAGAAGCATTTAAAAAGGCATTAGCAGGTTTAACAGGTTTAGATACACATCAAGCAGATGACGGCATGCCATTGATTATGATGCATACAAAAGATTTACGGAAGAAAGCGGTATACTCTTTTATGGGAATGATGGAACAAATTCATGCCAAGAGTTATTCTCATATTTTTACAACGTTGTTACCTTCTAAAGAAACCAATGAACTTTTAGATCAATGGGTGCTAGAAGAACCACATTTAAAGTTTAAATCTGAAAAAATTGTGGGCAACTATCATAAATTGTGGAAAAAAGAAGCATCTATTTATGATCAGTATATGGCACGTGTTTCAAGTGTGTTCTTAGAAACATTTTTATTCTATTCGGGGTTTTATTATCCGTTGTATTTGGCAGGTCAAGGGCGTATGACAACATCTGGCGAAATCATTCGAAAAATTTTGCTGGATGAATCAATTCACGGTGTTTTTACAGGATTGGATGCGCAAAGCTTGCGTAATGAGCTATCTGAAAGTGAAAAGCAACATGCAGATCGAGAAATGTACAAATTATTAGAAGCGCTTTATGCCAATGAAGAATCCTATACACGTAGTTTATATGAGCCTATTGGTCTGGCTGAAGATGTGCTTAACTATGTACGTTACAATGGTAATAAAGCATTAGCCAATTTAGGGTTTGAACCTTATTTTGAAGAGCGTGAGTTCAATCCAATTATTGAAAATGCGTTAGATACAACAACAAAAAATCACGATTTCTTCTCCGTAAAAGGTGACGGTTACACATTAGCACTAAATGTAGAAGCATTACGTGACGAAGACTTCATATTTTAAATATCAAAAAAAGCGGTGACTACTATTACAGATCGTCATCGCTTTTTTATTAAGGTTATATTTCAAAATAGTGATGATAATGAAATTTGCAACGATGATTGAAATGAGCCTTACATTGTGGACATACTTCTGTCATCATGTATGTATCAATCGACATTTCATATTGGCATATGCCACAAAGAATGGCATGTATGTCAAATTCATGAGTCTTCCATCGTTTAATCGCATGTTTTTCTGCTTCATTATGGCATTTAAAGCAAGGATAGTACTTGTTACAACATTTGAACTTAATTGCGATAACATCTAATGGTGAATGATAGTGTATACAACGTGTTTCTTTGTCGACAATAGCACCGTGCACAGTGACCATGCTTTATCACTCCTCAGATTGTACGGGCTCACCAATAATTCGAACTTCTCGCTCTAATGTGATATGAAATTTATCTTTGACGACTTGTTGTACATATTGAATAAGTTTTTCATAATCTGTTGCTGTACCATTTGCGACGTTAACCATAAAGCCAGCATGTTTTTTAGAGACTTCGACGCCCCCGATACGATGCCCTTGAAGTTCGGCATCTTGAATAAGTTTACCAGCAAAGTAACCGGGTGGGCGGCGAAAAACACTGCCACAAGAAGGATATTCAAGAGGTTGTTTGGATTCACGACGTTCTGTTAAATCATCCATAACACTTTGAATGGCTTGCTGTTCTCCCGGTGTAAGTGTGAAAGCAGCTTCAAGTACGACATAATGTTCGCTTTGAATAACACTATTACGATAATCCAGTTCAAGTTCATTGTGTGTAAGTTGTAACATTTCTCCTTTTTCATTGATGACACGAGCATAGTCGATAATATCTTTCATTTCTCCACCATAGGCACCTGCGTTCATATAAACAGCTCCTCCAACAGAACCTGGAATACCACAAGCAAACTCTAGACCTGTCAAGGATAAGTCACGCGCTTTACGTGAAACATCAATAATCGCTGCACCGCTTCCTGCGACAATTGTCGCATCCGAAGCATCAATATGATTAAGTTCAAGTAAACTTAATACAATGCCACGAATACCTCCGTCACGGATAATAATATTTGAGCCATTGCCTAAGTATGTCAGTGGAATATTATGGTGATAAGCATATTTCACAACACGTTGAACGTCTTCATAGTGTTTTGGAGAAATATAAAAGTCAGCGTTTCCTCCAGTTTTTGTATAAGTATAGCGTTTTAAAGGTTCATCTACTTTAATGATGTCTTTTGGGATTAATTGTTCAAGATCTTGCAAGATGTTAGTACTCATTCTTGTTAACATCCTTTCTTTTTATCATTATATCTATTGTAACCGTTCTAGCAGTTGAAAGTCATGTATGAGATGTCATCATTACAACATTGTATAAAGCTGAGAAAACAGTTGTTGTTTGTATGTTTCATATGCCCGAATAGTGGTAGGGGGTTGGGCTAATGCTTGTTTTTGTTGATTGAAAAAAGCAATAGCAGCTTTATCGTTGTGCAGCAATGTATCTACCGCAATGTATTGTTCGAATGTTGGCGTATGATGTTGAATGATATGTAACCGAACATGCTGTTTTAAATCAACAAGGTTATTGAATTGAGCCATTACAACTTTTTTATGATAAGCGTGATGTAAGCGATAAAAACCTGCATAGTTTAAACGTTTTTCGTCAAGAGCGGTAATATCATGTAGATTATTTACGCCGACGAGAATATCAAGAATCGGTTCTGTCGGATAATTGAAATGTTTTGTCCCACCGATATGTTGTGTAGATTTAACAGGTGAATCAAGCAACTGAAAAAGCAACGCATGATAGTATTCATACTGTTGGGTATAATGCTGTGTAGAATCTTCTGTGATGAAAGATTGAACATGCGGGTACACGTGGCAACCTCCTCATAGTTATAACGTAATATGTACATAATTCTGCATAACTATAACACATATTATTTTCAAGATAAATATGTTTCGGTATAATACGGGATGTTAAGGGGTGCTGTGATGAAAATATTTAAAATTATTGTTGTTGTTTGCTGTATGGTGGGACTTGTTGCATGTGGGAATCAGGCTAAACAGGATAAAAAGGATTTTGATCAACAGATGACAAAAGTCATACATAAAGAACAAGTGTTTAATAAAACTTTAGATGAGATGTCATTGGATCAGTTGTCCCATTTGAGTCGAGAAGAGATAACAGATAAGAATAAAGAAACTTTTAAAAATATAAAAAAGAAAATAAACAGAACATTAAAACCGCAGTTTGATGATTATAAAAAGGAAGCAGAGGCGCTTCCGGATACCAATGAAGATTTAAATTCAGTAAAACAAGCATATTTGATGGGGATTAAGGGTAAAGAACAAGAAGTGGAACAATTAGAACGCTTTGTTACATTATGTATTTCATCCATAGATACGAATGAACATATTCTGGAGAACACACAGCAATTTGAAAAACATCGGTCTAATGTTGAAAAGTATATGAAAAAAGCACAATCCACTCAAGAAGGTGTTGATGAAAGTCGTGCTTTAGAAGAAATACTAGAGTCAAATAATAATGAAATTCAAAAAAGTGTAGAAGACGCTATGACGCATGATAGTGATGAAGACCAAGCAAAAGTATTCAAAAATACAACAATCCCATTGATTCAACAACAAATTAAAACATTGAATCAAAAACAATTGAGTGTTCATGATGTCAGTCTTGCACGGCAAAGTGCAATTGAAATGTACTATGATTTGGCACATTATTATCAATCACGCATTAAAACGATTGAGTATAGTAAGGCATTGTCAGAAATAGATGTTCATACATTAATTCAATCATCTAAGGATTTGAAACATTATGATGAAGCATTCCAAGAGAAGTACGAAAATATTGATGAAGCGAATTAAAACTTGTAATTCGATGTAGCGTACGAGTCAATCTAAAATTTAAGGTTAACAAAGGTATGTTTAGTGTGTATAATGGTAAACATTAAGAAAAGTGCGTGGCATTAATTGTAAGAGAAACGAATTGAAATTTTACTTAGAGGTGAAGTACGTAATGGCTATTAAGCTAACGTCAATAGACCAATTCGAACAAGTGATTACACAAAATCATGATATTTTTATTTTAAAACATAGCAACACATGCCCAATTTCAGAAAATGCATTAGATCAGTTCAATAAATTTTTATACGAACGTGATATGGACGGTTATTATATTGTCGTTCAACAAGAACGTGAACTTTCTAATTATATTGAAGAAAAAACAGGCATTAAACATGAGTCTCCACAAGCATTTTATTTTGTGGACGGTGAAGTGAAATGGCATGACAGTCACAAAAATATTAATGTATCCTCATTAGCTAAAGCAGAAGGATAATGAAAAAATAAGAGGACATCACAAGGTTTTAAAAAGTAGAGTGATGTCCTCTTTTGTGTGGATTAATATAAAATGACTAATAGCAGTTGGAATGGTTATAATGGTGTTCGCTTTATATTGAGTATTTTGAATGTTTATATTCGACTTTCTGTTTCGTATGCTGTCCATATGTTAAAATGAGTAAGCAATTGAAAGAATGAGGTGACAAAATGAAAGTACTCGTAGCGATGGATGAATTTAGTGGTATTATTTCAAGTTATGATGCTAACCGCTTTATCGAGGAAGCAGTGGCGAGTCAAGTTAAAGATGCAGATATTGTACAAGTTCCCCTTTTTAATGGTCGTCATGAATTGTTAAACGCCGTCTTCTTATGGCACTCTGGGACACAGTATCGTATGAATATACATAATCCTAATATGGAGCCAATCGAAGCAGTATATGGGCGAACAGATAAAGGATTAGGCGTTATAGAAGCTGAACAATTTTTAGTAAGTGATGAACCTATTCCAACACAGACAAGCTATGGATTAGGGGAAGTAATCGGTCATGCATTAGATAAAGGTGTGAGACATCTTGCAATTTCTGTGGGAGGTACAAGTGTATTTGATGGCGGTGCAGGAATGTTACAAGCTTTAGGTGTCCGTTTTTATGATGATGAAGGACGCAGTGTTGATATGCGTGAAGGTGCAGAAAAGATTAAGTATATTCGTCGCATAGATGTTTCTCAGATGCGAGATGACTTGCAAACATGTCAGCTACAAATTTTGAGTGACTTTGACTGTAATGTATATGGTAAAAATAGTGAGATTATGCAGCGATATGAAGAAATGGGCATTTCGCGTGACACAGCTGTTGAAATTGATAATTTACTTTGGTATTTCAGTGAACTATTCAAAAATAACTTACATATTGCACTAGGACCTGTCGAGAGAGGTGGTGCAGGTGGGGGTATTGCGGCAGTAGCTCAAGCATTGATGAATGCAGAAATTATAACGAGCCATGCGTTAGTAGACCAAATTATGGGACTGGATACATTAATACAACAAGCAGATTTAATTATTTTTGGTGAAGGAATTAATGAAAAAGACCAACAAATAGAGACATCATCTTTACGCATTGCAGAACTTGCGAATCAATATCATAAAGTCTCAATAGCCATTTGTGGGACATCTGATAAATTTAATTACTTTGAAAATATGCAAGTGACAGGAATGTTTAACACATTTACCGAGATGCCAAAAGCTTATCCAGATTTTAAGATGGGCATACAGTTACGTCAATATACAACACAAGCACTCAAATTATTACAAGCGCAAATTAAAATGTAATTTAAAAGGTGTGGCATTTAAAGCGATTTTAGCTGTGCCACACCTTTAATTTTTCTAATATTCCGTTGCTTTACGTACAATACCAATAATAACTTGTACGGCTTGAACCATAACGTCAATAGAGGCATACTCATAAGGACCGTGGAAGTTATCACAACCTGTAAAAATATTAGGGGTAGGTAATCCCATGAAGGAAAGTTGTGAACCATCTGTACCACCACGAATTGGCGCAGTATTTGGTGTGATACCAAGATCGGCAAATACTGCTTTGGGTAAATCAATGATATGTGGATAAGGTTTAATTTGTTCTGCCATATTATGGTATTGATCATTAATTACAATATTGACAGGTTGATATGAATAGCGTGCATTAAGATCGCGTTGTATATTGATTAACTGTTGTTTACGTCCTTCAAATTTTGTGCGGTCGTGATCACGGATAATATATTGCGATGTCGCTTTCTCAACGTTACCCTCCAGTTGCATTAAGTGGAAGAAACCTTCGTAGCCCTCTGTATGTTCAGGTACTTCTGATTCAGGTAAGCGCTGGTTAAACATAGTCGCTAAGTTCAGTGCGTTCACCATTTTGTTTTTAGCAGAACCAGGGTGTACATTTACACCTTCGAAAGTAACTACTGCTTCTGCCGCATTAAAACTTTCAAATTGTAATTCGCCAAGTTGACTTCCATCCATTGTGTAAGCAAAGTCTGCATCAAAACGTTGAACGTCAAAACGATGTGGTCCGCGACCAATTTCTTCATCTGGTGTAAAGGCAACCCGAATGCGACCGTGTGGCACATCAGGATGTTTAACGAGATAATGAAGTGCTTCCATAATTTCTACAACACCTGCTTTATCATCCGCCCCAAGTAAAGAAGTCCCGTCTGTTGTCATAAGCGTATGTCCCTTAACTTTTTGCATGTCAGGGAAAACCTCAGGGTCGATATAGCGCTCAGAAGTCCCCAGTTGAATGACACCACCATCATAATAATCAATGATCTGTGGTCGTACATTGTCGGCATTGAAGTCTGGAGAGGTGTCGACATGTGCTAAAAACCCAATTGTAGGAATCTTTGTATCAACATTAGCGGGTAAAGTTGCAAATAAGTAGCCGTGTGAATCTATATCCGTTTCTAAACCTAAATCTTTTAACTCTTCTTCCAGTAGTCGTAACAAATCCCATTGTTGAGATGTTGAAGGTGTCGTGTCACTATTAGGATCTGATTGTGTGTTAATTGTAACGTAGCGTGTGAGCCTTTCTATAATTGCATCTTTCATCATTTGTACACTTCCTTAAATTCGGTTGTTCATATGATAACCTTTACGATATGTTTTGCCTTTTAGTTTACCATACCCATGCTTGATGCGTGTATAAATATAGTAAAAGATTTCAGCACATAAAATACCGAATGCAATGGCACCTGATGTGAGTGTTACTTCTAAAAATTGATTGACTGCAGGTGTATAAGCATTGGTTACTAATAAACGAGTGGCTTCGTATGCCGCCCCTCCGGGAACGAGTGGGATAATACCCGGGACGATAAAAATAATAACCGGACGTTTATAATGCCGACTCATTGTGTGACTCATCATACCTAAAATAAAACTTCCTAAAAAAGCAGCCATTACAGTACCGTAGTTTAAATCAATGGTAAATTTATAAATAATCCATCCCATGGCACCAACAAATCCTGATGCCAGTAAGAGGCGTTTAGGCGCATTGAACAGAATTGAAAAAAGCATTGTTGAAATAAAGCTAATGATAAATTGTGCGACGTAATAAAAAATGAACGTCATTGTGTAATCTCCTTTCTAAAAGATTAATAAGACGATAGCAACACCTGCACCAATCGCAAATGCTGTTAATGCTGCTTCAACACCTCTTGACATACCTGCAAGTAATTCGCCAGCCATAAGATCTCGAATTGCATTTGTAATTAAAATACCGGGTACAAGAGGCATAACACCAGCAATTGTAATAATATCTTGGTTTATTGCCCATCCAATCTTGGTGAAAAAAGCAGCAATCACAATAACGACCATCGAGCTGATAAACTCAGAGAAAAATTTTATTTGAATAAAGCGCTGTACAATGTCAAATGTTAAAAATGCTCCGGCTCCAGCGAGAACGGCATATAAAAAGTCGTGACGAACACCGCCAAACATAAATAAGAAGAAGCCCGATGCAATCGCTGCAGATAGAAATTTTATAATAAAAGAATATTGTAAAGAGGCTTGTTCTAAGTGGATGAGTTCTGATTTCGCTTCATCTAAAGTTAATTCATCTCGCGAAATTTTACGTGAAACATTATTGGCGATAGCTATTTTCTCTAAGTCTGTTGTTCGCTCACGTACGCGAACGAGTCGCGTATTTGTGCGGTCATTCAGGGAGAATATAATAGCTGTCGACGTTACAAACGCATAAGTGTCTTCAAGTCCAAAACTTGCGGCAATGCGTCCCATTGTATCTTCTACACGGTATGTTTCGGCACCACTTTCTAATAGAACTTTACCTGCCAGTAATACGACATCGATGACTTTGTTTTCATCTATAATCGTCAATGATTCAGCCATGAGAGGGCCTCCTTTTGTTTTTATAGCTCAAATCAATTGTCAGTCTACATGGGAATACAAGGAGTTGCAATACATAAAGATAAAATAGTCTAATTGTGAGATGAAATTTTATGTATCGTCATGATATTTCACAATTGTCTATTTATAGCGTGTGCAACTTTATATGTCATTCCCAATGAAAAAGGACTGGAAACATTATGAGGGGAATGTTTCTAGTCCTTAGTAGGTTATTGAAGTTTAATAATTGGATTGAACATCACTTTGTTGCGCCCTTCGTTCTTAGCAACATGTAACATATCATCCGCATCTTTAAATACTTTGCGCTGTGATTTATAATCTTCATCTGTTAAATAACCCACCCCGATAGAGACGGAGAGTTTAATGATCGTTTTGTCTGGCAAATGAAAGCTCGACTTTTCGACCGCTGTACGAATGCTTTCTGCTAATTTTACACACTCATCTAATGAATAATTGCGTAAAACAATCGAAAACTCTTCGCCCCCATTACGAAAAATTCTTGTTTTTTTAGGAACATAATTTTCAAGTAAGTGTGCCATTTGTTTCAAAACAGCATCTCCAGCACTGTGTGTATGCGCATCGTTGACATCTTTAAAGCCATCAATATCAATCAACAATAAACTTAAGCTTTCAGAATGCTTATGTGCAGCTTGAGTCATCATGTTGAGATGGCGATCAAATTCTTTTACATTACCAAGACCGGTCAAGTAGTCTAATGTTTCTTCATTTTCATAGCGTTCAATCAAGTTGAAAAAATGATGAAGATCAACAAAAAATAGTGTAGTTACCAATGTTGCAACGATGGAGAGAGGGATTAAATAAATAACAGCCATGACATCATAATTAGAGAATAGTAGTGCGATTATCAATAAAATGACAATACTGATGATATTTAGAATTTGTATAGCGATGATATGGTTATATTTTATGAATGGTCCAATTGTACTTGTAACACTTGCGATAATGATAAGTGCAAGTGCAAAGACAAGCGACATACTTAATGCAAAATAGCCGACCAATGCAATGATGACTGCAGAGGTGAAAGTGTAAAATGTATTAGTATATCGACCTAAGAATAAAAGCGGTACAAATGAGAGTTGAAGTGCGTACTCTCCGATAGTAACAGGGTACAACGCAAGCAGAAGCCCCACAATAGTCATTAACACAGTGATGTAACTCTTGGAGAATCGAAAATCATGCGACTCAGCATATTGAAGGCGATGAAATACATAAATACCTGCGATTGTGACTGAAATATTATAAATAATTGCTTCGATCATAAGCTACGTCTCCTTTACACTAACTTCTATTGTATTGGAAAAGCATCTGTTTGTCATCAACTAAGATAGTAAAACATAATAGAAGCATTATAGTATTTTAAGAGGCTTTGTATAGTGAGATGTGGTAAAATAATGAAATTAGAGTATAGAACATAATTAGAGGTATCCATATGTTTCGTATGCTAGAATACGACGAAGCATAGTATTTTAAGTATAAATCATAAAAGTAAAAGATTTTATTTTAGTTGTGAAGGTGAACTGATGTACACATTAACACTTATTGTCGTTTCCATGATAATCAGTTTAATAGTAACACCGATTGCGATTGCTATATCAAAAAAACTAGATATTGTGGATAAACCCAACATTCGTAAAGTACATACGAAACCCATTTCAATGATGGGAGGGGCTGTCGTTTTAATTTCATTTTTTATTGGTGTATGGTTAGGAAATCCAATTGAACGTGAGATTAAGCCACTGTTATTAGGTGCTATCGTTATCTATTTAGTAGGGCTGATAGATGACTTATATGATCTGAAACCTACTTTAAAACTACTAGGTCAGATTGTTGCTGCTTCAATTGTGGTGATGTATGGTGTGACTATTGATTTTATTTCATTACCAATGGGGTTAACCATTCATTTTGGGTGGTTAAGTATTCCAATTACGATTCTTTGGTTTGTTGCAATTATTAATGCGATTAATTTAATAGACGGTTTAGATGGTTTAGCGGCAGGTGTATCAACCATTGCACTCATTACTGTCGCGTTCATTGCTATTTTGCAAGGGAATATTTTTATTATTATGATTTGTAGTGTGCTAATTGGGGCACTATTAGGATTTTTAGTGTTTAACTTTCATCCTGCAAAAATCTTTCTAGGAGATAATGGTGCTTTATTACTGGGGTTTATTATCGGCTTTGTTTCGTTACTCGGTTTTAAAAATATTACACTCATCTCACTGTTTTTCCCTGTCGTAATCTTAGCAGTACCATTTATTGATACATTGTTTGCGATGATACGCCGTTTTAAAAAAGGTCAACATATTATGCAAGCGGATAAATCACATCTACATCATAAGCTACTTGCACTCGGCTATACGCACCGCCAGACAGTAGTGCTTATCTATGCGATTGCTATTATGTTTAGCGTGGTAAGTATTATCTTGTATTTGTCGCAGCCGTGGGGTGTATTTTTGATGGTTATTTTGATTGTTATTACAATTGAGCTGATTGTAGAGTTTACGGGGCTTGTGGATGATGATTATCGTCCGTTGCTTAATCTTATTACACGTAGTAACGAGCGTTAATTTTAAAATATTGATAATGGTTAAGCGACGTGTTAAGTCTATCGAATTGGTGAGAGGCTTTTGAATGACTCATAAGTATGAGGTGTGAGGGGACAGAAAGTTTGTTTTTACAAAGTGCTTTCATAGTCCCCTCCTCATCTTAATAAAGCCATTAACTATCGTAGCTGTTTGTAACAACGGTTAATCAATATCAAAAGGAAGACGTTTAACGGGATCTTCTATTAAAGAAAACTTTGCTTGAGTATGTGCATTCAAAAAGGAAATAAAGGATGCTCTCTCCTCTTCAATAACGTCGATATGATATGTCACTTTATCTGTATAAACAGTATCTCTTAAAAAGAATGGAGATGATTGTAATTCGTATTCAAACTTACCTGTTAAGTCATAATCGATGGTCACACGTGTCGGAATCGCAGGACGTAATTCAATGCGTCCAATATCTTGTATGACGTCTCTAACTGCACCGCCATATGCACGAATAAGTCCTCCTGTACCAAGTTTAATACCACCAAAATAGCGCGTAACAACGACTGCTGCATTATGAATGTCATGCTTTTTCAACATCTCCAGCATAGGTACACCAGCTGTCCCACTCGGTTCACCATCATCGTTTGCCTTTTGAATATGCATCGTATCACCAACTGTATATGCAGAACAATTATGCGTTGCTTCTCGATGTTCTTTCTTTTTTTGTTCAATAAAGGTTCTGGCTTCTTCTTCCGTTTGAACAGGTTGAATGTGTGCGATAAATCGAGATTTATTAATTACATTTTCAATAATATGCTCACCTTTAATTGTAATGACAGAGCGTGTCATAGAAGTCATCCTTTACATCATAGTTTAGTAAGATTATTATACTATATTTCATGACGAAAATAATAGCATGCATTATTTTGTATATAAAATAGTAAAGAACATCATGAATTATGAGTTTATAAAATAAATAGCATTAATGAATGAAATTTGATATAAATGAATGTATGATATAAATAGACTTGTTTTATGAGGCGAGAATATGAACTTTGAGATGACTGATTAGGTTCTACATAGAAGTATTATTGTAGAGTTGGGAAGTGCAAGGATTTTAATCATTGGACGTTTATCCCACTCTTAACAAATTGTAACATGAGGAAAGATCACATTTGATATTCATAGAGGAGGACGATGAGATGAAAATAGCTGTGATGACAGATTCAACAAGCTATATCCCTCAATCTATCTTAAAACAACATAATATACGCACCGTGCCATTGAGCATTACATTAGAAAATGGTGAAAATTATAAAGAGAATGAGACAATCTTTGCAGATGAGTTTTTTTCGATTTTAGCACAATCAGATACTATCCCAACAACAAGCCAACCAGCAATTGGTGAAATGATTAATGCTTATGAGGCGTATAGAGAAGAAGGTTACACGGATATTATCGTGGTACATTTGTCCAGCGGTATTAGTGGTGCGTACCAAACGGCTGTACAAGCAGCTGATATGGTAGAAGGAATTAATGTATTTCCATTTGATTCTAAGATTGCTTGCTTGCCAGAAGGTGCTTTTGCTTTACGCGCTATCAATCTTATTGAAGAGGGTAAAGATGTACAGGAGATATTAGCAGACCTTGAGGAAATGCGTGATCATACAGGTGCTTATTTAGTTGTAGATGATTTGAAAAACCTTCATAAAAGTGGACGTATTACAGGGGCACAGGCATGGATTGGTAATCTATTAAAAATGAAGCCCGTATTGACTTTTGAAGATGGTTTAATAGTGCCTTATGAAAAAGTACGGACGAAAAAACGCGCTTTAAAGTTGATTGAAGAACAAGCAATTGCGTTATCGGAAAAATTTGAAACAGCAACAATTATGATTATTGGTGGCGATAATAAAGAAGAATCGCATAGTGTATACCAAGATATGGTTATGCGTTTCCCTGAGAAAAATATCGTGTTTTCAGAATTTGGTCCTGTTATTTCTTCACACTTAGGTTTAGGTAGTTTTGGTATAGGGGTGACAAATCGTTATATCCAAGTGCCAGAATATGAAGAAGAATAATATAAATACAAAATTAAGCATAGCGATGAGATGTTCTATATTCATAGAATATTTCATCGCTTATTTTGATTGTTTGGCGCTGTGATCAACGACTTAATAACTAAAAATGAAAAATTCTAAAGTAATGATTGAGAAAAAAACGTGTACATATATAAAGGGGGGATAGAGATGTTATATGGAAGGCTGGTGCATAGTCAAACTTTATTAACAACGGAAGAAATACGGGAAGAAAGTTCAGGCGTTATACGGGAGCGAGAGACTTGGTATTGTAAGCAATGTGGCACAAGGGAAAAAGAAGATTTTTATACATATATCGCTTTAAATACATCCATACCGATTACATATTGTCGGCGATGTATTCAAATGGGGCGTATGTCGACAGTCGATAAGATATGGATTACACAAAGTAAACAGTCATGTTCAAAAGGTTATTATTCTATACCGTTTAAATTATCAGAACAACAGTGTTATGCATCAGAACGAATATTGGAGGCAGTACGTGACTATCGTTCGCTTTTGTTGCATGCTGTGACTGGTGCGGGAAAAACAGAGATGATTTTTGCCGCGATCGCTTATGCAAGGCAGCGTGGTGATAATGTTGCGGTTGTATCTCCTAGAGTAGATGTAGTGATTGAAGTGAGTAAACGTTTACGTGACGCTTTTAAAGATGAGATGATAGATGTGTTACATCAACAGAGTCAGCAGCGTTATAATGGACATTTTGTTGTCGCCACAGTTCATCAACTTTATCGATTCAAGAAGCATTTTGATGTGTTATTCGTTGATGAAGTAGACGCTTTTCCACTTTCAATGGATCCATCTTTAATGCATATACTTCATTATGCGAGTAAAGCGCAAAAAAGTGCTGTTTATATGACCGCCACACCACCTCATACATTGAAGCGACAATTTTGTAGTGAAAGTATCATCACATTGCCTGCACGATTTCATAGACATCCTCTAGTTGTACCTACATTCAAATATTTCAAAGTGCGCTATCATCGTATTCAATTTTATTTACTTCATCAAATTCGTCAACAACAAGCAATGGGGAGGACGACGTTGCTATTTTTTAGCAATATTCGACAGATGTGTCAGTTTTATAAGGTTTATCAATCTGTCGTGTCAAACATATGCTTTGTTTATAGTGAAGATCCTGAGCGTTTATTAAAAGTGGAAGCGTTGCGTAAGGGTGAATATTCCGTAGTTTTGACGACAACTATATTAGAAAGAGGCTTTACAATGGCATTTTTAGATGTGTGGGTTATGGAGGCGCACTGCCATTCATCATCAACGCTTATTCAAATAGCTGGAAGAGTGGGGCGTAAGGTATCTTGTCCAACAGGAATAGTTCATTTTTTTCATGAGGGGAGAACATGGTCAATGTATCAAGCACGTGCCAATATTAAGTTTATGAATAAGTGTGCCCTAGAAAGAGGGTGGATTGATTAGTGAGGTGTTTGTTCTGTCAAAATATCATTATATCCGAGTTATCGTTCCACAATTTTTTTGAGTCGCGTTCAATATTATGTCAAAGCTGTCAAGAGCGCTTGAATATGTGCAAAATGAATAGCGATGTATCATGTACATATTGTCATGGGATACTAGAGAACGGTCAATGTCTGAGTTGTATGCATATGTCATGTAGTAGCATTCGTTTTAATCATATTTATAGTTGCTATCGTTATACAGGTATTATTCGTGAGATGTTGCAACAATACAAATTTATGAGAGACGTAGCTTTAGCAGAAGTTATCGCGCAGTATATGGTATTTCCAAGAAAACGATATGATGTTATTGTACCGATACCGTCTTCTCCGAGTAACGATATAATACGAACTTTTAATCCTGTAAAGTATATTTTAGACTTTAAAAAAATAGAATATAAAGATATTTTAGCTATGACCGATCGTCCAAAACAATTTAAATTAACACAAAAAGAAAGAATGAATATCAAAAATTCAATGCGGATCAAAAAGGAAATAAAACTTGAAAATAAAAGTATATTACTTGTAGATGATATTTACACAACGGGGAGCACAGCGCATCATGCTGCTGCTAGGCTATTTCACAAAAAAGTCAGAAGATTGGATATGTTAACGTTTGCACGTTGACATAAACATGGTAAAATATAAGTAAGAAAGATAATAAAACAGAGGTTGAAAGGAGCGAGCACTATGATTAACTTTGAAATTCACGGAGACAACCTCACAATCACAGATGCTATGAGAAATTATATCGAGGAGAAAATCGGTAAACTTGAACGTTATTTCACAAACGTGCCAAATGCAACAGCACATGTGAAAGTAAAAACGTATCAAAATTCTAGCACTAAAATAGAAGTGACAATTCCACTTAAAAATGTGACACTTCGTGCAGAAGAACGTCACGATGACCTGTATGCAGGTATTGATTTAATCAACAATAAATTAGAGCGTCAAGTACGTAAATATAAAACACGTGTTAACCGTAAAAATCGTGATCGTGGTATTGAAGAAGATGTTTTTGTAGATGCTGAAGCAACACAACCAGATTTAGAAAATGATACAACAGAACCGGATATTGAAATTATCCGCTCTAAAACATTTAATTTAAAACCAATGGATCCTGAAGAAGCAGTGTTACAGATGAATCTTTTAGGACATGACTTCTTCGTATTCAACGATCGTGAAACAGATGGTACAAGTATTGTATACCGTCGTAAAAATGGTAAATATGGTTTGATTGAAACAGAATAAATGTTTTTGAAAAATAAAAATGAATGATAAGCATGGGAGTTAGGGTGTATAGCGCATAAGGCACTCTAACTCTTTTTGTATTATCAATAATATAATGATATGATACGTGAAACTGAGACATTACCACTTACTAAGAGTATATCAGTATAAATTTATACTTAATAATGGTATGATGGATTGTTGTAAGCGACAGAGTTTTTGAGCTAAAGGAGCGAAAGGAATGGGTATTTTATCTAAACTGATTGACGGAAACAAAAGGGAAGTCAAACGTTTAAGTAAAATTGCTGATAAAGTCATTGCATTAGAAGATGACATGTCAATTTTAACAGACGATGAAATTAAACAAAAAACACAAGCATTTCAAGAAGAATTACAACAAATAGATGATATAAAAAAACAAAATAATAAGTTAGATGAGATTTTACCAGAAGCTTTTGCGCTTGTGCGTGAGGCAGCTAAGCGTGTATTTAATATGAGTCCATATAAAGTACAAGTTATGGGTGGTATTGCAATTCATAATGGTGATATTGCAGAGATGAGAACAGGTGAAGGTAAAACATTAACTGCAACGATGCCGACCTACTTAAATGCACTTACTGGTCGAGGGGTACATGTTATTACGGTAAATGAATATTTATCATCTGTACAAAGTGAAGAGATGGCAGAGCTGTATAACTTTTTAGGCTTATCAGTAGGACTTAACGTCAATAGCCTGTCGACACCTCAAAAGCGTGAAGCGTATGCACGAGATATTACCTACAGTACGAATAATGAGTTAGGCTTTGATTACTTACGAGATAATATGGTCAATTATAAAGAAGATCGTGTGATGCGCCCATTAAACTTTGCTATTATTGATGAGGTCGACTCGATTTTAATTGATGAGGCACGTACGCCATTAATTATTTCTGGAGAAGCAGAGAAGTCAACATCACTGTATACACAAGCAAATGTATTTGCAAAGATGTTAAAGGGTGAAGAAGACTATAATTATGATGTACAAACGAGAAACATTCAGTTAACAGAGCAAGGTATCGATAAAGCAGAGCGTATGTTTAAAATTGATAACTTGTATGATGTGAAAAATGTAGACATCATCCATCATATCAACCTTGCTTTACGTGCTAACTATACGATGCAGCGTGATGTTGATTATATGGTTGCAGGTGGCGAAATATTGATTGTTGACCAGTTTACAGGTCGTACTATGCCGGGACGTCGTTTTTCTGAAGGTTTACATCAAGCGATCGAAGCGAAGGAAGGCGTTCAAATCCAAAACGAATCTAAGACGATGGCTTCTATTACTTTTCAAAACTATTTCAGAATGTATCGAAAATTATCCGGTATGACAGGTACTGCTAAAACAGAAGAAGAAGAATTCCGTAATATTTATAATATGACAGTGACACAAATCCCAACAAATCGACCTGTACAGCGTATGGATCGAAGTGATTTAATTTATGTGAGTCAAAAAGGTAAATTTGACGCTGTTGTGGAAGAAGTTATCGAAAAGCATCGCAAAGGTCAGCCCGTCTTACTTGGTACAGTAGCAGTTGAAACATCAGAATATATTTCTAACTTATTGAAAAAGCGCGGTATTCGCCATAGTGTCTTAAACGCGAAAAATCACGAAAAAGAAGCTGAAATTGTTTCAGGCGCTGGTCAAAAAGGTGCTGTAACGATTGCGACAAACATGGCAGGTCGTGGTACAGATATCAAGTTAGGTGAAGGTGTGGAAGAATTAGGTGGCCTAGCCGTTATTGGTACAGAGCGACATGAATCTCGTCGTATCGATGACCAACTACGTGGACGTTCAGGTCGTCAAGGTGATAAAGGAGATAGTCGTTTTTATCTTTCTTTACAAGATGATTTGATGGTAAGATTTGGTTCAGAACGTATGCAATCAATGATGAATAGATTGGGGATGGACGACTCAACGCCAATCGAATCTAAAATGGTGTCTCGTGCAGTTGAATCTGCTCAAAAACGTGTTGAGGGTAATAACTTTGATGCGCGTAAACGAATTCTTGAATATGATGAAGTGTTACGAAAACAACGTGAAATTATGTATGAAGAACGCAATAAAATCATTGATGAGGCAGAAAGTTCAGAGCTTGTCGTTCAAATGATCAAATCTGCATTGGATCGTACCATTGCATATTATATCAATGAAGACGATGACAATATTGATTATGAACCACTCATTCACTATGTTGAAGATGTATTTTTACATGAAGGTGAATTGACAGAATCAGAAGTGAATGGCAAAGATAAAGAAGATATTTTCGATATCATTTGGAAAAAAGTGGATAAAGCTTATACACATCAAAAAGAGCAACTCGGTGAACGCATGCCAGAGTTTGAACGTATGATTCTTTTGCGCTCTATTGATAATCGTTGGACTTCCCATATCGATACAATGGATCAGCTGCGACAAGGTATTCATTTACGTTCATACGGTCAACAAAACCCACTACGTGATTATCAAAATGAAGGGCATCAGTTGTTTGACGATATGATGCAAAGTATTGAAGAAGACGTTAGTAAATATATTTTAAAATCTATTGTAACAGTAGATGATGATGTTCAGCGTGAAAAGACGAAAGAATTAGAGGGTAAACACGTATCAGCTAATGATGGCAAAGAAAAAGCAAAGCCTAAACCATTTGTTAAAGAACAAGAAGTAGGACGCAATGATCCTTGCCCATGTGGTAGTGGAAAAAAATATAAAAACTGTCACGGTCACTAAGAAAAACAGTAGATGTAAAGGAGCGAATTGGGATGGAACTGTCTGAAATTAAGCGTAATATTGATGTATATCATTCAAAATTAGAACAACTTAGGGGGTCTCTTTGACTTAGAAAACAAGGAGACGAATATTCAAGAATTTGAAGAAATGATGGCTGAACCGACCTTTTGGGATGATCAGCAACGTGCACAAGAAATTATCGACCAAAATAATGCACTTAAAGTTGTAGTGACAACATATTATGAGATTGAATCAGAAATTGAAGATATGACTGCCACACACGAACTATTACAAGAAGAGTGCGATGAAGAAGTCAAGGCTGACTTGGAGGAGACAGTCGTTAGTTATCAAGCTAAGTTGGATCGTTTTGAGTTACAATTACTGCTTAATGGTGAACATGATGCGAATAATGCGATTTTGGAGCTCCATCCGGGGGCAGGTGGAACAGAATCACAAGATTGGACAGAGATGTTGTTGCGCATGTACCAGCGTTTTTGTGAGCAACAGGGATTTAAGGTAGAAGTTGTAGATTATCAGGCAGGCGATGAAGCAGGTGTTAAAAGTGTTACGCTCATTATCAAAGGCCATAATGCATATGGATACCTAAAAGCAGAAAAAGGTGTACATCGTCTTGTGCGCATCTCACCATTTGATTCGTCTGGTCGACGTCACACTTCTTTTGCATCATGTGATGTTATTCCAGAGTTTAATAACGAAAAAATTGAAATTGAAGTTAACCCAGATGATATTACAGTAGATACATTCCGTGCATCAGGTGCAGGTGGACAGCATATTAATAAAACAGAGTCTGCCATTCGTATTACGCACCATCCGACTGGCATTGTTGTAAACAACCAAAATGAACGTTCACAAATCAAAAACCGCGAAGCAGCAATGAAAATGTTGAAAGCTAAATTGTACCAGCTTGAAATTGAGCAAAAAGAACGAGAACTTGCTGAAATTCGTGGCGAACAAAAAGAGATTGGTTGGGGCAGTCAAATTCGCTCATATGTATTTCACCCATATTCTATGGTAAAAGATCATCGTACCCAAACTGAAACAGGTAACGTTAATGCAGTAATGGACGGCGATATAGGCATGTTTATTGATGCTTATTTAAGAAGCCAAATGAATCGTTAAACGAAAGACATTGAGATATTGATATACTCCGAGAAGTTGGACGTAAACCTCTAACTTTTCGGGGTATTTTTATGAGGCTCGTCACCTTTTTTGTTATACAAACAGCGCAATCATTGATTGTTCACCCATCATTCTGCTCAACCCAATACATATTAATAGATGAATTTAAGCGTATCATTCCATTTTATAAAAAACACTTACCTATCATTCAATCAGCGATGAACCACCCACAATTCAATAATGGCTGTATCAACGCCCCGTCAAGGATAGACTCACACGTTATGTTGCTTAAATGTTACGTAGTAATAGCTAGAACGATTTCTTGTGTTGTCGTATGTATTTAGAATCAAGAAACGATAGTACTGAAAAAGCGCACAATCCATCAAGATTATACGCTTCGACATGCCTAGCCATTTCTACGTATATGAAATTATCATAAAAATAAAACTAAGTACTTTTAATGATCTGTCCACCACAGAAGATGGACAGCCTAAAGTATGATATGCATTTTGTATTTGTTGTTATCAAGCCAATAGGAGCTTTTTCTTGTATATATATTGTTTGGATGGGTTTATAGTGTTTTTTGATAAAAGGAGTTTCAATCAATGGATTTGTATTAATTTTAGATAATATATTTCATCTTTTTCACAAATAGAATGTACGTATTATTTTAGAATAGTGACTGTGTTATGCTTTGGACACATACTATGCGTTAAAGGTGATGATATTTGTGATTTTTCAGTATGCGTGTTCTGTCGCAAAAGCCATGACCCTATTGCCCCTTTTGTTTTCTCACATGATGTCACAACAACACTATACATTGTTAGAAGACACATCACTCTCTGATCTTGCACATCAATTTGCCACGACACCTCAAACGATCAAGGAACTGAATCATCTTGAACCTGAGCAATATCGCTTAAAAACAAGACAAACTATTAATGTCCCTACGCATCACGTTTTAATAAAGCCACCTCATCTTGACCTACCTCATTTTCTTAAGCAACATCATCTTTCTTATGAGCGTATTAAAGCATTTAACCCACACTTCTTGTATGAAACTTCACCACAATGGATAGCTTTAACTGAAAAAGGAATGGCACATTTACCATTGATGTCACTTACAGCAAAATCGCTATACTCACCCTATAATCATAGGTTATCACAGCCAGAGATTGCGGTGTCATCTAGGCAATTGGACTTTAAAGAAGCGGCTAATCGATCAAATGGTTTTTACAGTAACGGTTATCGTCAAGGACAGTGTACAGCATATGCATTTGAACGTCGTATTACATTAGGAAGAGCGATTCCATTGCATTGGGGAGATGCTAAATATTGGGCGAAGCATGCACGACGGGAAGGCTTTGTCGTATCTCATATACCTAAAGTTGGTGCGATATTGGTATCTGAAGCCGGTCAATATGGACACGTTGCAATCGTAGAAGCATGTTTGAAAAAAGGAGTTTATATATCAGAAATGAATTGGAAGGGTGAGGGTGTTATAAGCACAAGATTCATTGGAAATATAGATGACTATCAATATATTTACTGAAGGCTTATATTGTTTAAGGTGCGTTATTAAACAAAAGTATGTTATATTATCATAAAATATATTGCACGTTGCAGAGGAGGTTGCATCAATGGGTGTCCATCAATATTTTAAAAGATTATCAGACTTAGAAAAGCTCATACGTTTGCCGGGGAAATTTAAATATTTTGAACATAATGTAGCAGCACACTCCTTCAAGGTAACAAAAATTGCGCAGTATCTCGGTACAGTTGAAGAATTTCATGGGAAAGAGGTAGATTGGAAAAGTCTATATGAAAAGGCATTGAACCATGATTTTGCTGAAATTTTTACAGGTGATATTAAAACACCGGTGAAATATGCGAGCAGTGAGTTGAAGAAATTATTTGCACAAGTAGAAGAAGAAATGGTGGATACATTTATCAATGAGGAATTTCCAGAGCGTTATCGCACGATTTATCGCCAACGCTTGCAAGAGGGAAAGGATGATTCATTGGAAGGGCAAATTTTATCAGTTGCAGACAAAATTGATTTATTGTATGAGACATTTGGTGAAATTCAAAAACGTAATCCTGAACCACTCTTTTTTGAAATTTACGAAATGAGTTTAGAAACAATTATGCAATTTGATCACTTATATTCAGTACAGGACTTTATAGATAATATCATTCCAGAAATGCTCACTGAGAACTTTATTCCGCGTAGCGAGTTACGTGAAAAAACAATGCAATTATTAAATAAAAGAAAGCAGTGATGAATGTGATATGGTATGCATTAGCCGCTTTTTTTCCATGTATACTCGTTGTAATATTCAGTGCAATTACACGCAATAAATGGATAGGCACACTGATTACATTAATAATCATTGGTACTTCAGTGTATAAAGGTTTTTTTCACAACGAATGGATTATTTTTATTGATGTTGTTTCAATATTAGCGGGATATATTATTGTAGATACACTTCATACACACTATTATGACGAACCTAAAGAACGTTGATACCTACCACTTCCTTTTTAGTACGAGAGGAAGTGTTTTTTTGCGTGTATGTGCAAGGATTTGTCAAAATACTTTGATGTCGAAAGAGAATGGTGAACGAACAGATGTTTGTATTTCGAGGCGTAGTTTTGTTAAAATAATAGTACGATTATTGTGATGAGGAGAAGAATAGGTATGGAGCATCATGATTTTAAAGTGAGATCAAAATTTCAACCACAAGGGGATCAACCTAAAGCCATTGATGAGTTAGCAAAAGGTATTCGTGAAGGGAAGCGTCACCAAACATTACTTGGTGCAACAGGTACGGGGAAAACATTTACAATGAGTAATGTCATTAAAGAAGTAGGTAAGCCTACATTAATTATCGCGCATAATAAAACACTTGCGGGTCAGTTATATAGTGAATTTAAGTCTTTTTTTCCTGAGAATAGAGTAGAATATTTTGTAAGTTATTACGATTATTATCAACCTGAGGCATATGTACCCTCAACGGATACATTTATTGAAAAAGATGCATCAATTAATGACGAGATTGATCAATTGCGTCATTCAGCAACAAGTGCATTATTTGAACGTGATGATGTTATTATTATTGCGAGTGTGAGCTGTATCTATGGTTTGGGTAATCCAGAAGAATATAAAGATTTAGTCGTAAGTATTCGTACAGGGATGGAAATGGACCGTAGTGAGCTTTTGCGTAAACTTGTAGATGTTCAATATACACGTAATGATATAGACTTTCAACGTGGTACGTTTCGAGTGCGCGGTGATGTCGTTGAGATTTTTCCAGCCTCACGAGATGAGATGTGTATACGTGTTGAGTTTTTCGGTGATGAGATAGATCGTGTGAGTGAGATTAATTACTTAACAGGTGAAATTTTACGTGAGCGAGAGCATTTCGCGTTATTCCCAGCTTCTCACTTCGTCACACGAGAAGAAAAAATGAAAGTCGCAATCGAACGCATTGAACAAGAGTTGGCTACCCAACTTGAGAAGCTGCGTAGTGAAAATAAATTATTAGAAGCTCAAAGGTTAGAGCAGCGTACAAACTATGACCTTGAAATGATGCGAGAGATGGGATTTTGTTCAGGGATTGAAAATTATTCCGTACACCTTACTTTACGTCCATTAGGTTCGACACCCTATACGTTGCTAGATTATTTTGGTGATGATTGGTTGATTATGATTGATGAGTCTCATGTGACACTTCCTCAGATTCGGGGGATGTACAATGGAGACCAAGCACGTAAAAATGTGTTAGTAGAACATGGTTTTCGTTTGCCAAGTGCATTGGATAATAGACCATTAAAATTTGAAGAATTTGAAGATAAAGCACATCAACTTGTTTATGTATCTGCAACACCTGGACCGTATGAATTAGAACATACGGATGATATGGTTGAACAAATCATTCGTCCGACAGGTTTATTAGATCCTAAAATTGAGGTGCGCCCTACCAAAAATCAAATTGATGATTTGTTAAGTGAAATTCAAGAGCGTGTTGAAAAAAATGAACGTGTTCTTATTACAACATTAACTAAAAAAATGAGTGAAGATTTAACGACATACCTGAAAGAAGCCGGGGTTAAAGTGAATTACTTACACTCTGAAATAAAAACATTAGAACGTATTGAAATTATTAGAGATTTGCGTATGGGGACTTTTGATGTGTTGATTGGTATTAATTTGCTACGGGAAGGGATAGATATTCCTGAAGTCTCTCTCGTTGTAATTCTTGATGCCGATAAGGAAGGCTTTTTACGTTCGGAACGTTCATTGATTCAAACTATCGGCCGCGCAGCACGTAATGATAAGGGTGAGGTCATTATGTATGCAGATAAGATAACAGATTCAATGCGTGTTGCAATAGATGAAACAGAGAGACGCCGCGAAATCCAAGAGGCATATAATGAAGCGCATGGCATTACACCACAAACCATTCATAAGCAAATTCATGATGTGATTAGTGCTACGGTTGAAACAGATGAAACAAATGAGGCAAAACGTAAAGAAGTGCCGAATAAAATGACGAAAAAAGAACGTCAAAAAACAATTCAAAATATTGAAAAGCAAATGAAAGAAGCAGCTAAAGCACTTGATTTTGAAAAAGCGACAGAGCTTAGAGATTTATTATTTGAATTAAAATCAGAAGGGTGACATAAATGAAGGGACCATCAATTGTAGTGAAAGGGGCACGTGCCCACAATTTAAAAAATATAGATATCGCACTACCTAAACATAAATTTATTGTGATGACAGGGCTATCTGGTTCAGGGAAATCTTCACTTGCTTTTGATACGATTTATGCTGAAGGACAACGACGATATGTAGAGTCATTGAGTGCTTATGCACGTCAATTTTTAGGGCAAATGGATAAGCCAGATGTTGATACGATTGAAGGATTATCACCTGCTATTTCTATTGATCAAAAGACAACAAGTAAAAATCCACGTTCAACAGTGGCGACTGTAACAGAAATTTATGACTATATTCGTTTATTGTATGCGAGAATTGGCAAACCGATTTGCCCAGAACATGGAATAGAAATTGAATCACAAACCGTACAGCAGATGACAGATCGCATTATGGCGTTAGAAGAACGTACAAAAGTACAGTTATTAGCACCAATTGTTAACCATCGTAAAGGGAGTCATGAAAAGATTTTAGCAGATGTGAGTAAAAAGGGTTATGTGCGTGTACGTGTTAATAGTGAAATTATGGATATTACAGAAGTACCAGCACTGGATAAAAATAAAAATCACACCATTGAAGTTGTGGTGGATCGCCTTGTTGTTAAGCCAGGTATTGAAACACGATTGGCAGATTCTATTGAAACCGTTTTAGAACTTGCAGAAGGACGTCTTGTTGTAGATGTTATCGATGGAGAACCATTGGAGTTTTCGGAAAAGCATGCTTGTCCGATTTGTGGTTTTTCTATCGGTGACTTAGAGCCTCGAATGTTTAGTTTTAATAGTCCGTTCGGTGCTTGTCCAACATGTGACGGCTTAGGTCAAAAGTTAACAGTAGATATTGATCTTGTCGTGCCAGATAAAAGCAAAACCCTTAATGAAGGGGCCATTTTACCATGGGAACCGAAAAGTTCAGATTTCTATCCGACTTTATTAAAACGTGTATGTGAAGTCTATAAGATTAATATGGATAAACCGTTCCGCCAATTAACTGAGCGCCAACAACGTATTATTTTACATGGTTCAGGTGATAAAGAAATCACATTTACGTTTAATTCTAGATCTGGAGAACAGCGTAAGCGTACAATGGTATTTGAAGGTGTTGTGCCTAATATCGAGCGTCGTTTTAATGAATCACCTTCTGAATATGTGAGAGAAATGATGCGAAAATATATGGCCGAACAGCCTTGTGAAACGTGTAAAGGTCAACGTTTGAGTAAAGAAGCACTTTCAGTCTATGTAGCTGGTAAAAATATTGGTGAAGTGGTATCACAGTCTATTCACGAAGCTTTAACTTATTACGAAGAGATTTCATTGTCTGAACAAGACGCTCAAATTGCACATTTAATCTTAAAGGAAATTACAGCACGTTTGTCGTTTCTTAATAATGTCGGTTTAGATTATTTAACTTTGGATCGTGCATCGGGGACGTTATCTGGTGGAGAGGCACAACGTATTCGATTAGCAACACAGATTGGATCGCGTTTATCAGGTGTACTATATGTGTTAGATGAACCTTCTATTGGGTTACATCAGCGAGATAATGATCGCTTGATTCAAACCTTAAAAGAAATGCGAGATTTAGGTAATACATTAATTGTTGTTGAACATGATGAAGATACGATGTATGAGGCAGATTATCTTGTTGATATTGGTCCCGGTGCAGGTGAACATGGTGGTGAAGTTGTTGCGAGCGGCACGCCTAAGCAAGTCATGAAAAATAAAAAGTCGTTAACCGGACAGTATCTAAGTGGTAAAAAATACATTCCAGTTCCAGAACATCGACGTGATATAACAGCACGCAAAATTTCTATTAAAGGTGCACGTAGCAATAATTTAAAGAATATTAACGTTGATTTCCCATTGTCAGTGATGAATGTCGTTACAGGTGTTTCGGGATCCGGTAAAAGTTCACTTGTCAATGAAGTGTTGTTTAAATCTTTAGCTAAAGTGATTAATAAATCCAAAGTAAAGCCGGGTGACCATGATGAAGTGAAAGGTATCGAAGAAATTGATAAAATTATAGACATTGATCAATCACCTATCGGTCGAACACCACGATCTAACCCTGCAACATATACAGGTGTATTTGATGATATTCGAGATGTTTTTGCCTCAACCAATGAAGCTAAGGTACGTGGTTATCAGAAGGGGCGCTTTAGCTTCAATGTAAAAGGGGGGCGCTGTGAAGCATGTAAAGGTGACGGTATTATCAAAATTGAAATGCATTTTTTACCGGATGTCTACGTACCATGTGAAGTATGTGAAGGAAAACGCTATAATAGAGAGACGTTAGAAGTAACGTATAAAGGTAAAAGTATCGCTGACGTATTAGCGATGACTGTTGAAGACGCCACACAATTTTTTGGAAATATTCCTAAAATCAAACGTAAATTACAAACATTAGTAGACGTTGGATTGGGGTATATTACATTAGGACAACCGGCAACGACATTATCTGGGGGAGAAGCCCAACGTGTCAAACTTGCGTCAGAACTACATAAACGTTCTACAGGTCGTTCTATATACATTTTAGATGAGCCGACAACAGGATTACATGTTGATGATATTCAACGTTTACTTAAAGTTTTAAATAAACTTGTTGAAAATGGTGATACAGTTGTGATTATTGAACATAATTTAGATGTGATTAAGACAGCAGATTATTTAATTGATTTAGGTCCTGAAGGCGGCGACGGTGGCGGAACTATTGTTGCTACCGGGACACCTGAAGAAATCGCAAAAAATAAAGCATCTTATACAGGTCAATATTTGCAACGTATTTTAGCCAGAGATCAAGCGCGAATGGAGAGATAGTCATGCAAGAAGCAAAAGTAAAAGCATTATTAACAGAATTTGTAGTAAATGGTAAAATCAATGCGGAAGAGGCAGCAACTCTATTAGATGCCATATCATCTTTAAATGATTCACAACAACAAACGACAGAACATGATAGCAAGAATTTGGGAAGTGAAACAGATGAAATAAGAAAAGCAAAAGCATCATTAGTAACAAAACTTATAATAGATGATAAAATCAATTTTGAAGAGGCAGCAACTTTATTAGATGCCATGCTTTTCAATGATTCACAACAACAAACGACAGCATATGATAGCAAGAATTTGGAAAGTGAAACAGAAGTGTTATTTGAAACAAGTGAAGTAAAAAAATTAGTATTAGATCTTTTAATAGAGGGTAAAATCAGTAAGGAAGAAGCAGTAACTCTATTAGATGCCATATCTTTAAATGATTCACAACAACAAACGACAGCATATGATAGCAAGAATTTGGAAAGTGAAACAGAAGCAAGTAAAGTAAAAAAATTAGTAACAGACCTTTTAATAGATGGTAAAATCAAATTTGAAGAAGCAGCAAGTCTATTAGGTGCCATGTTTTTCAATGATTCGCAACAACAAACGACAGAACATGATAGCAAGAATTTGGGAAGTGAAACAGAAGCGTCATTTGAAACAAGTATAGAGGATTTTGTACGAGATACATTTCAAAGTGTGACGGATATATTACGTAAAGGTGTAAAGGCAGCTGATGATCAATGGCAAAGAGCCAAAAATAAAGATGATGATCATACAACGATAGATCCTTTTCAGCACCTTGAAAAAACACTACAAGAGTTAAGTGAACGTTTGAAAGCGAAAAACAAAGAATAACGAACTTTACTTTTATTCACTATGAAGATAAGCCACTGACTGAGATGATACATAGAATCGATAAAGTGCTCTATGGTCATTTAAACGTCGGTGGCTTTTAACTTGAAAATAATAAAATTTATGATTTGATTATAACATTGCTATCCTGCAACAATAACAATTTGATATGATAGAGTGGAATGACATAAAATGAGGTGAAAAAATGTTAACAACACAAGATGTCGTTGAACGTTTCAAGTTGAACGTTGTAGCGGGAAAAGGCGGTTTAAATCGTCCAATACAAAATACAGATATATCTCGACCGGGGTTAGTAATGGCGGGTTATTTTTCACATTATTCATCTAACCGCATTCAAATATTGGGAACAACAGAATTGTCTTTTTATAACTTATTAAGTGATGAAGAGCGTAGTGGCCGTATGCGCAAATTATGTCAGCCTGAAACGCCAGCAATCATTATTACAAGAGGCTATAAAGCACCAGAAGAGTTGCTTTGTGCATCCGAAGAAACGAATACACCTTTGCTTTATGTAGAAGAAGCGACAACGCGGGTAATGGGAAGACTGACCTCCTATTTAGAACATGAGCTTGCGAACTCCACATCGATTCATGGTGTGTTAGTCGATGTTTACGGTGTAGGCGTGTTGATCACAGGGGATTCAGGTGTCGGTAAAAGTGAAACAGCACTTGAACTGGTCAAACGCGGTCATCGTCTGGTAGCAGATGATAATGTTGAGATCAAGGAAGTTGTGAAAGATGAACTGATTGGTAAGCCACCAAAAATCATTGAACATCTGCTAGAAATTAGAGGCCTGGGAATTATCAATGTTATGACATTATTTGGTGCGGGATCCATTTTGACTAAAAAACGGATTCACTTGAACATTAATCTCGAAACGTGGCGTGAAGGTAAACTTTATGATCGAATCGGTTTGAGTGAAGAAACATTGCAAATTCTTGATACCAACATCACCAAAAAAACAATCCCTATCCGACCAGGACGTAATGTGGCAGTTATCATTGAAGTCGCAGCGATGAACTATCGCCTGAATGTAATGGGGATTAATACAGCAGAAGAATTTAATCAAAGACTTAATGCTGAAATTATGAAAAACAGTCAAAAGAAACAAGGTGAAGATGCATGATAATGTCATATATTGATCCGGTAGCAATACAGTTGGGTGGTTTGTCGATACGTTGGTACGGTATTATTATTGCAACTGCTATTCTAATTGGCTATGCAGTTGCTCAGAAGAGTGCAAGACATATAGGGTTTAAAGAAGACGATATTGTTAACTTATTAATTGTTAGCGTAGTTGTAGCAATCATAACAGCACGTTTATATTTTGTATTGTTTCATTTAGATTATTATAGCCAAAATCTTTTAGAAATCCCGATGATTTGGCAAGGAGGCATTGCAATTCACGGTGGTTTATTAGGGGCCTTTGCTATGGGAACTTATTATTGTTATCGTCGAAACTGGCACCCTTTACAAGTTGCTGATATTGTGGCACCAAGTATTATATTAGCTCAAGGTATTGGACGTTGGGGTAACTTTATGAATCATGAAGCACACGGAGGACCTGTTACAAGAGCATTTTTAGAAAATTTATCATTGCCTAATTTTATTATCGAAAATATGTATATTGATGGTCAATACTATCACCCCGCTTTCTTATACGAATCTATGTGGGATGTCTTAGGATTTATACTGCTGATCACATTACGCCGCCATCTGCGTGTCGGAGAGACATTTGGGTTATATCTCATTTGGTATTCGATTGGGCGCTTTTTTATCGAAGGATTGCGTACAGATAGTTTGATGATTGGAGAGGTTATTCGCGTTGCACAACTGATGTCTATCACACTAATTATTGTAGGGATTTTACTTATTCTGATTCAACGTTTTAAAGTAAAAGCGCCATTATATCGAGAAGTGAAGGTCTTATCATGGGCACAATATGAAAAGTCAAAGGAGCGTAAATAAAGTGTCAAGACGGCTCAATACAATCCAAGCACAGCAGCATAATCCACTTTGGCATATTTATCGTTATATTCGTTTTACTAAAATGTTCAAAAATACAGTAATTATTGAGATCTCACGTTTTATTCCTAGCATTAGCTGGAAACGTTGGATTTATCGTCATATATTAAAAATGTCAGTTGGGGAGCAGAGTGCATTTGCGTATAAAGCGGTGCCAGATTTACTATATCCAGAGCGTATAACCATTGGCAAGCGAGTAATTATTGGCTATAATGCTACGATATTGACGCATGAATTTTTACCGGACGCCTTGCGTATAGGGGATGTGAAAATTGGAGATCATACGATGATAGGTGCAAATGTTACGATACTTCCCGGTGTGACAATCGGTCAAAATGTTAAAGTAGGTGCAGGTGCAGTTGTTTCCAAAGATATTCCAGATGGTGCAACGGCTTATGGTACACCTTTACAAATTTATTTAAATCAATAGAAAGGGGTGGCAATGATGACACACCAACATAATATTATACATTTTCATCAACAAGATGAAAAACTGTATCAAAAAATAGCATCTCAAAAGTTTAAGCAGCAAGAGTATTCTAAAGCAAGCCACTATTTAAACAAAGTGTTGGCATTGTCACCCGATAACTTTGAGGTACGACGACAACTGGCAATGTGTTATATAAAATTAAACAAAGCACAACAGGCAGAAGCGTTATACTATGATGCGATTAGTGAAGGGCATGAACTTGAACAATCCTTCTATGAACTCAGTCAGTTAAATATTAGGTTGAGCGAACCGAATAAAGCGTATCTATTTGGTTTACAATATGTATTTATGTCGGAAGACGAAGCATATCGTGATGAACTTGAACGTATGTTTGATGTTTCATATCATGAAGAGGACGAATTGCGACAAGAATGTCAGCTGTTTACGATACAAGTGATCTTTCAATACTTATTTGGTGAAGGACGCTTACTTGAAGCGCGTACTTATATTTTAAAACAAGATCACCAACTTCAAGATACGCGAATTGTCCGTAATCTTTTAGCGATGTGTTATTTATATTTAAATGAAAATGATGTCGCAAAAGAGATGTTTGAACGCTTACTTCGTGAAGATGCAACTGATATTTATGCACTGTGCCATTACACCTTGTTACTACATAATAGAGATGAACAACAATTATTTGAAAAATATGTGCAAATCTTAAATAAAGTCATGCCAATGAATGATGATGAGTCGTTTAAGTTAGGTATTGTATTAAGTTATTTAAAACAATATCAAGCCTCTCAACAACTCCTGTTGCCATTGCATCGCAAAGGTAAATTTCAAACCTTTCAACTCTTTCACGCATTATCTGTCAATTTTTATTACCTGGGAAACGTCGAGCAAAGTAAATCATTCTGGGAGATGTTGTCGACATTTAGTCATGCACATCCAGGGTTGCCACCTTGGATCATTGAACAACGTATCGCTTATTTTGATCGGCATATTGCACCGCTTTTGATGAGTGAAGATCAACATCGTCGTTTGTATGGGCTTTTTTTACTGAATCAACTGAATGGGAAAGAAGTTTTGATGACCAAAGAAGTATGGTCGATTTTAGAGACATTAGGAGACTATGAGAAGTTGTATCTCTCCTACTTGATCCAAGGGCTTCAGTTGACCAAGCTCGATTTTGTTCATCGTGGGTTACTATGTTTATATGACGTAGTAGAGGTGCGTGAAGAAACAGACTTGTTTTTACGTTGGATCGCTTATGCAGAAGATTTATTAGCTTTAGATATTGATAAAGAGAAAGTCTCACCTTATGTAGCAGCAGTTGTATTTTTGTATTTTAATACGACTTCAGAACATAAAGATGAATCACTTTATTGTGAATGGTTTAATGTATCACTCACTCAACTTCAAGAAGCACTTAAAGTATTGATGAGCATATAAGTTTAGACGACCTAGGAAATGTCGTAAAATAACTATGATTAAAATAAAGAGGAGGAACCATCCATGTCAGAACAAGTAAGATATGATGTTGCGATTATCGGCGCAGGTCCAGCAGGTATGACAGCTGCTGTTTACGCATCACGCGCAAACTTAAATACTGTAATGATTGAACGTGGTATGCCAGGTGGTCAAATGGCAAATACAGAAGAAGTTGAGAATTTCCCTGGGTTTGAAATGATTTCTGGTCCAGATCTTTCCAATAAAATGTTTGACCATGCTAAAAAGTTCGGTGCAGAATATAAGTATGGAGATATTAAAGGTATTGAAGATAAAGGAGATTACAAAATCATAGACCTCGGCTCTAGTCAAGTTGAAGCTACAGCCGTGATTATCGCAACAGGCGCAGAGTATAAAAAGATCGGTGTTCCGGGAGAAGAAGAGCTTGGCGGTCGTGGCGTAAGCTATTGTGCAGTATGTGATGGTGCATTCTTTAAAAATAAAAATGTATATGTTATCGGTGGCGGTGACTCTGCTGTTGAAGAAGGAACATTCTTAACAAAATTTGCAGATAAAGTTACAATTGTACACCGTCGTAACCAACTGCGAGCACAGAAAATTTTACAAGACCGTGCATTTAAAAATGAAAAAATTGACTTTATTTGGAATCACACATTGAAATCAGTAAATGAAAAAGATGGTAAAGTGGGTTCACTTACACTTGTATCTACTGAAGATGGTACTGAACAAACAGTTGATGCAGATGGCTTATTCGTATATATTGGTATGAAGCCTTTAACACAGCCATTTGCCAATCTAGGTATTACGAATGATGCCGGATATATCGTCGCAAATGATGATATGAGTACAGCTGTTAAAGGAATTTATGTTGCAGGCGATGTCCGCGAAAAAGGATTGCGCCAAATTGTAACAGCCACAAGTGACGGTAGTATTGCTGCTCAAAGCGTTCAAGCATATATTGAATCATTAGAAGATTAAAAGTTTAAAATTTCATAATATCATAATATCATTCATAAGGCTGAACAGCGAACTTTCTAAGGTGTTCAGTCTTTCATTATGTGAGGAACTAAAGATAAAGAGGTAGAAATAATAATTATATATCATGACTACTACTTGAGGTGGATTTCATGTACACTAAAAGAGAATATGATGGGACGGGGGTTAATATATGCAATATTTAGAAGAAAAAGAAGTGATTAAACGGGAATTAACGATTGTAACGGGATTGTCAGGAGCAGGTAAATCAGTTGCAATTCAAAGCCTAGAAGATTTGGGATATTTTTGTGTGGATAACTTACCTCCTATTTTACTTCCAAAGTTTATTGAGTTAATGACAGAAGGTAATCCTTCTCTTCAGAAAGTAGCAATTGGTATTGATTTACGGGGAAGAGAGTTTTTTACAAATCTTATTGAAGAAATTGACAACGTTCAACATCATGCACATATTCATTTAGAAGTACTTTTTGTCGATGCCGAGACCCAAAAGCTTGTTTCGAGATATAAAGAAACACGACGCCAACATCCGTTGCAAAAACATCATGATTTAACATTACTAGAAGCAATCAATGAAGAGCGAGAGTTATTATCTGAAATTCGTAGCTTAGCCAATCATACAGTAGATACCACCAAGTTAAGACCAAAAGATTTAAAAAAACGAATCACACAGATTTTTAATGTAAAAGATGCCTCTACGTTTACAATTAATGTAACAAGTTTTGGTTTTAAACATGGTATCCAAATCGATGCTGACCTTGTATTTGATGTCCGCTTTTTACCTAATCCCTATTATGTAGAAACATTACGTCCATTAACAGGGATGGATGAGCCGGTATATAGCTATGTGATGAAATGGAAAGAAACACAAACTTTTTATGAGAAATTACTTGATTTGTTATTATTTATGATTCCCGGATATAAAAAAGAAGGGAAATCACAATTGGTGATTGCAATTGGTTGTACAGGAGGTCAGCATCGTTCTGTTGCATTAGCACAGCGATTATCAGAAGATCTCCAGAAAAAATATGACTATAATATTTATGTGCGTCATCGTGATGCACATATTGAAAGTGGCGAGAAAAGATGAAACAACTCAAATTAGTGCTAATAGGTGGAGGAACAGGCCTATCTGTATTAGCAAGAGGTTTAAGATCATTTCCGATAGATATTACAGCGATTGTTACAGTTGCAGATGATGGTGGAAGTACAGGAAAAATTCGGCATGAGATGGATATTCCTGCACCGGGTGACGTACGTAATGTATTAGCTGCATTAAGTGATGCTGAACCTACACTGGAACAACTTTTTCAATATCGCTTTGAAGAAGATAAAATCAGTGGACACTCACTTGGCAACTTATTAATCGCAGCAATGACAAATATTACACATGACTTTGGCCATGCGATTAAAGAATTGAGCAAGATTTTAAATATTAAAGGACGTGTTATTCCATCAACAGTGTCTAGCGTTGCCTTGCATGCTGAAATGGAAGACGGAGAAATAGTTGTAGGAGAATCAAATATTCCGACAAAACATAAAAAAATTAAACGTGTTTTTTTAGAACCTGCTAATGCTGAACCTATGGATGAGGCGGTCGAAGCATTAAGAGACGCCGATATTATTGTGCTGGGTCCGGGTTCTTTATATACGAGTGTAATCTCTACACTTTGTGTGAAGGGGATTGGTAAGGCGCTTGTTGAAAGTGCAGCTAAAAAAGTATATGTTTCTAATATTATGACACAGCCGGGAGAAACAGATGACTATTCGGTTGTTGATCATGTTGACGCAATTCACCAGCAACTCGGTCAAAATGCACTTGATTTTGTTATTGCAAATGAACTTGAATTTAGTAAGGATATTTTAAAAAAATACGAAGAAAAGGGAGCAAAACCTGTACTTTATAATGCAGAATTATTAGAAGAACGAGGCGTTGAACTAGTGACAGGCAAAGATTTGGCGCTCATATCAGAAAATCACCACGTACGACATCGCACAGAAATTTTGGCAACAATGATCTATGAATTGGCATTGCAAGAGATTAGTACGATTGAGTTTGACCCTAGTCACCTTAAATAAAATGAGTAAGAAAGGATATCGATCACTATGAGCTTTGCATCGGATATGAAAAATGAATTAACGAGAATAGAAGTGAATAATGATAATGCGAAGGCAGAGCTCAGTGCGTTAATACGTATGAATGGTGCATTAAGTTTATCTAATCAACAGTTTGTTATTAATATTCAAACTGAAAACGCAACAACAGCCAGACGTATTTATTCACTAATTAAAAAAGTTTTTGACGTAGAAGTTGAAATTTTAGTACGTAAAAAAATGAAGTTAAAGAAAAACAATATCTATATTTGTCGTATTAAGATGAAAGCACGTGAAATTTTAGATGAGCTCGGTATTTTAAAAGAGGGTAGCTTTACACATGCAATTGATACTCAAATGGTAGAAACAGATGAAATGCGACGAAGTTATTTAAGAGGTGCTTTCTTAGCGGGAGGTTCAGTGAATAATCCAGAAACTTCATCATATCATTTAGAAGTTTTCTCCCTTTATGAAAGTCATTCGGCAGGTTTAACAGAATTGATGAATGAATATGGGTTAAACGCTAAAAAACTTGAACGTAAAAAAGGTTGGATTACATATTTAAAAGAAGCAGAACGTATTGCAGAATTTTTAAGTTTGATTGGTGGGTATCAAGCACTACTAAAATTTGAAGATGTACGTATTGTGCGAGATATGCGTAATTCAGTGAATCGTCTGGTCAATTGTGAAACAGCAAACCTTAATAAAACGGTTAGTGCAGCGATGAAACAGGTGGAAAGTATCCAACTTATTGATGAGGAGATTGGATTGGACAATTTACCAGATCGCCTGCGAGAAATTGCCAAATTGCGCATTGAAAATCAAGATGTATCATTAAAAGAACTTGGTGAAATGGTCAGTACCGGGACAATATCAAAATCTGGTGTAAATCATCGCCTAAGAAAATTAAATGAAATGGCAGATAAAATCCGTAGTGGTGAGCAGTTTGAAATTTAAAAATATTAAAGGTTTTGAGTATATGATGTTTTAGAAACATATAGTGTAAGATACGATAAGTGGTGAAGAAATCTACGATGATGGGTCGCTTCACTACTTTTTTTATTTGTTGAGTTTATATATTGTATTAAGTGCAATTTTTTAATAAAATAAATTGAAAGTTCTATAATAAGATGATGATTTATAGGACTTTCATAGTTATTCAAAGGAAAGATAGGAAGGTAAGCGATATGTCCATTTTATCAATCATTCTTGTTACACTTGTTTCGTTTGAATTTTTCTTTATTATGTATTTGGAGACAATAGCAACAACATCAGAAAAAACGAGTAAGGTTTTTAATATTTCACAGCAAAAACTTAAAGATGAGACAATTAGTACATTGCTTAAAAATCAAGGTATTTATAATGGCTTGATTGGTATATTATTATTATATGGTGCATTTATTTCAACACATCCTAAAGAGTTATGTGTAGCGTTACTTATTTATATTATTGGTGTAGCTATTTATGGTGGTATTTCTAGCGATAAAAGCATCTTTTTTAAACAAGGAACATTACCCATTCTTGCATTAATAAGTATGCTGATTTAATGATAAAAAGAGAGACACTTCACTGTGAAGTGTCTCTCTTTTATGAATGTTTTGATTAGCGTTTAATTACGTTAGCAGCTTGGTCGCCACGATCACCTGATACGATATCAAATTCTACTTGTTGACCTTCTTCTAATGTTTTGTAGCCGTCACCTTCGATTGCTGAAAAGTGAACGAATACATCGTTACCTTCTTCACGTTCGATGAAACCAAAACCTTTTTCTGCATTAAACCATTTTACTGTACCGTTATACATATAGAATACCTCCGTGTGCTTATGCACGTAATTATTTCTGTAAAAAAATTCTTTCATCAAAAGGAGTATATTCTTAAAAATAAACTACAATTTAATTACACGAGCTTTAATACGATAGCTTTAACTATACAGTGCTTTAGCAGAGAAGTAAAGAGAAATATTGAATATTATTAAAATAAATCGTAAACCTAAGAATTTTGATAGTAAAAATACGATGATTCGTATATGTATGGTTGATCGAACTGATGTACAAAAAGCAAAAGATTAAAAAACGAGCCGAAAAAAATAAACCCCACCTGAAAAGCAGGTGGGGTTTTTAAAGCTTGTTGGTCACAAAACACCTATAAACCTTGTTATATCAATACCTGTAACCCCCTCGGAAGGAATCGAACCTTCATTGTAAGAACCGGAATCTTAAGTGTTATCCATTACACTACGAGGAGTTAATCCGAAAAGTTATACGAGCATTATAACATGAAAAAAGGTTAGTGTTTAATTTTTGACCATTTTTGACTTTTGAGTTAAACTATATATAAATCAATCAAGCTAAATGAGGAGGAAGTAACTTATGAATTTAATTCCGACAGTTATAGAAACAACAAATCGTGGTGAACGTGCGTATGATATTTATTCACGCTTGTTAAAAGATCGTATTATTATGCTAGGTTCTGCGATTGATGATAATGTTGCAAATTCAATTGTATCACAACTTTTATTTTTACAGGCACAAGATGCTGAAAAAGATATTTATCTATATATTAACTCACCAGGTGGCAGCGTAACAGCTGGTTTTGCGATTTATGATACGATTCAACATATTAAACCCGATGTACAAACAATTTGTATTGGTATGGCAGCTTCAATGGGATCATTCTTACTTGCAGCAGGTGCTAAAGGCAAACGCTATGCATTACCAAATGCAGAAGTGATGATTCATCAACCACTTGGTGGCGCGCAAGGTCAAGCAACAGAAATTGAAATTGCAGCTAACCATATTTTGAAAACACGTGAAAAATTAAATAAAATTTTATCTGAACGTACAGGTCAATCTATTGAAAAAATTCAAAAAGATACAGATCGTGATAACTTTTTAACAGCAGAAGAAGCAAAAGAGTACGGTTTAATTGATGAAGTTATGAATCCA
Source organism: Staphylococcus sp. 17KM0847 (assembly GCF_013463155.1). Classification (NCBI taxonomy): domain Bacteria; kingdom Bacillati; phylum Bacillota; class Bacilli; order Caryophanales; family Staphylococcaceae; genus Staphylococcus; species Staphylococcus xeri. The sequence goes on from NZ_CP040781.1 coordinate 390,407, forward strand.
GAACAATAATGTTTTGTTATATCGAACTAGAGTATTTGCACGATAATGTGTGATACTCTAGTTTTTCTTATTCATCATCCATAATGAAATAGAGAAGTAATGACATCGCTTGATGATATAATAAGAATGATCAATGAATCAAACAACAGTTTATTAAGTATGAATATCATGTTATTGACATGTATTTGAGATGAGTAAAGATAATTAAATGAACTTTATCAAGTGTTATAAAGGGGAGTTTGCATTTGTTTTACAGTAAAATGAGTAGTGGAGGCGTGTTGAGATGATTAGAGAAGCCATGACAAATGATTTGCCAGCTATTTTAGAAATTTATAACTATGCTATTCGTCATACAACAGCAGTATATACATATGAAGAGACAACACTGGAAGAACGTCAGGAATGGTATACCGATAAAGTGTTAGCAGGTATTCCAATTTATGTTGATGTTCAAGAAAATCAAGTTGTCGGCTTTGCGACATATGGTACATTTCGTAATTGGCCAGCGTATCAATATACAGCAGAGCATTCAGTTTATGTTCATCCAGATGCACAGAGAAAAGGTGTTGCTTCTCGCTTGTTAAAAAAGATTGAAGATACACTGTTAGAACGTGGTTATCAAACATTAGTAGCTGGAATAGATGAAGATAATAAAGCAAGCCGATATCTTCATGAACGATATGGCTATGCTTATGTTGGAACTTTGGAAAAAGTCGGATTCAAATTTGATAGATGGCTGAACCTTGTCTTTTATCAAAAACAGCTAAAATAGTACATAATCAGTTAGAAAGATTATCCTCTTTAACAATTAGTGCTACATGTTATAAATATGACACAGCGCTTCTTTAAGATGAGGAAATTGGAATGGAAATTCTAACTGCTTTAGACGATGGGGCAACACATATTGTGTATCAAGCATAAGCGTAGACATGTGCCCTAGAGCAAGTCGCATCAATAGTCCAGGCACACGCATATAATGAGGACGATACAGAACTTGACCGAGTGTCTGACCGAACTCATGTTGTGTTACCGGATAAGGGGCCGTCAAATTGTAAGCACCCTGAGCAGTAGAATGATGAACTAAATAGATAATAGCAGTTACTAAATCTTCAATATGAATCCAAGAATACCATTGTTTGCCATCTCCAATCTTGCCACCGACCATTAGACGATAAGGCAACGCCATTATAGGCAGTGCGCCGCCATCTTTTGAGAGAACTAGACCAAAACGACCATAGATGACACGAGTACCCAAATGGTTAAAGAGATCAGCTTGTCGTTCCCATTGATAGACGATTTCGGACAGGAGATCATGTGGGTCAGCTTGAGTGTTTTCAGTATATATCACTCTTTTTGAAGGGGGATAATAGCCAATAGCACTCGCATTAAACAGAACAGATGGTGGGTTAGGGCGTGTGTGAAACAAATCGTATAAGGCACGTGTTGCTTGTATACGGCTGGTCATCATATCTTGTTGATGTTGTTTTGTCCAATAGCGACTCAGCGTAGCCCCAGCCAAATTAATGACGATATCTATATTTGGAATATCTTTTTCCCAGTGAGGATTGGACCAGTTGATATAATTGACGGAAGATTTATGGTTTGGTGGCTGAGCGCGTGTGAGTACATAAATATGGTTCTTGTTGTCTTGGAGAAGTCGGTGTATGAGTTTTTGTCCTACTAACCCCGTCCCCCCACTTATTAGATATGTTGTCATTTTAAATCATCCTTTCGCAGTGAATGTATGCAGTGTTTTTGTTACGTAGAGTAGTTATCGCAGGGATTTGATTTTCTGTTCATACTTCTGACAAGAAACAGTCATATAAAATTCAAAGTAAATATGTTTATTTTTTCACAAATTAGGTTATAATAGAAATACCTTCGAAAATAATTAATACATCTCTTAATTAAACAGTATACCCCATAATATACACAGCGAAGGTTATTTTGACTCCCTTTAGTAGAAAGACTGGAATGATGCAGCGTTCCAGTCTTTATTTTTTATCCAAATTTTTATTTGTGTAAACAATGTTTTATAAAGTTAAAAAGGTTGATTTTCTAATAATGGGGTATGATAATCTAATAAGTAAATTTCTTTTTTGCGTGATATTACATTGTTGTAACTGTGTAAATAAACGAAAGGATAGAAGAAATGAGGGAACATTATGACAGCACCACAAAGAAGTAATCAAGGACCTAAGTATAGAGATGATGGCAAAATTTCAGGGAAAAAGAAGTTGACAGGTTGCCTAAGTATTTTAGTGATTTTAGGATTAATGGCTGGACTCTTTTTTGCAGTTTTTGCTTACGTAGATCAAACACATAAAGGGAACGAGCGTCTGGAAGAACAGAAAAAGCAAGAGCAAAAAGAAAAGCGTGAATCAGAGATTAAAAAGAAAAAAGAAGAAAAAGAAAAAAAAGAGCAGGAAGCGTTAAGAAAGCAAGAAGAGCAGCAGGCATTGCAAGAGCAACAAGCAAGAGAGGCAGCCGCATTACAACAAGCACAAAGACAACAAGCGACACAATCACAACAACGTTCAAAGGCGAATACACAGAAAAAACAAACGCAACAAAAGGATAAAGAAACTCAAGAAAAAGACGAAGAAACATCAACAAATGATAAAAAAGAGCAGCAAAAAGAGAACAATGCACAGCGTAATACACAAGTACAACAGCCATCGCAACAGCAACAACAATCATCCAATACATCACAGCAACAGCAGACCAATCGTCAGCAAAATCAACAAAATCAGCAGAGTCAGCAGAACAGTCAGGCCCAATCTTCACGTCAACAGTCAACACAATCACAACAAAACGCAAATAATAATCAATAGCAAACAAAGCACAGAGTCATAAAGCAGATGATTCTGTGCTTTTTAATTGTTAAAGAACGATAACTGAAGGAACAGTTTACAGGTGTCTCATCCAGATGCATTATGATTATTATTTGGAATTTGTATTATTGACGTGATTCGGACATTTATAGTAAGAAGACCATTTATTTTTTGTGATATACATTGTCACCTTTCTACTTTGTCATTAAAAAATGATGAGAGCGTCTGTGTTGTTACAATATGAGCGGAGTATGGTATGGAAAGGTTGGACGTAAAACGACCTATTAAATTTTATTGTGGGATTACTTTTGGCTTGCTTTTATATAAAAGGCATAGTATCATTATAAATGTAAACAGGTTATCTATTTTTTTAGCATTGATGGGACTTAAAATGTCACCCCTTGGCTTGAAGTTGACCCCCTGTTCACTATTAAGGAGGCGTAACTCTTGGAACGCATGATTCAAGTTCAACAAAAAATAGTGCCTGACTTGATAGATAAGATGTATCGACGGTTTTCAATTTTGACAGCTATTCAGAAATACCAGCCTGTTGGTCGACGTACATTAAGTGAAATGTTAAATTTAACAGAAAGGGTACTGAGATCAGAAACAGACTTGTTGAAGCATCAAGATTTAATTTTGGTGAAACCCACAGGCATGACACTGACATCTGAAGGCGTAGATGTAGTAGGGCAGTTGAGTGATTATTTCAATCATTATTCTGATTATCATCAGTTGGCTCAGTTCATACGCAAACACTATGGTATTAAAGAGGTTCATGTCATTCCTGGTAATAGTGATACAGATTTAAGTGTCAAAGTTGAGTTAGGCCGTATTACAGGACAACTACTTGAAAAGCAATTGTATGAAGAAGCAATTGTTTCGATTACTGGAGGTTCTACAATGGCATCGGTAAGTGATGCGATGACAGAACTACCATTCAGTGTCTTGTTTGTCCCAGCCCGTGGCGGATTGGGCGAAAATGTAATCTTTCAAGCAAATACGATTTGTTCTACAATGGCGCGACGCACAGGTGGGAGTTACACTACACTGTATGTGCCAGATCAAGTAAGTGAACAAACATACCAAAATTTAATGCAAGAACCTTCTGTTATACAAACGTTAGACAGAATTCGACAGTCGCAATTTATCGTACATGGCATAGGTGATGCGCTGAAAATGGCGAAACGTAGACAATCGTCATCAGAAGTCGTGATAAAACTTCAACATCATAATGCCGTAGGTGAAGCCTTTGGTTATTATTTTAACCAGCAAGGTGAGATTATTCATAAAGTTAAAACGATTGGGCTTCAACTGGAAGAGGTACAATCTAAGCAACACATTTTTGCTGTCGCAGGCGGTGCTTCAAAAGGTAATGCAATTAAAGCATATCTTGAAATTGCACCGAAGAATACAACACTTATTACAGATGAGAGTGCAGCAAAAATTATTACGCAAGGTCTTTTAAAACAATAAAACACAATTACATTTTAAAGGAGGCCATTAAAATGGCAGTAAAAGTAGCAATTAACGGATTTGGTAGAATTGGTCGTTTAGCATTTAGAAGAATTCAAGATGTTGAGAATATCGAAGTAGTAGCAGTTAACGATTTAACAGATGATGATATGCTTGCACACTTATTGAAATATGACACAATGCAAGGTCGTTTTACTGAAGAAGTAGAAGTAATTGACGGTGGTTTCCGTGTTAATGGTAAAGAAGTTAAATCATTCTCAGAACCAGAACCATCAAAATTACCATGGGCTGACTTAGGTGTAGATGTTGTATTAGAATGTACAGGTTTCTTTACTTCTAAAGAAAAAGCAGAAGCGCACATTGAAGCTGGTGCGAAAAAAGTATTGATTTCAGCGCCAGGAACAGGCGACTTAAAAACAATTGTATACAATGTGAACCATGAATTATTAGATGGCTCAGAGTCAGTAGTATCAGGTGCATCTTGTACAACAAACTCACTAGCACCAGTAGCAAAAACATTACAAGATTCATTCGGTATTGTTGAAGGTTTAATGACAACAATTCATGCATATACAGGTGATCAAAATACACAAGATTCACCACACCGTAAAGGTGACAAACGTCGTGCACGTGCAGCAGCTGAAAACATTATTCCAAACTCAACAGGTGCAGCAAAAGCAATCGGTTTAGTTATTCCTGAAATTGCAGGTAAGTTAGACGGTGGCGCACAACGTGTACCAGTGGCAACAGGTTCATTAACAGAATTAACAGTTGTATTAGAAAAAGAAGTAACAGTGGACGAAGTAAACCAAGCAATGAAAGACGCTACAAATGAATCATTTGGTTACACTGAAGATGAAATTGTATCATCAGATGTTGTAGGTATGACATTTGGTGCATTATTTGACGCAACACAAACACGTGTAATGACTGTTGGTGATCGTCAATTAGTTAAAGTTGCATCTTGGTACGACAACGAAATGTCATATACTGCACAACTTGTTCGTACTTTAGAATATTTAGCAAGCCACGCAAAATAAGCGTGTAACATAATAAGTTCAGTAAGTACATGACGAGTGCTTCTAAACTGACGTGTAGCATTATAGTAGGCGGGGAGGCACAAAACGCTTCTCCGCTTATTTTTAAACAAAATCGTGGAAGGTAAGTCATAAATTTCTTAATAAAAAGTAAGATTTGTTTTAAACTGAAATTAACAACGGTTTTGAGGAGGAGTTTAAAAATGGCTAAAAAGGATGTAACAGATGTAGCATTAAAAGGGAAAGTGGTACTTGTACGTGCTGACTTTAACGTACCAATGAAAGATGGAGAAATTACGAATGATAATCGTATTGTGCAAGCATTACCGACTTTGAAACATATCCTTAATGAAGGAGGTAAGGTTGTTGTATTCTCACATTTAGGTAAGGTTAAAGAAGAAAGCGACAAAGCAAAGTTATCATTAGCACCTGTTGCAAAACGTTTATCTGAAAAATTGGAAAAAGAGGTAACGTTTATTCCTGAAACACGTGGTGAAAAGTTAGAGTCTGCGATTAAAGATTTAAATGAAGGCGACATCTTAATGTTTGAAAACACACGCTTTGAAGATGTTGAAGGTAAGAAAGAGTCTAAAAACGATCCTGAGTTGGGCAAGTATTGGGCTTCTTTAGGTGACATTTTTGTTAATGATGCATTTGGTACTGCGCATCGTGAACATGCATCAAATGTGGGGATTGCAACACATCTTGAAACAGTAGCTGGTTTCTTAATGGAAAAAGAGATTAAATTTATCGGTGGTGTTGTGGATAATCCAGATAAGCCTGTTGTAGCAATTTTAGGTGGTGCAAAGGTTTCTGACAAAATAGGTGTTATCGAAAACTTATTAAATATTGCAGACAAAGTGTTAATTGGTGGAGGTATGGCTTACACATTCTTAAAAGCACAAGGTAAAGAAATAGGTTTATCATTGCTTGAAGCAGATAGAATTGATTTTGCGAAAGATTTACTAGATCGTGCGGGTGATCAAATCGTATTACCGATTGACGGTAAGGTAGCAAAAACGTTTTCTAATGATGCAGAGATTACGGTAGTTTCAATGGATGAAATTCCTGCTGACCAAGAATCACTAGATATTGGTCCAAAAACAGTCGAATTATTTAAAGAACAGCTAAAAGGTGCACATACAGTCGTATGGAATGGTCCAATGGGTGTATTTGAATTTAGTAACTTTGCGCAAGGTACGATTGGTGTATGTGAAGCAATAGCCGAATTACAAGATGCTACAACAATTATCGGTGGCGGTGATTCAGCCGCAGCAGCAATGCAATTAGGCTTTGAAGAGGACTTTACACACATTTCAACAGGTGGCGGCGCATCTCTTGAGTATCTCGAAGGTAAAGAACTTCCGGGTATTAAAGCAATAGCAAACAAATAAGTGATGTAGTAAGTTGAAAAAGAGACATTAAATTATAGGAGTGTTTTAAGTGAGAAAACCAATTATTGCAGGTAACTGGAAAATGAATAAAACGGTACAGGAAGCAAAAGATTTTGTCAAAGGGTTACCAGCATTACCAGATACGAATGAAGTAGAAGCAGTTATCTGTGCACCAACAATTCAATTAGATGCATTAGTGACATTAACTCAAGAGGGTGTTGCACATGGTCTGAAAATTGGCGCACAAAACACATATTTTGAGGAAAGTGGTGCTTTTACTGGTGAAACATCACCTGTTGCATTAGCAGACTTAGGTGTGAGCTATGTTGTGATCGGTCATTCAGAGCGCCGTGAGTTATTCCATGAAACAGATGAAGATATTAATAAAAAAGCACATGCCCTGTTCAAACATAGTATGACGCCAATTATTTGTGTTGGTGAAACAGATGAAGAGCGTGAACAAGGTAAGGCCAATGATATTGTTGAAAGCCAAGTTGAAAAAGCATTAGCAGGCTTAACTGAAGAACAAGTGAAAGAAGTAGTAATTGCCTATGAACCTATTTGGGCAATTGGTACAGGCAAGTCATCAACAGCCAAAGATGCGAATGAAATGTGTGCAGCAGTACGTGCCACAGTCGCAAAACTCACGAACGAAGAAGTAGCTCAAGCTGTGCGCATTCAATATGGTGGTAGTGTGAAACCAAACAATATCAAAGAATACATGGCAGAAACAGATATTGATGGTGCATTAGTAGGCGGTGCATCATTAAAAGTAGAAGATTACGTACAATTGTTAGAAGGTGCAAAATAAATGGCAAAACAACCAACAGCCCTTATTATATTAGATGGCTTTGCAAATCGTGAAGAAGAGCATGGTAATGCAGTGAAACTTGCACATAAACCCAACTTTGATCGTTATGCGACAAAATATCCAACAACACAAATTGAAGCAAGTGGTTTGGATGTAGGCTTACCTGAAGGACAAATGGGTAACTCTGAAGTAGGTCATATGAATATTGGTGCTGGACGAATCGTTTATCAAAGTTTGACACGAATCAACAAATCTATCTCAGATGGAGACTTTTATGATAATAAAATTTTGAATGACGCAATGAACCATGTTCAGCAGCATCATGCAGCATTGCACGTTTTTGGTCTATTATCTGACGGTGGTGTACATAGCCATTATCAACATCTATTTGCAATCCTAGAACTTGCTAAACGTAAAGGGTTGGATAAAGTATATGTACATGCTTTTTTAGACGGACGTGACGTAGATCAAAAATCTGCACTCGGATATATTGATGAAACAGAGGCAGTTTTTCAAAAATTAGGCGTAGGTCAATTTGCATCAGTATCAGGTCGTTATTATGCTATGGATCGTGATAAACGTTGGGATCGTGAGCATAAAGCGTATGATGCGATTCGTGGTTTTAGCGACGTCAAATATAGCTCCGCACGTGAAGGTGTCGAAGCAAACTATGCACAAGGACTGACAGATGAATTTGTTGAACCGTTTGTAGTGACTGGTCAAAATAATGGTGTGGCAGATGGCGATGCAGTTATCTTTTACAACTTCCGTCCAGATAGAGCTGCACAACTTTCTGAAATATTTACAAATAAAGCTTTTGATGGTTTTCCGGTAGAACAAGTGAACAACCTCTACTATGCGACATTTACGAAATATAATGATAACGTAGACGCACAAATTGTCTTTGAAAAAGTAGATCTTAAAAATACAATTGGTGAAGTTGCCCAAGATCATGGCTTAACACAGTTGCGCATTGCCGAAACCGAAAAATACCCTCATGTGACATATTTCATGAGTGGAGGACAAAATGAAGAATTCAAAGGAGAGCGTCGACGCTTGATTGCATCTCCAAAGGTAGCAACGTATGATCTCCAACCAGAAATGAGTGCTTATGAAGTACGTGATGCATTGTTAGAAGAGCTAGATAAGGGAGATTTAGATCTTATTATCCTTAACTTTGCGAATCCAGATATGGTTGGTCATAGCGGTATGCTTGAGCCAACAATTAAAGCAATCGAAGCCGTAGATGAATGTCTCGGTGCTGTTGTAGATAAAATTATCGATATGGGTGGCCAGGCAATTATTACTGCCGATCATGGTAACTCAGATGAAGTGTTGACCGATGATGATCAACCGATGACGACACATACAACAAATCCAGTCCCTGTTATTGTAACAAAAGAAGGGATTACATTACGCAAAACAGGTCGCTTAGGTGACTTAGCACCAACACTCATTGATTTGTTAAATATTACGCAGCCAGCAGATATGACTGGTGAAACACTTATTCAGCATTAAAATATTTTGAGAAACGATATGCTATCGTTATAATATAAGCGAAGACACAATAAAATGACAGGTGTGTGGGTTGTAATATATTCCAATAAACCACTACCTTAACAAAAAGGAGATTTAACGATTATGCCAATTATTACTGATGTATATGCTCGCGAAGTTTTAGATTCACGTGGTAACCCAACAGTAGAAGTAGAAGTATTAACAGAAAGTGGTGCATTTGGTCGTGCACTTGTACCATCAGGCGCATCAACTGGAGAACATGAAGCAGTAGAACTACGTGATGGTGATCAATCACGCTACTTAGGCAAAGGTGTTCAAAAAGCAGTTGAAAATGTAAATGAAATCATCGCACCAGAATTAATCGAAGGTGAGTTTGCGGTGTTAGATCAAAACTCAATCGATAAAATGATGATTCAATTAGATGGTACACCAAACAAAGGTAAATTGGGTGCAAACGCTATTTTAGGTGTATCTATTGCCGTAGCGCGTGCTGCTGCAGACTTTTTAGGTCAACCTTTATACAAATATTTAGGTGGATTCAATGCAACAGTATTACCAACACCTATGATGAATATCGTTAATGGTGGTTCACACTCTGATGCACCAATCGCATTCCAAGAGTTTATGATTTTACCAGTAGGTGCTTCATCATTTAAAGAAGCTTTACGCATCGGTGCTGAAGTTTTCCACGCATTGGCAAAAATTTTAAAATCTCGTGGACTTGTTACAGCAGTTGGTGATGAAGGTGGTTTTGCTCCTAAATTTGAAGGTACTGAAGACGGTGTAGAAACAATCCTTGAAGCGATCAAAGCAGCAGGTTACAAACCGGGTGAAGATGTTTTCTTAGGCTTTGACTGTGCATCATCAGAATTCTATGAAGATGGCGTGTATGACTACACGAAATTTGAAGGTGACAAAGGTGCGAAACGTACTGCTGCTGAACAAGTAGACTACCTAGAAGAATTGGTTAACAAATATCCAATCATCTCTATCGAAGACGGTATGGATGAAAATGATTGGGAAGGATGGAAGTTACTCACTGAACGCATTGGTGACCGTGTACAATTAGTAGGTGACGATTTATTCGTAACGAACACTGAAATTTTACAAAAAGGTATTGAAAACAAAATTGGTAACTCAATCTTAATAAAAGTAAACCAAATCGGTACGTTAACTGAAACATTCGAAGCAATAGAAATGGCACAAAAAGCAGGTTACACTGCAGTAGTATCTCACCGCTCTGGTGAAACAGAAGATACAACAATTGCAGATATTGCTGTTGCGACAAATGCTGGACAAATCAAAACAGGTTCATTATCACGTACAGACCGTATTGCAAAATACAATCAATTATTACGTATTGAAGATGAACTATATGAAACATCAAAGTATGAAGGGTTAAAATCTTTCTATAACTTAGATAAATAAGATTAACGATGTCAATCACCTCTTATGTACACATTGTACATAGGAGGTGGTTTTATGTGTGGCTAGTGTATAATTCTTGATGCTTTCACATTATTTTTATTTTGGGTATAATAAAAAATTCAGAGTATTAGCGACCTTTGGTCAGGAAACTTTTATATTGTACATATTTTACGAAATCATTCATCTGGAGGTGTTATGCATGACGTACTTATTATTTAATGTAACATCTGTGGAACAGTCACATGTATTTGAGAACTTGTTTGAAATGTTGAACATTGGAAAAGTAATTGTAGTAGGGACACATGATGAAGAAGAAAAAATCAAAGCACTTACGCAACAATGGACAGTGGACTATGAGATTGTATGGACAGCATCGCTTGTTCCAGATGTCTTAACAACTATTGTTGAACAAGACCATATACAACATGCTGTAATTTTAAATCCTTCTGAGCGAGATGCGCATTATGTTGAGTATTGTATGACGCATGATATTGATATTGTGAATAACCCAACCATACAGCCTGAAGGACTTCGCTTTTCTGTAGAAGTGATCTTGGAACATCGAGGGCGCTATTTAATTTGTCAGAGACATCGTGACGCAACAGTTGCACCCAGTATTTGGAATGTGCCAGCAGGTAAAGTCAAGTTCAATGAACCCATAGAAGCCGCGATGTTACGAGAAACAAAAGAAGAAACGAATTTAACATTAGAAACAGTGCATTATTTGGGACATTTGTGGATTAACAATAAACATCAGCGACTCGTTTTTACATACTATGCGCAAGTCGACGATATAACATCATTGAAGATTGATGATGAAGAGTTCGAAACGTATGAATGGGTAACACCACAAGTGTTGGATCAATATTCATCTCTTAATCCACATATCGTCACACACATTCAGCAGCTCGGAGCAGGTACACATCCTAGCTTGTAATATTTGTGGCATAGTCGTTTCCTTTGAATGATGAATTTGATATATTGAATATAACAGTGTTTAAAGGAGAAAAAAGATGTCAAATTTAACAGAATCAGAGATGCGTGCTAAGCATACAGGACGCTTACTGGCATACATTTCATTTTTATTTGCAGTATGCCTTGTTGTACACCAAGTTACGATTGTAGATAGTCAAGTTATTAGTCATATGTTGGAGCAATCAGGTAATAAGGTATCAGAGAATGCGATTAATGCAATAAATAATAGTTTACGTTATACAGGTATTTTATACATTCTTGCATATTCAGCAGGTGTTGTAGCGATTAAGTTCCAACATCCATACTTATGGTGGTTTATGCTTGCAGTCTTTATATCACAAGTCTTTAATGCTTTGTTAAATCCACCGTTATTATATGTGAGTATTGTTAATGTCAAGGGATTTTTAGCTTTAGTCCCTTATGCTGTGGCAGTAATCGGTTCGATAGTTATGGCAGTGTTTATGATTATAACGAGTATTAAGCGTAAAACTACATTCAACCGTTAGTTAACATTGTCGGAATGATGGTAATGTGTTAAAATAGCTTTCGTATATGATGAATGGAGGACAATCTGATGCATACTTTTATTGTTGTATTACTGATTATTGACTGTATCGCACTCATCACGGTTGTTTTATTACAAGAAGGTAAGAGTAATGGCTTATCAGGTGCCATCAGCGGTGGGGCTGAACAATTATTCGGTAAACAAAAACAACGTGGTGTAGATTTATTTTTGCATAGATTGACAATTGTACTATCAATTATTTTCTTTGTATTAATGTTAGGTATCAGTTACTTTAATATGTAGAGGGACTGAGGCAGAAATTGTTTTGAACATATAATAGAGCCAGTATAAAAGCACAATGGTAGTCATTGACTGGATTAAATATGTATATTAACCTTTTCAATGTGAGTCATTTTTACCGGGGCAGGACAATGAAATCTTTTCAGTCATTAAGATTTCTATCCTGCTCCTTTTGTTTGTATCAATAATTATAAATAGATAGAATAATAATGTAACTTTTTAAGGAAGGATGAGGTTTTGATGAAAATACAACTCCCTAAGCCATTTTTGTTTGAAGGAGGCAAACGTGCAGTTTTATTATTACACGGTTTTACAGGAAATAGCTCAGATGTACGACAGCTGGGACGTTATCTTCAGAAAAAAGGCTATACCTCTCATGCGCCTCATTATGAAGGACATGCAGCACCACCTGAAGAAATTTTGGAATCTAGTCCACATGTTTGGTATAAAGACGCATTGGATGGTTATGATTATTTAGTCGAACAAGGTTATGATGAGATTGCGGTTGCAGGTCTATCACTTGGTGGTGTATTTGCATTGAAACTAAGCTTAAATCGTGATGTTAAAGGTGTTGTAACAATGTGTACGCCTGCTTATATCAAAACAGAAGGGGCAATGTTTGAAGGTTTTCTTGCATATGCACGTAACTTTAAGCGTTATGAAGGTAAAGACGATGAAACGATAGAACAAGAAATGAGCCACTTTCATCCGACAGAAACGTTAAAAGAGTTACAAGCGACATTAGAAGGTGTTCGTGAAAGCATTGATGAAGTCATGGATCCATTGTTGGTGATTCAATCTGAACATGATGAAATGATTAACCCTGACTCTGCAAATGTAATCTATGATGGTGCGATTTCTGAGCAAAAACATTTATCGTGGTACCATAACTCAGGTCATGTTATTACAATTGATAAAGAGAAAGAACAAGTATTTGAAGAGGTTTATCAGTTTTTAGAGGGGCTTGACTGGTCCGAATAGCATAAAATAAAAATGGAAAAATAGAGAGAAAGGAGGCATATCATGGATTTAAAACAAGAAATTTTAGCGTTGATACAACAATCAGATTATCGTGCAATGTCAGTATCAGATTTTCAAGATGCGCTCGGTTTAAGCAGTGCAGATTCGTTCCGTGATTTGATTAAAGTGTTGAATGAGTTGGAACAGGGAGGCGTTGTCACACGAACGAAGCAAGATCGCTATCAAAAATCAAGTACACAACAAAAGATAGTGAAAGGGATACTAAGCCAAAATAAGAAAGGGTTCGCTTTTTTACGTCCAGATGATGAAACGATGGAAGATATTTTTATCCCACCACATAAAATTCACTACGCTATGGATGGCGATACGGTAACAGTAGAAATACAAAAATCACGCGGAGAACATCGTAAAGGCAAGACAGAAGGAGAAGTTAAATCTATTGAACGTCATGCGATACGACAAGTGGTAGGTACATTTTCAGAGGCACGTCATTTTGGTTTTGTTGTACCAGATGATAAAAGAATCATGCAAGATATTTTTATTCCAAAGGGGCACGATTTAGGTGCAGTAGAAGGTCACAAAGTCCTCGTTCAAATTACGCAATACTCTGATGGGACAAATAACCCAGAAGGGCATATTTCTGCAATATTAGGACATAAAAATGATCCAGGTGTGGATATTTTGTCCATCATTTATCAACATGGTATTGAAATTGAATTTCCAGATGATGTATTGCGAGAAGCAAAGGCGATACCAGAGACAATTGGAACAGATGAGATTACGGGACGCCGTGATTTGAGAGACGACTTAACCATTACTATTGATGGTGCAGATGCAAAAGATTTAGATGATGCTATTGCACTGAAACAACTTTCTAACGGTCATATAGAACTTACAGTAAGTATTGCAGATGTGAGTTACTACGTTCAAGAAGGAAGTGCATTAGACCGTGAAGCGTATGATCGAGCGACAAGTGTCTACCTTGTAGATCGTGTAATACCTATGATTCCACATCGACTAAGCAATGGAATTTGTTCATTAAATCCTGACGTCGATCGTTTAACGATGAGCTGTCGTATGGAGATAGATGAACGTGGAGAAGTGGTGAGTCATGATATTTTTGAAAGCGTGATTCACTCCAATGCACGTATGACATATGATGAAGTTAATGAAATCATTACTGAAAAGAATCAAGATGTACGTCAACAATACGCACATATTACGCCGATGCTAGATTTAGCCAAAGATTTATCTCAACGTTTGATTGCAATGCGTAAACGACGAGGAGAGATTGACTTTGATATTCCTGAAGCACAAGTACAAGTCAATGAAGAAGGTATTCCACAAAATATTGTTACGCGTGATCGAGGGGAAGGCGAGCGCTTGATTGAATCATTTATGCTTGCGGCGAATGAAACGATAGCAGAACACTTTGATAAGTTAGAAGTGCCTTTCTTGTATCGTATTCATGAGCAACCTAAGTCAGAGCGTTTACGTCAGTTTTTTGATTTTATTACGAATTTTGGCATCATGGTTCGAGGAACAGGAGAGACGATTCATCCAAGTACATTGCAACACATTGCAGAAGAAGTGACAGGTCGTCCAGAAGATAGAGTGATTTCAACGATGATGTTACGCTCTATGCAACAAGCACGTTATGAAGCGGATAACTTAGGTCATTTTGGTTTGGCAGCTGATTATTATACACACTTTACATCACCGATTCGTCGTTATCCAGATTTGATTGTCCATCGTTTAATTCGTAAATACTTAATTGAACAATCAATGAATGGTAAAGCACAACATGAGTGGGAAGAGAAACTGCCGCAGATTGCTGAACATACCTCTCAGCGTGAACGCCGTGCAATTGATGCAGAGCGAGATACAGATGAATTGAAAAAAGCAGAATTTATGATTCAGCATATTGGTGATGAATTTGAAGGGGTTATTAGTTCTGTTGCAAACTTTGGCATGTTTATTGAATTACCTAATGCGATTGAAGGACTCGTCAGTATTCAAAATATGACAGACGACTATTATCACTTTGATGAACGTCATATGGCATTAATAGGTGAGCATCAAGCTAAAGTATATCGTATTGGCGATACAATAAAGGTTAAGGTGATACATGTCGATGTAGATGAACGTCAAATTGACTTTCAAATTGTAGGCATCCCCATAGATTTCGGCTCCAAACGGGATAAAAAAGTTCAAGGTACAACCATTCAGATTAAATCTAAGGGCGATCAATTTAAAAGTAAAAAAGACGGGAAGAAAAAGCGTAAACAGCGTAAAGGAAAACACGCACGTCGTCGTGATAAAAACAATAAAACAAAACATAAACCTTTCTATAAGGATAAAAGTTTGAAGAAAAAAGCACGTAAAAAGAAAAAATAAGTTGAGGTGAGGCTTCATGGCTAAAAAGTCAGGCAAAGGAACCTTAGCAGAAAATCGTAAAGCACGTCATGATTATCAAATTGAAGATACGATTGAAGCAGGCATTGTGTTGCAAGGCACAGAAATTAAATCAATTCGTCGAGGGAGTGCCAACCTAAAGGATAGTTATGCACAAGTCAAGCATGGAGAGATTTTCTTACAAAATATGCATATTGCGCCCTATGAAGAAGGCAATCGTTTTAATCATGACCCTTTACGTGCACGCAAGCTATTGTTACACAAGCGAGAAATTTTAAAGCTCGGTGAACGTACAAGGGAAATTGGTTATGCGATTGTACCGCTTAAACTTTATTTAAAACATGGAAATTGTAAAGTATTATTAGGTATTGCAAGAGGTAAGAAAAAATTTGATAAACGCCAAGCATTAAAAGAAAAAGCAGTCAAACGTGATATTGATCGTGCAATGAAACAAAAATATTAAGTCATTGCGTAGGGGTTAAATATTTGTTAAGATATAATGTGCTTTCAAATATTTATGTGGAAGCACATATATCACATGACGGGGGCGTTTTTGGATTCGACAGGGGTCCCCAGAGCTTATGAAGCGTGTCGGAGGGTTGGCTTCGTTACAAACACACTCAGTTTATAATAACTGGCAAAACTAACAATAATTTAGCAGTAGCTGCCTAATCGCACTCTGCATCACCTAGCAGTATCGCCTATGTACTGCTAACGTGATTCAACTTGAGTAGGATACGCACGTCACTGCCGTTTGAAGTCTGACGTGAAGAGATCAATCAAGCTAGCACAATGTTGGTTGTCTATCACCTTGCATTGTGTGAAATATATCGATAGACTACACACGTAGAAACATTTGTATCAGGACCTTTGGACGCGGGTTCAACTCCCGCCGCCTCCATTAATAATAGTTTGAACCGTTGATATAACGGTATTTAAGAGTAGTGAGTGTCAAATATGTGTCAAGAAAATAATTTTTTGACACGTTGACCTTGCTCCTTTTTTACATTGAAAAACACCACAAAATCCAATTCAAAGGATTTTGTGGTGTTTCATTTGCGGAACTGAAACCTTATGCTCCAGTCTCTTTTGTTTAATTATCAATGTTATTAGGATTAAAATACTTGTATATTGTGTGACCTTCTTCACTTATGATACGGTTAGCTATTTGTTGAAGTTCGGGATAATAATGGTGAGCAAAACCTATGATTATTTTATTTAATATAACATAAGAAAGCTCTCGATCCTTAGGTAATGTGTTATTAATAATGTCAATCAAATCTAAGTATTTAATTTTGTCAATGTTTCTATGGGCTAAATATTTAAGAAATGCACTTTGAATCTCTTCGAAAACACTATATCTTAAATCCATTTCTACAAAAATTAAACTTACAGTATTAGTACCATTTCGATTTAATCCAACAGATGAATTTAATTCTTGTATGGCTTGGTAGAGAAGTTTAATATCTCCTTCATCCTCTAACATTTATATCACTCTCCTTAAAATAACCAAGTAATGGTTTCTTTGGTTGATGTCAATAGAACAGCACTAGCAACTAATGCAACAATTGTTTTTGTGGCTTTCATTATACAGTTATTCCCCTTAATTATATAATTACAAAATCAACAGTTTGTAATATATGTATACAATATTTAAAAACAAAAAGATTGAAAATGCTTAAGTGGTGGGGGATGAGGGCAATTGTTTTTTATAAATAGCAAAAAATAAACGGTACGACTTATATAAATAACAACTATAAATATTAAAAAAGTGATTATTAGGGGATAATTCGTCTTAAAATGGCATGTCGTAATAAATAGTAGTTATTCAGTAAATAAAAAAGATAAAAATTAATGTAAAATTTATAAATAATTGCTCATAATGAAATTCCTATGTTTACAGATTATGTAAAACGGTAAAATGATAAGGCTGAATGATTAATGAATTTAGCAATATTATTAATGTAAGACTTATACTTTATAGTTTCTACTAACAGCTGATTTCAATGGGAGTGCTTGTAGAGCTGATAAAGTATGAGAACGATATGAGTAATTTGTATTTTTGAAAAAGGGGACGGCTATGGATTATAAACAAAGAATTTTAAGCGATACTGTCAATATTAAGTCGAGTTTTGAGCATGTCGTGATATATTACATTTTATCTGGAGAAACAGAATTGAATAAGAACCATACAACAACAATATTTCAGGAAAATGAATTCTTTTTGATTAACCCGTTTTCTCCGCCAATTATTATTAAAAATACAGGAGAAGTTTTAGAACTCACGATCAATAAACTGAGCTTTAATCGTTTTTCATTGTTAAATTCCGATAAAAATTATAAGGCGGATACAGATATAAATGTAATAGAAGGCGCTATTAAGCGTGAAATTATAAGTTTAATACACGCAGAGGAACAAGCGAATACGTTTAATTCCGATATGCATATGATTAGGCTGATTAACTATATCGATTTGGGAGATTATTACAACAATCATTCTAATGTCACCAATCCACTTATTGTGAAGGTTTTGAATCATATTAATGAAAATTATAAGCAACAGTTGACAGTAACTAAAATAGCAGAACACTTTTTTGTTAATGCGAGTTATCTTTCAAGGTTATTTTCAGAAACATTAAATATACCCTTGTTAAAATATATTCGTAAAATAAAAATGTATAATATTGCTGCTGATATTATTATTATCGGGAGCGATCAAGATTTATGGAAGTTGTATGGATTTAAGTCATATGAATCCTATTTAAAAAACTTCAAAAAGATATTTAATATGACACCTACAGAATTTTTGAAGAAAAATCGCTCAGACGATATCTACTATAAACAATAAACATGCTCCATAATTCATTTATAACGCATATTAGGCTACAAACACACTATCTTCGTATGGGGATAGGTAGTCTCGATGTGCGAAGCCTTCATAAATACATATTAGGAACTTTTAACTCTTTTGATTTTAACGCTGCATAACACCTCTTAATCTTTTGAAATAAAAAACACCCTGAAAGAAGCATATTACTATTTCTCTTCCGTTTTTTACTGTTTCCTAGAAGTAATAGCTTTACTAACAAAATACTGTATAGAATGAATATACTTGCTCAATGATTTGACAGGACAGATTTATTATATTTTATAGGTGTTCCATTTATTAATATGAATGTATGGTCTTTTTTTGTTATTAGAAATAGGTTAGAGAATTTGATATGAGATTTGGGAAGCCTTGAGCGGTTTTGGAATGTCTTTTAGTAATTTAATCAGAGTAAGTACAATTTTTAGACCATGATGGGAATCAATCTTGATTTGAGTGTAGCAGAGCCAAGACTTAAGTTTACATATCAAGAGTTATTAGTTTAAAAATAAAGCTATTTTAAATATTCAGTGCATTCACTATTGTTATAGTTATCAAGATTTTTCAGATAATGAAGAGATTATAAGCCCCAAACTTATTAGCCAAAGATATTATAGTGAATAGTTGCTGAATACGACTTAAATAGAAAAATAACCCAAGCTAAGGTGCTAAATGTAAACACGGGCTAAGAGAAGAGATAAATACTTAAAGGATTGTTATAACCATAGCATTTGTAATAATAAAACATATTGAATGAACTATGTTTAGACATTAGGATCGACCTAATTCTAATATGAAATATAGAGAATAGCGATAAAGGAATTCTGTAATAATTGATTTCTTTGTCGCTATTTTTAGGTACTTATTTTCTGTGAAGATTAAATAAGTACCTAAGTTTATTTTGATCATACTTTTATATTATGTAGGAATAGTCAGGTATATCTAAGCATTATGGTAGGTTGTGTTTGTATGCCAAAAAAGTAAAATACTTTTTGTTATTCTATCATGAAAAATGAAGAGTATTAATGAAAAATATAATCTATATCTAGCTACTTTCATAAAGAGAATAGCTGAAAAATATAAAATAATGTATGGGTTATTGTGTTATATTACAACACTATTTTTTACTATTTGTTATACTTTTTGTTTTGATATTAGCTGATTGTATTTTTAGTATCTAAAAATACTTTAATATAGGCAACAGGAAACGAAATATTAATTAACATGGAGGAATTCCAAATATATGAAAAATCAAAAACGTAAGACGAGATGGGATTTTTTGCCGAATAGGTTAAATAAATACTCAATTCGTAAATTCACAGTAGGAACAGCTTCATTATTAATTGGAGCAACTTTAGTATTTGGTGTCAGCAAGGATGCAGTAGCATCAGAGGAAGATTCACCAAATACTCAGTTGTCGGAAAATACTTCAAAAAATAATGATGTATTAAATGAACAGCCTGATAATTCAGAACAATCAACAGTTAATACACCAGACCTGACGACAGAAGGAACTATTGAACAAAACTCACAAACAGAGAATAATATAGATGCATCATTAGAAGAAGGGTCAGTAGAACAAGAAACTGAAACAGCAGAAACTAAAAATATAGAAGATAAAGTATTAGATGTTAAAGAAAAAAATGAACAAACAAAAAATGTAATATCTAATGAAGAAAGTGATTTAAAAACTCAGGAAGAGTTAGATACTAAAGAGCCAGAAATAAATAAAACAGAAGAAAAATATATAAATAAACAAATAGAAAATAAGAATAATACAGTTGACTTAACATCAGAGAAGAAAACAATTGTCGATGAAAATGTGGACAATCCATTAGATGCAAAGGTTAGGGAATTAGAACAAAAATTAACAATGTCATCGGACAAAGCGCAAATAATAAAAAGTGAACTGTCAGAAGTTTATTCAGAAAAAGATGTTGAAGGTATTTCAAAACTGATTGATATTGATTATGAAAATGCGACAGCACAAGAAATCCTTGATGCTATTATTTATGCAGGTATTCAATACAGTGCAAACCAACAAAAAGCACATAGTTTTGTTGCGTTACCTAGGTCTGTAAGTACTCAAACAAGAGCTGTTAGTGATACAGGTAATAATACAATTTCAGAAACAAGTAGAGATTTTTATGATCACTTTGAAACATACTTTGGTGCTGCTTACACACCAGATGGAGATCGAGATATCGTTACATTGACACCAGATATAGGTGGGCAAATGGGCGCAGTGACATTAAAAACACAAGTAAATTTAAAGAACGATTTCTCCATAAGTGGGAAAGTTAATTTGGGTGATAAGTATGAAGGAAATCCTAAAAATGGTCGTTATGGTGGGGACGGCATATTATTTGGATTTGCAGAACATAATGTAGGAAGTACACCAGGATTACCTGGTGCTGGACTAGGTGCTGCAGGAATGAAGAATATGTTTGGATTTAAACTTGATACATGGCATAATACTAGTCACCCAAGTGCTAAAGATAAAGCTTCAGCAGACCCAGCAAGATTACGAGACAAAGGTGCTTTTGGTGCATTTGTATTTTCAGATGGAGTTGGAAAAGTAATAACTCATGATGGAGGGATAAGAGGAACTGATGGTGCAGCACCATTAGAAATACAACCTGATGATAGTAGCTATGTCTCGTTTGAGTTGACGTATACAAGTGCGGATAGAACATTAAGCTTTGAATATGGTGGACAAACGTGGATTAAAGATGTCACTTCATGGGTGAATAGAGTTAGATCCGGTAACTATTTATTTGCGATAACAGCTACGACAGGTCAAGGAAGTAACTTACAAGCAGTTGACTTAACGTCTGGTAGTTACACACAAGCACCTAACTCAGAACCACTACAAGATGTTACACCGCCTAAGCCACCTACAATAGTTGAAGAATTAACACCTGCTACTACTTCGATATCGGGGATTGCTGAACCAAATACGCAAGTGACTATCACTCTCCCAAATGGTAATTCAGTTGAAACAACTGCCAATGAAAATGGGGAATATACTGCACCGGTAGAAGGTTTAACTGCAGGTGGAGAAGTGAGTATTATTTCAACTGATAATGCTGGTAATGTTTCAGAACCAACGAAAAAAATTGTTGAAGCAGGTGATTTTGATTTAAGACCGGCAGAAGAGGCAGTAGCGAAAGCGGAAGCAGCGGAAAAAGCAGCAGAAGATAAATTAGCGGAAGTGAACGAAGATGGCGTCGTAACACCAGCGGAACAAGCGGAAGTAGAAGCAGAGAATACGAAAGTCACAGCAGCGAAAGAAGCAGCTGAAAAAGCGTTAGCAGAAGTACCAGAAGGTACAGAAGGTAAGCAAGACTTAGTAGATCGCTTAGCGGAAGTGAACCCAGTTGCGGTACCAGCTGTGACAGATGCGAACGATAATGGAAAAGCAGATACAGCAGACTTAGCGTTAGCAGAAGAGGCAGTAGCGAAAGCGGAAGCAGCGGAAAAAGCAGCAGAAGATAAATTAGCGGAAGTGAACGAAGATGGCGTCGTAACACCAGCGGAACAAGCGGAAGTAGAAGCAGAGAATACGAAAGTCACAGCAGCGAAAGAAGCAGCTGAAAAAGCGTTAGCAGAAGTACCAGAAGGTACAGAAGGTAAGCAAGACTTAGTAGATCGCTTAGCGGAAGTGAACCCAGTTGCGGTACCAGCTGTGACAGATGCGAACGATAATGGAAAAGCAGATACAGCAGACTTAGCGTTAGCAGAAGAGGCAGTAGCGAAAGCGGAAGCAGCGGAAAAAGCAGCAGAAGATAAATTAGCGGAAGTGAACGAAGATGGCGTCGTAACACCAGCGGAACAAGCGGAAGTAGAAGCAGAGAATACGAAAGTCACAGCAGCGAAAGAAGCAGCTGAAAAAGCGTTAGCAGAAGTACCAGAAGGTACAGAAGGTAAGCAAGACTTAGTAGATCGCTTAGCGGAAGTGAACCCAGTTGCGGTACCAGCTGTGACAGATGCGAACGATAATGGAAAAGCAGATACAGCAGACTTAGCGTTAGCAGAAGAGGCAGTAGCGAAAGCGGAAGCAGCGGAAAAAGCAGCAGAAGATAAATTAGCGGAAGTGAACGAAGATGGCGTCGTAACACCAGCGGAACAAGCGGAAGTAGAAGCAGAGAATACGAAAGTCACAGCAGCGAAAGAAGCAGCTGAAAAAGCGTTAGCAGAAGTACCAGAAGGTACAGAAGGTAAGCAAGACTTAGTAGATCGCTTAGCGGAAGTGAACCCAGTTGCGGTACCAGCTGTGACAGATGCGAACGATAATGGAAAAGCAGATACAGCAGACTTAGCGTTAGCAGAAGAGGCAGTAGCGAAAGCGGAAGCAGCGGAAAAAGCAGCAGAAGATAAATTAGCGGAAGTGAACGAAGATGGCGTCGTAACACCAGCGGAACAAGCGGAAGTAGAAGCAGAGAATACGAAAGTCACAGCAGCGAAAGAAGCAGCTGAAAAAGCGTTAGCAGAAGTACCAGAAGGTACAGAAGGTAAGCAAGACTTAGTAGATCGCTTAGCGGAAGTGAACCCAGTTGCGGTACCAGCTGTGACAGATGCGAACGATAATGGAAAAGCAGATACAGCAGACTTAGCGTTAGCAGAAGAGGCAGTAGCGAAAGCGGAAGCAGCGGAAAAAGCAGCAGAAGATAAATTAGCGGAAGTGAACGAAGATGGCGTCGTAACACCAGCGGAACAAGCGGAAGTAGAAGCAGAGAATACGAAAGTCACAGCAGCGAAAGAAGCAGCTGAAAAAGCGTTAGCAGAAGTACCAGAAGGTACAGAAGGTAAGCAAGACTTAGTAGATCGCTTAGCGGAAGTGAACCCAGTTGCGGTACCAGCTGTGACAGATGCGAACGATAATGGAAAAGCAGATACAGCAGACTTAGCGTTAGCAGAAGAGGCAGTAGCGAAAGCGGAAGCAGCGGAAAAAGCAGCAGAAGATAAATTAGCGGAAGTGAACGAAGATGGCGTCGTAACACCAGCGGAACAAGCGGAAGTAGAAGCAGAGAATACGAAAGTCACAGCAGCGAAAGAAGCAGCTGAAAAAGCGTTAGCAGAAGTACCAGAAGGTACAGAAGGTAAGCAAGACTTAGTAGATCGCTTAGCGGAAGTGAACCCAGTTGCGGTACCAGCTGTGACAGATGCGAACGATAATGGAAAAGCAGATACAGCAGACTTAGCGTTAGCAGAAGAGGCAGTAGCGAAAGCGGAAGCAGCGGAAAAAGCAGCAGAAGATAAATTAGCGGAAGTGAACGAAGATGGCGTCGTAACACCAGCGGAACAAGCGGAAGTAGAAGCAGAGAATACGAAAGTCACAGCAGCGAAAGAAGCAGCTGAAAAAGCGTTAGCAGAAGTACCAGAAGGTACAGAAGGTAAGCAAGACTTAGTAGATCGCTTAGCGGAAGTGAACCCAGTTGCGGTACCAGCTGTGACAGATGCGAACGATAATGGAAAAGCAGATACAGCAGACTTAGCGTTAGCAGAAGAGGCAGTAGCGAAAGCGGAAGCAGCGGAAAAAGCAGCAGAAGATAAATTAGCGGAAGTGAACGAAGATGGCGTCGTAACACCAGCGGAACAAGCGGAAGTAGAAGCAGAGAATACGAAAGTCACAGCAGCGAAAGAAGCAGCTGAAAAAGCGTTAGCAGAAGTACCAGAAGGTACAGAAGGTAAGCAAGACTTAGTAGATCGCTTAGCGGAAGTGAACCCAGTTGCGGTACCAGCTGTGACAGATGCGAACGATAATGGAAAAGCAGATACAGCAGACTTAGCGTTAGCAGAAGAGGCAGTAGCGAAAGCGGAAGCAGCGGAAAAAGCAGCAGAAGATAAATTAGCGGAAGTGAACGAAGATGGCGTCGTAACACCAGCGGAACAAGCGGAAGTAGAAGCAGAGAATACGAAAGTCACAGCAGCGAAAGAAGCAGCTGAAAAAGCGTTAGCAGAAGTACCAGAAGGTACAGAAGGTAAGCAAGACTTAGTAGATCGCTTAGCGGAAGTGAACCCAGTTGCGGTACCAGCTGTGACAGATGCGAACGATAATGGAAAAGCAGATACAGCAGACTTAGCGTTAGCAGAAGAGGCAGTAGCGAAAGCGGAAGCAGCGGAAAAAGCAGCAGAAGATAAATTAGCGGAAGTGAACGAAGATGGCGTCGTAACACCAGCGGAACAAGCGGAAGTAGAAGCAGAGAATACGAAAGTCACAGCAGCGAAAGAAGCAGCTGAAAAAGCGTTAGCAGAAGTACCAGAAGGTACAGAAGGTAAGCAAGACTTAGTAGATCGCTTAGCGGAAGTGAACCCAGTTGCGGTACCAGCTGTGACAGATGCGAACGATAATGGAAAAGCAGATACAGCAGACTTAGCGTTAGCAGAAGAGGCAGTAGCGAAAGCGGAAGCAGCGGAAAAAGCAGCAGAAGATAAATTAGCGGAAGTGAACGAAGATGGCGTCGTAACACCAGCGGAACAAGCGGAAGTAGAAGCAGAGAATACGAAAGTCACAGCAGCGAAAGAAGCAGCTGAAAAAGCGTTAGCAGAAGTACCAGAAGGTACAGAAGGTAAGCAAGACTTAGTAGATCGCTTAGCGGAAGTGAACCCAGTTGCGGTACCAGCTGTGACAGATGCGAACGATAATGGAAAAGCAGATACAGCAGACTTAGCGTTAGCAGAAGAGGCAGTAGCGAAAGCGGAAGCAGCGGAAAAAGCAGCAGAAGATAAATTAGCGGAAGTGAACGAAGATGGCGTCGTAACACCAGCGGAACAAGCGGAAGTAGAAGCAGAGAATACGAAAGTCACAGCAGCGAAAGAAGCAGCTGAAAAAGCGTTAGCAGAAGTACCAGAAGGTACAGAAGGTAAGCAAGACTTAGTAGATCGCTTAGCGGAAGTGAACCCAGTTGCGGTACCAGCTGTGACAGATGCGAACGATAATGGAAAAGCAGATACAGCAGACTTAGCGTTAGCAGAAGAGGCAGTAGCGAAAGCGGAAGCAGCGGAAAAAGCAGCAGAAGATAAATTAGCGGAAGTGAACGAAGATGGCGTCGTAACACCAGCGGAACAAGCGGAAGTAGAAGCAGAGAATACGAAAGTCACAGCAGCGAAAGAAGCAGCTGAAAAAGCGTTAGCAGAAGTACCAGAAGGTACAGAAGGTAAGCAAGACTTAGTAGATCGCTTAGCGGAAGTGAACCCAGTTGCGGTACCAGCTGTGACAGATGCGAACGATAATGGAAAAGCAGATACAGCAGACTTAGCGTTAGCAGAAGAGGCAGTAGCGAAAGCGGAAGCAGCGGAAAAAGCAGCAGAAGATAAATTAGCGGAAGTGAACGAAGATGGCGTCGTAACACCAGCGGAACAAGCGGAAGTAGAAGCAGAGAATACGAAAGTCACAGCAGCGAAAGAAGCAGCTGAAAAAGCGTTAGCAGAAGTACCAGAAGGTACAGAAGGTAAGCAAGACTTAGTAGATCGCTTAGCGGAAGTGAACCCAGTTGCGGTACCAGCTGTGACAGATGCGAACGATAATGGAAAAGCAGATACAGCAGACTTAGCGTTAGCAGAAGAGGCAGTAGCGAAAGCGGAAGCAGCGGAAAAAGCAGCAGAAGATAAATTAGCGGAAGTGAACGAAGATGGCGTCGTAACACCAGCGGAACAAGCGGAAGTAGAAGCAGAGAATACGAAAGTCACAGCAGCGAAAGAACTACCAGAAACAGGTCAAGAAGCTGCAAATACAACTTTACTAGGAACATATGCAGCATTACTCGGTTCACTCTTCCTTTTAGGTAGACGTAGAAAAGAGAATGAAGAGAAGTAATACTCACATTTAAAATTTATCGATGAGTACTAAAGAAAGACCATCAAAGTCCTTTTGAGGATTTTGATGGTCTTTTGTTATATCATTTATAGAACAAGAAACCTATAAAAGAAAAACTGAGCTAAAAGTGAGGAAATATCATACCTCTCAGCTCAGTTAGGGCGTTATATAATTATGCTACAACTTCGACGTCTAACTGTACATCAACGTTTCCATTAATAGCTTTTGAATATGGGCAAAATGCATGCGCTTCTTGTAATGATTTTTCAGCGTCTGCCTGTGACATATTTTTAACTTGTGCATGAATAGCGACTTCAAGTTTTGGGCTTTCTGATTCTGAATCGTCCACTAAGCGTACTGTTAAGTTAACAACAGGTTCAGCATTACGGAATTTATTGCGTTTTAAGATTAAATCAAATGCGCCGTTGAAACATGATGCATAGCCTGCTGCAAATAATTGTTCAGGGTTTGTTGCTTTGCCGTCTGCTTTATCTGGTGGTGTAATTTGTAAGTCTAAGGCTTTATCGTCTGTGTGTACAGTGCCTTTACGACCACCTGTATTTGTTGCAGTTGTTTCATAAATGATTGACATGCTTGATTCCTCCTTAAAAATGTTTCTTCATTATACTACTTGTTTCTTATATTTCCAATAATTTAGTCTTTTCAAACATAGAGATATAAGGTATAGTTATTTTATTCTGAATTGACAGACAAATTAGGGGTGACATTATGAAAAAGATCAAAGTATTTGATGTGAGAGTAGACGAAAAACAAGCATTGCAACAATGGATTGAACGCCATCAAGATGAGGTAGAAGTTGTTTTGACGACTGATTCTTTTGGTGGAGAACATTTGACACAGTTGGAAGATATTGATGGTATCAGTATTTCTCAGACAACGACATTCAATGATGAATATTATCCTATCTTAACTGAGAATGGTATTTATCATATTGCCCAACGTTCAGCGGGTTTTGATATGTATAATTTGGTGGCAGCAACGGCATCGGGTGTTAAAATATCTAATGTGCCAAGCTATTCACCTCAGTCTATTGCAGAGTTTGCAGTGACTCGAACATTAGCACTTGTTCGTCATACACATCGTATTGATCGTAATGTTGCACTTCAAGATTTTACATGGGATTTAGCAGTACAAGGACGAACAGTTGAGTCTTTAAAGATAGGTGTATTGGGGACAGGACGTATTGGTAGTCGCGTTGCAAAAATTTTTAAAGGGTTTGGTGCAAAAGTATATGCGTATGATATTGCTCCAGACCCTACGCTTGAAGGCATTGTGACCTATGTTGATACACTTGAAGCGTTAGTCAAAGATATTGATGTATTGACATTACATATCCCGGGATCTCCAGAAAATAAATATGTTGTAGACGAAAAGATTCTTGAACAAGCTAAACCGGGCTTATTTGTTATCAATACAGCTCGGGGTATCGTATTAGATACAGAGGCTTTGATTCGTAAATTAGATGATGGAACGGTGGCTGCTGCAGCATTAGATACGTATGAAAACGAAGGCGCTTATTTTAAAAATGACTGGACAAATAAACCACTAGGGGATCCAATATTAAGCCATTTGTTAGAACGTGATGATGTGATTGTTTCACCACATGTTGCATTTTATACAGATGAAGCTGTCCAAAACCTTGTTGATATTCCATTGGACGACGTATTATCCTATATCAATAAGCATACAGCCGAAAATATTGTCAATCCATAAAGAGAGAAAGGAAGATAGGTGTGAAACCCAAAATTGTAGCAAGTTTAATGCCTAAACACCGTATGTTAACATCTGATGAAGTCACTCAAGTTGTACAAAATGTAAGTTATTTTGATATTTTAGAACTACGAATAGATGCAATACCGTCGTGTGATGTCACAAGCGTGTCAGAAATGATGACAACACTAAAACGGATAAAATCAGATATACAAGTGTTAGTAACGTATCGTAGTGCACAGCAGGGTGGGAAGGGATTATTAGATAATAATGCATATGGTGAGCTACTGGAGGCATTAAGCCAAGTGTCTACAATCGATATGATTGATGTAGAGTGGGATTTTCATTATTCTGATCGTCAAAATCTTGTGCAAACGATACAAGCACAAGACAAAAATGTCGTAGTGTCATATCATGATTTTGATAAGACACCATCCATCGATGAATTGAAGAAAATATATTTCCATCTATCTCAAATGAAGGGAAATTATCTTAAAGTTGCTGTAATGCCAAATAGTCGTCAAGATGTACTTGTATTATTGCAAGCTATCTCAGAGGCGAGTGAGTCTTTGAACCAGTTGGTTGCAGGGATTTCAATGTCTGAGTTAGGCATAGTGACAAGGATAGCACAAGGTACATTTGGTGGGGCATTAACATTTGGTGCATTAGGGAGCGAAGCAGTAGCGCCAGGACAAATCCCCGTCCAACAGCTCATACAAGCCATTCAACCGTATCATTTGTTTGATTAATGTATTTAGTTTGCGTATAATTGATAATTGTTATCAATATTGAAGGGGAAGATAAAAAATGGAACTTCAAGACGCCATTAAGTATAGAAGAAGTATCAAGAAGTTCAAACATGATATGCACATTGACGAAGTAGCAGTACGTCAAGCATTAGTAGATGCAGCAGAAGCACCAAACCATGGTATGAGGGAGCCTTGGCGAGTCGTTTATGTACCTAAACATAAACTAGGTGAAATGAGTAGAGATATCTCGAAATATGCATTTCCAAGAGATCATGACAAACAACAAAGTCACTATGACGCGGTAACAAAGTTAGGTGGCTTTGTAGCAGTTATTATGAAGTGTGATGCACGTCAACGTGAAGAAAATGAAAATTATCTTGCAGTTGGTGCATTTGCCCAAAATTTATTGTTATTACTTTATGAACAAGGAATTGGTTCATGTTGGAAAACGCCACAATACATTTTTAATCCTAAAATTCGTCAAGTGTTTGGTGTTTTACCTGATGAACGTTTAGTTGGCTTTATCTATCTTACAGATTTACAAGAAGAGGATAATACTAAGCATGCAGTGCGTCAAAATAGAGGACTTGTGACAGATTACATTTAGCTATAATTATAAAAAAGGGACGGTAGTTATAGAGCCGTCCCTTTTTGATGTTTCAATTACTATTGACCTAAACTGTCTGCTAAAAAAGATTCAACTTGTTCAGGTGATTTTGCGTTTGCAGAGTGTAAATGATGAAGTTTTTTACCATCTTGGAAGATTAAAATACTTGGAATGCCCATCACTTCATTTTCCACAGCAGCTTCCTCTACTTCATCGCGATTAACAGTATACCAGCTGTATGCACTGTATTTTTCAACGATAGGGTCAATCCACATATCCATTGCTTTACAATCTGGACACCAACCTGCTTCAAATTTAACAATTACAGGTTCAGTATTTTGGATAACCTCGCGAAATTGATTCATATCTTTAATGGCTTTCATGACATTGCCTCCTTATAATGTTTCGTAGCACTATTATAGCGAACCTTGATTATGAAGTCATTCAATGTGCAACTTTACTGTTCAAATGACAAAAAAATTATAAAAAATAAGCAATGTTTTTAAATTTTTGTTATATTTGAAATAAGCGAGTACAGGAGGGTTCATTATGATTAAATTTTATCAATACAAAAATTGTACGACTTGTAAAAAGGCAGCTCAGTTTTTGACAGATCATGGTGTAAGTTTTGAACCGATTGATATTGTTCAACATACACCAACACAAGAGGAATTTAGAGAAATCGTTGATAAAACAGGGATTGAAGTCAAAAAGTTGTTTAATACACATGGTGCAAAATATCGTGAATTAAATCTTAAAGATAAACTTTCAGATATGTCAGACGAAGAAAAATTAGAATTATTGGCTTCAGATGGCATGCTTGTTAAAAGACCGTTAGCCATTTTAGGTCATAAAGTCACAGTTGGCTTTAAAGAAGATACTTATCGTGATATATGGCTATAAGAAAATAGTTGATAGAAACACTTCAATATGTCATGATTAATCTATAATTATAAATTTTGGAGGGGATTTAAGTGGCAGTACCAAACGAACTAAAATATTCAAAAGAACATGAGTGGGTAAAAGTTGAAGGGAATACAGCAGTTATCGGTATTACTGACTTTGCACAAAATGAATTAGGCGATATCGTATTTGTTGAGCTTCCAGAAGTAGATGACGAAGTATCAGAAGGTGATACATTTGGTAGTGTTGAATCAGTAAAAACAGTATCAGAACTTTATTCTCCTGTATCTGGTAAAGTGATTGAAGTCAATGAAAATTTAGAAGATGAACCAGAAGCGGTAAACGAATCACCATATGAAAATGCTTGGATGGTTAAAGTTGAGTTAAGTGATGAGAGTGAATTAGATGCATTAATGGATGCAGCAAGTTACGAAGCAATGATCGGTGAATAATTTTATAATTTCAACTCGGAATAGTGCGATGAGATATTGTGCTGTTTCCGAGTTTTTTATTTGCAATAATAGTTGTAACTTTTTATATTGAGTGATATAAGCATCAGGTTTAAATTTAAAAAGCGACAAGACATTGATCTTGTTCAAGTTCAGTAATGT
The DNA here is from genome assembly GCF_013463155.1 of Staphylococcus sp. 17KM0847. Lineage (NCBI taxonomy): Bacteria > Bacillati > Bacillota > Bacilli > Caryophanales > Staphylococcaceae > Staphylococcus > Staphylococcus xeri. The sequence goes on from NZ_CP040781.1 coordinate 421,367, forward strand.
GTATACACTCTTGTAACAGATGAGGAAGTTTTGTTGTACGCTCACTTTTATTACGATATGTGTTGAAAGAAAATGTAAGCGTAAGTTGAGAAGGAACGAAGGTATATGACATACAATGTAGAACGTAATGTATCAATAGATATAAACTTTGATAAAGCGATACACCTTATATTTGGCTATACAGCAATGTGTGGTACGTGCAAAGTATCTGAACGTATGTTGGATATTGCGAATGATATTGTTCAATTGCCAATAATAAAGGTGGATCTTAATTATTATCCTGAATTTAATCAAGCGCAGAGTATTCAATCTGTACCTGTATTATTAATTATGAACTATGATCAAGAGGTTGAACGACTCTATGCGTTTCGCTCTGTACCATTTTTATTAGAAAAAATGAAAAAAGTCATTGACGAAACTTGATTAGGGTGGTAAGATTTAAACAATTCAATATTCAGAAAACTCTTATCAAGAGTGGTGGAGGGATGTGCCCTGTGAAGCCCGGCAACCGTCTAGTAATAGAAATGGTGCCAAGTCACATAAAGTTGTTGATTAACTTTTGGAGATGAGAGAAAGGTTGCATCATTTTATACTTTCTCTTTCATTAGCAAAAGAGGAAGTATTTTTATTTGGTGTAAAAGATGTTTTGCACAAGGAGGAGCAGTATGATTGAGCTAAAGAATATTGTTAAAAAATATGAAAGCAAGTCGAAAACAGTTACTGCGGTAGATCATGTCAACTTGGAGATTGGCAAAGGAACGATCTATGGTATTATCGGTTTTTCTGGAGCTGGTAAAAGTACACTCGTTCGACTCTTTAACTATTTAGAGACACCGACTTCGGGTGACGTTATTATCGGTGGCGATAATATTGGTACATTAGATAAACAGGCATTACGCCAAAAAAGACAAAAAGTAAGTATGATTTTCCAACATTTTAACTTACTATGGTCAAGAACTGTTTTAGATAATATTAAGTTTCCGCTGGAGATAGCTGGTGTATCAAAAGCTGAGGCAACACACAAAGCAGAAGAGTTAGTCAAAAGAGTAGGACTAGCAGGACGTGAACATGCCTACCCGTCAGAACTTTCGGGAGGACAGAAGCAACGTGTGGGTATTGCAAGAGCATTGGCAAATGATCCAGAGGTTTTGCTTTGTGATGAGGCAACCAGTGCATTAGACCCACAAACAACAGATGAAATATTGGATTTATTGTTGCAACTTAAAAAAGAACAAAACTTAACAATTATTATTATTACACATGAGATGCATGTTATTCGTCGTGTATGTGATGAAGTAGCCGTAATGGAAAATGGACGTGTTATTGAACATGGAGAAGTATCAGAAGTTTTTGAAAATCCACAACATCAAGTGACGCGTCGATTCGTACAAGAAGATTTACAACCAGAAGACGATTTTAATAGCATTATTAATTCGTTAAAACTCGAGGCAAATGATTGTATTGTTAAGTTAATATTCGCTGGTGAAAATACGATGCAGCCAGTCGTATCTTATATTGCACAAAAACATCATGTTGCAGTTAATATTTTGGAAGGTAATATTAAGCATTCTAAATCTGGGTCTGTTGGATTTTTACTTGTACACATTCCGGACATTTCAGGTGATCGCTTTAATCAATTAAAACAAGATTTAATTGCACAAAACATTCAAGTAGAGGTGATCGAGCATGGGTAAAAGTTTCAGTGAAATATTACAAGAGATGATTACGATGCCGAATGTTCGTTGGCCTGATGTATGGATAGCTACATATGAAACATTATATATGACGGTTATTTCAACAGCTTTCTCATTTGTTTTAGGATTAGTATTAGGTGTTATTTTGTTTTTGACATCTAAAAGTAAATCAAAAGTTGGACGCCTGTTTTATAGTATTGTATCGTTCTTTGTTAACTTATTCCGTGCGATTCCATTTATTATTTTGATTCTATTACTTATTCCATTTACAAGTTTGTTACTTGGTACGATTAGTGGTCCTACGGGTGCACTACCAGCACTTATTATTGGCGCTTCTCCGTTTTATGGTCGCTTAGTTGAAATCGCATTAAAAGAAATCGACAAAGGTGTTATTGAAGCTGCACGTTCAATGGGTTCGACAACATGGACAACCATCTTAAAAGTGCTTATACCAGAGTCATTACCTGCTTTAATTTCAGGTATTACGGTAACAGCTATTGCCTTAGTAGGTTCGACAGCAGTAGCCGGTGTTATCGGTGCAGGAGGTCTGGGTAACTTAGCATACTTAACCGGTTTTACACGAAATCAAAATGATGTCATTTTAGTTTCAACCATTCTTATTTTAGTCATCGTTTTTGTAATTCAGTTTCTTGGAGATTGGTTTACAAATAAAATAGATAAACGATAATAATTTTAAAGGGGTTTATAAATATGAAAAGAATTTTATCCGTTGCACTTATTTTTGTTTTAACGGTTGCACTTGCTGCTTGTGGAAACAAAGAAGAGAAAAATGACAAAAAGATTGAAGTGGGTGCTTCGCCAGCACCACACGCTGAAATTTTAGAGGAAGCTAAACCATTGTTGAAAGATAAAGGTTATGATTTAGAAATTAAAACAATTAATGATTATACAACACCGAACAAATTGTTGGATGCAGGTGAATTGGATGCGAACTTTTTCCAACACACACCTTATTTAGATACTGAGAAAAAAGATAAAAAGTATAAAATCGAATCAGCAGGCAATGTACATTTAGAACCAATGGCTGTTTATTCACAAAAATATGATAGCTTAAAAGATTTACCGGATGGGGCTGAAATTTTTGTATCAAACAATCCAGCTGAACAAGGACGTTTCCTTAAGTTCTTTGTGGATGAAGGGTTAATTAAAATAAAAGATGGCGTTAAAATCCAAGACGCTACATTTGATGATATCGTAGAAAACAAAAAGAATATTAAGTTTAATAGTAAGCAAGCTGCAGAATTTTTACCTAAGACATATCAAAATAATGAAGGGGATGCAGTGATTATCAACTCTAACTTTGCGATTGAGCAAAAGTTAAACCCACAAAAAGATTCTATTGCAGTTGAAAATGGGAAAGATAATCCATATGCGAACTTAATCGCAGTACAAGAAGGTCACAAAAACGATGAAAAAATCAAAGCATTGATGGAAGTTTTACAATCTAAAGACATTCAAGACTTCATCACTAAAAAGTATGATGGTGCTGTAACGCCAGCGAAATAAGATGTGCTTTGACAAGTAAATAAGAAGATGGGGGTAGGATAGGCGATGCACTGAGCAATGATTTGACAGTGTATGACACGCTATGATGCTAACCTCGTCTTCTTTAATTTTACATAGAAAATGAAAGGGGTATTCTGATGAGAAAGATAGCATTGATGATAACAGGGATTGCAGCGTTACTACTTGTGTTAGCAGGGTGCGGTAATACGAAAGAAGCAAATAAAGAAGACAAGAAAATCGTCGTTGCGGCAACACCAACGCCACACGGTGAAGTAGTTAAAAAAGCAGGGGAAATATTGAAAAAAGACGGCTATGATGTAGAAGTGAGAGAAGTGAACGACTACAAAATTCCGAACAAACTTTTGGACAAAGGGGACGTCGATGCGAATATGTTCCAACACGTGCCATACTTAAAGGCCGAGCAAAAATCGCACGGCTATCAAATTGAAGAGGTGGGCAAAGTGTTGACAACGCCAATGGGTGTCTATAGTAAAAAGCACAAAAGCTTGAAAGACTTGCCAGATGGCGCCAAAATTTACATTTCAAACAATCCAGCTGAAGAAGGACGCTTTTTATCATTTTTCGTTAAAGAAGGTCTCATCAAAATTAAAGACGGCGTCAAAATTGAAGATGCCAAGCTAGACGATATTGTCGAAAACAAAAAGCATTTGGAGTTCGATAATCAACAAGGCGCAGAGTTTTTGCCAAAAACATACAATAACAATGAAGGTGATGCGGTCATTATGAACTCAAACTATGCGATTGATAATGGCTTGAAACCATTGAAAGATAGCATTGCCGTTGAAGATGAGTCTTCACCATTTGCCAATATTTTAGCTGTACAAAAAGGGCACAAAGACGACAAAAAATTCCAAGACTTGATCAAAGCATTGCAATCCGATGAAGTGCGTGACTATATCAATGAAGAATTTGACGGTGCCGTAATTCCAGCGAAATAATCGTTAACAAAACGCCCCTTATCCTACATGAATAGTGGATAAGAGGCGTTTTGCGCTAATAAGTCCTCTCAACTAAAAGCGTTGAGTCAGATACTTATTGCTCTAGGGCTGAGACATTGTAGATGCCATTCTTCCTTAGAAAACTACAAAGCATAAAATGGCAGTAGGTATCGGAAGTGAAAATGCGTTTTAACAAACTTTTTCCACTTCTCGTTACCCTTGCCGGGGTGGGACGACGAAAACGTTTAAGATTAATACGTTTTCTGTCCCACTCCCGTTCCTACGATTAGTCAAGAACTTTATTCAAGTGAGCACTAAAAAAGACATCACTAAATAAACCTACAACAGTAAAAGTTTTTTGAATATGTTAACATAGGGTTGGATAGGTTATCAGTGTGGTGACATTCGATAATCGTATTCTTTATTGTTAATAACTAAGTGATGAATAGTTTTTAACAGCTTGTTCACACAAGCAATTATCGCAGTCTTATGGCCTTTTCCATAAGGCTGTTCTTTTAATTTATAGTAGTAATCAACGATATGGCTGGCATATAACCTTTGTCCCTTTAATATGTTTTGTATAACGATATAAAATAATGCTCTTGCGTGCTTGTTTCCCCGTTTATTAATTTTGTCTTTGTAATGTGTTTTTCCGGACTGGTATCTTTTTATATCAATGCCAATATAAGCATTCAACTGTTTGTGAGAAGAAAAAGCACGTATATCCCCTAGCTCCCCAATAATCATAGCTGCAGTTAACTCACCAATGCCTGCGAAAGCGATCAAAACAACCTTGATATTTTCATAGATGATAAGGAATGTACGTATGTTTTTGATCGTGGCTATATGAACTATGAACGCTTTGATTGCATGTTTGACATATGATGTAGCTGAAAGTCATAATGTTCTATCAGATCAAATGGTTTATATTGGTACGCCACAAAACCGTTCAGAGAATCCATATCGGTTATTAAAAGTCTATGACCATTCTGGCAAGCTGTTTTTGATTATTACGACGAGATTCGACTTATCCCCAGAAGAAATAGCGGATATTTACCAATCACGTTGGGCAATTGAGCTCTTTTTCAAATGGGTTAAACAACATGTGAATATCAAAAAATTTTATGGACACTCACAAACAGCTGTAACCAATCAAGTGTATATCACATTGATTGTGTACTGTCTTAATGTTTTAATGAAACTCAAGACCAACAGTCAAAAGACACTTCTACAAATCGTTCGATTACTTAAAGCTGTAATTTGGGAAGATCCAAAAAATTGGCTAAAAAATATTAAAGAGACAGTACCATAACACACAGTCTTGTTTGTCACGATTGCCATGCGAAATTGAATATGTCAAAAAATGGATGATTACTACCTTTATTAAAGTGTTTTCCTTTTTGGGATTCAAACAAAACAATTTAGTTCAGAATATTCTGTATGGTTTTGTGCGACACTAGTGATTGAAGTTGAAATGACGAAATTCCTTCAATTTGATACGCAAAAATGAATCAATAGTTAAAAAATACTATGATTTTTGTAGCATATACTGTATAATATGAAATGTAAAGATCAGTTTATGAGGGTTTGTTATACGTGAATTCGTATAGGAAACCCCTTTTTTATGAGGTGGATGGTTAAAAATGGAGGAGAAAAAATATCGAAGTCATCGTAAAAGACTTGAATTATTAAGAAATAGAAGAATGAGTATACCAATTAATTCGAGTAAAGAAAGAAATATTATAAAAAAATATAACTATTATACTTTGGTTAATGGGTACAAAGATCCCTTTTTGGTTAATAGAAGAGATTATCCTGCAGATTATCCTCAAAATGAAGATTTATACATAAGGGGTACAAATCCATCGCATTTAGAGGCGCTATTAAATTGTGACAATAATTTAAGAAATATATTTTTAAAAAGATTATTATTTATAGAAGAAGAAATTAAGAACGCTATAGTGGAATCTTTTTATGACTACTATTCGAAAAACCTAACAAGCAAACACAAAAAAGATAATTTACATAGAGAAAATGAGTATTTAAGAAGAGATTATTATGATTTAAATAATAATAAAAAGAAAATAATAATGTATAAAAGCGGGAAAATAAAGATTTTTGATTCTGAATTTAGTGATATTCCATCAGATAAACCTATAAAAAATTGCAAAAAAGGGGAAATTAAAAGAGTAAATCAATATGAAGAATTTGTTTCTAATGTGTATGGAACAATAAGCAGGCAAAGAAACAAAAAACAGTCTTTGAAATATTATTTAGATAACCATAGATATATACCTATGTGGGTGCTTGTTCAAGTATTAACATTCGGAAATATATCGAAAATGTTTGATATCCAAATATTTGAAGTTCGAAAACAAATTGTAAATATACTTAATTTGAATAGCGGAAATTTAAACTTGAATGAAAATTTCCATACAATTTCCAACATATTTAATATTTTGAACATTTATAGGAATATTAGTGCTCACGGTGAAAGGCTTTTTTGTACATCTACTAAAATTGAAATTGATGATGATTATCAAAAATTCAGTTTATTATTACCAGGTTATAATAGAGTGGAACGTTGTCATAAAAGGAACGTAGAATTATATGCTCGAGAATTCACTACTTTACAAAGAAGAAAAAATGGTCTGTTCAAACTTATTTTTTGTATAAGTCTTTTTTTAAACAAAACTGAATTGAAAAAACTAGTTAAAGAAATAAAAAAAGAATTAAAAGATTTAGAAAGTGTTTTAAAATCAACTAGTTATAATAATGTTTTGTTTATGATGGGGTTGGATTTTGATTGGGAAGAAAGGTTATTAAATCGTTAAAATAGTTGAATTAAGTTGAGAAATGAGAAATACAATAGGTAGGGTTAGTATTATAAAAGAGATACAGACAAAATTGTTCGTTACTAAAATATTTTAATTTGTAGTAGTTTGTAGTATGTTAATAAATAAGTCTGACGCATGGAATGTATGCTTCAGTTTTTCGCCAGTTTTAAAAATTAATTTGCTCTTAAAATAAAAAGGGCGAGATATTGATAGAAAGTGCGAGGTCATGAAAGAATTTTACGATTAAGAACGTCTATAACCCTTGATATAACAACACTTTGAATAACTAAGAATAACCACCGATATAAGTGCAATTATCCCAGCGAAATAATTATTCATTTTATTAAGAACCAACAAAACGCCCCTTATCCTACATGAATAGTGGATAAGAGGCGTTTTGCGCTAATAAGTCCTCCCAACTAAAAGAGTTGAGTCAGATACTTATTGCTCTACTTGAATGTTATTCTAGCGTTACTTTACTTAAATATCAAGTGTGGATGTCATCTGTCCTTATTCTAATGCGCTATGACAATCAATCTTTTGTGAAGATGCCAAGAATATAGCTGATCACAAAACCTAGACCGAGTGTTACGATCGACACCAGCCAAGTGAGTGGGCTAGTAGGCAGTCCGGGATAAACGGAAAACAAGGAGCCGATGACGAGCCCTAAAATCGCGGCGTATGTCATAAAAGTATAGTGCTGTAATAAGTAGGTGATCAGTTTACTTGCAATAAGAAAACCGGTCACAACACCTAAACCGACTGTCATAATGACAGGTAGAGCTGCAAAGTTCAACCGAACTATCTCTGAAATTGAATAAGTGACTGTACTATAAACGCCGAAAAGTAATAGAATGAATGATCCTGAAATACCAGGTAACAACATCGCACTAGAGGCGCATATTCCAGCAATAAAGTATTTAAATAACATAGGCATCGATAAATCAATATATGATGGAGCACCGTGAGTAGTGTCACCTTTGAAAAAAGCCATTGCACCTAAAAGGACAATAGAGATAATCATAATCAACCAATGTCGGATTGTAAATGTTTGTTTGACTTTGGAAATCCGGAGTAAAAAAGGGATGACGCCTAAGATGAGACCAAAGAAAAAGAACATAGTCGGTACTTCATGAGCTGCAAGCAGATAGTTAATAACACTGCTTAAAATACCTATTGCTAAGCCCATTCCAATTACAATAGGAAGTAAAAAAGAAAAGCTCTTTTTAAAGTTTTTGGAAAATATACCGCTGACTGATGCGATAAAGTCATCATATATACCGAGAAGTAGTGCGATTGTACCACCACTCACTCCCGGAATTAAATCACTAATCCCCATTGCAAAGCCACGAGGAATGTTTGAAAGTTTGAATTTAGACATAAAAAGCGTCCTTTCTGTATCGGTCATTTTATCATACCATAATATGATAATAAGTGTGAGTTTAAACATACAAAGTATATTTATGCGTTCGTATAATCTGATCTGGTGTCTCCATTAGTGCCTATAAAAGAGATAGATATATATTATTTCTTGATTGAGAACAGACCCACTACTATTATCAATAACCTTTCTCATATTAGATTTATTAAAGATTCATGTCGAAAGCGCTTTTAGAACCCGAAAAGGTTTATCATTCGATTTATTTCCGTTATAATAGGCATGTAGAAAATAAGAATAATTTTGACGTTACTTTAAAATTATTATAAACTAGTTTAAGGAATTAAACATTTATTTGGAGGGAATATCAATGCCATCAGTATTAGAAATTAAAGATTTACACGTATCTATAGATGATAAAGAAATCTTAAAAGGTGTTAACTTAACGATTAACACGGGTGAAATTCATGCGATTATGGGGCCGAATGGTACAGGTAAGTCCACTTTATCTTCTGCGATTATGGGTCATCCATCATTTGAAATTACAAAAGGTGAAGTATTGTTAGATGGTGTCAATGTACTTGAGTTAGAAGTGGATGAGCGTGCAAAAGCAGGCTTATTTTTAGCGATGCAATATCCATCAGAAATCACAGGTGTGACTAATGCTGACTTTATGCGTTCAGCAATCAATGCACAACGTGAAGAAGGCCAAGAAATTAACTTGATGCAATTCATCAAAAAGTTAGATAAACAAATGGACTTTTTAGAGATGGATAAAGATATGGCACAACGCTATTTAAATGAAGGTTTCTCAGGTGGGGAGAAGAAACGTAACGAAATTTTACAACTCATGATGCTACAACCTAAGTTTGCAATTCTTGACGAAATTGACTCAGGGCTTGATATCGATGCTTTAAAAGTTGTGTCTAAAGGTATCAACGAAATGCGTGGAGATGAGTTTGGTTCATTAATTATTACGCACTATCAGCGCTTGTTAAACTACATCACACCTGACCAAGTACACGTAATGTATAACGGAATCATCGTAAAAACGGGTGGTGCAGAGTTAGCAAAACGTTTAGAAGAAGAAGGTTACGAGTGGGTTAAAGAAGAATACGAAGCAGTACAAGCTAACCAATAATCATCAATTTAGGAGGAAATAATTATGACGACTGAAACATTAAATATTTCTGAAGCTCAACTTGTTGATTATTCACAAGCTCAAAACGAACCTTCTTGGATGGCTACTTTAAGAAAAGAAGCGTTAAAACAAACAGAGGCTTTAGAAATGCCAAAACCTGACAAAACAAAACTCGACAAATGGGATTTTGATTCATTCAAACAGCACTATACAACAGGGGCTGTATTTGATAGTTTGAATGAACTCCCAACAGAAATTGATCGTATCATTAATAATGAAAATATCGAGAATTTAATTATACAGCATAACAATACTTTAGCTTTTACAAAAGTGAACGACCAAGCTAAAAATGATGGTGTGATTATTGAACATATTAGCGAGGCTTTACAAAACCATAGCGAACTCGTTAAGCAATATTATATGAAAGATGCCGTAACAGTAGATGAACATCGTTTAACAGCTTTGCATACAGCATTAATGAACGGCGGCGTATTCGTATATGTGCCTAAAAATGTAGTTGTAGCAGATCCAATTCAATATGTTGTTTTACATGATGATGAGCATGCCAGCTTTTTCAATCACGTATTAATTGTTGCTGAAGAAAGTGCGGAAGTGACATATGTTGAGAACTATCTTTCAACGACGAGTGGTGCAGGAAACCAATTAAACATTATTTCAGAAGTTATCGCTCAACCTAATGCTAAGATTTCATACGGTTCAGTAGACTTTTTAGATAAAGGTTTCACAGGTCATATTATTCGACGTGGTGTGACTGCTGAAGATGCATCTATTAATTGGTCACTCGGTTTAATGAACGAAGGGGACCAGATTATTGATAATACAACAAATCTTATCGGTGATCGTTCGACATCAGATTTAAAATCTGTTGTTGTTGGACGTGGTGATCAAACTGTAAACTTAACATCAAAAATTGTTCAATATGGTAAAGAAACAGATGGCTATATTTTAAAACATGGTGTTATGAAAGAAAATGCGTCATCGATTTTTAACGGTATTGGTCATATTAAACATGGTGGTAAAGGCTCATCAGCAAACCAATCTTCTCGTGTACTTATGTTGTCTGAAAATGCACGAGGCGACGCTAATCCGATCTTATTAATTGATGAAGATGACGTAGAGGCAGGTCACGCAGCATCTGTTGGACGTGTAGATCCAGAGCAATTGTATTATTTGATGAGTCGTGGTATTTCACAAGAGGAAGCAGAGCGTCTTGTTATTCATGGTTTCTTAGATCCAGTTGTACGTGAACTACCGATAGAAGATGTACAACGTCAATTACGAGAAGTTATCGAACTCAAAGTAGGTAAATAACAAACTTTAGAAAGGTCTGTGATACAAGTGGCTGATACACAACTTGATGTAAAAGCAATCATACAAGACTTTCCAATATTAGACCAACAAGTGAATGGAAAGCGCCTTGCCTATCTAGATTCAACGGCAACGAGTCAAAAACCAAAGCAAGTGATTGAAGTATTGGAAGATTATTACAATCGCTATAATTCTAATGTTCACCGTGGTGTGCATACATTAGGCTCGCTTGCGACAGATGGCTATGAAGGTGCGAGAGAGGCTGTTCGCCGTTTTATACATGCACAATATTTTGAAGAGGTTATTTTTACGCGTGGTACGACAGCTTCAATCAACTTAGTGGCACATAGTTACGGTGATGCAGTGATTGAAGTGGGTGATGAAATTGTTGTTACCGAGATGGAACATCATGCGAATATTGTACCTTGGCAACAGTTAGCTAAACGTAAAGGTGCTACATTAAAATTTATACCGATGACGCCCGATGGAACATTAACACTAGAAGCAGTCAAAGAAACGATCACAGATAAGACGAAAATTGTTGCTGTGGCACATGTTTCGAATGTGTTGGGGACAATTAATGATGTCAAAGCCATTGCTGAGGTTGCACATGAACATGGTGCGATTATTGCAGTTGATGGTGCGCAGTCAGTACCTCACATGAAAGTAGATGTGCAAGATTTAAATGTAGACTTTTATAGTTTTAGTGGTCATAAAATGTTAGGTCCCACAGGTATTGGCGTATTATATGGTAAACGACAACACTTACAAAATATGGAACCCATAGAATTTGGTGGAGATATGATAGATTTTGTTGGTTTATACGAAAGTACATGGACAGATTTACCAACTAAGTTTGAAGCGGGGACACCATTGATTGCACAGGCGATTGGTTTAAAAGCTGCTATTGATTATTTGGAAGCGGTTGGTTTTGAGGCAATTCATAGTTATGAGCAACAACTGACACAATATGCGTACGATCAAATGTCACAAATTGAAGGCATTGAAATTTATGGTCCAGCAGCAGATCAACGTGCAGGTATTATTACTTTCAATTTAGAAGGTGTTCATCCACATGATGTTGCGACAGCATTAGATACTGAAGGTGTTGCAGTACGTGCCGGACACCATTGTGCACAACCGCTTATGAAGTGGTTGAATGTATCATCAACAGCACGTGCAAGCTTTTATATTTACAACACTAAAGAAGATATCGATCAACTTGTCGAAGGATTGAAGAGAACGAAGGAGTTTTTCTCATATGAATTTTAATAACTTAGATCAATTGTATCGCTCGGTGATTATGGATCATTACAAAAACCCTCGTAACAAAGGGGTTATTGAAGATGGTACGATGACTGTTGATATGAACAATCCAACATGTGGTGACCGCATCCGTCTAACATTTGATATTGTAGATGGCATTGTTAATGATGCAAAGTTTGAAGGTGAAGGTTGTTCTATCTCCATGTCAAGTGCATCTATGATGACAGAGGCAATAAAAGGTCATAGTCTGAAAGAGGCTATGCAGATGAGTCAAGAGTTTACAAAAATGATGCTTGGGGAAGACTATACCATTACTGAAGATATGGGTGATATTGAAGCACTTCAAGGTGTTTCTCAGTTCCCAGCACGTATTAAATGTGCAACGCTTGCATGGAAAGCATTAGAAAAAGGAACCGTTGAAAAAGAAGGCAAAGGAACGACCGAAGAAGATTAAGTTTAAAAGTTGTAAGGATGCAGACATAGAGATGTCAATCCTTTATGATATATGCGTAATGCATTGCAATTTGCAGTGTGTCAAGTAAACACTATAAGAGGAGTGATGATGGATGGCTAAAAAAGCACCAGATGTGGGCGATTATAAATATGGCTTCCATGATGAAGACGTATCGATTTTTAGATCTGAGCGTGGTTTGACAGAAAATATTGTTCGTGAAATCTCAAATATGAAAGGCGAGCCTGAGTGGATGTTAAACTTCCGCTTAAAAGCATTGAAATTATTTTACAAAATGCCAATGCCACAATGGGGTGGTGACTTATCAGAGTTAGACTTTGATGACATCACATATTATGTTAAACCATCAGAGCGTTCAGAGCGTTCATGGGATGAAGTACCCGAAGAAATTAAACGTACTTTTGATAAGTTAGGTATTCCTGAAGCAGAACAAAAATATTTGGCGGGTGTTTCAGCGCAATACGAATCAGAAGTAGTTTATCATAATATGGAAAAAGATCTTGAAGAAAAAGGGATTATCTTTAAAGATACAGATACAGCACTAAAAGAAAATGAAGCGTTATTTAAAGAGTACTTTGCATCAGTCATTCCTGCCGCTGATAACAAATTTGCAGCATTAAATTCAGCAGTATGGTCAGGAGGTTCATTTATCTATGTGCCTAAAAATGTGAAGTTAGATACACCATTGCAAGCGTATTTCCGTATCAACTCAGAAAACATGGGACAATTCGAACGTACATTAATCATTGCAGATGAAGGTGCGTCGGTGAACTATGTTGAAGGTTGTACAGCACCAGTCTATACAACGAACTCATTACACTCAGCTGTTGTTGAAATTATTGTGCACAAAGATGCGCATGTGCGCTATACAACAATTCAAAACTGGGCAAACAACGTATACAACCTTGTAACAAAACGTACGCTTGTCCATGCGAATGGTAACATGGAATGGGTAGATGGTAACATGGGTTCTAAATTAACGATGAAATACCCAGCATGTGTACTTGTTGGTGAAGGTGCAAAAGGCAGTACGTTATCTATTGCTTTCGCAGGTAAAGGACAAGTGCAAGATGCCGGTGCGAAAATGATTCACAAAGCACCGAATACATCTTCAACGATCGTCTCAAAATCAATTTCAAAAGATGGCGGTAAAGTTGTGTATAGAGGTATTGTCCACTTTGGACGTAAAGCAAAAGGTGCACGTTCAAATATCGAATGTGATACATTAATCTTAGATAATGAATCAACATCAGACACAATCCCATATAATGAAATTTTTAATGATAATATTTCATTAGAACATGAGGCGAAAGTATCAAAAGTATCAGAAGAACAACTTTTCTACCTCATGTCTCGTGGTATTTCAGAAGAAGAAGCAACAGAAATGATTGTTATGGGCTTTATTGAGCCATTTACAAAAGAATTACCGATGGAATATGCCGTTGAAATGAACCGTCTTATCAAATTCGAGATGGAAGGGTCTATCGGATAATATAAACGAAGAGGTATCAAAGACTTGTGCTTAATAGCTGAGTCTTTGATACCTTTTTGATACCCAAAATACAAAGTTTTAAGTTGAAAATGAAGTGGTCGTCCAGAGGGTTCAGCTTCGTATTTTCTGCTATGAAGGTCATGAAACCCTATGATATTGTGACAATATCGTAAGTATAGATGGATTAACACTGGAATTGCATGTCAAAAAAGATGTATTTCTACGTTAACCTGAGTTGAAGGTAAAAGAATAAAAAACTATTGAATAGATATAGCTGACAGTCAAAGGAGAACTTTATGGAATTAAATGATTATCAAAGTTTGGCGTTAAGAACACATGGTGGACATGTAACAAAGCATCTTGCCTTATCTAACTATGCTTTAGGACTTACAGGAGAAGCAGGTGAGGTGGCAGATCTTATTAAAAAACATATTTTTCATGGTCATGAATTAGAGAGGGAAGCTATTGTCAAAGAATTAGGAGATGTGCTGTGGTATTTATCATCACTTGCACATGTTTGTGATATCACTTTAGATGAGGTTGCAGAACAAAATATTGAAAAGTTAACGAAACGCTACCCTAATGGCTTCAACTATCATGACAGTATTTATCGAACAGAACAAAATGAATAAAAGGGTATGGCATTACGAATAATAGAACTTGCTATCCATATGTGATATGAAGACATTTAATTATAGTAAAGATGTTTTGTCTCTGATCATTTGCACATAATATATGAAGTGACACAGTATTGTAAGTTATTGTCACTCGAATTGAATTGCACTTAATCTATATAAGGAATATAATAATATTATTATACTTTAGTGGTATTTGAGAGGAGAGACTAATAATGAAAGAAAAAACAACATTATCGTATGCTCAGGTTTTATATGCCACGCTTATTGGAGGATTATTATCAGGGATTGTCAAGTTAGGTTGGGAAGTCATGTTTCCACCACGTACACCTGAACGTAATGCTACAAACCCGCCACAAGCTTTACTGGAAAAATTGGGTTTTAGTCATGATTTTACACATATGACATATCAATTTTCTGAACAATCTATGCCATGGGTAAGTTTTATAATTCATTTTAGTTTTGCGATAGTATTTGCATTTATTTATATTATATTAGTAAAACGTTTTTCAATTGTCGCAATGGGTTATGGGGCAGTGTTTGGTATTGTTGTATGGATCGCGTTTCATCTTGTGATTATGCCAGCGATGAACGTTGTACCTAGTATGTTTGATCAGCCATTCCATGAACACTTGTCAGAGTTTTTTGGTCATATCGTATGGATGATGGTCATTGAACTTGTCAGACGATACTATGTGTATAAAAATGCATTTATGTAACGTTAATCAAAGCATATATCATAAAATAACCATCTGACCTTAATGGATTGGATGGTTATTTTTGAGCTTTTCGAGTTGTACGCTGTGCGGTGGGAATAAAATGATAACGTGTCTATTATTTTTATCAATGCAGTATAGAAAAGTGGTATACAATATGCGTTTCTTCGTTAACTGATCCTGTGACTTGATTTTCAAGTATACATATTAGAAAATAAAATTATTGTAAATAATGAAGGATTAAAGCTGAGGAATTTATAGCTTTTGTTTCATGCTTCTATTTACATGATGTCTTATAAAAATCTTTGATATTTAGAGTCGAATAGAGGAGGCGCTGCTTAGTGATCATTGCGATCATTTTACTCATTTTTGTGTCGTTTTTCTTTTCAGGAAGTGAAACGGCGTTGACAGCTGCGAACAAAGTAAAGTTAAAAGCAGAAGCAGATCAAAATAACCTTAAAGCAACAAAACTATTGAAGTTACTAGAAAAACCAAGTGAGTTTATTACAACGATCTTGATTGGGAATAATATTGCAAATATCTTACTCCCCACACTTGTAACTATTTTAGCAGTAGACATGGGGTTAAATGTTGGTGTAGCATCAGCTATTTTAACAGTTGTCATCATTATGTTTGCTGAAGTGATTCCAAAATCAATTGCAGCGACTTTCCCAGATGCTATTGCACGTATTGTTTATCCGATTATCCAGTTTTTTATTATATTATTTAAACCCATTACGCTTGTATTAAATACGATTACAGATGGATTGACAAAATTTTTATCTCGAGGACATGAAGTGAATAAAATGTCCAAAGAAGAAGTGAGAACAATGGTTGCCATTGCAGGTACAGAGGGCGCTTTTAATGAATTAGAGCGCAATCGTATTCAAGGTGTGATGGATTTTGATCGTTTGAAGATTGATGATGTGAATAATACACCACGTGTAAATGTAACATCACTGTCAGTAGATGATACATACGATGAAGTCTATGACATTGTGATGAATCATCCCTATACGCGTTATCCAGTATACGAAGGTGATATAGACAATGTTGTAGGTGTGTTTCATTCGAAGTATCTATTAGCGTGGAGTCGAGATGTCGATAAAACAGTTATGGATTATAGTTCAGAACCATTATTTGTGTATGAACATAATCGTGCAGAATGGGTATTACGAAAGATGACAGTGACACGAAAGCATATGGCAATTGTACTCGATGAATACGGTGGAACAGACGCCATTGTAACACATGAAGATTTGATTGAAGAAATGCTGGGTATGGAAATAGAAGATGAGATGGATCGTGAAGAACGAGAGAAACTAAATCAGATACGTTAACAAACGAAGGACTAGGAAAAGTTACTGTATAACAAGCCCTAGTCCTCTTTCATATAAAAAGGTTTATATTTTAAGATGTGCTAAGATAGAGAGGGAAACGAAATGATACAGATTGGATTAACAGGTTGGGGTGATCATGATACGCTATACGACCATACGATGTATAAAGGCGATAAGTTGCAAGCGTATGCAAGTCATTTTCCGGTCGTTGAGTTGGATGCGTCGTATTATGCGATTCAACCTGAACGTAACATTCAAAAATGGATAGATGAAACACCACAGCGTTTTAAGTTCGTTGTTAAAATTCATCAAGCACTAACATTGCATGCGGATTACCGGGAATATGTTGAACATATAGAAGACCTATTTGAAGCCTTTCGCTTAATGATCAAACCCTTGTATCTTACAAATAAACTTGCAATGGTGTTAGTGCAATTTCCACCATGGTTTGATTGTACGACGAAAAATATTAATTATATTCGCTATGTACGTCAACAATTACAAGATATTCCTGTATGTATAGAGTTTCGTCATCGCTCATGGTTTGATGGGGCGATGAAAGAACGTACATTAGAATTTTTAACAACGCAAAAACTTATTCATTCAGTATGTGATGAGCCACAAGCTGGAGAGGGATGTATCCCATTTGTGAATCGTATGACACAATCTACAGCTCTCATAAGATTACATGGACGGAATGTACATGGGTGGACGAAAAAAGATATGACTGATCAAGAGTGGCGAAATGTACGCTATTTATATCAATATTCTGATGATGAATTGATGGATTTGGCAGAACATATTCGCATTCTTGAACAAAAGGCAGAACAAGTGTATGTCATTTTTAACAATAACTCTGGAGGACACGCTGCAGGTAATGCCAAAGTGCTACAACACCATTTAGGTATTGATTATGAAGGATTGGCGCCACAGCAACTGAAATTATTTTAAGGAGAAGGTAATATGAGTGTGATTATTTTGATACTGATTGGCTTTTTATCTGCAGTGATTGGGTCAATTGTAGGAATTGGTGGCGGTATTATTATTGTACCAACGCTGATCTATTTTGGAATGACACTGGGCATTTTGGAAGGGATCACACCGCAAACAGCAATTGGTACATCATCTATTATATTGATCGTAACAGGATTTTCATCGACTTTAGGGTATCTTAAAGTCAAACAAGTCGATGTTAAAAATGGCATGATTTTTTTGGTGGGGATTATTCCGGGAGCTTTGATTGGTGCATATTTAAGTAGATATTTAACACTTCACTCATTTAACCTGTATTTCGGTATTTTTCTCATTATTGTTGCCATGTTATTGATGGTTCGTCATAAAATCCCGCCGATACAGTCATTTCAAAAAGAACAGTATATGAAATCATTCACTGATCTACATGGCCAAGAATATCATTACAGTGTTGTTCCTAGTACTGCGATGCTCTCATCATTTCTAATTGGTATTACGTCTGGACTTTTTGGCATCGGTGGTGGTGCACTTATGACACCGTTGATGTTACTCGTCTTTCGCTTTCCACCTCACGTCGCTGTTGGCACGAGTATGATGATGATTTTTTTCTCAAGTATCACCAGTTCAGTGGGGCATGTCGTATTGGGTCATGTTGTATGGGGATACAGTATCATATTGATTATTGCGAGTTGGATCGGTGCAAGGTTAGGTGTCAAAATCAATAAGACCGTTCAATCTGATACGGTTGTTCTTATTTTGCGTATCGTAATGCTGGTACTCGGTATCTATCTGATTGTACGTTCATTTTATAGTTAAGGCAGGTGAATATTGATGCGCGTTACACTTTATCACACAAATGATATACATAGTCATCTGAATGCTTATACACGAATTAAACAATATATGGCTACACAACGACCAACATTGAGGCACCCTTCATTATATTTGGATATAGGAGATCATGTAGATTTATCTGCACCCGTTACACAAGGTACAATGGGCAAACGCAATGTACAATTATTAAATGAAGCTCAGTGCGATATTGCAACAATTGGCAATAACGAAGGCATGACCATTTCACATGAAGCACTGAATGCATTGTATAAGGATGCACAATTCACTGTGACATGTGCTAACATTTTTGATGAACAAGGCAACCTACCTCAACATTTTGTTCAATCCTATATTCGAGAGATTAAGGGTGTACGCTTTATGTTTGTGGCTGTAACTGCACCTTTTACCCCCTTCTATCGTGCATTAGATTGGATTGTAACAGATCCGCTTGCTGCAATTAAAGATGTGGTTCAACAACAACGAGGGTCTTATGATGTTTTAATAGTGATGAGTCATGTCGGTATCTTTTTTGATGAGCAGCTTTGTGAAGAATTACCAGAGATTGATGTGATTTTCGGAGCACATACGCATCATCATTTTATAGATGGTGAAGAGAAAAATGGTGTGCTTATGGCTGCAGCAGGAAAGTATGGTCAGTTTTTAGGAGAAGTAACGCTTGATGTTGAAGAAGGCAAAGTTACGAAAAAGCGCGCGCAGTTACACGCTTTAGAGACTTTACCACAAGTAATAACAGATTTTGATAAAGAAGGTCGTGCGTTATTAGATCATCCAGTCGTTATGAAGCCTATGACTTTGCAGAGGGAGACAAACTTTATTACACAAGGAACTTATATGCTTGCACAGAGTATTCATGATTTTATAGGTGCGGATTGTACAATTATTAATGCAGGTTTATTGGTCAAAGGTTTTGAAAATAAACGTTTGACAGCATATGATATTCATCAAATGTTACCGCACCCTATTAATACTGTACGTGCTAAAATATCAGGACGTACATTGAAAGAAATTATTTTAACAGCACAAGAACAAACATATATGTATGAGCATGCACAAGGTTTAGGTTTTCGTGGTAACATTTTCGGAGGATACATTTTATATAATGTAGGTTATATTGAATCAAGCGATCGCTATTTTGTTAAAGGTGAGGAAATTGAAGATGACGTTATCTATACATTCGGTACCATTGATATGTATACTTTTGGACGTTATTTTCCGATGTTAAAAGGGCAGCCTATGGAATATTTAATGCCTGCTTTTTTACGAGATATTTTTACAGCGTACTTGCAGCGTTTATAAAACTTAAAACAAGTACATTTTAATTTTTAATAAAGTCCGTTATAATGGAAAAAGAGTTAACTTTTACGGGAGGGTACTTGTCGTTATGGCTACAAAAAATGAAGAAATTTTACGCAAACCAGATTGGTTGAAAATAAAGCTGAACACCAATGAAAATTACACAGGCCTTAAAAAAATGATGCGCGAGAAAAACTTGCACACAGTATGTGAAGAGGCAAAATGTCCAAACATTCATGAGTGTTGGGGTGCACGTCGTACAGCTACATTTATGATTTTAGGTGACGTATGTACGCGTGCGTGTCGTTTCTGTGCTGTGAAGACAGGATTACCAAACGAATTGGACTTAGGCGAACCAGAGCGTGTAGCAGAATCAGTCGAACTGATGAATTTAAAACACGTCGTTATTACAGCAGTAGCACGTGATGATTTAAAAGATGCAGGCTCTAATGTATATGCTGAAACAGTCCGCAAAGTTCGTGAACGTAATCCTTTCACAACAATTGAAATCTTACCTTCAGATATGGGTGGAGATTATGAAGCACTCAAAACGTTAATGGCAGCACGACCAGATATTTTGAATCATAATATCGAGACAGTTCGTCGCCTATCACCGAGAGTACGTGCACGTGCTACTTATGATCGTACATTAGAATTTTTACGTCGTTCTAAAGAATTACAACCTGATATTCCAACTAAATCAAGTATTATGGTAGGACTTGGAGAGACAATTGAAGAACTTCATGAAACAATGGATGATTTACGTGCTAATGATGTAGACATTTTAACTATTGGTCAATATTTACAGCCATCACGCAAACATCTTAAAGTACAAAAATATTACACACCATTAGAGTTTGGTAAGTTGCGTAAAGTCGCAATGGAAAAAGGATTTAAACATTGCCAAGCGGGTCCATTAGTTCGCAGTTCTTATCATGCTGATGAACAAGTTAATGAAGCGGCAAAAGCGAAACAACGCCTTGGTGATGAGCAGCTTAATTTATAGATATTAGGTGATGTAAAGATGATCAAAGTAGGTAACCTCTATTTTGAACTCGTAACGTCTTATAGGGATGGCTTTAACGAAGAAGATTTTGTAGCACGATATTCGGAAATTCTTGATAAGTATGATTATGTTGTCGGTGATTACGGTTATGATCAACTCAGACTGAAAGGTTTTTATCGTGATTCATATAAAAAAGCCGACTTTAACAAACGATTTTCAACGATTCAAGATTATTTGTTAGAGTATTGTAATTTCGGTTGTGCCTATTTTGTCGTAAGGCGAATGGCACAACATGAAGTGGAGAAACATTTTGCCGAAGCAGAAGACATTGATGAGAGTAATAAGCTCAAAGATGTTAAAATACAACCTACTATTCAAAATGAAAAGTAAAATAAAAACGAGCCTCCTATTTCGAGGCTCGTTTTTTAAGCGATGACATCAGAGAGATAAGCAGTAATTTCGTCAGCTTCATCATCATTAACGCCTAGAATGTAAGCGATGTAACCTTCCTCTTCTAAATCATCTGTACCAATGATACCGAATTTATTGGTTTGTGTATTTAAGACAAGTGTTTTACCATAATGGCGGTCTGTTTGGATTAAAACGAGATCGTAGCGACTATGTTCTCCGATAAACCCGACAAATCGAATTTGCGAAGGTTCGATGTCATCATATAAAAACATATCAATCATTATATGTCATACTCCTTTAAAAATTATCGTATAGACAGTATAGCGATAAATGAATCACCGTGCAAAATTATGATATGATAGATAGGAATAGAGGTGACATAAATGTATTTTGTAGATAAAGAACAACTTTCACAAAAATTACAGTATATTCAACGTTTAACGAGAGATTATGATGAAGTAAAAGGGAATCATTATGCCTTTGAACGTGTTGCACAGATGCTGATCGAATCATCTGTTGATATTGGCAATATGATTATTGATGCATTTATTTTAAGAGATCCCGGTAATTATAAAGATGTTATAGATATTTTAACATTAGAGGGTGCAATCTCTAAAGAGACGCAGACAGTATTGCATGAAACAATCGATGTGCGTCGTTCATTTGTACATCATTATGATACTTTAGACAGTGCGACATTAGTACCATTGTTTGATAAAGCAATACCTTATTATCAACAATTTATTGAAGAAGTTGTACATTTTTTAGAACATGAAAATGTACCTGTAACGGCATTTGGCAAAGGAGCACAATAAGTCATGAAAACATATAAAGCATATTTGATTGATTTAGACGGTACGTTATATAAAGGGAACGAGGTGATTCCGGGGGCAGCTGATTTTATTAAAGGCTTAAACACATACGATATCCCACATCTATATGTCACAAATAACTCAACTAAATCACCAGAAGATGTTGTTCAGAAGTTGACAGCGATGGGGATTCAAGCACAACCGTCGGAAGTTGTAACATCAGCAATGGCGACAGCGGATTATATTAGTGCAGAAAAGCCAGATGCAACAATTTATATGATTGGTGATACAGGCTTGAGAACGGCACTAACAGACAAGGGTCTGACTGTAAAAGATGATATTCATGTTGATTATGTTGTGATAGGTTTAGATGACCAAATCACATATGAAAAGTTGACAAAAGCGACATTAGCGGTTCAACAAGGCGCAACATTTATCTCAACGAACAAAGACCCTTCGATACCGAAAGAACAAGGATTTTTACCGGGCAATGGTTCATTGACAAGTGTAGTGACAGTATCTTCTAAAGTAGCACCTACTTTCATCGGTAAACCCGAAATACCTATCATGCAAAAAGCACTTGACATCTTACAACTAGAGAAATCAGATGTTGCAATGATTGGCGACTTATATGACACAGATATTATGTCTGGTATTAACATTGGGATTGATACGATTCATGTACAGACAGGCGTCACAACAGAAGCAGAAGCCATGTCTAAAAATGTACCCCCGACATACAGTATTAAAGATTTAACGGTATTATTGAATGAAATCAAAAAAGGTAAGTGATGGTATGGAGAAAATTTTAGTGACACGTCAAATTCCAGCAAAGTTTAAACAGCGGCTGGAAGCTTTAGGTGAAGTAGAAATGTGGGATCATCATCTCACACCAATGCCACGTGAAACATTTTTACAAGCAGCTGCAGATAAAACGGTATTACTTGTAACATTGAGTGAGCAAATTGATAATGCACTCTTTCAGCAGGCACCTCATCTAAAAATTATAGCGAATATGGCAGTGGGCTATGATAACATTGATCTTGTATCGGCAGAACAGCATGGTGTGGTTATTTCAAATACACCTCATGTATTAACCGAAACAACAGCAGAATTAGGGTTTGCATTAATGATGGCAGCTTCTCGCCGTTTACCAGAAGCGATAGATTATGTTCAAGATGGTCAATGGGAGAGTTGGGGTCCCTATCTGCTTGCTGGAAAAGATATTTATC
Source organism: Staphylococcus sp. 17KM0847 (assembly GCF_013463155.1). Classification (NCBI taxonomy): domain Bacteria; kingdom Bacillati; phylum Bacillota; class Bacilli; order Caryophanales; family Staphylococcaceae; genus Staphylococcus; species Staphylococcus xeri. Next base: position 444,734 of record NZ_CP040781.1, read on the forward strand.
ATGCCAAGGTTGGTATTTTTGGTATGGGAGAAATAGGAAAAGCCTTCGCACGTCGTTTAAAAGGTTTCAATGCGGATATTCTTTATCACAATCGCTCACGTAATACAAAAGCTGAACACGAACTGGGTGCTTTTTATACATCCTTTGAAACATTGATTCGAGAAAGTGACTTTGTGGTTTGTACAGCACCATCGACACCTGAGACACAAAATAAGTTCGATCGAAGTGTCTTTCAAATGATGCGTGATGACGCTATTTTTGTCAATATTGGACGAGGGGATCTGGTTGTAGAAGAAGATTTAGTTGAGGCACTTATAGCAGGTGAAATTGCAGGTTGTGCGCTTGATGTAGTGCGTGATGAGCCGATTCGTATGGATCATCCATTACTTAAACAACCCAACGCTATTATTACGCCACATATCGGTAGTGCGACAGTATTAACACGTGATCAAATGATTCAAACTTGTGTGCTTAATATTGAAGATGTAGTTCAAGGAAGACCTGCACGTAATCAAGTGTAGAGTTAACGTTTTCAAATATGTAAAGCACGTAGAATAAAATCAACAGAGTGGACGATAAAATCTTAATAATTTCAAAGATTTTATCGTCCTATTCTATCCCATGCTTTATGCTTCAAAATTATGATTAATATAACGTTTAAGTGGTTTCAATTGAATATACCCATCTGCAACATATTCGTCATTCATCGTAATAAGTGGATAAAACAGTTCGTCTGCTTTAATTTGTTCAATAAAATGTTCATCGTGATCAGTTAAGTTTTCAGTATCTTGATCAATATCAATATAGGTAAATATAAAGTTATGATCTGGATATTGTTGAGGTAATAATGTTTGTAGCCACTCAAAAGTATTGCGTGAACTTGGTGCGTTTACACAACTAGCACAGACGACTTCTGCGCCGTACACAACAACTGTTATTTTAGTCATCTTCTTCCCCCTTAGTTAATACAATAGATTTTCAATACCATTTCTATTATAATAAGAAAAAGGGAGAATATGAACCATTTAACTTGAAAGGAGGCATAACACATGCCAACTGAAGATACAACAATGTATGATCAAGTAGCAGAAGTTATAGAGAAGTTGCGCCCATTTTTATTACGTGACGGTGGAGACTGTGCACTTGTAGATGTTGAAGATGGAATCGTTAAGCTTCAATTACTAGGTGCTTGTGGGACTTGCCCAAGTAGTACTATTACGTTAAAAGCAGGTATCGAGCGTGCACTCGTTGAAGAAGTGCCGGGTGTTATTGAGGTAGAGCAAGTATTCTAAGTGATAACACTTGATAAGATAAAGCATATAAATGCCTTTAAATTGTTAAGGCTTTCTGTTAAAAAACCTGTGGGATCATCCCACAGGTTTTTATATTACCCATTATGATGTTTATATAGCCATAACACACCAGATTTTAAAATGGAGGCAAGGCGTCCGGTAACGGTTGTATCCATTAAATAGGCAAAGCCTTTTTTCTCGCCCAATGCACCTAAAAAACCTTGGATTTTAATGTCTGGCATTTTTTCAGGAAGTGTTTTACCTTGCCACAATGTTTTAAGTACAGTAGCAATCTGGTCGGCTTGTTCTTCGGCAAGTTGTGCGCTCGGCGCAAAAGGTAAGTTGGCACAATCACCGACGACATAGACATTTGGATATGTTGGGATTTGATGATATTGATTGACTATGACACGATGACTACGACTTAAATCGACAGGTAAGTTGCGGACAAGTTCAACAGGTTGAATACCTGCTGTCCATACAATAAGATCATGTTCGTTCTTAGTATCTTTGTTATAGAGTGTCCCCGGTTCAACTTTAACGATGTTGGAGTTTGGTACGACCGTAACATCATGTTGATCAAACCATTTTTTGACATAATTGCTTAGTTTTTCAGGAAATTGATTTAAAATACGCTCACCACGATCATATAAAAAAATCTCAAGATCATCACGACTTTCACGTAATGCACTAGCAAGTTCAATCCCACTCAATCCAGCGCCTACAATACCTACTTGTGCCCCGCTTGGTAATTCACAAATATCATGATATGTTTTACGTGCAGCCGCTAAAGTTTGAATGCTGTACGTGTGTGTTTGTGCACCGGGAACATTGTGATATTTATCTTCACATCCTAGTCCGATAACAAGTTCATCAAAATCAACACGAGTTTGACCCACTGATACAATTTGGTTATCTAAATCAATGTGGGTAATTTCACCGTAAACAGTATTAATGCGCGCATCCTTTGGAAAATTGACTCTTACTTCTTTATCAGATTTTGATCCAGCAGCTAGAGCATAAAACTCGGTTTTCAATCCGTGATAAGGCATACGATCAATGAGTGTTACACTATAATCATTTGGCAATGCTTCTGGTAAAATTTTCGATAAGATACGCATATTGCCATATCCCCCGCCTAACAAAACTAAACTCTTCATATCTTGATTTCCCCTTTAATCATGAATATTTTGAAAAGAGTAGGATACACAATGTCTAGTCACACCATTGAATGGTCCTACTTTAACAAAGATGTCTCAAGTTCAGACTTTGTAAAAGATACATAAAAAGTATTGTAAAGCGTAAGACTATACAAAGCTTTCATCTCTAATCCCCTAAGATAGTGCTACCTACTTCTCATGCACCAAAAGTTTGATAATTGTTCATATTCAATTATAGACTTTTTTTGAAGGGCTTACAAACAAACTTTAAATAAAATCACTCAGAAATGAAAAGTCCAATGGTGAGTATATATTTTTAGGTCCATTATTTGTACAAAAGCTGAATAATGTTATGAGCGATGCGATAGATGATTGATATAAAATTTGTTATAATGACATCATTAAACTTGAAAAAGAAGGTGTCACATGAATCCAATTGTCGAGTTTTGTATTTCAAATTTAGCAAGAGGTTCTCAAAAGGTATTTGAAATATTGGACAATGACCCAAATGTTGATGTATTGGACTATGGGTGTTTGCAAAATTGTGGCGTTTGTAGTTCAGGACTTTACGCACTCGTCAATGGTGACCTTGTCGAAGGAGAAACATCTGAGGAATTGTTACAAAATATATATGCACATATAGAAGAAACATGGATTTTTTAAGGAGGAATTGAGATGGCTACAATCAATTTAACAGAGGCAGCGGCTTATGAAGTCAAAGATATGTTAAAGCAAAACGATATGCCAGAAGGTTATTTGAAAGTTAAAGTCAACGGTGGTGGTTGTACAGGCTTAACTTATGGTATGACAGCTGAGGCAATGCCTGGAGATAATGATGAAATTTTAGAATTTTACGGTTTGAAAGTTTTAGTAGACCGTGAAGATGCACCGATATTAAATGGTACAACGATTGATTTTAAGCAGTCATTAATGGGTGGCGGTTTTCAAATTGATAATCCGAACGCAATAGCTTCATGTGGGTGTGGTAGTTCGTTCCGTACGGATAAAGTAGCAGGAACGCCTGAAGAATGTTAATGTAGGGCATGTCATTTTAGAGCAGCAGTATGATCTATTGTAGAAGTGTGATAGATGTCGTACTGCTGCCTTTTGCTATCGAAAGAAAAATATAAAGAATAAAGCGCTTTCAAAAAGGTAGCTATAATCTTTAAAATGTAAAAGAAAATCAATGTTGAAATATGAAAGAAATTGCGTGAAAACTTGAATTCACTCATAAAAAACTATAAACTAATAAATGACTGTATTTTACAATTTTGTGTACTGTTGAAATCATGAGGGTATACAGTATAAATAGAATGATAATATTTAAGAAGGAATAGGTGAATACAATGGCAGAACGTAAAAAAGTACTCGTTTTAGGTGCCGGTTATGCAGGATTGCAAACTGTTGTGAAACTTCAAAAACAAATTGCAGAAGAAGATGCACAAATTACGTTAATCAACAAAAATGATTACCACTATGAATCAACTTGGTTACATGAAGCTTCAGCAGGAACGATTAGTTATGAAGATTTACTTTATCCAATTGAGAGTGTGTTAAAAAAACAGGTTGATTTTGTTAGTGCCGAAGTTACAAAAATTGATCGCAATGCGAAAAAAGTTGAAACTTCACGTGGTATCTTTGATTTCGATGTTTTAGTTGTCGCATTAGGCTTTGAATCTGAAACATTTGGAATTGAAGGTATGAAAGAACATGCTTTCCAAATTGAAAATGTTCATACAGCACGCCAAATTTCACGTCATATTGAAGATAAATTTGCTAACTATGCAGCGTCAAAAGAAAAAGACGATAAAGACTTAGCAATCTTAGTGGGTGGTGCTGGTTTTACAGGTGTTGAATTTTTAGGGGAGTTAACAGACCGCATTCCTGAGTTAGCAAATAAATACGGTGTAGATCAAAGCAAAGTGAAAATCACATGTGTAGAGGCTGCTCCGAAAATGTTACCAATGTTCTCAGATGAGTTAGTAAACCATGCAGTGAGCTACTTAGAAGAACGTGGTGTAGAATTTAAAGTGGGTACACCAATCGTAGCAGCAAATGAAAAAGGCTTTGTAGTTAAAGTTGATGATAAAGAGCAACAGCTCGAAGCGAACACAGTAGTTTGGGCTGCAGGCGTACGTGGTAGCAATTTGATGGAAAAATCATTCGAAGGTGTAAAACGTGGCCGCATCGTAACTAAACAAGACTTAACAATTGAAGGTTATAACGATATTTTCGTCATCGGTGATGTGTCTGCATTCATTCCTGAAGGTGGCGAACGTCCATTGCCAACAACTGCACAAATTGCAATGCAACAAGGTGAGAAAACAGCTTCAAACATTGCACGTATTTTAAAAGGTGAACCAACAGAAAACTTCACGTATGTTGATCGTGGTACAGTATGTTCATTAGGTCGTCATGATGGTGTAGGTGTTGTTTATGGTCGTGAAATTACAGGTAAAAAAGCAGCATTTATGAAACGTGTCATTGATACACGTGCCATTTTCAAAATGGGTGGCTTAGGTTTAGCTTATAAAAAAGGTAAATTTTAAGGCAGTATAATTAAATATTATTTATAGCAGAAGCTGTAAATTTATGAGCAAACTGAGCATTAATCAATGATTATTATGCAATGTTTGCTCATTTTTATTACTTATATCATTAAGGAGTGAAGCAGTTTGAAACAATCAGACAAGCAAGCTAATATTCTTGTGATGGGTGTGCCAGAGCATTTGAATCAACTTGAAGAAGATGCAATTCAAGATAAGGCACTTATTGAAACTTTACAAACGTTAAAAACACATCGATTGATTAAAGGACAGTGTGGTGTGATAGCGACAGCACCAGTGTATCTGAATAAACAATACGATAGAATCGTTACAGTAGGCATGGGTAATCTGAATCAATTAAAACCTCAGGATTATTTAAAGATTTGGGGACAACTTTTTCAATATTTACATCGAGAACAACTGACAAATGTCACATTATATCCTCGTACTTTTTTAACTCAAACGATACAGCCACAAAAGATTTTTCAATTAATGGGATTACAAATGGAGCAGGCAATTTATCAGTTTGATGACTATCGTTCAGATAAAAAAGCAGCCTTTAAAGTACAAGTTGAATGGATACCATCAGACCATAATGGTATGTATCAGGAAGCGGTCAATTCAGGACAAATATTAGGACGTGCGGTGAATAGAGCACGTGATTTGAGCAATATGCCTCCTAATATTTTAACGCCGGATTATTTAGCAACTTGTGTTCAATCATACTTTAAAAATACTGAAGTTGATGTATGTATAAAAGATGAAGAGGCCTTACAACAAGAAGGTTTTGGTCTAATTCATGCTGTGGGTAAAGGTTCTATTAACCCACCACGTTTGATTACACTACGATATAACGGAAACCCTAAACATGCAGACGATGTTATTGCGTTGGTAGGTAAGGGCATAACGTATGATTCAGGGGGCTATTCTATTAAGACAAAAACAGGCATGCCTTCTATGAAATTTGATATGTGTGGTGCAGCGAATGTCGTCGGAATGGTCGAGGCTATTGCATCTTTAAAATTAAAGGTAAATATAGTAGCAGTTATAGCTGCTGCCGAAAATATGATTGCCAATAATGCAATGAAACCAGATGATGTATTTACAGCACTAAGTGGTGAAACTGTTGAAGTACCTAATACAGATGCAGAAGGGCGACTTGTTCTAGGAGATGCATCATTTTATGCAAATCAATTTCAACCACGCGTTATATTAGATTTTGCGACATTAACAGGTGCAGCCGTTGTTGCATTGGGTGAGGATAAAGCAGCAATTTTCAATAAAAATGAAGATACCGAGATTTTGGATCAAATATTAGCATCTGCACGTGCAATGGATGAAGCATTATATGAATTACCCATCACTGATACTGAAAAGAGAAATATTAAGAAATCGGATATTGCAGATTTAACAAACCATGTAAATGCAAACGGCAAAGCTCTATTTGCAGCAGCTTTCGTTACACATTTTAGTGGAGATACACCACACTTGCATATTGATATTGCAGGGCCAGCAACGACATCAGTATCATCTTATAAAGGGCCTAAAGGTCCAACCGGCGTAATGATCTCAACGATTGTTAACTGGTTAGCAACACAGTATGAAAATGAAAGTAGCAGAAGTTAGATGTTTTGAACTTATCATAGCCGATAATAAGAATAATGATATATGTCTATTTTGTTAAGACATATGTATACAGAGATATATTCATTCTAAAAGCGGGACTACAAAAGCTTCGTGTAAAAGCAGCTTTCTGTTCCGCTTCTTTTATTATTTCTATTCTTTTTAGTCATTAATTGAATCATCATTTTAAAATCTTTGGCAATTCGTATTGACTAAAGTTAGGGGAGCTGTTATATTAAACACACGATACTTTAACTTGATAATGAACTAAAGGAGTGGGCGGAATGAATGCTGTTCTTATAGCAGTTGTACTGATGATTATTTTATGTTTGTGTCGCTTAAATGTAGTGATCAGTTTATTTATCAGTGCATTAGTCGGTGGTATGATTGCAGGGTTATCTCTGGAAAATACGATTTCGATTTTTACATCAAATATTGTGGATGGTGCAGAGGTAGCATTAAGCTATGCGCTATTAGGTGGATTTGCGGCATTAATCTCATATAGTGGTATAACAGATTATTTAGTGACAAAAATTATTAAAGCCATTCGTGCAGAAGATACAAATGTATCGCGTATCAAGGTAAAAGTGATTATTATTATTAGTTTATTAATATTAAGTGTTATGAGTCAAAACGTTATACCCGTTCATATTGCGTTTATTCCGATTGTTATTCCACCTTTAATTAGCTTGTTTAATGAGCTAAAAATGGATAGACGTTTAATTGCAGTGATTATTGGTTTTGGTTTATGTTTTCCATATATACTATTACCATTTGGTTTTGGTCATATCTTCCAAGAAATCATTCAAAAAGGCTTTGAAAAAGCGAATCATCCTATTGAATTTAACATGATTTGGAAAGCAATGTTAATCCCAGCTTCAGGATATATCATCGGTTTAATACTGGCAATGTTTTATTATCGTAAACCAAGAGAATATAGAACGATTGAAGTACAAGAAGAGGAGAATACAGCTCAATTAAAACCTTATGTTTTAGTTGTAACAGTGATTGCAATCTTAGCAACATTCATTGTTCAAACATTGATAGGTTCTATGATTTTTGGTGCATTAGCAGGAGTACTTGTATTCTTCTTATCTGGAGCTTATGCATGGCGTAAGTTGGATGATCAGTTTGTTGATGGAATTAAGATTATGGCATATATCGGTGTGGTTATTTTAACTGCTAACGGTTTTGCAGGTGTAATGAATAAAACAGGAGATGTTGAAAAGCTTGTTGAAGGGTTAACAATGATTGCAGGTGACAATCAGTTTATAAGCATTGTGCTTATGTATATTATTGGTTTGATTGTGACACTGGGTATTGGTTCATCTTTTGCAACAATTCCAATTATTGCAGCACTTTTTATTCCATTTGGTGAATCAATGGGATTAAGTACAATGGCATTAATTGCACTCATTGGTACAGCTAGTGCATTGGGTGATTCAGGATCGCCAGCTAGCGACTCAACATTGGGACCTACAGCAGGGTTAAATGTTGACGGTCAACATGATCACATTCGTGATACATGTATACCGAATTTTCTCTTCTATAATATTCCGCTTATTATTATGGGAACAATTGCAGCACTTGTATTATAATCAAGTGTGAAAGAAGGGATTGCAATGACAAATTTGATTGAACTTTTAGAAATGGATATTCTTGAACAGCATGAAGGTTATGTCAAAATGTCTATGCCTATCAGTGATAAAGTGAAACAACCTTTTGGCTATCTTCACGGTGGTGCAACAATGGCACTTGGGGAAACGGCATGTTCAGTAGGCTCAGCAGCACTTGTAGATATTGCACAAGAAATACCAGTAGGCCTAGAAATGAATGCCAACCATATCCGATCTGCAACAGAGGGATATGTTTATGCGGAAGCAACAATTATACATCAAGGACGTACGACGCACATATGGGATATTCGTATTACAGATCATAATAAACGATTAATAAGTATGATGCGTGGTACTATTGCGATAAGAAGAAAATAGAAAATAATGGCGCTTCACTTTTTGTGGTGGGATGGCATATGCTGTCTCACCTTTTTTGGTATACAAAAAGCGCATATGTCTCTTTATATACCCCCTTATAGTCATACTATTATTATCTTTTAGTCTAGGAATAATAATTTTCACAATCATAGCTACTGTTATATTCGCTATAATATATGGATATTTTGTAGATGAAATATTTGTAACTATTTTAGGTTTAATTTACATACCATTACTAATGATTATTTTGTTTTAACAGAGTATTTACTTGGTTGTAAAAGTTAATAAACAAATTGGTCACATGATGTCAGAAAACGAACAACAAGTTAATAAATTTTTTGACATAGGGTTAAAATCGTTTGGTTTACTTTCAGCGGGAATATCAGTGGCTAAATATATATTTAATATGACTAAAAATCATTTGAGAAAAATACAGAAGTTCCAGATTTTGTTGTATCAATTATTTCTGATTTAAATACTTCATAAACAAACCTCCAAAATTAAATTAAAACTAAAACAACATTGGAAACACTTAAGCACGATTTTTGACCATTTAGGAATTATTGAACTTTTTAACTAATTATTTTGTTAGGTTAGATACAAGATAATTAGTGGGAGTGGGGAAAATGAATAAAAATATTAGTTTTAAATCTAGAATAACAAAAGGGTGTGATGCATTTGCTATTGTATTAAGTGTAGTTTTAAGCTCTGTATTAGCTGATCATTATTCTTATGCATAGGAAAGTAAAACTATAGAATCAACTGAAAATGGTTTGGGTGTTTTACAAGTAGTTAATGATGAGCAAGCAGTTTTTAAGTTAAATAAAAATATTGGTTATCAATTAAACGATGATGGTAGTATATCATTGATTGATAATAATAAAAACGAAAGTAAAAAACTTCCTATAGAAGGTAAAGACAGAAACAATGAAAAAATAAGATATGTTTATACAGAAGATAATAATCAATTAGTATTAAATGCTGTAAGTGAAAATGCTACATCAACCAGAGGGGCTAGAGAATGAATGTTGAAAAGATAATGAATGGTTATATTTTGATAGCTTTGATAATTATTATACTATTAGGACGTTTATTAGTTTATGCGTTATCGGGAGATGTTACGAAAACAATAAACTCTTTTAGCTTTTTTTGTCATTTAATGGGTTTAGCTGTTTATATATATTGTTTATTTTTAGTGAAAAAGCAAGGTAAGATTGATAGTTTTTGGTGAATTTGTTTTTTAGTACTAATATTGCTTAAAGATATATAAATAAAAGGCTGTCCACCACAGAAGATGAACAGCCAATAATAAAGGGAATTGGATGGCAAGTGCCATTCAATTCCCTTTTTATGTTAAAGTTTAGTGCCTTTAAGATCGTCTTTAACTTCATCCAATTTCATTCTTTTTGAAGCAGGTGTCTTTAAGTTATATGCAGACTTCAATACCATATGACTGGCAAGAGGACCTGTTAAAAAGACGAACATAATACCGATCAAAAGTTGAAAGTTTACATAGCCTTCTTTACCGATAAAATAAATAAATGTACCAGTGAGTAAGAGCATAGTTCCAAGTGTGGCCGCTTTACCAGCAGCATGTGCGCGCGAATAAACATCATCCAAACGCAACATACCGATAGCAGCGAGGGCACTAAACAGAGCACCAGAAATTACAAGAATAAGACCAATACTAATCACGATCGTTTCTGTCATGCTCAATCACCTGTCCTTTATCCATAAATTTTGCGAATACAGCCGTACCAAGGAAAGCTAAAATACCAATTAATAAAATAGCAACCATCATATAGCGTGTTCCAAGAATAATAGAGAATAAACCGATAATGGCCATAAGTTGAATACCAATTGCATCTAATGCAACGACACGGTCAGGCAAAGATGGTCCAATAATAACACGAACAAGAATAGCTAAAATTGAGAGTACGACAATGACAAGTGCAATAATAATAAAAATATCATAATTCATCGTATTCACCGACCTCTCTCACTGCTTTTTCAAGTGAATTTTTAATTGCAGCAACTTCTTCTTCTTTAGTTGAAAAATCTAATGAATGAATATATAGACGTTTCATATCATCATTCACACCGATGACTACGGTACCGGGTGTTAATGTGATCAGATTGGATAATAATGCCACTTCCCATTTATATTTTAAGTCTGTTTCATAGACAAAAAAGGCAGATTCATTTTTGATTTGAGGTTGAAGAATAATACGCAATACATCAATATTGGCTTTAATCAATTCTGAAATAAAGACGAAAATTAATTTAATAATGTTATAAAGTGTTACGATATAGAACCGTCCTGGCAATAGTTTGCGCATAAGAAATACTAATCCCATCGCAAACAAATAGCCGAGAACAAAAGCATTCATCGTATAACTATTTGATAAAAATAACCAGAAAATTGCTAACAATAAGTTGATTACAATTTGTACTGCCATATTATTTCACCCCCAATACACTATTAATATAATGATCTGGTTGATAGAAGGACTTCGCTGCTTCTGCCACAATAGGGTACAATTGATCAGCAAACAAACCGAATGCCACTGTAATGACAACAGCTAAAATGGATACAGCGAGTAGTCCACGATGATGCAAACGAGGATTGTAAATGTAACCATAGCTCTTACCAAAAAAGCCTTTGAGAAAAATATTAATAACAGAATATAGAACGACTAAGCTTGAGAGTAAAACGATTATACCGCTAAAGTAGAATCCTTCCTCAAATGTAGCACGGACAATATAAAGTTTACCGTAAAAACCACTGAATGGTGGGATACCTGCTAAGCTGAGTGCTGCAATAAAGAAAGTCCAACCGAGTACAGGATAGTGATGAATCAAGCCACCAAAGTCACGTAAATCTGTTGTTTTTGTGATTTTATACATAATTCCAATCAAGAAAAACAACGCAGCTTTGACGAGCATATCATGCAATGTATAGTAAATGGCACCGATCATACCAGACTCATTCATCATAGCGACACCTACTAGAATGACACCGACTGCAATCATAATATTGTAGAGAATAATTCTTTTCGTATCTCTAAAACCAACTGCACCGACACAGCCAAATATAATTGTCAATAGTGCGAGTGCTAAGATGGTATAGTGCGAGAATGTCAAAGTATCATGGAAAAATAAACTCATTGTACGTGCAATAGCGTATACACCTACTTTAGTTAATAACGCACCAAAGAAAGCAATAATTGCAAATGGAGGTGCATAGTAAGCACCTGGCAACCACACGTACATTGGGAACGCTCCGGCTTTTGTTGCAAATACAAAAATAAATAAGACAAAAACAATGCTAACAAGCCCCGGGTGTGATTGATAAACGGTGTCGAGTTTCATACTAATATCTGCCATATTTAAAGTGCCAACCACAGAATATAAAATACCAACTGCAATAATAAAGAAAGCAGAAGAAACCACATTGACTAATAAGTATTTAACACTTTCTTGGAGCTGGATTTTAGTTCCACCGATAACCATTAAGCCATAAGAGGCCATTAAAAACACTTCAAAGAATACGAATAAGTTGAAAATATCACCCGTGATAAAAGCACCATTAATCCCTGTTAGCATAAACATGACAGTAAAGTAATAGTAATATGTTTCACGATGTAGGCCGATAGATTGATATGAAAACAGAATGATTAAGAGTGTCACGATTACACTTGTTGTGACGAGCAATGCACTGAATAAATCGAGTACAAAGACGATACTATATGGTGCTTTCCATGAACCAAGTTCGAGGACAATGGGATGTCCGAGTTGCCACACGTGGTATAAATTAATTAAAGCGAATACGAGTGTGATGAGTGTTCCTGTTAAAGCAAGGTAACGCTTGATATAAGGGCGTAAACCACTAAATATTAATAGGATTGCAGTGATTACCGGTACAACAAGTACCATAACGAGTAAGTTCTCATTCATCATCATCTTGTGGCACCCCTTTCATACGTTCTACGTTATCTGTTCCTAACTCCTTGTAGCTTCTAAAAGCTAAAACTAAGAAAAATGCTGTCACCGCAAATGAGATAACGATAGCTGTTAAAATCAAAGCTTGCGGAATGGGGTCAACGTAGTTTGAAATCCCTTTTTCATAGATAGGAACGTTACCATTTTTTAGACCACCCATTGTTAAAGTGAATAAGTTTGCAGCGTGTGATAATAGTGCAGTACCGATAATGATTCTGATTAAACTTTTAGACAGAATGAGGTAAACGCTAATAGAAGTTAAAAAGCCACAAACAATGATTAATACAATTTCCATTACTCATTCTCTCCAATCGTTAAAATTATTGTTAATACTGTACCGACTACAACAAATAAAACCCCGGTATCGAATATAACCGCTGTGTGTAAATGCATCGGAGCTAAGAAAGGCAATGGAATGTCAAAAGAAGTATGTGTAAAAAAGTTTTTACCATATGTCCAACTTAGCATAGGTGCAGCGATACAAAAGGTTAGTCCTAAAGCGATTAACTTTTTAAAGTCCCAAGGAAAGACTTTACGAAGTGTCTTCACATCAAATGCCACTGCAATAATAACTAAAGCACTTGAAACAAGGAGCCCTCCGATAAAGCCACCACCGGGTGTGTAATGTCCAGCTAAAAAGAGCGAGAAGCCGAACATCATGATTAAGAAAAAGATAATCAGTGCGGAATATTGAGATATTAAATCATTTTTTTGCCTGTTCAATCTTCTCCACCCTTTCGTAACCGTTTTTATGTTTTGCGCGTAATTTAATTAATGTGTAAATGCCCATACCTGCAATACCGAGCACAGCTGATTCGAATAATGTATCGGTACCACGGAAGTCAACGAGAATAACGTTAACCATATTTTTACCTTCTGCAAGATCATAGACATGCTTTTTATAGAATTCACTAATTGAATCGAAATGTCTGTTGCCATATGCAATTAAGCCGAGAACTGTAACAACAGCTCCAACACCGATAGAGATGATAATATTACCTAATTTATATGATGTTGATTCATTATAACGACTCATATTAGGAAGATGGTAGAAACACAACAAGAATAATGCTGTTGAAATCGTTTCTACAACAAATTGTGTTAGTGCAAGGTCAGGGGCATTAAAGAAAATAAAGAATATAGCCATTGAATAGCCCACTGCACTAAGCATAATAATGCTGAATAAGCGCGAACGTGCGAAAACAATCATTGTTGCAGCTATTGTAATCGTAATGATCGAGATAAATTCGTATAGTCTGATAGGAGATACTTTAACGAAATCCCATGAGAATGGTACAAAAGCAAGTGTTACAAATGTGAGTAAAATCATCATAAAAAAGATGATGACTAAATTATTACGAATAAATCCTGTCATATAAGTACGTGTAATTTGTGTTGCGTAATAAGGTGTATAACGTGCGGTTTGGTCATACCAATGATTTAATGTCACATTCTTAGGGATAGCCCGTAAAAAGGGTACCCAATATTTAAACGTTAACAATAATAACAGACCTATACCATAAATAGTGAGTGTTGCAAAAAAGGCAGGTGTGAAACCATGCCACATATGGAATTCAGCCTGTACATTGTCGACATTAGCGATTGCTTTAGTAGCAGGTTCTACAAATGGTGCTGATACAATGCTAGGGAAGAAACCAATCGCAATAACTAAAGTAGCTAAAATGATAGGTGAAATATTCATCAAAATTGAAGCTTCATGTGCTTGGTTAGGTAAGCGATTTGGACGATATTCTCCTAAAAAGATTTCAGAAATGAATTTAAACGAGTACACGAATGTAAACATACTGCCCACAATTGCAACGATAGGGATTAATAAACCAATCGTATTTAAATTAAAAATACCTGACTCCGTTACAGTAATCATAGATTCTAAGAATTGTTCTTTTGATAAGAAACCATTGAATGGTGGTACACCTGCCATACTAAGTGAAGTGATAATCGACAATGTAAAAGAAATAGGCATAATGGTCATTAAACCGCCTAATTTTTGAATATCACGTGTACCAGTAGCGTGATCGACAGCACCGGTAATCATAAAGAGTGCGCCTTTAAAGGTCGCATGGTTAATCAGATGAAAAATAGCCGCACTAAAGGCTGCAATGTATAGCTGGCTTTCTGCACCTTGAAAATGATAACTGACTGCACCGATACCGAGCATAGACATAATCATACCCAGTTGGGAAACGGTAGAAAATGCAAGAATACCTTTTAAGTCTTGTTGCTTTGTAGCATTGAGTGATCCCCAGAATAACGTAACGAGTCCAAATGCTGTTACGGTCCATATCCACCCTTGTGAAATTGCAAAAACAGGTGTTAGACGAGCAATTAAGTAAATTCCTGCTTTAACCATTGTTGCTGAGTGAAGATATGCACTGACAGGGGTAGGCGCCTCCATTGCATCAGGTAGCCATATATAAAATGGGAACTGTGCTGATTTTGTCATTGCACCCATAATAATAAAGACCATAGCCAATATGAAGAATGGAGAAGACTGAATGCTTGAAACATGTGCAATGATTTCACGGATACTCCAACTACCTGAAGCAATATATAGTAGAATGAAGCCACCAAGTAATGATAAGCCACCAAATACAGTAATCATCATAGATTTCATTGCCCCATAGAGTGACTTATCTTTATGACGCCAAAATGAGATGAGTAAAAAGCTTGAGAATGATGTAAGCTCCCAGAAGAAATATAAGATGAGCAAGTTGTCTGAGAGTACAACACCGAGCATAGCACTCATAAAGATCAGTAAGTAACAGTAAAAGTTTCCTAACTGTTCTGACTGACTTAAATAACTAATAGAATACAATACGACTAGGCTTCCAATACCAGTGATAAGTAAACTGAATAGTAAGCCGAGCCCATCTACATAAATGTCAAAGTTCATACCGATTTGTGGCATCCATGCAGCGGACTGTTGGGTATAATGTCCGGACATAGTAGGTTTGATGTATGATAAAAAATACACAAACAACACAAAAGGAATCGGTAACACAAACCACCCTAAATGTATACGTTTATAAAATCGATACAAAACAGGGATGAGTAGTGCAAATATCAGCGGTAAAATTACCGCAATATGTAACCAACTCATAAATTGTCCTCCTTTAAAAAACTACGATATGCTTATTATACATGATAATGAATGGTGTGAAAAACATGACCCGGATGTGATGACTGTCCTTCACGCCTTCATTTAAATAAGAAGAAATAAGCGAATTAATGAAATTTAATTTTATATTGGCGTGTGTAATCTTCTTTGAGACGTGATAAACAATTTAAAGCAGCTGAAGCATAAGGCGTATTCATCGTTTTCAATTCGTTCTCCAAATTAGTAACAGCTTGCTGTAATGAAGAGGTATAGTCTTGCAGCTCATCTTCAAAAAGCTTGAGCTTACTTTTAGTTGTGTAACGTTTCTCGTATAAGCTCAATGCTTTGCGTTCGTGGAAAAACACACCTTCAACTTCATTCGGGCTATGAAGATCACCTTGTTTAGGATGTTTAATGACTTGAACTACTTTGACGAGTATTTGATCTCCTGTATTTTCGACAATTTCTACCACATAAACACCCGTTTTATGTGCAAAACGATAAAGCATGTTGATTTCATCCTTTCATAAATATGTTAAAATAAAGATTATACTAATTTTATCATGAATGGAGTATGAAAATGACAAACTACCCACAATTAACGAAAGAAATCCAAGATAATGAAATAAAAGTTGTGATGCACACAAACAAAGGTGATATGACTTTAAAGTTATTTCCAGAGATTGCACCAAAAACGGTTAAAAATTTTGTTGAATTGGCGCAAAAAGGATACTATGATGGCATTACGTTTCATCGTGTAATTAATGATTTTATGATTCAAGGTGGAGACCCAACCGGTACAGGTATGGGTGGCGAAAGTATCTATGGTGGTCCATTTGAAGATGAGTTTTCAATGAATGCTTTTAATCTTTATGGTGCACTTTCTATGGCAAATGCAGGACCGGGTACAAATGGTTCTCAATTTTTTATCGTACAAATGAAAGAAATCCCAGCACAAATGGCAGATCAATTAGAAGATGGGGGATGGCCTAAAGAGATTGCTGAAGCGTATCGTGAAAAAGGGGGTACACCTTGGTTAGATCAAAAGCATACAGTATTTGGTCAACTCATAGAAGGTGAAGAAACATTAGAAGATATTGCGAATGTGCGTGTTGGCGCGCAAGATAAACCGATGTATGATGTTGTCATTGAATCAATCGATATTGAAGGAGAAGTCCTATCTGACTAGGAGCAACGTTATGGCGAATAATGAACTGAATATTAGACTATATCAATATTTAGCAGCATGGAATCCAATGCATTTCGAAGATCCGACAATGGGTGATGCAGAAGTATATGAGATGATGGATGCTGTTCATCATCTCGGAGAGCCAGAACAGATTGCAGAGAGATTTCAATATATTTTTACGTTTGCGTTTGATGTCACTTTGTCTAAAGCAGAATGTTTACAAAAAGCGACAGAAGCCGTACAGTTAAAAACATCTTGTGAAGTCAACTAAAATATAAGATCGAGTGTAATAGTATATAATTGTTACACTTGATCTTTTTGTATGCATAGCGGCACGGAAGGAACGTCTTAATATATAAACACAGGTATGTTTTATACTCGATGATGAAACATACCTGTGTTTATTTTAGTTAAAATAGAATAATTCAACTGTTTTATGTACGTGCTATTTAGACGTATATTCAATTCGTTTTTTTGACTGTCTCACCCAATTTGGCAATCGTTCTGCTAAAGATTGAAACCCGTATTTTTCAGTTTCTTTAATCTCATCCAATACTGAACGTTTTGCTTTTTTACGCTCATAATTTTTAAAATAGTCATTGTCCCTAAGTGATAAATTTAATTTGCCAGTTTTATCAATAGAAATAATTTTAGCTCTGACTATTTGACCAGGCGATAAAAGTTTTTTCAAATTATGGACGTAATCATCCATAACTTCTGATATATGAATAAGGCCTTCAGTATTGTCAGGGGTTTCAACAAAAGCGCCGTAGGGTTGAATACCAGTCACACGCACCTTGATATGTTGGCCAACACGATACTGTTTCTTCAACATGAATAACCCCTTATATTATTGATATTTAACACTATTATCATAGCATAAATTTTAAATTTCTCCTAATTATACAGTATATCAATAATTTGGACATTATATATGGTATTCAAAAAAGGGAGAGCAAGAACGATTGTAGAAAGTATTTTTATGATTTCACTAACAAAGAAATAAAGAAGATATTTTAATTCAATCATATGTGATTTTTAACACATATGATAGGCTAAACATTTAATGAAAATACAGCGTATTATAGTTGCAATAAGTAAGGCATTAAGGCTATAATGCTTGTAAATGAAAGCGCTTTAAATTTTATAGTGACAAGCTCAAAATAATAAGATGAATAAGTTTAAAAGAGTAGTATAGTGTCTATAATTTTAGATAATTCTGTAAAGACTGAAAAAATCTTTTACAAACAATGCTCACTTATGTCATTATAAGTATAAAGCTTTCTCAATTATAACAAAGGAGGATTTTTGAATGATTCCATATAAACACGAACCATTTACAGATTTTACGAAAGAGGAAAATCGCCAAGCCTATTTCCGAGCTTTAGAAAAGGTAGAAAGTGAGTTAGGTAAGGAGTATCCACTTATTATTGGAGGGGAACGTGTATATACGGACGATAAAACACGTGTGTATAATCCGTCGAACAGAGAGGAAACAATTGGCTATGTTTCAAAAGCATCAAAAGAGCATGCAGAACAAGCATTAGAAGCGGCTAAGGAAGCCTTTAAAACATGGCGCAATGTAGATCCTAAAGTACGTGCTAACGTGTTGTTCCGTGCTGCAGCGATAACACGTAAGCGTAAACATGAGTTCTCAGCGTTGTTATCTAAAGAAGGGGGAAAACCATGGAAGGAAGCTGATGCTGATACAGCAGAAGCAATCGACTTTATGGAATACTATGGTCGTCAAATGCTTGAGTTAAAAGATGGTAAGGCAGTCAATAGTCGTCCAGGCGAATACAATCAGTTTGACTATTTACCTGTTGGTGTAAGTGTCGTTATCTCACCATGGAACTTTGCGTATGCCATTATGGCGGGTACAACAGCAGCACCAGTTGTGACAGGTAATACAGTATTATTAAAACCATCATCAAATACGCCAATTATTTCTTATAAGTTTATGGAAGTATTAGAAGAAGCTGGTTTACCAAAAGGTGTTGTAAACTGGATTCCAGGTTCATCAAGCGAAATCGGTGACTTTTTAATAGAAAATAAAGATGTTGGTTTAATTTCGTTTACAGGTTCTAAAAATGTAGGTAAAGAAATCATCCAAAAAGCAGCAGTGATTCAAGAGGGACAAAATCATATTAAACGTGTCATTGCTGAAATGGGTGGTAAAGACGCATTAGTTGTAGATAGTGAAGCAGACTTAAAAGTAGCAACTGACGCGATCGTATATTCAGCATTTGGTTTCTCTGGTCAAAAATGTTCAGCATGTTCACGTGTTATTGCGCATCAAGATATTTATGATGAATTGTTAGAACGTGTAAAAGTAGAAACTGAAAAAATCAAAGTAGGTAATGCCTCAGATCCTGATACTTATGTAGGTCCAGTTATCGACCAAAAATCTTTAGATAAAATTAAAAATTATATCGAAATAGGTAAAGAAGAAGGTCGCCTAGTAACAGGAGGTAATACAGACGAAGAAAAAGGAAACTTTGTACATCCAACAATCTTTGCTGACTTAGATCCAAATTCTCGTATTATGCAAGAAGAAATCTTTGGACCAGTTGTAGGCTTTACAAAAGTTAAAGATTTTGATGAAGCGATTCAAGTGGCAAATGATACAGAATATGGTTTAACAGGCGGTGTTATTTCAAATAACCGCATGAAACTAGAACAAGCACGTCGTGACTTTATGGTAGGTAACTTATACTTCAATCGTGGCTGTACAGGTGCAGTTGTAGGCTACCAACCATTTGGTGGATTTAAAATGTCAGGTACAGATTCAAAAGCAGGTGGACCAGATTATTTAGTACTTCATATGCAAGGTCGTACAGTTTCTGAACATCTATAAAATAGTGATAAAAGTTCAAAACCAGCTATCAAGTAAGATTATCGGAATGAATATTCTTGATTAGTTGAAAGTAGGGTATATCTTTACAGAATTATTTAAACGAATCAAGTAGGTGGGACGTTTTCTTGAACTGTGAACGATATACCCTATTGTTATGTGATATAGATTATTAGAGTGTAAAGGGGAGAATGCGTGTGGCAAATCAATCAGAATCAATTATCGAATTAACAAATCATTATGGTGCACATAACTATTTACCGTTGCCAATCGTGATTTCAGAAGCAGAAGGTGTGTGGGTAAAAGACCCAGAAGGTAAAAAGTATATGGATATGTTAGCAGCGTATTCAGCAGTGAATCAAGGTCATCGTCACCCTAAAATTGTGCAAGCATTAAAAGATCAAGCCGATAAAGTAACCCTTGTATCACGTGCTTTCCATAGTGATAATTTAGGGGAATGGTATGAAAAAATTTGTAAGCTTTCAGGTAAAGAAAAAGCATTACCGATGAATACAGGAGCTGAAGCAGTAGAAACAGCATTGAAAGCAGCTCGTCGTTGGGCTTATGAAGTTAAAGGCATTAAACCTAATGATGCTGAAATTATTGCAATGGTAGGGAACTTCCATGGTCGTACAATGGCACCTGTATCTATCTCGTCAGAAAAAGAATATCAACGTGGCTATGGTCCATTGTTAGAAGGGTTTAAAAATGTACCGTTTGGTGATATTGAAAGTTTAAAAGCATCTATTAACGAAAATACAGCAGCTGTGTTAATTGAGCCAATTCAAGGTGAAGCAGGTATCAATATTCCACCTGAAGGTTATTTGAAAGCAGTACGTGAACTTTGTGATGCGCATAATGTTCTTTTTATTGCAGATGAAATTCAAGCAGGTCTAGGTCGTACAGGTAAACTATTTGCAACAGATTGGGACAATGTGAAGCCAGACGTATATATTTTAGGTAAAGCTCTAGGTGGTGGCGTATTCCCGATTTCTGTTGTGTTAGCAGATAAAGAAGTATTAGACGTCTTTACACCAGGTTCACATGGCTCAACTTTTGGAGGTAATCCGTTAGCTTGTGCAGCTTCGATTGCCGCTTTAGACGTTATTGTAGAAGAAGATTTGGCAGGTCGCTCTCAAGAGCTTGGTGAATATTTTAAAAAGGCATTGTTAGAAATTGATCACCCAGCAATTAAAGAGGTGCGTGGTCGAGGTTTATTTATTGGTGTTGAACTGCATGAAAATGCACGTCCATATTGTGAACGTTTAAAAGAAGAAGGTATTTTATGTAAGGAAACACACGATACTGTCATTCGATTTGCGCCACCATTAGTCATCACGAAAGAAGAGTTAGACTATGCAATCGATAAAGTGAAAAAAGTATTTTCACAGGCGTAGAAATCACCTTAAAACCTTAAATTTAAAAGGCTTTAAAAACGAATAGCTTATGTTACAATAAATAATGTAAGCGAAAACAAAAGTAGAAAAAAGAGGCGAGATGGATCATGTCTGAAAAAAATAATCTAGTGACGTCAACGCAAGGTATCATCAAGGAAGCGATGAATAAATTGGGATTTGATGATGCAATGTATGAATTAATCAAAGAACCTTTAAGATTTTTGACGGTGCGTATTCCAGTGAGAATGGATGATGGGACGGTTAAAACTTTTACAGGTTATCGTGCACAACACAATGATGCGGTTGGACCAACAAAAGGTGGCGTACGTTTCCATCCAGATGTTGATGAAGAAGAAGTAAAAGCATTGTCTATGTGGATGACGTTGAAATGTGGTATCGTCGACCTTCCTTATGGTGGGGGTAAAGGAGGAATTATTTGCGATCCACGTCAAATGAGCATTCATGAAGTAGAACGCTTATCACGTGGTTATGTTCGTGCGATTTCACAGATTGTAGGGCCAACGAAAGATATTCCAGCACCCGATGTTTTCACTAACTCTCAAATTATGGCATGGATGATGGATGAATACAGTCAAATGGATGCGTTTAACTCTCCTGGCTTTATTACGGGGAAACCTATCGTTTTAGGTGGTTCACAAGGGCGTGATCGTTCAACAGCATTAGGTGTTGTTATTGCGATTGAAGAAGCAGCGAAACGTCGCGGCAAAACAATTAAAGGTTCACGTATTGTTATTCAAGGCTTTGGTAATGCGGGGAGTTTCTTAGCCAAATTCTTATACGATGAAGGTGCAAAAATTGTAGGTATTTCTGATGCGTATGGTGCCTTACATGACCCAGAAGGATTGGATATCGACTATTTATTAGATCGCCGTGATAGTTTTGGTACGGTTACTAATTTATTTGAAGATACCATTTCAAATAAAGAGTTATTTGAGTTGGATTGTGATATTTTAGTGCCAGCTGCAATTGCGAACCAAATTACAGCAGATAACGCAGCAGATATCAAAGCAGAGATTTTAGTTGAAGCAGCTAACGGACCAACAACACCAGAAGCAACTAAAATTTTAACAGAACGTGGCGTTTTATTAGTACCTGATGTATTGGCAAGTGCTGGCGGTGTAACAGTGTCATATTTTGAGTGGGTACAAAATAATACAGGTTACTATTGGTCAGAAGAAGAGGTCAATGAAAAGTTACGTGAAAAGCTAATCACAGCTTTTGATACGATTTATAGTTTATCAGAAAATCGAAAAATTGATATGCGACTTGCAGCATATATTGTTGGTATTAAACGCACAGCTGAAGCAGCAAGATACCGTGGCTGGGCATAAAAAATAAAGAGCAGGGAAGATGCTTACGCGTCTATCCCTGCTTTTTATTTATCTGTTATTAAGATCTAAAGAGGAGCAAAGCAATAGCTCCTTTTCCCATCATAATTATACTTCATTAACTGTTTAGGTGTTGTTTTGCGATATGAATTTGATGACGTACGGCATCTTGTCCCGTTGCGCCATAACTTTTACGACGCTTAACGGCTTCGTTAGGTTGAAGATAGGTGTAAATATCTTGTTCGATATCAGTGTGATGTGCTTTATAAACATCTAGTGGGACATCAAGTAAATACATATTATTTTGGATAGACCAAAGGACAAGTTTACCCACTATTTCGTGTGCCTCTCTGAACGGAACACCTTTCATAACTAAATAGTCCGCTAATTCTGTTGCATTTGAAAAATCTTGGCGCACGGTTGTTTCAAGACGATGTGTATTTACGGTCATAGTTGAAAGCATACCCTCGAATATTTTAAGTGCACCTTTTAAAGTATGAACAGCGTCAAATAGACCTTCTTTGTCTTCTTGCATATCTTTATTATAAGCAAGAGGTAAGCCTTTAAGTGTGACTAACATACTCATGAGATGACCTGTTGTACGCCCCACCTTGCCACGAATCAATTCAGCCATATCTGGATTTTTCTTTTGTGGCATAATAGACGACCCTGTTGAAAAAGCATCGGATAATGTTACAAACTGTGCTTCTTCTGATGACCAGAAAATGATTTCTTCTGCAAAACGTGAAAGATGCACCATAGTTAAACTAATATTATGCAATGTTTCCACAATATAATCACGGTCACTGACTGCATCTAAACTGTTTTCATAGATACCTGTAAATCCTAGAAGTTTTTGTGTTTCGTGACGGTCGATCGGATACGTTGTACCACTTAATGCTGCAGCACCTAATGGAGAAAGGTCAATACGTTTAAGTGCGTCTTCAAATCTTGATTTATCACGTTCTAACATCCAGAAATAAGTCATAATATGATGTGCGAATGAAATAGGTTGGGCACGTTGTAAATGTGTATAACCCGGCATAATCGTATCGATATGTTCTTCGGCAAGATTGACAATCGTTTGTTGGAAAGAGGAAATCAAATTTAAAATATGTTGCACTTCTTTTTTTGTATATAGGTGCATATCGGTTGCTACTTGGTCATTACGACTACGTCCCGTATGCAATTTGCCGCCAATAGCACCAATACGCTGAATCAATTCATGTTCAATGTTAAGATGAATATCTTCTAGCGATTCTTTTAATTCAACTTTATCATTGTGGATATCTTGCTGGATAGCTTTGAGACCATCGATGATTTGAGTCGCTTCGTCCTGAGTCAAAATGCCTTGATTAGCGAGCATTGTGGCATGGGCGATACTACCTTGAACATCTTCGTCAATTAAATTTTTATCGAAGTGGATAGATGCATTGAACGCATCTACCCATGCTTCTGGTTTTTCTTCAAATCTACCGCCCCATGCTTTCTTACTCATCTGCATAACCTCCATGTAACATTGCGTTGACTTGTGTAGGTAAACCAAAGATTTCGATAAAGCCAACTGCGGATTCTTGATTAAATGCATCTTCTTTTGTATATGTTGCAAGTTTTTCATTATAAAGTGTATAGTTTGATTTTCTTCCGTTTACAATTGCATGACCTTTGAATAATTTGACACGTACATCACCTGTTACGACTTTCTGTGTATGGTCAACAAATGCTTTAAGTGCATCTGTCAAAGGAGAGAACCATAAGCCGTTGTACACGAGTTCAGCCAATTGCTTTTCAACAACAGGTTTAAAGTGAGCAACGTCTTTTGATAAAGTGATCGTTTCTAAGCCTTTATGTGCTTTTAAGATCACTTCTGCCCCTGGAGCTTCATAAACTTCTCTTGATTTAATACCAACAAGTCTATTTTCAATATGGTCAATACGTCCAATACCATGCTTACCTGCAATATCATTGAGATGTAAAATAAGATCGTCTAGTTGGTAAGCTGTACCATCAATATGTGTCGGAATACCTTCTTTGAATGTTATTAAAATTTCTTCAGGTTCGTCTGGTGTATCTTCGAGTTCGTTTGTTAAGTCAAAAGCATCTTTAGGTGGCGCAACATAAGGATCTTCTAATACACCACACTCATTACTGCGTCCCCATAAGTTTTGGTCAATAGAATAGGGAGATTCTTTGCCGATAGGTACTGGGATATTGTGTTTTTTAGCATAATCAATCTCTTCTTCACGGCTCCAACCCCATTCTCTGACAGGGGCAATCACTTTTAAGTTTGGATCTAAAGCTTTGATTGCTACCTCGAAGCGTACTTGGTCATTCCCTTTACCTGTACAACCATGTGCAATCGCACTGGCATTTGTATTATGAGCAATTTCAACTAATTTTTTAGAAATTAATGGACGTGATAAAGCGGAAACTAGCGGGTATGTTTGTTCGTACATTAAGTTTCCTTTAATAGCATAGCCGACGTATTCTTCGGCAAATTCTTTTGTTGCATTAATAACGTGTGACTCGATAGCACCCATGTCCAAAGCTTTTTGATAGACAAGGTCTAAATCTTTACCTTCACCAACGTCCAGACAACATGCTACAACATCATAACCTTGATCAATCAACCATTGCACTGCGACACTCGTATCTAATCCACCTGAATATGCTAAAACTACCTTCTCTTTCATAAAACAGTCACCTCTGTGTTAATTTGTTTTGCTTAGGTATTATATTAGCACTACGTGTTTTATTATGCAAGTATTTAAATAAATATACATAAAATAGGTGGTTGGAAATACTACGAAATTAAAAACAAGATATATTATTTCTAAGTGAATAAATAAGAGGAGTAGCTCACTGTACTTACAATACATTTTAGGTTTACTTTCATTTCTGGTTAATCGTTAACGGATGGACTTACAAATTTTGACGAATATAAGATTTTTGGCCTGAATTCAACTTTTAACAAGTTAAAGTATCTATTTTATAATCTTTAGTTGAGTTAATTGAATTTAATAATATATGTTAGTAAAATATAAGCGAGTTCAGTTTATTAGGAGGCTAAATGCATGACACATATCCAGTTTGATTACCAAAAAGCTTTAACATTTTTTGAACAACATGAATTAACGCAATTACAAGACCAAGTAAAGCTTATTCATCATACCATTCATGAAGGGACAGGTGCTGGTAGTGACTTTTTAGGTTGGGTTGATTTGCCAGTAGATTACGATAAAGATGAATTTCAGCGTATTTTAGCAGCAGCTGAACAAATTAAAGCACATTCTGATGTTTTAGTTGTTATTGGCATTGGAGGATCCTATTTAGGGGCACGTTCAGCAATTGAAATGTTAACCCCTGCATTCAAACAAGATGATAGTTTACCTGAAATTATTTTTGCAGGACATCAGTTATCATCTTCTTATACGCAAGAGTTAATCGACTACTTAGAGGGTAAAGACTTTTCGGTTAATGTAATTTCGAAGTCAGGAACAACAACAGAACCTGCTGTTGCGTTCCGATTATTTAAGCAGTTATTAGAAGATAAATATGGTAAAACAGAAGCACAGAAACGTATTTTTGCTACAACTGATAAAGCAAAAGGTGCATTGAAACAGCTTGCGACAAATGAAGGCTACGAATCATTTGTTGTACCGGATGATGTGGGTGGTCGTTTTTCAGTATTAACAGCTGTTGGTTTATTACCGATTGCAGTAGCAGGTATCGATATCAAAGCGATGATGGACGGTGCAGCAAAAGCACGTGAAGAGCTTGCAACAGATCGTTTAGACGATAATATTGCGTATCAATACGCAACAATTCGAAATGTACTTTACAATAAAGGCTATACTACTGAAATGTTAATTAACTACGAGCCATCATTACAATATTTTAATGAGTGGTGGAAACAATTATTTGGTGAGTCTGAAGGTAAAGATTTAAAAGGGATTTATCCATCAAGTGCAAACTTTACAACAGATTTACATTCGTTAGGACAGTATGTACAAGAAGGTCGTCGTTTCTTATTTGAAACAGTATTAAAAGTAGCAACTCCTAAATATGATATTACTATTGAAGAAGATGCAGATGATTTAGATGGCCTCAACTATTTAGCTGGTAAAACAGTAGATGAAGTGAACACTAAAGCGTTTGAAGGGACATTGCTTGCTCATACAGATGGTGGTGTACCTAATCTTGTCATTACATTGCCAAAACTTGATGCTGAAACATACGGCTATCTAGTATATTTCTTTGAATTAGCAGTAGCAATGAGTGGTTACCAATTAGGTGTTAATCCGTTTAATCAGCCAGGTGTAGAGGCGTACAAACAAAATATGTTCGCATTATTAGGTAAACCTGGATTTGAAGATAAGAAAAAAGATTTAGAAGCGCGTTTATAATTGTAGGTACAATATCAATCAAGCTAAGCCATGAGTCGTGTAATAATGTCTTTCATTATTGCACGCACTGATGGCTTTTATGATCTTTACAGTGTAAAATGAATAGCGTCAGTAACGCTGAAAAAATTTTATGATAAAATATTGAAATAGAAATTGAAGACCATCATTTGGATTGCTAAAAATAAAATGAGATAATCCTAATTTTTAAAAGGTGGAATAACAATGTATAATATGATTTATCTAAAATTTTACAATTAAAGTTTGATTTCAAGAGAGGTGTCAAAAGTGAAAAAAGAAGCAGTTGAATGGATTATTTCGATAGGTCTAGCATTAATTATTGTTGGTTTACTGTATACGTTTATCGTTAGACCGTATAATGTACAAGGAGATTCGATGGATCCAACATTAAAAGATGGTGATCGCGTGATTGTTAATAAAATCGGTAAGACATTAGGACATCTGGATAATGGTAATGTTATTGTATTCCACGCAGATGATTCATCCGATTATGTGAAGCGTATTATTGGCAAACCCGGGGATCATGTTGAATATAAAAACGATCAACTTTACTTAAATGGCAAAAAAGTAAAAGAACCATATTTAGATTATAATATGAAACATAAAACATATGATGAAATTACAGGTCCGGTCAATTCACAATCATTGGCAGGAAGTAAAGGACAGTATAAAATCCCGGAAGATAAGTATTTAGTATTGGGAGACAATAGAGAAATCAGTAAAGACAGTCGTACTATTGGTTTGATTGATAAAGATCAAATTGTTGGAAAGGTTTTTGTCAGATTTTGGCCGTTTAGTGACTTTAAATTCAATTTCAATCCAGATCATACTGAAAAACAAGCATAGCCCTTTGAGCTTAGTGTTGAATCAATTTTATTCAACGCTAAGCTTTTATTATGCACGCTATTTTTTAACTAATAATGTTATAATAAAACACAATAAGAAAACACTTTTTAGAACAGTTGAATCGAGAGGGGACACTATGTTTCGTACATTTATAGGAAGAGCAGGAACGGGTAAAAGTACTGCTATGATGCGTGAAATTAAAGAAAAAATACAAGCTGCACCACTCGGAGACCCTATTGTTATTATTACACAAGCCCAAGGGACATACTTATATGAACAAGCTTTTGTCAACGATCCGGATTTAAAAGGCAGCTTACGTGCTGAAGTACTACATTTTGAGCGTTTAAGTCATCGCATATTTCAAGAGGTGGGGGGCGTTTGTGAAACACGCTTATCATTATCTGCTACTGAAATGATGACATACGATATTTTGCAGTCAGTACAGTCAAAATTAAAATTGTATAAATCGCAAGTGAAGTATCTTGGTTTTAGTACAAAAATACATGAACAAATTCAAGACTTTGAAAAATATGCTGTGGATGCGGAGCGGGTTAAAGCAGTATCTGAAGATTCCCGATTACAGCGTAGAACACGAGATAAATTGCATGATATCGGATTAGTCTATGAGTGCTTAAAAGAACGTCTTGGAGAAGAATATATTACAGCTGAAGGTTTGATGAATCGTTTTATTCATTTAATCCCTCATTCTGATTGGTTACGTCGTGCAGAAATTTATATTGATGGTTTTCACAGTTTTTCTATACAAGAATATCAAATTATTGAAGCGTTAGTACAACAAGCTAAGTGTGTAACAGTATTGTTGACAACTAATGGTGATCATCATGAGCTCAGTATGTTTCGCAAGACTTCGGAATCACTGAAACGTATTCAAGATATCGCC
This sequence comes from Staphylococcus sp. 17KM0847, assembly GCF_013463155.1. Lineage (NCBI taxonomy): Bacteria > Bacillati > Bacillota > Bacilli > Caryophanales > Staphylococcaceae > Staphylococcus > Staphylococcus xeri. The sequence goes on from NZ_CP040781.1 coordinate 473,429, forward strand.
GTTAATACCCAAAATACTTTGGATATACATCGCTTTGAACATACACATCGTTTTAAATCTGAGAGTTTAAAGGCGATTGAATCGCAGTTTGATGCGCTACAACCCCAATCTATACAAGTGGAAGATCAAGGTGTTCAAATACTAGAAGCAGCGTCTATGAGAGAGGAAGTCACTGAAGTTGCACGGCATATTTTGGAGGATGTACGTCAAAATCATTATAGATATAACGATATTGCCATTTTATATAGAGATCCAAACTATATTTATTTATTAGAATCTATTTTGATGCAACATGATATTCCGTACAATATCGATCAAAAGAAATCTATGATACATCATCCAATTATGGAAATGTTTCTAAGTTTAATCGAAGTGCTGCGTACAAATTGGCAATTTGAACCAATGATGCGTTTGCTTAAAACGAATATCTTAACACAACATTTTACCGATAGTCGTTATTTAATTGATCTATTAGAAAATTATGCGATAGAACGTGGTATATATGGGGAACGGTGGTTTGATAAACAATATTTTCAATTAGAGGACTTTAAAAAGATGGGATTCAAACAGCATCAAAAAATGTCAAGTGATGATGTAGAGCTATTCCAACGTGTTATCGCAATGAAAGAAGATGTCATCGGAAAACTGTTAATGTTTGAAGAGCAACTATCAAAAGGTAAGCATGCACGCGACTATGCAACAGCATTTTATAAAGTCATGGAAGCATTTGAACTTCCCAATCAGCTGATGACGCAAAGAGATATTTTAGATACTCAAGGACAATATGAACAAGCAGAAGAAATCGATCAAATATGGAAAGGTTTAATCCGTATTTTAGATGAAACTGTTGCGGTATTTGATGAACAACCATTATCCCGAACACGCTTTTTAGAAGTGTTAGATGTTGGGCTGAATACACTTGAATTTTCAATGATACCTCAAACTTTAGATCAAGTGACAATTGGTACCATGGATTTCGCTAAAGTTGAAAATAAATGTCATGTTTATTTAGTAGGGATGAATGACGGGGTGATGCCACGAACAATGAGTGGGCATCATCTCATATCAGATGATGAGAAAAAAGATTTGGAGCAATATGCAGGTGTATCACTAAGCCCGACAACAGATGTATTACAGATGGATGAAGCATTTGTTTGTTATTGTGCAATGACTCGAGCACAAAAACATATCACGTTGACATATAGCTTGATGGATAGTGCAGGCGCTGAAAAAGAACCGAGTCCATATATTCAAGAGGTTCAGAGTATTTTGCCCATGTTGAGTGTGTTAAATATTGGACAACAAAATTCAGCAGATATGGTGCGACTTATTGCTCATCCTCATCAATCTAAAGTGCATTTATTTGAAGCATTACGTGCATGGTTAGAAGGTAAAGTAGTAGCAGATGGTTGGTTTGAACTGTATCGAATAATGGTACAAGAAGATACATTACAATCAGGAATGGCGCACTTGACAACATCACTGGAGTATACCAATGATACCACTCAACTGAGTCAGCAACTGACTTATGATTTATATGGTCAGACGATGAATGCGAGTGTATCTCGATTTGAGCGTTATAATAGTTGTCCATTTAAACATTATGTTTCTCATGGATTAAAACTTAATGAACGTACGAAATATCAATTGCAAAATTTTGATCTTGGAACTATTTTTCATGATGTTTTAAGCTATATTGCAGAAAAAGTGGAAGGGCGTTTCAACCAATTATCTCCGCAACAAATCCAAACATTAACACAAGAGGCACTTGACATATATTTACCACAGGTACAGTTTAACTTATTAAATGCAACATCATATTATCGTTATTTATCACGCCGTATTGGTGAGATTGTTCAAGCAACATTAAAAGCAATGAAACATCAAACAACCTATTCTCAATTTCATCCTATTGCATTTGAAAAAGCATTTCGTAAAGCACCTCGTTCAGAAGATGAGCTATATGCTATGCCATTAATGACGGAACAAGGTATTCCAATTAATGTGAGAGGACAAATTGATCGTATTGATCTCTATGAACACAATGGGAAAAGCTTTGTGAATATTATTGATTATAAATCGTCTAACACAAGTGCCAAGCTAGATTTAGTGAAAGTGTATTATGGACTGCAAATGCAAATGATGACTTATATGGATGTCGTATTGCAAAATAAATCACGCTTAAATTTAGTAGGGGATGTTAAGCCTGGTGGCTTTTTGTATATGCATGTTCATAAGTTTAAAGACAAAAAGCGAAACTGGGACAAGGCAGACAAAGAAGATCACCAAACCACCTTCTTAAAGTCTTATCAGTTACAAGGTTTATTAAATAGTGACTCTGATGTTATAGAAGCTTATGATCAACGTTTAGAGCAAGGCGTTGGCTCAGACATTGTACCTATTAAGTTGAACAAAAATGGGGGGTTCGACTCAAATAGTACTGTTGCAGATGAGCAGACAATTTATCGGTTAATTGAACGAAATAAACGTAACTTCGTAACGACAGCAACACATATTATGGAAGGTCATACAGCGGTAGCCCCATTAAAGTTTAAGAATACGTTGCCTTGTCAGTATTGTCAGTATAAATCGGTTTGCCATGTGGATAGCATGATTGATACACCTAAGTATCGCCAAGTGAATGAACATATTAAACCACTTGAGATATTGAAGTGTGAGAAAGATGAGGAGGAAACGCGATGATTCCAACAAAACCAGCAGATGTGCAGTGGACGGATGCGCAGTGGGAAAGTATCTATGCGACAGGGCAAGATGTGCTTGTGGCTGCTGCTGCAGGATCTGGCAAAACAGCAGTCTTAGTAGAACGTATCATTCAAAAAATATTACGAGACGGTATCGATGTTGATCGCTTACTTGTTGTGACATTTACAAATATGAGCGCACGTGAGATGAAGCACCGCGTAGAAGCTCGAATTCAACAGGCTGCATTAGAAGATCCAACCAACCAACACTTAAATAATCAGCGTGTTAAAATTCATCAAGCCCAAATGTCAACACTGCATAGTTTTTGTTTAAAACTGATTCAGCAGCATTATGATCAACTCAATATTGATCCCAACTTCCGTACAGCGAGCGAAGTGGAGAATACATTATTATTAGAACAGGTAATAGATGACGTCTTTGAACAACACTATGAAACATTAAATCCTGAGTTTGTAGCGTTAGTTGAGCAATTGGGATCAGATAGAAATGATGATGCATTGCGAGGGATTATTAAGCAGTTGTATTATTTTAGTGTTGCTAATCCAGATCCTCAATCTTGGTTGTTGAATCTTAGCCAACCGTATTGTGATAAAGAAAAGCAACAGCATTATTTTGATATTTTAAATACCTATATTCGTCTTTATTTAGAGGCTGCACAAGATGAGTTGGAACAGGCATATGAGCAATTTGAACTCATAGCAGAGTGTGATAAGCAACACGCACATATTGAAGGGCAGCGTCAATTTTTACGTACACTTTTAAATGACATGATTGTTGATAAGAAGGCATTACAAGAATATGACTTAAAAAATATACCGAGAAAACCGTCGGCAGTGAGTAAAGATCCTAGTGCTAATGCACAGTATGAAAGTGCTAAAGCATCCTATGATCGTTTTAAACAATATTTAAATCGCGTTAAGGCGGAGATGGTGAGTAGAGATGAGGCAACATTGGTAGAAGAGCTGAATGAACTCGCACCGAGAGTTGCGTACTTAGCAACATTAACGCAAGATGTGATGGCTGCGTTTGATGAAGTTAAGCGAGCAAGAAATATTATAGACTTTTCCGATTATGAACATTTTGCATTACGTATTTTATATAATGAAGATGGTACACCGTCTGATGTTGCAGCACAGTATCGTGCACAGTTTGAAGAAATTTTAGTCGATGAGTATCAAGATACAAATCGTGTTCAAGAGAAGATTATCGCAAGTATTAAACGTGGCGATGCATCTAATGGGAATTTATTTATGGTAGGAGACGTCAAACAATCAATTTATAAATTTCGTCAAGCAGATCCTAGTTTATTTATCGAAAAGTATCAACAATTCAATCAACCTGATCATTCAAGTGGTTGGCGTATTGATTTGTCGCAAAACTTTCGCTCTCGTAAAGAAGTGCTATCGACAACGAACTATCTATTTAAACATATGATGGATATGACAGTCGGTGAGATAGATTATGATGAAGCGGCAAGTTTGTATTATGGTGCGCCGTTTGATGAAGTCAATCAGCCTATCCATTTGAATGCAGTCATTAAAGATGATGAATCAGATATGGATTCGTATGAACAAGAAGCGCATATGATTGTACAACAAGTGAAAACAATACTGGAAACGCAACAAGTATATGACATCAAAACACAAACATATCGTGCGGCAACATATAGGGATATTGTGATTTTGGAATCCACTATGGGAAATGTTAGACATATCCAGCAAGTATTTAAAGATGCGAATATCCCATTATTTGCTAAAAGTAAACAAGGTTATTTCGATCAGACTGAAGTGCGTTTGATGTTGTCATTTTTAAGAACGATTGATAATCCTTTACAAGACATTTATTTAGTAGGTTTAATGCGTTCTGTAATTTATCAATTTACGGAGGAAGAACTGGCGCAAATTAGAGTGATTGCACCTTACGAAAACTATTTTTATCAGTCAATACAAAAATATATACAAGCGTCTGAATCAGAATCTCAATTAGTTCATCGATTAAAACAATTTTTAAGAGATATTGAGATGTATCGTACGTATAGCCAAGAACATCCTGTATATCAGTTGATTGATAAAATATATAATGATCATTATTTAATTCAATATTTTAGTGGTTTAGTTGGAGGAAAGGGACGTCGTGCGAACTTGCATGGTTTATTCAATCGGGCGATAGAGTTTGACAATTCAAGTTTTAGAGGATTGTTTCAATTTATTCGCTTTATTGATGAAATGATTGAACGTGGAAAAGATTTTGGTGAAGAAAATATTATTGGCCCAAATGATAATGTCGTGCGCTTAATGACTGTACATAGTAGTAAAGGGCTAGAATTTCCGTTTGTTATTTATTCGGGGTTGAGTCGAAAATTTAATACACAAGATTTAACACGTCCTGTTTTGTTAAACCAGCATGAAGGTTTAGGTTTGCACTATTACGATGTAAAACAGGCGCGCGTTTATCCATCTTTAATCTCTATGGCGATTCATTTAGTAAATCGAAAAGAATTGATTTCTGAAGAGATGAGATTAATCTATGTAGCGTTAACGCGTGCTAAAGAACAGCTTTACTTAATTGGTACAGTAGATAAAGAAGAAACGTTGAATCAATTATCTACACGACCTATATCCAACAATCGTTTAATGACAATTGATCGTTTTAATGCAAAACATCCATTTGAATTAATTTATAGTATACTTAGCAAACATTTGTCGACACATCTTTTGAAAAATCAGCAGTTTTCACCTCCGATAGCAAAATTACCAAAGTATATGACACCATACGTTACGTTGAATCATATTGAAGCAAGTGATCTTTTATCGTTAACAGAAGAAGATGAATATGCGACACAACCGTCTGTTGAGATATTAAAAACAAAAGCAACACAACCTTCAGCTGACCAAAGTTTAGCCGATCAGATTCAAGAGCGATTACTGTTTGAATATCCCTATGATCAGGCGATAACTCAGCCATCAAAGCAGTCTGTCTCAGAGATTAAACGTCAACTTGAAACAGAACAAGCAGATACTAATTATGATCGTATCCGTCAATACCGTATAGGTGTCGCAACATATGAAAGGCCACAATTTTTACAAGAAACAAAGCGTAATGCAGCAGAAAGAGGGACGTTGATGCATACAGTGATGCAACATCTACCTTTTAAAGAAACACGTTTAACAGAACAAGAGTTATATGCATATTTTGATGATTTGGTAGCACATGCAATTATTGAAGGTGAGGCGATCAACGACATTGCGGTGGAGGACGTTTTGCGTTTTATCCAGAGTGATTTGTATATGCGTATTGCACAAAGTGATGTATGTTATCGAGAGTTACCATTTATTGTTAACCAAGCCGCAATAGATACAGAAAAGGGACATCAAGGGTCTTCTATTATTCAAGGTATGATTGATCTGGTTTTTAAAGAAGGAAATGCGTATTATTTTGTAGACTATAAGACAGATGTTTTTGTCCGTCGAAAAGGGATAACGGATGCGGAGCTTGCACAACAATTAAAAGAAAAGTATCAGATTCAGATGCAATATTACCAAAAAGCATTAGAAACTACGCTGAAACAACCTGTATCAGGCTCATTATACTTTTTTAAATTTGGTGAAATTCATATTTGATTGATATAATGACAAAAATTTGTGATTTATCTAAAATTTTCGTTATAATGACAATAAGATATACGTTAGGAGCTGATTATGGATGAAATTTTTATCATTCAACCACAATGGTGAAACATCATATGGTGTGAAAGTAAAACGAGAAGAAGCAGCGTGGGATTTGAAAAAAGTATTTGCTGATTTTAGCGATGCAGAATTTCAACCTAAGACGTTGTTAGAAGGATTGCAACATAATCAAACAGTACATTTCCAAGAACAAGTTCGTAAAGCTGTTGTAGCGGCTGAAGAGAGTGGTAAAGCAGAGGCGTATAAAGTACAATATGAAGATATTACATTTTTACCACCTGTCACGCCACCTAATAATGTAATTGCTTTTGGGCGTAATTATAAAGCACATGCAGAAGAGCTGGATCATGATGTAGAGCGCTTATATGTCTTTACAAAAGCAGCATCTTCTTTAACTGGAGACAAAGCAACGATTCCGAATCATAAAGATATTACAGATACGTTAGATTATGAGGGTGAACTGGGTGTTGTTATTGGTAAATCTGGAGAGAAGATTCCTAAAGGTCTAGCACTTGATTATGTTTATGGTTACACAATTATCAATGATATTACAGACCGCACAGCACAAAAAGCACAAGATCAAGCATTCCTATCTAAAAGTTTAACAGGCGGTTGTCCTATGGGCCCGTATATTGTCACTAAAGATGAAATGCCAACACCTGAAAATGTTAATATTGTGACAAAAGTCAACAATGAAATTCGTCAAGATGGTAATACATCACAAATGATATTGAAAATTGATGAATTAATAGAAGAAATTTCTAAATATGTTGCGTTACATCCGGGAGATATTATCGCAACAGGTACGCCAGCAGGTGTTGGTGCAGGCATGAATCCACCTAAGTTTTTACAACCGGGGGATGAAGTGAAAGTGACAATTGATAACATTGGTACACTGACAACATTTATTGCGCCAGAAAATAATCAATAGATGACATGGTTTTAAAGTGAGGACGTGAGACTTCACTGAATAAATATTTATTGATTGCGTGTCAGGTATAGGTGCATTCAATTTTAATCGTTTTGATAAGGGTGGGATGATGAAATCTTTCATATGTGAGATTTCTGTCCCACTCTTTTGTTATATTTTGATTTCTATCCTATAACCTTTGAGCTGTGGTATGATATGTAAGGTATTTATAAAGGAGGATTTTACGCTATGGTATTAATTAATTTACACATTATCAGTTTTATTATGTTGTTAATTCTATTTTTTGCAACATATGAAAACTTTTCGAGCAAACAAGGTGCAACACCATTATTTAAGCCACTACATATGACAATGCGTTTATTTATGATTTTTGTATTAGTAACGGGCTTGTGGCTGATTGCTAAAGCTTTTACAAGTGCTGATGCAAGTCATATGCTATTGACATTGAAAATGGTAGCAGGTTTAACTGTTGTAGGTTTAATGGAAGTGACGATTACACGTAAAAAGAAACATGTATCGAGTCGCCGATTATTTATTTGGACGTGGATTATTGTTATTGTTACAGTAGTACTTGGAACGATACTACCATGGGGACCTATCACATCACTTTTTCACTAATATAATTAATAAAAGTCAACTTTCAATTTGTAGCTATCATATGAAAGTTGACTTTTTATATTGTGTGTATGGGTTATGGTCGAGCTTTATAGCCAAGCATATTAATCAAATCTTTTGGATGGCTATATGGTGGTGCATATGCTACTTCGAATTCAGTTAAATCATCTATTGTTGCATTATACGTCATGGCCATCGATAAAACGTCTATACGCTTATCTACACCAGCTTTACCTACTGCTGCAGCACGTAAAAGTTGGCGTGTATGTTTATCGTAATATGCACGCAAACGGATTTGACTATTGTTGGGATAGTATCCGGCATGTGTACCATTCATAACTTCAACCATTTCATAGTCAAAATGATCAAGTTCAGTAGGGGATATACCTGTACTTGCTAATGTATAATCAAAAAACTTTACGATACTAGAGCCAAGATACCCTTTAAATATAACATCTTGATTACCAGCAATTTGTTCAGCGATGATACTAGCGCCACGATGCGCCCCCCAAGCAAGTGGAACATGTGCAGGTAAATCAACATGACGATAATGATGGGTAACAATGTCACCTACTGCATATATATTTTCAATATTGGTTTGAAAACGTGCATTGACTGGGATATAACCGTTTTCATCTCTATGAATGTCAGATGTATGCAGGAATTCAGAGTTTGGTAAGACACCCACACCAGCAATAATCATATCATATGTTTCAGTGATACCAGATGTAAAGGTAACGGTGTGACCCTCGATCGTTTTAATTTCTTCATTGAGACGATATGGAATATGACGTGCATCCAGTTCAGAAAAGATGACATCATTTAAATCTTGATCCATAAGTTTATTGACTGTTTCTGAGCGATGAATGAGCGTAGGAGATATACCACGATGATATAAATTTTCTAATACTTCCAAACTGATATAACCCGCACCAACAATGAGCGCATTTTTTACATTGTGTGATGTAATATAAGATTCAATCTTATCTGTATCTTCCATATTACGCAATGTAAAAAGGTGTGGTACATTGAAATCCAGTTGTCTTGCCCGAGCCCCCGGACTTAATATAAGGGTGTCGTAAGTGTCTTTGATGACTTCTCCTGTTTGATGATTTTTAACTGTAATGACTTGTGTATCAGTATCTACACCAGTCACTTCATGTTGTAACTTGACGGTAATTTGTTTCTTATCATAAAAAGTGTCAGGTGTTAATGGCAGAAGTTGATCACGTGAAGTTACAATATTTCCCAGGTAATAAGGCAAGCCACAATTGGCAAAACTCATATGACGATCTTTTTCATAAATAATAATATCGCTGTCTGAATCTAGGCGACGAATTTGACTTGCACTTGTTGCTCCACCAGCAACAGCCCCTATAACCACAATTTTTTGTTTTTTCATAGTTAATCCTCCTCATATAGTGTTATTTTGGTATATTTAAGTTGAAAAAGTGATTGAGATAGACGCCAATACCGTCATCGTTATTAGATAATGTTGTTTCTTTGGCGACATATTTTAATTCGTGAATTGCATTGTCCATTGCTACCCCATGTTTGGCGTACTTAATCATTTCAAGGTCGTTATCTTCATCACCGAATGCGATGATTTCATTGCGGTCAATACCGAGGTATTTGCGTACGACATCGATACCAACGGCTTTACTTATGCCACGTTTGACTAATTCTATAACAGGAAAGGGGGCACCCCAACGTCGATGTTCAATATTTTCAGCATAAAAGCGAGTGAGGACTTGTTTGACACGTGGAATCATATGTTCTTCCGCTTCAACGAGAAGACTTGTAGGGTCTTCGTGTAATAATTCACATAAATCTCCCATTTTAACATTGGGATTGCCCATACTAAAACCGTCGAAAAGTCGAGCATCTGGACGATCAATATAAACTTGATCTCCGACTTCAGCAATAATATTTTGTATATTCATCTTTTTTAATGTATCAATAATACTCATAGCTAAGCCTTCATCAAGGCGTTCATGATAAGTTGGAAAATGAGTATCAAGAGGATGATGTATAAAAGCACCATTAAAGTTAACGATAGGTGTGTTAAGTGCGAGTTGATTATAATAAAGTTTACTAGCACGATATGGACGACCTGTGGCAATCATAATATAGTGACCTTGTTGTTGGAGTGTTTTCAATACACGAAAGGTATAATCAGAGATGTTTTTTTCATCATTCAATAAAGTTCCATCTAAATCCAAGCATATTAAGTGTTTCTTCATAATTTTCTCCTAAGTCTAAAAGTTTCAACGTATCAATATCATAGCATTTTATTGTCGAAATGTGGTGATTTTGATATATTGATAGTAGTTATATTAAAAAGAGGTGATAGGCATGGAAGAGGCATTAAAAGACAGTATTTTAGGTGCGTTAGAAAACGTTATTGATCCTGAGTTGGGTATTGATATCGTCAACCTAGGTCTTGTTTATAAAGTTGATTTAAACGATGATGGTCTTTGTACCGTTGAGATGACATTGACATCAATCGGTTGTCCGTTAGGGCCACAAATTGTGGATCAGGTAAAAACAGCACTAGGTGAGCTACCAGAAATAAAAGATACTGAAGTTAACATCGTATGGAATCCGCCATGGAATAAAGATATGATGTCACGCTATGCTAAAATTGCATTAGGCGTAAACTAATCAAAAGTAGTTTAAAGCTATGTATTATAAATAAAGTGTAAAGGACTGAACGAATAATAATATGTTTCAGTCCTTTTTTCTAGGTTTAAAGCAAAAGATATATTGATAAAGTTTGTTCATACAATTAATATATTATAATAAATAAGTATTTTTGACTATTATTTACGAGGGAAGAATGATCGTTATGTGGAATTTTGATAAACCTTCGCATCATTCGTTATCAACACGTTATATGCCCGGATTGGATGGATTACGTGCTATCGCTGTGATAGCAGTCATTATCTATCATCTAAATCCACAATGGTTACCAGGTGGATTTTTAGGTGTAGATACATTTTTTGTGATTTCAGGCTATTTGATTACCAGTTTATTATTAACGGAATATCACAACAATCATTACATTGACTTATGGGCATTTTGGATAAGACGTTTGAAGCGACTTGTTCCAGCAGTTATCTTTTTAATTATGGTCGTCTTGATTTTGACATTATTTGCTGCACCGGGAGAGGTTAAAGCAGTGCGTGGCGATGCTTTTGCTGCTCTTTTTTATATCAGCAACTGGTGGTATATCTTTCAGGATGTGGATTACTTTGCACAATTTGAAGTCGCACCACTTAAACATTTGTGGTCATTAGCCATTGAAGAACAATTCTATTTGTGCTTTCCAATTATTTTATTAATCATGCTCTATTTTATCAAGAGAATCAAACCTATATTATATGTATTACTCACTTGTATTGTTTTGTCTATGATTGCAATGGGTGTAATGTATGAGCCACAGGGTAATGTTGCGCGTGTATACTTTGGAACAGATACACGTTTACAAACTTTATTACTTGGTGTTTTACTTGCATTTGTATGGCCTGCTTTCAAGCTAAAAGTACAGACAGCTGTAAAAGCTAGAGTAGTGATTGACAGTATTGGTGTTGTAACACTATTAGGTGTGTTAATTTGTTTTCGATATGTCAGCGATACACATCATTGGTTGTATTATGGTGGCTTTGGATGGATTAGTTTTCTAACACTCGGCGTTATCGCAAGTGCAGTGCACCCTAGTGGTTGGTTTGCAAAATTACTAGGTAATCCTCTCTTTACATATATTGGTTCACGCTCATACAGTCTTTATTTATGGCATTATCCAATTATTGTTTTTGTACAACATCAATTTGTACAGGGACAATTACCGAATTATGCCTATATGATTGAAGTGATATTAACGATTGCTATGGCAGAATTCTCATATCGTTGGATTGAAACCCCCTTTCGCCAAAAAGGCTTTCATATTTTTGATTTTCGCCATCTTAAACATTGGCAATTGCGCAATGTCAAACGTACGTGGTTGGTCATCTTATTGCTTGTGCCTTCGATTTTAATTTTAGCAGGTGTATTTAATGGTTTGTCTAAAGAGAAAGCACATACGACAGCAATTAACACAGATGAAGTTGAAAAATATATTGCAACACCCATCCCACTCGATACGATAAAGATAGATGGTTTAGAAGTGAAGGGGCATAAATCACCTTATGCGCACTGGAAGCCACTACTGATTGGAGATTCAGTTATGGTTGATATTGGAGATGCATTTAAAGAAAAAGTGCCTAATGCAAGTATTAACGGTCTAATTGGTCGTCAACTTGTACAAGCAATTCCTCTTGTACGTGAAAGTTATCCAGAGTATAAAGATCCGGATGATATCGTTGTTTTAGAGTTGGGGACAAATGGTGACTTCACAAAAGAACAACTGGATACATTATTAGGGTTATTCGATAAAGCGCAAGTTTATATTGTGAATACAAGAGTACCTCGCGACTATGAAACACATGTCAATGAACTATTTGCTAAAGCAGCTGAAAAGAGAGACAACGTGCAACTTGTTGATTGGTATTCAAGATCAGAAGGACATCCAAATTATTTCGCACCTGATGGTATTCATTTAGAGGCAGATGGTGTACGCGCATTGAACAATGAGATTATCCGTACAATTGAAAAGTATAATAAAGAGTAAGCGTAAAAAGTTGTAGGGACCGGACATAGAAAAATGATTCTAAATAAATGAATAAATATTTGTGAAGGGTGTCTGAAGTAAAAATACATTTGACAATCTTTTTACGCCTAATCACAACTTACCAGAGCGAGACTACGAAAGCTTTTTATAAAAATCTTTCTGTTTCGCTCCTTTTAACTTATTGTGGGGTGAATTAAATGAAGGGAAAGTATAATCCTTTAATCTAGTGTATAGAACATAAGAAATTTATTCACTAACGTATCATTTGTTTGAGTTGATTTTTAGATTAAAGGGCGTTATAATTTAATTAAGGTCAAAGAAAGTCAAAGTCAAATTGACGCTTTGGTGATTTGAAAATAGAGGAGTGATTCATTTTGGATATTAATAAGATGACACATTCTATTCAAAGTGCTTTACAAAAAGCAATAGAATACACACAGACATATCAATTAACAAATATTGAAGTTGAAGCGATTTTAAAAGCAATATTAGAAATACAAGATAGCTTATTTCATACCATATTAGAGCGTGCCAAGGTAGATACACAGGCACTTGAAAAAGCATACGAACAAAAGTTGAAGCAGTATCCGAAAGTATCTGGAGATCATGTACAATATGGTCAATATCTCTCACAACAAACACATACATTATTGAATAAAGCAGAACAATATATGCACGAATACGATGATCAATTTATCTCTATGGAACATATGCTACGTGCAGCAATAGATACTGACCCAACGACACAATCTTTTGTGCAATATAAAGAAGAAGCTATTAAAGAAATCATTAAAAAAATTAGAGGAGGTAATCACGTGACAACACAAAATCCTGAAGTAAACTATGAAGCATTATCTAAATATGGCCGTGATTTAGTAGAAGAAGTGCGCAAAGGCAATATGGATCCTGTTATTGGTCGAGACGAAGAGATTCGTAACACGATTCGTATTTTAAGTCGTAAAACAAAAAATAACCCTGTATTAATCGGTGAGCCGGGTGTTGGTAAAACAGCGATTGTTGAAGGACTGGCACAGCGTATTGTAAAAAAAGATGTACCAGAATCACTGCTGGATAAAACAGTGTTTGAACTTGATTTAAGTGCGTTAGTAGCAGGTGCAAAATATCGTGGTGAATTTGAAGAAAGACTTAAAGCAGTATTAAAAGAAGTAAAAGAATCTGACGGACGTATTTTATTATTTATTGATGAGATTCACATGCTTGTTGGTGCAGGTAAAACTGATGGTGCAATGGACGCTGGAAATATGTTAAAACCAATGTTGGCAAGAGGAGAGCTGCATTGTATCGGTGCAACAACACTGAATGAATATCGTGAATATATTGAGAAAGATTCAGCCTTAGAGCGTCGTTTTCAAAAGGTTAATGTCAAAGAGCCGAATATTGAAGATACGATTTCGATTTTGCGTGGACTTAAAGAACGTTATGAAGTGCATCATGGTGTGCGTATTCAAGACCGTGCATTAGTAGCTGCAGCAGAGCTATCAGATCGTTATATTACAGATCGCTTTTTACCAGATAAAGCGATAGACCTTGTCGATCAAGCTTCAGCAACCATTCGTACGGAAATGGGATCTAATCCAACAGAACTCGATCAAGCCAATCGTCGTGTCATGCAGCTTGAAATTGAAGAAAATGCATTAAAAAAAGAATCTGATGATGCAAGTCGTATGCGCTTAAAAGAGTTACAAGAAGAACTTGCTGAAGAAAAAGAAAAACAATCACAGTTACAGGCACGTGTAGAAGAAGAAAAAGAAAAAATAGCTAAAGTTCAAGACAAGCGTGCGGAACTTGATGAAAGTCGTAAAGCATTGGAAGATGCTGAAAACAATTATGATCTTGAAAAAGCGGCAGTCTTACAGCACGGTAAAATACCAGAACTGGAAAGAGAGTTAAAAGAATTAGAAGCAGCATTTCAGGAATCTCAAGGAGAAGATGGGGAACGTATCATTCGCGAAGTTGTGACTGATGAAGAGATTGGTGAGATTGTCAGTCAGTGGACAGGTATTCCCGTGTCGAAACTTGTGGAAACTGAACGCGAAAAGTTACTCAACTTATCAGATATTTTACACAAACGCGTTGTAGGTCAAGACCGCGCTGTCGATCTTGTATCAGATGCCGTTGTTCGAGCGAGAGCAGGTATTAAAGACCCAAATCGTCCAATTGGTTCATTTTTATTCTTAGGACCTACAGGAGTGGGGAAAACAGAGTTGGCTAAATCACTGGCTTCAACACTGTTTGATTCTGAAAAGCATATGATTCGTATCGATATGAGTGAGTATATGGAAAAACACGCGGTGTCTCGATTAATTGGTGCTCCTCCAGGTTATATTGGTCATGATGAAGGTGGTCAATTAACAGAAGCAGTAAGACGTAACCCTTACTCTGTTATTCTGCTTGATGAAGTTGAGAAAGCACATACTGATGTTTTTAATGTATTACTACAAATTTTAGATGAAGGGCGATTGACGGATTCTAAAGGACGTAGTGTAGATTTTAAAAATACAATCATCATTATGACAAGTAATATTGGCTCACAAATCTTATTGGAAAATGTAAAAAATTCAGGTGTTATTACTGAAGAAACTGAAAAAGCAGTGATGAATAGTTTAAATGCATACTTTAAGCCAGAAATTTTAAACCGCATGGATGATATTGTGTTATTCCGCCCATTATCAGTAAGTGATATGCAGATGATTGTGGATAAGATTTTAACAAATTTAAATATGCGTTTAATGGATCAACGCATTACAATAGAGATGACAGATGAAGCAGAACAATGGATGGGAGAGACAGCTTATGAGCCAGAGTTTGGTGCACGTCCATTGAAGCGCTTTGTCCAAAGACATGTAGAAACACCGTTGGCACGCTTAATGATTAAAGATAGCTTGCCTGAAGGAACAAAAGTATATGGTTATTTACAAGATGGCAAAATTCAATTTAATATTGAGCGACCTGAATCAATAGAATCATAACTGAAAAAGCGTCGATGAAGTGTTTTAGTGCTTCATCGACGCTTTTTATTTAATGTGATTCAGTTGATTGGTGGTTATTGTTTGATCGTCCGGCAATATCAATAATAAAAATAATGATAAAAACAAATACAGCAAGACCAATTGGAGCAACAAGATTAAGTGGACCACCACCACCTAAGCTATTCAATACAAAGTTAACCATCTCAAATAATAGTACAGCCCAAATGAATGTGATGATATATTTCATTATGTCTAGCCTCCATATTTACTGATAATACTATTATAAATATCTTTTGTACGTTTGTATAGTCATGATGATGAGTATCTGGCTTGTCATTATTTAGTACCTTGTGTTAAATTAATACCTGGTATTAAAATTATGAAGAAGGTGTTCAAACCATGAATGTAGGAATTAAAGGATTTGGCGCTTATGTTCCAGAACGTGTAGTGGATAATGCATATTTTGAGGCATATCTTGACACGTCAGATGAGTGGATTTCACAAATGACAGGAATTAAAGAACGCAGATGGGCAGATGAAGACCAAGATACATCTGACTTGGCATATGAAGCAAGTTTAAGAGCGATAGAAGATGCGGGTATTCAAGCTGAAGATGTAGATATGATCATTGTTGCAACTTCAACAGGAGATCATCGTTTTCCGACCGTAGCCAATATGTTGCAAGAACGTTTAGGATTGAAAAAAGTAGCCTCTATGGATCAGTTGGCAGCTTGCACGGGTTTTATGTATGGCATTATAACAGCAAGAGCATTTATACTATCGGGTGATTATCAAAATATTTTAGTTGTTGGTGCGGATAAGTTATCTAAAATTACAGATTTAAACGATCGTGGTACAGCTATTTTATTTGGTGATGGTGCTGGTGCAGCGATTATTGGCGAAGTATCAGGTAACCGTGGTATTCTAAGTTATGAACTGGGTTCTGACGGTATCGGAGGTAAATATTTGTATCAGGAGCAAGATACAGATCTGATTCGAATGAACGGACGGGAAGTGTTTAAATTTGCTGTGCGTATAATGGGTGAGTCTTCTACGCGCGTTGTTGAAAAAGCAAATTTAACAGCAGATGATATTAATATGTTTATTCCACACCAAGCGAATATTCGTATCATGGAGTCAGCACGTCAAAGATTAAACTTACCTAAAGAGAAGATGAGTGTATCTGTTGATAAGTATGGTAATACATCGGCAGCATCTATCCCTTTAAGTATCGGACAGGAACGTGATCACGGAAATCTTAAAGATGACGATATACTTGTATTAGTAGGATTTGGCGGTGGATTGACTTGGGGATCAATAGTGATTCGCTGGGGCAAATAAAAAGAGGAGGAGAACGAATGGTAAAGAAACAACGTGTTGTAGTAACTGGTTTAGGTGCATTATCACCTATTGGAAATGATGTGCCTACAATGTGGAACAATGCTTTAAACGGTGTGAATGGTATTGATAAAATTACGCGTATTGATACGACACCTTATCAAGTACATATTGGAGGAGAGCTCAAGGACTTTGATATAGAGGACTTTATTCCAAAAAAAGAAGTAAGAAAAATGGCACGTTTTACACAATATGCAGTCGTTGCAGCGCGTCAAGCATTGGAAGATTCAGGACTAAAAATTGATGAATCGAATGCAGATCGCGTTGGTGTTTGGATCGGTTCTGGTATTGGAGGCATGGAAACATTTGAAGAAGCGTTTGATCAGTTACAGAAGCGTGGTCCTCGTCGTGTGAGTCCATTTTTTGTACCAATGCTCATACCAGATATGGCTTCAGGACAGGTTTCTATTGATCTTGGCGCCAAAGGTCCCAATGGTTCAACGGTAACAGCTTGTGCAACAGCAACAAATTCCATTGGAGAAGCATTTAAGTTTATTGAGCGTGGTGATGCCGATGCGATGATTACAGGTGGTACAGAGGCACCGATTACACATATGTCTATCGCTGGATTTAGTGCAAGTCGTGCATTGTCCACAAATGATGATGTAGAAACAGCGTGTCGTCCATTCCAAGAAGGTCGAGATGGTTTTGTGATGGGAGAAGGTGCAGGAGTTATTGTTTTAGAATCATTAGAATCTGCACAAGCACGTGGTGCAACAATTTATGCAGAAATTGTGGGTTATGGTACAACGGGAGATGCACATCATATTACAGCACCAGCACCGGAAGGAGAAGGTGGTGCGCGTGCAATGGAAGCCGCGTTAAAAGATGCTGATGTCGCCCCAGAATCCATTCAATATCTAAATGCACATGGAACGAGTACCCCGGTAGGAGATTTATTTGAAATTCAGGCGATCAAGCGTACATTCGGAGAAGCTGCCAAGTCCTTAAAAATCAGCTCTACAAAATCAATGACAGGTCACTTATTAGGTGCAACTGGTGGCGTAGAGGCGATTTTCTCGATTTTATCGATCAGAGATGGAAAAATCGCACCGACTATACATGCAAATGCGATTGACCCAGAAATTGACTTAGATATTACACCGAATACAGCGGTTGAACATGATATTACTTATGCTATGAGCAATAGTTTAGGGTTCGGTGGACATAATGCAGTATTAGTTTTTAAAAAATATAACGAATCTTAAAAAAAGCGTAAACGCGATTATAGTCAATATAGTCGTGTTTACGCTTTTAATATAGTGATTGATTACGAGTGATCTCAAATTAAATGGTAAATGCCAATATGAATGAAAGGATAATATAGGTAAGGTTAGCAAACAATGTCGGTTTAATCCAAGATTGTACAGCATAATGTTGGCGTTTTGGAGATTTGGGGTTATAAAAGTCATCTTCTTCATAGAGATGTCTATTTTTTTTGCGCATCATTTGGTAACGAAACTTTCTAAACCCATAGCTTGTTACATCAAAAATGCCTTCTTGTACGAGTAGTAGTAAAAATGAAAACATAGTCATAATGATAGAAAGTACAAATAATGTATTAATAAAATGGAGCCATGTATGCGTTGTGATAGACCAGATACAAAAAGTGAATATAGGTGTTATAAAAATGTAAATAATTGTATTAAGATTAAGTTTTTTCATCGAATCTTCCTCATATCAAGTTAAGTGTTTCTTCAATATTGTAACGCAAATTTTTATAATTAACAGTTATTTGTGAACTTTTTCTAACAAATATTTTAGACTTTGAATACCGATTTAATAGGCTTTTATAAAAAATAAGGAAATGTTAAATAAAATTAATATTGATTCTAAAAATCGCAAAGTTTATAATTGTGTTAATATTTCTGAATATTTAGAAGGGAATGTTAATTAAACATAGGGGGAATGAATATATGCTTAGATATACAATTAAGCGTCTATTGTATATGGTGATTTCATTGTTAATCATTATTACGATTACATTTTTCTTAATGAAATTAATGCCAGGATCACCATTCAATGATGAAAAATTGAGTGAAGATCAGAAAATCATGTTGAATGAAAAATATGGTTTGAACGATCCACTACCTATACAGTATGCAAATTATATGAAAAACGTTATGAAGGGTGACTTTGGTAACTCTTTCCAATATGATAATCAGCCTGTATGGGATTTAATTAAGCCACGATTAGTACCATCGTTTCAAATGGGGCTTATTGCGATGGTTATTGGTGTTTTAGCTGGTGTGATACTTGGGGTTATTGCAGCAACCAGACAAAATACATGGGTGGATTACTTAGCTACTTTTATCTCAGTTATTGCCATATCCGTACCTTCTTTCGTATTGGCAGTTTTATTACAATATATGTTTGCTGTAAAGTTACAGTGGTTTCCTGTTGCGGGATGGGAAGGCATATCTACAGCTATCCTGCCGTCATTGGCACTATCAGCTGTTGTACTTGCAACAGTAGCACGATACATTCGAGCAGAGATGATTGAAGTTTTGAGTTCGGACTACATACTACTGGCACGAGCAAAGGGGAATTCTACATATACCGTTTTATTCAGACATGCATTGCGTAATGCACTCATTCCAGTCATTACAATTCTTGTACCAATGTTAGCCAGTATTTTAACAGGTACGTTAACAATTGAGAATATCTTTGGTGTACCGGGACTTGGTGATCAGTTTGTAAGATCGATTACAACAAATGATTTTTCAGTCATTATGGCAATTACATTATTATTTAGTACATTGTTCATCGTATCCATTTTCCTTGTCGATGTACTTTACGGTTTAATCGATCCACGTATTCGCGTACAAGGAGGTAAAAAATAATGACGAAATCATATTTTCCACAAGATGATCAATCCAATGCCACAATGACAAGCACATCTGGTGTAATGCATGAAGACTTTGTACGTACAGGGGCACCTGATGGAAATGAACAAGCACTCCAGCGTGAAGGGAGAACGTTTTGGCAAGATGCTTGGTTACAGTTAACACATAATAAATTGGCAGTATTAGGTATGATTGGTTTAATTATCATTTTATTATTTGCATTAATTGGACCTTTACTTAATAGCCATGGTTATGCAGAGCAAGATGTAGAGAGACGTAATTTACCACCTAAAGTTGCTATTTTAGATCAAGTTCCTTTTCTACCGTTTGATGGTAAGGGCGTAGATGGTAATGCTTATGAACAAGCTCATGTCAAAGAGAATTTTTGGTTTGGCACAGATCAGTTAGGTAGAGACTTATGGACACGTACTTGGCAAGGGGCACAGGTATCGTTGTTTATTGGTTTTGTCGCAGCAGCATTAGATATTTTTATCGGTGTAATCTATGGAGCGATTTCAGGTTACTTTGGTGGACGTGTTGATAACATTATGCAGCGTATTATTGAGATTATCTCATCTATTCCAACGTTAATTGTTGTTATTTTATTTGTATTAATTTTTGAACCTTCCATTTGGACGATTATTTTAGCGATGACTATCACGGGATGGATTGGTATGAGTCGAGTTGTTCGTGGAGAATTCTTAAAGATTAAAAATCAAGAGTTTGTTCTTGCGTCACGGACATTAGGAACATCAGATTTAAAGTTGATTTTTAAGCATATTTTACCGAATACGTTAGGTGCAATTATTGTAACATCTATGTTTACAGTACCGAATGCAATTTTTTTCGAAGCGTTTTTAAGTTTTATTGGTATCGGTGTACCTGCACCACGAACTTCTTTAGGTTCGCTTGTCAATGAAGGACGTGCAATGCTATTAATACACCCACATGAGTTATTTATCCCGGCGATTATATTGAGTTTATTAATTTTATTTTTCTATCTATTTAGTGATGGTCTGCGTGATGCTTTTGACCCTAAAATGCGTAAATAAAGGAGGAATTTTCAATGTCTGAACATATTTTAGAAGTAAAGGACTTGCATGTTTCCTTCGACATTACTTCGGGGGAAGTACAAGCAGTACGTGGTGTTGACTTTTATTTGAACAAAGGGGAAACGTTAGCGATTGTTGGGGAGTCTGGATCAGGTAAATCTGTAACAACAAAAGCCATTACAAAACTTTTTCAAGGTCCGACAGGAAGAATTAAACAAGGGCAAATTATTTTTGATGGTGAAGATTTAACTCAAAAAACTGAGAAGGAATTAATGAAATTAAGAGGTAAAGAAATTTCTATGATCTTCCAAGATCCAATGACCTCTCTTAACCCAACCATGAAAATAGGTAAACAAGTGATGGAACCTATTATAAAACATATTGGTCTCAATAAAGCTGAGGCAAAAAAGCGTGCAATTGAGTTGCTAAAACTAGTCGGATTAAAAAGAGTAGATGAACGCTTCAATGCTTATCCACATCAATTTTCAGGAGGACAACGTCAGCGAATTGTTATTGCTTTGGCATTAGCATGCGAGCCGAAAGTACTTATTGCTGATGAACCGACAACAGCATTAGATGTAACGATGCAAGCACAGATTTTAGAATTGATGAAAGAATTGCAACAAAAAATAGATACAGCAATTATTTTTATTACGCATGATTTAGGTGTAGTTGCTAATGTAGCAGACCGTGTAGCCGTAATGTATGGGGGTCAAATGATTGAAACAGGTAATGTGAATGAGATTTTTTATGATCCACGTCATCCGTACACATGGGGATTACTTTCTTCGATGCCAGATTTAGAGACAGAGGGTGAAACAGAGCTGCTTGCAATTCCAGGGTCGCCACCAGATTTGATTCATCCACCTAAAGGAGACGCCTTTGCACCACGAAGTCAATATGCACTAGCTATTGATTTTAAAGAAGCACCTCCGTGGTTTAGTGTCTCACCGACACATTATGTTCGTTCATGGTTATTGGATGAGCGTGCACCACATGTTGATCCTCCCGAAATGGTGAAGAGAAAACAGCGGGTTATGCCAAATAACTATGAAAAACCAGAGCGTGTAGAAAGGGTGTCATTTTAATGGAGAATAAAGAAGTTTTATTAGAGGTTCAAAATTTAAAACAATATTTCAATGCAGGTAAACGCAATGAAGTACGTGCCATTGATGATATTTCTTTCAATATTTTTAAAGGGGAGACTTTTGGTCTAGTAGGTGAGTCAGGATCCGGGAAGTCTACAACAGGTAAAGCAATTATCAAACTAAATGATGTAACAGATGGCAAGGTGCTTTATGAAGGGGTAAATATTCAAGATATTAAACAACGCAAAGATTTATTAAGATTTAATAAAAAAATACAAATGATTTTTCAAGATCCATATGCATCGCTTAATCCACGTTTAAAAGTTATGGATATTGTCGCAGAAGGTATCGATATTCATGGTCTTGCTCAAGATAGAAAAGATCGTAAAAAACGTGTATATGATCTATTGGAAATAGTAGGATTACGTAAAAGTCATGCCAATCGTTATCCACATGAATTTTCGGGAGGTCAGCGTCAACGTATTGGTATTGCTCGTGCTTTAGCAGTTGAACCTGAATTTATTATTGCAGATGAGCCTATCTCAGCATTGGATGTTTCCATACAGGCACAGGTCATAAACTTAATGCAGAAGTTACAAAGAGAGCGTAATATCACTTTTTTATTTATTGCACATGATCTTTCAATGGTGAAGTATATTTCAGATAGAATTGCAGTGATGCATTTAGGGCGAATTGTAGAGATAGGCACAGCAGAGCATATATACAACCACCCTATACATCCTTATACGCAATCATTATTATCGGCAGTGCCACAACCTGACCCAGAAAGTGAACGTCAAAGAAAACGTATAACTTATACACATGATGCAACACAAAATGACCGACGTACATTGCAAGAAGTGAGTTCAGGACATTATGTGTTTGCGACAGATGAAGAGTTAAAGGAATACCAACAGACAAATAAGAAAGTGGATGTATGAGCTTAGGGAAAGGGGAATGACAAGTGAATACTAGAAAAATATTAAAAATATGCATTATGATGATCAGTGCTGTACTTGTTCTTTCAGCTTGTGGCAGTGCAGAAGGCATTTACGATAGTAAAGGACAAGTTTTTCGTAAGGTAATTCCACAAGATATGTCATCATTGGACTCTGCCAAAGTAACAGACGCTG
This sequence comes from Staphylococcus sp. 17KM0847, assembly GCF_013463155.1. Taxonomy (NCBI): domain Bacteria; kingdom Bacillati; phylum Bacillota; class Bacilli; order Caryophanales; family Staphylococcaceae; genus Staphylococcus; species Staphylococcus xeri. The sequence goes on from NZ_CP040781.1 coordinate 496,561, forward strand.
TAAGTTTTGATAAATTCAATCAAGTTTATGAAGGTCTATACGTGTTAGATGAAAAAGATCAGGCTATACCAGGTGTTGCCAAAGGGGATCCTCAAATATCTGAAGATGGTAAGACATGGACAGTCCAACTGCGAAAAGATGCAAAATGGTCAAACGGTGATCCTGTGACGGCACATGACTTTGAATTTGCATGGAAACGTGTACTCGATCCAGAAACAGCATCTGAATATGCGTATATTATGTATGATTTGAAAAATGCAGAAGCGATTAATGCAGGAGACAAGCAACCTGAATCTCTAGGGGTTAAGGCGTTAGATGATTATACGTTGGAGTTTGAACTAACAAAACCTGTACCGTATTTCAAAGAGATGTTAGCGTTTGGTACATTTTTACCACAAAATGAAAAAGTAGTTAAAAAATATGGAGAACGCTACGGAACAACAGAAAATAAGACGGTATACAATGGACCGTTTAAAGTAAAAGAATGGGCTGTTGAAGATAAAATTTTATTAGTTAAAAATGACAAATACTGGGATAAAGATGTTGTGAAGTTAGATAAAGTCAATTATAAAGTTTTAAAAGATGGTCAAGCAGGTGCTTCTTTATATGACACAAACTCAGTAGATGATACGACAATCTCGTCAGAACAAGTAGATAAATATAAGGAGAACCCAGCATTAGAAAAACGTTTATTAGCCTCAACATTTTATTTGAAGTTAAATCAAGGAAAAGTGCCTGCGTTAAAAAACAAAAACTTGCGTCTTGCACTTGCGCAATCAATAGACAAACAAGCATATGTTGATGCCGTGCTAAATAACGGTTCAGAACCAAGTGATGGTTTTACAGCAAAAGCTACAGCAAAAGCACCGAATGGTTCGGACTATGCGGATCAAATTAACTCACCGTTAACGTATAATCCTAAAATGGCACAAAAAAACTATGAGACTGCTAAAAAAGAACTCGGTGAAGGCACTTTTACATTTAGGTTGAATACAGAGGATACACCTAGCTCTAAAATATCTGCAGAATTTATTAAGTCTCAAATTGAGAAAAATTTACCTGGTGTTACGATTAAAATTCAACAATTACCGTTTAAACAGCGTATTGCAAGAGAACAAAGTGAAAACTATGATATTTCACTTTCTGGTTGGGGGCCAGATTATCCAGATGCATTAACGTTTTTAAATATTATGACAACAGGTAATTCATCAAACAACACAGGATGGAGTAATAAAAAGTACGATAATATGTTAAAAGAGGCGAATGGTGCATTATTGCAAAAAGAAAATGAGCGTAATGAAAAGTTGATCGAGGCAGAAACAATTTTATTAAATGAAGTGCCTATTGCGCCTATTTATCAAAAAGGAGAGGCACATTTAACGAATCCGCAAGTGAAAAATTTACAGTATCATAACATTAGTGGAGATACGACTTTAAAATACACATATATTGACAAAAGTATTGATCGTGAAACAGGTAAGAAAAAAGAAAAGTAGTTAAAAAGGATTGCACACCGAGGAACATTACAAGGTGTGCAATCCTTTTGTATGATATGTGAGGTGACGTGGAATGAGCGGTATAGAAAGTTTTAAGTCAGATTTTTGTTGCTCTGAATTTTTCTCAGGACTTATTTTTGCGACCAAGTCCCATTGCTTTTTCCATTTTTTTAAGTGTTTTAAACGACGCACGCTGCGCTTTGTCGCGCCCCTCATCTAAAATAGTATCTAAACGTTCAGATTGATAAAATGTATTATATTTTTCTTGGAAATCTATGAGAAACTGTTCAACAACTTCCGCTAAATCCGACTTGAATACACCATAGCCTTTATTTGTGTATTTTTCTTCTAGTGAAGCTATGGATACATCCGTTAAACTCGAATAAATGGTGAGCAGGTTTGAAATACCGGGTTTATTTTCTTTATCGTACTTAATGATGCCATCTGAATCTGTTACTGCACTTTTGATTTTTTTAGCAGCCAAACGTGGTTCGTCTAATAAAGAAATAAAGTTTTTTTGATTGTCATCACTTTTACTCATTTTTTTAGTAGGGTCTTGTAGACTCATAACACGACCACCTACTTTTGGCATATGGACATCAGGTTTTATGAGTACATCATTATAGCGACTGTTGAAACGGTCAACAAGGTTACGCGTGAGTTCGATGTGCTGTTTTTGGTCATCACCTACTGGTACGATATTAGTGTTGTATAACACAATATCAGCAGCCATTAAAGGAGGGTATGTAAGTAACCCGGCAGGAATACCATCATTTTGTTTTTGTGCTTTGTCTTTAAATTGAGTCATACGTTCTAACTCGCCAACAGAAGAAATAGTTGTTAACATCCAACCTGCTTGGACGTGTGCAGGCACCTCTGATTGAATAAAGAGTGTTACTTTATCAGGATTGAGACCAGATGCGAGATATATTGCTGCAAGTTGACGTGTTTGCTCGCGAAGTTTTAGACGATCTTGAGGTACAGTGATTGCATGTTGGTCTACAATACAAAAAAAGCAATGATAATCGTCTTGTATTTCTGCGAATTGTTTAAGTGCGCCAATATAGTTTCCGATTGTTGGGATACCACTTGGCTGAATACCGGAGAATAAAGTTTTCATAATGCAAATGCCTACTTTCTATCATAGATATACTTAATAATATTATAACAGTATTTTCATTATTTGTAATTTGTGATAAGGTAGAAATAACAATTGATTAGATAGGTTGAATAGCTCTACGACTAAAGTCTGATTATTTGAATAAAAAATTTTTAATTGTATTTTCTCATTTAATTTTAATGTTCAAGATTTATAATATAACCATAGCGTTAGAAGACAAGGGCTAGAAAGTTTTAAACGTTTTGACATATATTGTGCGGTCAATCTTGAAACGTTAAATTTTAAATGAATTTAATTCATTAACTAGGAGAGTGAGATGTATGGTAACATTATTTACTTCACCAAGTTGCACATCTTGCCGTAAAGCGAAAGCATGGTTACAAGAACATGACATTCCGTATACGGAGCGAAATATTTTCTCTGAGCATTTAACATTAGATGAAATCAAAGAAATTCTTAAAATGACTGAAGATGGAACAGATGAAATTATCTCAACGCGTTCAAAAACATATCAAAAGTTAAACGTGGATATCGATTCTTTACCACTTCAAGATTTATACACAATCATTCAAGATAATCCTGGAATTTTACGTCGTCCAATCATCCTAGACGAAAAAAGATTACAAGTGGGTTATAACGAAGATGAAATTCGCCGATTCCTACCACGCAAAGTGCGTACGTTCCAATTGCTTGAAGCACAACGTATGGTAGACTAAACTATTTTTGAAGACACTTTTTAATTTAAATACTCCTCTATTTATGGTTGATTGCGTCCATAAATAGTCTAAAAACAGTGCGTCGCATAACGTACTGTTTTTTGTATGTAATCAAATAATATCGATGATTGATAAGCACCGAATCTCATATGCTAATCATAGTTTGTAATGATAAGGTTGAAATAATGAATGATATTGTTTAATCTCTTCTATTTAGGGAATGATGGTATATGTTACAATAAGAGTATATTAAGGAAATAAAGAAACAAAAAAATTGTAATTTGAATGATGATTTCATACAATAGGGGTACTATTCATCGACTGTAAGGGAGTGTGATGATATGAGAATAGAACGTATTGACGATATGACAGTAAAACTATTTATCACATATACAGATATTGAAGCACGTGGTTTTCGTCGTGAAGATTTATGGACAAACCGACAACGTGGAGAAGAGTTTTTTTGGTCTGTTATGGAAGAAGTTAATGAAGAAGAAGATTTTGTTGTAGAGGGTCCACTTTGGATTCAAGTACACGCTTTTGAAAAAGGTGTAGAAGTGACAATTTCAAAATCAAAAGATGAATCTCTTATGGATGTATCAGACGAAAATAACGCTTTTGAAGAAATTGATAATCACTTAAATGATCTCTTATCACAATCACTAAAAGAACAAGATACATCTGATCAAAACAAAGAAAGAAAGCAGCGTGAAACAACGAAAAATCATAGTGCTTCACGAGGTACAATGCCATTAACTCGAACAGCATTATTCAAGTTTGAAGGTTTAGAATCATTAATTGATTATGCCTATCACAACAATCAACAATTGACAAAATTTGAAGATTTATTGTATATGATTGATAAAACGTACTATTATGCAGTTCATTTTGATACAGATGTGACAGAAGAACAAATCCATGATTTTTATAGTCAAATGTTAGAGTTTGCGAAGTTAAGTGATAAAACGGAAGTATATCTCAATGACTATGGAAAGATCGTTATGAGCCATAATGTAACAGAACAAGTTAAGAGATATTTTTCATTGTGATTAATGTCATCGATAAAAGGTGTCATGCAAGCATTTTCTGTTTGTATGGCATCTTTTTTATGGTTTAAAGTAATTAGGCAGAAATAGACGTGTGATATTATGAGGTGATTGTTTTGCTCATAGCTTATAATAAAAGGAAAGAACGTATATTAGCCCAATATGCAGACCAAACAGAAGCTTACTATTGTCCCATATGTCAAGCGCCTGTGATTTTAAGGAGTGGTTGTTGTAAGGTACCGCACTTTGCGCATCGTACATTGTCACATCATAAACATACAGGAAGGAGAGAATCAGAAGTACATTGTTATTTAAAGCATAAAATTTATGAGTTATTTTCTAAAAAATATAATGATGTTCAACTTGAACCCTATGTTTACAATATTAATCAAATCCCTGATATTATTGTGGATCAATATGTTATTGAAATACAGTTGAGCGCCATATCGCCAGTAGACATTGCTAATAGAACTAAAGGGCTAACATCAGCAGGATATAAAGTGATATGGTTAACAGCATTACCACGATATAAGTGTGGAACTTATTATTTCAATCAGTTACAACAAACGTGTATAAGACCAGAACAGCATGGTTTGTATAGTGTAGATATTCACACAGGTAAGCTGTTTTATCTATCGAACATAATAGCGATTACGCCTCGTCAGTTTGTGGCAGAGAAGCATGAACTGTCATATTATCAGTTATTAACACATTATGACTCGACACAATATACAAATAATATGATAAGAAAAATAAGTGTGACGCGTATTCTTCAATATATTGCACAATGTCGTCGTAAAAACACGGTCCACGATGAAGTGTTATCGATTATGTATCGTTTACAATTATCAGACATACAAGTGACTCGAATAACGGGTTTTATTTTTCCAGAACAGTTGTACGTTTCTACGCATCCTGTCTTATGGCAGCTTAAACTGTTGGAAGCAATCTATTATCAACGCTCTGTGTATGATGTATTATCTAAATGTATGAAGTTTAGACATTTTGCAATCAATGATAAGCCACATCCTGAAATTATTAATCGATTAAGTGAGTGTTATAGAAAAATTTTAAAAATATAACTTAATGATGTGCATTTTTTATCTAAAAATGAGAAAATAGCGTTAATTATCAAATAATTGTAGGAGGCATACGATGACAAATCAAGTTACGAGAGAAGCACAGGAACAAAAGTATCCAGAACATACATGGGATCTGACAACCATTTTTAAAGATGATACAGCTTGGGAAAGTGCGTTTGAACAAGTATCGAATCGTATTGGTGAAGAACAACAGTATAAAGGTCACTTGGGTGACAGTGCTGAAACGCTTTATGCAGCGCTGTGTTTACAAGATGAAATAGAGGGAGATCTAGAATCTGTTTATGTTTATGCACACTTGAAACAAGACCAAGACACTAGCAACGATAAGTATACAGGTTTTGAAGCGCGTGCACATCAGTTAATCATTCGTTTTAGTTCAGCATGGAGCTTTTTAGTGCCTGAATTATTACAAATCGATGAAACAACACTTCAAACATTTTTAGATACACATGACGATTTAAAACATTATGCATTTGCGTTAGAGATGATTAATCGTCAACGACCACATGTTTTAGATGCTGATAAGGAGAAACTTTTAACTGAAGCACAAGATGCGCTGTCGACAGCGAGCAATGTATTTAGTATGTTCGATAATGCAGATTTGACATTTGAGGACGTAACAGATAAAGATGGACATCAACATCCTCTGACACAAGGAACATTTATTAAATATTTGGAATCCGATGATCGTGTGTTACGTGAATCAGCATACAATAGTGTGTATAAAGCTTACGGTGCATACAATAATACTTTGAGTGCGACACTTGCAGGAGAAGTAAAAAAACATGTATTTAATGCACGTGCACATCATTATAAAACAGCACGTGAACAAGCTTTAAGTCATAATTATATACCGGAAACGGTGTACGATAACTTGGTGAAAACCGTACATAAGCATTTACCTTTGTTACATAGATATACAAAGTTACGTCAAAGATTGTTAGGTATCGATGATTTGAAAATGTATGATATGTATACCCCACTTGTAAAAGATATTAAGTTTGATATGCCTTATGATGAGGCGGTTGAATGGATGCTTAAAGGCTTAGCACCAATGGGCGACACATACTTAAATGTAATTAAAGAAGGTTTAAGCAATGGTTGGGTAGATGTTTATGAAAACAAAGGTAAACGTTCAGGTGCATATTCATCAGGTGCACACCAAACCAACCCGTTTATTTTATTAAATTGGTCAGACACAGTATCAGACTTATTTACACTTGTGCATGAGTTTGGTCATTCTGTACATAGTTATTTTAGTCGTAAACATCAATCTTCTACATATAGTGGTTACTCCATTTTTGTAGCAGAAGTGGCATCAACATGTAATGAGGCATTACTGAGTCACTACATGGAACAGCATTTAGATGACAAGCGTAGACTTTTATTGCTTAATCAAGAACTGGAGCGCTTTCGTGCTACTTTATTTCGTCAGACAATGTTTGCAGAATTTGAACATAAAATTCATCAAATAGAAGAAGCAGGGGAGCCATTGACAGCACAGCGCATGAATGAAGAATACGCACAATTAAATCGTCAATATTTTGGAGATACGGTTGAAACAGATGAGCATATTAGTAAAGAGTGGTCACGCATTCCACACTTTTATATGAATTATTATGTATACCAATATGCAACGGGTTATAGTGCAGCTCAAAGTTTAAGTCATCAAATTTTAACAGAGGGCCAACCTGCAGTTGAGAGATATATTAATGAATTTTTGAAAAAAGGAAGTTCTAATTATCCTATCGAGTTATTGAAAAATGCAGGGGTAGATATGAATACACCTCAGCCAATTGAAGAAGCATTACATGTTTTTGAACAAAAGTTAGATGCGTTTGAAAAGTTAATGGAAACAGTATAATTGTGAATTCGCTTACAATATGACGGAATTGTGAAATTTTTAATTTTTGTAAGTTAAAGGGTTGAAAGCCATCAAGAGGCATGATATATTATGAGCATGAAATTAATCACATAACAAACATACCCCTTTGTTTGAAGTGAAAAATTTCTCCCATCCCCTTTGTTTAGCGCCGTGTTCGAACACGGCGTTTTTTTATGATATTTTTTAAAATGATAAACGCATACCGTAGATGTATAAAACTACAATGACTACGGTATGCGTTTATATTTATAGAAGTGACTAAGTTTATTGTACTTCATTTCACATGTATCAACAAAAAAGAGTGGGAGAGAAAGCGCTTTTTGCAAAAGCTTTCGTAGTCCCACTCCAGCAAGTGTGATTAACAGTAAAAAATACTTTTTACTTTAGATACCTACTGTCAATTACAAGTATTTACGCACGCATTTAAGATGATTTCCTTTTGTATGAATCAATGGTTACATACGTGATCTCCAGTATTCACCCTCTGGATGTTTTAATTTTTCAACTTTACGTTGTAACATTAGTTTTTTTAGTTCTTTACGCAATGTACGTTCAGGCCATTCATAGATCGTACGCAATTCTTCTTCAGTAACCAATTGTTTTTGTTGAATATAGTCAGCAAGTGCAGGTGGTAGGCTCTTTTCTATCGGCGCCCCCATCATTTCATTAATAATATACGTATAAATATGATAAGGATAGAGTCCTTCAACTTTTAATCCTTCTTCTTGAACATCTTCATTAAAAAATACAAGAGAAGGTGCTATATCAATTTCCATTTCACGTGCAATATGCAAATCAACTTTTAGACTGTCACGTAATTTGCCGTTTTTCAAGTCTTCTTGAAATACGTCGAAATCAAGACCAGCATTAATAATACATTTTGCAATCATCTTTTCAGTAATAATATCTTTTTTAGGGATAATTTCATTTTGAATAAGATGCATAAAACGATGTGCCCTTGAACGACCTTGTAATTCTGCTGCCTTGAAAACGAGTGCAATATTATCACGATCTGATGTACTCTGTGCTTGGCATTTTGTAAGTATGCGCAAAGACGGATTTAGAATATGGCGAATACGGATATATTGGTTATATTCAATTCTTAATTTAGATAAAATAGCAGATAGTTTAAAACTGTCTTTACTAAACGGATCGAAAAACGAATAGATTTCAATCTTACTTACCGGTGAAAGGTCTGTATCATTCGAACAGCTATTCACTACAACCCTTAATTCTTCCGTCATGTTTTTCACCTACAATTAATTTTCTGTGTTAACCATATAATTGGCAGTTAACCGCAGTCTTTCATATAAATAATCACCTACATTATCTGGAAACTGCGCGGTTTGAATGGCAGTATGCATATTTTCAAGCCAAGCCTCTTTAGCATACTCATCGATAATGAAGGGCATATGCCTTTTTTTCAACATGGGGTGACCATGCTCTTGTGTGTAAAGGTCAGGGCCACCTAAAAATTGTGTGAGAAATTGCTTTTGTTTACGTGCAGTTTCAGCAAAGTCGCCCGGAAATAAATGATTAATACGATTGTCTTGCTCGACTAATCTATAAAAATGATCAATCATGCGATACAGTGCATCTTGACCAATCACTTCATAAGGCGTTTTTGTCATACTTATCACCTTTTTTAGTTTCATTCTATACATAAATAATAACATGAATTTTTACATTTCAAAGTAAAAACACTTATAGCATAAGTCTGGATATTGTTGACTCAGTGCAGTGTTCAACTTCCTATTCGTATATCAATGTAATAATCAGATATACTCAAGAGATACATCGCTTATTTTCTGTTATAGTAATCTAAAATTAAGCCACTTTAAATGAGATATTCATCACTAGTACAGTCAACTGGATTGACAGTATATGAATAGCAAGATGTTTCAATCTGAGTTGCTGTTCTGAGAAGGTGATATTCATCTTAAGAACTTGTATGATTGTTGAATAAGTTTTGTTGCTGTTCAAAAAAACGTTGAACTTTATTGGCAGGTTGTTGATGTTTAAGTTGAAATTGACTTAAAATTTGTTCAAATGCACACAGACCTTCTTTATAAGAAGAGACTTCAAATTCAAGTTCGTAATCTTCCTTGCCTAAGTATTGGCTGTGATCGAGTACAAGAAGTCCCATACGAAGCTGCGTTTCCATTCGATGTGTGGTCAGTGTCCCTAAGACTTTTAAAGAGGATACATCGATATGATATTGTTGCAAAATTTTTTTAATATCGGGTGTGATGTATGTTTCAGGTACATGGTGATCTGAGATAGGCTGGAAGGATGTGAGATGATTGTATTCTGTTAATCCGACATGAGCAGGCACTTTTAATGTTAATTCATTGGTTCCGTTAGCTTTCTCACGTATACGTAACGCCATTTTATGCTTAATAATTTGTAAGTCGGGTGTGTCAATATAGTGATTGATTTGCGAAAAGCTCTGAGAAGATGAAAAGTAAGTTGCTTTGATTGCTTCATATGTAGAAGGTTCTAATATTTGCTTAAACTCGATTTCGTGTTCGACTGCCATAATGAGTCACTCCTTTGAATTTATTATGCCTGACATTGTTGATGAATAAAAGTATTTCAAATATCAAAGAATTGAACAATGAGCAGACTTTCAAAGTATGTTAAACTATAATTTGATAAGGAGGCGTACATATGCGTATTTATGTAAATGAAATCAAAATTAAAGATGGAGCTATTTTATGTTATACAGACCAACCTACAGAAAATTATGCGGAAGCTGGACAGATGATTGTTGATAGTGATAATAATGCATTTGTCTATCTTTTAGATGATGGTGCGTCGTTTTCGTATTTAATCTTTGTTCAAGAAACATGGTCTATGTTGCATGAACATCGAGACAAGAAAGTAATTATTAATGATCAATTGGAATTAACGCGTTTTAAAACAGAGTTGGATTATTTATTAGAGAATATCGAGGGGAACTCGAATTATGGGAAGGCGTTTGTAGAGGCTGTTGAAGAAACGTTTGAACTCGTATGAAGCGGAGTGAAGTAGTATGAATCAATGGGATATTTTTCTAGCACCTTATCGACAAGCCATTGATGAACTCAAGGTGAAGCTCAAAGGATTGCGTAAACAATATGAAGTTACAGAACATCATTCGCCGATTGAATTTGTAACTGGACGTGTTAAACCGATTACGAGCATTATCGATAAAGCGAACAAAAGGGGGATTCCTTTCGACTGTTTGTCTGAACAAATGTATGACATTGCAGGGCTGCGCATGATGTGTCAATTTGTAGAAGATATTGATCAAGTAGTCGCTTTGTTACGTCAACGTGAAGACTTTAAAGTTGTTGAGGAACGTGATTATATTAATAACACTAAGCAAAGTGGTTACCGTTCTTACCATGTGATCATTGCTTATCCAATTGAAACATTAGGTGGAACCAAAACAATTTTAGCAGAGATACAAATTCGAACGTTAGCGATGAACTTTTGGGCGACAATTGAACATACGCTGCGTTATAAATATGATGGAGATTATCCTCCAGAAATACAGACGCGTCTTGAAAGAGCAGCAGAGGCAGCATTTTCATTGGATGAAGAGATGTCTGAGATTAAGGATGAGATTCAAGAGGCACAAAAATATTATTCTAAAAAACGTGCACATAAGCATGAAGAGTGAGAGGTGGAGCTATGCGTTATGTCATCTTGTCAAAGGGAGATGCGAAGTCTGAAGCGTTGAAACATAAAATGATGCGTCATATGCAAGATTTTCAGATGGTAGAGGATGCAGAAGATCCAGAAATCGTTATTTCTGTTGGAGGGGATGGAACACTATTACAGGCGTTTCACCAATATAGTCACATGTTATCACGCTGTGCATTTGTAGGTATACATACCGGTCATTTGGGCTTTTATGCAGATTGGCTTCCACACGAAGTAGAAAAGTTGATTATTGAAATCCATAACTCAGATTTTCAAGTGATTGCTTACCCATTATTAGAAATTATTGTGCGCTATAATGATAAAGGCTACGAAACGCGTTACTTGGCGCTGAACGAAGCAACGATGAAGACAGAAGATGGCACGACATTAGTTGTAGATTTAGACTTACGCGGACAACATTTTGAACGCTTTCGTGGGGATGGATTGTGTATATCTACACCATCAGGGTCTACCGCGTATAATAAAGCATTGGGTGGTGCATTGATTCATCCATCACTAGAAGCCATTCAAATAGCGGAGATTGCATCTATTAATAACCGTGTGTTCCGTACAGTAGGCTCGCCACTCGTTTTACCGAAACATCATACATGCCACGTCAAGCCAGTGAATCATGATGTTATTTTAACAACAATTGATCATGTGAGTGTAAAACATAAAAATGTTAATGCCATTCAGTATCGTGTAGCCAATGAAAAAATTCGCTTTGCACGTTTTCGACCTTTTCCGTTCTGGAAACGTGTACATGATTCCTTTATTTCCAGTGGTGATGACATGTGATTTTTACATATACAGTAACTGAAACACAATCGCTTAAAACATTTTTATATACGCAATATTTTTCAAAAAAGACGATTAGCGCCATTAAACGGGATGGCGCTTTACTCGTTAATCATATCCCGAAGACAGTGCGTCATATTTTGCAGGTTGGGGATAAAGTAGAAGTGCGTTTACCTATTGAACATCCTAGTCCACATCTTATACCGTATGATGTACCACTTGATATTTTATATGAAGATGAAGGGTTACTTGTCGTAGCTAAGCCGCAACATCAAAATAGCGCACCATCCCGTGAACACCCACATAAGAGTCTAGTTGAGCAGGCTTTAGCGCATATGACACGACAGCAAGAAAAGGGAATACCTCATATTGTGACGCGTTTAGATCGCGATACAATGGGAATTGTAGTGATAGCGAAATCACGTCATTTGCATCATATTATGTCTTTGACTCCAATAAAAAAGGTATATGAGTGTATATGTCTAGGTCAAGTACGTAAACCGGGGATAATAGATGAGCCGATAGCACGTGCAGCTGATAGCATTATCACACGAGTTGTTGCACCGAATGGCAAATATGCCAAGACGCTATATGATCCGATTAAAGTTACGTCACAATATACATGGTGTCGTGTACAATTGTTAACGGGTAGAACACATCAAATTCGCGTACACTTTCAACACATGGGTCACTCAATAGTAGGAGATGCATTGTATGGGGGAGCGCATAAAGAAGTTACGGCTCAGCTACTCAAATGCTCAGAAATATGTTTTAATCATCCTTTAACGGATAAACGTATACATATTGTATCTCATACGCCGAACTTTGATACGCTATTAGCAACACTATAAAATCAATTAATGGAGGTGACGCATATGTCCAATGATAACGAAAAATTACGATTAGACGATGAGGAAAAATATAATAAAGCATTTTTAGATGATTTAATCGCAAATGAAGATATTGATGCCTTTCGTGATGAATTTTTAGAGATGCATTCGTACGATCAAAGTGAATATTTTGAAGAAAGTAACGACGACATACGTCAAAAAATGTACCAATATTTATCTCCGGAAGAGGTCTCAGACTTCTTTGAAAACTTGGAAATCGATGAATCTGAGTATGAAGACTTATTTGAAGAGATGAATGCGACATATGCCAGTCATGTCTTACAGCATATGTCTTATGACAATGCCGTAGATATATTAAATGAACTCTCAAAACGCAAAGTTGCGAGTCTATTAATGTTGATGGATCGTGATGAAGCAAAAGAAATTAAAGCATTATTGCATTATGAAGAGGATACTGCTGGTGGTATTATGACAACGGAATATATTTCGTTGACAATTAATACCCCTGTACACGAAGCATTAATGCGCGTTAAAGAGCAAGCACCCGATGCTGAAACAATATATATTATTTTTGTAGTTGATGAAGATAAAAAACTTGTCGGTGTACTCTCGTTACGTGATCTTATTGTTGCAGAAAATGATGCGTATATTGAAGACATTATGAGTGAGCGTATTATTAGTGCAAATGTCGCAGATGACCAAGAAGATGTTGCGCAAATGATGAGAGACTATGATTTTATCGCAATACCTGTTGTTGATTATCAAAATCACCTTTTAGGGATTATTACAATTGATGATATCGTTGACGTTATTGATGAAGAAGCCAGTGAAGACTATTCACGTTTAGCCGGGGTGTCTGATATTGATTCAACAGATGATACAATTTTTCAAACTGCACTTAAACGTTTACCATGGTTATTAATTCTAACAGTATTAGGGATGATAACGGCTTCTATTTTAGGTTCATTTGAAAGTACCTTAGAACAGGTGGCTTTATTAGCAGCATTTATTCCTATTATTAGTGGGATGTCAGGAAACTCAGGCACACAATCACTCGCCGTGTCTGTTCGCAATATTTCTACTGGTGAAATTAACGAAAAGAGTAAGTTTAAATTAGCGTTACGTGAATCAGGAAGTGGCTTTTTAACAGGTATTACTTGCGCAGTATCACTCTGTTTGATTATTATTATTATTTATCATCAACCTTTTCTTGCACTTATTGTTGGCGTGAGCTTAACAATTGCGATGACAGTAGGTACAACGATTGGTTCAGTGATACCACTCTTGATGAATAAACTAGGTATTGACCCAGCTGTTGCGAGTGGCCCATTTATTACAACGATTAATGATATTGTGAGCATGCTTATTTATTTTGGCTTAGCAACATCATTTATGAATTATCTCATTTAAGGGGGTAACCTATGGAATTTGTTTCACTTGTTATCGTCATCGTTGCGGCGTTACTTACACCGATTATCATTAGTAAATTAAAAATAGCGTTTTTACCTGTGGTCGTCGCAGAAATTTTGATGGGGATTGTCATCGGAAATTCATTTTTAAATCTTGTACATCGTGATGATGTTCTTAATATCTTGTCTACACTTGGCTTTATTTTCTTAATGTTTTTAAGTGGTTTAGAGATTGACTTTAATGCATTTAAAAAAGATAAGTCGAAAAAGAAAAAAGATGCAGATAATGGACCGAGTCATTTTACATTGGCACTTTATGTTTTTATGCTGATCATGATTATTTCAATAGGATTAGCGTATGCATTCAAATGGGTTGGCTTGATTGATGATGTATTGTTAATGGTTATTATTATTTCAACAATCTCACTGGGTGTTGTTGTTCCAACACTCAAAGAGATGAATATGATGCAGACAACGATTGGACAATTTATTTTACTCGTTGCTGTATTAGCTGACTTAGGGACAATGCTATTACTGACTGTATATGGCGCGATCAATGCCTCAGGTGGTGGCACGATATGGTTGATTGGGATATTGGTTGTATTTACGATATTGTTTTACTTTTTGGGTGGACTTTTTAAACGAGCGCCCTTATTTGATAAACTTATGGATGGAACAACCCAAATCGGTATTCGTGCTATATTTGCATTGATTATTTTATTGGTCGCTTTAGCAGAAGGTGTAGGTGCTGAAAACATCTTAGGTGCCTTTTTAGCAGGTGTGGTTGTGTCTCTCTTAGGTCCTGATCAAGACCTTGTTGAAAAGTTAGATTCTTTTGGTTATGGTTTCTTTATTCCTATCTTTTTTATCATGGTAGGTGTTGATTTAGATATTCCATCTTTAATCAAAGAGCCTATGCTATTAATTATTATTCCTATTTTAATTTTAGCGTTTATTATATCGAAACTTATTCCTGTAATGTTAATTAAGCGTTGGTTTGATATGAAAACGACGATTGCATCTGGATTTTTATTGACTTCGACATTGTCGCTTGTGATTGCAGCAGCTAAAATTGCTGAGAGTCTGGGTACCATTAGTGAAGAAATATCAGGTATCTTAATTTTGAGTGCTGTAATCACTTGTGTTTTTGTTCCAATTGTATTTAAGCGATTGATCCCAATTCCAGATGAAATGCAACGTATAATTAAAGTTGCTATGATTGGAAAAAATCAGCTCTCAATTCCAATTGCACAAAATTTAAGCTCGCAACTCTATCAAGTGACGTTATACTATCGTAAAGATTTAACAGATCATCGTACATTATCCAATGATATTACGATGGTTGAGATTGCAGATTACGAGTCAGAAATATTAGAACGACTAGGGTTATTTGAAAGTGACATTGTGGTATGTTCGACAAATGATGATGAGATTAATCGTAAAGTTGCGTTAATGGCAAAAGATCATGGTGTGGAACGTGTCATCTGTCGTTTGGAGACTAATGATGAAGCGCAAGTGTTACGCAATAAAAATATTGAGTTGTTTAGTAATTTCCAAAGTAATCAAATTTTACTTAAAGGTATGATAGAAACACCAAATATGCTGAACTTATTAAGTAATGTAGAAACATCGTTATATGAAATCGGAATGTATAACTATGCCTTTGATCAGATGCAACTACGCAACTTCCCATTTGGTGGAGATATCATTTTTGTGCGTATTATCCGTAATAATGAATCCATTGTGCCACATGGTGATACGCAATTACAATATGGCGATCGTTTGATTGTTACAGGTACAAAAGAATACGTAGACCAACTTAAAATTGAATTAGAAATGTTCTAAAATATTGAAAAGACTAATGTGTATCATTGCACGTTAGTCTTTTTGTGTTTAGAAAGTAAAGTGATTAAAATGTGTACAAATTCGTAATATTTTTCGTCTAAAATGATACAATCTTGCCATATATAAAATTGTTTATTTAAAATTATGTACGACCTTAATATAATAAATAGAAATACATTTTCATTATTAATTAAATAGTGAAGAGTTGTATTGTGCAATGTTTAAATTTTATTTATGGAAATTTTAATGCGCACTGAATAGGTGTCATAATAGATGAATCTCCCTAATATGAGTACGCCTTAAAATGAACAGGTATCTCATATTAGATGAAATAATGGAAAGGATTTGGATTAATGAAGATGCAACAATCTACTAAGAGAAAAAACATTTTTAGCATTCGTAAATTTTCTGTTGGGGTAGGATCAGCGATGATATCTACACTTATCTTTTTAGGGGCAACACACTCCGTAGAAGCAGCAGAAAATAGCTTGAATCCGACGTCTCAATCAACATCAGACGTATTAGGTGATACGACACAACATCAAACAATAGAAGAACTTGATAAAGATGTGTCTAATGAAACGGAAAATACGCAACCCATGATTGAACAAAATGATGAAGCGTCGAACCTAGGAGAAGTTGAGAATATAAGTGATACAAATGCAACAATGGCAGAGACGAGTCATAATGTAGCATCATCTTTATCAGATGATAAGGAAATACAGTCTGCCAACGCGCTTAAGTCGACAACAGAGGAAAATGTAAACACTGTTCATCATAATTCAACAGACACAACATCGGTCAAAAAACAAACAGCAGAATCATTGGATGAAGATAAAGCAATATCTACAAGAAGTGCAACAACAAATGAAGCAGATATATCGGCTACCAATAGTACAGAGCCAACAGAAGAAACAACCAATTTACGTCAAGTTGGTGGAGGCGGTGTAGACGTTACACCGGGACAAGCACGTGTTCAAGAAGATGGACGTGTAAAATATGATTATCAAGTTTCATTAAACCCTGTTTTGTCTAGTGATCATATTCAAACGGGAAGTACGTTCAATGTGACACTGCCACTATTTGCCGAAAATGTTAAATTTACTTTGATTGGGACACGAGAAGAAGAAACGCATACACCACACGACGTTGAAATGGAATTAGGACAGATGTCGTATGATGAATATGAAGAATGGACAAAAGAATACACAAGTATTCCAAGCTATGAAAAATATTTAGAACTGAAAGCCCAAGGTATTACACCTATTTCAGTTGTTAAAAATAATATTGGAAAAGACGAATACGGTAGTATTTGGCCTAACACGGGTGCACAAACACTGTCAGAAGTTGTTCAATCTTATGCTATTAATACCCTTGTTAAAGGGGCAATCGGTCTTAAGGTAGAATTTGATATTTCAGCAGAACAATATCAAAAAACGCCTTATTTACCATTGGATGCACGATTAGCGTGGCGTAGTTTTGTGGAGATGGAAGATGGTGTAAATGATGCATCAAGCGGCTCACAATCTATTGATGATATGCGTTACATGCCTGATGATACAAATGCTAATGATTCATCGTATTATTATATTGAACATCCAGAAGAAATAAAAGTGGGTGATTTTAATGAACATGGTCTTTATGCGCAAAAAGGTATTGGGATAACGCGTAACACAGGTGAATGGCATACAATTGGTGATGATATTAATAAAAGTGATTTTTACTATGCAGACGTATTTAATTTGAGACAGTTCACTCATAATACATATTGGGTACCAGAATATGAAGATTTAGCTGATGTTGCTGTCGTTAGTGAACTTGTAAAAAGAGAAGAGGCTGCTTTTGATACGGTATATCAAGCCAAACCTAATCCAGATAAAGAGATAGGCGAACAAGAAACGCTTGTTGAAGGCAAAACCGGTTCGCAAATTGTTACGATAAAACCGAATGAAGCACCACAAATAGAAGTAGTACAAAAACCTGTAACAAAGGTGATAAGTGTAAATAATCAAAGTATAGAAGAAGAAAGTACAGAATTTGATACAGAATATATAGGTGTAGATAAAGAAAAGGGTCATATCAAAATTAACCAAAAGGGTCAAGATGGTCTAAAAACAACGATAACAACATATGAAGTTGATCCAAAAACAGGGGAATTATCAAACCCAACACAGAACGTCGAAAATAGAGAAGCGGTAAAGCAAATTATAGAAGTGGGTACAAAAGAAACATTAATGGAACCGATCCCGTATAAAAAGAGATATGTAAGTGTAGATCAAGAGGTAGGGTACGTTCGTGTTCAACAAGAAGGACAAGAGGGACAAAAAACAACAATAACAACATATGAAGTCGATTCGGAAACAGGAAAACTATCCAATCCAACACAGAATGTCGAAATTAAAGAGGCGATAGAACAAATCATAGAAGTAGGTACAAAAGAAATTGATATAAGATCGATTCCATATAAGACAATCATTAAATACAATCCAGATCTACCAGCTGGAACAGAACAAGAAATACAATCAGGCATTAATGGTCAGAAAGAAATTACTAAAGTCTATCAAGTCAATGAACAAACCGGTGTACTTGAGAACCCAAAAACAACAGAAAAAGTTTTAACTGAAAAACAAGATCGTATTATTGAAATAGGAACAGGAGAAACAATTGTTGAAAAAGAAGTGATTCCATATGAAACAGAAAGAAAACTAGATAAGAGCTTAAAACCGGGAAGTGAAGATGTTGTAAAACAACAAGGAGAAGTTGGAGAAAAGACAACGACAAAAGTACCGGGAAAAGAAGCAGTGGAAGAAATCACAAAAGAGCCTGTGAAAGAAATCATTCACTATGCGCCAATCGAAGAGCCATACAAAACGAGAGAAGTGTTCGATAAGGACATACCTGCTGGTGAAAGAGTTATAGTGACACAAGGACAGCCTGGTCTAAAAGACCCAGTCACAGGGGAAGTCATAGAAGCACCAGTGGATGAAGTCGTCAAAGTAGGAACAGGAGAAACAATTGTTGAAAAAGAAGTCATTCCATATGAAACAGAAAGAAAACTAGATAAGAGCTTAAAACCGGGAAGTGAAGATGTTGTAAAACAACAAGGAGAAGCTGGAGAAAAGACAACGACAAAAGTACCGGGAAAAGAAGCAGTGGAAGAAATCACAAAAGAGCCTGTGAAAGAAATCATTCACTATGCGCCAATCGAAGAGCCATACAAAACGAGAGAAGTGTTCGATAAGGACATACCTGCTGGTGAAAGAGTTATAGTGACACAAGGACAGCCTGGTCTAAAAGACCCAGTCACAGGCGAAGTCATCAAAGCACCAGTGGATGAAGTCGTCAAAGTAGGAACAGGAGAAACAATTGTTGAAAAAGAAGTCATTCCATATGAAACAGAAAGAAAACTAGATAAGAGCTTAAAACCGGGAAGTGAAGATGTTGTAAAACAACAAGGAGAAGCTGGAGAAAAAACAACGACAAAAGTACCGGGAAAAGAAGCAGTGGAAGAAATCACCAAAGAGCCTGTGAAAGAAATCATTCACTATGCGCCAATCGAAGAGCCATACAAAACGAGAGAAGTGATCGATAAGGACATACCTGCTGGTGAAAGAGTTGTAGTGACACAAGGGCAACCGGGTCTAAAAGACCCAGTCACAGGGGAAGTCATAGAAGCACCAGTGGATGAAGTCGTCAAAGTAGGAACAGGAGAAACAATTGTTGAAAAAGAAGTGATTCCATATGAAACAGAAAGAAAACTAGATAAGAGCTTAAAACCGGGAAGTGAAGATGTTTTAAAACAACAAGGAGAAGTTGGAGAAAAGACAACGACAAAAGTACCGGGAAAAGAAGCAGTGGAAGAAATCACCAAAGAGCCTGTGAAAGAAATCATTCACTATGCGCCAATCGAAGAGCCATACAAAACGAGAGAAGTGATCGATAAGGACATACCTGCTGGTGAAAGAGTTGTAGTGACACAAGGGCAACCGGGTCTAAAAGACCCAGTCACAGGGGAAGTCATAGAAGCACCAGTGGATGAAGTCGTCAAAGTAGGAACAGGAGAAACAATTGTTGAAAAAGAAGTGATTCCATATGAAACAGAAAGAAAACTAGATAAGAGCTTAAAACCGGGAAGTGAAGATGTTGTAAAACAACAAGGAGAAGTTGGAGAAAAGACAACGACAAAAGTACCGGGAAAAGAAGCAGTGGAAGAAATCACAAAAGAGCCTGTAAAAGAAATCATTCACTATGCGCCAATCGAAGAGCCATACAAAACGAGAGAAGTGATCGATAAGAATCTACCTGCTGGTGAAAGAATTATAGTGACACAAGGACAGCCTGGTCTAAAAGACCCAGTCACAGGCGAAGTCATCAAAGCACCAGTGGATGAAGTCATCAAATATGGTTCTAAAGCAGTTGAAGGTCCAACATTGCCGGAAGAAGAAACAATGGTTATTCCTGGAAAAGGAGAGAAGAAAAATCCAATAAGTCCAAAATCAACTAAAGAGTCGTCGGATAAAATCAGTAAAACAGATATAAAAGAAGTAGAAGAAATCGTAACGCGTACAGAAGATCAAACATTAATAAATAAAGAAAAATCTAATATAGTTATTGATAATCAATCTTCAGTAGCTAGACAGGAAATGGATGATCATCGTCGGAAAAAACAACAAGCAGTAAGTCAAACTCAAGATATGTTGCCTAATACAGGTCATGAGAATAACAATAAAACGTTATTAGGTGCATTTACAGTATTGTTAGGCTCAATATTCTTATGGGGTAGACGTAAACAAGAGAAGTCATAAAAATGAGATAGAATAAGCTAGCTGTGAAAAAACGGGTTTCATGTTTAAGTTCATGAAACCCGTTTTTTGATTTTAGTAAATTTAATTTTTGTTTTGTAATATGATAGAGATAGAATACCCTTGATTTATCTTATAGCATGAAAGCCTGCATCAACATGGATGTTTTCACCTGTAACACCAGATGAGAAGTCACTCAGTAAGTAAGCGGCTGTTTTGCCCACTTCTTCTTGGTCGACGTTACGGCGCAATGGAGCGCGTTCTTCTATTTCTTTTAAAATAGTTGTAAAGTTACCTACACCACGTGCGCTTAATGTACGGATAGGTCCAGCAGAAATAGCGTTGACACGAATGTTATCTTGACCTAAGTCTGCAGCCAAATATTTTACTGATGCTTCTAAACTTGCTTTAGCGATGCCCATTACATTATAGTTAGGAACTGCAAACTCACCGCCAATATAACTCGATGTTACAATGCTGCCAGCTTCATTCATAATCTTACGTGCTTCGCGAGCTACGATTGTAAGTGAATAGGCGCTAATGTCTTGAGCGAGCAAAAAGCCATCACGTGATGTGTCGGAATAACGGCCACGCAAATCTTCAACATTAGCAAACGCAATAGAATGGAATACGCCATCAATTTTGCCGATGTCTTGTCCGATTTGTGCAAATCCATTTTCTACATCGCTATCACTTTGTACATCTATTTGATAAACGTTTTTTGTGGATTGATTCAGTTGATCGATAAGTTTGTCAAGTTCTTTAAAACTTCTTTCTTTACGATAAGTAAATACGAGTTTGGCACCGAGTTGATCTAATACCTTAGCCACGCCAAAACCGATACTACGTTTATTCGCAATACCCATAATTACAAAAGTTTTGCCTTCTAAATTCATCAATATTCTATACTCCTTTATCATTAGTTATAGATTGTATTAATTTTAACATCAGCTGCTAAAATAATACAATGAATAACCCTCTCTGCTATATTATTCGATTTTTAAGCTAAAAAGTGAGATAGAAAGCTCGATTGATATCAAGGATTTCTATCTCATTTAAAATATATTATTGAAAAGATTTGTCATCAACGATACTTTGGGCTTTGTGCATAATTTGATGACGGTATTTGAAGATATTACGTACAATTGTTTTTAAGACAGCATAGAGTGGTACTGCCACAAGGATAAGCATAAACCCTCCAAGACTACCCGAAGCTAAGATGACAACAATAATTGTTAACGGATGAATATTTAGTGATTTCCCCATAACATTTGGTGTAATAACATTACCTTCCAACTGTTGGGCAATTAATGTAATAATACAAACCCAAACAAATGTGGTAGGGCTTTGAATCAAACCTAAAATACCTGCTGGCAAAAAGGCCATCCATGGACCTAAAAATGGAATCATATTGGCTACAATTGCAAACATCACAAGTAAAAGTGTGTATTCAAGTCCGATAATTGTGTATCCGACATATAAAATGGCACCTAGAATGAGGCTAACAGTAACTTGACCTTGGATATAAGACATCAAAGTTTGGTTTAAGTCTTTAAGTAAGTTAACAACGAAAATTTTACGTTCTCCATTAAAAACATTAGCAATAGCAGGGATAAAACGCTCATGGTCTTTGAGCATATATATTAAGAAGAACGGTACTAAAATTAATAAAAATAATGTAGAAATAATACTTGTTACGATATTTAATGAATTGGATAAAATATCAGATGTCATCGTACCGAACTTTGATATCATCTCATTAATTTTTGTAGTGACTTCATTAGGTAATTTATCACGTTGCTCCAAAGCAAAATTAATTAAAGTTTGTGTTTCTCGTTGAATATAAGGGAGTTGATGAATTAAATTTTCAATTTGTGTGGCAATGACTGGTCCAACGACACCAACTATTGCACCACCCATAGCAGTGAGTGCAAGTAAAATGATTGTAATACTTGCCCATCTCGGAATATGTCTTTTTTCCATCATCTTTTGGAAGGGTAGACAAATGTAAAAAAGAAAGCCACTAAGTAGTAAAGGGAGTAGAATAGATTGGATGATGACGACGATAGGTTTAAATATGAAATGAACATCTAAAAATAACTTGATAAGTAAAAAAAGTAGCAACAAGGCTACACCGGAACGAAACCAAACTTTATTGGTCATTACTGTACCTCCTATATTATAAAATACTCATTATACAGTATATCCCAAAAACAATAAGCAATAAAGATACAACAAGACATAAAACAATGTTTCTAAGTAAAAAAAGTTGGTCATTTAAATGGTACTATAATTGTAAATTGAGAGAAGTAAATATCAGTAACATAAATTAAATTTGAAGAATAGAGTAGCTGTTTAATAGCATTTTGAGTTGTGTAATTGCTATCAAAAGATAAGTCTATCCTTATAGTTACTTTTAAGATTTTATTGCACGGAGCTTATTTTATGTGTATACTTATCTCATATTTATCAGAAAATTTTTGAAATTAGTTTTTTAAAATAATGGGGGTATGTGTATGGTCGAAACAATCGTGGGATGGTTGAATACAATTGTCTGGAGTAAGCCGCTTGTATTCGGATTGTTACTGACAGGTATTGCATTTAGTCTGATGACACGCTTTTTACAATTGAGGCATTTTAAAGAGATGATTCGTTTAATGTTTCAAGGTGAAAAGTCACCAACCGGTATTTCAAGCTTTCAAGCGATTGCGCTGTCACTTGCAGGACGTGTCGGTACAGGTAATATTGTAGGGGTTTCAACGGCGATTTTTATCGGAGGACCCGGTGCAGTATTTTGGATGTGGGTGACCGCATTTTTAGGTGCAGGTACAGCATTTATTGAGTCTGCACTTGGACAAATTTTCAAGAGAGAAGAAGATGGTGAATATCGAGGAGGACCGGCATACTTTATCGAGCAAGGTATTGGGGGTAAGTTCGGTAAAGGATACGGTATCTTGTTTGCTGTGGTAACAATTCTATCAGTAGGTTTATTGTTACCGGGTGTACAATCTAATGCAATTGCAAGTTCTATGCATAATGCATTCGGACTACCGTCTTGGGTCATTGCATTAGTACTGGTTATCATTTTAGCACTTATTATTTTTGGTGGCGTAAAATGGATTGCAACAGTTGCAACAGCTGTCGTACCTGTAATGGCTATCTTATACATATTAATGGCAGTCGTTATTATCTTTTTAAATATTCAACAAGTTCCAGCGTTATTTGCACTTATCTTTAAATCAGCATTCGGCATGGAAGCAGCCTTTGGTGGGATTATTGGTGCAATGATTGAGATTGGTGTGAAAAGAGGTTTATATTCTAATGAAGCAGGTCAAGGAACAGGACCTCATGCAGCAGCAGCAGCAGAGGTATCACATCCTGCAAAGCAAGGGCTAGTACAAGCATTCTCTGTTTATGTAGATACACTATTTGTTTGTACAGCAACAGCGCTAATTATTTTAATTTCAGGGACGTATAATACGACAGATGGGGGTACAGCGTCAGATGGGAGTCCTCGTTTGATCCATGATGCAGGTGTTTACGTCCAAAATGCTGATGGTACTAAAGACTACTCTGGTACGGCAATGTATGCACAAGCAGGGATTGATAAAGCTTTGCAAGGATCGAATTACCACTTTGATCCGATGTTCTCAGGGTTTGGTTCATATTTCATTGCAATAGCGTTATTCTTCTTTGCTTTTACAACAATTTTAGCATATTACTATATTGCAGAAACCAATGTCAGCTTTATTACGAATCGTTTATCACAGGGACATAATCACTTTTGGCGTAATGTTATTCGCGTTGTACTCATTGCAGCAACTGCCTATGGTGCAGTAAAAACAGCAGATGTGGCTTGGGCGATGGGGGATCTCGGTGTAGGTATGATGGCTTGGTTAAATATTATTGCCATTTGGATTCTATGTAAGCCAGCGCTAAAGGCACTTAAAGATTTTGAAAAGCACAAAAAGCAACATGGTACAGGTAAAACAGCGATTTATCGACCTAATCCAGAAGAATTACCTAATGCAACATTTTGGTTAGAAGATTATCCAAAGCGTTTACGTGAAGAAGGTTATGACATATTTGATAAAAAATAAAGCATCTTAAATGAATGTGTGAGGCGTCTCTTGATACAATAGCCATAATTGGTATGAGGAGGCGCTTTTATATGTCGAATTTTAAAGTCGGTGTTGTTACAGAGACACAGTTTTCAAGTGAGTATTTAGAACGTGATATTACACTTTCTATTTATTTACCTCAAGATTATTCAGAGCGAGCACGTGCAAAAGTAGTATTCTGTTTTGATGGGCGTGATTTTTTACGCTTTGGACAGTTGCATCGTGTATATGAAAGATTGCGTCAACAAGCAGAAGTAGAGCGAGCTATTTTTGTGGGATTTCATTATGAAAGTGTAGCAAAGCGTCGTATAGAGTTTCATCCACAAGGTAGTCAATCTGCAAATACCGTTAAAGCAGTTGTACAAGAAATCTTACCTTGGATAGATCGTACATTTTCAACTTATAATATGGCAGAAGGGCGTATATTACTTGGAGATAGTTTGGCTGGGAGCATCGCTTTGATGACAGCTTTAGTGTATCCACGCCTTGTGAGCCAAGTCGGTGTATTGAGTCCTTATTATGATGATGTTGTAGAAACGTTATTTCAACGTTGTCAATTTCGTGAGCAGTTATCGATTTGGCATGTCATTGGTCAAGAAGAACGTGATTTTCAATTACCAACAAGTGGCGAACGTGCCGACTTTTTAACACCTAATCGTACATTGTCTGCACGAATTCAAGAAACATCAGCTCATTATTATTATGAGGAATTAGACGGTGGACACAACTGGAAAACATGGCGTCAAGTGTTACCTGATTTGTTAATATATTTTTTAGGTAACTAATAGTCTGAAATTTTGCTATAATGGAAATAAACATAAACAAAGGAGGAATTTCAATGATTCTAGGATTAGCGCTCATTCCATCAAAAAGTTTTCAAGATGAGGTCAATGCTTATCGCAAGCGTTATGATAAGCAATATATTAAAATTCAACCTCATGTCACAATTAAAAGTCAATTCGAAATAGAAGATGAAGCACTTAGCAGTGTAAAAGCAGAAATCAAAAAGCGTTTAGAAGGTACAGAACCAGTTGTTGTACACGCAACGAAAGCATCAAATTTTGCACCGACAACGCATGTCATCTATTTTAAAGTTGAAAAAACAGATGCACTCGAAGATTTGTTTAAACGTTTCGATGGTGAAGATTTTTATGGTGTTGCAGAACATCCATTTATTCCACACTTTACAATTGCACAAGGTTTAACAAGTCAAGAGTTTGAAGATATCTATGGTCAAGTTCGTTTAGCAGGTGTTGATCATGAAGAAACGATTGATCAGTTAACGTTGTTACATTTTGATGAAGACGCAGATAAATGGAAAGTAATCGAAACATATCAATTAGGCAAATAATTAAAAAAGAATCTGAGATGTCATTCATACAATCTCAGGTTCTTTTTTTATGTTGTAATTGTTTAAGAAAATAAATGCCATAAAAACCAGATAAAAAGAAAATGAGTAGCGCTGCAAAATAAAAAGTAACGATAGGACTGCCTAAAGTTTGCGCAAGTGGGCCACCTAATATTGGTCCAATCATTGCGCCCAAACCTTGAATACTATTAAAAACGCCCCAAGTTTCCTCTTGTTCAGATGGATGGATAAATCCTGCCATAAACGTATTCCAAGCAGGTAGCAGCAGGCCATAGAGTAACCCTATAAAAAAGGCGATAATCCAAACGATAACAATTTGTGTAACGAAAGTAAATGATACAATAGCACAACCGTAACAAAGAAAACCGATCACAATCATACTGTACATAAAGCGATGCGCATAATGATCTATAATTTTAGATAAACCGAGCATAGAAATCGTACACCCTAAGCCACCAATAATAATTGCGCCAGTATATTCAACAGTAGTTACCCCAACAATATTAACAGCATATTGGGGGAGAACTGGGATTAATGCACTGATTGCAATGCCTTGGAGTAAAATGCCAGGAAATAGAACAAGATGACGTTTAGAGACACTTACAATTTGTCGTAATTGTTGACGTACATTTTTAGTTTGATAGTCTGTGAGTCGCACTTTAACAAAGAAGTAGAAAATAAAGGCAAGTGCAACAAATAATGGCATTAGAAAGTTGAATTCTATTGGATCATTTTTAAAAATAAGGTTCATACTGATCATGCCTACAAGTAGCCCTGTCAGCCAAGCAAAGTAGACAAAGCCCATTTGCTTACCACGAGAACTTTCATTGACATTTGCTAAAGTAACTACCCATATAGGGCAAACAGCAATACCAAGCATGAGCGCACTCGTAATCAATATTATTGGTGAAGTCGGTAAAATAATAACTAAGGATAGGCTGATCAAAGCAAGTATAAAGCCGAGTGTTAAGACAATTTTAGGACCCCAACGTTTGAGGATGAAGCCTATAAAAAAATTAGAAACAGCATCAGCAATAAAATGGATAGAAATAGCAGCTGAAGTAATACCAACAGCAATTGAAGTAGCTGTTGGTAATAATGGTAAATAACTTAAAACATACATGCCTCTTGCAAGTTCCATAAGAAACAGAACAACAATTAATAAATAAAAGTTTTTCATATATTTATTTGACGAGTAGTTTTGCATATAAAGGAACCTTTCCATAAATATTCTCATATTGTGCTGTATCATATAATAATTCAATCAAGTCATCACAAAGTTTTTGCGTTGCATTAGGAATGTGCGCTGACATCATTTGTTGTACCATAGTATGACGTTTCTGAGGATTTTGTGTTAAATCCGTTACAATTTCAATGGCCTCTAGCGGTGTGTGCGCAATTTTTCCGAAACCTTTGTTTTCAAAATAATAAGCATTTTCGAGTTCTTGACCGGGTGCAGGATTTAAAAAGATCATTGGTATTTTGCGTGTTAGACCTTCTGAGATGGTAATACCGCCCGGCTTAGTAATCATGAGTTCACTTGCAGCCATCCATTCATTCATATGTTGTGTATAACCGAGTATGCAGACGTTGGATACATTTTGGAAGGTCATAGAAAGTTGACGTTTTAACTCTTTGTTTCGTCCACAAATCATGACAACTTGTACTTGAGGATTACGTGTGATTAAAGATTGAATCATTTGATCAAATCCCTTTGAAACACCGAAAGCACCTGCAGACATCAAAAGTGTTGGTGCATCAGGATTAAGGTGGTGTTGTTCTAACCATTGTGTACGATTAACTTGTGTTTCAAATTGTTCCGATATTGGGATACCAGTTACCTTTATACGATGGCTTGGGATACTGATGTTTTCCAGTTCAGATTTAAGGTCATCGGTCGCTACATAATAACGTGTTGAGTTAGGTGTAATCCAATTTTTGTGCATACGATAATCGGTCATAACCGTTGCAATAGGAATGTTCATATTAAATTGTTGTGTCAATACAGACATAACAGGTGTTGGAAAAGTTAATAAAATTAAATCTGGCTTTTCTTTGAGTAATAAATTAAGTAGTTTATTCAGACCATAATATTTATAAAAACATTTATCCAGCTGTTCAGGACGACTGTAATAAAAGGCTTTGTATGTACGGCGAAAATACTTAAAACTATTGATATACCATTTTTTGCAGAGCGTTGTTAAAATAGGATGTGCTTCTAAAAACAAATCGTGCTCAATGATTGTCACATTATCAAGTTGCATATTGTTTAGACGTTCTATGATACTGTTAGTAACTTGTAGATGTCCGTTACCAAAGGAACCAGTCAGTATCAATACTTTTTTCTTTTGAGTACTCATGTGAGCGATCCTCCATGTATAGTTTAGACGTCAATACGCCTTAATGAATCATACAGTTTGCACGATTGAAATGTTAATGTACTAATAGTGTACAGTATCTTAAAAAGTTTGTGAAAAGATAAATCATCTTAGAAATAATGGTTTGAGTTGTAACAAAATAAAGTTAGAAATGCGCATTAATCAATGCATCTGTATGGAACTTAAATCGGTATGAAAGTCTTAATGGTCAATATACATTTCAATGTTCATCGATGCCAGTCATTTTAAAATCGTTCATACGTTTAAGTCATTTCACATCGTATGCCTAAAGCGTACGAAAATGACTAAAGTTATGCATGTTTATGATTAATGACTCTAATCATTCTACTATCTTAATATATTGCATTGAGGGATACAATAGATAGCACGATATTATGAACTGTATTATTTCTGGTGGTTATCTATTGTTTTATTAGAGAAATAATAGTGATCTTATATAAATTTAGAATGAAACGTGTATAATAAATGAGTGTATAAAAAAGGAGAGATATGCGTGAATGCTCAGGAACTTTTTAAACATATATTAATAAAAAATGTGTTAGGAACACTCGATCGCGATATAGATGATATTACGACAGATTCTCGTACAGCACGACGAGGCAGTATATTTGTTGCATCAAAAGGATACACAGTTGACAGTCATCGATTTGTTCAAGATGTGGTAGAACAAGGTTGTGAATTGGTCGTTGTCAATCACAAGATGACGTTAAATGGTGATGTCACACAAGTTATCGTACCCGATACATTACGTGTAGCGAGCCACATTGCACATCGTTTATATCATTTTCCAAGCCAACAACTAACAACAATTGGCGTAACAGGAACAAATGGCAAAACATCTATTGCAACAATGATGCATCATATATTCCGTAAGTTAAATAGAGGTAGTGCATATTTAGGGACAAATGGCTTTCAAATTAACGAGCATATTACAAAAGGTGAAAATACAACCCCTGAAACAGTTACACTGACTAAAAAAATGCATGAAGCTGTTGAAGCAGGTGCTGAGGCTATGACTTTGGAAGTATCATCGCATGGATTGAGTTTAGGACGTTTAAGTGGTGTGACGTTTGACATTGCCATTTTTTCTAATTTAACTCAAGACCATTTAGACTTCCACGGTACGATGGAAGCTTATGGACATGCAAAGTCGTTATTGTTTAGCCAACTGGGTCAAGATACTTCTAAAATAAAGTATGCCGTTGTCAATCATGATGATCCATTTTCTGATTATTTAAAGACGGTAACACCTTATGAAGTGATTACATATGGTATCAATAAAGAAGCACAGTTTACAGCTAGGAATATTGAAGCGACATTACAAGGTGTGACATTTGATTTTGCTACACCATTTGGCGTATACCCTGTACAATCTCCGTATGTTGGGGAGTTTAATATTGCAAACTTGATGGCAGCTATGCTTGGAGTATGGGTGACAGGTGCCTCTTTAGAATCAATTACACAAGTGGTATCAACTTTAGAACCGGTTGAAGGGCGATTAGAAGTGCTAGACCCCTCATTACCGATTGATTTAATTATTGATTATGCGCATACGGCTGATGGGATGACCAAGTTAATTGATGCAGTCCAACCTTTTGTTAAGCAAAAGCTTATCTTTTTAATTGGTATGGCAGGTGAACGAGATTTAACAAAAACACCAGAGATGGGGCGAGTTGCTTCTCGTGCAGATTATGTGATTCTTACACCAGACAATCCTGCTAATGATGATCCTAAGATGTTAACAGCAGAGCTTGCAAAAGGGATGACACATAATAATTATGTTGAATTTACTGATCGTGCAGCAGGGATTCGTCATGCAATTGATGTAGCAGAGCCAGGAGATACTGTTATTCTTGCTTCAAAAGGACGAGAGCCTTTCCAAATTATGCCAGGACATGTCAAAGTACCACACCGTGATGATTTGATTGGTTTAGAAGCAGCATATCAAAAGTTTGGAGGGCGTCCCAATGAAAATTAGAGAGAGTCATAGCGAACAATATTCAGCAAAAGTATTTATATATGACAATAAGAAAGAAGATTTTTTTGTTGTTGCAGTGCCAGATTTGTATTGGTCTATTCAAATCAATGATGATTTATATGGTGATGCATTAACAGACCATTTAGCGATACATCTTTTCAATGTATTAGATGAGGAAGAGGCGCAGATACTTGCTTTACGCATTACGCAATGGGTACAAGAAACATAAAATTGAAGGAGTTTTAAGATGAGTATAAAAGAAGAGGTAACAGCACGTAAAACTTTTGCCATTATTTCACACCCAGATGCTGGGAAAACAACGTTAACAGAGAAACTGTTATATTTTAGTGGTGCCATTCGTGAAGCAGGTACTGTTAAAGGGAAAAAAACAGGGAAGTTTGCGACAAGTGACTGGATGAAAGTAGAACAGGAACGTGGGATTTCTGTGACAAGTTCTGTCATGCAGTTTGATTATGATGATTATAAAATTAACATTTTAGATACACCGGGGCACGAAGACTTTTCAGAAGATACCTATCGAACATTAATGGCGGTTGATAGTGCTGTCATGGTTATCGATTGTGCCAAAGGGATTGAACCTCAAACATTAAAATTATTTAAAGTATGTAAAATGCGTGGGATTCCGATTTTTACTTTTATTAATAAGTTAGATCGTGTTGGTAAGGAACCTTTTGAACTACTCGATGAGATTGAATCAACACTAGGTATTGAAACCTATCCAATGAATTGGCCAGTCGGTATGGGACAAAGCTTTTTTGGTATTATTGATCGTCATGACCGTACGATTGAGCCGTTTCGCGATGAAGATAATATGCTCCATATTGATGAGAACTATGAATTAAAAGAGACACATACTATTGTAAATGATAGTGCATTTGAACAAGCAATTGAAGAGTTAATGCTCGTTGATGAAGCAGGGGAAGCATTCGATCAAGAGGCATTAATGCGTGGAGATTTGACACCTGTTTTCTTTGGTTCTGCGCTTGCAAATTTTGGTGTTCAAAACTTTTTGAATGCGTATGTAGATCATGCACCGATGCCACATTCACGTCAAACAGAAGAAGATGTTGAGGTAAGTCCTTTTGATGAACAATTTTCTGGTTTTATCTTTAAAATTCAAGCTAATATGGATCCAAGACATCGTGACCGCATTGCTTTTATGCGTGTCGTTAGTGGTGCTTTTGAACGCGGTATGGATGTTAAACTCCAGAGAACAGGAAAAAAATCAAAAATCACACGTTCAACTAGCTTTATGGCAGATGATAAAGAAACAGTCAATCATGCAGTTGCAGGTGATATTATTGGATTGTATGATACAGGTCATTTCCAAATTGGAGATACACTTGTTGGTGGCAATCAGAAGTTTCACTTTAAAGCATTGCCACAGTTTACCCCAGAGATTTTTATGAAGGTATCTGCTAAAAATGTCATGAAACAAAAGCACTTTCATAAGGGGATAGAACAACTTGTTCAAGAAGGTGCTATACAGTATTATCAATCACCACATACGAATCAAATTATTCTTGGGGCAGTAGGTCAGTTGCAGTTTGAGGTGTTTGAACATCGTATGAATAATGAGTACAATGTGGAAGTTGTAATGGAGCCAGTCGGTAAAAAAATTGCACGTTGGATTGAAAACGAAGAAGACGTTCAAGACAAAATGAATTCAAGCCGTTCGATATTAGTAAACGATCGTTATGGGAATAAAGTCTTCCTCTTTGAAAATGACTTTGCAACACGTTGGTTCGAAGAGAAGTTTCCAGAAATTAAGCTGTACAGTTTGTTATAAAGTATTTTAAGGGCAACATGAAGTAATATAGAAATATAATCGTCTTTAGTTGTTATTTCTTTGATGAACCTGTTATAATGTTGTAATCACAATTAAATACCTATGACTATGTGTCAGAGGGGAGTAACTTGATTAACAATTATACTGTTAATAACACTTTGTCGTCATTACGAAGCGCAAATCTTCCGGTAAAGTGGGCATATCTATATATGCTAAGTGAGACCTTTGCTATTAATTTAGCATAGGTCTCTTTAATTTTGTCATATTATATGGAACATAGTATGTACCTTGTTAAAAGAAAAGGAGTGGTCTATTCATGGATCCAAGTTTATTGTTATCTTATGGTTGGGTTGTTATTGTACTTGTTTTTTTAGAAGGCTTACTAGCTGCAGATAATGCGATCGTTATGGCTGTAATGGTACGTCATTTACCACCAAAACAACGTAAAAAAGCATTGTTTTATGGTTTACTAGGTGCTTTCATTTTTCGCTTTATAGCGCTATTTTTGATTAGTATCTTAGCGAACTTCTGGTGGATTCAAGCTGCTGGTGCGGCATATTTATTATTTATGTCTGCCAAAAATCTCTATCATTTCTTCGAGAATAAAGATAAACAGCAAGAAACACCAAAAGATATAGACGATGAGGATATGGACTATCATAAAGAAGTAAGTCCTAAAACATTTTGGAGTACAGTAGCAAAAGTTGAATTTGCAGATATTGCTTTTGCGATTGATTCAATGCTGGCAGCGTTAGCAATTGCAGTGACATTACCTAAAATTGGTGTACATTTTGGGGGTATGGATGCAGGTCAGTTTGCTGTTATGCTTACAGGTGGTTTAATTGGTGTCGTATTGATGCGTTTTGCAGCAACATTCTTTGTAGAGTTTTTAAATAAATATCCCGGTTTAGAAGGCGCTGCTTTTGCAATTGTAGGATGGGTTGGTATCAAACTTGTTATTCTTGTATTAGCACATGATGATATTGGTATAATCCCTCATGACTTCCCACATTCAGCAACATGGCAAATTATTTTCTGGGTAGTTATGATTGGACTCGTAGTGATTGGATGGTTTACATCTGTTGTAAAAAATAAAAAAGCAAGCCATTAGTGATTGATAGAAATGCACGTACTTACTTTTGAGGAGGTATGTGTGTTTTTTTATGGTTCTTCATCTTTTGTGGTGGGATGGCATGTGCTGTCTCACCTTTTTTGGTATACAAAAAGCGCATAGGTCTCTATATTTTTGGGTGCCTAAACCCAAATTAAAGGAGACATAATGCGCCTATGTGTAATGATATATTAAAACGACTTAAAATAAAAGACAATATATACAAGTGGTAGATGTTCAAGATGATGTTGAAGTACGAGGGCAGCTCTCTACAGTCATTTATGGTACGCTTTCATATACACCTCGGTGTTGTGAAAAATGTGGACATAAGAATGGGGGACACATTCATAAACATGGTAAGCGTATATCTCGTTTAACGTTGTTAAAGTCTCAAGAATCCTATGTTTACTTTAATCTAGCGAAACAACGGTATAAGTGTCAGTACTGTCAAAGCACCTTTACAGCTTCTACAAATATTGTGGAAGAGAACTGTTTTATTACGAATCGTGTGAAGCTGGCCATTCAGGACAAGCTGACACAAGTGCATTCTGAAGTTGATATTGCGAAGGATTGTTGTGTGTCTCCGAGTAATGTGAAATGATACATTCACCAAACAGCACAATCATTGACAGTTCAACCATCATCACACTTACCCTAACATATATCAATAGATGAGTTTAAGCGTGTCAAACATGTTTCTACAGCTATGAGCTTTCTTTTTATCAATAATGAAACCCATCAAATCATAGATATATTAGAAGACAGACGTATTCATCAACTCAAAGTCTATTTTTATCGCTTTGACCATCGGGAACGATTGACTATTAAAATAGTTACTGCTGATATGTATGAAACTTACATTCAATTCTACATTAATGAAAAAATCAGTAAATTCATAAACAAATAAAAGATATAACACAGATAAGATAATGAGCTAAACATTCAGAAGAATGATCTTTAAAATAGTTTTTTATTTGAAAAACGTAGTTTTACTTATAACACAGAAAATTAAAGGATATAACTTTTAACACAGTATTAGATGGCGGACGTTTTTTATTTTATATATAGCTTCGTTCGTTTATATGGTAAAATTTATGTGTTGAATTTATTTTAATAGGGGTGGATAAATTGAAAACGTACTTATTATTATTAGGAGCAGAACAATTTTTAAGGGAAAGATCGTATGCTGGTGGAAAGTCGTTAGGAAATTTTGAAATATGGACTTCGATTAAAAATGCTAAGTATAACTATAATGCTTACTTTGATTTTTGTTTGAATGCAGATCCTTTAAATTATGATGATTTAAAGAAACAAATTGATTTTTATAAAACTAAAGGATATACTCCTAAATCAGTCATACCATTAAATGATTGGACTTTAAAAATAGCAAATAGACTTAATAAAGAATATGATTTGCCTTACTTAGATGAAGATGTAATTGAAGCTTGTAGAAATAAGAAAGAAATGAAAAAGTTATTTGAATTTTCTAAGATCCCTACTGCTAAGTCTAGAAACTTCTACAACGAAACTCAATTAATACAATTATTAAATGAATTTACGTTTCCAGTAATTATTAAACCTGTAGATTTTGGTGGAAGTGGGGGAGTTTATCTAGCAAATAATCAAGAAGAGGCTTTAAGCGCTTATAATAAATCTCAAAAAAATAATGGATAAGTATGCTGATGCGTTCAAAGTAAGCTCAAATGAGTTTTTAGTTGAAGAATTTATTGAAAGTGACGACGAAGTTTCAGTTGAAGTACTATGTGGAAAAGGTTTTTATAAGGTTATAACTGTTACCGAAAAATACTTATCACCTAAACCTTGGTTTACAGAAATGGGACATGTCGTACCTAGTCACAGATATAGAGATAGGAGTATTATTAATCTCGCAATAAATGCTTGCAAATCGTTAGGCATTAATCGAGGTGTAGCACATGTTGAAATTAAGGTGAAAGGCAAAGAGCTATATGTTATAGAAGCAGCTGCAAGACCTGGAGGAGATGCCATTATGGATTTAATTGAATCTTCATATGGTATAAATCCTTACATGTTGCATATTTCTATGTATATTGATAATACTCAAAACAATAATTATGAATTCACTCCAACCCAAACGTCGGCTATAGCATTTATGAAAGCGCCAGTTGGAGAGATAGTTGATATAAAACTTCCTGATATAGCAGGGGATCCAGAGATAATAAGGGTGAATATTTTCAAAAAAATAGGTGATAAAGTTGGGGATCCTGAAAACTGGAGCCATAGAGAAGGTATAGTACAATTTACTTTTCCAGGAATATCAGTAGAAAAAGATTATAAGCATATAGAAAAAAGTGCTAAATTATCAAAAGAAATTTTTGGGTACAAGGAAAGTATAAATGAATAGGTATTTAATTATTACTGCTATTTATCGGTTTATTTGTGGAGGATTGATATTATTAATTAATTGGGAGTTAGCAAATCCAAAATCAGCTATCGACTTAGCAATATCAACAGTACTATCGTTTGTACCAGCAATATTTACGCCGTTTATTATAAATTTCAAATTAAAAAAGCTTTCGGGGAGTTTTTTGAGTAAATACTCTTTTTTTGCGATATTTTTAATAGTAATGACAATCTCATTGATATATACAAATTCAAAGATACTTATACTTTGTAACTTTATTTTATGGACAATATTTTTTCTTCTTGAAACTAGTTTTGAGTTATGGTTTGCTGAACTGGTAGAAAATCAAAGTGAAGCTTTTATAAATAAATATAGCTCTTTATCTATGACTGTAAATCAAGTAGCTTTAATGATTGGTCCATTGTTTGTAACTCTTATAGTTAAATATATCAACTTGACAACAATTTTTATCGTATATAGCCTATTATATTTACTACTTTTTTTCTGTACAAATGGTCTAAAGCCATTACAAAAAGAATTTGCAAAAGCAAATATGAAAATAGAATCAATAAAATTATCACATTATTTCATTAGTATGCTCATGTGGCCAATATTAGGAACCATTAACTTTATGCTACCTATATATGTAACGTATCAAAAAGGTGGAATTTATGAAGTAGCATTTTTAGATAGTGTATTAGGTATAGGAATGGCTTTAGTGGGGATAGTTCTTAGTAAATATTTATCATTGAGAACCAATAGTATATTGATGTACCTTAGTTTTATGTTACCTATTTTGTGGTTTTTATTTGAAGGATCTTTTTTTGTAAGACTTATTGTAATGTTCTTGTGCGGAATATCTTTTGGTGGTGCTAGAATAATTTTTAGAAAATTAGTAGTTATGAGCTATTCAAGTGGAGCGACAAAAAGAATATATTCTTTAGGAAATGCACTAGGATTACCCATACTAGCATTCTGTATTTATATCGGAACACTAAATATATCTACGGTTTGGTTACCATCATTTTTGTTATTGATAGTTTTATTAATTTTGTTGAATATTCAGTATAAGAAAGGGCGTACTTTAAGTGATAAATAATCTTCAAAAACACAAAGATAATTATGGTGTTACTTATTTTACGTCTACTAATATCGATGTCTAGGAGATATTCAGTAAATTGTATGGAATGAGTGAGCCAATAGATTACAGTGAAATAGATTCAAATGATATCTTTCTTATACAAGTACAAACTATTAAAAATGAATACTACCGTGTCAATTAGACACTAAAAAATAAAAGTTATTTATCCAGCTGTGCTTGTATATTTTTATCTTTTATTTTGAGTCGTTTTAATGTATCATTACGCATAGGCGCATTATGTCTCCTTTAATTTGGGTTTGGTCACTTAAAATTATAGAGACATATGCGCTTTTTGTATACTAAAAAAGGTGAGACAGCATATGCCATCCCACCACAAAAGGTGAAGAACCTTTTTTTATTTGGAATAGATTCAAGCAAAAAATAATTTTTCGATATCATAAAGGAAATATTACAGAAATTTAAGAACGAATGTGGCATAATAGTAGGAAAGATATTCACAAGGAGGGCGTTCAATGGATCGAGATAAAAAGCATGTGATTCCACGACGAAAGTATGGAAGAAAGCGTCGTGAATTTTTTCGCAATGAAGAGCGAGAAGCGCGAATCAAAGCACAACAAGAAGCAGATGCACTAAAGGCGGAAAAAGAAAAAGCACAAGCTAAAAATAATGAAGAGCGTGTAAAAGATAACTTACGAAAAGCACGTATTGAAAAGTTGACGCATGAGGAAAATAAAAAAACTTCTAAACCAACAGCTACTTCGCAATTATCTAAAGGCGTATCAAAAGAATATAAGGAACGAGATCCTCGTGACAACAAAGGGTTAGAACATACGTCTGAGGAGCAGCCGACAACAGAGCAGGCACGTGTGCAACAAGAGCTGTATAAGCAGCAAGCAAGTGATATTCAAAAAGAGCAAACCGTCAAATATGAAAAAAGTAAAAATAATGCCCAAGAACAAGTACATCAAACAACCCAATCTCATCAGAGACATCATTATACGTTTAAAAAAGATTGGACAGAAAAGATTACGAAGTTTGTGACACGTGAATGGGCAAAAATATTAATTGTATTAGGCGCTGTTCTGATTTTATTATTACTATGGGCTATTTTTCATAATGTGAATCAAAGTGGTGGTGGTAATAGAGATATGATGCAAGAAGCACATCACCCAGCAGCTAAAGACCAAGCCTTCACACAAACAATGAAAAATGCGAATGAAGCTATTAAATCTGTTGTTGCAGTTGAAAACAATCAAGAAGTAACACCTGAGACGGTTCAAGATGCAACTGAACAAGTACAGGAAAAAAATGAAAGCGGGTCAGGTGTCGTCTACAAAAAAGTGGGCGACACGCTTTACATTTTAACGAATGCACATGTTGTAGGAAATAAAGAAAAGCATGAGCTGACATATGATAATGGTAAGACAGTTACAGGGACAGTTATCGGTAAGGATAAGTGGTCAGATTTAGCCGTTTTGACAGTGAAAGCTTCTAAGGTTAAAAAGGGAAAGCTAGTCCCTTTTAAACAAGGAGATGCAGAAGCTTTAATATTAGGAGAACCTGTCTTGGTTGTTGGAAATCCATTAGGCTTAGATTTTCAGAACACAGTTGGTCAAGGTATTGTTTCAGGGTTAGAGCGTAATGTTCCCATTGATATAGATAAAGATAGTGAATATGATATGCTGATTCGGGCGTTTCAAGTTGATGCACCCATTAACCCAGGTGATTCGGGAGGTGCAGTTGTTAATAAAGATGGACAGTTGATCGGTATAGCATCATTAAAAATCAGCATGCCGAATGTTGAAGGGATGGCTTTTGCAATTCCAATTAATGATGCGATAAAAACTGCTAAAAAATTAGAAAAAGATGGAGAAATTAAATATCCTAATACGCGTGTGAACTTAAAAGATGTTGCGACACTTTCGCAAGCTGAACGTGACACATATAATATTGATAAAAAAGTAAAAGAAGGTACTGTTGTGGAAAACATCGCTCAAGATAGTCCGGTAGGTGATTCAGGATTGAAAAAAGGTGATGTTATTACAGAATTAGATGGTAAAAAAGTAAAAGATAAATTGGTTTATCGCCAGCAATTGTTCCATCATATCGATACCGATAAACCGATTAAAGTAAAAGTATTACGTGGTGATGAGGTGAAAGTCATCTCGTTCAATTTGTAAGATGTTGGAGTGAGTCATCATGTCAATTGTTAAGCAGTTGTTAAAAAGATCAAGTCCACAACAAGGTATTGTGATGTATTACTTATTTGCAATTGTTACCGCTTTTTTATTATTGAATTTACCGGGTGTGCATAAGCATGGTGTTAAAGTAGCACCAATCGATACACTTTTTGTTGCTGTATCAGGTGTAAGTGTGACAGGCTTGACACCAGTGAATATATCAGAAACATATTCCGCTTTTGGCTATATTGTACTGTTGTTTATTCTAAATATTGGTGGTATTGGTGTCATGGCAATCGGTACACTGTTATGGGTTGTGTTAGGCAAGCATATTGGTATTCGTGAACGTCAGCTAATCATGTTAGATAATAATAAAGATTCTATGAGTGGTACTGTCAAACTCATTATTGACATTGTACGTGCGATTTTAGCGATTGAATTGGTAGGTGCAATATTGTTAGCATTTTATTTTTATCGCGATCTACATGATTTAAAAGAGGCAATCTTGCAAGGTGTTTTCGTCTCGATATCAGCAACAACAAATGGTGGTTTAGATATTACAGGTGACTCTTTAATCCCTTATGCGAATGATTATTTTGTACAAACAATTGTTATGTTCTTAATCGTGTTGGGTTCCATTGGGTTTCCAGTATTATTAGAGATTAAAGCATATATTAAAAATAGAATTCCAAACTTTCGCTTTTCACTTTTTACCAAAGTTACAACGACAACATATTTAATTATTCTTGTTATCGGGACGTTAGGTATCTTATTGATAGAAACGAATGGTGTATTCAGAGGGGAAACTTGGCATAAAACTTTTTTCTATGCCCTTTTTCAATCCGTCACTACGCGTAGTGCAGGTTTACAAACTTTTGATGTTTCCCAGTTTTCTGACGCAACAAATTTATTAATGGGCGGTCTAATGTTTATCGGATCATCACCAAGTTCTGTTGGTGGTGGTATTCGCACAACAACATTTGCAATACTTATATTATTTATACTGAACTATAAACCCAATGCTGAGAAGTCAGCAATTAAAGTGTTTAATAGAGAAATACATGTTCAAGATATTCAACGTTCTTTTGCAGTATTTATTATTGCAGTCTTTTTTACATTTATGGGTACGTTTATCATGATGATAAATGAAGCGGGAAGTATAGACTTTATCCAAATTTATTTTGAGATCATGTCAGCATTTGGAACATGTGGATTATCAACAGGGATTACATCAGAACTTGGAAGTATATCTAAAGTTGTACTCATGATTTTAATGTTTGTGGGACGTGTAGGTTTAATTTCATTTATTATTATGATTAGTGGTAACCGAGAAGCAGTGAAATATCATTATCCTAAAGAACATATTCAAATTGGTTAGTCTATGAATCTAACGAAAAGCTATTGTAACTTTAATATAAGCATACTATCGGTAAAACTTATATTAATATTACAATAGCTTTTTATAAATCATATGAGTTTGACTGAAAATTAAACTTTAAGAGCTTCTAAAAATATTTCTTACTTTATATAGAAATGTAGTTACAGAATAATTTATAACATGTAATTTTCAAATACGTGTCTACTCAAAGCATTTGCTAATATATTAGAAGAAGATAATAACATCAAATGTAGTGCATCATCTAGTTTAATTATATCACCAGAACGTATATCATTTAAGCTGTCTTCTACAATATCTTTGTCAGTAATTTTAATATTGTCTTCTAAATCAATGGGATAATCAAAGGCAACGAGTAGAGTTAATAATTTTGTGATACTGGCTGGGTTGTTTCTCGCGTGTTCATTTTTAGAAATAAGACTTGTGGGCATCAGTTGAGTAAATAAGATTGGGTTATATAGAGGGTATTTGAATACAGTATATGTATGTGCATCTATTACACTAGAATGTTCAGGATTTGTAATATGATCTATAATTTGTTTAGCTTGATAGAACCTATTACCTTTTACTTTCAATAGTGTAACAATATAGATATGCTCATTATCATAAACTAATACACTTAAATTTTTGATGAATCCAATAGTACCTGTTTTTCCCCCTAAAATACGATAATGTTTGTATTGTACTTTGTCGTTCACTGTTGTTTTAATATTTATTTCTCTATTGTTATCCCCTTTTATTTTTATAGAATATTGTTTTTTCTTCCAAATTCTAACTATATTATGATTAAAACTTGCATGGAGTGTTAATAAAGATAAGTCATAACTTGTGGATAGTTGGCCTCTTGCAGTTAGCCCAGATGGATTTTTAAAAGTTGAATGATGCATGCCTATACTTTTGGCCTTTTCATTCATTTTCTCTACAAATTGTGGTATTACGGATTGTTGCATCATAATATCATTCCTTTGCGTTAAATTTTATAGATTAATTAATAATGAGCATATATTATGTCGAAAAATTTTTTGTTTATAGTATTCATTGTAACATTTGATAATATTTACTTGTATTTATATTATAAATTAATATAAATAAAGAAGAATAAATGCAACTTGGAGCGCTAAAAATGTGTTATTGGTTTTTAAAGGGGATAGAGCTTAGCTTTATTTGATTTAGCTCCATGTTAAAATGAAGATAAAGTGATGAGATTATCAAAGTGAGGAGAAAAATGTTATGCGCAAAAATGATGAGGTGCGTATTCAAATATTAGCAACATCTGATATACATAGTCATATACTCGAAGGGCATGAAAGATCTCATATTTATCGTGCAGGTACGTATATTGAATTCGTACGTGAACAATATGCACATACGCTGTTATTAGATAATGGTGGGAGTTTGGCAGGGAGTATGAGTGCTTTTTATTATGCTATTGTTGCACCATATAAACGTCACCCGATGATTAAATTGATGAATGCATTAGATTATGACGCTAGTGGTATAAGCACCAATGAATTCAAGTTTGGTTTGGATTTTCTTAATCGCTCTGTTGCGTTGGCACGTTTTCCGTGGTTGTCGGCAAACATCACGTATGCAACCACAAGAGAGCCTTATTTCTCAACGCCTTATTTAGTGCGTGACTATGAGGGTGTTCGAATTGTGGTAGTGGGCTTAACTTCTGACGTCTTGGTGAGAAATGAATATATTGAGATGGAACGTGATATTGCAGTGGAACATGCTTCTACTGACGCTAAACGTTGGATTCGTTATATTTATGAAGTAGAAGAACCAGATTTTTTAGTAGTGCTATATCATGGCGATGATGAGAAGGAAAATCAAATAGCAGGGAAGATAGATACCAGTCAAGCAGAAATGATTATGAAAGAAGCGGGCATTGTAGATTTGATGATTACGGGACATCAATATGAAACAACAATTGATTATGATGGTAGAACAGTCTGTGTACAAGCAGGTCAAAATGCAGAAAAGTTAGTACATATTGATGTTGCATTTCGTAAGAGACGTAATACGAATGAATTATTAGAGGTTATACCTAAAATTGTAGAATTAAAGTCGTATGAAGAGCATACAGGATTATTGTCGTTAACTCATTATGACCGTAAAGCATTACGCAAATGGGCATGTCAGCAAGTTAGTATCAAGCCTATCGCAGCTCATTTTACATCGTGGCATGCATTAATGGAACAACAAAGACATCCTTTTATTCAATTATTACATAATAGTATGAAAAGTGTTGCCGAGTGTGATATAACATGTGTGCATTTACCATTGCCTCATTTTGGAGGGCTTTCAGGATATATTGATAATCAAACATTATATCAAGCTTATCCTCACCCTGATAAACCGATCGAATTAGTGTTAACAGGTAAGGAAATTAGACAACTTATCGAAATTACAGCTGATCAGTTGGTGGTAGAAGCAGGAAATTTATCATTAAACAGCACCCAAGATCCTACGTTATACTTATTTTGGTCGGGGTTTAATTATACAATTGATATGTCTAAACCCTCTCACCAAAAAGTGGTCGATTTATCGTTGC
Organism: Staphylococcus sp. 17KM0847; assembly: GCF_013463155.1. NCBI lineage: Bacteria > Bacillati > Bacillota > Bacilli > Caryophanales > Staphylococcaceae > Staphylococcus > Staphylococcus xeri. The sequence continues at coordinate 539,728 of NZ_CP040781.1, forward strand.
GTGAAGATTATGCATATCGTATAGCGATGACAGATTATTGCTATCGCCATTACCAAAAATATCTAAATCATCCTACAATCCATCATAGTTATACGGTATCTATGCCAGAATTGATGGCACAAGTGTTACAAACGTCAGACCCTATAACGATAGAAGATGAGTCAGTAAAAATAATTAATATAAAAGCTGAATAGTATCTTAGAAGTCCTCATCTATACGATAATTTCATTAAGAAATCTGCGAGTGTGATATTTATTAAATAGGATCAATGATCAAAGAGGATATATCATCTATGAGAAAACGAAAAGGGATTTAAAAAGGATTAAAATAGAAAAATAGACGTGATAGAACGATGAATGAGCAAGTTGGATAGATGGTGGCTATCTGAGTATAAGGAGGTGGTGCCTATGGTGGCATTACCGAAATCTTTAGAAAGGAGAAGCCTTTGTGGTGTCTATTGTAGATGCGCTAAGTTTGATGATAGGTTTCGTTACTTTTATCGTTACTTTAATCGGCTTAGTCATCGCAATCGTTAAATTAGACCGTAAAAAATAACCATCTAACATATACTTTGGCGAGTAATTAGATGGTTTAATATCATTTAATAAAAGCCACCGTCTTTCGAACGGGCTCGTCGGGGCATGTTAGCGCATGCCTCTTTTCATATTTAATGTAACATACTGAATTGATATAATCAACTTTAACCGTCATCTATTTAATTAGGTGGCGGTTTTATATTGGAGGCATTTATTATGAAATTAACTGAAAGTGAAAAGTTTGAAGGGATCGGCGAAGTAACAGAGCAGCAAATTAATGCGATCAAAACAGAAGAACATGAGAAAGATGAATTTATTGGCTTAAAAGCTGATGAGGAGGTAAAAGTTTATGAGTTACAATATCGTTAATATGTGGACACCTGCACACTTACATCCATTCAAATGCCCGTACTATATGCAACCAACGAAATTGGCTATTCATAATACAGGCAATACAGCATCAGCACGTAATGAAGTAGCGTATATGAATAGTAACAGTAATTATGTATCTTATCATGTAGCTGTGGATGACAAAGAAGTAGTGCAAGCGATTCCGTTCAATCGTAATGCCTTCCATACTGGTGATGGAATCGGATTGTCATCTGGTAATCGTACTGTCATTGGTATCGAGATTTGTTACTCGATGGATAATGGATACAGTGGTGCGAAGTCAGAACGTTATAAAAAAGCGGAAGACAATGCAGCTTTATATGCAGCACACGTGTTGCATCAATACGGCTGGGGTATTGATCGTATGTATCAGCATTACTGGTTTAGTGGTAAAGATTGTCCACATAAAATGCGCGCTACTGGTACATGGGCAGAATTTGAGAATAAAGTGCAACATTATTTGAATCAGATTAAAGCTGGTAAAACGCCTACGACGCCACAAGCTAAGTCTACAGCATCTAAGGTAGGACAATGGCAACGTAACAAATATGGCACGTTGTGGAAAGATGAGAAATTTACATTTACTGCAAATGCTGATATTTATGCTCGCTTAGAAGGTCCTTTTAGAAGTTGTCCGTTTGGCTACACGTTTAAAAAAGGGCAGTCTATAAATTACGATGAACTGATGTAACAAGATGGGCACGTGTGGATTGGTTATAACTATAACGGTAAGCGATACTACTTGCCTGTTCGCACATGGAATGCTCAAACTGGTGATGTAGGTAAGCTTTGGGGAACGATTAAATAGTTTTAAAAATTAAGGGTGGCTGTAATGGTCGCCCTATTTTTTTATGCAAAAAATTAGAAGAAAAGTTAAGGGAAAATAGTAGATGAACGTCTTCTATTATGCTATAATATATTTAGGAAGTGAGGGGAAATGAGGATAAAAATAAAAGCACCCAAAAGCGTAAAGTTCTCGATTAGAATTGACCTGATAGTAATTCAAATCGAATTCGCTTTTGAGTACTAGACCCAAGAGGGGCAAAGCCCCTCTACACTATAAATATAACATATTCCTCATTTCAAATATATGAAAATTACGGTAAAGGTACGAAAATCAACAAGACAAGAAATGGTAAAAGGGTTAATTGAATGGTTTATGATAGCTCTAATTGTAATAATGATAAGAAAGTGGGTGTTTTAGATGAACGGTATCAATGATGTAAAAAAAACATTACAACTCTTATTAGAATCTGATATAACATCTTATCAGATTGAAAAAGAAACACGTGTAAGTAGAGCAAAGATTGGACGATTACGAAATGGCAAAAATAAAATAGAGGATCTAACTTTAGATACTGCTGAAAAACTATACAATTACCAAAAGGAGTTGGAAAAAGATGAGAGTAAGGATTGAGGGCGATACTTATCTGCATGACTTAGAAGTTTCAGGTCACAGATACTCACTTTACAGTCTTGTGGACGAGAAAAAGTGGGCGATTGACGATGATATCGACTTCATCAAAGAAATGGTTATTGCTAAAAGTAAGACTCCTGAACCAATAATTGAAAGCAACAAAGTTGACGAGCTTTTCAATTTTGAGCATCATGGCGCAGATAGCCAAAAACTTACTCCTTATATAAATGAAAATAAATACCATTTTGTTAAGTTGGAAGATGGGTTTCAAAAATTCATACAACTTAACCAAGACTTGTTCGATGAAAGAGAAAAGATTGTCGAACGTATGAAGAATGAATAAATCTAAAAACCCAGCCTGAAAAGTAGGAGGGGTTAAATTTTTTAATTGACACTTTTTTGACACGTAAAATAACAAAACCCCTTGAAATCAATGTTTCAAGGGGTTTAAAAACGGAAACGGAGGGATTTGAACCCTCGCGCCGCTTTCGCGACCTACACCCTTAGCAGGGGCGCCTCTTCAGCCAACTTGAGTACGTTTCCATGGCTCCACAGGTAGGACTCGAACCTACGACCGATCGGTTAACAGCCGATAGCTCTACCACTGAGCTACTGTGGAATAATAAAATTTCCGAACACAAATATTATTATAACAATATCATCAGATAAATCAAGAGTTAAGTTAAAAAAGTTAACAGAACATTTACACCATCTAGGTAGATGTTCTGTTAACGTTACAAGTTTAAATGCATTTAATATATAAGTATGGTTTTGTAGAAAAAGATATTAACAGAATAAGGTGTTATTTATAAAGGATAAGAATGAATCGTTTGTTTGAGATGGCTAATAGTTTTTAAAAGGAGGATCTTCAGCAATCTTTTGTTTATATTGCCAATGATCAGTGGTTAGAGCGAGTCTCATTTCTCTGAAGGTAGATACAAACTCTCTAATAACACTCACAAGTTCATCGTGTTGTGTTTTATCGTACTTTTTGACAAGTTCACCTGATTTAATATCTTGTCTTATCAGTGCATAAGCGAGTTGAATACCGTTTTGATATTGATGTAAAAGTGTGTATTGAGAGACTTCAACTGTTAAACAATGACCACTATGTAAAATAATTTTAGATTTTCCATCTTTTTTATCTTCGATCTTTTGTACATAGTCAACATTGACCCAACAATTTTGTGGAATACGATCTGAGTGAGTGGAGAAAAAAGTGACGGCTTGAGGATTGGGGATAAAAATAGGAGGTTTACTTGAAATACCGGTCAGTAACTTTACTTCTGCTTTGATATGATGGTAGGTGTTATGACGATAGCGACAAGCGTATTCGATAAATCTGGCAGGTCTCATATTTTTAATGACTTTTTTGCCATTACTATATAAGATTTCGGTTCGCGTATACGTGCCTTCTGGACCGTTAATTGGCTTGATGAGCATGATGTGCTGATTAATAGTATGTTGAACACGTGGATATTGGTGCATAGGAATCATCCTTCCAAATATAGTGTTTCTCTTTTTATAAAACTAATTATAATTCTATATTAAATGTTGTCAATATTAAGTTTACATATTAACGTATCATACACGCCGCATTTCTATTCTTCTTAAACTTAAAAAAATTCAGAAAATTTATTGCAATTTAATCTTCTATTAGGTATACTGTTTAATATCAAATAGCAATAAACAATCATATGGAGGAGGCAACATCATGAAACATCAAACAGATATAAAGCAACATGTACCCGTCAATCCTATGCAAGCTGTTAATCGTCTTGGTGCAGAACTTGTTATTGAGGCAGCGCTTAAACACCATAGAAAGGTTGAGTTAGAACGACTGATTGATGAAGCGTTAAAAAATAATAATAAAGAGGCATTTATGACACATACAAATGAATACATTCAATTGGAGGCGCAAAACATTGGTTAATTCCTCGAGTCATTCCAAATTACATTGAAACAGGGCTACTCAAATAAAGATGAATAGCCCTGTTATTTTATACCATTAAATCAATGAGTTCGTCACGTGGAATAGCACCAAAGTAATGATGAATGTCATAGTCATGCAAGGCTTTATCAATAGCAGCTCTTTGATGTGTGACGCCCTCTAAAGCAGATTCTAATTCTGTAATATCTCCTTCACCAAAAAAGTCACCAAATATTTTAGCATGGTGAATTGTTCCTTTTTTAACATCTAATTTAATTTGAACAAATCCTTTTTCAAATTTATGCTCTCTTTCAAAGTTATATTTTGGATTTTTACCATAATTCCAATCCCAAGTGCGGTATTTGTCATTAGCAAGTTGTTCAATATTTTGCCAATCTTCATCAGTTAATGTGTACGTTTCTACTTGTTCATCACCGAATAATTGTTTTAGAATAATAGATTTAAATGTATCGATATCAATAGGCGCTTCTAAAAATTCAGTAATATTTGCAACACGCTTACGCACAGATTTTACGCCTTTAGATTGAATTTTAGCAGGATTAACTTTTAATGCATTTTGAACTTCATCTAATTCACTATTCAACATGAGTGTACCATGACTAAACATACGATCTTTAACTTTAACCATAGCATTTCCTGAGATTTTTGCTTGTCCCACTTGAATATCGTTGCGTCCAGTCATCTCTGCATCTACACCCATTTTATTTAGGGCATCGACGATAGGTTGTGTGAATTTTTTGAAGTTGTGGAAACTTTTACCGTCATCTTTAGTAATAAAACTAAAGTTGAGGTTGCCAAAGTCGTGATATACAGCACCGCCCCCTGATATACGGCGAACGACATCGATATGATGTTCGTCGATATAAGCTTGATGTACTTCTTCAATTGTATTTTGATTTTTTCCAACGATAATAGAAGGACGATTGACGTAGAACAAGAAGTAGCTTTCATCATGATCCATTGGCACTGTTTTTAACACGTATTCTTCCATTGCCAAATTGAGTGTTGGATCTGTATTGTTATTATTGCTAATGAATTTCATGTTGCATTCTCTCCTTTATATCCTAGAATATGCCCTTACTTCAGTTATGCACTATTTTGTTCTTTTTTTCCAATATTTTAACTTTATAATGATAAGAATATGGATAAATCCTAAAATATGATACAAATTGTTTATTTAGAATGTAAATTTTAGTACAATATAGGCTAGTTGATGACTAAAGGGGGCGAATGTGATGACAATAGCAGAAGTAGGAGATATCGTAGAATTCCGCGATGGTTTAAGAGGGAAGGTCGAGAAAATCAATGATAACTCGGTTATTGTAGATTTAACGATTATGGAGAATTTTGCAACACTCGACTTACCAGAAAAAACAGTTATTAATCACAAGCGTTACAAAATTGTAGAACAAAAAGGATAAGGTACCATGAAAAATATGAACAAACCGCTACTTTGGTTTATTTCTAGTTTTATTGTCTTCCATGTTATTTTATTGATGATGTGGGGAGAACATGTTGTATATTGGCAGCTTTATACGGGTATTATGCTTATTGCAGGTATTAGTTATGTCTTTTATCAGCGTGATATTGCATCAAAACGATTGCTAACATCTATCGCAGTAGGTCTTGTCACGGGTGTTATTCTTGTTCTTATACAAGTTGTTTTTTCTTGGATTACAAAAGATTTAACATACACATCATTGATTAAACAACTGTCGCGAACGGGCGTTTACTTTAAATGGCAGATGTTAATCACATTGCTATTTGTGATGCCGTGTCATGAACTTTACATTCGTTCAATATTACATAAAGAATTGGATCGCAGGTTTCAAAAGGCATGGTTAAGCATTTTATTATGTGCAATCACTTCCAGTACCTTTTTTATATATTTAGACCGTTGGTGGATTGTTGCTTTTATCTTTATATGCCAGTTGATACTCGGTGTAAGTTATAATTATACACGACGTACTGCTACAACAACTGTTGCTCAAATTGTAGCGGTTGTTATTTTACTCATTTTTAATGGTTGACTTAGGACTAGAAGTCATTGCTTATAAAATAGATAAATATATTAAAGCGGTAGTAAGTGCTTTGTATCGAAATGGTTTGAATCATGATGGACATAAGTATTTCCTATTAAAACACCTTATCTTATGACAACACAGTTCTTATTTGAGATGTATTTGCTCAAATAATAGAGCTGTGTTTTTAAGTTGTCCGAAGTGATTCATTTTAATGCTATACTTATAATATTAATATAGAAAATAATCGAATTCTGAAAGGAAGCATATATAAGATGATCAGGTTAGCAGAAGAAAAAGATATTCATGCAATTGCTAAATTAACATATATTATTTGGAAAGATATGGAGTTAGAGATTGTTGAACGTTATCCAGTTGAGCAGGTGATAGCAGCAATAGAACAAAGTACGACTGATGTTCATTCACGTAATCATTTAAGTCACATTTATGTATATGAAATCGATGGAGAGGTAGCGGGAATGATTGTTGCATATTCTGGAGCAAATGAGCAAGTGTATGAATCGGCATGGACGGCGTTACCTATTGCTAAAACTTTGCCTTTATCAACAGGAACGCCATTACCATTGATGGAGGCGGATAAAGAGGATTTATATATTGAATCTGTTGCAACATTTCCTGAATATCGAGGAAGAGGTGTAGCACATCAGCTTATGAATACGTTAATCACTTCTAAATCAGGTGCAACGTGGAGTCTGAATTGTGATTATAAAAATGAAGGTGCTTTACACCTTTATAAAAAGTTAGGGTTTAAAGTGAAGAAAGAAAAAATATTGTATGGTCATCGTTATCACTATATGACATACACATGTGAGGCATAGTATGATGTTAGAGCTTAAAGATGTGAGTTATTGTATTGCAGATCGACGTATAATAGAGAACATATCGTTTAGTGTGAATAAAGGAGAGGCAATTGCTGTTACGGGTCCTTCTGGTAGTGGGAAAAGTACATTATTACGCATTGTTGCAGACTTAATTAGTCCCACTGAAGGAACCATTTATTTTAAAGGTCAACCTTATGAAAACTATAAGCCCGAAGACTTACGTATGCATATTAGCTATTTGCCGCAAAGTGTAGAGTTGTTTGGAGAAACAATTGCTGATAATATGGCTTTTCCATCTATTGCACGAAAACAAAACTTTGATATAGACAGAGCTAAGACTTTGTTAGCATCAGTAGGTTTAAAAAAGTATAAATTGACAGATTCGGTACACCATATGTCAGGTGGAGAAAAACAACGCGTTACGCTTGCACGTCAATTGATGTATACACCTGACATTTTATTATTAGATGAAGCAACAAGTGCGCTAGATTCTAAAAATAGCTTACAAATTGAAAAACTTATTTTTGATATGGTTAAGCAAGGAACATCTGTATTATGGATTACACATAATGAAGCACAAAGTCGACGTTATTTTAATCGTCAAATTGTTATACAAAATGGTGAGTTGCATAAGGAGGTTAGTCACTCATGATGAGTACGACATCATTAATGTTAACAGCACTATTATTGCTTATTCCTATTGTAATCTCTTTCAAAGAACGTTTGCATATTGCGAAAGATTTAATAATTGCGGCTGTACGAGCAGTGGTTCAATTGGTGATTATTGGCTATTTGTTAGAATTTGTATTTAATTTGAAAGAACCATGGATTGTTTTAGTGCTTATTGTGGTGATTATGATTAATGCTGCAGCGAATACAAGAAAACGCGCATCGGAAATTATGAAAAATGTTTTTTGGATTTCTTTTGTTGCAATTATGTCAGGAGCATTATTATCCCTTGGTGGTGTATTATTAACTGGTGCAATTAGTATGAAGCCTAATGAATTAATTCCAGTTGCAGGAATGGTAGGGAGTAATGGTATGATCGCCATTAATTTAAGTTATCAAAACCTAGATCGTATTTTTACGAAAGAAATAGAATCTATCGAAGCTAAGTTATCATTAGGTGCTACTCCAGCATTAGCAGCAAAAGATGCAATTCGTGAAAGTATAAAAGTAGCGATTGTACCTACGATAGATTCAGTGAAAACATACGGTTTAGTATCGATACCAGGTATGATGACTGGGCTCATTATCGCAGGTGTTGCACCATTACAGGCAATTAAATTCCAATTAATGGTCGTGTTTATTCATACAACAGCAACTATTATTTCAGCATTTGTGAGTACATATTTGAGTTATCGTCAATTTTTCAATCAGCGTCATCAACTGATACAAATTAAGCAATCTGAATAAAACTTGAAGTGTAAAAATAAAAAGATGCGTATTTTAAAATTTAAAAAGCAGGGTAAGATAGGAACTTTTTGATTCTATCTTACCCTGCTTCAATTAGCAAAGTTATAATGTTTTTATACTTAAATACCAGCTAATAATGCACTAATATAAATACCTAATGCATATAATAGACCGAAAAAGGTATTTGTTTTACCCGACGCAGCCATTGCAGGCATCATAGATTGTGGTGTGTCATTTTTCTTAAAACGACGATACACTTTTATAGGCATAGGAAAGCTGAGAAGGACAAGCAGATAAAAGATTGAACCACCGTCTTTAAAGAACACCGTATAAATAACAAAAACATAAGCGAAGATATAGCAAGCTGCCAAAACGTAAAGTGAAAGTTGTTTGCCTAACAAAATAGGTAAAGTCCGTCGTCCACTTTGTTGGTCTTTTACGCGATCACGGATATTATTTGCCATATTAATCAAACCAATCGTTATTACAATTGGAATACTTATCCAGACTGCATAACTTTGAATATTTCCGGTTTGAATATAGAAGGCAATCAAGATAATGAACATCCCCATAAAAAAACCGGAGAATAACTCGCCTAATGGTGTCCATGATATTGGAAGAGGCCCACCTGTATAAAGATAACCTACTGCCATGCAAATAATGCCCACTGGTATGAGCCAGAAGGAAGTTTGTGATGCAAGGAAAAGTCCTAATAATGCCGCAATAACATAAAAAGCGACTGCTAAGTTAAAGACAGATTGAGGTGTCATACCATGTCTTACAATAGCACCACCAATACCGACAGATTCCTGATCGTCTAATCCTTTTTTGTAATCATAATACTCATTGAACATATTCGTTGCGGCTTGTATTAATAAACATGCTAACAACATAGCAAGAAATCGTCCAATAGAAAGATGGTCTTCACTGCCTAATAAAAAAAGTTTGGCAGTTGCACTACCGACTAATACAGGGACAACAGAAGCTGTCAATGTATGTGGTCGCATGAGTAACCAATATTTACGTAATGATGAATGTTGTTCAAATTGCGTTCCCATATTTATAAAAACCTCGACTAATAATATTTATAACATAGCATTAGTATAGAAAAGTTTAACATTGAAATCAATGGCAACTTTAAATGTTAAAGCGTATACGTCCCACAATTTCTAATAAAAATGTTAAAATAAAATAATGGAAAAAATTAGATGATAATGATGAAAGAAGTGAGAAAGAGATGACTGTTGACGCTCGTGAACAGGCAATCATAGAAGCGGTAAAACAAGCAAATCAGCAATGGGTTTCAGTAGAAGTGAAATTATCTCAAACGATGGATCCAATCACTTTGTTTAATGCGACTGAAGAAGCATCAGGCAATCGCTTCTACTTTCGCCTAAATAACAATGATACAGCATTTTTTGGATATCGAAGTGCTGCGCAAATTAAAAATGATTCACCTAATAGACATTCAGTTTTTGAAGCATGGCAAAAAATTAAAAGTGATATTACTTATATTCATCCTGATAGTGATCAGCATCATTTGCGTATTTGTGGAGGTTTTCAGTTTTCTACGCAGCGTACAGGAGAAGCGTGGCAAACTTTTGGTATGAATCATTTCATCGTCCCTGAGGTATTGATTACTCAAGACGATAATAGTGCATATTTAACTTATACAGTTCAACGTGCCGCTTTTTCTATCGATGATTTTCATGCACTTGTCACATATTTTGAAGATTTGAAATATCTTCCGGCTGACTTAAAAAGTATCCCTGAGGTGAAATATATTGAGGATGTACATCGAGAAGCATGGCAAAAACTTGTTGACGACACAGTGACGCAATTAGGAGTGGATGAAAAAATTGTGTTATCACGACAGCGTCATATTGTGTTTGAAAAAAACATACCTATAAGCACAGTTTTATATCAGGCACTTCAAAATGAAAAAAATAGCTATTTATTTGTATTAGAGTCAGAGAAAGCTACTTTTGTATCTCAAACACCGGAACAGCTTTTCAGAGTGGCAGACGGTAAGCTATTTACTAAAGCTGTCGCTGGAACGATACGTCGTACGCATGATGAACAGCAAGATACTGAACAATTAGCACGCTTTTTAAAAGATCGAAAAAATTTAGGAGAGCATCAAATTGTTGTAGATAGTATTCTGGAGGATATCCGACCATTTGTTACAGAAGTCCATTATGATTTAACGCCTAACATCCTAAAGAATGACCACCTTTATCACTTATACACAGAAATAGGTGGGTCACTTGCTATGCACTCTTATATGGGATTGATTGATGTTTTACACCCGACTCCTGCATTAGGAGGATACCCTAAAGCGATGGCACAACAGTATATTGATGCACATGAATTTAATGCACGAGGCTTGTATGGAGCACCAGTTGGCATGATAGACATTGACGATAATTGTGAGTTTGTTGTAGCCATTCGTTCAATGTTGATCAATCAGAATCAAGCGACACTTTTTGCAGGAGCAGGAATTGTGAAAGATTCAGATCCTGTATCAGAAGTAGAGGAAACAGCTTTGAAATTTAGTCCTATGATGGACGCATTAGGAGTGAAGAAAGTTGACTAAGCATCAACAATATTTGACAGAACAAGTATTTCATTTTGCATCTGAACTTTATGCCTATGGTGTTCGTGAAGTTGTGATTAGTCCGGGGTCTCGTTCGACACCACTTGCATTAGCATTTGAATGTCATCCTCATATTAAAACGTGGATTCATCCAGATGAACGTAGTGCTGGTTTTTTTGCATTAGGTCTTATTAAAGGGAGCGAACGTCCTGTTGCCTTACTGTGTACATCAGGAACTGCAAGTGCCAATTATGTACCAGCTGTTGCAGAAAGTGATATTAGTCGTTTACCACTTATTGTCTTAACAAGCGATCGACCACATGAACTGCGCGGTATTGGGGCACCTCAAGCAATTAGCCAAGTTAATATGTTTGAAAACTATGTACGCTATCAATTTGATATGCCATTAGCTGATGGTACGATGACGTGTATTGAAACAAACCAGTATCAGTTAGAACGTGCAAGCCAGTATTTTAATGGTCCACAACAAGGACCTGTACATTTTAACTTACCATTTCGTGAACCATTAACACCTGATTTAACACGAACGAATTTATTAACTACGCATACTTATACACAGCCACATTATCAAAAAAATATCGATGCAACGGTTATAGAACGTACTTTGAGACAACCTAGAGGACTTATTATTGTAGGAGATATGCAGCACCAAGATATTTCACAAATTCTGACGTTTGCTACGGTATATGATTTGCCTATTCTAGCAGATCCATTGAATGGTATTCGAAGTACACAGCATCCTAATGTGATAGCAACATATGATTTGTTGTTACGAGCAGGTTTAGAAATAGAAGCAGATTTTATTATTCGTGTTGGAAAACCTGTTATTTCTAAAAAATTAAATCAATGGTTAAAAGAAACAACAGCCGAGCAAATACTTGTACAGAACAGTTCAAATAGAGACGCTTTCCCAAAAAAGCCAGATTACTTCTTTGAAATGTCTGCCAATGACTTTTTTAGATCTTTAGAAACCATACCGAGTACTTATCGTAAAATGTGGTTGAAACACTGGCAAGAAATGGAACATCAAGCACGTATGGAAATAAAAGGACATCAGCAACAAGCCATAGGAGAAGCAGCGTATGTGAGTCAATTGTTGGATAAGTTGAATGAAACAGATTGTTTGTTTGTCAGCAATAGTATGCCGATTCGTGATATTGATAATCTTTATTTTGAACATACATCACGTATTTATGCTAATCGTGGCGCAAATGGAATTGATGGTGTTGTATCAACAGCATTAGGAATGGCAGTGCATCGTTCAGTAACATTGTTGATCGGTGATTTGGCATTATATCATGATATGAACGGATTATTAATGTCAAAATTAAATGATATTCATATGAATATTGTATTGTTAAACAACAATGGTGGGGGAATATTTTCATATCTTCCTCAAAAAGAACAAGCCTCTGACTATTTTGAGCGCCTGTTTGGCACACCGACTGGATTGGATTTTGAACAAGTCGCTGTGTTATATGACTTAGGCTACAATAAAGTAAATGATAGAGGGGCTTTTCAATATACAGATTTATCTAAAGTATCCTCACATTTGATAGAAATAGAAACAGATAGAGACGCTAACTTTCAAGCACATCAGCACCTCTATCGACGTTTGCGTGAGGTGACGAATGTTACATTATAAATGGCATCCTGCAGAGCAATCAACAAAAAAGACATTAGTTATGTTGCATGGTTTTATTAGCGATCAAAGTACTTTCGATGCCCATATTAAACCATTAACTGCCCATATGAATGTAATATGTGTTGACTTGCCGGGGCATGGTCAAGATACATCGCCAATAGCAGAGGAATGGTCACTGAAATGGATTGGTGAACAACTTCATCAGATACTTGCATCATACACGGATTATGAAATATATATGCATGGTTATTCAATGGGAGCAAGAGTAGCCTTGAATTATGCATTAATATATGGCCATACACTCGGAGGACTTATACTTGAGAGCGGTACAGCGGGTATCCAAGACGATAACGCAAGACATGAACGACGACTTATAGATCAAGCACGTGCAAAAGTGTTAAAATTAGCAGATATTCAATTGTTTGTACATGATTGGGAACAGCTGCCACTTTTTCAATCGCAGCGCTTTTTATCACTAAATGAACGACAGAGAATACGTCAAATGCGATTAGCACAACAACCACATCATTTGGCAAAAGCACTTATTGATTACGGTACAGGAAATATGCCTAACTTATGGCCACAGTTGCCCAACATAAACTGTCCGACCCAACTCATTGTTGGTGAATGGGATGAAAAGTTTGTGGATATCGCACAGCAAATGGCACGTAAGTTATCAAATAGTACACTTCACATTGTACCTAATGTAGGTCATACAGTTCATGTGGAAGATTGTGATAAATTTGATACAATAGTACTGGCATTTATTTTAGCTTAATTAGAGGAGGTTGACCCATGGCGAGACAATGGGAAACACTAAAAGAATATAAAGAAATTAAATATGAATTTTTTGAAGGCATTGCTAAGGTTACAATTAACCGACCACACGTACATAATGCTTTCACACCGAATACGGTACAAGAAATGATCGATGCGTTTACACGAGCACGTGATGACGAGCGTATAGGTGTTATTATTTTAACAGGTGAAGGCGATAAAGCTTTCTGTTCAGGTGGAGATCAGAAAGTGCGTGGTCATGGGGGTTATGTAGGAGATGACCAAATTCCACGCTTAAATGTATTAGATTTACAGCGTTTGATTCGTGTTATTCCTAAACCTGTTATTGCGATGGTTAAAGGCTATGCAATCGGTGGAGGTAATGTTCTACAAGTGGTTTGTGACTTGACAATTGCTGCAGACAATGCAAAGTTTGGACAAACAGGCCCTAAAGTGGGATCATTTGATGCAGGTTATGGTTCTGGTTATTTAGCACGTGTTGTAGGTCATAAAAAAGCACGTGAAATTTGGTACTTGTGTCGCCAATATGATGCACAACAAGCATTAGATATGGGAATGGCAAATACAGTAGTACCACTTGATAAAGTTGAAGACGAAACAGTGCAATGGTGTAAAGAGATATTACGTCATTCACCGACAGCATTACGTTTCTTAAAAGCGGCTATGAATGCAGATACAGATGGTTTAGCGGGATTACAGCAATTTGCCGGAGATGCAACATTGCTTTATTATACAACAGATGAAGCCAAAGAAGGACGAGATGCATTTAAAGAAAAACGTGACCCAGATTTTGACCAATTCCCAAAATTTCCATAAGAATTACAAAAAACAGGCAATGAAACATGCTTAGAAAAGGTTTCATTGCCTGTTTTTTTAATTAAAAGCATGAGGGTAGTGTGTTTGTAAGTATGTTTTTAGACGAGACATACCTTCTTTGAGTTGTGTCATATCATAAGCATAAGAAATACGAATATGACCATGTCCACAGTCTGTAAAGGCGGAACCAGGAACGATTGCGACATGGGCTTTTTCCAGCACATCTACACAAAATGCATAGTCATCATCTGTAAATTTTTGGATATTTGGAAAGATATAAAATGCCCCTTGTGGAATTGATGAAAGTGAAAATCCCATATCGGTAAGTGCAGTAACCAAATAATTACGGCGCTCAATATAGGCATGATTCATTTCTTGAGGTGCATCGACCGCTTCTGTTAAAGCAGAAATGGTCGCTAACTGAGACGGGACATTAGCACATATGCAGTTATAGGCATGCATGAATGTCAATTTTTCAATAAGATACTCAGGACCCGATAAAAAGCCGATACGAATCCCTGTTGCTGAGTGTGATTTACTAAGTCCGTTGATTAATAGCAATTGATCATGTAATTCAGGAAAACTTGCAAAAGATATATGACGTTGATTAAATGTATTTTCTGCGTAGATTTCATCGCTAATAACAAAAATAGGTAAAGTTTTTAATAAATCAACGAGTGCTTGAACTTCATGTTGTGTTAAAGTCATCCCAGTTGGATTGGACGGATAGTTTAATAGAATTGCACGTGTTTTCTCTGTGAGATGTTCTTGAATAGCTGTTGGTGTTATTTTAAGTCCAGTATGACGTGTATCAATAAAGACAGGTACACCCCCGAGAGACTGAATAAGTGGAATATAACCTGCATATACAGGTCCCGGCAACAGGACTTCATCACCTGGATTAATAATACAGCGCAATGAAGTATCTAGTGCTTCTGATGCACCATTTGTAATAATGATTGATTCTGGGTTGTGGTGAATATTAAAGCGTGTTTTGTAATAGTGTGATACGGCTTTTCTAGTTTCAAGTAATCCTTTGTTATGTGAATATGTTGTATGATTATGTTCGATAGCTTGTTGGTATGCTTGCTTTACAAGACGTGGCATTGGAAAATCGGGTTGTCCTACGGTTAAATTCACGACATCTTCCATTTGACCAATTCTACTTGAAAATTGTCGAATACTGGGTGCTTTTAAATGTTGACTAAGATGATTAAGTTCAAGTTTCATATGTATCAAGTCCTTTATATTAAAAATGATTTATTTACAAGGATACCACATTAAAATAAAGACAGAAAACTTAATTTATTAGAAACTTTAAAATAATAATAATCGGATTGAAAACATCAATGCTTGGGTGTTTTCAATCCAATTATGTACTGCTAGTATGATTTGAATGTAGAAGGGCGTTTCAGTTGAACAAAGGGGCTGGTCCATTTAGCAATAAAATCCGTTGACCAAATCCACACAATAAAACACGATAATAATATATTGTAGAGTAATCCCCAAATAGGATGTGCGTCAATAAATGGATAAATTTGTTGTCCACGAATGATCCCTATAAATACACCGTGCAACAAATAAATATACATAGTCCTTGAACCAATATAGGTAAACCAATAGTGACGTTCAGGTACTAAATTGAGAAATGCTAGCATTGATGTCATAATAATAAAATAGAGTAACAAACGCTTGAATGGGCTTAAAATAAGGTCTATACCATCAAGTGCTTTGTAAGGTGAGCTTGCTAATAACCAACTTGAATCGATAGGGTGTATATAATAAATGATAAAAAAGGTCAGCATAGTAATGAGTGATACGGGTATGAATTTTTTATTTCTTATGTATTGACTGAACTGACTCGTATTGAGTAAATAGCCAACATAAAAAATCGGGAAAAATACAAGTGTTCGAGACCAACTTAAATAGCCGTCTACATTTGTCGAAAAACCAGACAGTATGGATACCATAATAGCAATAGGTAAAACATACTGTGGTTTGAACTGACGTATCACAACAATGATAACATTGAAGAAAAAGAGTGTAAGTAAAAACCACAATGCAAAGACAGGATCAAATACATCTAAGTAGACTTTACTATTTTTACCTGTGAAAAAATAATAAAACGAGAAAAAAGCAAAAAAGATTAAATAAGGGCCGAGTAACTTTTTTCCAACCTTTTCAATATAGCCTGCACGTCCCACATCTTTTGCAAAGTAACCAGAAATGAATAGAAATGCAGGCATATGAAAACTATAAATCAATAAATACAGTGCAGTTAAAAAAGGTTGATCGCTCGTATAAGGTTGAATTAAATGACCGAATACGACTAAAGTAATAAGGATTGCGCGTGCATTATCAAAAAATGCATCCCTTTTTTGTACATTTGTCATAATGAGTGAACTCCTTTATTTATCATTCATTACTAAATGTAGTATAACTGCTGTAATAAATGCAATGAATAAACAATAAATAAAGTATATGAAAAAGTGAAGATAAGTATAACCTTATAATATATACTAGTGAATTTGTATTGCTTATATCTTATATTTAAAGTGCTTTATCTTAATTTTAACTTGTAAAACATTATAATAGGAATAGTATTGAGTAAATATTTCTCATTTTTAAGGATATATGGTAAATTGAAAAAAGTACCGTAAAACGAGTGGTATAATTTAAAGTAAAGGATATATAGTGATGACTGACAATAACTTTTCAGAGTTGAAACGATTGCAACATCCACCGAGGTATTTACCGGGCTTAGATGGTTTACGTGCAATATCAGTAATAGGTATTATTATCTATCATTTAAGTGCACAATGGTTACCAGGCGGTTTTTTAGGAGTAGATACCTTTTTCGTCATTTCAGGCTATCTCATTACCTCTTTACTCTTATTTGAATATGATAATTATGGGCGAATTGATCTCATAACATTTTGGATTAAACGATTTAAAAGACTGATACCAGCGATGCTATTTGTAGTGCTTATTTCCGTCATTTATGTCGTCTTTTTTGAACCAGAAATATTAAAGGCAATTAAAGGTGACGCCGTAGCAGCATTAATTTACGTATCAAACTGGTGGTATATTTTTCAAGACATTGATTATTTTGACCAGTTTAAACCTATGCCACTTAAACATTTATGGTCATTGGCAGTGGAAGAACAATTTTATATTTTTTACCCATTAGTATTATTATCTTTATTAAAAGTATTGAAAAAAAAGAAATGGGTTGTCTGGACATTATTGATTATTTCACTATTGTCAGCAGCTTGGATGTTTTATCTATCGATGCCAGATGCAAACAATTCACGCACATATTTTGGAACAGATACACGTTTACAAACACTACTCATTGGAGTGATCTTCGCATTTCTTTGGCCAGCGTTTAAGCTTAAAGCTAAACCTTCTATGGTAAGTCGCAGCATAGTAGATATTTTAGGTAGTAGTGCTTTAGTAGGATTACTCGTTCTTTTTGTTATTGTAAATGAACAGCAATATTGGTTATATAGTGGAGGTTTTTATGCCATATCACTATTGACATTATTGATTATTGCAAGTGTTGTGCAACCTCAAGGGTTACTTGCAAAAGCAATGGGAAATCCACTGTTTGTTTATATTGGCAAACGTTCATATAGTCTCTATTTATGGCATTTTGTAATCATTACGTTTGTTCATAAACACTTTGTAGCGGGTCAGTATCCTTTTTATGTATATATTATTGATGTTGTATTAACACTATTGATGGCAGAAATTTCTTATCGCTATATTGAAACACCATTCAGAAGATATGGTTTACGTGCATTTTATATGAAAGAAGCACGTGTGACCTCTCTTATTCGAACACCATTAATTTTAGCGGCAGTAGTTATGACCACTTTAGTATTGTCAGGTCAGTTTGATAGCTTTGCAAAGCAAGATCAAAAAGCAGCAGTCTATAAGACGTCACAACCACAAGAAAAAAAAGAGCCTGAACCTGATACAGTCAAAGAAGAAAGTGAAAAATCAACTGATACATCATTTGAAGCTAAGAAGTTGTCACCATTATTTATCGGTGACTCTTTAACAGTAGGAATGGGATACTATTTAGATGAACACTACACCACACCAACAATTGATGCACGTGTTGGAAGAACGATGGACGAAGCACTTGATGTAGCTTCTAACTATGCTTCATACAATAAAGAAGGTCAGCAAGTTATTATTCAAATTGGGACGAATGGAGACTTTGATCAGAAACAAATTGAAGCACTCATTAAAATGTTTGATAAAGCTGATGTATATGTGATTAATACTACTGTACCAAGAGATTACCAAGGGCATGTTAATGATTTATTAGCGAAAACAGCAAAAAAACATAAAAATGTTACACTAGTAGATTGGTATTCAGCAGGTATTGGACATACTGAATTTTTTGCGTATGATGGTATTCATTTAGAGCATCCAGGTATTGAACGTTTAGTCCAAGAGCTAGATAAAGAAATTGAAAAAAATCAAACTAAATAAGTATCAAAAGTCATTAATAGTTCTTTAAAAAGGATATTAATGGCTTTTTATTATAAAGATGTTTGATCAGCTATTGTCAATATTTTATATCTTTCGTGATTTACGTAATGAAAGGTGAGGGTATATATTAACAAGCGTAAGTTTGAATATCATAAAAGTTAGACATTATTGTGTCATACATAAAAAAGATAAACCTGATAAAATAGGACTCATCTTTCACATGATGTGTATGTATTCGATAGCGTAATTAAAATAATAATTAGGGGTGTTTTTTTGAAATTTACCAAGTTGACAACACAAGAGTTCGAAAATTTTATTCGCAATAAAAAAGTGCATTATACACAATCTACTGCACATTATGAGTATCGAAATAAGTACCAACACGACGCACATCTCGTTGGTGTAAAAGGAGATAATGGAGAAGTTTTAGCAGCATGTTTGTTGACAGAGGCACCATGTTTTAAGTTTTTTAAGTACTTTTATACACATCGTGGTCCTGTAATGGCATATGATAATGATGAAATTGTTTCATTTTTCTATCAGAATTTAAGTACATATTTAAAAAAGCAGAGAGGTTTGTATATACTTACTGACCCATATCTTCTTGAAAATATCCGCGATGCAAAAGGAAATATTATTGAAACACATACGAATGATCAATTTATAAGGGTAATGGAAAATTTAGGCTATCAACATCAAGGTTATACGGTAGGTTATTCATCTATGAGTCAAATTCGTTGGTTGTCAGTATTAGATTTAAAAGATAAGTCAGAAGACCAATTGTTAAAAGAGATGGACTATCAAACACGACGAAATATTAAAAAAACATATGAAATGGGCGTAGAAGTTAAGACTTTATCGATTGAAGAGACAGAACGCTTTTTTAAACTTTTTCGTATGGCAGAAGAAAAACATGGATTTAAATTTAGAGAGCTACCATATTTTAAGCAACTCCAAAAAATGTACGGCAAACAAGCACAATTAAAACTAGCATATATTGATTTAAAAAAGTTACTTCAAACGTATGAGCAACGTATTCATGAGTTGACAGGGGCATTAATAGATGTTGAAAAGGCTTTAGCTGAAAACCCTAATTCTAAGAAGAATAAAACAAAATATAAACAATTAATACAGCAACTTGACAGCCAAAAGAAAAAAAGAATACAAACTCAAGAACGTATCAGTACAGAGGGTGAGTTACTAGATTTAGCAGCAGCCATTTATCTTCATAATGATTATGAAGTATATTATTTATCGAGTGGTTCCAATCCGGACTATAATGCATATATGGGGGCATATCGTTTGCAATGGGAAATGATTCAGTTTGCTAAACAGAATCACATTGATCGCTATAACTTTTATGGTATTACTGGAGATTTTAGTGGAGAAGCTGAAGATTACGGTGTACAGCGATTTAAAGAAGGCTTTAATGCACATATAGAGGAATATATTGGAGATTTTATCAAACCTATTAGGCCACTGTTTTATCGTATTTACAAGCGTTTAAGAGGATAGGGTTCTCAAGGGGTGTTCACCTTTTGAGATGGGATGATATATGTAGTCTCAACTTTTTGAGGATAATATCTCCATAAATTTAAGTGTTTAAATAGAATTAAAGAGACATAGATGATGTTATTGTTTCTATTGTGAGATGTCTTGCATGAGTGATAAAGAAATGATGATATTTAAAAGAGTGTAAAGCTCACCATGATGACATACCTAAAAAACCAGCTGCTGTACTTCACTGTACAACAGCTGGTTTTTGAAGTTGATTTGTTATTTTTGATATGTGTCAATATCGAAATATTTACCGACTTCACCGATTTGATCGTAGAAGTTTTTCATACGTTTTGCATTATGACTTGCCCATGTAATATCAGTGGCATATTGGTGTACTGCTGGATTTTGAGGGTTCCAGCGCATGCGATACAATGTATTTTGACCGGCACCAATATATTTTTCTTTGATAAATTTAGCTCCGCCAACAATAGATTTGCGCACAGTATCCCAGCCATATGATTCAGCTGTTTTGAAACCATTGCGTACAGCGTCGTGATCAAATGCACCAACACCAAACATGTTGTAATATTTTTTACGACTATCTGTTACCACTTTATCATTGCTTGTAACATAGCCACCATTTGATAATTTAGATGTACCATTACCTGTTTCAAGTAAAGCATGTGAAATTAAATAGATTTCATTGATATTATGTGTAATCGCTGCTTCTCTAAAAGCTTCACCTTGTCCATTTAAAATACCTTTGTTTTTTAATAGCTTATCTAAGTCCGTAGCATTTAAACCTTGATATTGATCGAGTTTTAAAAATTGATAGATTTCATTTGGATCTTTGGCAATGCGTTGCGTGTCCATAGCACGACGCGTTTCTTCACGTGTTGCATTTTCCCATTTGCCAGCGGTACGCTGAATTTGTGGCTTGGGATTAAGTGCATACTGTTTATTAAGTGATTGGTTTAATGAATGATTGACAGCATAATATTTGACTAATTGTGAACGTAAATCAGCTGCTTTAATCCATCCTTTTGTACCATCTTGGAAAGCGCCATAATGCCAAGTGATACCATTGACTACTTTAGATTGTTGAACTGAGAATACATCTTCATAATATTTTTTTAATGCGCCAATCGCTTTTATGTCGCCAGCTTTAGCATAAATGAAACCATTTTCATTAAAGACAAAATAATCATTAGATTGATTTAATGTAATGCCAGATGTGCTAGGCTGCATAGAAGTACGTGTAAATTTAGTTTGAGACGCTATCATTTTTACGGGTGTCAAATCTTTTTGGTTAATCCATCCTGTTTTGCGGTTTACGTTACCATAGACGAACGTATCTTTACCAACAGCAATCGACTTAGATGCGTTAAATGTACGATTTGCTACTTTTTTCAATGTATCAATTTGTTGTTTAGCTGTTCCCCAAGGCATCGCATAAAGACCAGATGTATTGTGATTAACAGTGTACTGCGTTTTTGTTTTTTGTGTTTGACCTAATGTACGTTTAAAGACGTCATCGGCCTTTACCCAACCAAGAGGTGTTTTACCATTCGTATTTTGAAGTAATACATAGTCTTGATTGTTTGCAGATGCTGTTTTAGTAATTTTGTATGTTTTATCCGCAAATCTGGATGCATCCTTTGATGTTTTGTCATAAACAGATGCTTTAAGCCCATTATTCGTTGATTTGAGTTGGCCAATTTGCGAAACGTGCTGACTCACACTTGTTACAGCTTTAGGAACGGATAATATATTTTGGTTAACCCAACCCGCCATGCGATTAACCGTACCATAAACATAAGTTGTATTTGCTACTTTTTGTTGTTTTACAGCTTTAAAAGTTTGATTGTGCTTACCAGCTACTGTACCTGTTATTTGTTTACTTGTTCCCCAAGGTGTTGCAAATAAATTTGTACCACTTGGAATAGTGAAGGTTTTTTGAATATTACGTGCTGCTTCACTTGAGCGATATTTAACATCTTGTTGTTTGACCCAACCTAAGTGTGTGCCAGATTGATAGTCAGTTACTAAATAATAGTTTTGACCATTTAATGATGCTTTTTTTGTAACACGCATCGTTTGATTTGTTGCTGTTGTCTTTTTACCGTGTTGATCGTATACAGAAACGTGTAATCCATTATTTTTAGTGTTGATACGCCCCATACCGGTATCATTAGTGACTTTTAATGGTGAGATAATAGATGATTTTGTTGGTGCTTTAGGCGTACTTGCAATATTGTTGGCACTGATCCAACCCGTTACTTTATTTACTGTACCAAATAACCAATTCGTATTACCGACTGTTTGTTGTTTCGTTGCTTTAAACGATTGATTAGATGTTGTAGATGTTTTACCAATGACTTGTGATTTTGTTCCCCAAGGCACATTGTAAACAGTTGTACTTGGCTTTACAGTGTATTTTTTATTTAATGTTTTTTCAGGTTGAGCACTTTGATAACTTGTATCATTTTTTTGAACCCATCCAAGCAATGCGTTTGTTTTAGCATCAGACATCAAGTAGAATGTTTTACCATTTAAATTTGCTTCTTTAGTGACTTTTAGTGTATGACCTGTTTGATTGGTAGGCTTACCTTTTTGATCATATACAGTAGCGAAAAGTCCTTTATTTGTTTGATTAATACGACCGTAACCTAAATCTTGAGTAACAGTAAGGTTATTTTTGCTCACGGCAGGGCGTGATGATGTATGAGTTGTTGATGTATTCACTGTAGGTGTATTTGTTTTAGAAAATGCAGGGGCTGTAATACCCATTTTTGTTTGATATTTTTCAAGGATAAGATCGTAAAGTTCATTGTAACTATAACCACGAGAATTCAAGTATCCGTGTGGATCGACATGATCTGTACCACCTAAATGTTTTGAAACAGCAAGGTGTGTCCACACTGTTCCTCTGCCATCATATTCTGCACTATCTGGTTTTAAGCCATAGTATTGAAGGTTTGTAGCAACGTAATCCGCCATATTATTCATTTGACGTGCAAAAGAGTCATAGTCATGAACGTGTACAAGCTCCATATGGATAAAACGTTGATTGGCAGCACTACCAGCACCCCAAGCTAAATAATCTGTAGGTTGTGTTTCAATAATGCGATTACCATCAATAAACCCATGAACAAAAGCACTATTATAATTACGTTTCATATAACTAATCTCACCATCAATTGTAGATGAGTCATTGGCAGTATCATGAATAATAATGCCTTCAGGTTTACCAACACCATTACGATAGCCATATTTAGGGAAATGATTTGAATAATCTTGTTCATACGTTGGTACTTTATAGTTTTTATTACGAATATACGTATTGATTTCAGAATTAACCGTTGGCTTGTAAGCAGGTGTTGTTACTGAACGTGGGGCAACAGCTGAACGAAAGGCTGTTGCCGTTGTTGCAGAGCTGCCTTGACCTCCAATACGAGGTGGTGTAGCTTCATTTGGATTATTTGCAACTTCTAAAGCTTTGGCGTTGTCTACTGTCGTTGCTGTATCTTCTACTGTTTGAACGTTATTTTGAGATGTTGTAGCTACTTCTTCTTGATGAACCATCTTGTTTGCTGATGTGTCCATTTCTGTATTGTTATATGTAACAGGTGTTATTTCACCTTCAGTATGCATGTCAATATCATTTTCAGCAATAGGTGCTTCGTCTTCTGTTAAATTTGTTACATCTGTTTGTTGAGACTCAGCTTCTGATGTTTCAGGTGAAGCTGTTGCTACATTTTCATCAGTAGAAGTAACATCCGAAGTTTGAAGGCTTGATGTTTCGGTAGGTGTATTGTTTGTAGTATCTACTTTTGAAGGGTCATTATATGTTTGCGTACCAGAGATCGGTGTTTGTCCTTCAATAGTTTGTTGTTTCGCAACTTCCCCTTGTTGTGAAACGGTAGTGTCATCGAGTACATTGACTGGTGTTTCTTGTGTTTGAACGTTTTCAGCAGCATCTGCGTGCTGGGCAGTAATTGCTGTTCCTGCAATTGTTAAAGCAATGATAGAAGGGGTTTTATACCCAATTTTTTTAACCATGTTACGACTCCTTTTGAACAATTGATTTTATAAGTTTAATAACTCTATTATAGGGTTTTGAGTAGGAAAATAGTGCTTTTTAACTAGATTGTAATTTAACTTTAATATAGGAGAAAGTTGTAAAATATTGTACTAAAAATTTTATATTAAAATTAATGGTTATGATAGCATTTGCAGTGTATTAAAGTGTTTTAGACATATATCTATGCGGAATGCCTGCATCCATAAATGTATCTCCATACACACGATAACCTAAAGACTCATAGAAGGGGATAGCATGCGTTTGAGCACCAAGTTTAAAATGAGAAAAACCATGTTGCGCTGCTATTTGTTCTAAAGCTAAAATAAGTTGTTTACCAATGCCTTGTCCTCGGTATGCTTTCATAACAGCTACTCTTTCGATTTTAGCGGTATCATCCACACTACGATAACGTGCAGTTGCCATAGGTTTTCCTTCTGAGTCATAACCAATAATATAATGCGCAGTTGATTCGTATTCATCTATTTCTTCATCACGAGAAACGCCTTGTTCTTCGATAAAAACGGCCTCTCGGATGGATAATACATCTTGATAGGATTCTTTAGTAGTTACTTCTTTAAACATAAAGTGTCCTCCTTGTTAAAGTGATGTAATTAATAATAGATAAATTTGATACCATCTGCAATTGTTAATGGTTAATGTAAGAAATACGTAAGAAAAAAAGTTGATATAGTAATAGGATAATATAGCAGCGAATGAAGATTGAAAGAGGAGTAGAACTATTAATATCTCATCACGCTCTTTAGCGTACACACTAAGAATAGAATAGGGATGAAAAGGATTTAAATATTTGTAGTTTTTTATAGTGGTTCAATATGTGTTTGGATTATTGTGGGTCAGAGGTAACAAAAAAGAATGGGGGATTTTAAGATAAAAATAAAGGAGTTGAGATTAAAAGTGTATTTTAACCCCAGCTCCGTAAGATATATTTAAAAAGTACTACTGTGCATTTTGTCTAACTAATGCAGTGTATTGCCAGAAAATGCGCATTTGTACGATATTCCAATTGTTCATCCCCATTGTATAGCCAGAAGGTTTGAAAATCTGGACGTCGGTTACTTCCAAAGCTGCTGCTACAAGATATTGTATAGGGACGCTTAATTTTGTCATTTCAGGCGTAAGCCCCTCTTCGTTATAAACCCATGAAAAAGGTAATGGTGCATTAAATACATCGATTGCATCAAAAATTTCAGGAAGAGCAACAATGTAGCAGGCTGCATTGATAATTGGATTTGTTTCACTGTCAGTGTAGTAGAGTAACAATGCTTCATAGTTTTCACGATGTGCATGATTGACATAGAACAATTCTTGACGGAAGTGGGCCATATCTTTACTATGGATAATTTGTTGTTCGAGCATATTAAACATGCCATCAATTTGTTTTAATTTTTCGTGTGTATGGCGTGCCATAGGTGAACCTCCTCATTTCGAACATTAATAATAATCTGCAAAATCCTCGGTATATAGGGATTCAGATTGCTCAGTGTTATATGACGCTTCAGGAGCTGTTGTGTTTTCTGTATCAGATTCAGCTGTGTCTTCTGTACTATTGTTATCGCTTGTATTACTTTTATCTTGAGGCAGAAAAGCTTCATCTATTAAAGAGGTATCAATCTCTGTAAGTGGGAAAATACTGCCATAATAATCAGCAATACGGCTCATTAAAAAGTCATCACGTACTAACGTTTTTAAACCTAAATCTTTGCGCAGTATATTAGATGTTTTAATGAGTTCTTTTTCATTCGGATAGATATAATAAATACCATTCAGTAATTCATTATCGCCTTGAAGTTGTTGTGTTTTAATTGCAACATCACCTGTTAAATATATTTTGGCTAGTGATTGAATTTCTTTGTACGTTAAGTTGTGTTTAGAATTTTTTCCTACAATTTCAATAATGTCATCGAGTTTATGAAGTGAATTCGTTTCTTGAGCTTTGCGGAATAAAATTTTTAGAACTTCCATTTGTCGTTCGCCGCGTTTTAAATCGGAATCTTGTTTTCTCGTACGTGTAATCGCCAAAGCTTGATCACCATTTAACAATTGTTTTCCCTTTTTGAGTTTTATACGTCCCTGATCTGTTGTATTAGGTTCGTTTAAATCATAGGGGACGTCGTATTCAATACCGCCAAGCTCATCTACCGTTTTTACAAATGCTTCCATATTAATTCGTATATAGTAATCAACTGGTACGTTTAAGGTTGCTTCTACGGTGTCCATTGATGCTTCAGGACCACCGTAAGCATGTGCATGAGTAATTTTATCGTTATAGCCAACTTGTGGGATATAGCTTAGTGTGTCACGAGGAATACTTAACATTCTGATTTGTTTTGAGTCGGGATTAAATGTTGATAAGATAATGGCGTCTGTTCGTGATTGTGATGTACTTTGACCATTTTCTCGTCTAGAACTACTGTCATCAATGCCTAAAAACAGAATAGAGACAGGATCTTTTGATGCATTAACTTCTGTATTTCTGAGTTTTGATTGACGCATGTCAGATTCAGAGAAAGAATGGTCGAAAGCCCCTTTGGATGAACTGAATAACATATAAGTAAAAATTGCAGGAACAATGATGAGCATTAGGGATAATGCATATAATAAATATTTAAGTCCTCGATTCATCGATAATTGCTCCTAGTTAATGTTGTTTTACATATGATTACTTATTGTATAGTATTTAATAGACGATTTTCAATCATTTGAAATATTTTACAGCTTAAAACTAAGGTGTATAGAAGGCTTAATTGATAGAAAAAACCTAGTGAATAGAAGTATAGGGTTTAATTGTTAAAATTTTATGTCATTTTCAATATCGATCACGAGTATTACATTTTGTTCGCAAGACTTGATGTTATAATACAGATGATGTTTCGGAGGTTAGAATAAGATGTATTAAAATTTTGGTCTTCTTTCTCTGATTTTATTTATAACTTAATAAGAAAGGTGTTTGGCATTATGTATGCAGAATGGTTAGCACGTTTGGACGAAAGTATGGTACGTGATTTTTATGAAGTGCAAACGGATGAAGAGCGAAAAGCAGGTTTTGATGATACACTTTCTTTTGGAACAGCAGGTATTCGTAGTACATTCGGTTTAGGGCCTGGTCGTTTAAATAAATTTACAATTCGAAAAGTTGCACTAGGTTTGGCACACTACTTATTGACAAAGAGTGTAACCCCCACAGTAGTTGTTCATTTTGATACGCGTTTGTTGTCTGCATCATTTGCAGAAGAAATATCTAAAGTGTTAGCGACAGAGGGCATACAGGTAATATTACCAACGACATATAAATCAACACCTGAGTTGTCATTTGCGGTGCGTTATTTAAATGCGGATGCAGGCGTTATGATTACCGCAAGCCATAATCCAAGCCATTACAATGGGGTCAAGGTTTATGGCGCAGATGGGGGTCAGCTGTTACCAGAGCAGTCAGCGTGTTTGAGTGATTACATTAATAGTATTAATGCACCTTTGGCAATAGAAGCACATTCACTTGAAATATTAAAAAAGCGTAAAAAGATTTTGCCACTTAAACCAATCGTGACAAATGCTTATCAGAATAAAGTTTTATCATTAGTAGGGAAGATATCTGATAGAGGAGCTAAAATTGTTTTAACAAGTTTGCATGGTACAAGTTTACCGTTAGCCACGCATTTATTGACAGCGGCAGGCTTTACTAATTATGTTGTTGAAGAAGAACAATCGCAGCCTAATGGACACTTTCCAACTGTTAAGAGCGCAAATCCAGAGGAGCAGTCTGCTTTTGATCATGGTATTGTACTTGCACATAGAGAGAATGCATCATTAATTATTGCGACAGATCCGGATGCAGATCGTTTTGGTATTGTTGAGCGCTACGAAGATGGAACAACACGTTATTTTAATGGGAACGAGATAGGTTTACTATTAATGAAGTTGCGTCATGATACGATGAAGTCGACTAAAAATCACTATTATGTAGTTAAAACAATAGTAACAAGTGCGCTCAGTGAAGTTTTAGCACGTGCTTTGAATATTGAAACGGTCAATGTTTTAACAGGTTTTAAATATATTTCTAATATTTTAGAACAAAAGTCAGATCAACTGGATCAACTTGTTCTCGCCTACGAAGAAAGTCATGGATATCTAACATTTCCGTTATCGAGGGATAAAGATGCCATTCAGTTTATCCCTCTACTGGTAAAGTATAAACAACAGCTGACAGCACAAGGATTAACATTCAGAGACGTATTGAATACGATTTATGAACAATTTGGTAGTTATCATGACTTAACACTATCTCCTCAATATGATGGAGAAGCAGGACGTCATAAAATAGAACAAGTCATGACATATTTCAGACAAAATACTTTTAAGCAACTGGCAGGTTTAACAATAAAAACGAAAGAGGATTATTGGACGAGAGAGATTACTGATATGAAGACAGGTAGTTTAGCTCAGACGACTTTGCCGCAAGCGGATGTTATTCGCTATACTTTTGAAGAGGGTTTTATAGCGTTAAGACCTTCAGGTACAGAACCGAAGATGAAAGTTTATTTTTCATTAAATGTTGATTATTTTGATGATATCGTACAAAGGTTTCAAGAGGCTTACTTAGATTAGCAATGATCATGATACAAATAAGACTTTAGACTGATATTTTAAATTTACGCATAAATTATTTTAACGAGGGTATTAATCTAACAAACAAATAATTGGAGGCGTATTATGAAATTTAAAATATTAACACTTTTACTTTCGGCAGGTATTGTTTTAGCTGCATGTGGTAATGATAAAGATGACAGTCAACAAGCCAATCAACAAGATGATAAGCAACAAACAACACAATCATCAGATCATAAAGATACAAAAGATGATGATCAACAGGAAATGGATGATACAAAAACAAATCATACAACAGGACAAACAATTGCAGTAAAGGACATTGAAACAGATCCTAAACAAGCGATTGAAACAGCACAAACAGATTTTGATGGTAAGCTGAAAAAAGTAGAATATAAAAATGATATGGGTGAATGGGTTTATAAGGTTGAACTTGTAAATAATAAAGAAGAAGCTGAAGTTAAAGTTTCAGATAAAGACAATAAAGTATTACATACTGACAAAGAGATGGATGAACATCAAAATATGGATGATACATTAGAATATAAAGAAGCGATTTCGTATAAGGAAGCCGTGAAAAAAGCACAAAATGAAATGAACGGTGACTTAAAGCAATGGCAATTGAGTAAAGATGATGGAAAACTCATATATGAAGTAGAGCTTATTGATCAAAATAAAGAAATTGAATTCAAAATCGATGCCAAAACAGGTGAAGTGCTTGAAATGGAGCATTAAATAAAGCCGTTTACTTATTGAGGTGGGATAGTATATGCTGTCTCACCTTTTTGGTATACAAAATTATAATCTCAAGTGCCTAAATGAAAGGCTCCATGATATGCTTATGTGTAGTGATATATAATTCGAAATAAAAAGTTTTAGTATTCAACCTATTAATATTGTGATCTGTAAGCAAAGTATTATAGCGATTAACAGTATAATCAATAAAGCGAGCTAGGAATGATTCTAGCTCGCTTTATATGCGTTGTATTAAACTGCAACACTTAAACGTGGTACGAATGTTTCAAAGTGAATTCTATTTTCGTCTACACCAAGTTCTTGCAACTCTTGAATCATTGATTGTAAGAATGGCGTACCTCCACAGATATAAACTTCTGTGTCATCTGTTAAATAATCTTTAAGTTCAGCAGCTTTTAAATAACCTTCTTGATCACGTAAATGTGTATGAAGTTGTGCTTCTTTAGCTTCATTAGTGATTTTATCAAGTTCAGATTTAAATGCAACATCTTTTTCTGAGCCAGCTACATTGATAAATTTAACATTAGATCCTTGTTGAGCTGCATGACGATACATAGATACTAATGGTGTAACACCAACACCAGAACCTAAGAAGAGTTGTGGTTTTTCAGGATTGTGTACTTGGAATCCTCCAACTGGTGCAGATAGATTGATCATATCGCCTTCTTTGAATTCATCGTGAAGGATTGTTGATACTTCACCTTCATGGTTTTCACTTACTTCGCGACGTACACCAAATGTAATAAAGTTTTTACCACCATCAATGATAGAATAGTGACGTTTTGCGCGATATGGTAATTTTTCGCTTTCAACATCTACTGTAATATATTGTCCTGGTATAAATTGGCTTAAATCTTGTTCGTCTGATACAACAGTGAATGATTTGATATTGTGTGTGATTTGTTCAATTTTGTCAATCTTAAATGGTTTAAATCCTTCCCAAGCCATACCAGCATAGATGTCTTTTTCAATAGAAATAAATGCATCAGCAATGACACCGTATGCTTTAGCCCATGTTTGGATAATAGGGTGGTTTTCATCTACACCTACAACATCTTGAATCGCTGCCAATAAATTTTCACCAACGATAGGGTAATGCTCTTCGCGTACATCTAAAGCACAGTGTTTGTAACCAATTTCTTTAACGACTGGCACGATGGGTGTAAAGTCTTCGATATTCATTGCAGCTGCTAATACAGACTGTGCAAGTGCTGTTGATTGGAATCCTTTTTTCTGGTTGGTTTGGTTAAACATATTACGTAGTTCAGGATGTTGATTGAACATTCTATTGTAGAAACGTGATGTGATTTCTGTTCCTTTTTCTTTTAATACAGGAACAGTTTCTAAAATAATCCCTTTTTCTTCTTGTGTTAACACAGCAAATCACTCCTTAAAGGTATTTACAATATATATTATTCACTTAACCATATTAGAACTCAAGATAAATGTATGAGTCATATGGAAGTGATATAATCAACAATAAAAATTTAAAACTTTAAGCCCATAGTAGGATATCATCTTGCTCCAAAAGCTGTATAATAGTCTTCAAACAGGACATTCAGAATGGAGGACAACAAAATAACATGAATAAATTACTTCAATCATTATCAGCCATAGGTGTCTCAGCAACACTTGTTACACCAAACCTTAGCGTGGAAGCAACAACGAATACTGTTCCATTTATCAAAGGTCTAGAAGATGAAGTCGTTAAAGTTGGTCAAACTTATAACCCATTAGCTGGTGTTACTGCGTATGATAAAGAAGACGGTGACTTAACTGATAAAATCAAAGTCAACGGTTACTTCGATACGTCTAAAGAGGGGACTTATC
The DNA here is from genome assembly GCF_013463155.1 of Staphylococcus sp. 17KM0847. Classification (NCBI taxonomy): domain Bacteria; kingdom Bacillati; phylum Bacillota; class Bacilli; order Caryophanales; family Staphylococcaceae; genus Staphylococcus; species Staphylococcus xeri. The sequence goes on from NZ_CP040781.1 coordinate 571,476, forward strand.
AACTTGAATATCAGGTGATGGATTCAGATGGAGCCATTGAAACATCATCACGTACAATCAAAGTTGTCGATGCACCTCAATAGAGTATTGTTTTTAAGGTAGGATGTTCGGTGAAGTGTCTCCTCATTCTACCTGTTTTATATTTCCTTCTATGGTTCTGCTGTTTATGTTATACATTTTTTCACAATCTCACTATTAGCAAATTCCCTATATCTCTAAATCAAAACCCCTGTTTTTATTGATAAACATTTTCAATTAGATATATTAAGAAAGCGCTACCATTCCTTGGTAACTCTATTATTCATCATATTTTGGGTATAATCTAGTTGTTTAAGGTATTTCACAAAATGTACACATATTTTTAAGGGTGCTTTCAACCCACGCCACGCCTAGAATGGTAGGATCTTCTATTATTTTTATACAACAAAATGACAAAAAGCCTCTTGTAAATATTACATATTATTTTAAAATTGGTATAAGCCCTACATTTGTAGTATTAGGAGGTTAAAAAAGTGTCAAAATTAAAGTCTTTGCTTCTAGCGTTTGGAACGCTCTTTTTACTTGCGGGCTGTTCTGATGTAGAAGTCTTAAACCCGAAAGGGCCGATGGCAAGCGATCTAAGATTTTTAATTATTTATTCAATCATCTTTATGGTTGCCATTATTGTTGTTGTACTTGTTCTGTTCGCTATTTTCACTTGGAAATATCGCTATACGAAAACAACAGAATCAGGAAAAGTACACCATAACGCTATTCTGGAAACAGTGTGGTTCATCATTCCTGTATTTATCTTAATTGCATTAATGATTCCAACTGTAAAAACGCTCTATGATTTTGAGGAGCCACCAAAAGCTGAGGATGATCCTATTGTGATTTATGCAGTAAGTGGTGGTTATAAGTGGTTCTTCGCTTATCCTGAAGAAAAAATCGAAACAGTTAACCACTTAACAATTCCTATGAAACGTCCGATTACATTCAAACTACAAGCTATGGATGCAATGACAAGTTTCTGGATTCCTCAACTTGGCGGTCAAAAATATGCGATGACTGCTATGACGATGGAGTGGACATTACAAGCTGACGAAGAGGGTACATATCGTGGACGTAACTCTAACTTTAACGGTGAAGGGTTCTCACGCCATACTTTCCAAGTTAATGCTGTAAGTCAAAGTGAGTACGATGCATGGGTGAAAAAAGCGCAATCTAAGAAAGTACTTGACCAAGATACTTTCGATAAACAACTATTACCTATCACGGAAAACAAAGAATTAACTTTCAGTGGTACGCATATGGCATTCGTTGATCCGGCTGCTGATCCGGAATATATCTTCCATGCCTATAAACGCTATAACTTTGTTCAGAAGGATATGAACTTCCATAAAGATCCAGCAGAGGGCGTTTTAAGCGAACCAAATAAACCAGCACGTAAAGTGACGGTTACAAATGAAAACTATGCACGACATGGTATGAAGCCTGCTATCTTGAAGAACAATGAAAAATATAACAATGAATTCAAGAAAGAAGAGGAACATACAATGGACGAAATGGAATCAATGCATGAAGGTGCCAAAAATGCTGAGGCACACAAAGATCATAAAAGTGGAGGTGGACATTAATGTTGAACTTTCCATGGGATGAGCTTATCGTACAAGGTAACTGGATGATTACCTTAGCTCAAATCAGTGCACCGTTCTTAGTAATTGGTGTCATTGCTGCAATTACGTACTTTAAGCTTTGGGGATATTTATACAAGGAATGGTTCATGTCAGTCGACCACAAAAAGATTGGTTTAATGTACTTAATCTGTGCTGTGTTAATGTTTGTACGTGGTGGTATTGACGCAATTCTATTACGTATTCAATTAACAGTTCCAGACAACCCATTCTTAGAGTCAAATCACTATAACGAAATCTTCACAACGCACGGTGTTATCATGATTATTTTCATGGCAATGCCACTTGTAATTGGTTTAATGAATATCATTATCCCATTACAAATTGGTGCACGTGATGTTGCGTTCCCATTACTTAACAACGTTAGTTTCTGGCTATTCGTAGCAGGTATGTTACTATTCAACCTTTCATTTATTATTGGTGGATCACCTGCTGCAGGTTGGACAAACTATGCACCATTAGCAGGTGAGTTTAGTCCAGGACCGGGTGTTAACTATTATCTTATCGCAATTCAAATTTCAGGTATTGGTACCTTAGCGACTGGTATTAACTTCTTTGTTACAATCATGCGCTTAAAATCACCAAGTATGACATTTATGCAAATGCCAATGTTTGTTGTAACAACATTCATTACAATGTTAATTATCTTATTAGCATTCCCAGTATTAACTGTGGCACTTGCAATGATGACTACTGATAGAATTTTCGACACTGCATTCTTCACAGTAGCCAATGGCGGTATGCCAATGCTTTGGGCAAACTTCTTCTGGGTATGGGGGCACCCTGAGGTATACATTCTTGTCTTACCAGCATTCGGTATTTACTCTGAAATTATTCCAACATTTGCTCGTAAACGTTTGTTCGGCCATCAAAGCATGGTATGGGCAACTGGTGGTATCGCATTTTTAAGTTTCTTAGTTTGGGTTCACCATTTCTTTACAATGGGTAATGGTGCATTAGTTAACTCATTCTTCTCAATTAGTACAGCGCTCATCTCTGTACCAACTGGTGTAAAAATCTTTAACTGGTTATTTACACTACACAAAGGACGTATTACGTTTGAATCACCAATGTTATTCTCACTAGCATTTATTCCGAACTTTATTATCGGTGGGGTAACAGGGGTTATGCTTTCAATGGCATCTGCAGACTATCAATACCATAACTCTTATTTCTTAGTGGCACACTTCCACTATACAATTGTTGCTGGTGTGGTATTCGCATGTTTTGCAGCTATGATTTTCTGGTATCCAAAAGCAATGGGATACAAGTTGTTTGAAAAACCAAATAAATGGTTCTTCTGGCTCTTTATGATTGGTTTCAATGTGACTTTCTTACCTCAATTCATCTTAGGTCTTGATGGTATGCCACGTCGTCTATACACATATATGCCAGAAGATGGTTGGTTCTTATTAAATGTTATTTCAACAATTGGTGCAGCTATTATGTCTATCGCATTCTTAATCTTTGTTGGTAACATTGTTTACAGTCACATCAAGGCACCTCGTGAAGCGACTGGCGATAACTGGGGTGGCTTAGGTCGAGGCTTAGAGTGGTCAACAGCATCAGCAATTCCACCTAAGTATAACTTTGCCATTACACCAGATTGGGATGACATTGATACATTTGTTGAAATGAAACAACATGGTAGACACTATTTAGACAACCATAATTACAGTGATATTCATATGCCAAACGATACACATATCGGTTTCTGGATGGGGGTATTCTTCTTCATTGGTGGTTTCTTCTTAGTATTCGAAACACTTCTTCCAGCCATTTTATCATTGGTCGGTATCTGTGGATTAATGATTTGGAGAAGTTTCCAAGAAGATCACGGTTACTATATCCCTGCTAGCGAAGTTGCTGAAAATGAAGCACGTTTAAGAAAAGCACGTCAGGAAGAAAGGGAGGCTATGAATCATGAGTAATAAATCAGTAACTACCATTGATTCACGTACGCATGAAGGAAATTTAAATAAGCTTGGTTTCTGGATCTTCCTTACAGCTGAATTTGCACTTTTTGGTACGCTTTTCGCAACACTATTAACACTGCAACATGGTGGTGGCTATGGTGGCATGATGACAACAGAGTTGTTTGAGTTACCACTTGTGTTGATTATGACATTCTTATTATTAGCCAGCTCATATACGTGTGGTATTGCGATTTACTATATGCGTCAAGAAAAGAAAAACTTATTGTTGATTTGGATGGCGATTACTGTGTTATTAGGTATCGGATTCGTTGGTTTTGAGATTTTCGAATTCGCACACTATGCACATGAGGGTGCCAACCCAACAATCGGCTCATACTGGTCAAGTTTCTTCATCTTACTTGGCACACACGGTTTACACGTATCATTAGGTATTGTGTGGATTACAGGCTTATTGATCCAAGTTGCGAAACGTGGATTGAACAAATATAATGCACCGAAGTTATTTATTTCAAGTTTATACTGGCACTTCTTAGATGTTGTCTGGGTCTTCATCTTCACTGCCGTATATATGATAGGGATGGTGTATAGCGGATGAGTACTTTAGTAAAACATACAATAGGCTTTATCGCCTCAATTATATTGACATTACTTGCAGTTTTCGTAACTCTTTATACATCGTTGGCGTTAAATGCTAAAATTACAATTATTTTTGGTTTTGCATTTATTCAAGCCTTTTTACAACTTCTTATGTTCATGCACTTAACTGAAGGTAAGGATGGGCGTTTACAACTTGCAAAAGTTATTTTTGCCATCATTATTACACTTGTTACAGTTATTGGAACATATTGGGTTATGCAAGGTGCACACGGCTCTCATATTTAATGAGAGGTTGTGTACGCTAACAAAAAAGCAATTGGGACACCTTTTAGGATCCCAATTGCTTTTTTTGTTAATATTTTTCTTTCTAAACAATTATTCTAAGCCACGACGCATTTTTTCAGCAATTAATGTATTATTCAAGACCATTGTGATTGTCATTGGTCCAACACCACCAGGTACAGGTGTAATCGCACCTGCAATTGTTTTAACATCATCGTATTCTACATCACCCTTTAACTTGCCATTTTCATCAGGTGTATTTCCAACATCGATAACAACAGCGCCTTCTTTTACATCATCTTTTGTGACCATACCTGGACGACCAACAGCACTAACGATGATATCTGCATTTTTTAAATGTTCATGGATGTTTTGACTGCGTGAATGTAAAACCGTAACTGTCGCGTTTTGCTGTGTGAGTAGCTTGGCAACAGGTTGTCCTACAATATGGCTACGTCCAATAACAACAGCATTTTTACCTTCTAAATCAATATCTGCATGTTTGAGTAATTCCATAACGCCAAGTGGTGTACAAGGAATAAGCTTTGCTTCATCTAAGTATAAACGCCCGATATTAATAGGATGAAATCCATCTACATCTTTATCTGGGTGGATAGCGTCTAGTACTTTTTGTTCGTCAACTTGCTTTGGCAGTGGTACTTGTACAAGAATACCACTTACGCTTTCATCATTATTTAAGCGATCAAGTTCTTTTAAAACATCTTCTTCTGATGTATTTTCATCTAAATGAATGACTTCTGAAATCATACCAATTTTTTCTGCTGCTTTTTTCTTGGAACGAACGTAACTTTGGCTTGCTCCGTCATTACCTACTAAAATCACAGAAAGTTTAGGTGTGAATCCTTTTTCTTTTAGCGCTTCAACCTCATCCTGTAATCCTTGACGATAGTCTTTCGCTATTTGTTTTCCATCTAAAATTTTTGCACTCATAACCAATATCCTCCTTTGAATAATTCGAACTTTATACGAATGCTCACCTTATTATAAAACGAAATGATGAACAAAACACGAAATATACAATAATTAATTTGATTAAAGTTCGATTTTTGCATTGAAAAAAGCATCTACTATTGTTATGCTATACCTGTAATATACAACTAATAGGATTAACATTTCAAATTTTTGAAAGGGTGTTCATATTGAAAGTAGCGGTCATAATGGGGAGTTCTTCGGATTGGGAGACGATGCGTGAAGCGTGCATGATGTTGGAAGCATTTAATATCCCATATGATACAAAAGTGGTTTCAGCACATCGTACACCACATATGATGGTTGATTTTGCCACGAAAGCACGTAGTAATGGTTATAGTGCCATTATTGCTGGTGCTGGAGGGGCGGCACATTTGCCGGGTATGGTTGCTTCTATGACGACTTTACCTGTAATCGGTGTTCCAATTGAATCTAAAAGTTTAAAAGGATTGGATTCATTATTGTCTATTGTACAAATGCCAGGAGGAATCCCTGTGGCAACAACAGCTATCGGTAGAGCTGGAGCTAAAAATGCAGGTATTCTAGTAGCCAGAATGATTGGAATGACGGATGAAACAGTTCAACAACAACTCGAACGATATGAAGCGTCATTAGTGGGGAAAGTTGAGGCGATGCAAGATGACCTTCAATAAATTAAAGCATGGTCAGACAATTGGTATTATTGGTGGTGGACAGCTTGGTAAAATGATGGCGCAATCGGCACAAAAGATGGGTTATCGTGTTGTCGTTTTAGATCCAGACAAATCATGTCCTTGTCAATATGTTGCACATGAATTTATTAATGCTGCATATGATGATATGACAGCACTAAAGCAGTTAGGTGATATGTCAGATGTTATCACATATGAATTTGAAAATATTGCCGCACAACAGCTAAAAAGTTTAACAGAAGATTACAATGTTCCACAAGGTTATGAAGCGATTGCATTATTGCAAGACCGTTTAACCGAAAAACAAACATTGCAACAAGCAGGTGTGCAAGTTGTGCCATTTATGCAAGTGACACAGCCTGATGATGTATTAGATGTTGCCGAAAAACTGGGTTATCCATTTATGATTAAAACGCGCTTTGGAGGTTATGACGGTAAAGGACAGATCCTTGTACATTCTGAAGACGACTTAGATGAAGCCAAAGCGCTCGTTGAACAACAGGAATGTGTAGCCGAACAATTTTTAATGCTTGAACGTGAAGTTTCGTTAACTGCTACGATTGGATCTGAGGGACGAGTTGCTTACTTTCCGTTACAAGAAAATGAACATCGAGACCAAATTTTATTTAAAACGATTGTACCAGCTCGTGTAGACAAAGAGTCTGAAGCAAGATTAGAAGTGGAAAAAATTACACGTGCCATCCATTTAGTTGGTACATTTACAGTTGAATTTTTTGTGGATCAGGTTGGTCAGCTTTATGTTAATGAAATTGCACCGAGACCACATAATTCTGGACATTATTCTATTGAAGCTTGTGATTATTCACAGTTTGATACACACATTTTAGCTGTGACTGGGCAAACTTTACCGAGTGAAATCCAATTACTAAAACCAGCTGTGATGATGAACTTACTTGGGAAAGATTTAGATTTATTGGAATCACAATTTGACCAACATCCTGAATGGCATGTTCACATTTATGGAAAGGCATCACGCAAACCGGCTCGTAAAATGGGACATATGACGCTATTGACAAATGATACGGATCAAACGGAACAAGAAATGATTGCATTATTTGAAGGGAGAGACCAATAAATGAGCCTTTTATATGAAGGAAAAGCAAAACGCATTTATGATACGGATGAGCAAGGCATTGTGAGAATCGAGTACAAAGATGAAGTGACTGCAGGAAATGGTGCCAAAAAAGACCAAATGGCTGGTAAAGGGCGTTTGAACAATCAGATTACATCACTCATTTTTGGATATCTTAAAAAAGAAGGTATACCGAGCCATTTTGTGCGTCAACTATCTGAAACAGAACAGCTGGTTAAAACGGTCGACATCATTCCGTTAGAAGTTGTTGTGCGTAATATTGCAGCAGGTTCTATTACGAAACGTCTCGGGTTTGAAAAAGGTCATACATTTGATACACCATTAGTAGAGTTTTTCTATAAAAATGATGACTTGAATGACCCATTAATTACAGAAGATCATATTAAGTTGTTACATATTGCTACGGATGTAGAAATTCAAGAACTGAAAGATAAAGCATTGCGTGTGAATGAGTCACTTGTAAAACTTATGGATGCAATGGGGTTAGAACTCGTCGACTTTAAAATAGAATTCGGAAAAGATGCAACAGGAGAGATTTTACTGGCTGATGAGATTTCTCCAGATACATGTCGTATTTGGGATAAGGCAACACAAGAAAATTTTGATAAAGATGTTTATCGTGAGGATACAGGATCATTAATTGAAGCATATCAAACATTCTTAACTAAATTGGAGGCACTTTAATCATGAAAACAATTGAACTACACATTACTTTACAACCGCAAGTCTTAGATACACAAGGTCAGGCTTTAACTCGAGCAGTACACGATTTAGGATACGAGCAAGTGAATGATATTCGTGTAGGTAAAGTATTATATATGACTGTTGATGAAGCGACAGATGAAGCTGTCCATAATGTTGTAACAACATTAAGTGAAAAGCTATTTGCAAACACAGTGATTGAAGAATACAGCTACCAAGTTTTGAATGAAAAGGAGAATGCATAACATGAAGTTTGCTGTTCTTAGATTTCCGGGATCTAATTGCGATAGAGATATGTTTAATGCAGCGATTAAGTCGGGAGTAGATGCAGAATATGTGGATTACCGTGAGACATCGTTAGTAGGATTTGATGGGGTATTAATTCCGGGTGGTTTTTCGTTCGGTGACTATTTGCGTTCAGGTGCAGTTGCAGCAGTGGCACCAATTATTAAAGAAGTTAAGAGATTAGCAGACGAAGGTAAACCAGTACTAGGTGTTTGTAACGGCTTTCAAATTTTAACAGAAATTGGTTTGCTCCCAGGTGCACTTTTACATAATGACTCTCACTTGTTTGTAAGTCGTAATGAAAAACTTAACATCGTAAATAATGATACACCATTTACACGTTTATATGCCAAAGGAGAAGAAGTTGTTTATCCTGTGGCGCATGGTGAAGGACATTATTATTGTACAGAAGAGATATATCATCAGTTAGTAGAAAACAATCAAATCATTTTGAAATATGTCGATAATCCTAATGGCTCATATGATGATATTGCCGGTATTGTTAATGAACAAGGTAATGTTTGCGGAATGATGCCACATCCTGAGCGTGCATTGGATGCAATTCTAGGGACTGATAGTGGTGTGAAGTTATTTGAATCTATGGTGAAAAGCTGGAGGGAACAAAATGCCTAAATTTTTAGAACCAACTGCCGAAGAGATAAAAACCGAAAAGTTATATCGTGATATGGGATTGAGTGATGCAGAGTTTGAAAAAGTGCAGGATATTTTAGGTAGAGTGCCGAATTTTACAGAAACAGGTATTTTCTCTGTTATGTGGAGTGAGCATTGTTCATATAAGCATTCAAAACCTTTTTTAAAACAATTCCCAACAACGGGCAAGCATGTTTTAATGGGGCCTGGTGAAGGTGCAGGTGTTGTAGATATTGGTGATAACCAAGCTGTTGTATTTAAAGTAGAATCACATAATCATCCATCTGCCATTGAACCTTATCAAGGTGCTGCAACAGGTGTTGGAGGTATTATTCGTGATATTGTATCTATCGGTGCGCGTCCAATTAATCTATTAAACAGTTTGCGCTTTGGTGAATTAACAGAAAAAACGAATCGCCGTTTATTGCGTGGTGTTGTAGCGGGTATCGGTGGTTACGGTAACTGTATCGGTATACCGACAACAGCAGGAGAAATTGAATTCGATGATCGTTATGATGGTAATCCACTCGTTAACGCTATGTGTGTAGGTGTCATTGACCACGATATGATTCAAAAAGGTCTTGCACAAGGTGTAGGCAACTCGGTGATTTATGTCGGACTTAAAACAGGACGTGACGGTATTCACGGCGCAACATTTGCATCAGAAGAATTAACTGAAGAAAGTGAAAGCAAACGCCCTTCTGTACAAATTGGTGATCCATTCGTTGGTAAAAAATTAATGGAAGCGACACTTGAGGCCATTACATATGAAGAACTTGTAGGTATTCAAGATATGGGGGCTGCTGGTTTGACGTCTTCATCTTCCGAAATGGCAGCTAAAGGTGGTAGTGGTATTCACTTACAACTTGAAAAAGTACCCGTACGAGAAGAGGGCATCTCTCCATATGAAATGATGTTATCAGAAACACAAGAACGTATGCTCCTTGTTGTGCGTAAAGGAACGGAGCAAAAGTTTTTAGATTTATTTGATAAGCATGAGCTGGACAGTGCTGTGATTGGTGAAGTTACAGATACAGATCGCTTTGTTTTAACGTATGAGAACGAAGTATTTGCGGATATTCCGGTCAAACCATTAGATCATGAAGCACCGGTATACGTATTAGAAGGCGAATCTTTACAACATGATCAACCTAAAAACAATTATGATGCGATTGATGTAGAAGATGTGTTCGATCGTCTGTTAACACATCCAACGATTGCATCAAAACAATATTTATATAGTCAATATGATCAACAGGTAGGCGCAAATACAATTGTCAAACCGGGACTCCAAGCTTCAGTTGTTCGTGTTGAAGGGACAAATAAAGCTGTGGCATCAACAATTGATGGTGAGGCACGTTATGTTTTCAATAACCCTTATGAAGGGGGCAAAATGGTTGTTGCTGAAGCATATCGCAATTTAATTGCAGTAGGTGCCAAGCCATTAGCAATGACAGACTGTCTGAACTACGGCTCTCCAGAGAAAAAACATATTTATCAACAATTGATTGACTCAACACGTGGTATGGCAGAAGCATGTGAGATTCTTGAGACGCCTGTTGTATCAGGAAATGTATCGCTTTATAACGAAACACGTACATCATCTATTTTTCCGACACCAGTTGTAGGTATGGTTGGATTAATTGAAGATATTGATTACTTACGTGATTTCTCACCATCAGCAGGAGATAAGCTTTATATTGTTGGTGAAACAACAAATAGCTTTGGTGGTAGTCAAATTGAGAAGTTGTTATATGATGAAGTGAATCATGAGCCTGAAGATGTCGATTTAACAGCAGAAGCACACAAAGGAGAAGCAATTCGCCAAGCGATTCGAGAAGGTGTGTTATCTCATGTACAAACTGTTGGTAAAGGAGGGCTTCTCATAACATTAGCACGTATGAGTGCTTTTTATGGTCTAGGTGCTGAGGCGCAAATCGATTTAACCAATGCACAGCTGTTTAGTGAAACACAAGGTCGCTATATTTTAGTTGTTAAAGAGGGTCAAACGTTAAATATCGATCACGCTGTTGAAATAGGTACATTTACAGCGACAGATAACTTTAAAGTTTCCGCAAAAAATATAACAATTGAACGTCGTACATCAGAGCTTAAACAAGCATGGGAAGGAGCAATTGAGGCATGTATGACATCCGTGGACTAAATGAAGAATGCGGTGTGTTTGGTATCTGGAATCATCCTCAAGCAGCATACTTAACGTATATGGCGTTGCATAGTTTGCAACATCGTGGACAAGAAGGAGCGGGTATCGTGTGCTCGAATGGTGAACAACTATTCGGTGCACGCGGTATGGGCTTATTAACAGAAGCGATTTCAGATGAACAATTGAAGTCTTTAGAAGGGTATCCTAATGCGATCGGTCATGTACGTTATGCGACGACAGGTGCAAGTGAAATATCAAATGTTCAACCCTTCTTATTCAAACATTCCAAAGGGGATCTTGGCCTTGCACATAATGGTAATTTAACGAATGCGCATCAAATTCGTCGTGCTATTGAATCAGAAGGTGGTATTTTTCAAACAACAAGTGATTCAGAAGTATTAGCGCATTTATTGATTAAAGGTAAGGCGAACAGTATTAAAGCCAATCAAAAAGCAGCATTGAATCAAGTGAAAGGTGCATTTAGTTGTGTCATTTTAAATGAACGTCAGTTAACAGCAACGAGAGATCATTGTGGTGTACGTCCGCTTATGTTGGGAAAAGTTGATGGTGCCTATTGTGTAGCAAGTGAAACATGTGCATTCACTGCTATTGGTGCAGAGTACATTCGTGATATTGAACCGGGTGAGCTTATTACATTTTCTGAAGATCATAAAGTTGATTATGATATGTACAGATCAGACGTTCACCAACATATGTGTGCAATGGAATATGTCTACTTTGCACGTCCAGATTCAGAATTTCATAAGCATTCCATATACAATGTGCGAAAAGCATTAGGTAGACAGTTGGCAAAAGAAATGGGAGTTGAAGCGGATATCGTTATTGGTGTGCCTGATTCATCTTTGCAGGCAGCTAAAGGTTTTTCAGAGCAAACGGGCATTCCCAATGAGCAAGGACTACTGAAAAATCGCTATATTGGACGAACGTTTATTACACCCGATCAAAGTGTACGTGAACGCCAAGTACGCATGAAACATTCACCGATACGCGATGTTATTGAAGGTAAACGTGTTGTAGTTATCGATGATTCTATTGTGCGTGGTACAACAAGTAAATATATTGTCAAAGCATTAAAGTCTGCTGGTGCACGTGAAGTTCATATGGGTATCTCTTCACCTCCGTTAAAAAACCCTTGCTATTATGGTATCGATGTTTCGACACATGCTGAATTAATGGCAGCACAATACAGTATTGATACTATCCGTGACATGATTGGTGCAGATACATTAACGTACTTATCTGTTGAAGGAATGCATGAGGTGTTTAGAGATTATGGTTCTAAAGGTGAGTGTGATGCATGCTTTACTGGGCATTATCCTATTGAAATTGTAGATCACCAATTACCAGAAGTTAAAGAAATGAAAAGAAGAGGAGTGTAATCAATGGCTGAGTCATATAAGCAAGCAGGTGTTGATATCGAAGCAGGTTATGAAGCAGTAAAACAAATGTCAAGTCACGTCGAACGTACGATGCGTAAAGAAGTACTCGGGGGTCTCGGTGGTTTCGGTGCGACATTCGATTTATCACAACTTAATATGAAAGCACCTGTACTCGTATCAGGTACAGATGGTGTAGGTACTAAGTTGAAATTAGCAATTGACCATAACAAACATGACACAATAGGTATTGATGCCGTTGCGATGTGTGTCAATGATATTCTAACAACAGGTGCTGAGCCATTATATTTCTTAGATTATATTGCAGCAAATAAGGTAGTCCCAGAAGTTATTGCACAAATTGTTAAAGGCATTAGTGATGGATGTGTTGAGACAAATACTGCATTAATCGGCGGTGAAACTGCTGAAATGGGAGAAATGTATCATGAGGGTGAATATGATGTTGCAGGGTTTGCAGTAGGTGCAGTTGAAAAAGAAGACTATGTAGATGGTTCAGATGTTCAAGTAGGAGATGTCATTATTGGTTTAGCATCAACAGGCATTCATTCCAATGGTTATAGTTTAGTAAGACGACTTATTGAACAATCTGACATCGATTTAAATGCAATGTTTGATGGTGATCAGACTTACCTTGATACTTTTTTAACACCGACAGCATTATATGTTAAGCCTGTTCTTGCAGTGAAAGAAGCAGTTAAAATTAAGGCAATGACCCACATTACAGGTGGTGGCTTTTACGAAAATATCCCACGTGCACTTCCAGAAGGTAAAACAGCAGTGATTCACTTGGATACTTTTCCAACACCAAAAGTTTTTGATTGGATACAAGAAACAGGGCATATTGCATTAAATGAAATGTATCATATCTTTAATATGGGGATTGGTTACACATTGGTTGTACGACCTGAAGATGAGGCACAAGTTCATGATATCTTAAAAACGGCGAATGTAGCAGCTTATACAATTGGTTCAATTGCTGAGGAATCAGAAGCTGTCCGCTTGGTGGAGGCGTAAATGTGGTTAAAGTAGCGATATTTGCCTCTGGTTCAGGTACGAATTTTGATAATATTATGCAACGAATTGCCAAAGGTGAACTTCAAAATATTGATGTAACAGCTTTATATACGGATCAGACGACTGCACCTTGTATTCAACTTGGACAAAAACACGGTATAACCGTTCATATCCTTCCACCTAAAACATATGCCAATAAGCAAGCGTATGAAGAGGATGTATTGAACCATTTAAAAAATGAAGGTGTTGAATGGGTTATACTGGCAGGATATATGCGATTGATAGGGCATACACTATTAGAAGCGTATGAAGGACATATACTTAATATTCATCCGTCATTATTACCTAAATACAAGGGAATTGATGCGATAGGACAAGCGTTAAACAATGGGGAGCAAGAAACGGGATCTACGGTACATTATGTTGATGCAGGTATGGATACAGGGCAAATCATCGCACAGCGTACTTGTCCAATTTATCCTAATGATACAAAGTCATCATTGGAAGATCGAATTAAAGCATTAGAATATGAATTATATCCAGAAGTCATAAAAGAGATTATTCGATAAGGAGTTTAAATCATGACGAAAAAAGCGATTTTAAGTGTTTCTGATAAAACAGGTATTGAAACATTTGCACAATCACTTGTAGATAGTGGTTATACATTATATTCAACAGGTGGGACATATCGTGCTATTGAAGCTGCAGGCGTACCCGTTGCTTCAGTATCAGATTTAACAAAGTTTGATGAAATTATGGATGGTCGAGTTAAAACATTGCATCCAGCTGTGCATGGTGGTATTTTAGCGGATCGTGATAAATCAGAACATCTTGATCAGTTAGCAGCGCATAATATTGATTTAATTGATATGGTCGTAGTAAACTTGTACCCTTTCCAACAAACTATTAAAAGTCCTGATGTTACAGAGATGGATGCAATTGAAAATATTGATATTGGTGGTCCAACAATGCTACGTGCTGCTGCAAAGAATTTCAAACACGTAACAACAATTGTAGATCCAGCTGATTATAATGAAGTGATCACACGTCTGAATAATAATACCTTAGATGAAGCTTTCCGCAAAGCATTGATGATAAAAGTGTTTACGCATACTTTTGAATATGATCAGGCCATTAGCCAATATTTCGGTGCCCACCGAGAGACCTTGCGCTATGGGGAAAATCCTCAACAATCAGCGTCATTTATTCGTACATCTCAAGCACCTCATACACTCGCTGGAGCCTATCAGCATCATGGTAAGCAATTAAGTTACAATAATATTAAAGATGCAGACGCAGCATTAGCGCTTGTGAAAAAGTTTGATGGACCTGCAGCAGTTGCTGTTAAACACATGAATCCGTGTGGGGTGGGTATTGCAGAAAATATTCATCAAGCATATTTAAATGCATACGAGGCGGATAGTCAGTCTATCTTTGGAGGTATCGTTGCATTAAATCACCCGGTAACAAAAGCATTAGCAGAAGATTTACACAGCATTTTTCTCGAAGTCATTATTGCACCGGGATATGAAGACGAAGCATTAACCGTACTGCAACAAAAGAAAAATATTCGTTTATTAGAAGTAGAAATGACTGATGAACAAGATGAGCAAGAGTTTGTCTCTGTATCTGGAGGATATCTTGTACAAGATAAAGACCACTTTGATGTATCACAAACGGAGATGAAGGTAGTTACGGATGTAGCACCAACTGATGCACAATGGCAAGCACTTCTTTTAGGATGGAAAGTTGTTAAAGCCGTGAAAAGCAATGCGATTGTACTGGCAAATGACAAGCAAACTGTTGGTGTTGGTGCTGGGCAAATGAATCGTGTAGGTTCAGCAGAAATTGCAATTGAACGTGCAATCGCAATAAACGACAATGTGATTATGGCCTCAGATGGCTTTTTCCCAATGGATGATACAGTTGAAACTGCAGCTAAAGCAGGGATTAAAGCCATTATTCAGCCGGGTGGCTCAATTAAAGATCAAGATTCAATTGATATGGCGAATAAACATGGCATTGCAATGGTTATGACAGGCATGCGTCATTTTAAACACTAATAGGAGGTTTAAATGCTTATGAAAGTACTTGTTATTGGTGGTGGCGGACGTGAACATGCCATTGCTAAAAAACTGAATGATTCACCACTTGTTACACACGTATTTGCAATTCCCGGTCATGATGCAATGGCACACGTTGCTGAAGTGCATCATGAAATAGCAGAATCAGATCATGACGGCATTTTACATTTTGTTCAAGAGTATGAGATTGCATGGGTCGTTATTGGACCAGAGCAACCATTAACAGAAGGGCTGGCGGATCAGTTGCGCGAGGCAGGTGTTAAGGTATTTGGTCCGAACAAAGCGGCCGCACAAATAGAAGGTTCCAAGTCCTTTGCTAAACGCTTAATGGCTAAATATGATATTCCAACAGCAGATTATCGTGAAATTGATAATAAAGATGAAGCCTTGTCTTATGTGGAAAGCTGTGAATTGCCAGTTGTTTTGAAAAAAGATGGATTGGCAGCTGGTAAAGGGGTCATCATTGCTGAAACACGCGAGTCAGCAAAAGAAGCAGTAGAAACACTGTACCCTGAACAACAAAGCAAAGTCGTGTTTGAACAATTTTTACAAGGTGAAGAATTTTCTGTCATGACCTTTGTTAATGGGGATTACGCTGTACCTTTTGATACAATTGCACAGGATCATAAGCGTGCATTTGATAATGATGAAGGACCTAATACAGGTGGAATGGGTGCATATTGCCCGGTACCACACATTGGTCAAGATGTTTTAGAGGCAACGAATACACAAATCGCTCAACCGATTGCTCAAGCTATGAAAAAAGAGGGGTATGACTTCTTTGGTTTATTATATATCGGTGCCATTTTAACAGATGAAGGTCCAAAAGTAATTGAGTTTAATGCGCGATTTGGAGATCCTGAGGCTCAAGTATTATTGACACGCATGGAGAGCGATCTTATGGCACATATTTTACAATTAGAAGCATGTGAGCCTATTAATATGGTGTGGAAAGAAGAAGCGGTTGTCGGTGTCATGTTGGCATCTAAAGGCTATCCTAATAGTTATGAAAAAGGATACAAAGTGACAGGCTTTGAAGAAGATATAGATCATTATTTTATTAGTGGCTTAAAACGTGAAGGTACTGATTATGTTAATGCGGGTGGTCGAGTTATTTTAGCAATTGGAGAAGGACAAGATATTAAAAACGCGCAGCAAAAAGCATATGAACGTGTGGCTAAAATTAAAAGTGATCATTTATTTTATCGACAAGATATTGCAAATAAAGCATTAAAATAATAATGAAAAGACGTCCAGAGTTGGTAAAGTTCTGGACGTCTTTTGTGATACGAGTGTACAGTTACGTTAATATAAACGGGAAATAAATAGCAAACTGACAGCTCTTTATTGTGCCTTTTCATATCATCGAGATCATGAAAAAGCAAGATAGATCATTCAATTAACGTGCATCTAAAATACCGGTAAGTGGTATGTAGAGCGATAATATAAAAGCTAAAGTTATGATACAAATGATAAGCAGAATACATAAAATATCACGATAACTAAAAGGTGCATCATAATAATATGTACGCTGACCATCATGAAATCCTTTTTTCTCCATAGCAACCGAGAGACGATGGGCTTTACGAATATTTTGGCTTAGGAGTGGGATTAACAAATGCTTTAATCGTTTAATGCCGCTATAATTTTTATTATTAATCATTTGATAGCGCATTTTAAGGGCGTTACGCAGTTGAAAGACAGAATCAATCATTAAGGGAATCATCCGGAATGCAGCCATAAAAGCATAAGCAATTTTAGGTTTGACTTTGAGATGTTGCATAAAACTATAAAAAATCATAATCACTTGCGATGTAAAAGCGATAGCCAAACCAAAATAACTGATAACTATTGTTCTTAATGATAGGTGCAATCCTCTCACTAGACTTTCCACACTAATTTGGACAAAGCCGAATTTGAGTAAAATATGTTGTCCATCTCCGTAAAAAATCATAAAAAGTGAAGATGTTAATGCAAAGAATGTCGCCATACTTGCAAAAATAATAACTACACGCCATTGCGTACCAGCAAAACATATTAAGAACAGAAACATCAGTAAAGCAAGATAAAGCATAAAGTCAAAGTTATGAATAAAGATAATAAAGAAAAATAGTGAAATGCCAAGCGCTAACTTTGTAACAATATTAACATGATCTAAAAAAGTAATACGTGTTTTCCAAGCTTCAATCATTGTTTCGCACCTCACTGTCATAAAGTACACCGTTATTAATTTCAAGACGTCTTGTTGGATAACGTTCAATAATGTTTGGATCATGCGTTACCATAACGATCGTTTGACCTTTAGCAATGCGTTCCTGAAATAATTGAATAAGTTTAAATGTATTATGACTATCCAAGCCAAATGTGGGTTCATCTAATAAAATAATGTCAGCTTTAGTACTTAGTGCAGTTGCAACGCTTAAGCGTCGTTTTTGTCCCATAGACAATTCAAAAGGATGTTGCTTAGCGACATGACATAAATCTAATAATTCCAGCATAGCAAATGTTTGTTCTTTGGCATGTTGTGGGTTTGTATATTCGTAGTTAATATAAATTTCATCATATACACTATTTTGAATAAATTGTAATTCAGGGTTTTGGTAGACTAAATACATATGATTTGCGGCATCACGTATTTTGGTGAGTCTTTGACTGTTCCAATACATATCTCCTTTATAACGAATCAATTGCATCATAGATTCAAGTAAAGATGTTTTTCCTGTTCCGTTTTTTCCGGTAACAGTAATCCATTCACAAGGACCTATATGCAATTGAGGAATGTGGTATAGAGCATTGCGCCCTCTTTTAATGTCTCCATTTTCGTATTTAAAGGCAAAGGGTATTAATGATTCAGATGTTGACGGTTCAGATTTAGGTTTAGGTGCATTATTCCAAGCATTTGGATGCCAAACACCGTACTCTGATAAAATTGCTTCATGATGTTTCAATATGTGATTAGGCGTTCCTTGTTGAATAATTTTTCCTTCGTGATTTAGTAAAATAACACGATCAACATAATCCCAAATATGTTCGACTTTATGCTCTACAATCAGTACTGTTTGATCTTTCCATAAATCTTTTAATAAATCCCATAAATTTTTGGTAGCATTGACATCTAGCATAGCAGTAGGTTCATCCAAAAAGAGTGTATCTGTTTGCATTAATAATGTTCCAGCTATTGCGAGCTTTTGTTTCATTCCACCGCTGAGCTGGTTGATTTTAGTTTTAGGATTAACATTCAGTTGAACTTGTGCTAAAGCATCTGCAATATAATCCTCCATATCTGTACGTGGTATTTGACGATTTTCCAATATAAAAGCCAATTCCTCGTCAACCTGTGGCATACAAAATTGTGAATCGGGGTCTTGGAAAATAACGCCTGCATGTTGCGCTATCTCTAGTCCATCATACTTCATAGGTAGATCAACGAGGTTAGGCACGATACCACTTAATACATTAAGCAATGTACTTTTACCAGATCCAGATGGACCGAGTAATAGAACTTTTTCTTTTTCTTTAATTTCAATATCTAGTCCATCAAAAATTTTATATTCTGAGTTTGGATATTTTAAGCGTAAATTTTTAGCTTTTAACACCATTTTGTCTCTCCTTACAGTGCATCATAATCATCCTTAGAAGCGGGGCGGAATAATTTTGTTACACCAGTCTGATCCAGCGCTTTAACGAGATAATAAGGAAATGCACCTGCTAAAACAGCACCACTTAAAACGCGAAAAGTAATTAATAATATAAGGTTCCATGTTGCGACTTCATTTAAGTAGCCATAGTACCAATCGATAGGTAAGCTGATGATGGCAGCAGACATACCGGCTAAAAGACATACCATAAAGGCACGTGAACGATAACGGAAAATAGCAAAAATAAGTTCACACGCTAAACCTTGTAGTAATGCATAAATAATTGTTGGAATGTCAAATCGTCCCATCATAATTGTTTCACCTGCACCTGCTGCAAACTCAGCGAGTAAGGCAATTCCCATTTTAGGGATGATAAGATACGCAACAACTGCTGCAGAGAACCACATACCATACATCAGTTGATCAATATGTAGCCCTAATGGTTGAACGCTGTTATGTACAATCCACCATAAGTTATAGAGTACAGCAAAAATAACAGAAACAAGTACTGTTACAAGTATGTCGGATAATGTTAATCCTTTTTTCATAATAAAGAAGCCTCCTAAATGTAAATAAACGCACATCCCTTTACTAGAGATGTGCGTTTAAGTGCTTCCGCTTATTCAAAGTAATATCAGTATATTATAAATATTAAAATATAATATACAGCTTATTATAATGGTAATTGTGATGAACGTACTTACACTTTCCTCCGCTAGTATCATCTAGTTCAGGTTCAAAGGGTTTGAGGATAAACCTCATCTCAGCTTTCACACCCCTAGTGCATATATATTTAATTGATACAGTCAATGTACACGTCTTTATAAAAAAAGTCAAGAAGTGTACGCTACATTTTAGTATGATAAAAGAAGTAGTGTAAGCGTAGGGAAGAAATTTTAATCAGTAAAAAATTCCCCTCATCTACATTTTACACTACTTCTAAAACTTTAAGGCGTCAGATATCAATAGGCTAATGATCTGTTTATGATTATAAGATTAGTCTAATGTGTTTTGAATATCTTCTTTTGTTTGTTCAACGCCCTCTTTAGTATCTTGAGCTTTGTCTTTTAATGTTTCTTCTTTCTTTTTTGCTTTTTCAGCAGCTTGTTTTAAATCTTTTTCTGTCATGATTAAAAACACTCCTTTATAATATGTGATACTAACCTATATCCACTATATAATTTTTGTAAACATGGTATCAAAAAGTTAATAGATTATGACATAAACTTTATGATCTATATTTGAATATCTCGTAGTTTACAATATGGATATATTGGGAAAATAAAGCATGCGATTTTTATGAAATATAAGTGATTTTAATGATCTATTTCGTTTGCGCTTATCCTATTTTAAGAATGTGTATTTTTTTATCGTACTAAAGACCGAATTTCTGCAATTATAAAGACAGCAAACCGTTGTTCATATATAATAACTGTGAGGTGAGAGGATGTCCTTTTTTAAGAAGTACACCGAAGTAATTTATAGTTATATTATAGGTGCGATGTCAATTCTTTTAAGCATCATTATTTTTGTTAATATTCCACTCATTCATCAACTCAAAGATGGTAAGCATCACGTCTCAAGAATAGAGAATGTATGGGACTTTATTATGGCTTTTTTCCAAGAAATCATTAGAGTGATGAGTAAATACATTGGGGAGTTTCCACTTACTAGTGGCATCATTATACTGTTATTCGGTATTGTTATGTTAGTGATCGGTCGTGTTTTAACAAATACGACACGTTTTGATTATGACATTTCGATATTGTTTTTACTTGTAGGTATTATTTTCTTTGTACTAACACTTATTTTTATGTCTCAAATTTATGGAGTATTGGCTTTTATTTTTGTTATTCCTTTTGTGATACACATTGGCTATATTACGTTTAAAGATGAGTTGAATCCATTGCATCGAAAGCAGCATTATCTATGGATTATTTTCGGTTATGGTATGAGCTATATTATTTCCCAACTTGCGCTTTATACACGCCTACAAGGTAGGGAAGTTGCACCGATTGATGTGTTAAGTATTAATACATTTTTTGTCGTACTATGGCTGATTGGACAAATGGCAATTTGGAATTTCTTATTTTTACGTCGTGCATTACCTGTCTTACAAGAAAATGATGAGACAGCGGACGATACTTATTTAAGAAGTAAGAAATATCAATTTGGTGATCAATCCAAAGTACATTTTAAAGATATTCAAAATCGTACGACAGAGCTGACACAAGACATTACACATCGTACACGTCGTAGTATTAATATCGAAAAGATTCGTGCAAAGCGAGATCAGTTTAAAGAGAAATGGTTAAGTTGGGCAAAATTAGAAGAAGAAGATATTCCGTCATTTTTACATCGCCCAACATGGTTGAAGCGTTCGTATATTAATATTGCTTGTGGTGTAATTATATTGTTTTTTATTTTACTGGAGTTTAATAATCGTAATGCATTATTTATGTCGGGAGATTGGCAGCTATCTCAAACGCAATATGTTTATGAATGGATCAGCTTATTGCTATTATTATTTATTGCAATGATATATATCTTTACATCTATTACGTATATGCTAAAGGGACGCCATTATTATTTACAACTATTTATGATTAGTATTTTATTTTTTAAACTTTTAACAGAGTATATTGTTATACTTTTTCATGGATTATTACTCTCAATATTTATTACGCCTATCTTAGTATTGATGCTTGTACCTGCAATTGTAGCTTTTGTGATACAGTTACGTGAACCAGCATCAAAAGACCAACAAGATAGTGAATATAAATAGAACATATGGATTGAAAACCTAATATTTCTCATGGGATACAGTGTTTAGTAAAGTCGTGATACGTTTCAATGTGTTTAACTCATGGATGTTATAGGTCGTGATATAATTTCAGAAGTGTTGAAGACATGAGGGAAATGGTTTGATAGTATTAGAATAACTGTAGAGTACTAAGCATTAATGGGCTTTATGAGTGATACGATAAGACTTTTTGTACGGATGAAGGTTATCGTATCACTCTTTTTAGTGAGATGATATGCGTGTTAAGATAAAGTTAATGATAATAGGAGAGGCTGAGAAAATGAAAACTGTCATTTTAAATAAAGGTAAAGAATCAAAATATATGAATGGTTATCCATTGATTGAGGAAGAAGATATTTATCAGCACGATACGTTACAAGAAGGTGATCTCTTTCATCTTAGAACATCGCATGATATATATATCGCAACATGTTATGTCGGTCGTCAACATAAGGGATTAGGTTGGGTTTTGACATACGATGAGTCACAGATGATCCATCAATCTTTTTTTGAAGATTTATTTTTAGCGGCATTAGAAGAGAGAAGGTACTACTACCATGTCGATGGTACGACGGCATTTCGCTTATTTAATGGAGAAGGCGATGGTGTTGGGGGATTAACAATCGATAATTATAATGGTCATCTCTTAATACAGTGGTATTCAGAAGGCATTTATACGTTTCGAAAACAGATTATTGAAGCGATTAAAAAGGTTTTTAACTATACGTCGATATATGAAAAAACACGCTTTAAACATACGCGCATTGCAAGTGGATTTGTTACAGGTGAAGCACCACAGTTTCCGATTGTTGTAGAGGAAAACTTCACTTTTTACAATGTGCATTTAGATGATGGCCCGATGACTGGTATTTTCCTTGATCAAAAAGAGGTTCGTAAAAAGATTCGTGATTATTATAGCGAAGGAAGACAACTGCTTAACTTATTTAGCTATACTGGCGCTTTTTCAGTGATTTCAGCACATCAAGCTGAACAAACTACAAGTGTAGATTTAGCAAATCGTGCAAGGCACTTAACAGAAGAAAACTTTGGACTAAATGGTATTGACCCTAAGTCACAAAAGATATTTATCATGGATACATTTGATTATTATAAATATGCAGAACGTCATGGCTTAATGTTTGATACCATTGTGATTGATCCACCTAGCTTTGCACGTAATAAGAAAAAGACTTTTTCAGTAATAAAAGACTATGACAAACTCATTAAAGGTGCATTGCCTTTATTGAATAAAAAAGGGACACTAGTATTAAGCACCAATCACAGTATGTATAGTTTAAAAGCATTTAAAAATATGGTGAAGCAGACAATGTCACAATTAGGCGTTGAATATCATATAGATGAAGTGATGGGACTGCCTAAAGATTTTAAAACACATCCACATTATAAACCGTCTAAATATTTGAAAGTTATTTTTATTACGTTGATGCATTAATCATTCATAAAAAGGGGTAAGAAGTAAGATGTAGTATGTGAAAGGTGGATAAAATTTATGAGAATTACAAATAAAATTACAGAAACATTAGGCAATAAAGTACTAAATATCGAGAAAATAACGAATAAAAGTGTATTACCCCAAAATGAAAAAGATATAGCAGAGCGTCGTAAAAAGGCAGAATCAGTTGTTAAAAAGAAAGCATTGCTGTCATCTGGTGCTACGGTCGTACCTATACCCGGTTTTGATTTTGGTGTAGATATGAAACTGATGAAGGATATTATTGAGGATATTAATAAATTATATGGATTAGACCATAAGCAAGTGAATAAAATGAGTGACGATATGCGAAACCGTATTGTAATGGCAGCAGGGATACAAGGAAGTCAACTGATTGGTAAGAAAGTAACAAGTGGTCTTTTAAAGGTGTTTGTACGTGATATTGCCAAACGTGCAGCAGCCAAACAAACACGTTGGTTTCCAATTGTAGGTCAGGCAGTATCAGCATCGTTAAGTTACTATTTTATGACCAAAGTAGGTAAAGAACATATTCAGAAGTGTGAAAATGTTGTCAAGACACTGGTTTAGATTTTTCAATAAATTGTAAAAAAAGCATAAAGCATTCACATGATAAGGGTTTCACAATTGAATTTGACCCTATATTTTGGTAATGTTAAGGCATACTAGCGAAGTTAAATATCTTATGCTAAAAATTTATAAAATAGAAGGAGTAAGATGAAAGATGGAACAACAATCATATGTAATTATTGACGAAACAGGAATTCATGCACGTCCTGCAACAATGTTAGTGCAAACAGCTTCAAAATTCGACTCAGATGTACAATTAGAGTACAATGCAAAAAAAGTAAACTTAAAATCAATTATGGGTGTTATGAGCTTAGGTGTTGGGAAAGACGCTGAAATTACAATTTACGCTGATGGTAGCGATGAAAAAGAAGCAATTGAAGCAATTACTGAAGTGCTATCAAAAGAAGGTTTAACAAAATAATGTCATCATTGATTAAGGGAATTGCAGCTTCTGATGGTGTTGCTATTGCCAAAGCGTATATGCTCGTAGAACCCGATTTAAGCTATAACCAACAGACAACAGAACATCCAGAAGAGGAAGTTCAAAAATTTCAAGATGCATTGAATAATGCTAAAGTAGAGTTAACAAAAATTAGAAATAATGCTGAAGAACAACTGGGACCAGATAAAGCGGCCATTTTTGATGCGCATTTATTAGTACTTGATGACCCAGAATTAATCCAACCTATTGAAAGTAAAATTAAAGATGAACAGGCGAGTGCACCACATGCATTAACAGAAATCACTCAAAATTTCATTACAATTTTTGAATCAATGGATAACGAATACATGAAAGAACGTGCAGCGGATATTCGTGATGTTTCTAAGCGTGTACTTGCACATATCCTTGGTGTAGAATTACCTAACCCAAGTATTATTGATGAGAGTGTCGTTATCGTTGGGCACGATTTGACACCATCTGATACAGCACAATTGAACAAACAATTTGTACAAGGGTTTGTAACGAATATTGGGGGACGTACATCTCACTCGGCAATCATGAGTCGATCATTAGAAATTCCTGCTGTAGTTGGTACAAAATCAGTTACAGATTCAGTGCAACAAGGTGATATGATTATTGTTGATGGATTAACGGGAGATGTAATTGTTAATCCAACTCAAGATGAAGTTCGTGCATATCAACAAAAGCGTGAAGCATTTTTTGAAGATCGAGAAGCTTTAAAGCAACTACGTGATGAAGCGTCCACAACGCTTGACGGTAAGCACGTCGAACTTGCAGCAAATATTGGGACACCGAATGATTTGGAAGGTGTTAAAAATAATGGCGCAGAAGGAATCGGCTTATATCGTACAGAGTTTCTATATATGGGTAGGGACAGTATGCCTTCAGAGGATGAGCAATTCGAAGCATATAAAAAAGTATTGGAAGAAATGGATGGTAAGCGTGTAGTTGTACGTACTTTAGATATTGGTGGAGATAAAGAGTTACCATATTTAAACTTGCCAGAAGAGATGAACCCATTTTTAGGGTATCGTGCAATTCGTTTATGTTTAGATCAACCAGAAATCTTCCGCCCACAATTGCGTGCGTTATTACGTGCTTCTGTATATGGTAAATTAAATATTATGTTCCCAATGGTCGCAACAGTTCAAGAGTTTCGTGACGCGAAGGCATTGTTACTTGAAGAAAAAGAAAACTTAACAAATGAAGGTATCGAAGTCAGTGATGATATTGAATTAGGTATTATGGTTGAGATTCCTTCAACAGCGGCTTTGGCAGATGTATTTGCAAAAGAAGTGGACTTTTTCAGTATAGGTACGAATGACTTGATTCAGTACACAATGGCGGCAGACCGTATGTCAGAGCGTGTGTCATACTTATACCAACCTTACAATCCTTCTATTTTACGTTTAGTGAAGCAAGTGATTGATGCTTCTCATAAAGAAGGTAAATGGACAGGTATGTGTGGTGAGATGGCTGGTGATGAAACGGCAATCCCACTATTACTTGGATTAGGATTAGATGAGTTTTCTATGAGTGCGACATCTATTTTAAAAGCACGTCGACAAATTAAAGCTTTAAGTACAACTGAGATGACGCAATTAGCAGATCGTGCGATGAATTGTGCGACTGTCGATGAAGTGATCACACTTGTTCATGAAGCAACTTCATAAATACAAAAAACCTGAGATTTTCTCAGGTTTTTTTGTATTATAGCCCTAATATTTGGTTTAACTTATCGATGTCTACTTGATACATGGGTTCGTTATTCAACAAAATAAAAGGTGTTGCAAAGGCATCAAATTCAATCATTTCATTACGATAAATTGAATTTGAAATATTACGTTCATCAAATGATATATTATGTTCTGTAAGATAGTTTTTGATAAATGTACAAGGTGGACATTCATCTTGTGTATAGATAATTACTTTTGTCATAATTCAACCTACTTTACTTTATAAAATATAATGTGATCTCAACGATACATACTTAGATACTCAGTGTATTATTGCGCATTTTTTAAAATAAATTGGCGTGGGTTGCCGTACAAGGATTCTGCGCCAGCAATCTCTTGTTTAGCATAAATTGATGTTGCACTACCTCTAAGGTTATGACCATATGTCCGAACGCCGAAGACTTCGTAGCGACTATTGACAAGTGGGGATCCAGATGCACCAGATCTAAACTTATCTTTCGACAATAATTCAAAACCGTTTGAACTTTGTTGAAGAAAGACAATTCGATTCCAATAGGCTTTTGTATTATCATTGCCTTGCCATGGATAGCCAAGTGAATAAAGGCGGTCATTAAACTTTAACTTTTTTATTTGTGTATTGGAAGCAAGCTTTAGGGGTTGGACTTTTGCACGATTGACCATGTGTTCTTTCGTTTTGACAACAACCAAATCATATCCGGGTACACGTTTGACTGATTGAGCGTGAAAACGATAAGGGATACGCTTGCCATCTCTATTGAGGTCGAATGTGATATATTTTGCAGCAGACTGTTGTCCGTTTCGTTTTTCAACGACATGTGCATTTGTCACAAATGTATGATTGCCGACAACAAAGCCTGTCCCCATGCTATCTTTGCCACGTCCTTTGAAACCATCTCTATTAGAAACACGACCTACTGCTTTATACTTAGTTTTATGTGCATAATTATAATGTTTAATTGAAACATTTTTATTATTTACTTTTTTAGCTTTTTGCAGTGCACTATTTGCATTCCATGATTCTAAACCATTATAGTAATGTGTGCTTGCTTGAACTGTTTGAGATGTTGGAGATACAAGTGTTATGCTTAAAAGTAAAGCAGTGACACTCCCTTTGAGTAATTTATTTTTCATAGGTTCTATCCTTTCTCTATATAGATCTTTTGGTTATAGACATATTAAATGTTACTCAAAAAAAGTCTGTTTGACAATAGTGTACTAAGAGGGGAAAATAACTATATTATACAGCATGGAGGTTCAGTGATGGATAAAGAATATGTAGTGATTGGTTTGGGACGTTTTGGAGGAAGCATCGTCCGTGAGCTTAACGCATTAGATATGGATGTTATGGCAATTGATAAAGATGAACATCGTGTTGATGAATATAGTGATATTGCAACACATGCTGTGGTCGCAGATACTACAGATGAAGCGGTCATGAAAAGTTTAGGGATCCGAAATTTTGATCATGTTATTGTTGCAATCGGTGAAAATATACAAGCAAGTACGTTAACAACATTAATTTTGAAAGAGCTTGGTGTAAAAAAAGTAACAGCAAAAGCGCAAAATGATTACCATGCGAAGATACTCAACAAGATTGGTGCAGATACAGTCGTACACCCTGAACGAGATATGGGAAGACGTATTGCTCATAATGTTGCCAGTGCTACGGTATTAGACTATTTAGAACTATCCGATGAGCATTCTATTGTAGAGATGAAGGCAACAGAAGCAATGGCGGGGCAGACATTGATTGATTTAGATATTCGTGCACAATACGGCATTAATATTATTGCAATTAAGAGACGTAAAGAAATTATTGTATCGCCACAACCAGACATGGCTTTAGAGTTTGATGATATTTTGATTATGATTGGTCATGATAATGACCTCACACGTTACGAAAAGAAAATTGCACACTAAATCTATATAATTAAAAAGTGGAGATGCCTTTTGTATCAAGGTTCTCCACTTTTTGATTATTTTGTTTCATTAACTTTCATAATGACAGGTAAAATCATAGGTTTACGTGCTGTTTTTTCGTATAAATAAGGCTGCAATGTTTCAATAATAGAAGATTTGATCTGGTGCCATTGTATATTATTGTTATGATTTAATTTATAGATGACATCTTGCTTGATTTTCTTTTGAGCATCATAAATAAGTTGACCTGATTCACGCATATATACAAAGCCACGTGATATAATGTCTGGACCAGACAGCAATTGGTTTGTATTAAAGTCAATACTTACCACAACGATGACTAAACCTTCTTCGGATAAGAGTTTACGGTCTCGAATGACAACATTACCAATATCACCAATGCCACTACCATCTACAAGAACATTGCCTGATGGGATACGACCTGCCGTACGTGCTGAATCATGTGTTAGCGCTAATACATCACCAATATCATGAATAAAGACGTTTTCTTCTTTAACGCCACAATCCACACCCGTTTGGCCGTGTGCAACAAGCATACGATATTCCCCATGAATAGGTAAGAAATACTTAGGACGTATTAAACGTAACATGAGCTGTTGATCACCTTGAGAGCCGTGTCCAGATGTATGGATATTTGAGATTTTGCTATGAATGACTTCAGCACCAGCTTGATAAAGGGCATTGATCGTACGATTAATGCTCTTAGTATTACCTGGAATAGGTGATGAGCTAAATACAACAGTATCTTCAGGGATGATTTTGATTTGTTTATGCGTACCATTAGCAATACGTGAAAGTGCTGCCATTGGTTCACCCTGAGACCCTGTACATAAAATAAGAAGCTCATGCTTTGGAATACTATTAATTTTACTTGGTTCAACAAACGTTTCTGGAGGTGCTTTAATATAACCAAGTTCGGTACCAATTTTAATATTATTTTCCATTGAGCGACCAAAAGTGACGATTTTACGATTATATTTGACGGCAGCTTCTACGGCTTGTTGTACACGATAAATATTTGAAGCGAAAGTTGCAAAAATAATACGTCCCGTACAGCTTCGGAATATTTTATCTACATTTTGTCCAACCTCACGTTCGCTTAGTGTAAAGTCGGGAACCAGTGAATTTGTAGAATCTGAAAGCAGACAAAGCACCCCTTCATCACCAAGTTGCGCCATTTTTGCCATGTTTGCTGGTGCACCAACTGGTGTGAAGTCAAATTTGAAGTCACCAGTATGAACAATTTTGCCTTCAGGTGTATCAACGACAACACCATATGCTTCAGGAATACTATGTGTTGTTAAATAAAAGCTGATTTTAAAATGCTTAGATTCTATAATGCTATCTTCTGTAATCTCATTGAGTGATGCAGTGCGCAATAAGTGATGTTCTTCCAATTTGTTACGAATCAAACCTAGAGCAAGGGGGCCACTATAAATTGGAACATTAATTTTTTTCAGCAGGTAGGGCACACCACCGATATGGTCTTCGTGACCATGTGTGATAACAAGTCCTACAATCTTATCTTGATTTTGTTCAAGATAGGTATAATCTGGTATAACATAGTCAATACCTAATAGATTATCGTCAGGAAACTTAATACCTGCATCAATAATTAAAATCTCATCTTTATACTCTACGGCGTAGGTGTTTTTTCCGACTTCACCTAATCCACCTAGTGCGTATACACCCACCTCGTTTTTTTGAAGTTGCTTCATTATTCTGCGCGCTCCACATTAAAGTGATCAGATTGTTGTTCATATTCTAAATGTGCGCCCTCTAATTTAGTTATGAATTCAATATTATAATTACGTTCTTTTAAAAAGCGACGAACTTGTTCTTCTGTTTCAGCCTCGATATATGTCGATTGCGTATTCTCACGAACAATGACTTCATCGCGATTATGTTGATAAAATACTTTGAAAATTGCCATTTAAAATGCCTCCTAAAATTTAAAAAGTGAATTTATAATTGCGACAACAATACAGTAAAGGTAAATACAGTCATTTAATCTATAAGCATAAATAAAAAATATGAATCGAATGAATGTCAAACCGGTGTTTAACAGAATTCAATTCATGGGTTGATATTACAGTTAAAAAGTATGTTGTCTCTATATTCAAAAATTGCCGTACTTTTGATGAGATGTATAGCTAGAAGCAACACATCAATCAGTTATATTCATTTTACATGAACTTATTGAATAAATAAAGTGGAATGTCAGAAATTGATGGGAGAAGAAAAGGATTGCTTTTCTAGGCGAAAACATTAGGAAAGAGAAAAAGTGAAACAATGCAATCTTTGAAAGGAATGCATTGTCTCACTTTAAATATATCACTCTTGTGATTTTCCAAACGTTCTTTACCCGTTAATTTTGAGTGAACATTTGTACTATTTTTTTAGTGTATAGAAATATTGAATTTTTGATGTTTGTTTTAATACATGATGATCTTTGAAGTACCGTTGTTATAGCGTTTTAACCGATAGGGGTAATCAAAAGTATTATTTGAGTCATATTATATGCTCGAATATTCTTACACGCTATAACATAGTATGAGTTATGAGATTTGCATTAAACTTCGATAGCACCGTCTTTAGGTGTAAGAGGGTTTTGTTTATCAATATGGTCGTAGAACATAACACCATTAAGATGATCTAATTCATGTTGAAAAACAATCGCAGCATATCCTTTAAGACGTAAGTTGATTTCATTGCCATCAATGTCGAATCCTTTAATGGTAACACGATGATGACGGTGTACTAATCCGGGTACATCTTCATCTACACTTAGACAGCCTTCTCCCATTGGAAGATAAGCGTCTTGTACACTGTGACTCACAATTTTAGGGTTTACAATTGCTAAGTCATAAGTATTGCCGTTGCCATCATCTGGAAGATAAACAGCAAACATACGCTTAGATACATTAATTTGTGGTGCTGCAATGCCAACGCCACTTCTCAATTTATATTTTTCTGCCATCTCAGGATCTTGACTATTGCGTAAAAAAGTTTGCATATCTAATAAAGTTTGACGTTCTTCATCTGTGAGGGGGAAAGTTAACGCTTCTGCTTTTTGTCGAAGTGTTGGATGCCCATCACGAATAATATCTTTCATTGTTAACATATTGACACCTTCCTTAACTAACAATATACCAAAAATTGATGAGAGATAATAGAATATTTACTTCTGATTTCATTCTAGTGGGATAATAAATCTCTACTCAATATTTTGAGTTGATACTTTTACAGGGATGTTTGTTTTTACCATAAATTCTCAATATGTTTGATTTATAATGCACTTTTCACTAAAATTACCAATGACAATAAAGGAGGTATATTAAAGCAATGAAAGGGAAGAAAACACTTGGCATCGCATTGGCAGCAACGATACTTTTAGCAGGATGTAACAAAGATGATGAGCACATAGAGAAATATAGTGAAGGATTAAATCAGTTACAAAAAGCTGAAGCACCTATTCAAAATGTAAATAAAGAAATGAATAAACTAGAGAAAGAAAAAGAAAAAATTTCTAAGGAAGTAAGTGGGAAAAATATTAATAGTGTTCAGGAGCAAGTGAAGGCATTTTTGGATAACGCAAATAAACGTGAAGCACAGTTGAAAAAAGAAGAGGAGGCAATGGATAAGTCTCAACAAGCTTTTAATCAACTCAAAAAAGCATCAAGTAAAATTGAAGATAAAGATGACAAAAAAGAATTCGACGAACTCAATAAAGCATTAGAAGAAAAATATAGTAAACATGAAGGGTTTTTAGAGGGGTATCAAGCAGTCATTACTAAAGAAAAAGACCTGTTTAATTATTTCCAAAATGAATCTGGTACACAGGAAGAAATAGATAAGAAATCAGAGGCATTAAGCAAAGCACAAAAAGACATGAGTAATAAAGTGAAAGCGTATTCCAAAGCCATTCGAAATGTACAAACAGAGAAGAGAGACGTTGATGAATTGATAAACAACTAGACTATAACAGTTTTGGTTTATAACTATAACAGTTCTTGGAACTGTAATGGTATCAACTATTACAGAACTTGAACAAAAACATTTAACAGTTATACAGTTTTGTGGTACACTAAATTAAGATGAAATATATAAACGGGAAAGGTATGGTGAATTGCATGGCTGCTAAGTTAAAAGCCCAATTCGATGCAGAGCAAGTATTGAAAGATACTGAGTCGAAGTTTGAAATGGTACAAATCTTAGATACAGATGGTAATGTAACTAATGAAGATTTGCTACCAGATTTATCAGATGAACAATTAGTTGAATTAATGAGAAGAATGGTATGGACACGTATTTTAGACCAACGTTCAATTTCATTAAACAGACAAGGACGCTTAGGTTTCTATGCGCCAACAGCTGGTCAAGAAGCATCTCAACTTGCTTCACAGTTTGCTTTAGAACAAGAAGATTTCATTCTTCCTGGTTACCGTGATGTACCACAGTTAATTTGGCACGGTTTACCATTAACAAAAGCATTCTTATTCTCACGTGGACACTTTGTAGGTAACCAAATGCCTGAAGGTGTTAATGCGTTAAGCCCACAAATCATTATCGGTGCACAATATATTCAAACAGCAGGTGTTGCTTTAGGTCTTAAAAAACGTGGTAAAAAGGCTGTTGCAATTACTTACACTGGTGACGGTGGTTCTTCACAAGGTGACTTCTATGAAGGTATTAACTTCGCGTCAGCTTACAAAGTACCAGCAATCTTTGTAATTCAAAACAATAACTATGCCATTTCAACACCACGTGATAAACAAACTGCAGCACAATCATTAGCACAAAAAGCAATAGCAGTTGGTATCCCTGGTATCCAAGTTGATGGTATGGATGCATTAGCTGTATATCAAGCAACAAAAGAAGCACGTGAACGCGCTGTGGCAGGCGAAGGCCCAACATTAATCGAAACAATGACATATCGCTATGGTCCTCATACTATGGCTGGTGACGACCCAACGAAATACAGAACTTCTGATGAAGACTCAGAATGGGAGAAAAAAGACCCACTTGTACGTTTCAGAAAGTTCTTAGAAAACAAAGGTTTATGGTCTGAGGAAAAAGAAAACGAAGTTATTGAACAAGCTAAAGAGCAAATCAAAGCTGCAATTAAAGAAGCAGACAACACTGAAAAACAAACAGTGACTTCATTAATGGAAATTATGTATGAAGATATGCCTCAAAACCTTGCAGAACAATATGAAATTTACAAAGAGAAGGAGTCGAAGTAAACCATGGCACAAATGACAATGGTTCAAGCGATTAATAACGCGCTAGCAACTGAACTTAAAAACGACGAAAACACTTTGATCTTTGGTGAAGACGTTGGTGTTAACGGTGGTGTATTCCGTGTAACTGAAGGTTTACAAAAAGAATTCGGTGAAGACCGAGTATTCGACACACCTTTAGCTGAGTCTGGTATCGGTGGTTTAGCGTTAGGTCTTACAACTCAAGGCTACCGTCCGATTATGGAAATTCAATTCTTAGGATTCGTATTTGAAGTATTTGACTCAGTAGCAGGTCAAATTGCACGTCATCGTTTCCGTACAGGTAACTCAAAAGCAGCACCTGTAACAATTCGTACACCATTTGGTGGTGGGGTTCATACACCTGAACTTCATGCTGATAACTTAGAAGGATTGCTTGCACAATCTCCGGGTCTTAAAGTTGTTATTCCTTCTGGTCCATATGATGCAAAAGGTTTATTAATTGAAAGTATCCGTAGTAACGATCCAGTTGTATATCTTGAGCATATGAAATTGTATCGTTCATTCCGTGAAGAAGTTCCGGAAGAAGAATATACAATCGAACTTGGCAAAGCAAGTGTAAAACGTGAAGGTACAGACTTAACAATTATTGCTTACGGTGCAATGGTTCAAGAAGCAATGAAAGCTGCTGAAGAACTTGAAAAAGAGGGTCATTCTGTTGAAGTGATTGACTTGCGTACTGTTCAACCATTAGATATTGATACACTTGTTGCTTCAACACAAAAAACAGGTCGTGTTATTGTAGTACAAGAAGCACAAAAACAAGCAGGTGTTG
Organism: Staphylococcus sp. 17KM0847; assembly: GCF_013463155.1. Classification (NCBI taxonomy): domain Bacteria; kingdom Bacillati; phylum Bacillota; class Bacilli; order Caryophanales; family Staphylococcaceae; genus Staphylococcus; species Staphylococcus xeri. The sequence goes on from NZ_CP040781.1 coordinate 605,719, forward strand.
GTGCAAATGTTGTAGCTGAACTCTCTGAACGTGCGATTCTTTCATTAGAAGCGCCAATCGGACGTGTAGCAGCAGCAGATACTGTTTATCCATTTACACAAGCTGAAAATGTTTGGTTACCAAACAAAAATGATATTGTTGAAAAAGCAAAAGAAACTTTAGAATTTTAATAATAAATCTATTTGATTTGTGTGTAATTCACTCACGACTATGAAATTGGTAGTTGTGGTGTGTTGATAAAAGTTAGCTCGCTTCGTAAAAGCACTTACACTTGTAAAGTGACTTAGCATTAGCGAGCTGCTTTTGAGATGTGATTATACATGTTACAATAGAAAGTGTTATTAAAGTAATAAGTAATAATAGAGATTCCTTATGATGAATTCAGCGGATAAAAATTTGATTTAAATTAGGAGGAAACAACGTGGCATTTGAATTTAAATTACCAGATATTGGTGAAGGTATCCACGAAGGTGAAATTGTAAAGTGGTTTGTTAAATCTGGAGATACTATTGATGAAGATGATATTCTATGTGAAGTACAAAACGACAAATCAGTTGTTGAAATTCCATCTCCAGTAGCAGGAACAGTAGAAGAAGTATTAGTAGAAGAAGGTACTGTAGCAGTTGTTGGTGACACAATTGTTAAAATCGATGCGCCTGACGCAGAAGGTATGCAATTTAAAGGCGGACATGACGATGATGCTTCAAAAGAAGAAGAAGCTCCAAAAGAAGAAGCTAAATCTGAAGCACCTGCTGCCCCTCAAGCAGATGTTGAAGTTGATGAAAATCGTATTGTAAAAGCTATGCCTTCAGTTCGCAAATATGCACGTGATAACAATGTGAATATTAAAGCTGTTAATGGTAGTGGTAAAAATGGTAGAATTACTAAAGAGGACGTAGATGCCTTCTTAAATGGTGGTGGACAAGCAGCTGCTACAACAGAAACAGCATCAACAGAATCTACTGAATCAGTTGCATCAGCAACTTCTGCAGCACCAGCAGCATCTGTTGAAGGTGAGTTCCCTGAAACAACAGAAAAAATCCCTGCTATGCGTAAGGCGATTGCAAAAGCAATGGTTAACTCTAAACATACTGCGCCTCACGTGACATTAATGGATGAAATTGATGTTCAAGCATTATGGGATCACCGTAAAAAATTCAAAGAAATTGCTGCTGAACAAGGCACAAAACTTACATTCTTACCATATGTTGTAAAAGCATTGGTTTCTGCACTTAAAAAATATCCAGCACTTAACACTTCATTTAATGAAGAATCAGGTGAAGTTGTACACAAACATTACTGGAACATTGGTATTGCAGCAGATACTGAAAGAGGTCTTTTAGTTCCTGTTGTAAAACATGCAGATCGTAAGTCTATGTTTGCTATTTCAGATGAAATTAATGAACTTGCTGTGAAAGCACGTGATGGTAAGTTAACTTCTGACGAAATGAAAGGTGCAACATGTACAATTAGTAATATCGGTTCTGCTGGTGGTCAATGGTTTACACCAGTTATTAACCATCCAGAAGTTGCAATCTTAGGTATTGGTCGTATTGCACAAAAACCTATCGTTAAAGATGGTGAAATTGTTGCAGCACCAGTATTATCATTATCATTGAGCTTTGACCACAGACAAATTGACGGTGCAACTGGTCAAAATGCTATGAACCACATTAAGCGTTTATTAAACAATCCAGAACTATTATTAATGGAGGGGTAAAATATGGTAGTCGGAGATTTTCCAATTGAAACAGATACTATTGTTGTCGGTGCAGGTCCTGGTGGATATGTCGCAGCAATTCGTGCAGCACAATTAGGTCAAAAAGTAACAATCGTTGAGAAAGGTAACCTTGGTGGTGTTTGTCTTAATGTTGGTTGTATTCCATCAAAGGCACTTCTAAATGTTTCTCATCGTTTTGAACAAGCACAACACGGTGAAGAACTAGGTGTTAAAGCTGAAAACGTAACATTAGACTTTGATAAAGTACAATCTTTCAAAGGTTCAGTTGTTAATAAGTTAACTGGCGGTGTTGAAGCACTACTTAAAGGTAACAAAGTTGAAATTGTTAAAGGTGAAGCATATTTTGTAGATGGTAATAGTCTACGTGTTATGGATGATAAGAGTGCTCAAACATACAACTTTAAAAATGCAATTGTTGCAACTGGTTCACGTCCAATCGAAATTCCAAATTTCAAATTTGGTGGTCGTATATTAGACTCTACGGGTGCATTAAACTTACAAGAAGTACCGAAAAAATTAGTTGTTGTAGGTGGCGGTTACATCGGTTCTGAGTTAGGTACAGCATATGCTAACTTCGGTACAGAAGTAACAATTCTTGAAGGTGCAAAAGAAATCCTTGGTGGTTTTGAAAAACAAATGGTTGCACCAGTTAAGAAAAATATGAAAGCTAAAGGCATGACAATTGAAACAGAAGCTTTAGCTAAATCAGCTGTAGAAACAGATAATGGCGTAACAGTAACATATGAAGTAAAAGGTGAAGAGAAAACAATCGATGCTGATTATGTATTAGTTACGGTAGGACGTCGTCCAAATACAAGTGAATTAGGCCTAGAAGAAGCAGGCGTTAAATTAACAGAACGTGGCTTAGTTGAAGTTGACAAACAAGGTCGTTCTTCAGTAAGCAGTATCTATGCAATTGGTGATATTGTACCGGGTCTACCATTAGCACATAAAGCAAGCTATGAAGCAAAAGTGGCAGCTGAAGCCATTCAAGGTCAAAATGCCGAAGTAGACTACATCGGAATGCCAGCAGTATGCTTTACTGAGCCAGAATTAGCTCAAGTAGGATATACAGAAGCACAAGCTAAAGAAGAAGGTATCGAATATAAAGCGTCTAAATTCCCTTACCAAGCAAACGGTCGTGCATTATCATTGAACGACACAAATGGTTTTGTTAAGTTAATTACGCTTAAAGAAGACGATACATTAATCGGTGCACAAGTTGTAGGTACAAGTGCATCTGATGTTATTGCTGAATTAGGTCTTGCTATTGAAGCGGGTATGAATGCAGAAGATATCGCATTAACAGTTCATGCACATCCAACATTAGGTGAAATGAGCATGGAAGCAGCCGAAAAAGCAATCGGTTTACCAATTCATACAATGTAGTGTTTATATACTCAAAGAGACTGGGCAAAATGTGCCTAGTCTCTTTTTTTATAATCATTTACTAAGGAAGGAGATTTATAGTGGAATATCAGTATCCTATCGATGTTGAATGGACACAAGAAGAAATGTTAACAGTCATTCGTTTTTTTAATGCAATAGAAGCATATTATGAAAGTTCTATTCAAAAAGCTATCTTGATGTCTAATTATCGTGAATTTAAAAAAGTTGTTCCAGGAAAAGCAGATGAGAAAAATATTTTTAATACATTCAAAAAATCAAGTGGTTATGATAGCTATATGGTTATAAAACAAGCGAAAGATTCACCAGATGACAAAGTTTTATCTTATCATTAAAAAAAGGTTGTAATTAGAGCTGTATTTTGTTATTTTTATTAAGCGTTAAACAAAATGTTTAGTAAAAGTAAACTTAATGCAGCTTTTTTTAATAAAATTAAGGAAACGAGATAGTAGGATTGGACTTGGTAAAAGCTGTCCTAAATCAGTGAGTAAATATTTGTAGATGGCAGTAGATATCTCAAGTGAAAAAGTGTTTTAACAAGCTTACGTCGCTTTTAGTCATATTTAACGGAGTAGGATGATGAAATCTTTTTGTAAAAATGAGTTTTCTCTCCTGCTCTCTATTTCGTTTTGATTGTGCATGAATATAGGTGAGTACATGGAAATAGGGCAAAAAATAAAAAATTTAAGACATCTAAAAAATTTGACACAAGAAGAGTTGGGAGAACGTACAGATCTTTCTAAAGGTTATATCTCACAAATAGAAAGTAATAAGACTTCACCAAGTATGGAAACATTTTTGAATATACTCGAGATACTTGGTACAACGCCACGTGATTTTTTTGAACAGCAACAAGTGACAAAGGTACATTATCCCGAGGCAGAACAATTAACGTATGATGAAAGTGAGAAAGGCTATTTTTTGCAGTGGCCTGTCCGAACGTCGAATGAATTTGAAATGGAACCGCTATTGTTAACATTGCAACCAAGCTCAGCATATAAAGCGTTTGAACCTTCTATGTCAGATACGTTTATCTATTGCTTAGAAGGTGTTGTTACACTAGCTTTGGGAGATGACATCTATCAAGCTAATGTTGGAGATGCATTGTATTTTAAAGCCAATAGTGTCCATAGGTTGTCCAATACAGGAAAAACAGAAGCGCGCATATTAATTGTAGCGACATCATCTTATTTATAGGAGGAATGTATGTGGCATCATTATTGAGATTCGAACAAGTGACAAAGCGTTACGATGATACAGTCATTTTAAATGAGATAGATATTGAAATTGAATCAGGTTATTTTTATACAATTTTAGGTCCTTCAGGTTGTGGGAAAACAACAATATTAAAACTGATTGCGGGATTTGAAACGCCTGATGAAGGGAATATTATATACCTTGGTGAACAAATTAATCATTTACCTGCAAATAAGCGCCAAGTCAATACAGTATTTCAAGATTATGCTTTATTTCCACATCTCAATGTTTATGACAATATTTCATTTGGTTTAAAGCTAAAACAAATGGATAAACAAGTCATTGATTTAAAAGTGAGAGATGCATTGAAGCTCGTGAAATTAGATCAGTATATGTACAGTTCAATACAAGCACTAAGTGGAGGACAAAAGCAAAGAATAGCCATTGCCCGAGCAATTGTAAATGAGCCAGAGATTTTATTACTAGATGAGTCTTTATCAGCACTTGATTTAAAGTTGCGTACAGAGATGCAATATGAGCTTCGAGAGTTGCAGTCAAGGTTGGGCATTACGTTTGTTTTTGTAACACATGATCAAGAAGAAGCACTTGCGTTGAGTGATTATATTTTTGTTATGCGTGAGGGCAAGGTTGAACAATTTGGTACACCGATTGATATTTATGACGAGCCTGTCAATCGTTATGTTGCTGATTTTATTGGTGAATCCAATATTATTGAAGGGACCATGGTAAGAGATTTTGTTGTTAATATTTATGGTCAAGATTTTGAATGTGTGGATCAGGGGATTGCGTCTCATACATTAGTAGATGTTGTGATTCGCCCGGAAGACATCGCATTAGTTTCAGATCAGGAAGGTTTGTTTCATGGTACAGTGATTTCTACTTTATTTCGCGGTGTCCATTATGACATTATTTGTGAAGATCGCAAAGGTTATGAGTGGACGATACAATCTACAAAAAATGCAGAAATTGGTTCGCGTGTGGGTCTACATTTCGAACCTGAAGCCATTCATATTATGGTTCCGGGTGAAACAGAAGAAGAGTTTGATGCACGTATAGAAGGCTATGGAGATGGTAATGATGAGACAACTTAATCGCTGGTTGGCAATCCCATATTGGTTGTGGATGATCGGTTTTATTATTATTCCAATGATATTATTAGTTTATTTCTCATTTCTGGATACAGAAGGCCATTTTTCGCTTATAAATTATAAGCAGTTTTTATCATGGCATTATATGAAAATGCTTGCCGAATCCATTTTATATGCTGCAATCATTACAATTGCATGCTTATTCGTAAGTTATCCAGCCGCTTACTTTATTCATCAATCTTCTCATGCTGCAACATGGTTATTGGTTATGATTATTCCGACATGGATCAATCTACTACTCAAGACATATGCATTTATTGGCATTTTAAGTCATGATGGGTTTATCAACCAATTATTAGGCATTGTAAATGTTCCAGCACAATCTATGTTATTTACAGCACCTGCTTTTATCATTGTTGCTGTATATATCTATTTACCTTTTATGTTATTGCCTATTTATAACAGTATGAAGGACATACCAGATCAACTCTTTTTTGCTGCTCAAGATTTAGGTGCAGGTACTATAACAATTGTGCGTAAAGTCCTATTGCCATTAACAATTGAAGGGATTAAAACAGGTATTCAAGTAACATTTATTCCAGCATTATCGCTATTTATGATTACACGTTTGATTGCTGGGAACAAAGTGATTAATATTGGTACAGCGATTGAAGAGCAATTTTTAGTTATTCAAAACTTTGGAATGGGATCAACAATCGCACTCTTCCTTGTGTTATTTATGATGCTCGTTATGATTTTAACACGCACTAAAAAGCAAGGAGGAAATGTACGATGAAGTGGTACGGTAAAATATATTTATATGCTTTATTAGTCGTTTTGTATTTCCCTATTTTTATTTTAATTTTTTATTCTTTTAACAGCGCGGGAAATATGACTAGATTTGAAGGTTTTACATTTGAACATTATACAGCACTTTTTGCGAATAAACGATTATTACAGGTAGTATTTAATACGATTGCAGTTGCGCTAATTTCAGCTGCTATTTCAACAGTGATCGGTTTATTTGGTGCGCTGGTGCTTTATCAAATACGTCGTCAAATGCTTAAAGTCTCGCTACTAACACTTAATAATGTACTCATGGTATCATCTGATGTTGTGATTGGTGCGTCTTTTTTGATTATGTTTACAGCGATAGGTCATTATACAGGTTTGGGTTTAGGTTTGACATCAGTGTTGATTTCACATATTGCTTTTTGTATTCCAATTGTAGTTATCGTGATTTTGCCTAAACTTTATGAAATGAATGATTCAATTATACAAGCTGGACGAGATTTAGGTGCAACAGAATGGCAGTTGCTCACAAAAATTTTAATCCCCCAACTGATGCCGGGTATACTCGGAGGATTTTTTATGGCATTGACCTATTCGCTTGATGATTTTACAGTGAGCTTTTTTGTTACAGGAAACGGTTTTAGTGTACTCTCTGTTGAAATATATTCAATGGCACGTCGAGGTGTAAGTATGGAGATTAACGCCATATCGACATTATTATTTGCCTTTATCATGGTTGGGATTGTCGTCTATCAATTGCTACAACGTTATCAGCGTAAACAACTTGTTAAAAGACGGGAGATGTCACTATGAAACAATTCATTCAACTTATCGGTGGGGCATTAGCTATTGGTTTGGTGAGTTTAGGCGTTGGCTATTGGATGAGTCATGATGATGTGAATCAGCAACGTGAAAAATTATATGTATACAATTGGGGGGAGTATATTGACCCACAACTCATTAAACGATTTGAAAAAGAAACGGGTATTCGAGTGATATATGAAACGTTCGACTCGAATGAAGCGATGGAAGCCAAAATACGCAATGGTGGAACGAATTATGATGTCGCTTTTCCAAGTGACTATACCATTGAAAAAATGCGTAAAGAAGATTTGTTATTGCCCCTAGATCATAGCCAAATCACGAATATAGAGCATTTAGATAAGCGTTATATGAATCAAGCATTTGATCCAAAGAATAAATATTCAATGCCGTATTTCTTTGGAACGGTTGGTATTTTATATGATAAAGATAAATACCCTGATATGACATTTGAGCATTGGTCAGATTTAAAAGATCCTCGTTTGAGCGAAGATGTTATTTTAGTTGATGGTGCAAGAGAAATGATGGGCGTAGGTTTGAACAGTTTAGGTTATAGCTTAAATGATAAAAATAAACAGCATCTTGAGGAGGCTGAAACACATTTAAAAAGCTTTAGTCCTAATATACGGGGTGTTGTTGGAGATGAAGTGACGATGATGTTAGAACAGCGTGAAGCGAGTGTAGCAGTGATGTGGAGTGGTTCAGCTGCTCCATTATTTCAAGAGGATCAACGTTTTGATTATGTCATCCCTAAAGATGGTTCTAATTTGTGGTTTGATAATATGGTCATTCCTAAAACAGCGCAAAATGTTAAAGGGGCACATCAGTTTATGAACTTTATGTTAGATCCCGAAGTGAGTCGTCAAAATACAGAATGGGTAGCTTATGCAACACCAAATAAAACAGCACGCCAAATGTTGCCTCAAGAGGTTAGAAATGACACACGTGTTTATCCAACCGAAGAGACACAAAGGCGTTTGGAAGTTTATAAAGATTTAGGTTCGGATATACTAAGTGAGTATAATGAGCGTTTCTTAAACTTTAAGATGGATTTATAAAAATAGTTATTGTATTTAAGATAAGATATAATAAAAGAAGAAACAACAAGGAGTGACGTTATGACAGGAGAGGTATATACGCAAATTCAACGCCCTGTAAATCGACTTGCTGAAAAAATAATGGGGTGGCTAAGTTGGCTGTTATTACTTGGTACAACGATTATTGCTATGTTTTTTGGGCTTGTGCTATTTAGTAACGAAAATTCTATTCAAAGTTTAGAAGTAGAAATTGCAAACAGCACAACATTTCAAAATATATTGACTAATTATAATATGACAGCAACAGAGCTAGTGATTCATTTACAAAATGGTGTATGGGCATTCATCGTTTATCTTATTGTTTGCTTATTGATTTCATTTTTAGCGCTTATTTCAATGAGACATAGAGTGATTTCGGGCTTATTGTTTTTAGTCGTTTCGATATTAACATTACCACTTATTGTTGTGTTAGTCCCTATCTTTTTCTTTATTATTGCGTTGATGATGTTCAGTCGAAAAGAACGCTTAGAAACAGTACCTGTATACAATGCACCATTATTTACAGACAACCCAGTGTACGAACAATCACTAGAAAAAGATCAAGAAAAGATACAACGAGAACCAGCGACGAACGTACAATACGATCAGGATGAGGAACCTGCTATATTATCACGCTCTGCTAAATATCATCATAAACAAGAGCAGGAAACAACTCAAAGTACGCAGACAGAGGATCGTTTAGATGATACAGCGGTGCATAGTGAGGAAACAGTTACCAAAGATAAAGTACATGATAATGCAACAGATTCTGTACAGCAGGAGAAGTATGCATATACGTATGATACACACGAAGCAAATCAACAATTAACACAGGCAGACTTAAAGCAACAAAAGAAAGAAGAAAAGGCACAACAAAAAGAGGCACGTAAGGAAGAGCGCAAAGCACGTAAAGCATATTTAAAAGAACAACGTAAAAACAAACCGAGTGCAGCATCACAGCGTCGTCAAAACTATGAAGACCGCATGAAGGTTAATAAGGAACGTGTAGAGCAAGAAAAAGAAGGATCAAACAAAGAAAAATCATAACAGCATATGGCTTGCAAATATTCAAGGTGAATAGCTGGATTGAAAAGGGAGTTTTAGTAATCTTTTCAGTCCAGTTTAGTTTATTAATAAAAAATTTTTAAAGATAGTTAAATTGGAGAAAGCTAGAGATACAAAGAATATGTTTATTTTAACTTATAATTTTTACGAATAATCGTTTCATCATTGATTCATATTAAATATATCTATAAAAAATTGATGTTCAAATATGTTTTAAATATAAAAATAGGGTAATATAATGAGTAAAAAGGAGGATAATAATGTCAGAAAATTATACGTATCAAACACATAACAATAACGATATAGAAGCACCCCGCCAAACAGAGCAGTCGTCAATACACCACAAACCATCAAAGCCTTTTAAAAGAACTGCTGAAAAGGTTTTGACATGGATTGGTATTGTACTACATGCTATTTGGATGGCGATTATTGTTGGATTTGGTTCAATGATGCCAAAGTTATTGCAAGAAAATGAAGAAATACGTCAAACGATTATAGAACAGGGACAAGATCCAGATCAATTGGCTACTCAAAGTGCGAATATTGGTGGAACTTTTGGTACGATGGTGATTCCGCTGATTTTAGCATTAGTTGCAGTATTTTTACTACGCAAACGTATTTTATCAGGTGTATTATTATTACTTGCATCTTTAACAGGATTATTTTTAAGTGGTAGCTTTATTGCTGCCGTACTGTGGTTAATTGCAGCCATTATGCTATTTGTGCGTAAACCTAAAAACCTTGATCAACAGTATATGGTTAACCAAGGTATAAACGATGGATGGAATGACACCATCAAATAGCGATATGAAGCGTATAGCATGTAATTTAGAATCTGAACGATCAAAAAGATTTTAAATTGCATAGGCTATACGCTCTTTTTAGGTTATTATGTTTTAATGGTAAAACTTTAGCAGATAGTCAAAAGTTTCTTCTAAAAATGTAAGGAAAGTCTTATCACTTTTGAGTTCAGGTGCATCGGGGTGTAGAGAGCGTGCAACAAAAAATTCTCCCTTTTTGACATTTTTAGTGCGTGTAATCCCTTTTTGAACATCGTCTATGGAGAGATGACTCAGTTTAGATTTATCAGGCTTTGTATGATCTAACGAAATTTGAAAATCTGATGGTAGTGCGCATAATGTTTCAATACGTTTTTCAAAAACTTCAACATCTTGTGCTTTGTTTGAGTTTTCATGCATCATTCCATACATCACAAAAAGATGGTCTTCAAAAAGTCCGATTTGAAAGTGAGGGAGCATTTTGTAACCACGAGCATTTGTGGCGATAGCGACCCATGTATCTTTAGGGGGATTAACAGTGCGGCGTGCATGTTTTGCAACGTGTGGATAGAAAGTTTCTCCTGTAACAGTTTCTAAATATTCCGCAAAATAGTCACCAAGTGCGTGGAGTTGAGGGCGAATATGTTTATCAAGTGCTGCCATACGTTCTGTTAGTCCCTCTACTTCAAAAACTTTAAAATCTTGTGGGTGAAATGTATATTGTGTCATAATACGCCCCCTTTAATTCTATACATTATAAAGTGATTTTATTGTAGCATAATTCCAATGTTTACTACATTTATATTGTACAAATTTCATGTATAATGAATATAATAGGAGTGAGTCAAATGCATTTATATGATTATGCGAAAAGCCTCGTTTTAGAAGCAGGAAATAACATTCGCAAGTGGATGAATGAAACATTAGATATTGAAACAAAGTCTAATCCTAATGACTTAGTAACGAATGTAGATAAAGCGGTAGAACAGTTTTTAGTAGAACAAATACAAAGAACGTACCCTCGGCATCGTATTATTGGTGAAGAAGGACATGGACATGAGATCATAGCAACGGATGGTATTGTATGGGTTATTGATCCAATTGATGGTACATTAAACTTTATTCACCAAGGTGAAAATTTTGCTATATCTGTTGGTATATTTAAAGATGGTAAGCCATATGCGGGATTTGTATATGATGTGATGTCGGATGTCCTTTATCACGCTAAATCTGGGCAGGGTGCGTATAGAAATGAGCAACGACTTGAAATGATTGAAAATACAAATTTAGCACAAAGTATTGTAGGCTTAAACGCAAACTGGTTAGCAGGTAAGAAGATCAGTCCAGTGTTACAGCCAGTTATTCGTGAAGCAAGAAGTACGCGTGCATATGGATCAGCAGCATTAGAGATCGTTCACGTTGCTACGGGTCAACTGGCTGCATATTTAACACCGAGGTTACAGCCATGGGACTATGCAGGGGGGATTATTATTTTAGAGGAAGTGGGAGGTGTTGCGACTAATTTTTTAGGTACGACACTTTCTATTACACAACCGAACTCTGTTATTGTGGCAAATAAAGCAGTACATAAAGAAATTATGACCCAATATATGTATGAATATCGTGACCTTTTGAATCAATTGCATGAAAAATTCCGAAAATAGAAAAACAGCAGTTTAATGAGCAAGGTTTCCATTAAACTGCTGTTTTTCTATTTTATAACCAATCATTTTCACGATATTTCTTTTTTAAAGTAAAACCACAGCCAAATGTAACGAGCATTAGCAAAAATGTAACAATCATCCAAAAGATATTTCCAGCGCCAATGGCAAAGCTAAACAGGGTCAAAAAGATAACTGCGATAATTGCTAAAATGAAGAAAATAGTTTTAGATTTTTGCATATATATCCCACCTAATTGTTTCATCACTTTACATATATGATATAATAAACAAGTTACAAAAGAAAGTGGCAATTTACTCATGAAAGGAATTACAGTATGACAAGTAGAAGAGAAGATGTACGCAATATTGCGATTATCGCTCACGTAGACCATGGTAAAACAACATTAGTGGATGAATTATTAAAACAATCAGGTATTTTCCGTGAGAATGAGCATGTTGAAGAACGTGCGATGGACTCAAATGATATTGAAAGAGAACGTGGTATTACAATTTTAGCCAAAAATACTGCAATTAATTATAAAGGGACACGTATTAATATTTTAGATACACCGGGACATGCTGATTTTGGTGGTGAAGTTGAACGTATTATGAAAATGGTTGATGGGGTTGTTTTAGTTGTAGACGCATATGAAGGAACAATGCCACAAACACGTTTCGTATTGAAAAAAGCATTAGAACAAGATTTAAAGCCTGTTGTTGTTGTAAATAAAATCGATAAACCTTCTGCACGTCCAGAAGGTGTTGTAGATGAAGTATTAGATTTATTTATCGAGTTAGAAGCCAACGATGAACAATTAGAATTTCCAGTTGTATACGCTTCGGCAGTGAATGGTACAGCAAGTCTTGATTCAGAGCAACAAGATGAAAATATGCAATGTTTATATGAAACGATTTTAGATTATGTACCTGCACCTGTTGATAATCGTGATGAACCTTTACAATTCCAGCCTGCACTTTTAGACTACAATGACTATGTGGGACGTATCGGTATTGGTCGTGTATTCCGTGGTACGATTAAAGTAGGCGATAATGTGTCACTATTAAAATTAGACGGTTCAGTGAAAAACTTCCGTGTTACAAAAATATTTGGTTTCTTTGGATTGAAAAGAGAAGAGATTCAGGAAGCCTATGCTGGTGACCTTATTGCTGTCTCAGGTATGGAAGATATTAACGTAGGTGAAACGATTACACCTCAAGATAATCAAGAAGCACTTCCAGTATTGCGTATTGATGAACCCACGTTAGAAATGACATTCCGTGTAAATAACTCACCTTTTGCAGGACGTGAAGGACAATTTGTAACAGCACGTCAAATACAAGAACGTTTAGATACGCAATTAGAAACAGATGTTTCACTTAAAGTTACACCAACAGATTCGCCAGACGCATGGACTGTTGCTGGACGTGGTGAATTACATTTATCTATTTTAATTGAAAATATGCGTCGTGAAGGTTTTGAATTACAAGTATCTAAGCCACAAGTGATTCTAAAAGAAATTGATGGTGAATTGCACGAACCTTTTGAACGAGTACAAGCAGAAGTACCTGAAGAGTATGCAGGAGCGATTATTGAATCTTTAGGACAACGTAAAGGTGAGATGGTCGATATGGTTACAACGGATAATGGCTTAACACGTCTTATTTTTAATGTACCTGCACGTGGCTTAATCGGTTATACAACAGAGTTTATGTCTATGACACGTGGTTATGGTATTATTAACCATACTTTTGATGAGTTTCGTCCACGTATTAAAGGTCGCTTAGGCGGTCGCCGCAATGGTGTACTTGTTTCGATGGATCAAGGTAGTGCAAGTGAATATGCAATCTTAGGTTTAGAAGACCGTGGAATTAACTTTATGGCACCGGGTACAGAAGTGTATGAAGGAATGATCGTCGGTCAAAACAATCGTGAAAACGACTTAACAGTTAATATTACAAAAGTAAAACATCAAACGAATGTACGTTCAGCAACAAAAGATCAGACTGAGACAATGAAAAAACCACGTATTCTATCATTGGAAGAGGCTTTAGAATTTATTAATGATGATGAACTTGTAGAAGTAACACCAGAAAATGTTCGTTTGAGAAAGAAAATTTTAAATAAAGGTCAACGTGAGAAAGAAGCAAAAAGAATTAAACAAATGATGGAAGATAATGCGTAATCGTTAGAGGTGTGATTCAATTTTAGAGTTTAGTTGTTAAAAAAGCTATAGATATAAGTATAAGTGTTGATACAACTGAAGTTGTAGTTGACTACCTTATTAATCATTAAATAAGAAACCTATTTTCAAGTTAAGCACATAGTTTGATTTGAAAATAGGTTTTATTTATGATGTGTAAATGCAAGATATACAAATTATACTTTTAGCAGGAATAGAAACAATCTGTAAAACGTTAATCATAAGATGGTTAACGTTATCTAGGAGGAATGACAATGAATGAACAATTTAAATCGCTTTTTGAACCTTTGACACTGACGCACGGTAGTACGTTAAAAAATCGTTTTGTCTTAGCACCATTGACACATACTTTATCCCATGAAGATGGAACAGCATCTGATGTAGAAGTATCGTATATTGACTCACGCACAAAAGATGTTGGTTTAGCGATTACTGCTGCAAGCTATATCAATGTTCAAGGACAAGCTTTTCCGGGACAACCTTCAATTTCAAAGGAAGCTGATCTTGAAGGATTGCGTAGAATTGCTAAGACTATAAAGGCAAACGGCGCTAAAGCTGTTGTTCAAATTCATCACGGTGGTGTTAAAGCATTGCCACACCTCGTACCTAATGGAGAAGTGAAAGGACCCAGTGCAGTAGAAACAACAGGTTTTGGGCAAAAACACCCTCATGCTGCGCGTGAAATGACAGTAGACGAGATAGAGCAAGCCATTCATGATTTTGGATATGCGACATCTCTAGCGATTCAGGCGGGTTTTGATGGTGTTGAAATTCATGGAGCCAATCATTATTTAATTCACCAATTTGTATCTCCATATTATAATCGTAGAACAGACAAATGGGGTGATCGACTACGCTTTGCATTGGCTGTTGTGGATGAGGTGTTACGTGTTGTGAAAGAAGAAGCACCAGAAACATTTATTATTGGCTATCGCTTTTCACCTGAAGAAGCAGAAGATCCAGGCATTACAATGTCAATTACAAAAGCGTTGATAGAAGCATTATTAGATAAATCACTTGATTACTTGCATGTGTCACTTTTGGATATTCAATCAGTTGTAAGAGAAGGAGAATATAAAGATCAATCACGTCTTGGATTGTTATTAAAGTGGATTGATCAGCGTGTGCCGCTTATTGGGGTAGGTTCAGTATTTAGTGCACAAGATGCATTAGCTGCAAGATTACAAGGCACACCGTTAATTGCATTAGGGCGTCCGTTATTATTTGATTCGAATTATGTTAATAAAATAGAAACAGGACGAGAAGATGAAATTGTAGGGTACTTTGATGCGCGTCGTTCAGACAAGCATGAGTTACCAGATGCGCTGTGGCAAGCATTTGCATCGGGTATGTATCCTGCGCCCAATCGATAATTATAGTGAACATCAAAAGCCATCAACACACTTTATTTGAAGGGTTGATGGCTTTTATCTTTTATTGATCTAGACGTTGATTTTCTTTATGAATAGGTTCTGAATACATGACGTGTTGTCGTTGCCTTGGTGTATCAAGCCGACTTTTGCATTCATCACACATAAAAGTTCGAATAGGGTTATTTTTAAGACGTTTAGCAAGCAATGTATTTTCGTCAAGTAAAACTTCAGTATCACAAATTATACATGTGACCCTTCGCATAGGTTATAGCACCTCAATATGTGTGACGTGATGAAAGGTATAGCGATAGCCCTCTTCTGGCGAATAAACAAAGCTATCAACGCCATTATCTTCATATAGACGTTTACCATCTTTTGCAAATTGAAAGAAAAGGTAGGGCAATAAGTTGAAAGGAATATCAATGTGTTGTTCGTCATTGGATAGGCGAATTGTCGAAGCACTGTTATAAGGTTCTGCATTTTTAAAGAACGGTGTCATATTGATAACAAAAGACTCCTGTAAAACAGCACGTTTTTTATAAGCGATTTCAGAATTGAGCGTAGGTGGGTTTGTCTGCCCTTCTAAAATAGCTCTATTCCATTCACGATTATCTTCGAATTTGATAGGCTTTTCACCTTTAAAAACGCCCTTTTCCAAGTCGTCAATTGTGACTTTACGATCGTCAAAAATCCAAGTTGTACTATCTAATGTAATTGGAAATTTTACAGCACCTTTAATTTGAATCATATTTATACACTCCCTCAATATAACTTCTTTTATTTTATCATACTTAACATAGTAGCAACGCCAAATTTACTTGCTTTTTAAAAGGTGATAGGATAGAATTTTTGTATAGAAGCAAATAAATAGGGGGAGTATGTCATGAGCAATCAGCAAAATTTAAGAGTTGTAGCATATGACCAGTTGAATCAAGATGCTGAACGTATTTTACATTTAATTAAAGTTCAAATAGATAATTTAACATTACCACAATGTCCTTTATATGAAGAGGTATTGGATACGCAAATGTATGGTTTACAAAAAGAGGTGAACTTCGCGGTCAATTTAGGATTAGTTGATCAAGAAGACGGTAAAGCATTAATGTTAAGACTTGAAAAAGAATTATCAAAATTACATGAAGCATTTATGCGCGTATAATAACTTCAATATGTAAGTTGAAGTATTGTTAGTTACAATCGGGTACTCGTATAAGATATAAATGTTACGAATTGGATGAATTAAATATATGAATCATATAAAAAAACTTTTTCGATATATTTTGAGATATTCTAAATATATCGATTTTCCATTATTACTCGCATATCTTGCACTTTGTTTAATAGGTTTGACGATGGTTTATAGTGCAAGTATGGTAGCAGCAACAAGAGGAACATTAACAGGTGGGATACCTGTATCAGGCACTTACTTTTATATGAGACAGCTCGCATACGTTATTTTTGGATTTATCATTGTATTTTTTATAGCGTATGTGATGGATGTACGTATTATTCAAAACCGAAATGTGCAATTAGGGATGATGGGGATTATCTTACTCCTACTTTTTGCAACATTAGTTTTAGGTGTTGAAATCAATGGCTCTAAAAGTTGGCTCGATTTGAGATTTATGAATTTACAAGCATCTGAGTTGCTCAAAATTGCAATTATTTTATATGTCCCCTATATTATTGATCGTAAAAAAATACAAATACAGCGAGACCCTATGGTCATTATTACACCTATTATTTTCGTAGGATTTATGATTGGTCTTGTGCTTTTACAAAAAGATGTAGGGCAAACATTATTAATTGCTGCGATTTTCTTTTGTATTATTGTATATTCTGGAATTGGTGTTAAAAATTTATTGAAGATTGCAATGTACTCTATCCTAGGCTTAATTACAGTAGTGATTTTTATTGTAATTTTTCGTGTGAATATATTACCTGCTTATTTAACAGCGAGGTTTAGTGCTTTAGAAAATCCATTTAACTACGAATCAGGAATCGGTTATCATTTAGCTAACTCATTGTTGGCAATTGGTAATGGTGGATTATTCGGACGAGGCTTAGGTAATAGCGTAATGAAGCTGGGTTACTTACCAGAGCCACATACTGATTTTATTTTTGCAGTTATATGTGAAGAATTAGGATTTGTCGGTGCACTTATCGTTCTTGGATTGATTTATTATATTGTTTATCGTGCTTTTGATCTTGCTTCTCGAACAACATCATATTTTTATAAGTTAGTATGTGTAGGTATTGCAAGTTATATCGGTATTCAAGCATTTGTTAATTTAGGCGGTGTATCAGGTTTAATTCCATTAACAGGTGTTCCATTACCTTTTATTAGTTTTGGTGGTTCATCTATGATTAGTTTAAGTATTGCAATGGGATTATTATTAATGATTGGTAAGCAAATTAAATATGATGAAGCCAAACAGCACTATTATGAGAAATATCATCATCAATAGATATATTTATCATGTGCGACCCCAGTCACTTTTATTTGAAGTGATTGGGGTCGTATTTTTAATATTAAATTTTTTGACAATTCGCTCTTATCGTTTTAAAATATAGTTATCGATTATTTAATTTTATTGAGTTAAATAACTAAAACTTATCATTACAAACTGATTTTAATGAAATAGTGTTCATTGAAAAAGTACAATTACAAAGATACATCAATTAGGGGGCTGACATGATGAAACGTATTAATAAAGTTTTAGTTGCGAATAGAGGAGAAATTGCAATTCGCATTTTTAGGGCAGCGACAGAATTAGATATACAAACAGTAGCGATTTATTCAAAAGAAGATATGCGTGCATTACACAGATATAAAGCAGATGAAGCATATCTTGTTGGAGAGGATCTTGGTCCAGCAGAGTCTTACTTGAATATCGAACGTATTATCAAAGTTGCAAAAGAAGCAGGGGTTGATGCGATTCATCCCGGATATGGCTTTTTAAGTGAAAATATGCAGTTCGCTAAACGATGTAAAGAAGAAGGAATTATTTTTATTGGTCCTGAATTAGAACATTTAGATATGTTTGGTGATAAGGTTAAGGCGCGTACAACTGCTATAAAAGCCAATTTACCTGTTATTCCCGGAACGGATGGCCCGATAGATAGCTTAGAGGAGGCACATTTGTTTGCGAATAAAGTGGGCTATCCATTAATGATTAAAGCAACGAGCGGTGGTGGTGGTAAAGGTATGCGTATCGTGTACCAAACATCAGAACTAGAAGAAGCGTATACACGTGCCAAGTCAGAAGCTGAGAAATCTTTTGGTAATAGTGAAGTGTATATTGAGAAGTTTATAGATGAACCGAAACATATTGAGGTTCAGATATTAGGAGATACGTATGGTAATATTGTACACCTGTTCGAACGCGATTGTTCTGTACAACGTCGTCATCAAAAAGTAGTTGAAGTTGCGCCATCTGTAAGTTTGCCAGAGCAGCTGCGTATTGAAATTTGTCAAGCAGCCGTAGATTTAATGAAACAGATTGGTTATACCAATGCAGGAACTGTGGAATTTCTCGTATCTGGAGAGGATTACTATTTTATTGAAGTCAATCCACGTATCCAAGTAGAACATACGATTACAGAGATGATTACGGGTGTGGATATTGTAAAGACACAACTTTTAATTGCAGATGGTGCAGCATTGCATGATGATAGAATTGCACTGCCACAACAGACAGCAATTCAAACGCTTGGTTATGCTATACAATGTCGTATTACAACAGAAGACCCAACACAAGATTTTATGCCTGACACAGGTCGTATTGTGGCATATCGTTCAAGTGGCGGATTTGGTGTTCGTCTTGATGCAGGAGATGCTTTTCAAGGCGCAGAAATTTCACCTTACTACGATTCCCTTCTTGTGAAAATTTCTACACATGCGATTCATTATAAAGAGGCACGTGAAAAAATGTTACGTTCATTACAAGAAATGCGTATTCGTGGTGTTAAAACCAATATTCCATTTTTACATAATGTAATACAACATCCACAATTTGCATCAGGAGATTATACAACTCGATTTTTAGAACAAGTGCCTGATCTTTTTGTGATACAGCCGTCTAGGGATAGAGGCACAAAAACACTCGAATATATTGGTAATGTAACGATTAATGGTTTTCCAAGTGTTGAAAAACAGTTGAAGCCTCATTTTGAACGTACTGATATTCCGAAAGTTAAACAACATGAAATTGCTCAACTAAGCGGTACAAAACAATTATTGGACGAACAAGGACCAGAAGCTGTGGCACAATGGGTTAAAGCACAAGATGAGGTTCTTATTACAGATACAACATTTCGTGATGCGCATCAATCTTTATTAGCAACGCGCGTGCGTACACATGATTTGTTACAGATTGCACCTCATACAGCACGTGTTATGCAGGATAACTTTTCATTAGAATTATGGGGTGGTGCAACGTTTGATGTCGCATTTAACTTTTTAAAAGAAAACCCTTGGGAGCGACTTGCCAAGTTAAGAACCGCTATTCCAAATGTATTGTTTCAAATGTTGTTACGTGCTTCCAATGCAGTAGGTTACAAAAATTACCCAGATAATGTTATTCAGAAATTTGTAGAGGAAAGTGCTGCTGCAGGTATAGATGTCTTTAGAATTTTTGACTCATTAAACTGGGTTGAACAAATGAAAGTGGCAAATGAGGCTGTCCAACGTGCTGGGAAAATCTCAGAAGGAGCGATTTGTTATACGGGAGATATTTTAAACACAGAACGTTCAAATATTTATACATTAGATTATTATGTTCAACTTGCTAAAACATTAGAGCGTGAAGGATTCCATATGTTAGCAATTAAAGATATGGCAGGCTTATTAAAACCACGTGCAGCATATGAATTAATTGGTGAATTAAAAGCAGCAGTGGATTTACCTATACATTTGCATACGCATGATACAAGTGGTAATGGTATTTTAACGTATAATCAAGCTATTGATGCTGGTGTAGATGTTATTGATACAGCCGTTGCAGCAATGTCTGGTCTTACAAGTCAGCCAAGTAGTAATTCATTATATTATGCAATGAGTGGTTTTTCACGTAAGATTCGTATGGATATTGAGGGACATGAACGATTGTCACATTATTGGGATGGTGTAAGACCTTATTATAAAGACTTTGAAAGTGATATGAAGTCTCCGCACACAGAAATTTATCAACATGAAATGCCTGGAGGTCAATATTCTAACTTACGACAACAAGCGAAAAGCATAGGTTTGGGTGAGCGTTTTGGTGAAGTTAAAGATATGTATCGTCGTGTAAACTTCTTATTTGGTGATATTGTAAAAGTCACACCGTCATCAAAGGTCGTAGGAGATATGGCACTTTATATGGTACAAAACAATCTCGATGAAAGACAGATTTTGTCAGAAGGTTACAAACTTGATTTTCCAGACTCGGTCGTCTCATTTTTTAAAGGAGAGATTGGTCAACCAGTAAATGGTTTCAACAAACAACTGCAAGATGTTGTATTAAAAGGTCAATCTCCGTTGACAGCTCGTCCAGGTGAATATCTTGAATCTGTTGACTTTAATAAGCTAAAGGAGATACTGCAAGAAAAACAACAAAGCAAAGTAACAGAGCAAGATGTTGTAAGTTATGCATTGTATCCAAAAGTGTATGAGCAGTACATACAAACTTTCGAAAACTATGGTAATATCTCTTTATTAGATACGCCAACTTTCTTTTATGGTATGCGTCCTAATGAAACGATTAAAATTGAAATTGATAGAGGTAAGATACTTGTGATTACATTACAAGCGATAACACAACCAGATGAAGCAGGTATGCGTACAGTATTTTTTGAGATGAATGGTCAAGCACGTCACATTCAAATAAAAGATGAAAATATACAGGCAACACACCTTTCAAAAACTAAAGCAGATAAAGGTAACCCTGAGCATATTGGTACACAAATGCCTGGTACAGTAGTTGAAGTTAAAGTGTCAGTAGGTGAAGTTGTAGAAGCGGGTCAGTCATTAATTATTACAGAAGCAATGAAGATGGAAACAACGGTACAAGCGCCATTCAAAGGTGTTGTTAAAGCAGTACATATTCAAAATAATGATAACATCGAAACAGGAGATTTATTAATAGAGCTGGAAAAAGAAGCATAGTATATAACAAAAGCGATTGTTACCCTAAAAAGGATAGCAATCGCTTTTGTTAATGATTATTGTTCACCACGATTTGAGCGCAAAATTAATAACAAGAAATAACTGATGAGCCCAAATAATAGTGTAATAAATAAAGCGTGGAACAACGCTATAATAAGATTGACTTCAGTAATGATAGAGAGTGCACCTGTTGTGACTTGTAGAATAATTAAAATAAAGCTGGCCGTATAACCATAATGAATGGTACGGTTATTTGGATAATGTTTGACTGCATGGATATATGTAAGTAATACAATAATAAATGCAAGTAATGCCATTATACGATGAGAAAGTTGTACCCAGTCATGGACATCATGAGGGACGAGGTCATCGAACGGTAGTGGCCATACGCCGTAAGCTAGACTTGATTCAGTATGTCTTACGAGAGCCCCTGTATAAATTGTGACATAAACAATACCTGTCATTATCCATGTATAAACTTGTAAAGGTTTTTCAACATGTACAATATTTGCTTCATACTTTTGATCAAGGTCGAAAATAATGAGTGTTAGAACAAATACTGATGAAAAACTAATTAATGATATTCCAAAATGTAACGCCAAGATATAGTCGTTTTGTTGCCACATAACAGCAGCAGCACCAACTAAAGCTTGAATCAATAAAAACCCAATACTAATTTTACAAAGTGGCTTGACTTCACGAATGTGTCCGATATTTTTCCATGCTGTAATCACAAGCCAAGATACAATAATGAGAGATAAACCTGAGACAGCTCTATGACTCAATTCAATGATTGTTTCAAGAGGGAGGTTTTCAGGAAGTAGGGCACCGTGACAGAGTGGCCAATCTGTACCGCAACCATCTTCAGACCCTGTTTTTGTGACGAGTGCACCACCTAGCTGCACCCATATCATCATCAACGTCGCTAAAACTGATAACCACTTTAGGTTGCGCTTTTTAAACAATGCTAAACACCTCGATATGCTATTATAATTCAATGGGAGTAGAGCTGAAAACTTAATTTATGTTAAAAGATTGTGTAGTCATATCTAAATCCCTTTTGTTGCTATTATAGCAAAAAGTCGATATATAATGTGTTATTCAACAAAAGGTTTTGAGTAATGTCGATAAAGTGTCACAAAAATTTCGGAATAAAGCTAGTCAATCCTAATACTTTCATATATCATTGTAATATATGACAAAAAAGGGGGGTAAATCAATGTCGAAATCAGAAGTAGTTAGTCAAACTACTGGACGTGTTTCATATAAAGAGCTTAAACAAGTGATTAAGTTGGGGCTTGTACAAGGTAACTTAATTCCTGCTTTTGCTGGTGCTTGGCTTGCGATAGTTATGACGCATCATTCATTTTTAGAGTCTATACCGCAACTTATTGTAATGATGATAGGGTCAACTTTAGTTATGGGTGGCTCTTGTGCATTGAACAACTATTACGATCAAGATATAGATAAAATTATGCCAAGTAAACAAAATCGCCCAACAGTGAATGATCGGATTTCAAACCGTCATTTAGTAATATTAAGTCTAAGTATGATGGCTATTGGAGAATTGCTTTTATTTATGATTAACGTTCCGGCTGGCGTCATTGGTTTAGCTGGTATTATTGGCTATGTATCATTTTATTCAATCTGGTCCAAACGACATACAACTTGGAACACAGTGATTGGTAGCTTCCCGGGTGCTGTTCCACCACTTATTGGTTGGGTAGCGATAGATGGTCATTTGAGTTTAATGGCCTTGACGCTTTTTGCAGTTGTTTTTGCATGGCAACCCATTCATTTTTACGCATTAGCAATTAAGCGTCGAGAAGAGTACAGTAAGGTAAACATTCCGATGTTACCATCAGTCAAAGGATTTAATCGGACGCGAGTAGGCATGTTTTTATGGTTGTTTGCATTATTGCCGTTACCGTTTGTAATGCATGAACTTGGCTTAACATTTATGATATTAGCTACTTTGCTAAATCTTGGTTGGATTGCTTTAGGATTTACAAGTTTTAGGGCAGCGGTAGATGAGATGAAATGGGCAACAAAAATGTTCATTTATTCTTTAAATTATCTTGTTGTATTTTTTGCATTGGTCGTTGTAGTTTCTTTAATTAAAATGATTTAAAAGATATATGAGTGAGGATGAGAACATGAGCTTACCTATTTTACCTACTATTAGTACAGCATGTATTGTAATTAGTGCGATTTTAGTAGCAATCGGCTGGCGTTTGATTTGGAAACGTCAAATTGAGCAACATAAAAAAGTAATGTTATGGGCAGCTATTTTTGCAGTACTGTTTTTTACAATTTATGCAAGTCGTACAATTTTCATTGGCAACACAGCATTTGGTGGTCCAGATTCTGTACGTCTTTATTATACAATTTTCTTGTTTTTCCATATTACACTTGCCACAATAGGAGCGGTATTTGGATTGATTCAAATTTTTACAGGTGTGAAAGATAAGTATAATGTTCACCGTAAAACAGGGCCGACAGCTTCTATTATATGGTTTTTTACTGCTATTACAGGTGTGGCAGTGTACGTATTGCTGTATGTTTTATATCCGGGTGGAGAAACAACATCATTGATTAAAGCAACATTTGGTTTTTAGGAGTTTGGAAATGATAGATAAGACGACTGGTCGACATTCTCAATGTGTGAAGACTGGTCGTTTTTTATGGCTGTCCATCTTCTGTGGTGGATAGATTATTAAAAGTGCCCCGTTTTATTTTATGATAATTTATATACGTAGAAATAGCTAGGTGTATCTAAGCGTACAATCCATTTAGGTTGTGCGCTTTTTTAAGTCCCATCATTTCTTGATTGATTGCTTTCCTGCAGGCCTCGTTCGAACTTACAAACACTTTAAACGGTCAAAGCGATAAAAATAGGCTTTGAGTTGATGAATACGTCTGTCTTCTAATATATCTATGATTTGATGGGTTTCATTATTGATAAAAAGAAAACTCATCTATTGATATATGTTGAGGTAAGTGAGATGACGGATGAACAGCTAATGATTGTGCTGTTTGGTGAATACATCGTTTCACAGTACTCGGAGACACACAACAATCCTTCGCAATAGAACGCACTTGTGTCAGTTTGTCCTGAATGGCTAACTTCACACAATTCGTAATAAAATAGTTTTCTTCCACAATCATTTTTAGAAAATGACTGTGGAAAACCGCCCTGTACCTCAACATGGTTTTGAACATCTACTACTTGTATATTTTTATCTTTTATTTTAAGTCGTTTTAATATATCATTACACATAGGCGCATCATGTCTCTTTTAATTTGGGTTTGAGCACTTAAATTTATAGAGACCTATGCGCTTTTTGTATACCACAAAAGGTGAAGAACCTAAAAATGCCCCCATAAAGTTGAATTTTTAGTCCAACTTTTGGGGGCACATCAATATGAGTTCAATAAGAGTGCTTTTTTATTTTGTTTCATTAATTGAAGCAGTTCGATAGTAATGAGGATGTTATCGTTATATATAATTTTTTAAGGTTTAATCTTTGTAATTAGAATATTTAAAAACAGACAGATGATTAATATGAGTAAAATAGATAAATGAACGGGAATATTAATGTATAAAGCTGACTTGATAAATAAAGCTCCAATTGCACCACCAAATCCTGCTACAGTGATGAAAATACTAGTTAATACATTCTTATTACTACTATATTGATTAATTATGCCGGCACCTAATGGAAACATAGGTGCTAGGAATAGAGCAAGTAAAAATAGAATTACTAATTTAATTACATCCTGTGTACTAAAATATACTAAAATAATATACAGTAAAAGTGATGTTGATGTATATATTAATAATAATGTCTCTAACTTGCACTTAGTTTTAGGTAATATAAAGGTGTATAGAAATCTTCCTATAATTATTCCAAGCCAAAATGTACTTACAGTAATGTAACTAAATTTATCGGAAACTAAATTAATATAGGGTAATAAATTTGAAAAGTTAGTTTCTATACTGATATAAAAGAAACACCATATAAGAATGATCATAACTATTATAGTTTTTTTATTAAAAATTAATGTAGGTATTATACTTCTATCGTTTTTGCTTACTTCAAATTTTAGTGGATATAACAATAGAAGTAAGAGTATGTTTATTAGTATTATAAATATAATAGAATATTTTATATCTGTATGATACTCAAACGCCCAAACAATAACAGGTAACAAAAATGAACCTAAAGCAAAGAATGATTCAATATATCCGAAAGTTTTAATGGAACTAAACTTATTATTAAAAATATACGATGCAATAGATGATTCTATAAATCCGGCACAAAAACCTAAAATAGCTACAAATAAGTATACAATTAAGTAATGTTCAAAAGTAATAAAAGTAATGGTAATTAATAGAATAGATAGATGAATTATTTTAAAATAATTCTTGATATCCTTATCTGTTAAGAAGGCAGAACAAAATACTCCAATCATAAATGTTATGAATTGGATACTTATTAAATTTGACACATCTGATTGATTCATATTAATCTCTATTTTTAAGAATTGGTTAAATGAACCGACAAAAGTGTGTATCATGCCAATAAGAAAATACATTAAAGAAAAATAGAGGATATGAAATTTATTCATTTCAATTCGACGAACTGTTTTGTTGATGACTATTAATACAGTATTCTAAAACTTCTTGTGCTTTCAAACCATCTTCAAAAGTAGAAATTGAAGTTTCTTTTCTATTCTTAATAGCCTTCAATAAGTTTATATGCGTATAGTAAAAGCTGTCTTTCCATCCATAAAATTCATTTTCCGGGTCAATATACTTCCTATCATCTAATTGAATTATCTGTTGAATACCATTGTTATTCAAAGTAACTATGCCACCATTTTTAGAAGAAAACTTAATTTCACCATTTGTTCCTGATATAGAAATGTAGAATCCACATAAATCTTCATCACAAGCTTTAGAAGTCTCTATATGAATATATTGCCCGTGATTAGTTACAAAAAAAGTCTCTGAATGATCATCAACTTGCACAATATTATCACCTTTTTGTTTTACTTTAGTTATCATTTTAGTTTTAATAGTCTCTACTTTCACACTACTGTCAGTAATGTAAGTAGCTAAATCAAGAAGATGAACCCCTAAATCTCCTAAAGCGCCACTACTTAATTTTGAACTTCCATCATCTCTCCAAGTAAATTGTTTTCTTCTATAAGCGCTATTCTTTAAAAATGCCATATGAATAGATATAATTTCACCTATTTTGTTATCATTTACTAGTTCTATAATCTTTTTTACAACAGCTAAATTTCTATAATTTAAGTTTATACTTTTTATATTCGGTGCATTATTGTAATCTCTTATTATATTCGATTCAGCAATATTAATAGTCAAAGGTTTTTCGCATATTACATCACAATTATCATCTAAAGATTTCACAATGTGTTCTACATGGCAAAACTTTGGAGAACATATCACAACAACATCAATTTTTGCTAACATAGAATGAATATCTTTAAATGGAGTTGTATTAAATTCTAAACAAAATTTTACTAATTTATTATCAACTATGTCATGTGCACCTAAAAGACATACACCGGGAATATTTTTTATTATTTCAGCATGTATTCTAGCAATGTTACCAGTACCAATGATTCCGTAATTAATCATTTTATACCTCCTATGAATTCATTGACATGTGTATATATACCTTTATAATAAGGATGCTTTGTATTATTAAATTTTTGTTTCAATTCCTTATCTCTACTGTTAGACATAATATATGCATAATCTAAGTATTGTAAGAACTCTTCATCGTTACCACTATCACCAAATCCAATAATTGATTTTTTAGGAATGCTATATTTATTCATTAAAAATTTCGTAGCATATAACTTACCTGAATTTTTAGGAGTAAAATCAATATCATAAGCATTTTCAGGATCACCAGCTAAAGGATTACAACGATTAAATCTCGAAGTATAATTTCTTATTTTAGAATATTGAATAAGATCTTCTAAAATTGTTTTATCTAAATTAATATCACCCGAAGAATAAAAATAGAAATTGTACAATGTTTCATTTTCTCGAAACTCTCTTTGAGGTGTAAACTTCACTTTATGCTTAACAGCAACAGTATTTAATATATCTAATACATCTTCTAATAAAAAGGGTTCAGTTAAAACTTCTTTTTTATATTCATCAGATTCAATATATTCGTAGTTATTCCATGTGAACATTTTAGAACTTAAATCGGAAAAAATATGTTTTGGTTTATATGACATATTAACTTTCATCATTTTTTCAAGAACACTTTCTATAGTACTACCTGTTAATATTGCTGTTATAACGTTATTATCCTCAGATATTTCCTGTAATAGTTCTTCCATTTTATTTAAATAAGGCATATCTGTTTGAGTAGTATTATGTTTATAGTAAGTTTCATCAAAGTCGAATAATATTAAACTTCTTTTCACTTTAATTCCTCCAGTATCATTTTTAAAGTGCTAATAACATATTCTTGTTCCTCGTTTGATAGATTGGGGTATAAAGGTAAACATAACAACTCTTTATGTAGTTTTTCGGTATTTGGCAGAAATACTTTTTTCTTATAGCTTAATTGTTTATGACTTAAGTAGGGATAATATATTTCTGATTGAACTCCAAATTTTTCAAGTTTTGATTTTATAAAGTCTCTCATATTATTTTTTATTCTGATAGGATAAAGATGCCATACAGATTTATCATCTAACGGGGGAAGAATAATATTATCCATATTACTTAATTCTTGATAATATTTTTCTGCAATTTTTAATCGTCTGTACTGGTTAAAAGTTAAATATTCCATTCTCACGATCCCTATTAGTGCTTGTGTATTATCAATTTTTGAATTAAAGCCGAAATCGACGATTTTCTTATTTTTTTCGTTTAAATCAAAGTCATGATAACTAATTAATCTACATTGATAATCTAGTTCAGCATTATTTGTTATAATAGCTCCAGCTTTACCACAAACACCTAAATTTTTATAAGGATTAAAACTTAATGCAGCTAAATCAGAATGTAGACCTACTTCCTCTAAACCAATTCCCTGACAAGCATCTTCAATCACCTTAATTTCGTATTTTGATGCTATATCTTTAATTTTTACCATGTCGCAAAAACGACCGTATAAATGAACGGGTAAAATTGCTTTTGTTTTGGGAGTAATTAGCTTTTCAATTGATGATGGACAAATAGTGAAGTCATCTTTTACATCAGCATAAATTGGGACTGCATCTAGAGATAACACAGCATTTTCTGTTGCAGAAAAACTATTTGAGGGCAATATTACTTCATCACCAGCTTTAACCCCTATAGCTATCAGTCCAATTGTCAAAGCTGAAGTGCCACTAGATAATGCAATTACATAATCAATAGATAAATATTCAGATAAATATTTTTCGAATTCAGAAATATATTTACCACTTGTATATTTACCTGTTGGTAAAAAATCTTTTAATACTTCCATAATTTTTTCTGACTCATCTTCTCTTATTAAACGGTTTACCGGCATAAATTCTACCTTTTGAATAACTCTAGTATCTGACAAGTTTTGTTTGGCAATATTTATATTACTTGAAAGATATTTGTTTGTATGCATTTCAGTGTGTTTTTGTAATTCTTGAATATTATTCCGAAACTTAAAAATACTACTAGACTTTAATGTCATAGATACACCACCTTATTTATGATAAACTTATACTAAATTATGGGAACATTCCCATGTCAATAATATTTTTGGAGGAGTTAATTGGAGGAGTTAAATGGATATTTTTGATGTGGCAAAAGCATGTAATGTTTCAAAGTCAACAGTATCTAGGATTTTAAACAATCATCCTTATGTTAATGAGGAGAAGAGAAAAAGAGTATTAAAGTATATTGAAGAAAATAATTACGTTCCTAATAATATTGCAACATATTTTAGAAATAGAACTACTAAATCCATCGGTATTTCAATACCTTATATTGATCATCCGTTCTTTTCTATAATCTCGTATGAATTAACAAAAAATTTTAATGAAAAGGGGTATAAGTCGTTTATTCATCAAACGTTTTGTTCACCAAGTAAAGAAGAGGAGATATTGATTTCATTAAAAAAAAACGAAATAGATGCAGTGGTTTTGTGTTCTGTAGAAAATCACCCAAATGTTATTGAATCATACTCTAGGCACGGATTAATTATTTCTAGTAATGATGCTAATCAAACTAAGAGGGTATCTAACTTTCATTTTGATGAGTTTAACATAGGAAAGACAGCTACTGAATATTTAATAAAGAAAGGGATAAATAATATTGCCATATGTATTGATAACCCCTTTAATGGTGCTCAAAAATTAAGGTTAAAAGGATATAAACGAGCTCTTTTAGAAAATGATATATCTTTTAAAGAAGAATACATATTTTCTTCAGCATTTACAATTAATGATGGCATAAAAATAGGTAAAAAAATTCAAGAAAACCACAAAGAAATACAAGGAATATATACTGGGAGCGACTATGTATCTGCAGGGATTTTTAAAGTATTGGGAAAGGATATACTTTTAATTGGGACTGATAATCATGATATATGTAAAATTTTAAATCCTCATCTTCCTAGTATTTCTCTTCCTATAGAAAGAATGGCGAAAGATATATGTGATCATGTAATCAAAAATCTATCAATTAATGAAAATGAAGTAGTAGATAAAATATATTCATACAGGATTGTTACTCATTAATAATTTTATTATATGATGAAAATGAAGTGTCGATAGCGTTCTGAAAATGTCGTTTTTAGTGGTTTATAAATGTCGCATATTAAGGTTTTTTCGGTTTTATAATCTTTTAATCGGTATGACTCAGCGGTAATTTTAAATACTTTAGAAAGGTGAATTAAATGATCAATTATAGCTGTTGATGCAATTCCGTCATAAAGAGTTAAAGATGCAGTAAAGAAAAATGGATGGAATCAAAATGACAAGTCTAAGTATGTATGAGAAGTTAAATATCAAATACAAAAGGGCTGGGACATAATGTCCGCCTCTTTTTACAAGAAGGCTGTCCACCTTTTGTGGTGGATAGATTATTAAAAGTACCCCGTTTTATTTTATGATAATTTATATACGTAGAAATAGTTAGGTATGTTTAAGCGTGATGGGGTGTACGTTTTTTAAGTCCAATCATTTCCCGATTGATTGCTTTCCTACAGGCCTCGTTCGAACTTATAAACACTTTAAACGGTCAAATCGATAAAAATAGGCTTTGAGTTGATGAATACGTCTGTCTTCTAATATATCTATGATTTGATGGGTTTCATTATTGATAAAAAGAAAACTCATCTATTGATATATGTTGAGGTAAGTGAGATGACGGATGAACCGTCAATGATTGTGCTGTTTGGTGAATACATCGTTTCACAGTACTCGGAGACACACAACAATCCTTCGCAATATCAACTTCAGAACGCACTTGTGTCATCTTGTCTTGATCTTATCTTGAATGGCCAGCTTCACACGATTTGTAATAAAACAGTTCTCTTTCACAATATTTGTAGAAGCTGTAAAGGTGCTTTGACAGTACTGACACTTATAACGTTGCTTCGCTAGATTAAAGTAAACATAGGATTCTTGAGACTTTAACAACGTTAAACGAGATATACACTTACCATGTTTATGAATGTGTCCCTCATTCTTGTGTCCACATTTTCCACAACACTGAGGTGTATATGAAAGCGTACCATAAATGACTGTGAAAAACAGACCTGTATTTCAAGAAGTACTCAATTTTGTAAGAATGGGAGATCGATTTGTAGTAGAATTGATTGATAGTTTAGGTCGTAATTAGGATGAGGTGTTTAACACAGTTAATTAAGTTCAATATTAAATTAACATAAGTTTCCTTATCGGAAGTGCATATGCTTCAAAAGATACAGATGGTATAATAATAAAGTCGCCTTAACTTCCATAGGCGAAATTACTATGGAAGGAGGTGAGACCTATGGCAATTCTCTTTGTTAGTATAATTGCACCTGTGATTTCAGGATGCATTGTTGCGATTTTCACGTTTTGGCTAAACAATCGTAACAAGTAATAAGGCGACATAGCTGCACCAAAAAATCCCCTCACTATTTCCGGTAGTGAGGGGATTGGTGTACCTATGGAACTCTCTTTGTTAAATACAGTATAACATCATAATGGATAGGAATGCAAAATTGTAAAATATAAATAAGTAATATGAAGAGGATGGACTGGAAATGAGCATTATTACAAGAGAAAATGAAGAAATAGTTATTGCCATTTTAAAGAATGGCTAACTTCACACAATTCGTAATAAAACAGTTCTCTTTCACAATATTTGTAGAAGCTGTAAAGGTGCTTTGACAGTACTGACACTTATAACGTTGTTTCGCTAGATTAAAGTAAACATAGGATTCTTGAGACTTTAACAACGTTAAACGAGATATACGCTTACCATGTTTATGAATATGCCCCTCATTCTTGTGTCCATATTTTTCACAACACCGAGGTGTATATGAAAGCGTACCATAAATGACTGTAGAGAGCTGCCCTCGTACTTCAACATCATCTTGAACATCTACCACTTGTATATATTGTCTTTTATTTTAAGTCGTTTTAATATATCATTACACATAGGCGCATCATGTCTCCTTTAATTTGGGTTTGAGCACTTAAATTTATAGAGACCTATGCGTTTTTTGTATACTAAAAAGAGGAAGAACCTTTTTTATTGAGTGATAAGTTGTAATTTTGTTTTAAAGATAAATACGATACAATGGATTATGATAAAGCGTAGAATGGAGGGGTGATGTGAAACGTTTAATAATAAAAATATTAGCAGTGATCGTGCTAATCGGTTTTGTAATCTATCTTTTTTATGCGCCCCGTCTTGAGTTTGATGTATTAGAAAATCCCAATCAATCCTCAAATCGTCCATTGAAAAAAGCCGAACCCCATCTAAATGTTGAAGAAAATCCAAAGCTCAAAGATGGACTGGGTCTATTAATAGGTAAAAATATGACAAGTGTATCAGACAAATTAGGGCAAGCAGATCGTGTGTATCAAGCTTTAGAAAATAATAAAACGTATGTTTATCATCGCAAAGATTTATATGTGTTGGTCACAGCTCAACAAGATAAAGTAAAATCGATATATATGACTGGGACAAATACAAAAGAAGAAAGTGGACCTATTCAAGTAGGTGATGATGCATCTACATTGTATAATAAGTATACAATTAATACGGAACCAGAATTCCAATTTGAAGGAAAATATTATCATTTTGAATTATCAGATAGAGATGTTAAAACACAAGCGTTGATTCAGTTCGACAATATATTTGCACAAGTATTTATTGATCAGCAGAGTAATGAAATAACAGGAATACGTTATTTAGATAAAGAAGCGCTTATTACTATTAATCCTTATTCACAAAATGAGGATCATACAGAAGATACTCAAAATACCAAAGAAATATACAGTCCAGAACAAAATGCAAACCAATTGTTGACATTATATGAATTAACGAATGAAATGCGTCAGCGTTATCAACGTGAACCTTTAAAAGTAAACGCAACATTAGAAAATGTAGCAACAGTTAATTTATTCCACTCGATAGATGGTTCATCTACTGAATTTACAGAAAGTAGTTTGATTGATCTTGTCAATCAAACGTCGCTATCGTATCAATCTATATCACAAAATGTAGGTTATAATTTTAATGATGTTCCAACGCTAGTGAATAGTTGGATAAACTCTGATGTACACCGTTCACGTATGTTAAGTAGTAAATATTCAGAAATGGGCGGTCAGATTGATCGAGATTATTATTTACTCATCTTTGTAGAAAGAGGAGAGGATCAAAATGGTGTTTGATGAACAATTTATGCAAGTATTAGATGAAATAGATGCATTAGCACTGTTAATTCGTGAGTCAGACATCTACAAACGTTATCATAAAGCACAAAAAGCATTGATGCGTGATGATGAGGCACAGCAGCATTATCAATGCTTTATGGATAGTAAGGCGCGATATGATGAGGTTGGACGATTCGGACGTTATCATCCTGATTATCATGAGGTCATGTTAGAGGTACGGCGTCGTAAACGTGTATATGAGTGTCATGAAAC
The DNA here is from genome assembly GCF_013463155.1 of Staphylococcus sp. 17KM0847. Taxonomy (NCBI): domain Bacteria; kingdom Bacillati; phylum Bacillota; class Bacilli; order Caryophanales; family Staphylococcaceae; genus Staphylococcus; species Staphylococcus xeri. The sequence goes on from NZ_CP040781.1 coordinate 639,260, forward strand.
AGTGGCAATGTTTAAGCAATGCGAGCATGACTTGCAACTATTATTAGATGAAGTTGTAACGATTTTAGCTGAGAGTGTGTCAGAACATGTTAAGGTGGATGCAGGTACACCATTATTCAATCAAGGTGGAGGATGTGGCTGTGGTTCAGGAGGGAGCTGTCAATGCCAAGTATAATGAAATAGACAATATACTTGATAAAACAAGTAATGAATAATAGAGGGCTGGATTGGAAATCTAGGAAGCATAGGTTTTCAATCCAGCCCTTTTAGGTACTATAAATGATTGTTATCATTTCAATGATGTAAACTTAAAAACTGTTTGCCAATTTCTGGACTATCGGTTACGAGTGTATGGACGCCCATAGATACAAGATCGGTCATTTGATCGATCTTGTTAACGCCATAAAAGCATGGAGCAATATTTTGGCTATTCAGCCATTGAATCAGTTTAGGTTGTGTTAAAGGTATCCCCTTATATTTTGTAGGCATTTGAAATGTATGGGCCTGACCTGTATAAAAAAGACCTAAACCACTTAAATGTTTTAAAATGCCATCTGTAACTTCTGCTTGGCTAGCGCCTGTTGCGATCTCTCCGTTATTATAACTATTGAAACGATCAATTTGCTTTTTATAAAAACTTGTGACAAGTACACGTGACTCCGCATGATTCCTTTTAATAATATCGTAAAGGCGTTTAGCAGCGACTTTGCCTTCATATGTGTTGGGGTGGTCTTTAATATCAATATTCACTAATTGATCAGGATACTTTTGGAGCAATGTATCCATTGTCATAATTTTAGCATGAGGATGTCCTCGATATGGATGATGCCCATTAATGTCAGTAAAATGATAGCCAGCATCTAAAGCTTGAAGCTCGGCTAGTGTATAATGAGAAACGAAGCCAGAACCATTTGTTGTCCGATCGATAGTAGCATCATGAAAAACAATAACCGCTTCATCTTTTGTTAGGCGAATATCAGTTTCAAATCCTGTTAAATTCATAGACGCAGAATAGTCAAAGGCGAGTTGTGTTGATTCTGGACGTGTCTGCATACCGCCACGATGACTCAACACATAGGGGGCTGAGTGTTTGAAAAAGGGTTTGATCATACGTTTCTGTTGCTTCTGTTGCTTTTTAATCATATAAATCATACTGCTTATAACACTAGAAACACCAATGATAGAACTTATCAGAATATATCGTGTTTTTGTCATAAAACCCTCTCCTTGAAGTAGAATTCAATATTTTATATCTTTTCTCTCGACTTCTAATCATGGTAGGATAATAAGAGAGTGCGAGGTGAAAAAATTTGGAAATCGTACAACGTGAAAATTTAATTATTTATTTAAAAAATATGAAACATGAGCGTCATATTCGTAAGTATGGTCATATTGTATATAGTAATAAAAAGTACAAATATGTCTCGATGTATGTCAATGTTGACCGTATCGATGATGTCGTTAATAGGTTGACTCAATTAAAATATGTAACACAAATTCATGGTTCACCTTATAAAACATTAAAAAAAGTGTATGACAAAGAAAAGCATGAATGGTTAAACTAGTTTATTCTAATGGCGGAATCCAACGTTGTAGCCGTAAAACGCTTTTAAGGTAATTAAAATAAAGATCTAATTCTGGATAGTCATCGGGTGCATGAACATCAATACCGACTATTTCGATATTGTAAGGCATTGCGAATGATTGGATAAGTTCGTATTTTTTATTACTTTTAGGGTATGGATATGGCATTGCATCGAGCATGATATACATTGCTTGAAATTTGCGATGACGTGTAGGATTCATGATGATGGCTACGGAAGAGCGTTGTTTTTTAGACTTTGGTGTATGAAAGAATACGATTTTAGCAATACGTTCATGATTATAGTCAATAAGTGCTTGGAATTCATACAAATCTGTTAAACCGTGACCTAATACGATAAAAGATTGTTGCATAGTATACCTCCTTAAATATAGAGTATAGTAAAAATAAAATAAGATTGGAAGTGGCAATGGATGCGTGTCATTGCAGGAAATCATAAAAGTAAATCATTAGAAACTTTAGAAGGGCGTCATACGCGTCCAACAATGGATAAAGTGAAGGAAGGCATATTTAATAGCTTACAAAGTATAGAAGGATTAGGTCTTGATTTGTTTGCAGGAAGTGGAAGTTTAGGTATTGAGGCTTTATCTAGAGGTATGGAAAAAGTAATTTTTGTAGACCAAAATATGCGCGCAGTCAAAGTGATTCATAATAATTTAAAGCGCTTAGATTTGGCTCATCAAGCAGAGGTATATCGCAATAATGCTGACCGTGCACTAAAAGCATTAAGCAAACGAGAGATACAATTTGATATTATTTTTTTAGATCCGCCTTATGAAAAAGGTTTAATAGATAAAGCATTACAACAAATTCATTCGTTTGATTTATTAAAAAATAATGGTATTATCGTGTGTGAGTTTAGCCATCGTGAAGAGATTAACACAAAACCATTTGAGGAGATTAAACGTTATCATTATGGCTTAACAGATACTTGTGTTTTACATAAAGGAGAACGTCATGGTTAATACAAAAGCGGTCATTCCCGGAAGTTTTGATCCAATTACTAACGGACATATTGATATTATCGAAAGAAGTTCAGATCGATTTGATGAGCTACATGTTTGTGTACTACGCAACATGAAAAAGAGTGGTACATTTTCAGTAGAGGAGCGCATCGATTTAATTAAAGACTCTGTGGCACACTTGCCTAATGTTCACGTGCATTCTTTTGGTGGTTTATTAGTTGACTTTTGCGATAAGATTGGTGCAACTACGATTATTCGGGGGTTGCGTGCAGTGAGTGATTTTGAATATGAATTACGTCTTACATCAATGAATAAAAAGTTAAATAATAAAGTTGAAACATTATATATGATGACTTCAACAGAATATTCATTTTTAAGCTCAAGTGTTGTGAAAGAAGTGGCACAATATGATGCAAATATTTCAGAGTTTGTACCACAACATGTTGAAAAAGCACTGGTGGCAAAGTATAAAAAGTAGAAGAGAAATAAGGTGTGGAGCAGAAAGTGCATCTTTGTAAACAGTTGTCATCAACCTGTTCCGACAAGGGTATCTAAAGTGAAAAAGTTGGTTTGAAATGTATTTTCACTTCAGACACCTACTATGGTTTATAGATATTTATGTACTTAATTTAGGATAACTGATAATTTTTACTCTGTTGTTATCTTTGTCGTAGTCGTATAAGCTATATATTTAAATTATGAATAAATATACACGGGAGTATTAAAGTCATCTTGTGTACTACCAGTAAGAATATTATAAATACGCGTGGCTTTGATTTCATTTGTAATATATAAGGCGTTATTTTGGTTGACATTGGTAATGATGTTTATATTAGGTGTATGTTGCTTGAGCCACTTTAAGTAATGTTGCCCTTGACGAGACATTGCAAGGATATGTGCAGCATTTATATCTATACACTTTGCTACATCTTGTTGCTTAACATTTAACAATACGTTCATAAGCAAACGTTGAATATGTGTATAAGTATAACGTTTTGTTTTTAATTGTTGCATTAAGTCATCATATGATGTTGCACGTTGTATACATTTAATTAGGCGATGTTCAAACCCTTCTGACATCGTATAAATGTGTTTTAAAGACGCAGCATCTTGTTGAAAAATAGTGAGCTTTAGCATATCAAATAAGCGTGACTGATGACGATATGCATTGACAAATAGTGAATGATTCGTCTCAGGTACCATCTCTCGCCATTTGTTGTCTCCATTAGTAATTGCACATCTGATTGCAGATCCACTAGCAAATGTATGGTGCTGAAAAGTGGTTTCGTGGTGCTGTGTGTGTTGGCGTAAAATCGTATAAGGTTTAATGTTGCTCGAAAGTTGATAAAGTTGTTTTAAGTATGAAATAGCGAGTATATTATTAGGTGATTGAAGCAATGTATTATCAATATGTTCCCCTACAATACGTGCATAGGACTTTCCTTGTTTCATAGCTTGTTGAAAAGAAACTGTATGTTCGACGTTTAGCAATGTTAAAGCTGCTTGGTTCAGCGCTTTAATATCACCCGATTCACTACCAAAGCACAATGCATCGGCAGAAAGATAATCTGCCAGTTGAATGCCTGTACGGGCAAAGGTGTCACTCGAAGACAATGAACCGATGAGTGGCATTTCGACCACTAAGTCAACGCCAGCCATAGCCATCTGTGCACGCTGAAACTTATTAAAAAGTGCTGGTGTTCCTCGCATAACAAAATGACCACTCATAATAGCAATCGTTACGTCAGCACCTGTCTGTTGCTTTGCAGTAAGTGCATGATAGAGGTGTCCGTTGTGAAAAGGATTATATTCTGTAATTAAAGCAACACTTTTCATTTGCAATCTATCCTTTCATCTTTCATTATGAGTATTGTAACAGAAGATAAGATGTTAAGAAAAAATCTTGACAACTTGCTTAGGTAAAGTTAAAATAAATTTTGTGCTTGTTAGAGGTGAAACCATATGAAATGGTCAATAACACAATTGAGAAAATATCAAGGACAACCTTTTAAGATTGATCAAACGATTGAATTCAATGATTTAGAACGTCAATTGGATATCATCAACTTGTCTCCGATACAAGTTGACGGTACACTTAACGTTAAATCATCAGAAGTTGTAGCAAATATGCGCTTGCGTGGTGTTTATACAATACCATGTGCAAGGACACTTGTTCCAGTAGAAGTGCCCTTTGATACAACAACAACTGAAGTGTTTGATCTTGATGGTTTGTATGAAGATGAAGACGATGAATATTATCATCTTGCGACAGATGGCATGATTGATTTGCGACATATCGCTGAAGAAATCATTATGTTAGAAAAACCGATGCGTGTCACTGCTGAAAACAGTGATGATATGCTGACAGGTGGTCAAGGTTGGGACGTTATTGACGAAGACGATTTGGAACACAACCCACCTCAAGATGAATCAAATGTGCATGTCGATCCGAGACTTCAAAAATTACAACAATTATACGATGAGAATGATCATGCACACTAATTTCAGTGGCAGTTCGTCATAAGGAAGCGAATATAAGGGAGGATTAATCATGGCAGTACCAAAAAGAAGAACTTCTAAAACAAGAAAAAACAAACGCCGTACACATTTTAAATTAGCAGTACCGGGTATGCAAGAGTGCCCAAGCTGTGGTGAATTAAAATTATCTCACCGTGTATGCCCAAGCTGTGGCTCTTACAAAGGCGAAGAAGTTGTATCTAAATAATAGACAACGCTTTTCATATTTTAATAACAGTTCAATGTTTATGCTCAAGGTTTACAAAACTTTTGTAAATGTTGAGCTTTTTTATTTTAGAGTATTTAAGATAATCCATGTTAAAATATAGGAAACTTGTGAAAAAGAGGGTTGAAATGGAACAGATTACTTCCGTACAAAATATTAAAATTAAAAACTATAACAAACTTAAAAAGAAAAAAGAACGCGATAAGCAGCAACGAGCGATTATCGAAGGTTTTCATTTGATTGAAGAGGCATTTAATAGTGATGTCCTCATTGAACAACTTTTTATGATTGAACCTTCACGGATTCCAGAAGAGATACAACAAGCAGCAAAAGAATGTTTTATAATTAATCAAAAAGTTGCGGAAGCATTATCCGGTACTGTTACGCCACAAGGTATTTTTGCAGTGATTCAGAAGTCATCAGTAAACATAGATCATGCGACACAAGTGCTTGTACTTGATCGCATTCAAGATCCGGGGAACCTTGGAACGCTGATACGTACAGCTGATGCTGCTGGCTTGGATTTAGTTGTAGTGGCTAAAGGTACAGCAGATGTATATCAAGAGAAAGTACTACGTGCGAGCCAAGGGAGTGTATTTCACATTCCTACGGTAGAAGTGCCAGATGTGGTGAAGTATGTACAAAATTTTTCAGGCCCTGTATATGGTACAGCATTGCATAATGCAATATCTTACCGAGACGTACAGTCACAACAAGATACTTTTGCATTAGTATTAGGTAATGAAGGACAAGGTATGTCAGAAGAACTCCTTCAAATTACAACACAAAATATGATGATTCCTTTACATGGTCGTGCAGAAAGTTTGAATGTTGCTATTGCAGCAGGGATTTTAATGTTTCATCTAAAAGGTTGACCCTATTATTAAGGATGTATATAATAGATTTATTATGAATTGAATATGTGCTAATAAAAAGGCTTAGACTGTTATCGAAGTTGTTCAGGGAAAGGTTAACATCACTGAGAGTAACCTTCAACTTACACAGTTTTGTTCACCTTTTTAGCTACTTAAAGAGATTTAAGTCGGGTTTATGACTCGTTACTAACATATAATCAGAGTGTATGCATAGCTATGATGTGCATAAAGCTGGGTGGTACCACGGAAGACTTCGTCCCATAGTAATTGGGGATGGAGTCTTTTTTATTAGTAGCAGATGTGACTAAAAGGCGAAAGGCATTTTTATGAAGTGGCATGTATGACTTATCAATTAAAGGAGGCAATGTAATGGTACAAACAGATGAGATGATAACAATTAAGCAACAAGCTCTGGAAGATATTCAAGCTGCACAAGATGAGCAAGCTTTACAAGGGGTTAAAGTAAAATATTTAGGGAAAAAAGGGCTTGTTACAGGCTTAATGAAACATATGAAAGATTTACCAAAAGAAGAAAAACCGGCATACGGTCAACAAGTGAATGAGGTGCGACAAGCGATTGAGGCGGATATTACAACACGTCATCAAGTATTAGTAGAAGCAGCATTGAATGAACAATTGGCACAAGAATCAATCGATGTAACATTACCAGGTCGTCAAATCTCTCATGGTGCCAAACATCCTTTGACACGAACAATTGAAGAAATTGAAGATCTGTTTTTAGGGTTAGGTTATGAGATAGTTACAGGTTATGAGGTAGAACAGGACTACTATAACTTTGAAGCATTAAACTTGCCTAAGTCACATCCAGCGCGCGATATGCAAGATAGTTTTTATATTACAGAAGATATTTTAATGCGTACACACACTTCTCCTGTACAAGCACGTACGATGGAGAAAGCGAATGGACAAGGTCCTGTTAAAATTATTTGTCCGGGTAAGGTATACCGACGTGATTCAGACGACGCTACACATAGTCATCAATTCACACAAATTGAAGGACTTGTTGTAGATGAAAATATTAAAATGAGTGATCTCAAAGGAACACTTGAACTTTTAGCTAAATCCTTATTTGGGGCAGATCGTGAAATTCGATTACGTCCAAGTTACTTCCCATTCACTGAACCATCTGTTGAAGTGGATGTGTCTTGTTTTAAATGTAAAGGGAAAGGTTGTAACGTATGTAAACAAACGGGCTGGATTGAAATATTAGGTGCAGGTATGGTACATCCTAATGTACTAGAAATGGCTGGCTTTGATTCAAACCAATATTCAGGATTTGCATTTGGTATGGGGCCTGATCGTATTGCGATGTTAAAGTATGGTATTGAAGATATTCGCCATTTTTATACAAATGACGTACGTTTCTTAAATCAATTTAAATCTGTGGAAGACCGAGGTGAAAAACATGTTAATATCTAAAGAATGGTTGCAAACTTATGTGGATGTAGATGTACCTATTGAAGCCTTAGCAGAACGTATTACGAGAACGGGTATAGAGGTAGACGATATTGTCGACTTAACAGCAGGAATTAAAAATTTAGTTGTTGGTTTTGTAGAACATATTGAAAAACATCCTGACGCTGATAAGTTGAATATTTGTCAGGTGAACATCGGAGAAGAACAACCTGTACAAATTGTTTGTGGTGCGCCAAATGTAGGTCAAGGACAAACTGTAATCGTTGCTAAAGTTGGAGGGCGTTTACCAGGTGGTATTAAAATTAAGCGTGCAAAACTACGTGGACAAGTTTCTGAAGGGATGATTTGTTCATTGCAAGAGATTGGGATTCCAAGCAATGTTGTACCTCAATCATTCCAAGACGGTATTTATCATTTCACTTCACAGATAGCACCGGGAACGGATGCTTTACAAGCGCTTTATTTTGATGATCAAGTTATGGAGTTTGATCTTACACCTAACCGTGCTGATGCATTGAGTATGATAGGAACAGCTTACGAAACAGCAGCACTTTATCAAAAAGAAGTGAAAAAACCTAATAGTCAACCTTCAGAACAACTTGAAAAAGCCGGTGAAGCACTATCGGTATCAGTTGAAAATCCACAACAAGTCCCTTATTATAGTGCGCGAGTTGTTAAAAATGTCAAAATCGCACCATCTCCTGAATGGATGCAAGCAAGACTAATAAAAGCAGGTATTCGTCCAATTAATAATGTTGTCGATATTTCAAATTATGTCTTGTTAGAGTACGGCCAACCGCTCCATATGTTTGACCAAGATCAAATCGGATCACAATGCATTGTTGTACGTCAAGCACATGAAAATGAAACGATGACGACCTTAGATGATCAAGAGCGTACATTGTTAGATTCGGATATTGTGATTACAAATGGAAAAGAACCTATTGCACTTGGTGGTGTCATGGGTGGTGATTTTTCTGAAGTCACAACGCAAACGCAAAATGTTATTGTTGAAGGAGCAATTTTTGATTCGGTTGCTATTCGACACACATCTCGACGTTTAAACTTGCGCAGTGAAGCGTCTAGTCGTTTTGAGAAGGGCATTGCAAGAGAATTTGTAGATGAAGCAGTTGATCGTGCGTGCTACTTACTTGAAACATTAGCAGAAGGACAAACCCTTGCTGGTCGTGTTTCAGCAGGTGACTTAGGTCACTTAGAGACAGAGATTACAATTACGGCAGATCGCATTAATGGTGTTATTGGAACCGACTTGAGTCAAGAAGAGATTATAGCTATTTTTGAACAGTTAGGTTTTGAAACGAAGGTAACATCAGAACAAATGTTAGTAAAAGTTCCTTCACGTCGTCAGGATATTACGATTCAAGCAGATTTAATTGAAGAGGTTGCGCGTATTTACGGATATGACAACTTACCATCCTCTTTACCTGTATTTGAAAAGGTAACGCATGGTGCACTAACTGATCGTCAACACAAATCACGTGTTGTACGTACAGTGCTAGAAGGTGCAGGTTTTTCTCAAGCTATCACATATTCATTAGTAGACCAAGCACGTGCAACGGCTTTTACAACGCAATCATATGATACAATTTCACTTTTAATGCCAATGAGTGAAGCGCATGCGACGTTACGTCAAAGTATATTGCCACACCTTATTGATGCCGCACAATATAATGTTGCACGTAAAAATCATAATATTGCTTTGTATGAGCTCGGGAATGTCTTTTTAGGTAAAGGTGCAGGAGAGTTACCTGATGAAGTTGAATATTTAAGTGGTATTATGATGGGAGATTATGTTGTTAATGATTGGCAAGGTAAAAAAGAACCCGTTGATTTCTTCTTAGTCAAAGGTGTTGTTGATCGTATTGCTGATAAACTTGCTTTATCTTTTGAATATCAAACAGGTCAGGTTGATGGTCTACATCCCGGTCGCACAGCTTTAGTCATGTTAAATGGTGCGTCTATTGGTTTTATTGGCGAACTACATCCAACAGTGGCGAAACAGTACGACTTAACACGAGCGTATGTTTTTGAACTTAACTATGATTTGATGATGAAACAAAGAGTAGGCGACATTAACTATCAGCCTATCCCTAAATATCCAGGCGTTACACGTGACATTGCATTAGTTGTTAATGAAGATGTCCATGCAGGAACATTGATTGATACGGTTCATCAGCATGGTGGATCGATTTTACAAGATGCAAATGTATTTGATGTATATGATGGTGAACATATGGAGCCAGGTAAGAAGTCCATTGCCATCCGTCTTGCATATTTAGATAGAGATAACACATTAACAGAAGAACAAGTCACAGCCGTACACACACGTATTTTGTTAGCATTAGAACAACAAGGTGCCACATTAAGAGGATAAAATGAGAATAGCGGGGCAGAGACATATTTGTGTCTACTGCCCCACTATGCATAGAAGGGGATTATTTTTTTAATAATTGTAATGCTTTATCTCTATTTTTGAAATCTTTTTTAGTAATGGAGTCTATAACATCAATACCATGTCGTTTGATGAGTTGTGCTGCACAAAGATCGACTTTTGGACCGGCGCCTTTTAAGATTGTTGTTTGATATTTTTTGGAAAGTGCATCCATATGTTTAATGAAGGCATATCGGGAAATGATACTGGCGGCCGCAATAGCAAGTGATTTTGATTCTCCTTTCGTTTCATAACGGGTTAAATCTTTGTAAGGGACATTTCCTAATACATAACGCTCGTAGGTTGGGCGAGGCGTAAATTGATCAATAACGATATAGTTTAAGTCTGTATCATCAATTTTAGCCACTACATTTTTGATACATTCATTGTGTAACACTGCTTTCATTTTAACTTGAGACCAGCCCAAATTTTTGCGTTCATTGTATTTAGGGTTATCGAGTACAAGTAAAGAATGCGGGAGAAAAGTAATCAACTGTTCTGCTAATTCAACAATCTTTTGATCAGTTAACTTTTTAGAATCATCCACCCCTAGTGTTTTTAAGATTTTAACGTTATGTGCAGAAACATAGCATGCACATACTGTTAAAGGACCAAAATAATCACCACTTCCTGCTTCATCACTACCAATACAATTATAAGTATTGTATGAGATAGAGCTTTTTACTGAAGGTTGGGATCTAGATGTTTGAGAGGATACTGAACCTGTCAATTGTTCTGCGATAGCTTCATTATTTTTGCCTTGAAACATGACTTTGTTTGAGTTGTAAATACTAATAGTAACGCCTTGATATTTTGTACGTGCTTTCATACCTTGAGGCAAATTTTGAGTATCAATATCTAGTTTTGAGAGCAACGTATCAATTTCGGTGGGCGTCATCTGCATGACAATATTAGACATCATTTCACCACTTTCTTGTTAAATACTATCAAATGGTATCATAGGTATATGAAAAAAATGAACTGTAAAACGAATAATACACAAAATAATTGAAGTCGTGTATAATGTATCATGATAATTAAAAACAATAATAGGCTAGGTGAATGTAGATGGGTGAGTTCAAAAACCGAATCAATGTAACGATAAATGATCAGCACTATACGATTGTTGGCGAAGATGATCCAGAACACATTCGCTATGTTGCGGATCTTGTTGATGGCAAAATTCGTGAGTTGGGACGTCGTAATGCAGGATTAGATTCTGTGCGAAAGTCTGTTTTGACTGCTGTAAATGTTATGCATGAACTCGTGTTATTAGAAGAAGAAAATGCGCGTTTAAGAGAAGAAATTCAACGCTTAAAACATAGAGGAAACTGAGTATGCTTGTATTGATAGTCATTGTTGTAGTGTTGCTATTTATGATGACGGGTTTTCATAGGGGGCTACTTGCAAGTGTTTTACATTTAGCCAGTACCTTTTTTGCATTGTGGCTTGCTCGGCAGTTCTATCAATCTTTAAGTGAACGTTTGAAATTATTTTTACCTTTTCCAAAAACACAAGCATATGATGTAGACTTTGCATTAGCTTTTAACCAACCAGAATCACGTTTTGATCGCTTGTTTGCAGTTTTGTTGATTGTACTAGTTGTCAAAACATTGATGTATTTTGTATTGAATGGATTTGAGCAACTATTTATCAATCAAAGGTTAGGATTGTGGAGTCGTTTATTAGGGGCGAGTATAAGTATAGGCTCAGCTATCGTTGTACTTCATTTTATATTATACTTCGTTGCACTATATCCAGATTCTGGAGTACAGGCTCATATCAGTCAATCTTATATGACACAATGGTTTATATTAAAAGTTCCTATTTTATCTGAGATGACATTAAATTTGTAGTATACGACAACTGAAGTGAGGCTGAAGCGTTTTTATCAAATTATATGAAGCGTTTCACCCTCTTTTTTAATGAGGTGATAAAAATGTTAACGAAAAAAGATGTTATTCGTTTGTTAGAAGATATTGCGACGTATATGGAGCTTAAAGGTGAGAATGCTTTTAAAATTTCTGCTTATCGTAAAGCAGCTCAAAGTTTAGAAATAGATGAACGCACTTTAGATCAAATAGAGGATGTTACAACACTTAAAAATATCGGTAAAGGTGTTGGTGAAGTGATTAACACTTACATACAGACTGGAGCGTCATCGGTATTAGATGAATTAAAAAAGACAGTTCCGAGTGGTTTGATTCCATTATTAAAAATTAAAGGACTAGGCAGTAAACGTATTGCACGCTTATATCAAGAGCTCAATATTACAGATAAAGCGTCGTTTCAAGCTGCATGTGAAGCAGGTGCTATTTCATCGTTAAGTGGTTTTGGTAAGAAAACAGAAGAGAAATATTTAGAAGCTGTAAAAGTACTAGGTGCTAAAAAAGAGCGCTACCCTATTGATTTAATGATGAGATTGAATAAAAAAATTACAGATTATGTTGCACAAATCTCGAAGGTAGAACGCTTTGAGGTTGCGGGTAGCTTTCGTCGTATGAAAGAAATGAGTAAAGACTTAGATTATATTATTAGTACGGAGGCACCACTTGAAGTACAAGCACAATTACTAGAAATACCTAATATTATTGAGAGAGTTGCAGTAGGTGAAACAAAAGTATCCTTAGAATTGGCGTATGACGATGAAACAATCGGTGTTGATTTCCGCCTAGTAGAACCAGCTGCATTTTATCATACACTTCAGCATTTTACGGGTTCAAAAGCTCATAATATTCGCATCCGTCAGCTCGCAAAAGAACAGGGTGAAAAGGTAAGTGAATATGGTATTGAACAAGCAGGGGGTCACTTATTACAACTTAAGAGTGAAGAAGCGATTTATCAACACTTCAATACACCGTGGATTGTACCTAGTATGCGTGAAGACGGTTCAGAATTTGATAAAGATCTATCGTCTATTGTCACTTTAGAAGATATTCGTGGCGATATTCATATGCATACAACAGCAAGTGATGGTGCTTTTAGTTTACGTGAAATGGTAGAAGCAAATATTCAAAAAGGGTATGAATATATGTGTATCACAGACCACTCACAAAGTTTAAAGGTAGCAAATGGTCTATCTGTTTCTCGTTTATTAAAACAGCGAGATGAGATTCGTAAGCTAAATGACGAATATAATGAAATTGATATTTATTCTGGTATTGAAATGGATATTTTACCAGATGGTACTTTGGATTATGAAGATGCCGTATTGGCGGAGTTAGACTATGTTATAGCAGCGATTCATCAAAGCTTTAAACAAAGTGAAGCTCAAATTATGACGCGCTTAGAAACAGCTTGCCGTAATCCGTTTGTTCGCCACATTGCACATCCTACAGGTCGCATTATTGGACAGAGAGAGGGGTATCGTCCTAATATTGAGCAACTGATAGAGCTGTGTAAAGAAACAGGAACACTATTAGAAATCAATGCGAACCCCAAAAGATTGGATTTAAGTTCAGAAATATTACGTCAATATCCAGACATTATGGTAACGATTAATACAGATGCCCACCATATTGATCACTTGTCATTTATGCAATATGGTGTCGCTACGGCACAAAAAGGTTTTGTCAAACGTGACAATGTATTAAACACCATGTCTCGAGAGGCTTTTAAAACATTTATTACACGACCGAAGCGGTTGAAAGAGAAGTAGAGGGATTGGATGAAACAAAAAACTTTAGAAATATTAGAGTTCGATAAGGTTAAAGCGTTATTAGCACAAGAAGTTGTCAGTGATTTAGGTGTTGCCAAAGTTCAAGAGTTGGCACCGGCAACGGACTTTGATACTGTAATGTTTCAAATAGAAGAAATTGATGAAATCGCTCAAATTTACAATCAATATCGTATACCAAGCCTAAGTGGACTATCTCGTGTTGAACAGTATGTGAAACGAGCAAAAATTGGCAGTATGCTTAGCGTAGAAGAACTCAATACGATTAAACAACTTATTCAAGTGCAAAATCAATTCAAAACATTTTATAATCAGATGGTGGAGGAAGAAGAAGCTGTTCATTATGAGATATTAGATGAGAGTATGAATAGACTACCGATATTGACTTCGCTCTATCAATCTATTCATCAAACATGTGATGCACATGACTTGTTTGATTCGGCGAGTTATGAATTACAATCTATTCGTAGTCGTATTTCACGTACTAATCAGCGTGTTAAGGCGCAATTAGATCGCATCGTAAAGTCCACGGGGAACCAAAAGAAACTATCTGATACGTTAGTAACGATGCGAAATGAGCGTCATGTGATTCCGGTTAAAGCAGAGTATCGACAAGATTTTAATGGTATCGTGCATGATCAGTCAGCATCTGGACAAACATTATATATCGAACCATCATCAGTCGTTGAAATGAATAACCAAATCAGCCGATTAAGAAGTGAAGAAAAAGCAGAACGTAATCGCATATTGACTACGTTAACTGCAGAAGTTGCAGTGGAGGCTGATGCATGTCTCGTTTCAGAAAGTGTCATGGGACATTTAGATTTTTTAATAGCTAAAGCACGTTACGCTACTAAAATAAAAGGTACAAAGCCAACTTTTTCAAAAGAGAGAAAAGTCTATTTACCTAAAGCATTCCATCCGTTACTCGATCGAGAAACTGTTGTAGCCAATACGATTGAATTTGAAGAATCGATTCAAACAGTCATTATTACAGGTCCGAATACAGGTGGTAAGACGGTTACTTTGAAAACGCTGGGGTTAATTATTGTCATGGCACAGTCAGGCATGTTAATTCCTACGTTGGATGGCAGCCAATTGAGTGTATTTGATAACGTCTTCTGTGATATTGGAGATGAACAATCCATTGAGCAATCTTTATCTACCTTTTCATCACATATGAAGACCATTGTGAGTATTTTAGATCAAGCGAGTGCGCATAGTTTGATTTTATTTGACGAATTAGGTGCTGGTACAGATCCTAGTGAAGGTGCAGCATTAGCAATGAGTATTCTTGACTATGTTCGTGAACGAGGGTCACTTGTAATGGCAACAACACATTATCCAGAGCTTAAAGCATATAGTTATAATCGTGAAGGTGTTATGAATGCCAGTGTTGAATTTAATGTAGATACGTTAAGTCCAACATATAAGCTTTTAATGGGTGTACCGGGACGATCTAATGCATTTGAAATTTCAAAACGTCTGGGATTAGGGTTAAAAATTATCAATCACGCAAAGACGATGATCGGTCAAGATGAACAAGAAATTAATGAAATGATTGCGTCACTGGAATATAATACAAAACGTGTAGATGATCAACGTATTGCTTTAGATCGTTTAGTACGTGAAGCAGAACATATTCATCAATCTTTAACACAGCAATATGAAAAATATCAAAATTACGAATCACGTTTGATGGAAGAAGCGAAAGATAAAGCAAATCAATATGTTAAAGCTGCAACACAAGAGGCAGATGACATTGTAAAGTCACTTCGCCAAATGCGAGATCAAAAAGGTGCAGAAGTTAAAGAACATGAACTGATTGAAAAGAAAAAACAACTTGAAGATCAATACGAGGCAAAATCATTAAAACAAGAAGTTAAAAAACAGCGCTGGGATACAATTCGAGCAGGTGATGAAGTCAAAGTATTATCATATGGTCAAAAAGGTGAAGTATTAGAGCTTCTTGATAATGAAGAAGCAGTCGTACAAATGGGCATTATTAAAATGAAACTCCCTTTAAAAGATTTAGAGAAAAAAGAAAAGACAAAACAACAACCGAGTAAGATGGTGACACGTAGTAATCGTTCTACTGTTAAGATGGAATTAGATCTGAGAGGGTATCGCTATGATGAAGCCATGGTAGCACTCGATCAGTATTTAGACCAAGCTGTATTAAGTAACTATGAAGATGTCTATATTATTCACGGTAAAGGAACGGGGGCCTTACAAAAAGGGGTGCAACAGCATTTGAAACGTCATAAAAGTGTTGCTGATTATCGTATGGGCATGCCAAGTGAAGGTGGGTTTGGTGTGACCGTTGCGACATTACGCTAATGAGCATTAAAAGTGAAAGCCCTAAATCTATTTGTTATAATTTTGACATAAAATGAATCGAAGGAGGCTATAACTTATGGCTTTAATTGAAGTAAAAGATACAAATTTTGATGAACAAATTAAAGAAGGCGTAAAATTAGTAGATTTTTGGGCAACTTGGTGTGGACCATGTAAGATGATTGCGCCTGTATTAGAAGATTTAGCAGCAGACTATGATGGTAAAGCAGATGTCTTAAAGTTAGATGTTGACCAAAACCAAGCAACAGCTGCAAAATACGAAGTGATGAGTATTCCAACTTTAATCGTCTTTAAAGATGGTGAACCTGTCGATAAAGTAGTTGGCTTTCAACCAAAAGAAAATTTAGCACAAGTATTAGACAAACATTTATAAAAAACATTTAAGTAAAAGTTATGAGATGAAGAGATAAACTAACGTTACATGGCATTCAAATGTTTTTGTAAGGGGGCTAAGACAACTATTGTCTTGAGCCCCTGAATTTTTAGAGAGCAAGCTATTGTTTTTATACTTTGAAAAATGATGAAAGTGAGCGTGTGGTTTGATCAATGTGAGTGGCTAAGAAATAAATAGAAAGTCAATAAGAAGAGAGGAGATAAAGAAGGTGAACAGGATTGGAAGCTGTTAAAGACAATATAAAAAAGAAACTCGCTGTCTTGCCTAAAGAGCCCGGGTGTTATCTCATGCGAGATCGTCAAAACCAAGTCATCTATGTTGGAAAAGCAAAAGTATTAAGAAATAGGGTACGCTCTTATTTTACAGGCTCGCACGATGCAAAGACAACGCGCCTTGTTAAGGAAATCGTTGATTTTGAATATATTGTAACGTCAAGTGAAACAGAATCTTTATTATTAGAGCTGAATTTAATAAAAAAATATCAACCACGATATAATATATTGCTCAAAGATGGTAAGAGTTATCCGTTTATTAAAATTACGAAGGAACGTCACCCTAGACTCGTTGTAACTCGTACAGTGCGTAAAGGAAGTGGTAAATACTTTGGACCTTATCCCAATGCCTATGCTGCACATGAGACGAAAAAATTATTGGATCGTATTTACCCATTTCGTAAGTGTGATCATATGCCCAACCGTTTATGCTTATATTATCACATTGGGCAATGTCTTGGTCCATGTGTATATCCTGTTGCTAAAGAAGAGTATGCACGTATGTCGCGTGAAATTGCGGATTTTTTGAATGGTGAAGATAAGACGATTTTGCATAACTTGGAAATGCGTATGCAACAAGCAAGTGAACAGATGGCATTTGAACAAGCGAAAGAGTATCGTGATTTAATTCAACATATCCAAAATTTAACGAATAAACAAAAAGTCATGTCAACAGATCAAACAATCCGAGATGTTTTTGGTTATAGTGTTGAAAAAGGTTGGATGTGTATTCAAGTCTTCTTTGTACGTCAAGGCAATTTGATTGAACGTGAAGCTACAGTATTTCCATTACAACAGACACCGGAAGAAGAGTTTTATACATTTATTGGACAATTTTATCAATTAAATCAACATTTCCTTCCTAAAGAAGTACATGTTCCTAAAACTTTAGATAAAAAGATGATTCATTCTGTTGTAGATACGACGATACTTACGCCACAAAGAGGTCAGAAAAAACAGCTGGTAGATTTGGCCAATAAAAATGCACGTATTGCTTTGGAAAATAAGTTTGAATTAATCGCGCGAGATGAATCACGTACAGTTAAAGCGATAGAGCAGTTGGGAGACGAGATGGGGATTCAAACGCCTATCCGTATTGAAGCTTTTGATAACTCAAATATTCAAGGTGTAGATCCTGTGTCAGCAATGGTAACATTTATAGATGGCAAGCCCGACAAAAAAAGTTATCGCAAGTTTAAGATCAAAACAGTGGAAGGACCAGATGATTATAAAACAATGCAAGAAGTTGTACGCCGTAGATATACACGTGTGCGTAACGAAGGATTACCCCTTCCAGATTTAATTATTGTAGATGGTGGAAAAGGTCATATGTCTGCAGTAATAGATATACTGGAAAACGAGCTGGGTTTAGATATTCCTGTTGCTGGACTAGCTAAAAACGATAAACATCAGACAGCAGAATTATTGTATGGTGATGGACCCCAAATCATACCATTGAAGAAAAATAGTCAAGCATTCTATTTATTACAACGTATTCAAGATGAAGTGCACAGATTTGCAATTACATTTCATCGTCAAACACGACGTAAAACAGGTATGCAATCTGTACTTGATAATGTAGAAGGAATTGGTCCAAAACGTAAGACAAAACTGTTACGCACATTTGGTTCTATTAAAAAAATGCGCCTAGCATCCATTGAAGAATTGCAAGCAGCAGGTTTACCTCATCAGACAGCGACAAATCTACATCAAGCACTTCATCAAGAAAATGGATAAATTTAGGTATGAGAATCATTCTCATACCCAAATTTGTCACATTTAGTGTTACAATAATAGAGAGTTGATTTCTTTTTTTAATACGTTATGCAAACGTTTTCTATATTTAAAGGGCAATAGTTAAAAAGGAATCAAAAAATTAAAAGTATCGCAGGGGGGACTTCCTTTGACTCAATCAAAGAACCAATTCTACCTTAGACGTCTACACTCGTTACTTGGTGTCGTACCATTAGGGGCATTCTTATTAGTACACTTAATGGTCAATCACCAAGCCACTCAGGGGGTAGAGGCATTTAACAAAGCGGCGGGCTTTATGGATTCATTACCGTTTTTGTACGCCTTGGAAATTGTTATGATTTATATTCCAGTTTTATACCATGCAGTGTATGGTGTGCATATTGCATTTACAGCAAGTCACAATATTGGTCATTACTCATATATGCGTAACTGGTTATTTTTATTCCAACGCTTATCTGGGTTATTAACTTTTATTTTTGTAATGGTGCATATGTGGCAAACACGTATCCAAAAGTTATTTGGACATGAAGTAAATTTTGATATGATTCATGACATCGTATCGAATCCATTTTGGTTAATTTTCTACATCGTATGTATTGTTGCGGTTGTATTCCACTTTGCTAATGGCTTATGGTCATTTTTAGTAACTTGGGGTATTTTACAATCACCAAAATCACAACGTATTTTCACATGGGTATCATTAGTGATTTTCTTAGTTGTTTCATACATCGGTGTAAGTGCGATTTTAGCATTTGTATAAGCGTTTTAATCATTTCAGGGGAGTGACTATTTTATGGCAGAGAAGAAAATCATTGTTGTCGGTGGTGGACTAGCTGGTCTCATGTCAACAATTAAAGCAGCAGAACAAGGTGCACACGTTGACCTGTTCTCGATTGTTCCAGTTAAACGCTCTCACTCAGTTTGTGCACAAGGCGGTATCAATGGGGCAGTAAATACAAAAGGTGAAGGAGATTCACCATGGATTCATTTTGATGATACGGTATATGGTGGTGACTTCTTAGCTGACCAACCACCTGTTCAAAAGATGACAGAAGCTGCACCTAAGATCATTCATTTACTTGATCGTATGGGTGTTATGTTTAATAGAACGAGCGAAGGATTATTAGACTTCCGTCGCTTCGGGGGGACGCTTCACCATAGAACTGCATTTGCAGGTGCAACAACAGGACAACAATTGTTATATGCATTAGATGAGCAAGTGCGTAGTTTTGAAGTCGATGGACTGGTTACAAAATATGAAGGTTGGGAATTTTTAGGTGTTGTTAAAGATGATGAGAATGCAGCACGTGGTATTGTTGCACAAAATATTACGACATCAGAAATTAAATCATTCGGCTCAGATGCTGTTATTATGGCAACTGGTGGACCGGGTATCATCTTTGGTAAGACAACGAATTCAATGATCAATACTGGTTCAGCAGCTTCTATTGTGTATCAGCAAGGTGTACAATATGCGAATGGTGAGTTTATCCAAATTCATCCAACAGCCATTCCGGGCGATGATAAGTTGCGTCTAATGTCAGAGTCGGCACGTGGTGAAGGTGGTCGTATTTGGACATATAAAGATGGTAAGCCGTGGTATTTCTTGGAAGAAAAATATCCAGATTATGGTAACCTAGTACCTCGTGATATTGCAACACGTGAAATTTTTGATGTTTGTGTGAATCAAAAATTAGGTATTAATGGTGAAAACATGGTATACCTTGATTTATCACATAAAGATCCACACGAGTTAGATGTTAAACTTGGCGGTATTATTGAAATTTATGAAAAATTTACTGGAGATGACCCACGTAAAGTACCGATGAAAATATTCCCAGCAGTTCACTATTCAATGGGCGGATTGTATGTTGATTATGACCAAATGACAAATATTGATGGTCTGTTTGCAGCAGGGGAATGTGATTTTTCTCAGCATGGTGGTAACCGTTTAGGTGCAAACTCATTGTTATCAGCGATTTACGGTGGAACGGTTGCAGGTCCAAATGCAGTAAAATATGTACAAAATATCGAAAAAACATATTCAGACATGGATGATAGCATGTATCAACAGCGTGTTGATGAAGAACAAGCACGTTTTGACAAGTTGTTGAATATGAAAGGTACTGAGAATGCATATAAGCTACATCGTGAACTTGGTGAAATTATGACAGCCAACGTTACGGTGGTGCGTGATAATAAGCGTTTATTAGAAACAGATAAGAAGATTGTCGAACTTATGAGACGTTATGAAGATATCGACATGGAAGATACATCACAATGGAGCAACCAAGCGGTGTTCTTTACACGCCAGTTATGGAATATGCTCGTACTTGCGCGTGTTATCACAATCGGTGCATACAATCGTAATGAGTCACGTGGTGCACATTATAAACCGGAGTTTCCTGAGCGTAATGATGAAGAGTGGTTAAAGCATACATTAGCTGAATATAAAGGTGCTCATGAAAAACCAGCATTTACTTATAAACCTGTTGATGTAAGTCTGATCCCACCTCGTAAACGTGACTACACAAGTAAGTCAAAAGGGGGTAAAAAATAATGGCAGACACAAGAGAACAAGTTGCTGAACAACAATCAAGTCGCAACGCAAATAAAACAGTGACACTCATTATTAAACGCCAAAAAGACGAACAATCTCAGCCTTATGAAGAAAAGTTTGTCATTCCATATCGTGATAATATGAACGTTATTGCGTGCTTAATGGAAATTCAGCGTAATCCGTACAATGATAAAGGGGAAAAAACAACGCCCGTAACATGGGATATGAACTGTTTGGAAGAAGTATGTGGTGCTTGTTCGATGGTGATTAATGGTCGAGCGCGTCAGTCATGTTCGGCGATTGTAGATCAGCTCGAACAGCCGATTCGTTTAGAACCTATGAGTACATTCCCTGTGATACGTGATTTACAAGTGGATCGTACACGCATGTTTGATAATTTGAAACGTATGAAAGCATGGGTACCGATTGATGGAACATACGATTTAGGTCCGGGACCGCGCATGCCAGAGAAAAAACGCCAAACAGCTTATGAATTATCAAAATGTATGACATGTGGTGTATGTTTAGAAGTGTGTCCAAACGTTACACGTAATAATAGTTTTGTTGGTGCGCAAGCTATCTCACAAGTACGTTTGTTTAACTTGCATCCAACGGGTTCTATGACGAAAGATGAACGTTTAAATGCATTAATGGACATGGGAGGTTTACAAGCATGTGGTAACTCACAAAACTGTGTTCAAGCTTGTCCAAAAGGTATTCCTTTGACAACATCAATTGCTGCATTAAATCGTGAGACATCATTCCATATGTTTAAATCATTCTTTGGTTCAGATCATTTAGTTGACTAGATTATTGAAAAGCAAGGTTAGTGTAGAAGTAGAAGCACTAACCTTGCTTTTTAGTTACCTGTTTCAATTCCAACTTTCTAGATGTCATCTACTGTACATGATAAAATAAAGTTTAAGAAACTTATAGGATAGGATGAAGACCATGGAAAGACCAATAGGTGTAATGGATTCAGGTGTAGGAGGTCTTACTGTTGCAAAAGAGATTATGCGACAGTTACCCAATGAAACGATATATTATTTGGGTGATGTAAGCCGATGTCCATATGGCCCAAGAAGCCCCGAAGAAGTGAAAAAGTTTACCATTCAGATGGCACAGTATTTGACACAATTTGATATTAAAATGCTAGTGATTGCTTGTAATACAGCTACTGCGGTGGCATTGGAATCTTTACAACAACAGCTAAAAATACCGGTTATTGGCGTTATTGAACCCGGCGCACGCACGGCTATTATGACAACTCAAAATCAAAAAGTACTTGTACTTGGAACAGAAGGGACAATAAAGTCAGAAGCGTATCGTCATCAAATCACTCGAATTAACCCACATGTAGAAGTACGAGGGATAGCATGTCCAGCATTTGCGCCACTTGTGGAAGAAATGAAGTATAAAGATCCCACGGTGACGAACATTATCATACACCAAACATTAAAGCAGTGGCGGCAATCTGATGCGGATACAGTGATATTAGGTTGTACGCATTATCCATTATTATATCAACCTATTAATGATTATTTTGATAAGCAAAAAGCAGTTATTTCATCAGGGCTTGAAACAGCACGTGAAGTCAGTGCACTTTTAACATTTAGTCATGAACATGCACATTATACACCTCGACCTAAACATCGCTTTTTTGCGAATGGAGAAGTCCATCATATGACATACATTATTAAAGAATGGCTAAATATGAATATAGAAGTTGAGCGAATTGTTTTGACATAGGAGGAAAGAGAAGATGGCAGATATTGTAATTGCTTCAGGAAATAAAGGGAAAATTAATGATTTTAAAGTTATTTTTTCAGATGATAATGTGATTGGAATTAATGAATTGATACAGGACTTTGACGTAGATGAAACTGGAACAACATTTGAAGAAAATGCAAAGCTTAAATCTGAAGCCGCAGCAAGATTGTTAGGTAAACGTGTTATAGCCGATGATAGTGGGCTAGAAGTTAAAGCATTAAATGGTGAACCCGGCGTTTATTCTGCACGTTACGCAGGAGAAACAAAAAATGATGAAGCTAATATTGATAAAGTATTGGAAAAGTTAGGAGATCACACAGAGCGTGACGCACGTTTTGTTTGCGTTATTAGTATGACAGATGTTGATGGACATACACATACATTTAAAGGCACCATTGAAGGTGAAATCACATTAAATCGTATTGGTGAAAATGGTTTTGGTTACGATCCTATTTTTTATATTCCTGAAAAAAGTAAAACGATGGCACAATTAACGCCTGAAGAAAAAGCAGAGTTGAGTCACAGAGGTAAAGCTATTGAGCAATTACGTGCATTTATTGAAGGTGATCATATATGAAAAAATTTATTATTGTCAGCGATAATCATTCAGAAGCAGGTATTTTGTATGATGTTTATACACAACATAATGATGCAGATGCTTTCTTTCATCTAGGAGACTCGGAATTTGAATATCATGATACAGAATTAAGTTTATATCAACGTGTGAAAGGTAATATGGATTTTTATCCAGAGTTTTTAGAAAGTGATATCGCACATTTTGACGATATTCATATATTTTTTACACATGGCCATTTGTTTGGTGTCAATACATCAAGAGCAGAACTTGTAAATCAAGCACTACATCATGGTGCGCAAATTGCTTTATATGGTCACACACATATCGCAAAATATGAAAAAATTAAAGGGGTACATGTTATTAATCCAGGTAGCATTTCTCAATCTCGTAGTAACCTTGAAGAGACATATGCTGAACTTAAATTAGGCGAAGAAAATGTTATTCATTTTAGAAACAGAAATCACCAAATCATTCAAAGCATCATAATAGATGAATAAAGTTTATAGTTATTATTTGATAATAAAAAATAAAATGTTAAAGGACAATTAGGCATTCAATTCAATGCTTAATTGTCCTTTTTAATATGGTATTATAACATTTAAGTATAAAAAACAATAAGTTACGTCATTTTTATAAAATAGTAAATGAGTGGTGTTAAGATATAGATAACAAATCAAAGGAAGGTGTTAAAAATGAAAGAATTATTTGAATCAATTAGTGGCATCGTTACTTCAGCAATCAACCATGATTGGACAGAATTAGGAACATCAATTGTAGGTACAGTAGAACAAGGCATCGGTTTATTAACAAGCATCTTAGGTTTAGGTTAGAAGAAAATAAAGTTCAATGATGGAGGTGGACAGTATGTTTATTTTCAACCTAATTAAAAAAGCAATCGAATTTTTTAAAGGTTTATTTAACAAATAATAAATAAAAGTCTAACAAGCAAGTGTACTCATTAAAGAGGCACTTGCTTGTTGCTTTTATAAATCTCAAATGTCTATTTATAGGAGAAATGAAAATTTTGATAAGGATGATGAATGTTATTTCATTTTTTAAATACAAGTTATAGTGTTACTAGGGGTTTAATACTATGTAAATTTAATTATAAATCATACAATATTAATAGCTTACATACTTTTTGGCATAAAAGAGCGAGAACATCCTAGTATAGCATTGCTATATTTACCGATGTAACAGCTCTTTTTTTATGTATGCTTGATGATGATATAAATATAGAATTGGATTAGATGTTATATGTAATATTTAAAATTGTTTAAAACTGTTAAAGTGCAGTATGAAAATTGGAAAGTTTGTCAATGCATGTCTCCTTTATACACATTAAACTTAGAATGAAAGTAAATTAAAGGAGCAATTGTTATGAATAACAGTAAAGTCAATAGTCATTATTGGATGAAACTTGTTGCAGTCTTTACATTAGGATGGTTAGTGATTTATGCGGCACGTACAATATTAAACCCTATAATGGGCGATATCAAAACAGAATTCACTTTAAATAATGCGCAATTAGGCCTAATTATGAGTTTGTTTTTTATTGGTTATACAATTACACAAATTCCATCAGGTATTATGGGTGATAAAATTGGGCGTAAAAAAATATTATTGCCGAGTTTTTTAATTTTTGGTCTCTTCATGGTTATTACGGGTTTGATGCCAAGTTATTTCTTATTTGTCATAGCATGGGTTATCGTAGGTTTAGCCCAGGGGATGTTTTATGGTCCACAGTATGCATTATCTTCAGAAGCTATACCAGAAAAAAATATTACATTGGGTAGTGCGTTAATCAATAGTGGTATGGCTTTTGGAACATCAATTGGTTATTTTATTTCAAGTATTACAGTTTCTGAGATGGGCATGAGTTGGAGAATGCCATTTTATATTATGGCCGTTCCAATTCTTATCGTAGCATTTTTAATGTATAAAGTTATTAAAGAACGTCCACTAAAACAAGTACAACAAGATGAAAGCATGGAGCCTTTTAGAATATCTGCTTTATTTAAAAATAGGAATTTAATTTTAGCTTATATTATTATATTCTGCTCTATTTATGGATTTTTTATGATTATTACTTGGTTACCTTATTATTTAGAATCAGAGCGAGGAATTAACGGTGCACAAGTTGCTTTTGTTGCCTCACTTGTACCGTGGGCAGCTATTCCGGGTTCATTATTCTTTAGTTGGCTGTCAGATAAATTAGGTCGTAGAAAACCCGTGTTAATGATTATGTTACCGTTAGCATTTGTTTTTACGGCTTCCATAGTGTTTTTTGATAATTTAGCTATTCTCTACATAGCATTAATAGGGTATGGTATAGTCGGCAAAATTAGCACCAATCCCGTTTTAATTGCTGTTGTTGCAGATAATGCACCAAGAAATGCTTTAGGCACATCATTTAGTGTATATAATTTCATTGGTATGAGTGCTTCAATTTTAGCACCATACATCACAGGGTTTTTAACAGATTTGACAGGATCAATGGCAGTAGGGTTTTATCTTGCGGCATTATTACTTATTGTTGGATTTGTAGCATCATTAATGTTAAGAGAAAAAGGTAAAACAGTAAGATAGTAATAATTAATTATTGTTTATAAAATAATAATGGATTCTCATTTATTGAAGATAAAACTATAAGTTCTTTTTAGTCAATTAATGTGTTCTTAGAATTGTAAGTTAATACGTTTAAAACTGTAGAGTGGCGTGTATGCTTATAAAAGTTACACACCACTTTATTTTTATAAACGTTATTACTTCATTTTTTCAACATCGTTGCCATGCAGCATCCATCTTACACCGTACTTATCTGTAAAAACACCCATTTTCCCACCCCAAAATTGTGTTTCAAAAGGTAATTCGATGGTGATTGTATCATGTGTTTTAATACGTTCATACAATGTTTCGATTTCATCAGCATCTTTTTGATTATGTATATCATAATCAAGCATCAATGAAATGGCCCCATTTAATAGATCGGGTTTACCAAAAGAATCAGAGGCATGGAGCTTTGCACCACCGATAACAAATTCAGAATGCATCGTAGCATTTTCTGCTTGAATTTCATCCAAACCAAAATGGCTTGCCTGTTCTTTTGATACAGGTAAACGTTTAATGTCGGTTGCACCAAATACAGTTTTATAATATTCTAAAGCCTCTTTTGTATTATTAAATGATAAATAGGGATAAAGTGTAGTCATAGTATGTATCTCCTTTTTGTAATTTCCTTTTACATTTTCTTTTAATTTAAAGAATATGTCAAACAACTATTTAAGAGGATAATACAACAATTCAAATGATAGAGCATCTTTATCAGTTTTAGATGTAATATAATTCTATTTATAATTATTGACTACCGTGTTATTAATTCTTTATGTTAAAAGAGTATAATATTTCTCGCTATGTATTAAAAGTGCATAATTTTTTGGGTTACAATGTTGATTTATTGATTATGATTAGATATAATAAATTTTGTGTTAAAAAGTCCTGGTAGCTCAGCTGGATAGAGCAATGGCCTTCTAAGCCATCGGTCGGGGGTTCGAATCCCTCCCAGGACGTTCAACTACGTTGATATATCAACGTTTAGAGCTTGCAAGTGTCAAATAAGTGTCAAGAAAATAATTCTCTGACACGTTGACCTTGCATTTTTTTATGCTCATCGAGAAGATGAGTATAGATTTCTAAAGTTATCGCAATGTTTGCATGACCTAATCTTTTGCTAATGTATTCAATTGGAATACCCTTGCTGATTAAATATGACGCGTGTGTATGTCTTAAAGCATACGGTGTTACTTCTTCGTATATGTTAAATTGTACCTTCAACTTTTTAAAAATCTTGTTAACGGCTGTATGTGAAAGCATAAAGATTTTGCCATCACTTCTCTTTGGGGGTTTTAGTAAATGTTTATTTATTAGAATGATATACTTTTTTGATATTTCTACAATTCTGTCTGCGTTTTCGGTTTTGGTACCGTACAAATGGATTGTGTTGTCTTTTAGGCTTATGTCGTCATACTTTAATTGATTAACTTCTGAAAAACGAGCACCAGTTATGCCAAGTAAATAAAGTAGAATGGAGCTTTTCTCGTGTTTATTTTTAAGATAGTTCAATAATGTTTCGTACTGATCGATAGTCATGTACTTTGCTTGCTCTTTTTTTGCCACTTTAGTCCCTTTAAAATTAACTTTGTAAGTGGGGGCCTTTTTTAAATAACCATCATAAACAGCGTCCTCTAAACAAGCTCTCAGCAAGTTATTTACCTTTCTTACCGTTTCGGTCGTTCTGCCTTCCGAATAGCTAGTAATGAATTTTTGGTATTCCGTTCGAGTAATGTCTTTAATTTTAATCTGCTCTCCAAAATGTTGTAGAAATAAAAACAATGCTCGATTATACCAATAAATTTGTTTTTTTTGATAATGTAAATTTGTTATTTACTTCTAGCCACTCATTATAATAGTCTGAAAAAGTCTTATTGTCTTCGATGAAATTACCATCTTCCAACTCACGAATAAGTTGTTGTGCTGCATTGGTTGCTTCTGCTTTAGTTTTGAAACCAGACTTTCTCTTTTTGCCAGATTTAAAAGAGGGATGTTTAACATCATACTGCCAACTAGCTGATTTTTATTTTTCCTTTTTGATACTGTGAACGAAGCCATGTGTATCACTCCTTTGAAATGAGAACGTATGTTCTGATTGCATTTTAAAAATATATAGGGTAGGCGGGCTACCCAGTATATTTTTAAATTATGCATCTGTATTTTTTTTCATTATGTTTAAATCGGTCAATATTTTTTCAGTGAATTCAATATCTTGATAGTTGATTAAGAGTTGTTCTGTTTGTGCAAGAAATTTATCCGTTTCTTCTTTAACTGAAATGTTGAAGTCTTCTAAATCTTCAAGTTCTGTGCCAAGGTGGATCAACTCGATGATAGACTGATCAACATCTAGTTTTTCTAATTCTAATATTGTATGAGGCGTAAAAAATACATGTTCTGCATTTTCAATGCTGATTAATCCCTTATTTATTTGAGAAAATAAACCTTGCATTATAATTAATGCAAATTTTTCTACTTCTCTGGTATTTTCAAATAGAATCATTTTTTAATTACTCCATCCATTTTTGGTTTTAACATTATAGACAAGACCTGACTTACTTTGGAAATAGTGAACAGAAACCTTTTTCCCATTTACATAACCGTCTTTGTAAACCTTTACCCATTTACCACCTTCTATTTTTCTTAAGTCATTTAATAGTAGTTTGTTTTTAACTACATGATGTGTTGTTTTACCTTTTGCAGCTTTGAATCCTTTGGGATACTTTGGTGCATACTTAATACTTTTGTACAATGTTTTCCCGTTTTTTATTATATATTTGACTAGAGGGGCAATTGATCTAGTTTGAATATTATTTTCTTCTACGTAATATTCTGACATAGAATCCATTTCATAGTCATTAATATATGGGTTTTCATAACCAATTGAATCTATACTTTCTTCTTCATAAGCTGAAACAGGTGAAATTACAAAGGTAAAAGCAAATATAACTGTTAAAAAGATGATGAATTTATTTTTCATAGTTTAAGTCCGCCTTTTATATACATTAATTTGGTTGAATTTCATAGATGTATCGTTTGCTAGATAAAGATGTTAAAGGTTGGAATTCTAGTTCTATCTTTTTAAATTCCCCATTAATCGCAAATCCTGCAGAGCCACTGATTTCTCTTCCGGGAGATAAAGAATTAAGTAGTTGGTCATTAATTGGGTACGATTTAGCCTGTTTACCATCAACGTATACTTTGACGTCTCCGCCAACAGGAATCTCTTCATCAGAATTGTTTTTTACAGTCATGTCCACTTTAAGAACTTTTGGCTGTCCATCTTCTGTGGTGGATAGATCATTAAAAGTACTTAGTTTTATTTTTATGATAATTTATATACGTAGAAATAGCTAGATATGTCGAAGCGTACACTCTTGATGGGGGTGTATGCTTTTTAAGTCCCATCGTTTCTTGATTGCTCGCTTTCCTGCAGGCCTCGTTCGAACTCATAAACGCTTTAATTTGAAGGATTTAGAAGCGTTTCTGGATTTCTCACTTCGGCTCATTCTGCAAGGAGTCTCGCAATAGAAACGATGCTTTCATGATACTAAATACATACGGCAACACAATAGATCGTTCTAGCTATTACTACGTAACGTTTAAGCAACATAACGTGTGAGCCTATCCTTGACAGGGCGTTGATACAGCTTGAAAATCAACAGTATGCGTGCTTTGAAGTTATCAAAATTTCGATAGCCATACGAGACGCGTTTAATTCACTTGATTTTATTGTTGATCCCTTCAATACTCCCATTATTGAATTGTGGGTTGTTAATTGTTGATTGAATAATGGGTAAGTATTTTTTATAAAATCGGATGAAACGCCAGACACCACGAGATACCTTTTTCTTCTCAACACTTAGTCATGTTTCTTTAAAGCGTAACCAATCACACTGAATATAGGGTTCATACATATCAGCAGTAACTGTTTTAACAGCTAATCGTTCTCGACGGTCAAAGCGATAAAAATAGGCTTTGAGTTGATGAATACGTCTGTCTTCTAATGTATCTATGATTTGATGGGTTTCATTATTGATAAAAAGAAAGCTCATAGCTGTAGAGACATGTTTGACACGCTTAAACTCATCTATTGATATATTTTGAGGTAAGTGAGATGACGGTTGAACCGTCAATGATTGCGCTGTTTGGTGAATACATCGTTTCACAGTACTCGGAGACACACAACAATCCTTCGCAATATCAACTTCAGAACGCACTTGTGTTAGCTTGTCTTGAATGGCCAGTTTCACACGATTGGTAATAAAACAGTTCTCTTACACAATATTTGTAGAAGCTGTAAAGGTGCTTTGACAGTACTGACACTTATAACGTTGTTTCGCTATATTAAAATAAACATAGGATTCTTGAGATTTTAACAACGTTAAACGAGATATACGCTTACCATGTTTATGAATGTGTCCCTCATTCTTATGCCCACATTTTTCACAACACTGGGGTGTATATGAAAGTGTGCCATAAATGACTGTGGAAAGCTGCCCCCGTACTTCAACATCGTCTTGAACATCTACCACCTGTATATTTTTGTCTTTTATTTTAAGTCGTTTTAATATATCATTACACATAGGCGTATCATGTCTCCTTTAATTTGGGTTTAAGGCACTTAAAATTATAGAGACCTATGCGCTTTTTGTATACAAAAAAGGTGAAGAATCTTTTTTTATCTTACTTCTTAGTATGATGAATTTAGGTTCTCTATCTCATTTTCCTTTTCAAAGAAAAATGAACGAAAATACAAACGATTTAATTCAAGAATATATCATTAAAAGTACTAATATTACATTTCTAATGAACAAATAAAAGTATTTATACATAAGGTTAACACTAGATCTCATAAATGATTACATTGGCAAACACCCCATGAAGTATTTAATCGTGAGGTGTTACGCTTAATTTAACAATTGAAGATATAAAGAGTAAACTGGATTCATTATTTTCTATCCTAAGGAGATAAGGGCACTATTTTATAACAATTGTATAAGATTAATGTTTTTTGTTGTTTGAATTATTTAATTAAATTATAATAAAACAAAAGCGAGTAAAGGATGTATATAATGACTATCAAAGTTGCTACAATTGGATCTTGCATTACAAGAGATAATTTTAACTCTAAAATTAACCCATATTATAAGTTGTTTTTTGATGTTATTGCTCATCAAAATCAAACAGCCATTCCGAGTTTGATGTCAGATAAACTCGAATTACAAGTTACAGAATCATTTATAAATAAGACTAATTATGTTCAAAACTTATTATTAAGAGAATTTGACAAAAGTTTTTTGGAAACTTTAAAAAAAGAAAAACCACAATATTTATTAATGGATCTCGATCCAGATGTGAAATTTGGATTGTTGAAAATTGAAGATAATAGCTATATAACAAACAACTCCAACTTTAAAGGTATTAACCAATTAGACACATCTGGAACATTAAATATAAATGATGATTTTGGTCAGTATTTTGAAATTTGGAGTCGAGCTATACATAAATTTTTTGAATTTATAAATAATGAAGTAACAGGCTGTAAAGTTATTTTAGTTAAAGGAAGATTTACAGATACTTTCACAGATGGAACTACTTTAACTGAATTAAGAACTCAACAGAACATTCCTTTACAAGATTTCGAATCTATGAATAAGGTATGGGATAAATTAGACGATTATATAGTTAAAAATTTCGATGTTGAAGTACTAGATATGACCAATACTCACTTTAAGTTAGATAAAAACCATATATGGGGACCATATTATTTACATTATGAGAAAAAGTTTTATAATAAATTTTTAAATGAATTGGTTAATATTACATATAAAAATTGCAACAGTTTGGCAGATGATTTGGCAAGAAGTGTCCAACGAATTTTTATTGATGACGAATTAGAACTCTTACACACTAAAACAGTTGAAGTTATTTTAAACTCAGAAAAAAACATCATTCAAATGTCTAGAAGAAATGAAAAAATTTACAGTTTATATAAAGAATTGCTTAAAAATGACTATATTTTATATTTTCATAAAGATGGTGTATCCAAACTTTATAAACGTAAATATATTAAAGAATTGTGGAAAAGGAATGATTTGTATCAAGAAGGAGATGTTTTTTATACTTTAGATAAACCTGTAGAACGTAAAGAAAATAAAAGTTCTATTGATAAAAAATTGATTGTTATATTTCCATGTATGCCAAACGTTGAAGTATATGATAGTTATTTAATGACTAACAGAATGTTCACTAAATTCTTTAACGGAATTGAAAGAAGTCTAGTCAAAAATGTATATACTATGAGAATTATGGATTTAAACCTTTCTCACGGTTCACATTATATTAACTCTGTGAATAATGAAACTTTTGAAAATGATATTACGAATGCCATTATGAGAGTTAAAGAAGAACTCAATATTGATAAAGAAGATATTGTATTATACGGTGCTTCTAAAGGTGGTACGGGTTCATTGTACTATGGTTCAAAATTAGATTTAAAATGTTTAGCTGTTGATCCAATTATCAGTTTGGGTGAATATAATGTGAGAGATGAACATTTTCTTAAAGGTTTAAGAAAAGAAGATATAAGCGATAATATTAATGAATATCTAAAGACTGGTTCAGAAAGCGAAAAATATATAATAGGTTCTGAGAATGTTCCTTTTAATTTTTCACATATCTCAAAAATTGAAGGGGATAACATTGTAAAATTAAATAAAGTTGATGAACATATAAAGGCACATCCTGATGTTTCGAGAAATACAATACCAGAACAATTAATGATATTAAATAAAATGTTGTTGAATATAAAGTTTTAGATTAGAGAAAGTTAAACTATGAATGAAAAGTAAATGATAGTAGTTCGCTTGTATATGTCTGTTTAATAAGTTCTCAATTTATTACAGTACTCAATTTTATAAGGTAATACTGAGAGTCATATTGGCATGTTGCTTATGAGTCATAACGATATTTTATTCATAACTTGAATATCAGGGTATTTTAAGAAATTTTAATATGCTATGATATATAGGCGCTCGATATCTTTTTTATATTTGAGGTGTTAATACTTCAAATTATAAGGCATCAGCGCTTTTTGTATACCAAAAAAGGTGAGACAGCATATGCTATCTCACCACAAAAGTAAAGATTATTTTTTAAATGTGTCTACTAAGCCTTTAATTAATCTAACGATACCGAGAATAATACTTGCCCAAGTCATGAGTACGCCTCCTCTTTGTTTGAATTACTTATAGTTTAAAGAGAATAAACCGTATTTTGTGACTTTATGCATAGCTTATCAAATTTAATGCAAAACTGTTTGATCTGTAAGTGGAGTTAACAGTTGGGCAGTCATAGCTGATGCATGAATTATAAAGTGTTAGGACTCCTTATAAGTTGCTATAAAAAATTAGAGCAAATACAAGAAAATTACACTTCGATTATATGCATTAGATGGAGAGAAAGAGTGTAGCTTATCAATATATTTTGATTTAGTCTGCTATTATTCTCTTTTTAGTGTTTTTGTACTGCGCATATTTGAAAATGATATGACAGCATTTTAAAGTATGTTAGGAACAGTTGTGCATCTCAAATGTTTGATATTAACTTCAATTTTAACAGTTAGGCACTGAAAAAGAAGAGTTTAGAAATATTGAACATTTATTGACAAGGTTGAGATACAATAAAGTTAACAAAACGAAGCGCATCGTAACATGCTTGGTTTTGAAAATTCTTAATTTAAGGAGTGTATTGACACATGTCAGAAATTATCAACGCAATTAAGGATACAGTACAAGCAGGATTAGATCAAGACTGGGTAACAATGGGGACAGGTATTGCTGACGTTGTTGCTAAAGGTATCGACTTTGTTAT
This sequence comes from Staphylococcus sp. 17KM0847, assembly GCF_013463155.1. NCBI lineage: Bacteria > Bacillati > Bacillota > Bacilli > Caryophanales > Staphylococcaceae > Staphylococcus > Staphylococcus xeri. The sequence goes on from NZ_CP040781.1 coordinate 673,179, forward strand.
TGGTTTCTTCGGTTAATTGCTAACCTTTCATATTATCTATAAAAGCTAGGCCTCGGAATTTATCCGTGTCCCTAGCTTTTTATTTATGATCTGATGATATATTTTGGAGTATGATGGTTTTGATTTTAAGTCGTTTATAAACGACTTATATTAAGGTGTCCAAATTAAAATATCGTGTCCATCATCATTTTTAGCTTCTAAATCTGTAAACCCATTTTTTATGAAGAAGTTTTTAGATTCGAATCGTGCAATTGCTTTAATAGGATGTCCAAACGATTTGGCGAATGCCAGTAAGTCAGAACCATACCCTTTGCCCCAATATTTTTCGAGCACTTCTAATTTCCAAACTACTAAATAATCTTCATAGTCTGGGAAATACGTCTCTTCTACATCTCCTTTACGATAGAGTGCCATACGTGCTGCGATTTTTTCGCCAACGTAGATGCCATAAAATGGTGACTCAGAACTTGCATCTATCATTTCACCGTGTAATTCATCAACCATATAAAGATCTTTGTTGCCAAAATCTTTACGGAATGCCTCAAATAGTTCTTCAGTCTTATAATTAATATCAAGATGTGTCACTTTAGCCATGTGCAGTCCCCCCTTATTGATTTGACTATATTATATCGCAATTAATAATGTTATTGAAGTAAGCCGTTAAATTGTCAGATGCTTGCTTAAATATTATACTGTTAACGAATACGATTTAAGGAGAAATGAGCATGGATTGTTTAAATATTACAGTCAATGAAAAGGATTCATTTATAAAGGAATATACCAATCATAATGCCCAAATTTTAAAATTTTATGCGTTTGACCCTAATTCGAGTGAAAGTTACGACCAACGCATGACTTCGCCAAATAATGGGAGGGAACAAGCTGTTGCGAGTGCAATTCGTGCATATATGTCTGATGTATCATTAACAGAAGAACAGCAAGAAAACCTTAATGCTTTAGCAGATGGTGCAAAAGTTGTTATTGGTGGGCAACAAGCGGGACTTTTTACAGGTCCTTTGTATACATTTCATAAAATATTATCTATCATTACTAAAGCAAAGGAGCTCTCTCAAACATACGATGCGCGTGTTGTACCTGTATTTTGGATTGCGGGAGAAGATCATGACTTTGAAGAAGTTAATCATGCATATACTATGCAACAACGTACAGGTACATTGAAAAAAGTGAAATATCACACATTAACGCCACCTGAAACGACAGTATCGCGATATGTGCCTGATCGAGAAGCATTACATAATGCATTAACACAGTTTTTTGAAGCACTACCTGAAACTGTGTATTCCAAATCATTAATTGAAGAGATAGAGCATTTTATTGATAGCGCAGAGACATGGGTTGACTTGTTTAAGTTAATAGTACAACGATGTTTCGGTTCACATGGTATTTTAATGATTGATGCACAATGCAAGGCGTTAAGACAAGTTGAAAAACCAATACTCAAACAATTAGTACAGCGTCATGATGAAGTGGATAAAGCTTTTCGCCGTACACAACAGCAAGTGGAAAAAGCAGGTCTTACAAAGATGATACATACTCATACAAATGTACATCTCTTTTTACATGAAGAAGGGCAACGTCAATTGTTGAATTATGAAGCAGGTAACTACAAGTTAAGTAAAAGTGAAAAGTGCTATACGCAGGAGACTTTGTTGACATTGGTTGAACAAGAGCCTGAACTTTTTTCAAACAATGTTGTGACGAGGCCTTTGATGCAAGAGTGGCTTTTTAATACAGTTGCTTTTATTGGTGGACCTAGTGAAATCAAATACTGGGGCGAACTTAAAGAAGTTTTACGTTTGTTTGATGTGGAAATGCCAATTGTTTTGCCGCGTATGCGTATGACTTATGTATCTGCACAAGTTAAGAGATTGCTTGATATGTATGATTTGAATGTGGAAGATGTAATTTCTGAAGGGGTTGAAGCAGCACGTGCTACTTTTATTCGTAGTCATGCCTCTGATTTGGTATTACAACAAATTGATAATATGCTCACACAACAGCATCAGTTTTATGATGTGTTAGCTCAAGAAATGTCAGATACAGAAGATAATCGTAATTTATTAAAGAAAAATCATGACATTCAAACCTATCAATATGAATATCTAAAAACACGATATTTGAATAATATTGCAAAAGATAATGAAGTGAGTATGCGACATTTTAAAGTTTTGACACATACACTTCATCCGATGGGTGGTTTACAGGAAAGGATTTGGAATCCATTACAATTATTGAATGAAAATGGGATTGATATGTATGCATCCCACACTTTCCCTCCACTTCGTTACACTTTTGATCAAATTGTTGTTCAAATATAGTAACACCAGTATTTTGAGTGTGATTCGTTATTTACGAATTACGCTCTTTTTTTATTTTCAACATAATTTTTAATGATTTTTATAGAATTAGTGGAGGATAGTGGTGAGATGTGGTAAATTATAAATAAGGTGAGGTGATATAAAATTGTTCATGGGTGAATATGAAAACAAATTAGATGCTAAGGGACGTATGATTGTTCCATCTAAGTTTCGTTATGATTTAAATGAACGTTTTATTATCACAAGAGGCCTTGATAAATGCTTGTTTGGCTACACGTTAGAAGAATGGCAAACCATTGAAGAGAAAATGAAAACCTTACCTATGACAAAACGTGATGCACGAAAGTTTATGCGCATGTTCTTCTCTGGTGCGATTGAAGTGGAAATAGACAAGCAAGGACGTATTAATATTCCAGCTAAGTTAAGAGCTTATGCCAATTTGGAGAAAGAGTGTACAGTCATTGGCGTTTCCAATCGTATTGAGATTTGGGATAGAGCAACATGGAATGATTTTTACGATGAATCTGAAGAGAATTTTGAAGCGATTGCCGAAGATTTAATTGATTTTGATTTTTAATAGAATGGAGAGGTTGATGTGTTCCATCACGTTAGTGTGTTACTGAAAGAAACGGTAGATCAACTGAATATCAAAGAAGATGGCATATATGTTGATTGTACATTAGGTGGTGCTGGACACGCTCTGTATCTTCTAAGTCAATTATCTGATCAAGGGCGTCTAATCGCAATTGATCAAGATACAACAGCAATTGAGAATGCAAAAGAAAAATTAAGAGATGAATTGCATAAAGTGACTTTTGTCCATAGTAACTTCAGATATTTAAATGAAATATTGAATGATTTAGATATAGATAAAGTGGACGGTATTTTATATGACTTAGGTGTTTCTAGTCCACAGTTAGATGTGCCAGAGCGTGGCTTTAGTTATCATCATGATGCTAAATTGGATATGCGAATGGATCAAACACAGCCATTATCAGCATATGAAGTTGTGAATGAGTGGTCATATGAAGCATTGGTCAAGATTTTTTTTCGTTATGGAGAAGAAAAGTTTTCAAAGCAAATTGCGCGTAAAATTGAATCTAAACGTACGGAACGCCCTATTCAAACAACGTTGGAGCTTGTGGAATGTATTAAAGAAGGTATTCCAGCAAAAGCAAGACGTACGGGAGGGCATCCGGCGAAACGTGTATTCCAAGCCATTCGTATTGCAGTGAACGATGAATTAGCAGCTTTTGAAGATGCGTTAGAACAAGCGATTGAACGTGTGAAAGTAGGTGGACGTATTTCGGTTATTACGTTCCATTCATTAGAAGATCGATTGTGTAAACAAATGTTTCAAGAGTATGAGAAGGGGCCGGATGTACCGAGAGGGCTTCCTGTTCTTCCAGAAGCGTATACGCCGAAATTAAAACGTGTGAATAGAAAACCGATTGTTGCGAGTGAAGAAGACTTGTTAGACAACAACCGAGCGAGAAGTGCCAAGCTGCGTGTTGCAGAAATATTAAAATAAAGGAGTAGGCGGATATTATGGCGGTAGAGAAAATATATGAACCGTATGAACAGCAAATAGCAGAACCACAAAGCACCCCGAAAAAGAAACTTTCACAACAGCATCAAACTATAAAGAAGCAAGTAGTTGTGAAAGTGACGCGATTTGAAAAGTTATTATACATATCTCTTGTTGCAATTATTGCAGCTATTAGTATTTATATGTTGTCTTTAAAGATGGATGCCTATGATACAAGAGGGAAAATTGCAGATTTAGAACAAAAAATTGAACAACAATCAAGTCAAAATAGTGCATTAAAGTCCGAAACAATGAAAAACGCTTCTTATGAGCGCATCTATGATAAGGCGCAGAAACAAGGCATGAGTCTACAGAATGACAATGTAAAGGTCGTGCGTAAAGATGGCGAAACGAAAAATTAAGATTAAAAAGAATAAAGTAGGAGCAGTCCTCCTGATTGGTGTACTTGGACTGCTCTTTTTTTCATTGGTTTTAAGATATGGCTATGTCATGCTATTGGGGCAGTCATCTGGTGAAGATTTAATTATGAGAGCAAACCAGAAATATTTGTCACAGCTTGATCAAGGTGCAGAACGCGGCAAAATATATGACCGAAATGGCAAAATCTTAGCTGAAGATGTTGATCGTTTTCGCTTGGCAGCTGTTATTGATCAGCGTGCAAGTCAAGATTCAGAAGAGCCAAGGCACGTTGTAGATAAAAAAAAGACAGCGAAACAACTGGCTAAAGTGATTGATATGTCTGCTAAAGATATAGAAAAGCGTCTCAATATGAAAAAGGCTTTTCAGGTCGAATTTGGTAAAGCAGGACAAAACTTGACCTATCATGATAAGGAAAAGATTGAGAAGATGAAGTTACCAGGTATAACGTTATACCCTGAGGTGCAGCGTTTTTATCCTAATGGTAACTTTGCATCACATTTGATTGGTATGGCGCAAAAAGATGCGGATACGGGAGAGCTTAAAGGCGCATTAGGTGTTGAAAAAATATTTGATAGCTATCTGTCTGGAGAGTCAGGTCACGCCTCTTTCACGAAAGATATATGGGGCTATATCATCCCGAATTCTAAAAATGAAGTGGCACCTAAACGTGGGGATGATGTGCATTTGACGATTGATTCTAATATTCAAGTATTTGTAGAGGAAGCGCTTGATAAGATGGTAGAACGCTATGAACCGAAAGATTTATTTGCTGTCGTTATGGATGCAAAAACGGGTGAGATTTTAGCGTATAGCCAAAGACCTACATTTAATCCAGAGACAGGAGAAAACTTTGGTAAAAAGTGGGCAAATGATTTATATCAAAACCTTTATGAACCAGGATCGACATTCAAAACATTTGGTCTTGCTGCAGCGATTCAAGAAGGTAAATTTAAACCGAATGAAAAATACGAGTCGGGGTACCGTGATATTCAAGGTTCTCGTATTTATGACTGGAATAAAGAAGGTTGGGGTAAAATTCCTATGAGCTTAGGTTTTACATATTCATCTAATACTTTGATGATGAAACTCCAAGACCTTGTAGGTGTTGACAAAATGCAATCATGGTATGAAAAGTTTGGATTTGGTAAAACCACAGGAAGTTTATTTGATGGTGAACAGAGTGGTAATATTGCATGGGAAAATGAATTGATGCAAAAAACGACAACATTTGGTCAATCTACAACTGTAACACCTGCACAAATGCTCCAAGCTCAATCATCTGTATTTAATAAAGGTGAGATGATTCGACCTTATTTTATTTCATCAATTATGAATCCAGTGTCTGATCAAACGTATTATAAAGGGAAGCGTGAAGTGACAGGTAAACCAATGACGGAACAAACGGCGAAAAAAGTCGCAAAAGAGTTGGATCTCGTTGTTAATAGCAAAGATAGCCATGCGAAACATTTTAAAGTTGATGGATATCGTGTAGCAGGCAAAACAGGAACTGCACAAGTCGCAGACCCAGAGAATGGCGGGTATGTAGAAGGGCCGAATCCATATTTTTCAAGTTTTATAGGTCATGCCCCAAGTAAAAATCCACGTGTTGTTGTATATGCTGGTATGAGCCTTGCACAAAAACGAGATCAAGAAGCTTACGAAATGAGTGTAAGTAAAGCATTTGTACCGATTATGAAGAATACATTGCAATACTTAAACGTAGGGGAAGACAAACTTGATGAACAAGTCACGATTAATAAAGTGCCTGATGTTGTTGATTCATCTGTTGAAAAGGCAGAAGATAAAATTACGAATCAGTCACTTCACCCAGTTGTGATAGGCAGTGGTGATCAAGTCGTAAGTCAAAGTCCAACATCAAGTACAAGATTATTACCAAACAGTAATGTTTTATTGCTGACGAATGGTGACTTAACAATGCCAGATATGACGGGATGGACCCGAGATGACCTTGTCGCGTTTGAATCTTTAACAGGCATCAAAGTAAAAGTTAAAGGTAGTGGTTTTGTGAAATCACAATCACAATCGGCACAATCGCCGATAGATAAAAAGGCGGATATTGAAGTGGAAATGGCATCAAAAGAAACAGGTTAATCACTGCTGTCATTGATAGGGGAGATAGTTTGAGCGGGATAATATATGTCGTTTAGACTTTCCCACTATTTGGCAGTATATGAGATCGCCTTGAAATGCAGATACTATCTTTCAAATGAAATGTAAGACGAAATATATAAAGGAGACTATTATGGGAATTATTAGCGCAATTATCGCATTTGTTATAACAGCAGTTTTAGTACCAATTTTAATACCTACTTTAAAGCGTATGAAGTTTGGGCAAAGTATTCGGGAAGAGGGACCACAAAGCCATATGAAAAAGACAGGGACACCGACTATGGGTGGTTTAACCTTTTTAATTGGAGCTATTGTCACGACAATAATTGCGAGTGTTTTTGTAGAACCAGCAAGCCCATTGCTACTCTTACTTTTTGTTACTATTGGTTTTGGGTTGATTGGTTTTATTGATGATTATATCATCGTTGTTAAAAAGAACAATCAAGGTTTAACAAGTAAGCAAAAGTTTTTAGCGCAAATTATCATTGCAGTTATCTTTTTTATCGTTGCAAAAGGATTTAATGCATTTGATTTCTCTACTGATATTAATTTGCCTTTTACAGATGCATCTTTGCCATTGTCTTTTGCGTATGTCTTATTCATTATTTTTTGGCAAGTAGGCTTTTCGAATGCTGTCAACTTAACAGATGGTTTAGATGGTTTAGCAACAGGACTTTCAATTATTGGTTTTACGATGTATGCAATAATGAGTTTCGTTTTAGAACAACCAGCTATTGGATTATTTTGTATCATTATGATTGCAGCGCTATCAGGTTTCTTACCTTATAATATTAACCCAGCCAAAGTCTTTATGGGGGATACAGGAAGCCTAGCACTAGGTGGTATTTTTGCAACAATCTCTATTATGCTGAACCAAGAACTTTCATTATTGTTTATAGGGCTTGTCTTTGTCTTAGAGACATTATCCGTTATGATACAAGTCACATCATTTAAATTGACGGGGAAACGTATTTTTAAGATGAGTCCATTGCATCATCACTTTGAACTGATAGGTTGGAGTGAGTGGAAAGTCGTGACGGTCTTTTGGTCAGTCGGATTAATAACAGGTCTTATCGGTCTATGGATTGGAGTGAGCTAATTGATAAACTATACAGGATTAATGGGGGAAAAGGTACTTGTACTTGGTTTGGCAAAGAGTGGCTATGAAGCAGCAAAATTATTGCATCGCCTTGGTGCAGAAGTAACAGTAAATGATGGCAAAGATTTATCACAAGATGTGCATGCGAAAGACTTAGAAACATTAGGTATTCATGTAGTGAGTGGCTCGCATCCCATCGCATTGTTGGATGAATCCCCAATTATTGTTAAGAATCCCGGTATTCCTTATACAGTTCCGTTATTACAGGAGGCAAAAACACGTGGGTTGACAATTTTAACGGAGGTCGAACTCAGCTATCTTATATCAGAAGCCCCAATCATTGGTATTACAGGTACAAATGGTAAGACAACGGTAACATCATTACTTGGTGATATGTTTAATAAAAGTAGAGAAGTTGGACATTTAGCAGGTAATATTGGATATGTGGCCTCAAAAGTAGCACAAGATGTTCGGGCTGATGAGTATTTAATTACTGAGCTTTCATCATTTCAATTATTAGGTATTGAGCATTATCGACCACATATTGCAATTGTTACGAATATTTATGAAGCACATTTAGATTACCATGAAACATTAGAGAATTATCAAGAAGCTAAAAAGCGTATTTTTAAAAATCAAACAGAGAGTGATTATTTAATTTTTAATTATCAACAACGCCATTTGATTGATACGTCTCAAATAAAATCAAAAATACTTTATTTTTCGACACAACAAGCAGTAGATGGTATTTATGTAGATAATGACTATATTGTCTATAATCATATTCGTCTGATCCATTTAGATGACATTGTTTTACCGGGAACACATAACTTAGAAAATATTTTAGCTGCCACATTAGCTGCTATTTTAGCAGGTGTGTCAGTTGGTGCAATTATTCAGTCTTTAACGACATTTTCAGGCATTGAACATCGTTTGCAGTATATTGGGAATAATAAAACCAATAAGTATTACAATGATTCTAAAGCAACGAATACATTGGCAACACAATTTGCTTTGAATTCTTTTGATCAGCCTATCGTTTGGTTATGTGGTGGCTTAGATCGAGGAAATGATTTTGATGATTTGATTCCGTATATGAATAATGTGCGTGTAATGATTACTTTTGGTGAAACACAAGATAAGTTTATAAAGCTTGGTGAAAGTCAAGGAAAGCTAGTGATACGGGCTATTGATGTGACAGACGCAGTGACAAAAGTCCAAGAAATAGTAGAACCGAATGATGTGATTTTACTTTCGCCAGCGTGTGCAAGTTGGGATCAATATGACACTTTTGAACAACGAGGTGAAATGTTTGTGTCGGCGTTTAAAGCTCATTTGCCGTCACATTAAGGATGTGGAATAAATGACAGAGCATATCCCAAAGATAGATAATGTGATGCTTAAAGAACAAAGACGACGTCAACTGTTAAAAAGACGACGCATACAACGTGCAGTGGTTTCAATATTATTACTCATCGTTGTGCTTATTGTAATTTATATGTTTACGCCGATCAGTTATATTAAACATGTGTCGATTGAAGGGAATCATTATATAGCGGATAAGACAATCGAAAAACAACTTAAAATAAAAAAAGATACACGCATTTATTCTTACAATGGTGGGAAAGCAGAAGATCGCATTAATAAACATCCGCTAGTTAAAGAAGTTAATGTACATAAAGGGTTATTCAATCGTATCACTGTAACAGTTAAAGAATATGACATCGTAGGTATTGTGACGGTCAAAGATCGAGAAGTCCCAGTTATTGAAAGTGGACGTATACTGCAAGATTATAAAGGGAACGTGCCGAATGAAGTTCCGTATTTGCAAGGGTTTAAAGGTACAGATAAACAAAATCTTGTGGAGGCACTCAATAAAGTTGATCGTACAACGCGTGCGCAAATTTCTGAAGTGGTGTATGCTGCTAAAAAGGCACAGCCTAATTTAATCAAACTCTATATGCGAGATGGTATAGAGGTACTGGGAAACACCAAAACAATTGCTAAGAAACTGAAATATTATCCGAGTATGTCTCAAGCGCTAGATAAAGATGATTCTGGACGATTAAAAGAGGCAGGTTATATTGATTTATCAGTCGGTGCAAGCTTTATTCCATATAATGATTCAGAAGATAGTAGTAGTGATTCAGCAAGTGCACAACAGGTTGAAACAAGTACACAGTCAAGAGATGAAGCAAAAGATGAACTACAAAAAGCATTAAATAAAATTAAAGAGAGTGAAAAGGAAGCGGAGTGAGAAGGTGAGGTACTAGGATAACAGAGATTTTACACCCTATACCTATCCTTCGTTTGCTTTTGTATATTCGAAATGTCTTTTTCACATTCAAGTTAGTGATTACATAAAATGAACAAAAAGTTAGAAATTAAACAGGTTTATAGTTCACATTGGTACAGTGTTATTGTAAACTTATAATAGTGTGAATATGTAAAAAACTGTCAGGAGGTGCCTATCTATGGAAGAGCATTATTATGTTAGTGTAGATATCGGCTCATCAAGCGTAAAAGCAATCGTTGGTGAAAAATTTCATAACGGCATTAATGTGATAGGTACAGGGCAAACCTATACAAATGGTATTAAAAATGGCTTGATTGATGACTTTGATATCGCAAAACAAGCAATTAAAGATACAATAAAAAAAGCATCTATTGCATCAGGCGTAGATATTAAAGAAGTTTTCTTAAAATTACCTATTGTTGGTACAGAAGTATATGATGAAACAAATAAAATTGAGTTTCATGAAGATACAGAGATTGATGGTACACACATTGAAACAGTGCTAGAAGGGATTCGCAGTAAAAATGAAGCACCTGAAACAGAAGTCATCAACGTGTTCCCAATTCGTTTTATTGTAGACGAAGACAACGAAGTATCTGACCCTAAAGAATTGATTGCGCGTCATTCTTTACAAGTTGATGCAGGTGTGATTGCGATTCATAAATCTATTTTGATTAATATGATTAAATGCGTAGAGTCAAGTGGTGTCGACGTGCTTGATGTTTATTCAGATTCATACAACTATCGTTCAATCTTGACACCGACAGAAAGAGAGCTTGGCGCGTGTGTGATTGATATTGGTGAAGATTTAACACAAATCGCATTTTACGAGCGGGGTGAACTGATTGATGCAGATGTCATTTTAATGGCAGGACGTCATATTACAGATGATATTGCTCAGTTTTTAAATACACCTTACGATGCGGCTGAAAAGATTAAGCAACAATACGGACATGCATTTTACGATTCAGCATCCGATCAAGACGTGTTTGCAGTAGAACAGATCGACTCTGATGCACCTGCACAATACACGCAAAAAGAGTTGAGTGACGTTATCGAAGCACGTGTAGAAGATATTTTCTTCGAAGTGTTTGATGTTTTACAAGCACTGGATTTAACAAAAGTGAACGGTGGCTTTGTTATTACAGGTGGCTCAGCTAATTTATTAGGTGTTAAAGAGTTATTACAAGATATGGTAAGTGAGAAAGTGCGTATTCATACACCTTCACAGATGGGTGTACGTAAACCTGAGTTTTCTTCGGCGATTTCTACAATTTCTAGCAGTATTGCTTTCGATGAGTTATTGGATTATGTTACAATAAGTAATCATGATAACGAAGAAATTGAGGAAGAAGTTATTGAAAGTGATACAAATGTACACGATTCAAAACCAAGTGGCTTTGAGTCTCTATTTAAGAGAAAATCGAAGAAACAACAGCCTCAAGATACATCAGGTGAAGCATATAACAACGATGAGCAAAGCAATGTGGATACGCATAATGCAAACGCTGAACAAGATGAACCGAAACAAGAAGAAAGTAAATTCAAAAAAATTATGAGATCTCTGTTTGATTGATTGGCTACAAAGATTAGGAGGAAAAGTAAATGTTAGAATTTGAACAAGGATTTAATCATTTAGCGACACTGAAAGTCATCGGTGTCGGTGGTGGCGGTAATAACGCTGTTAACCGTATGATTGACCACGGTATGAACAATGTAGAATTTATCGCAATTAATACGGATGGACAAGCTTTAAACCTATCTAAAGCTGAGTCAAAGATCCAAATTGGTGAAAAATTAACACGTGGTTTAGGCGCAGGTGCTAATCCTGAGATTGGTAAAAAAGCAGCTGAAGAATCTCGTGAACAAATTGAAGATGCCATCCAAGGTGCAGATATGGTATTTGTTACAGCCGGTATGGGTGGAGGTACTGGTACTGGAGCCGCACCTGTTGTAGCCAAAATCGCAAAAGAAATGGGCGCATTAACAGTAGGTGTTGTCACACGTCCATTTAGTTTTGAAGGTCGTAAACGTCAAACACAAGCAGCTGCTGGTGTAGAGTCAATGAAAGCGGCTGTTGATACATTGATTGTTATTCCAAATGATCGTTTATTAGATATTGTTGACAAATCAACACCAATGATGGAAGCATTTAAAGAAGCAGATAATGTTTTACGTCAAGGTGTTCAAGGTATTTCAGACTTAATTGCAGTTTCAGGTGAAGTAAACTTAGACTTTGCTGACGTTAAAACGATTATGTCCAACCAAGGTTCTGCATTAATGGGTATCGGTGTGTCTTCAGGTGAGAATCGTGCCGTTGAAGCTGCGAAAAAAGCTATCTCATCCCCATTACTTGAAACATCAATTGTTGGTGCACAAGGTGTTTTAATGAACATTACAGGTGGAGAGTCTTTATCACTATTTGAAGCACAAGAAGCGGCTGATATTGTACAAGATGCTGCTGACGAAGATGTAAATATGATTTTTGGTACCGTGATTAATCCGGAGCTTCAAGACGAGATTGTAGTTACAGTTATCGCAACTGGTTTTGAAGATAAACCTGCATCACAAGCACGTAAGCAAGGTCATTCTGGATTTGGTGCAAGTGCATCACAATCAACAGCTAAAGAGTCAAGTTTTAATACGGGTAACACTTCATCAGTAAGTCAAGATAAAGAAACAGAAGTTCGTGGTCATAGTACAGCTGATGACGATATTCCAAGCTTTATCCGTAACAGAGAAGAAAGACGCTCAAGAAGAACACGTCGTTAAACTTTAGCGTTATTATAAATAGAGGCAAAGTTAAGTGTGCTACATTTTTCGTATAATGATGTAGCTGCTACTTTGTAACAACTTATGAATTAAAATGCTAGGGCAAATGTCATTACTTCATTGTCCTAGCTTTTTCTCATTCTGTACCAATAATGTAGTCGGGGGTGCAATATGGAAAAATTTGTACAGTACAGCCATCATTTAGCGTACACACCTGCACGTAAAAATGGTGTGACGCTAGGATTTACAACACGTAAAGGTGGTATAAGTGCATATCCTAAAAATGCGTTCAACATGGCACGATATATTGATGATTTGCCTGAAAATGTGACATATCATCAAGAGATTCTTGCTTCAGAGATTGGAGTAATGAGACAGAACTGGGTTTTTCCAATTCAAACACACGAAGCAAAAGTAGTCGAAGTTACAGCAGCAGACAGAGGTAAAAACATCGAAATGCTTTCTAAAGATATATTATATGGTGTTGATGGAATGTACACATATGATCATGATACGATGTTGACAATGTGCTATGCAGATTGTGTGCCGATTTACTTTTATAGTCCGAAACATCATTTTATCGCATTAGCACATGCAGGTTGGCGTGGTACAGTGAAACAAATCGTACGGGAAGTCCTACAACATTATCCTCATCATCTAAATGACTTATTTGTTGTTATTGGACCTGCAACTTCTCAATCCTATGAAATCAACGATCAGATATTAGAACAGTTTAAACAGTTGCCTATTGAAATTAAACAATATATTGATACACGTGGTAAGAATCGCCATGGTATTGATTTAAAATTGGCCAATGCTTTATTATGTGAACATTATGGTGTGCCAAATGCTAATATTTATCGTACAACATATGCGACCTCTGAAGATTTAGAACGCTTTTTTTCATATCGTGTTGAAAAAGGACAAACTGGAAGAATGTTAGCATTTATTTCACAATCTAATGAAAGAGAGATGACGTAAATGTCAGTTAGAGCAAACTTAGAAGAGATTAAATCGACGTTACAAGCAAATATGTCAAGTGGTGACAATCCTTCGTTGCCAAACGTGATTGCTGTGACGAAATATGTTACAATAGAGCGAGCTAAAGAAGCTTATGAGGCAGGAGTGCGTCATTTTGGAGAAAATCGTATAGAAGGATTTTTAGCCAAAAAAGAAGCACTTCCCGATGATGTAACGATGCATTTCATTGGTTCATTGCAATCACGTAAAGTTAAAGAAGTGATTAATGATGTCGATTATTTGCATGCTTTAGATCGTAAAAGTTTAGCGAAAGAAATTGATAAACGTGCAGACCATACCATTAACTGTTTTGTACAAGTCAATGTATCAGGTGAAGAAACGAAGCACGGTGTAACATTAGATGAGGTTATGCCTTTTATTGAGATGTTACAACAGTATGAACATATTCGTGTAGTAGGTTTGATGACGATGGCACCTTATACAGATGATCAACCTTATTTAAAATCGATCTTTGAACAACTCAAACATAAACGTGATGAAATCCAAGCCCACAAGTTAGCGCATGCGCCATGTACTGAGTTATCTATGGGTATGAGCAATGACTATGCAATAGCAGCTGAAGCAGGTGCAACATTTGTAAGGATTGGTACGCGTCTAGTAGGAAAAGAGGAGTGAACAAATGGCTATTAAAGACCTATTTAGTGGTTTTTTTACTATTGAAGAAGAAGAGGATAACTTTGCTGAAGAAGCACGCCAACAAGAGCGTTCACAGCGTACAGAAACGACACAAGCAACAAGTCAATCAACCTCAGAGCGAGAGCGTCCACGTGCGATACAGTCTGTACCGAAAAAACAATCAACACGTACAAAGTCACCTCATAGTGAACGTAAATATCAAGTAACACAACAGCAAACTAGCTATCAAGGACAAGGGAATGTGGTAAGTATGAATCAGACTCAAGAGATTGACCATAATGGTAGCTCAAAAATGTGTTTATTTGAGCCGCGTGTTTTTTCAGATACACAAGATATTGCAGATGAGTTGAAAAACCGACGTGCTACACTTGTAAATTTACAGCGTATTGATCAAGTATCTGCCAAACGTATTGTTGACTTTTTAAGTGGTACGGTTTATGCGATTGGTGGCGATATTCAGCGTGTAGGTGCAGATATCTTTCTTTGTACACCAGATAACGTAGAAGTCGCAGGTAGTATTACGGATCATATTGAAACGATGGAAAACCAATACGAATAAGGAGAATGTTATGAGTGTAGAGTTACTAGCTGAAATTGTACAATTTATTCTATTCGTTGTACGTATTTACACAATTGGGATGATTGTATATATCTTTATGTCTTGGCTACCCGGTGCAAGAGAAAGTGCGGTAGGACGATTTATGGCAAAGTTATATGAACCATTTTTGGAGCCATTTCGTCGTTTTATTCCACCACTTGGAATGATTGACTTATCACCAATTGTCGCATTTATTGTATTAAACCTTTTTTCTCAAGGAATTGTTGCAATTTTTAACCTCATTGTTAAACATTTTTATTAAAATATGGCGATGAGACATGATGAACTATATGAGATTTGTAGTATGATATCTGTTAAAGGGGCTAAGACGCGTGAGGTGTCTTAAGCCCCTCAATGTTTTCAAAAGGCATATGGAGGAGGTGTATCTTATCGATATTTATCAACATTTCAGACGTGAGGAACAGCCATTGATCGATGCATTACTTGATAAAGTACGTATTGCATCCACGCAATATGCGCCCGTTCTTACACACTTTTTAGACCCACGCGGACAATATATTTTAGAGGTTATTGCGGGTAGTTTTACAGATATCGTTGTACATTTTAATGGTGGACCTCAAGCTGAGCGATGTCGAGCAATTATTGCACCAGATTATTATGTCCCAACTGAAACAGATTTTGAACTTTGTGTAGTAGAGATTGATTACCCAGAAAAGTTTGTAACCATTCAACATCAACACGTATTAGGTACATTGATGTCATTAGGTATTGAACGCGAGCAAGTGGGTGACATTATTATTGGAGAACGCATACAGTTTGTTTTGACAAATCAATTGGAATCCTATATCATGATGGAATTAACAAAAATTAAAGGTGCCACAGTCAAACTCAATGTCGTTTCTGTACAAGATATGGTACAATCAAAAGCATACTGGGAGACTGTGGATACAACAGTTACTGCGTTAAGACTAGATGTTGTACTGAAAGATATGATACATAAGTCACGCAGTATAGCTCAAGCGTTAATCAAGAGAAAGCGTGTAAAAGTCAATCACACGGTTATCGAATCTGTTGATTATCAGCTGGAGCAAGGTGACTTGTTGTCGATTCAAGGTTTTGGACGTGCACGTATTGTAACGATTGGAGAACGTACAAAAAAAGATAAATTAAGAATAACCTATCAAACATTATTCAAATAGTGTATGATGGAGGAGGACAGATCAATGGCTTATACACCAAGTGAAATTAAAAATAAATCATTTACGCGTATCAAAAATGGTTTTGAGCCAACTGAGGTTGAATCTTATTTGAGTGAATTATCGAGAGAGATTGAGCGCTTAAAAGAGGACAAAAAACAGTTGCAACAAGTTTTAGCTGAACGAGATGCGCACATTCAGTCGTTTAAAGAAGTAGAAAAATCCGTCGGTGAAGCGATTGTAAGTGCGCAACGTGCTGCAGATGAAACGAAGGCAGCTGCACAAAAAGAACACGATGCTATTATTGCCAAAGCACAAACAGAAGGTAATCGTATTGTCAACGATAGCATTGAAAAAGCACGACGTATTTCATTCCAAACTGAAGATATGAAACGTCAATCTAAAGTTTTCCGTTCACGCTTCAGAATGTTAGTCGAAGCACAATTAGATTTACTCAAAAATGATGATTGGGATTACTTACTCAATTATGATTTAGATGCACAGCAAGTATCTGAAGAAAACTTTAAACATCTTGATGAAAAAGAGCTAACTCATCAAGATAAGCAACAAAAGCAGGGTGAAAAAACAGAAGAACCGAAGACAGACAAGCAAGAAAAATAAGTGATGATTACAGCGAGCTAGGGAAGGTGAGAGCCTAGCGGATGACCTTTTCTTGTATCACTGACTTTATGATTAATCAATATGAATGGAGAGAACTCTAAGCTGAGTTAATAAGGGTGGTACCGCGGCATAGCCGTCCCTGTTAGTTGAGCTTAGAGTTCTTTTTTAAGTTAAAGGAGTGTAATGGATATGGAGTACAAAGATACGTTATTAATGCCTAAAACAAAATTTCCAATGCGTGGAGGTCTCCCTAACAAGGAACCACAAATTCAACAAAAGTGGCGTGAACAAGATTTATACCATAAGCTATTAGCTAAAAATGAAGGACAACCACATTTTATTTTACATGATGGCCCACCCTATGCGAATGGGAACTTACATATGGGACATGCTTTGAATAAAATATTGAAAGATTTTATTGTACGTTATAAAACAATGCAAGGTTTTTATGCACCTTATGTTCCGGGATGGGATACGCACGGTTTACCGATTGAGCAGGCACTGACGAAAAAAGGTGTAAAACGTAAAGAAATGTCTACGGCGGAATTTCGTAAAAAATGTGAAGCTTTTGCAATGGAACAAATTGAAAACCAAAAAGCAGACTTTCAACGCTTAGGTGTCAATGGAGATTTTGACAATCCTTACATCACGTTGAAGCCGGAATATGAAGCTGCACAAATTCGTTTATTTGGTGAGATGGCGGATAAAGGATTAATTTATAAAGGGAAGAAACCTGTATATTGGTCACCTTCTAGCGAGTCTTCATTAGCTGAAGCAGAAATTGAATATCATGATAAACGTTCAGCTTCAATTTACGTTTCATTTGATATAAAGGATACCAAAGGTGTAGTTGATGAAGATGCTAAATTTATTATTTGGACAACAACGCCATGGACATTACCAGCTAACGTTGCAATTTCAGTGCATCCTGAACTGACATACGTACAAATGAATGTCAAAGGTACGAAATATATTGTAGCTGCGGCATTGGTAGATGAAGTAGCGGAGCAACTAGGTTGGGACAAAGAAACATTGGTACGTGAAAAAGAAGTAAAAGGATCAGATCTTGAATATATTGAGGCTTATCACCCATTTATCGCCGAGCGACGTGTGCTTGTAATCAATGGTGAGCATGTTACAACAGATGCCGGAACAGGCTGTGTTCATACAGCACCCGGTCATGGGGAAGATGACTATATTGTAGGTCAAAAATATGACTTAGAAGTGATTAGCCCTGTTGATGATAAAGGTGTATTTACAGAAGAAGCAGGTCAGTTTGCAGGTATGTTTTATGATAAAGCAAACAAAGCGATTACAGAATTGTTAGAAGATAAAGGTGCCCTGCTCAAACTTGATTTTATTACACACAGTTATCCACATGATTGGCGTACAAAAAAACCTGTTATTTTCCGTGCAACGCCACAATGGTTTGCATCAATCTCAAAAGTACGTCAAGACATTTTAGATGCTATTGAAGAGACAAAGTTCAAGGTAGAATGGGGTAAAACACGAATTTACAATATGATTCGTGATCGTGGTGAATGGGTCATTTCACGTCAACGTGTGTGGGGCGTGCCATTACCAGTCTTTTATGCAGAAAATGGTGACATTATCATGACAAAAGAGACTGTTTATCATGTGGCAGACTTATTTGAGGAACATGGATCGAACATATGGTTTGAGCGTGAAGCAAAAGATTTATTGCCAGAAGGCTTTACACATCCTGGAAGCCCAAATGGTACCTTTACAAAAGAAGAAGATATTATGGACGTATGGTTTGATTCGGGTTCTTCTCATCGTGGTGTACTTGAAACACGTCCAGAGCTCAGTTACCCAGCTGATATGTATTTAGAAGGTAGTGACCAATATCGTGGTTGGTTTAACTCATCTATTACAACATCAGTCGCAACACGTCAGGTATCACCATACAAAATGCTATTGTCACATGGCTTTGTTATGGATGGTGAAGGTAAAAAGATGAGTAAATCGTTGGGTAATGTGATCGTACCTGAAACAATCGTAAAACAAAAAGGTGCAGATATTGCACGTCTTTGGGTAAGTTCTGTTGACTATCTTGCAGATGTACGTATTTCAGATGAGATTTTAAAACAAGTGGCAGATGTATATCGTAAAATTCGTAATACATTACGTTTCTTATTAGGAAATATCAATGATTATAACCCTGAAACAGATAAAGTTTCAGAAGAGAACTTATTAGAAGTTGATCGCTATATTTTAAATCGTCTACGTGAATTTACAAATCAAGCACTCGATCATTTCGATAAATATGATTACTTAGATATTTATCAAGAAGTACAAAATTTTATCAATGTAGAGTTAAGTAACTTCTATCTTGATTACGGTAAAGACATTTTATATATTGAAGAGCAATCATCGCATAAACGTCGCAGTATGCAAACAGTGATATATGAAATTTTAGTGAATATGACCAAATTATTAGCACCAATTATTCCACATACTGCAGACGAAGTATGGTCACATATCGAACAAGAAACAGTTGAAAGTGTACATCTTACAAATATGCCAGAACGTAAAACAGTAGACCAAGCATTGATTGAAAAATGGTCACAATTTATGGCATTACGTGATGATGTCAACCGTGCGCTTGAAGCAGCACGTAATGAAAAAGTAATTGGTAAATCATTAGAAGCAAAAGTATGTATTGGAAATAGTGAGTCTTTCAATACGGTGTCATTCTTAAAAGACTTTGATGATTTACATCAATTATTTATTGTGTCACAAGTTGAAGTAGTTGATAAGCCAGTAGGTCATGCATATCATTATGCAACAATTGATATTGCGCCGGCAGATGGCGAAAAATGTGAGCGTTGTTGGAATTATAGTGATAGCCTAGGTACAGTAGGCGAGTTATCAAATCTTTGTCCGAGATGTCAACAAGTTGTCAAAACACTTGTGTAACGGACACCCAGCCCCCTTATTGTATAGGTGTTAGAACTGAGATCTTGATGGTTATAAAAGATTTTTAAAGTTCTATCCCCCTGCACAAGGGGGGCTTTTTGGGTTGAACGTCGTTGTACTGAAGACTGAGATATAGAAAACGTGCTTAAACAAGTGAGAAAATATTTACAAATCAAAGTAGTTATCTGAAATCAAAGTAAGACTATGAATGTTAATTCTATCTCTCATGCATGAAAGCAATTATAAGCATGATAGTGGAAAAGTGTTGAAATTTCACTGAATTAGGCGCTGAGACTTACTCCCTTTCTCACCGAACAGATGTTATAATAAAGCAGTGCATCCATATAGAAAGGATTAAATAAAATGAAACGACATTACTATATCGGGTTATCATTATTTATAATATTTGTCATATTAATTGGGGATCAGCTTACAAAATGGCTGATTGCGACACAGATGAAAGTAGGCGAATCATTTGTTGTTATTCCTCATTTTTTATCTATTACATCTCATCGTAATGACGGCGCAGCTTGGGGGATTTTAAGTGGACAGATGTTTTTTTTCTATATTGTTACTGTGGTGATCATTGTTGCATTAATCATGTTTTATGTTAAAGAAACCAAAGGAAATATGTTGATGCAGGTTGCGATAAGTTTGCTTCTTGCAGGCGCAGTTGGAAATTTTATTGACCGTGTTCGTCATGGTGAAGTCGTTGATTTTATTGATACGGTATTTTTTAGTTATGACTTTCCAATATTTAATATTGCTGATGCAAGTTTAACGATTGGTGTGGTTTTACTCGTGATTATCTTATTAAAAGATCAACAAACTAAAGGTAGGGTATAAAATATGGAAAAATTTAAGTTTACAATAGAGGATACAGCATATCATTTACAGCGCATTGATAAAGTGTTACCAGCATTCAATTCGGAGTGGTCGCGTAGTCAGTTACAAGATTGGATAAAAGAAAGATTAATTGAGGTCAATGGTAAAGCTGTGAAATCTAACTATAAATTGAAGTTAGGTGATCAAATTGTTGTCACTGAAAAAGAAGTTGTAGAAGCAGACATTCAGCCTGAAAATTTAAATCTTGATATTTATTATGAAGATGAAGATGTTGCGATTGTATATAAACCTAAAGGAATGGTAGTACATCCTTCAGCAGGACATTATTCGGGAACATTAGTGAACGGTTTAATGTATCAAGTTAAAGACTTGTCAGGAATTAATGGAGAGATACGACCGGGTATTGTGCATCGTATAGATAAAGATACATCAGGCTTATTAATGGTTGCCAAAAATGATGTTGCACATCGTGCGCTCGTTGAGCAATTGATGGCTAAAACAGTGACGCGTAAATATACAGCACTCGTACATGGGCATATTCCACATGAATTTGGTACGATTGATGCACCGATTGGTCGCAATAAAAATGATCGTCAATCTATGGCGGTAGAGGACGACGGTAAACCAGCTGTAACCCATTTTAATGTTTTAGAAAACTTTAAGAAATATACATTAGTATCATGTGAATTAGAAACAGGACGTACACATCAAATTCGTGTACATATGAAATATATCGGCTATCCATTAGTTGGAGATCCCAAATATGGTCCCAAAAAAACACTCGATATAGGTGGACAAGCACTCCATGCAGGCGTGATTGGTTTTGAACATCCAAGAACAGGTGAATATATTGAACGTACAGCACCATTACCACAAGTATTTGAATCTATTATTGAACAGGCACGTCGTGAAGAAATATAAAAATATGCCGATATTTCCCATTAAAAGTACGAAATCATTTTGACAAGTGATATAAAAAAGAGTAACATATATAGCAGTAAAGCAAACAAAAATAAAGCGTCTTTAAATATAAGTCCCGTGAGGCTTAAAAGACATGATATATACGATAATGAAATAAGACATGTAACAAGATCAAAACATACGAGATATGTATCTTCTAAGCATGAATTATTTCAATTCTTATTGAACTCATGTCTATCAAGATGTGAGTTTTTTTGTTGCATAGGAGGGTTTGTGTTGGCAGAGCGTATCATTTTAGATGAATCAGCAATTAATCGTACAGTGACACGTATTGCACATGAAATTTTAGAGTACAATAAAGGATCAGAAAACCTTGTATTATTAGGTGTGAAAACACGTGGTGAGTTTTTGGCACAGCGTATTCAACAAAAAATCCAACAAATTGAATCAGTCAATGTACCAACAGGAACATTAGATATTACAAGTTTTCGTGATGATGTGGCATCGCGTCATACAGTCAATGATAAGACATATATGATTGATGCAGATATTAACAATCGTGTTGTGATTATTGTCGATGATGTGCTTTATACAGGACGTACAGTACGTGCATCATTAGACGCTATTTTATTGCATAGCCGTCCTAAAAAAATTGGTCTTGCTACACTCGTTGATCGAGGGCATCGTGAGTTACCTATTCGAGCAGATTTTGTTGGTAAAAACATCCCAACGGCACATGAAGAATCTGTTAACGTATATTTATCAGAAATAGACGATCGCAATGCGGTTGTAATTACATAAAAAACCTTTTAATTCAGTACGAGAGACTGGCAAAGGTAAGTTGTAATAATAGACAAAAAGTGATACATCATACCATACATAGCACAGCATAACCGCTTGATTATGTAAATGTATGATACTACATGATGTCTATATTGTTGCATACCTCAGTCTCTTAACAAAATGGTTAAGGGACTTTTTTTATACGAAAGGAAGAACAACATGGAAAATGAACAAATGTTTAAAAGAACGGTAACACCGGTACTCGATGTACATGAAAAGCCTAAGGTAGGGCAATGGGCATTTTTAAGTGTACAACATTTATTTGCAATGTTTGGTGCCACAGTACTTGTTCCATTTTTGACGGGTTTGCCTGTATCATCTGCACTTTTAGCTTCAGGAATTGGAACACTCCTTTATATTTTGATTACTAAAGGTAAAATACCTGCATACTTGGGATCAAGTTTTGCGTTTATTACACCGATAATTACAGGACTCAGTACAAACAGTCTTGGAGATATGCTTGTAGCACTTTTTATGAGCGGCGTGATGTACGTTGTCATCGGTATTGCAATTCGAATAAGTGGTACAAATTGGTTAATGCATTTATTACCACCAGTAGTAGTCGGTCCCGTGATTATGGTTATTGGTTTGAGTTTGGCACCGACAGCCGTGAATATGGCAATGTTTGAAAATTCAAGTGCAATGGAAGGCTATAATTTAAGTTATGTTGCTGTTGCTGCAGTGACATTACTCGTTACATTAATTGTACAAGGCTTTGCTAAGGGATTCTTTTCATTAATTCCTGTATTAGTGGGGATTATTGTTGGTTATATTACAGCAATTTGTTTTGGTATTGTAGATTTTAAGCCGGTTGCACAAGCGGGATGGCTTCAATTTCCAGATATTTATATTCCGTATGTTGATTACCATCCGTCATTACATATTGGTCTTGTAGCAGTGATGTTACCCATTGTTTTTGTGACAGTGAGTGAACATATTGGGCATCAAATGGTTATCAACAAGATTGTAGGACGTAACTTCTTTAAAGATCCTGGCTTGCATCGTTCGATTATTGGTGACGGTGTATCAACGATGTTTTCAAGTATTATTGGTGGTCCACCGAGTACAACATATGGTGAGAATATTGGTGTTTTAGCAATTACTAAGATTTATAGTATCTACGTTATTGGTGGCGCAGCAGTGATTGCAATTATACTCGGATTTGTTGGGAAATTTACAGCACTTATATCATCCATTCCAACCCCTGTAATGGGCGGTGTGTCAATTCTATTATTCGGTACGATTGCAGCGAGTGGATTACGTATGATCGTTGAAAGCCAAGTTGACTTTGCGCAAAACCGTAACTTAGTGATTGCATCTGTTATACTCGTCATCGGTATTGGCAATATGATGCTGAACTTATCAAATCTTGGTGTGAATTTAACGATTGAAGGTATGGCATTATCAGCAACAGCAGGTATCATCTTAAACTTGTTATTACCCAAAAGATAACATATGAGGAGGACATGTCATGAAACATCTTGTCTCAATGGCAGACTTATCAGTTGAAGAAATGCAGCATCTTATTAATCGAGCAATACAATATAAACTTGGTACGTTACAGCCAAGTTTAGAAGGGAAATACATCGCAAATTTGTTCTTTGAAAACTCAACACGAACGAAATGTAGCTTTGAAATGGCAGAACAGCGTTTAAATATGAAAGTGATTCATTTTGAGACAGCTACATCATCAGTAAAAAAAGGTGAGTCGTTGTATGATACGTGTCGAACATTGCAGAGTATTGGTTGTGACGCATTGGTGATACGACATCAAGAAAATGATTATTATCAGTCATTAATGGACATGGGCATTCCGATTATTAATGCTGGAGATGGAAGTGGTCAGCATCCGACGCAAAGTTTATTAGACTTAATGACGATTTATGAAGAATACGGTAGTTTTGAAGGACTGAAAATTGTAATTTGTGGTGATATTAAAAATTCACGTGTCGCACGTAGCAATTATTATAGTCTGACAGCTTTAGGTGCTAAAGTTGTCTTTGCAAGTCCTAAAATATGGCAAGATGAAGAGATGGATGGGGATTATGTAGATATTGATGATGTCATTGACGATGTCGATATTGTGATGCTATTGCGTGTGCAACATGAACGTCATGAGGAAGCGCGCACAGGATTTGATGCAACAACGTATCATGAGCATTATGGCTTGAACGAAGCGCGCTATGCGCAACTCAAAGACACAGCAATCGTGATGCATCCAGCACCGGTAAATCGGGGTGTTGAAATTGCAGATACACTTGTAGAAGCACCGAAGTCACGCATTTTTAAGCAAATGGAAAATGGTGTGTACTTACGAATGGCAGTTTTGACTGAAACAATAGGATGATAAAAGGAGCGAAACAAGATGAAATTAATTCAAAATGCAAAAATGTTAGCAGCAGATTCATTGAAAAAAGTAGATGTATTGATAGACGGTAAAATCGTAAAGCAAATTGCCCCAGCTATTACACCAACATCAGATATGACAATTATCGATGCAAAAGGACATTTTTTAGCACCTGGTTTTATAGATGTACATGTTCATTTAAGAGAACCGGGTGGCGCGCATAAAGAAACGATTGAGTCAGGGACAAAAGCAGCTGCACGTGGCGGTTTTACAACAGTATGTCCAATGCCTAATACAAAGCCTGTTCCAGATTCAGTTGAGCATCTTGCAAACTTAAATCAATTGATCCGAGACAACGCACACGTTCGGGTTTTACCATATGCGTCAATAACAGAACGCCAAGCAGGTAAACAACATGTGGATTTTGCAGCACTAACAACAGAAGGTGCTTTCGCTTTTACAGATGATGGTGTAGGTGTACAAGAAGCTGCAATGATGTATGAGGCAATGCAAGCAGCTAAAGCACAAAATAGAGCGATTGTGGCACATTGTGAAGATAATAGTTTGATTTATGGTGGAGCAATGCACGAAGGAAAACGAAGTGCGGAGTTAGGTATTCCAGGCATTCCTAATATTTGTGAATCGGTACAAATTGCACGCGATGTATTATTGAGTGAGGCAACGGGTTGTCATTATCATGTATGCCATGTATCAACTAAAGAAAGCGTACGTGTTATCCGAGATGCTAAAAGAGCTGGTATTCCTGTCACAGCAGAAGTTACACCACATCATTTGTTATTAACAGAAGATGATGTACCAGGAGATAATGCGATTTATAAGATGAACCCACCTTTACGCAGTCAAGAGGATAAAGCAGCATTAATCGAGGGCTTACTAGATGGTACGATTGATTGTATTGCAACAGATCATGCACCTCATGCGGCAGATGAAAAAAATCAACCGATGACACGTGCACCATTCGGTATTGTAGGAAGTGAGACAGCATTCCCACTACTTTATACACATTTTGTAAAAAATGGGGAGTGGTCATTGCAACAACTTATTGACTATTTAACAGTAAAACCAGCAGATACATTTGATTTACCATATGGCCGCTTAGTAGAGGGAGCGTTAGCGGATCTAACACTGATTAATCTTGATGATGAATACGAGATTAAAGCAGAAGACTTTTTATCTAAAGCAACAAACACACCATTTATTGGGGAAAAAGTGTTTGGTAATCCAATTTTAACAATGGTTGAAGGCGATATTCGTTATGAGGGGGCACAATACTAATGTTTGAAAAGCGTTATATTGTTTTAGAGGATGGTTCATATTATGCAGGGTTTAAGCTTGGTTCAGATCATCTAACAAAAGGGGAAATTGTATTTAATACAGCAATGACGGGGTATCAAGAGACAATTTCAGATCCATCATATACGGGTCAAATTATTACTTTCACATATCCTTTGATTGGAAATTATGGTATTAACTATGATGATTTTGAATCTCTTACACCAACATTAAATGGGGTTGTTGTCAAAGAGGCTTGTGATTATCCAAGTAACTATCGCGCACAAAAATCGTTCGATGATGTATTAAAAGAATATAATATTCCCGGAATCCGTGGTGTAGATACACGCAGTATTACAAAAAAGATTCGTGAACATGGTGTATTAAAAGCAGCGTTTGTTGATGATGAACAAGAGATTGACACAACAATTGAAACATTAAAAAACCTAGAACTCCCACGTACAGAAGTACCTACTGTCTCAACAAAAACACCGTATGTTTCCACGGGATTTGATTTACGTGTTGTACTTGTTGACTTTGGGAAAAAGCAAAATATTGTACGCGAACTTAATGCACGTGGATGTGAAGTTACAGTTGTCCCATACGATACAACGGCAGAAACAATCCTTAAAATGAATCCAGACGGTGTGATGCTATCGAATGGCCCCGGAGATCCAGATGATGTAAAAGTAGCATTAGATATGATTAAGGGTATTTTGGGCAAAATTCCTTTCTTTGGTATTTGCTTAGGCCAT
This sequence comes from Staphylococcus sp. 17KM0847, assembly GCF_013463155.1. Taxonomy (NCBI): domain Bacteria; kingdom Bacillati; phylum Bacillota; class Bacilli; order Caryophanales; family Staphylococcaceae; genus Staphylococcus; species Staphylococcus xeri. The sequence goes on from NZ_CP040781.1 coordinate 699,782, forward strand.
CAATTATTCGCTTTATCACAAGGTGCAACTTCTTTCAAAATGAAATTTGGTCATCGTGGAGCGAATCATCCTGTTAAAGATTTAGCAACAGGTCAAATCGCTTTAACGAGCCAAAATCATGGTTATGCGATTGATGCGGCATCTATCGATCATACGGATCTTGAAATTACACACATTGCATTAAATGATGGCACGGTCGAAGGATTAAAACATAAAACTTTGCCAGCTTTTTCAGTACAGTATCACCCAGAAGCATGTCCGGGACCGACAGATTCTAACTATTTATTTGACCAATTTATTGATTTAATGCAAGAAAATAAACAAAAGGAGCGCGTTCACAATGCCTAAAAGAAAAGATATTCAAACTATTCTTGTTATCGGTTCAGGTCCGATCATTATTGGGCAAGCAGCAGAGTTTGATTATGCAGGAACACAAGCTTGTTTAGCTTTGAAAGAAGAGGGATATCGTGTAATTCTTGTTAACTCCAACCCAGCTACGATTATGACAGATAAAGAGATTGCAGATAAAGTGTATATCGAACCTTTAACGCATGATTTTATTGCGCGTATTATTCGTAAAGAACAGCCAGATGCCTTGTTGCCAACACTTGGTGGACAAACAGGTTTAAACATGGCGATTGAATTATATGAAAGTGGCGTTCTTGCATCAAATAACGTAAAACTGTTGGGGACGGAGCTTGCATCGATTAATCAAGCAGAAGATCGTGAGCAATTCAGAGCTTTGATGAACGAATTAGAGGTGCCTGTGCCTGAGAGTGATATTGTTAATACACTAGAACAAGCATTTGACTTTAAAGAAAAAGTGGGTTATCCATTGATTGTTCGACCTGCCTTCACAATGGGAGGAACAGGTGGCGGTATTTGTCACAATGATGAAGAGTTGCGAGAAGTTGTATTAAATGGCTTAAAATATAGTCCAGCAACTCAATGTTTAATTGAAAAGTCGATTGCAGGTTATAAAGAGATTGAGTATGAAGTGATGCGTGACAAGAATGACAATGCAATCGTGGTATGTAACATGGAGAATATCGATCCAGTGGGTATTCATACAGGTGATTCAGTTGTTGTTGCACCAAGTCAAACATTATCTGATGTAGAATACCAAATGTTGCGTGATGTTTCGTTAAAAGTTATTCGTGCTTTAGGTATTGAAGGAGGCTGTAACGTTCAGTTAGCTTTGGATCCACATTCAATGAATTATTATATTATCGAAGTGAATCCACGAGTATCGCGTTCGTCCGCGCTAGCCTCTAAAGCAACGGGCTACCCGATTGCCAAACTTGCTGCCAAGATTGCTGTGGGGATGACATTAGATGAAATGAAAAACCCTGTCACAGGAACATCTTATGCTGCGTTTGAACCGAGCCTAGATTATATTGTTTCGAAAATTCCACGCTTCCCATTTGATAAATTTGAAAAAGGAGAGCGTGAACTTGGAACACAAATGAAAGCAACCGGCGAAGTGATGTCTATGGGACGTACATATGAAGAGTCTTTATTGAAAGCCATTCGTTCATTAGAATATGGTGTACATCACTTAGGCTTACCGAATGGTGAATCATTTGACTTAGACTACATTAAACAACGTATTCAAGCACAAGATGATGAACGACTATTCTTTATTGGTGAAGCGATTCGACGTGGTACAACATTAGAAGAGTTACATGAGATGACCAAGATTGATTACTTCTTCTTGCATAAATTTAAAAATATTATCGATATTGAGCATACTTTAAAAGCAAATAAAGGGGATATCGATTATTTAAAATTAGCGAAACATTATGGATTTAGTGATCGCACGATTGCGCATCGTTTTGAAATGACAGAAGAAGAAGTTTATGCGTTACGTCAAGCGCATGACATTAAACCAGTGTATAAGATGGTAGATACATGTGCGGCAGAATTCGAGTCAGCAACACCATACTACTATGGTACATATGAAGAAGAGAATGAGTCGATTGTGACGGAGAAGGAGAAAATTATTGTTCTCGGTTCGGGACCGATTCGTATCGGTCAAGGTGTAGAGTTTGATTATGCCACAGTTCATGCTGTATGGGCAATTCAAAATGCAGGTTATGAAGCAATCATCATCAATAATAATCCTGAAACAGTATCAACAGACTTCTCCATCTCTGATAAGTTATACTTCGAGCCACTGACCGAAGAAGATGTGATGAATATTATTAATCTTGAACAACCCAAAGGTGTCGTCGTACAGTTTGGTGGTCAAACTGCTATAAACTTAGCAGACAAATTAGCAAAACACGGTGTCCAAATTTTGGGAACATCACTCGAAGACGTCAATCGTGCTGAAGATCGTAAAGAGTTTGAAGCGTTATTGCGAGCTATTGATGTGCCACAACCTAAAGGTAAAACAGCAACATCAGCACAAGAAGCACTTGATAATGCACGAGAAATTGGTTATCCAGTTGTTGTACGTCCATCTTATGTTCTAGGTGGACGAGCTATGGAGATCGTTTATAATGATGATGAATTGCGCAATTATATGACGGAAGCCGTTAAAGCAAGTCCAGATCATCCAGTTCTTGTTGATCGCTACTTAACAGGTAAAGAGATAGAAGTTGATGCGATTAGTGATGGTGAGACGGTCGTTATTCCAGGTATTATGGAACATATTGAACGTGCAGGTGTTCACTCAGGTGACTCCATTGCGGTTTATCCACCACAAACGTTATCAAATGAGGACATTACAACGCTAGAAGCATATACCATCAAATTAGCAAAAGGCTTAAATATTGTCGGTTTAATTAATATTCAATTCGTAATTGCACATGATGGAATTTATGTACTTGAAGTGAATCCACGTGCGAGTCGTACTGTGCCATTTTTAAGTAAAATTACGGAAATTCAAATGGCACAATTGGCAATGCGCACAATCATTGGTGATCGGTTGGCAGACCTAGGTTATCAACAAGGTGTACAACCTTATCGTGAGGGTGTTTACGTTAAGGCACCTGTTTTCAGCTTTAATAAGCTCAAAAATGTTGATATTACATTAGGACCAGAGATGAAATCGACAGGAGAGGTTATGGGACGTGACTTAACACTCGAAAAAGCGCTATTCAAAGGGTTAACTGCTGCCGGTATGACTGTAAAAGATTATGGGACAGCGCTTATTACTGTGAGTGATAAAGATAAAGAAGAAATGGTAAAAATTGCACAACGTCTCAATGCAGTAGGATATAAAATAATTGCAACGTCAGGTACAGCTCAAAAACTAGCAGAGCATCATATCAAAGTTGAAACAGTAGGTAAAATTGGAGGACAAGATGATTTAATCACAAAAATTCAAGAAGGTGACGTTCAAATAGTCATCAATACGATGACGAAAGGAAAAACAATCGAACGCGATGGTTTCCAAATTCGTCGCACATCAGTTGAAAATGGAGTACCTTGTTTGACGTCATTAGATACGGCAAATGCATTAACAAATGTTATTGAAAGTATGACATTTTCAATGCGTAATATGTAGGAGGACGATAGCGGTGGAAAAGTTAACGGTCATTTCAAACGAACAAATAGCAGATCGCATTTATGAATTGAAAGTATCAGGACCTATTGTTGAACAATTAAAAGAACCGGGACAATTTGTACATATTAAAGTGGGTCAAGGTTCTCAACATATGCTTAGACGTCCAATTTCAATTTGTGAGATTGATCCAGCGAACCAAAGCTTTACAATGTTATTTCGTGCGGAAGGTGCAGGCACACAGAAAATAGCAACACTACATCAAGGGGATGAGTTAGATATATTAGCACCTCTTGGCAATGGATTTCCGGTCGATAAAGCAAAGCAAAAAGCATTGCTCGTTGGTGGTGGAATTGGCGTACCACCGCTTTATGAACTTTCAAAACAATTAAATGCCCGTGGTATCGAAACGGTGCATGTACTTGGCTTTCGATCTCAAAAAGACGTTTTCTATCAATCACAATTTGAAGCATTGGGAGAAACATATATTGTGACAGAAGATGGGACAGCAGGAACACAAGGTTTTGTTACAACAGTTATTGATCAGTTACCCGTAGATTATGATATTTACTATACTTGTGGACCTAAACCTATGTTAAAAGCATTGACACAGATGTATACACTTAAAGATGTGCCGGGTTATATTTCTCTCGAAGAACGTATGGGCTGTGGTGTAGGTGCATGTTATGCGTGTGTTTGTCATGTCCCTGAAAGTCCAACAGATTATGTTAAAGTATGTACAGATGGACCAGTATTTGAAAAAGGAGCGGTCGTATTATGAGTCGATTAAACATTGATATCCCCGGTTTATCCCTTAAAAATCCTATTATGCCAGCTAGTGGTTGTTTCGCATTTGGCGCAGAATATGGTGCGTTTTATGATCTTTCTGAACTAGGTGCAATAATGATTAAAGCGGCGACAAAGGAAGTACGTTTTGGTAATGAACCCCCTCGTGTTGCTGAAACAGATAGTGGCATGATTAATGCGATCGGCTTACAAAATCCGGGTGTACATCATATTTTAGAGCATGAACTTAAAACATTAGAACAATACGATGTTCCTATTATTGCAAATGTTGCAGGTTCGGTGGAAGAAGACTATGTATACGTAGCAGAACATATTTCAAAGGCACCTAATGTTCAAGCGTTAGAACTTAATATTTCATGTCCTAATGTCAAAGAAGGGGGTATGCAATTTGGGGTGGATCCTCAAGTTGCTGCTGAGCTGACACGCAAAGTTAAGGCAGTCTCAGATGTTCCGGTGTATGTTAAACTATCTCCTAATGTCACAAATATTGTTGAAATGGCAACAGCCATTGCACAGTATGCAGATGGTTTAACGATGATCAATACGTTAGTCGGTTTACGTATTGATGCCAATACAGGTCAGCCTATTATTAATAATATTATCGGTGGTTTAAGTGGCCCAGCAATAAAGCCCGTAGCACTGCGTATGGTTTATGAAGTACGTAAAGCTTTACCTGATATTCCAATCATTGCAATGGGAGGCGTACAAGATGTACAAGATGTTATTGATTACATATCAGTAGGAGCAGATGCTGTCGCAGTAGGAACAGCAAACTTCCAAAATCCCATGGTATGTAAGGATATTATAGATGATCTCCCATCACGTTTGGACGAATTGGGTGTTACACATATCCATGAACTTAAAGGGCGTACACAAAGGGGGCACAATTAACTTGAAACAGACACCGATTATTGCCTTAGATTTTGCAACTAAAGCAGAAGTGATGACGTTTTTAGCGCGATTTGATACGCCATTGTTTGTTAAGATAGGGATGGAGTTATTTTATCAAACGGGTCCTTCACTTATAGAAGAGATTAAAACCCAAGGACATGATATCTTTTTGGATTTGAAGCTACACGATATACCCAATACAGTTGGCAAAGCGATGGAAGGATTGGGACGATTGAATGTAGACCTCGTCAACGTCCACGCAGCTGGTGGATCAGAGATGATGCGCAGGGCAGTTGAAGGATTACGCCAAACGAACCCAGACACGAAAATTATTGCTGTGACACAGTTGACTTCGACTACGGAAGAACAGTTACATCAAGAACAGCAGATTCAAATGACGATGAAAGAAGCGGTTTGTCACTATGCACGATTAGCACAAATATCTGGTTTAGATGGTGTAGTATGCTCACCACTGGAAGCCGCTGAAATTACCAAAAAATGTGGGGGTTCATTTTTGAAAGTGACGCCGGGGGTACGTCCAGCTCATACTGCAATGAATGATCAAAAACGTGTGACAACACCAGAGGAAGCGCGACAGCTCGGTGCAACGCATATTGTTGTAGGACGTCCAATTACACAAAGTGACGATCCAGTCGCAAGTTATCATCAAATAACAGAAAGTTGGTTAGGTTAATGGTAAAAGCAATCGCAAAATCTTTATTGGATATTGAAGCCGTTTCATTATCACCACAGGATATGTTTACATGGAGCTCAGGGATTCAGTCACCGATTTATTGTGACAACCGTATTACATTGGGCTTTCCAGAAGTTCGCGAGGCGATACGTGACGGTTTAATTGATTTAATTAAGAAAAATTTTTCAGATGTAGAAGTTGTTTCTGGTACAGCCACAGCAGGGATTCCTCATGCTGCGTATGTCTCAGATAAGTTGAACTTACCCATGAACTATGTGCGTTCTAAAAGTAAAAGTCATGGTAAGCAAAATCAAATTGAAGGTGCTGAGAGTAAAGGCAAAAAAGTAGTTGTTATCGAAGATTTGATTTCGACAGGGGGATCATCCATTACAGCTGTTGAAGCATTGCGTACAGCAGGCGCAGAAGTTATTGGAGTTGTAGCCATCTTTACTTATGGTCTACAAAAAGCAGATGAGATGTTTGCGCAGGCAGAAGTTCCCTTTATGACATTGAGCAACTATGATGAGCTTATAGAAGTTGCTGAAACAGAAGGCAAAATTACAACAAATGATATTGAAACATTAATGGCATGGCGTAATCAACTGTAAAATAGTAAGAAAAAACGAGAGCAGTTATCATTGAAATGACGACTGCTCTTGTTTTTTATATTTATTTCATTGTTTCAGGTAATGCGAGTTGAAAGTTTACACCAAATCGATCTTGAACCCAAGCGAATTCACGATATTGAGGTGGCATGGCAGTTTTTGGCATTAAGATAGCACCGCCATCTTTAAGTCCGTTAAATAAAGTATCCATCTCTAACTGACTTTTGACTGTAACGTAGAGTGAGATTGCAGGCGTCATTTCAATAGAGGCACCATTAACATTATCAATAGCCATAAAAACCTGTCCGTTTAACGTGAAAATAGCATGTTGTACTTTTCCAGCTTGTTCAGGAATGGTCTCATCATATTTCACCATAGTGATGATCTCACTGTCTTCAAATAGTGATGTATAGTGCTGAATAGCCGCTTCAGCCTCACCATTAAACATTAAAAACGTAGTGATTTTAGGGATTTTCATAAACTAGCACTCCTTTATTCATTTTTATACTTTGTTGTACTGTTTTTTGAGCTATGCGGTCAAATATTACTTGTATTCGTCATATATTCATAGTATTTGTTCACATTACTTTCACTTATTATAATAACCCGTTACAATAAAGCTAAATCATAAGTGGAGGTTATATTGTATGATTAGTATGCATTTGCTTATTCCAATCTTAGTTATGTTACTTATCATTGTTGTAGGCTGGTTATTTTTACGTTGGTACTTGAGATAGCCATAGTTAAAAGTCATGAAGTGATGACAGCTGATTATGTTTCTGATTTCAGTGCTTGTATTTTGTCGTAATCAGGTGTAGCATAGCGTGTTTTTTGGTTGTCATATGTTACAAATCCGGGTTTGGCACCACTAGGTTTATGTACGTTTCGTATCTGTGTATAATCGACCGGAATTTGTCCAGATTGTCCAGCTTTTGAGAAGTAAGCTGCAATCATAGCTGCTTCATCAATCGTCTGTTCGCTCGGTGTATCGTTTAATATTACAACGTGACTCCCTGGAAAATCTTTTGTATGAAACCAATAATGTGATTTTTGAGCACGTTTATTTGTTAAATAATCATTTTGTTTATTATTTTTACCTACAAGAATAGTGTCACCATCCGTAGAAAGATATGTTTGTAAACGGATTGTTGATGCTTTTTTCTTTTTATGTTGTTTACGTTGTTTAATATAACCTTGTTCTGCTAATTCTTCACGAATGTCATCGATATCATCTACACTAATATGAGACAGTTGTTGTTCAATATTTTCAAAGTAATGGATGTTCTCTTTGGTCAGCTGAATTTGGTGTTTGAGTTCGTGTTCTCGTGTTTTAAGGCGATTATATTGTTTATAGTAGTATTGTGCATTATCAGCAGGAGATTTTATTGGATTTAAAGGAATAGATATATTTTCTCCAGTATAATAGTTTACAGTGTTTAGCGTTTTATCTCCTTGTTTAAGTTGATAAATATTTGCTGTAATTAATTCACCATAAAGTTGTTGCACCTCTTTATCTTGAGTGCCTTGTTGCTCATCGACAAGTTTACTTAATTTATTGCGATACTTTTGTAAATGCTGCTGTACGAGCTTCACTAAGTCATTTGCGCGTTGTTTAACACGTTCACGTTCGCCACGCGCATCGTAAAAGCGATCGAGCAGCTCATGTAGTGAATCATATTGCACAACATCATCATAAAACTGATGGAGTCGCATAAAATAAAAATCTTCTTTCCCAGTTTCATGGTTCTTGTGGAATAGAGGCGTTGTTTCTCCCAGTGTTTCCGCCATTACCTCATCGAATGCTTGAGGTAACGTATGTTGTGTCATAAAATGTTGACGTGATGTGATTTCTTTTGTGATAAGTGGAGAAAAACCTTCAAAAGTTTGTAAAAGTTGACGGTCGATACGTCCAGCATTAAAATCTATAAACTGTAAAACATCTTTACCTTTAAAATGATAAGGATTGTGCTTGTTTTGTGCAGGAGGCGCTTCATATTGAAAGCCCGGCATTACAGTACGATATTGATTCGTGTTAGGTGTGAGATGTTTAAATCCTTCAATAATTTTATAATCTTCATTGACAAGGATTAAGTTACTATGTTTGCCCATAATTTCTAAAATAACTGTACGAAAAATAGTGTCACCAATTTCATCTTTACTTTCAACGTCAATTTCTACACGTCGATCGTTATGGATTTGTCGAATTGAGCGGATAACGCCACCTTCGAGGTGTTTACGGAAAACCCGTGCAAACATAGGAGGTTCAAATGGATTATTATATTTTTTCGTTGTGAGGTGAATACGTGCAAAGTTTGGATGAATCGACAGCAACAAATGATGGTTTTTGCGATGTTGTCGAACGACCATAATCACAGTATCATTTTCAGGTTGATTAATTTTATGAATACGTCCACCGACTATCGTTTGTAGTGTGCTCACCATTTTTTTAGTAAAGAGACCATCAAATGCCATAAATATCTGCCACCTTTAAAGTATTTTCATTTCACGATTATATCATATTCTATACGTATTCACGTGTTGTAGCGTCATACTTGTATAAAATAAATCCATTTTGAACAGAGTGGAATAAGTTGCATATTGAGGGATGATCAAAGTTTTACAGATGTTAAAGTTATCTCTTGTACTTTACGATCTATTTTGAAAAGCGGGATGTGATGTAATACTCGCTCTATACAAGTGAAATCAAACTATGGTAAGATATGTAAATAACATAGAAGAATAACGTAGAAAGGTCGTTAGGCATGGAAACTGAAAAAGGCTTACTAATCGTTCTATCCGGTCCTTCAGGTGTTGGCAAAGGAACGGTCAGAAAACGAATCTTTGATGATCCTAACACATCTTATAAATACTCTATATCGATGACTACGCGAGATATGCGTGAGGGTGAGCAAGATGGTGTGGATTATTTTTTTAAAACGCGTGAAGCATTTGAGCAACTCATTGAGCAAGATGCATTTATTGAATATGCAGAATATGTGGGGAACTACTATGGTACCCCTGTACAATATGTAAAAGATACAATGAATGAAGGACATGATGTGTTTTTGGAGATTGAGGTTGAAGGCGCTAAGCAAGTGCGTAAAAAGTTTCCGGATGCGTTGTTTATCTTTTTAGCACCACCTAGTCTTGAACACCTTAAAGAACGCCTTATCGGTCGAGGAACAGAAACATCTGAAAAAATCCAGAGCCGAATTGATGAGGCGCGTAAAGAAGTTGAAATGATGAATCTCTATGACTATGTTGTTGTGAATGATGAAGTAGACCTGGCAAAGGCACGCATTCAATCGATTGTAGAGGCAGAACATTTAAAGCGTGAGCGTATTGAAGCAAAATATCGAAAAATGTTATTGGAGGCTAAAAAGTAATGTTATATCCACCGTTACATCAATTACAAGATAAAATTAATTCCAAATATTTAATTGCGACAACAGCAGCAAAACGTGCAAGAGAAATTCAAGCCAATCCAGATGCACTATTGTTAGACGGCTACACGAGTGAAAAAACAGTAGGCCGTGCACTTGAAGAGATTGCTGCAAGTAAAGTCGTACCTAACGTAGACCTTAAAAACTACTAAAATAAGACATGGAAATGGGACCCTCCATTAAGAGGCGATATGTATAACAAAAGCTATCAAAATCATTTTGGTGGCTTTTTTATTATATATTTTTTAATAATTATGGATTGATGGGAGGTGTCTCCCTTTATGAAATATATTATAATGCACATAAGAGTGAATAAATCAGGAGTGAAATTATGAAAAATATTTTATTAGCAGTAACAGGCGGTATTGCGGCATATAAAGCGATTGATTTAACGAGTAAACTTACACAGTCAGGCTATAATGTGCGTGTGATGTTAACAGCTCACGCACAAAAGTTTGTAACACCATTATCTTTTCAAGCTATTAGCCGTCAAGCTGTTTATACAGATATATTTGTTGAAGAAAATCCATCCGAAATTCAACATATCGCATTGGGGGATTGGGCAGACGCGGTAGTTATTGCACCTGCAACAGCAAATATTATTGCTAAATTAAGTCATGGTATGGCAGATGATATGGTGACGACAACACTCCTTGCTACCGAAAAACCTAAATTTCTTGCACCTGCTATGAATGTACATATGTATGAGAACCCAAGAGTACAAGCAAATATGAAAATACTAGAACAAGATGGTTATCATTTTATTGAGCCGGGTGAAGGGTTCCTTGCTTGTGGTTATATCGCCAAGGGACGTATGGCAGAACCACTAGAAATTCAAGCTGTTTTAGAGCGTGAAACAACTGATAAAAAGAGTCAAAATAAGCATTTAGCATCTTATTTTAAAGGACAACGCGTACTTATTACTGCAGGTCCAACGGTAGAAGTCATTGACCCCGTACGTTATGTATCCAATCGTGCTTCAGGTAAAATGGGATATGCATTAGCCCACGCACTTGTAGATTTGGGGGCAGAAGTAACACTTATTTCAGGACCGACACATTTGACACCACCAGACGATGTAATATTTGTACCTGTAACTAGTGCTGAAGAGATGTTTCAAGCTGTGATCAAACGTTATGAAAGTCAGGACATTGTATTTAAAACGGCTGCAGTCTCTGATTATACGCCTGTAAACAAGTTAGAAAATAAAATGAAAAAGCAAGAAGGTGCTTTATATATCGAGTTTGAGCGCACAAAAGATATCCTAAAATACTTAGGGGCACATAAGCAACATCAAAAATTAGTAGGATTTGCTGCTGAAACACAAGATGTCGAATATTATGCACAACAAAAACTGACACGTAAAAATGCAGATGTTGTAATCGCAAATAATGTAGGAGATCGTTCTATCGGATTTAATTCTGATGATAATGAAGTGACATTGTATTTTAAAGATGGTTTTAAAGTGCCTATTGCTAAAGTATCTAAAGCGGAGTTAGCTTATAAAATCTTAACAGCATTAGAAAGTAGATGGCGTATATGATTGCGCAAGTGATTGTAGATATAGCCGCAAAAAGCGTAGATAAAACATTTGATTATCTTGTACCAGAAGATTTAACAAATGTCGTAAAACCGGGTGTTCGTGTGATCGTCCCTTTTGGGTCTCGTAAAATTCAAGGCTATGTCATGAACCTCGTACCTGATAGAGATTCAGATATTGAAATATCAAGACTCAAACCGATTTATGAAGTTAAAGATATTCAGCCTGAATTGACAGAAGAACTTGTGGAATTAAGTGAATGGTATAGTCGTTATTTCATTGCTAAACGTATTTCAATATTAGAAGCAATGTTACCCAGCGCCCTCAAAGCAAAATATACGAAAGCATTTCAACTTATTGATAAAACATTATTGCCAGAAGCGTTGCTAGCACGCTTTAATCAAGAAGGGATCTATAAATATAAAGAAGCACAAACCCATGAAGATGTGAGCACGTTATTAAAGTATATGAAACAAAAAGCGGTTAAAGAAATTACTATTTTATCGCAACACACATCTAAGAAAAAACAACGTGCTGTAAGAATCATTAAGACGCATGCCAGTGATGAAGTTTTAGAGGCGCTAGAAAAACGACCGAAACAATATGAGGTTTATGCGTTTTTACTAGATGAGCAACATCGTGATGTATTGTTACGAGAACTTCATAATATGAATTTTTCCACTTCTGCTATTAATACATTAGTGCGACATGGATTTATTGAAAAATATGATGTCATTGTAGAACGTGATCCGTATGAAGGACGCATATTTGAACAGGAACCGAAACGTCAATTGACAACAGAACAACAAATAGCATTTGATAAGATGAAAGAAGCTGTTGATGATTCGCGAGATCAAACGTTTCTATTACATGGTGTTACGGGATCAGGAAAAACAGAAGTGTATTTACAAATTATCGAAGAAGTGTTAAATCATCAAAGAGAGGCAATGATGCTCGTACCAGAAATTGCATTAACACCTCAAATGGTCAATCGTTTTAAGCGACGTTTTGGTGATGAAGTTGCAGTATTACACTCAGGTTTATCACATGGGGAGCGTTATGATGAGTGGCAGAAAATACGAGATGGTCGTGCCAAAGTAAGTGTAGGTGCACGTTCTAGTATATTTGCACCTTTTAAAAAATTGGGCATCATTATTATTGATGAAGAACACGAAGCAACGTATAAACAAGAAGACTATCCGCGCTATCATGCCAGAGACATTGCAGCATGGCGTTGTCAATACCATCATTGTCCACTTGTGTTGGGGAGTGCAACACCTAGTTTAGAAAGTTATGCGAGAGCAACAAAAAAAGTATATCAGCTATTGTCAATGCCAACACGTGTAAATCAGCAGCCTTTACCAGATATTATCATTCGAGATATGCGAGAAGAGCTAGCCAATGGTAATCGCTCTATTTTTTCTAATGATTTAGCCAAGGCAATAGAAGAGAGATTAGAAAAAAAGGAACAAGTGGTATTATTTTTAAATCGTCGTGGCTATGCATCATTTATGTTGTGTCGAGATTGTGGTCATGTACCACAATGTCCAAATTGTGATATTTCTATGACTTATCATAAAACATCCGATGAACTTAAATGTCATTATTGCGGTCATCATGAGCCTGTACCATTTAAATGTCCAAACTGTGAAAGTGAACATATTCGTCAAATGGGAACAGGTACACAGCGTGTAGAAGAATTAATACAAGAACGTTTTCCATCTGCCCGTATTATTCGTATGGATGTAGATACAACGAGTAAAAAAGGAAGCCATGAACAATTGCTAAAAGCATTCGGTGAGGGGCAAGGAGATATTCTATTAGGCACACAAATGATTGCGAAAGGACTTGATTTTCCTAATATTACATTAGTAGGCGTCTTAAATGCGGATACAATGTTAAACTTACCGGACTTTCGTTCAAGTGAGCGAACATATCAATTGTTAACACAAGTTGCAGGGAGAGCCGGTAGACACCAGAAAAAAGGTGACGTTATTATTCAAACATATAATCCAGATCATTATGCGATACAAGATGTTCAAGCGAATGATTATTTAGCATTTTATGAAAAAGAAATGAAGTTTAGACAAATCGGTAAATATCCACCATATTATTATTTAATTAATTTTACAATTTCACATGAAAATATGAAAAAAGTATTACAAGCAGCAACGCATATTCATCAAATTTTATTGCAACATTTAACAGGTAAAGCATTCGTTTTAGGTCCAGCGCCTGCTGCATTAACGCGAATCAATAATGCATTTCGCTTTCAAATATTAGTGAAATATAAAAGTGAACCATCATTAGCACATGCATTGCGATATTTAGATGACTACTATCATGAACAATATGAGCAAGATCATCTCGTCTTACGTATTGATATAGGACCTTATATGCTAATGTAACAAATAAGAGAAACCCCAGTGCCGTACAAAATGTACAGCTTCTGGGGTTTTTATATACACAAGAAAGGCATATCCTCTTTTTATAACAGATTATTCTTGTTCATGTCTTTTCTTTTTACGCCCAAAGAGAATCAATGAACCAAGACCAGCAAATAATGTACCGAATAAGGTTGGATTTGTTGAACTTTGACCTGTATTTGGCAATCCTAAGCTATCAGAGTCCGAATTGCTGTCCGAATCACTGTCGGAATCCGAGTCGCTATCCGAATCAGAGTCACTATCTGAGTCAGAATCGCTGTCGGAATCTGAGTCGCTATCCGAATCCGAGTCACTATCTGAGTCAGAATCGCTGTCGGAATCCGAGTCGCTATCCGAGTCAGAGTCGCTGTCGGAGTCAGAATCACTGTCAGAGTCCGAATCGCTATCAGAGTCCGAATCGCTATCGGAGTCAGAGTCACTGTCAGAATCTGAGTCACTGTCGGAATCCGAATCGCTGTCCGAGTCGGAGTCACTATCAGAATCCGAGTCGCTGTCGGAGTCAGAGTCACTGTCAGAATCTGAGTCACTGTCGGAATCACTGTCAGAATCCGAGTCGCTATCCGAGTCAGAGTCGCTGTCGGAGTCAGAATCACTGTCCGAGTCAGAATCGCTGTCGGAATCTGAGTCGCTATCCGAATCCGAGTCACTATCTGAGTCAGAATCGCTGTCGGAATCCGAATCGCTGTCCGAGTCGGAGTCGCTATCCGAGTCAGAATCGCTGTCGGCATCTGAGTCACTGTCGGAATCGCTGTCCGAGTCGGAGTCACTGTCGGAATCTGAGTCACTGTCTGAATCCGAATCGCTGTCCGAGTCGGAGTCGCTATCAGAATCCGAGTCGCTGTCGGAGTCAGAGTCGCTGTCCGAGTCACTGTCTGAATCAGAATCGCTATCCGAGTCAGAATCGCTGTCGGAGTCAGAGTCGCTGTCCGAGTCACTGTCGGAATCCGAATCGCTATCCGAGTCAGAATCACTGTCTGAATCCGAGTCACTATCGGAATCAGAATCGCTGTCCGAGTCGGAGTCGCTATCAGAATCCGAATCGCTATCCGAGTCAGAGTCACTGTCTGAATCAGAGTCACTGTCGGAATCACTGTCGGCATCTGAGTCGCTATCAGAGTCGGAGTCGCTGTCTGAATCCGAGTCACTGTCGGAATCCGAGTCGCTATCAGAATCCGAGTCACTATCTGAGTCAGAATCGCTGTCCGAGTCGGAGTCACTATCAGAATCCGAGTCGCTGTCGGAGTCAGAATCACTGTCAGAGTCCGAATCGCTATCAGAGTCGGAGTCGCTATCGGAGTCAGAGTCACTGTCAGAATCTGAGTCACTGTCGGAATCACTGTCAGAATCCGAGTCGCTATCCGAGTCAGAGTCGCTGTCGGAGTCAGAATCACTGTCAGAGTCCGAATCGCTATCAGAGTCCGAATCGCTATCGGAGTCAGAGTCACTGTCAGAATCTGAGTCACTGTCAGAATCTGAGTCACTGTCGGAATCAGAATCGCTGTCCGAGTCGGAGTCACTATCAGAATCCGAGTCGCTGTCGGAGTCAGAGTCACTGTCAGAATCCGAGTCGCTATCCGAGTCAGAGTCGCTATCCGAATCCGAGTCACTATCTGAGTCAGAATCGCTGTCAGAATCCGAGTCACTGTCAGAGTCCGAATCACTGTCCGAATCCGAGTCACTGTCCGAATCCGAATCGCTGTCAGAGTCGGAGTCGCTATCAGAATCCGAGTCGCTGTCGGAGTCAGAGTTGCTGTCCGAGTCACTGTCGGAATCAGAATCGCTATCCGAGTCAGAATCACTGTCCGAATCCGAGTCACTATCGGAATCAGAATCGCTGTCAGAGTCGGAGTCGCTATCCGAGTCGGAGTCGCTGTCAGAATCCGAGTCACTGTCAGAATCCGAGTCGCTGTCTGAATCTGCGTCGCTGTCAGAATCCGAGTCGCTGTCAGAATCCGAGTCGCTATCAGAATCCGAGTCACTATCTGAGTCAGAATCGCTGTCGGAATCTGAGTCACTGTCTGAATCCGAGTCGCTATCCGAGTCACTGTCTGAATCAGAATCACTGTCTGAATCAGAATCACTGTCAGAATCCGAGTCACTGTCTGAATCCGAGTCGCTATCGGAGTCAGAGTCACTATCAGAGTCCGAATCGCTGTCGGAATCTGAGTCACTGTCTGAATCAGAATCGCTGTCAGAGTCCGAATCGCTATCCGAGTCGGAGTCACTATCCGAGTCGGAATCAGAATCACTGTCAGAATCAGAATCGCTGTCAGAGTCAGAATCACTATCTGAGTCAGAGTCGCTGTCGGAATCAGAATCAGAGTCGCTATCAGAATCCGAGTCACTATCTGAGTCAGAATCGCTGTCAGAGTCGGAGTCACTATCAGAATCCGAGTCGCTGTCCGAGTCAGAGTCACTGTCGGAATCACTGTCCGAATCAGAGTCGCTATCCGAATCAGAGTCGCTATCCGAATCCGAGTCACTATCCGAATCCGAGTCACTATCAGAGTCAGAATCGCTGTCAGAATCAGAGTCACTGTCAGAGTCCGAATCACTGTCAGAATCAGAGTCACTGTCTGAATCCGAATCGCTGTCAGAGTCGGAGTCGCTATCAGAATCCGAGTCGCTGTCGGAGTCAGAGTCGCTGTCCGAGTCACTGTCGGAATCAGAATCGCTATCCGAGTCGCTATCAGAATCAGAGTCACTATCGGAATCAGAATCGCTGTCAGAGTCGGAGTCGCTATCCGAGTCGGAGTCGCTGTCTGAATCCGAGTCACTGTCAGAATCCGAGTCGCTGTCTGAATCTGCGTCGCTGTCAGAATCAGAGTCGCTGTCAGAATCAGAGTCGCTATCAGAATCCGAGTCACTATCTGAGTCGGAGTCGCTATCCGAGTCAGAGTCACTGTCTGAATCCGAATCGCTGTCCGAGTCCGAATCGCTATCCGAGTCGGAGTCGCTATCCGAGTCACTGTCTGAATCAGAATCACTGTCCGAATCAGAGTCACTGTCTGAATCCGAATCGCTGTCGGAATCTGAGTCACTATCAGAATCACTGTCGCTGTCAGAATCAGAGTCACTGTCGGAATCCGAATCACTGTCAGAATCCGAGTCGCTGTCAGAATCCGAGTCGCTATCAGAGTCCGAATCGCTGTCAGAATCAGAGTCGCTGTCGGAATCTGAGTCACTGTCTGAATCCGAATCGCTGTCCGAGTCTGAGTCGCTATCGGAATCAGAGTCGCTGTCAGAATCCGAGTCACTGTCAGAATCCGAGTCGCTATCGGAGTCCGAATCGCTATCAGAATCCGAATCGCTATCCGAGTCCGAATCGCTGTCGGAATCCGAGTCGCTATCGGAATCCGAATCACTGTCTGAATCCGAATCGCTGTCAGAGTCAGAATCACTATCTGAGTCAGAGTCGCTGTCGGAATCTGAGTCACTGTCTGAATCAGAATCGCTGTCAGAATCCGAGTCGCTATCAGAGTCGGAGTCGCTATCCGAGTCAGAGTCACTGTCTGAATCCGAATCGCTGTCAGAATCAGAATCACTATCTGAGTCAGAGTCGCTGTCGGAATCTGAGTCACTGTCTGAATCAGAATCGCTGTCCGAGTCAGAGTCGCTATCCGAATCAGAGTCGCTGTCAGAATCAGAGTCACTGTCTGAATCCGAATCGCTATCGGAATCCGAGTCAGAATCATCTTCTATTTTATTTTCATAGAAACCTGAATCAATTGTTTCGTCGTTTTCTGTAAGGTTAACTTGAACAATTAGACCATTAGAATCTTTTTCCATATCATCACCTTGGTGTGAATCTGTTGGAATATAATTTTCAGGTGTTTCAAATTCAATAATATATTGATTTGGGTCTAGATTTTTAAATGAGTATTCACCATTTTCATCAGTAGTAGTTCTTGAAATTTCATTACCATCTTTATCTTTTAAGATAACGGTAACATCTGGAATACCTTTTTCATCATCATTTTGAATCCCATCTTTATTATCATCTTTCCATACTAAATGACCTAATTTAAACTTTGGTTTTTTATGGAAACCAGAGTCGATCGTTAGATCGTCACCATCAAGGAGATCAACATCGATACGAAGGCCATCAGAATCGAGTTCATCATCATTGCCTTGTTCAGCTTGAGTAGGAACAAAGCCATCAGGTGTAGTAAATTCAACAGTGTAGTGACCTGAGTCTAAGTTGTCGAAAAGATATTGACCATTTTGGTCAGTCAAAGAACGAGCAATTTCGTTACCGTCAGAATCTTTAAGGATCACGGTTACGTTAGGAATGCCAGATTCATCATGACCTTGAATGCCATCTTTATTTGTATCTTCCCAAACAAAGTTACCTAATTTAAACTTTGGTTTTTTGTGGAAACCAGAGTCGATCGTTAGATCGTCACCATCAAGGAGATCAACATCAATACGAAGACCATCAGAATCGAGTTCATCATCATTGCCTTGTTCAGCTTGAGTAGGAACAAAGCCATCAGGTGTAGTAAATTCAATAGTGTAGTGACCTGGGTCTAAGTTGTCGAAAAGGTATTGACCATTTTGGTCAGTCAAAGAACGAGCAATTTCGTTACCGTCAGAATCTTTAAGGATCACGGTTACGTTAGGAATGCCAAATTCATCATGACCTTGAATGCCATCTTTATTTGTATCTTCCCAAACAAAGTTACCTAATTTAAATTTTGGTTTTTTATGGAAGCCTGAGTCAATTGTTAAATCGTCACCATCAAGGAGATCAACATCAATACGAAGACCATCAGAATCAAGTTCATCATCATTGCCTTGTTCAGCTTGAGTAGGAACAAAGCCATCAGGTGTAGTAAATTCAACAGTGTAGTGACCTGGGTCTAAGTTATCGAAAAGATATTGACCATTTTGGTCAGTCAAAGAACGAGCAATTTCGTTACCGTCAGAATCTTTAAGGATCACGGTTACGTTAGGAATGCCAAATTCATCATGACCTTGAATGCCATCTTTATTTGTATCTTCCCAAACAAAGTTACCTAATTTAAATTTTGGTTTTTTATGGAAGCCCGAGTCAATTGTTAAATCGTCACCATCAAGGAGATCAACATCAATACGAAGACCATCAGAATCAAGTTCATCATCATTGCCTTGTTCAGCTTGAGTAGGAACAAAGCCATCAGGTGTAGTAAATTCAACAGTGTAGTGACCTGGGTCTAAGTTATCGAAAAGATATTGACCATTTTGGTCAGTCAAAGAACGAGCAATTTCGTTACCGTCAGAATCTTTAAGGATCACGGTTACGTTAGGAATGCCAAATTCATCATGACCTTGAATGCCATCTTTATTTGTATCTTCCCAAACAAAGTTACCTAATTTAAACTTTGGTTTTTTATGGAAACCAGAGTCGATCGTTAAGTCATCGTGTTGAAGATCAACTTGAACTGAAAAGCCGTCCGAGTCATTCGCATCATTATGACCTTGATTTGTAGCAGTAGGGACAAAACCATCAGGTGTAGTAAATTCAACAGTGTAGTGACCTGGGTCTAAGTTATCGAAAAGATATTGACCATTTTGGTCAGTCAAAGAACGAGCGATTTCGTTACCGTCAGAATCTTTAAGGATCACGGTTACGTTAGGAATGCCAGATTCATCATGACCTTGAATGCCATCTTTATTTGTATCTTCCCAAACAAAGTTACCTAATTTAAATTTTGGTTCTCGATAGAAACCGGAATCAATCGTTAAGTCATCGTGTTGAAGGTCAACTTGAACTGAAAAGCCGTCCGAGTCATTCGCATCATTATGACCTTGATTTGTAGCAGTAGGCATAAAGCCATCAGGTGTAGTAAATTCAACAGTATAATGACCGGGATCTAAGTTTTCAAAAAGATAATGACCATTATTGTCAGTGGTTGTGTTTGCGACTTCTTGTCCTTGGTCATTTAATAAAACAACCGTAACGTTAGGAATACCAAGTTCATCAGTATCTTGAACCCCATTTTTATTGGTATCTTCCCAGACAAAGTCACCTAGAACGAGTTTAGCTTCACGATGAAAGCCAGCGTCAATTGTCAAGTTATCAGAATCAGTGAGATCTACACTAACAATAGTACCATCAGAATCTTTATCACTATTATTGCCTTGATGAGTAGGCGAAGGAATAAAGCCATCAGGTGTGATGAATTCAACGATATAATGTCCCTTTACAAGTTTCTCGAAAAGATAGTGACCTGTATTATCGGTAGTCGTACGTGCAATTTCTTCACCGTTGTTATCTTTTAAAATAACAGTAACACCTGGAAGAGGATTTTCATTTACATCTTGAATCCCATTTTTATTCGTATCTTCCCAAACGTAATCACCTATCTTGAGTGTAGAGCCTTTATAGTAACCGGAATCAATGGTCATATTATCTTGTGTTAAGTTGACCTTAACGATAACACCATCAGAGTCTTTATCGTCGTTTGTACCTTGATTACTATCTGTTGGAATGTAACCTTTAGGGGCGAAGAATTCAACAGTGTAATGACCTTTTTTAAGATTTTCAAAGAGATATTGACCATTCTCATTTGTCGTTGTACGTGCAATCTCTTTTTCGTTTTCATCTTTAAGGATAACAGTCACATCGGCAATACCTGGTTCATTTGCATCTTGAATTCCATTTTTATTGGTATCTTCCCAAACAAAGTTCCCAAGTTTATAAGAAAAGTTTGTTCTGTAAAAACCAGAATCGATTGTGAGGTCATCAGCTTCAATGTCAACATCGATAACTAAGCCATCCGAATCATTATCATCGGCATCATCTTGTTCGGCTAATGTTGGTTTATAACCTTCAGGTGTGATGAATTCGACAGTATAATGACCAGCATCTAAGTTGTTAAACAAGTAGTGACCTGTTTCATCTGTTTTTGTGCGTTTAATAATACGACCATTAGAGTTTTTCAATAAGACGGCAACACCTTCGATACCGTGTTCATTGTCGTCTTGAATACCGTTTTTATTTGTGTCTTCCCAAACGTAATCTCCGATAAGAAGTTTTGAACTATTTTTATAGAAGCCAGAATCAATTGTAAAATCATCATCTTGTAGCGAAACTTCTACCTCTAAACCGTTTGAATCTGTACTTTCATCGCCACCTTGTTCAGTGTCTGTTGGATAGTAATCGGCTGGTGGAATAAATTGTACGATATAGTCATTTGGTTTTAAGTCTTCAAAGACATAATGACCCGTTTTATCAGTCGTTGTGCGTTTTAATTCTTTACCTGACGCATTTTTTAAAATAACAGTGACGTTTGCCAATCCATCTTCACTATCGTCTTGGATACCATCTTGGTTTTTATCGATCCAAACATAGTCCCCTAAACGAAATGTTGATTTTTCTTTATAAAAACCAGAGTCAATGGATACGTCATCGTTCGTGAGGTTAACATTGACTACTGTACCATCAGAGTCGACATCTTCATAACCTGGATTTTGGAAATTAGCTTTTGTTGGTTTGTAACCTGGTGGCGTAACAAATTCCACGATGTATTGATTAGGTTCTAAATTTTCAAAAGCGTATTGACCTGTTTCATCTGTTAAGGTACGTTTGATTTCTTTACCTTGATGATCCTTTAAGATGACGGTGATATTTGGGATACCTGATTCATCAGAGTCTTGAACACCATCTCTATTTTCATCAAGCCAAACCGTATCTCCAATTTTATATTTAGGTTTAAGCTGATAGAAACCAGAATCAATAGTCATATCATCATGAGTTAAATAAACATCAACTTCTAAACCATCTGAATCAGCAGTATCATCATTGCCTTGTTCAGCTAATGTTGTATGGTAACCATCCGGTGTTTCAAACTTAACAATATATCTACCGGCATCAAGGTTATTAAATTCATAGTAACCGGATTGATCTGTTGTTGTTTGTTTCAAAAATCTGCCCGATGATGTATGCAGTGTAACGGATACATTAGATATACCGTTTTCGCTTAAATCTTGAATACCATTTTTATTCGCATCATCCCAAACATAGTTACCTAAACGATATTTTGTATATACAGGTCTTGGAGGAGGAGGCGGTGGTGCGCCACAACCACATGGTGTTTTATAACGTAAAGCATTATAGCCACCATAATAACCAGCTGAACGGAACATCACATAGTTATTACGTGCAAAAGCTAACTGTCGTTCTTCTGTTGGAATATCTTGTGTTGGTAAAGTTGTAGCTTTATCAATAACAGATGCACTCAAATGTTGTTCTTCTTCTGGTAACGCAAAGGATGTTGGCAATGTACTTGGTGGTTGTTCGTTTTGTTGGACATCTTGTTCGGTATTCAATGGTGTAGTACGAGGTGGTGTCTCGAGGTTTGTGAAAAATTTCGCTTCGTCTTCAGAAATTTCATCGTCTTGCTCAAGTGATTCCGTGTTGTTCGTGTTTGCTGTGTCTTCAGATGTGTGAATAACATCTTTGGTTGGTGTAGTGTCTTGCTCGTCTGCTGTGCTATTGGTTTGAGTTGTTGCTTCATTATCAGCGATTATTACTTCTTTGACTTCTGATGAGTTGTCGGTAGCTGATTGTTCAATATTGTCTGATGCAATGTCATTTAAATCATCAGTGGTGTCATCAATCAGAGATTCAGAAGTTTGCTGATTGTCAATTTCATTCGCTTTGGCATCATTACTTAATCCGAATAATAATGTTGTTCCGACTAAAATAGATGCCGTTCCAACGGTGAATTTTCGAATAGAGTATTTATTTAGCCTATTCGGAATAAAATCATACTTCTTATTCATATTTACACCCCTATACAGTTGAGATTAGCGGTATATCAATACTGCTACAATGATTATATGCTAACATTTTTATAAAAACAACATCGAAATTAAGTTTTAAAAATTATATTATTGTTATTTTAGAATAGTTAAAATTAGAGTTTGAGACTATTGTTTTTCTTGATTTTTGCAGTTGATTTATAAATAAAGGTAAAATGTGTTGATATATATCATCAAATAAGTGTCATATCGCGTTTTTTGTTATGATAAAAGTAAGTGATGCTATCGTTGTACGATGAATTAGTCTATAATGAAATGATGAATTTTGATGAGGAGTGTGCTGTATGGCGGTGAGAAAAATATTAAATTATACAATGACAAATTTAAGAAAAAAAACATCAAATGTTACAGTGTTTGATCAAAACATAGTATCGCTCATACAAGATTTGGAAGATACAATGTATGAAGCAGGAGGACAAGCCTTATCAGCACCACAGATTGGTGTGAATCAACAAGTTGCCATTGTGGATATGGGTGTAGAAGGTTTACTGCAGCTCATCAATCCTGTACTGGTTTCTGCTAGTACAGAG
Source organism: Staphylococcus sp. 17KM0847 (assembly GCF_013463155.1). Taxonomy (NCBI): domain Bacteria; kingdom Bacillati; phylum Bacillota; class Bacilli; order Caryophanales; family Staphylococcaceae; genus Staphylococcus; species Staphylococcus xeri. The sequence goes on from NZ_CP040781.1 coordinate 723,058, forward strand.
ATGACTACTGAAATAGAAGGTTGTTTGAGTATACCTAATCGCTATGGAGAGGTAACACGCAGTCGTATGATTGTTGTGAAAAGTTACGATGTAAACGGCAATCAAGTCGAGTTGACGGCATATGACGATATTGCACGTATGATTTTACATGAGATAGACACGCTGAATGGCACGTTGTTTATTGACAAAATGGATAAAGAAATCCCATTAGAAGCATTGGAGGCGTATTTGGATTATGAGTAAGATTATTTTTATGGGAACACCTGATTTTTCGAAACCTATACTAGAAATGCTAATCAAAACAGAAGAAGTGGTGGCTGTTGTGACACAGCCTGATCGTCCTGTAGGTAGAAAGCGTAAGCTCACACCACCACCTGTTAAGGAAGTGGCATTGGCACATGATATTCCGGTATATCAACCCGAAAAACTAATAGGTTCAGAGACTTTAGAGGAATTGTTAACATTGCCATGTGATTTGATTGTTACAGCTGCATTTGGTCAATTATTACCAGAAGTTTTGTTGAATTATCCAACGCATGGTGCTGTAAATGTGCATGCCTCTTTACTACCTAAATATCGTGGAGGCGCACCGATCCATCAAGCGATTATTGATGGAGAGGGTGAAACAGGTGTGACTATTATGTATATGGTCAAAAAACTAGACGCGGGTGATATTATTTCACAGCGTGCTATTCCGATTGAAACTTCCGACAATGTAGGTACAATGCATGATAAATTAAGTGCACTTGGCACGGAGTTGTTAGAGGAAGTACTACCTAGCCTTTTAAACGGAACGAATACACGTATCCCTCAAGATGATGCTCATGCCACATTTGCTTCAAATATTTTGCGTGAAGATGAATTGATTGATTGGGAAAAAGATGCGAAAGCGATTTTTAATCATATTCGAGGATTATCTCCATGGCCTGTGGCATATACAAAAATGGATGATAAAGTGATGAAAGTTTATCAGGCAGAAATAGTGCAAAATAAGCAAGGCGAAGCAGGGCGTATTATTGAAGTAACGAAAAAGCACATTATTGTGGGAACGGGTTCTCAAGATGCAATCGCTTTGACTGAAATTCAGCTTGCTGGTAAGAAACGCATGCCTGTCGCAAACTTTTTAAGTGGTGTGCAAGATGAACTTGTTGGAAAGGATTTACAATCATGACTAATGTACGTGAGTTTGCGTTTCAAACGTTAGAAGCTGTGTTAAAAAATGGTGCGTACAGTAATTTAAAAATGAATGAAACTTTACAAAAGTATGATTTAAGTGGTGCGGATCGAGGGTTATATACGGCTCTTGTTTATGGAACTTTACAGCGTAAGTTAACACTGGACTTTTATTTGAAGCCCTTTATCCAAACGAAGATAAAAGGATGGGTAAGACGATTATTATGGATGACGCTTTATCAGTATATTTATATGGATAAGATACCTGTTCATGCATTGATTAATGAAGCGGTTATAATTGCCAAAAAACGTGGAGGCAAACAAACCGGTAATACTGTTAATGCTATACTGCGTCAATTAACTTCTAAACCACTACGTAATATAGATGACATTCAAAATCAAGATGAGCGTTTATCCATTCAATACAGTTTACCCATATGGATCATTCGTCATTGGCGTACACATTATGGTGATGAGGTTGCAGCCCGTATTGCCGAATATATGCTTCTGCCCTCTACACAATCAGTCCGCGTAAATCGAACGCAATTAACGGTAGATGAAGCAGTTACATATTTAGAACAAGAGGGGTACGTTGTTGAACGAGATAAAGAGATTGAACATTGTCTGCATGTTTCTGGTATGGGCGTAATGCAATCAAAATGTTTCCAACGCGGTTTTATCAGTATACAAGATAAGAGCTCAATGTTTGTGGCTGAAATGATGGATTTACAATATGGTGATACTGTCCTTGATAGTTGTAGTGCACCAGGAGGAAAAGCGTGTCATATGGCAGAAATTTTAAATGGAAAAGGCTCGATTTTGGCAACAGATATCCATGCACATAAAATTGACCTGATTCAGCATAATATCGATAAGCTGAGCCTTTCAGGCATCCAGGCACAACAGCATGATGCGACAGTACCGTATGCTTCAACATTTGATCGTATATTAGTAGATGCACCGTGCAGTGGGCTCGGTGTATTGCGCCATAAGCCAGAAATTCGCTATACGATAACACCTAAGGATATAGAGGGGCTTGTAGCGTTACAACTCCAAATATTAGAAAATGTAACACAAAGTTTAAAAACGGGTGGCGAACTCGTCTATTCAACATGTACAATAGAACAAATGGAAAATGAAAATGTAATATATACGTTTTTAAAAGCACACTCAGAGTTTGAATTTACAACAATTTCGGATCCGAGAACGGGAGAACAAGTTAAAACATTACAGCTATTACCACAAGACTTTAATACAGATGGCTTTTTTATAACAAAGATTAGAAAGAAAGGATAAGTGAGATGATCACTGCAGAAAAGAAACGAAAAAATAAGTTTTTACCTGATTTTGATAAGCAATCGATTTATTCATTGCGTTTTGATGAGATGAAAGATTGGTTGAAAGCACATGGACAACAGAGCTTTAGAGCGAAGCAAATTTTTGAATGGCTATACGATAAACGCGTGAATCATTTTGAGGAGATGACTAATCTTTCTAAAAGTTTACGCCAGTTATTAGCAGATCATTTTACGATGACAACTTTACAGACAGTCGTGCGTCAAGAAAGTCGTGATGGTACGATTAAATTTTTGTTTGAACTGCAAGACGGCTATACAATTGAAACGGTTTTGATGCGTCATGATTATGGTAATTCCGTCTGTGTCACGACACAAGTTGGATGTAGGATTGGGTGTACATTTTGTGCGTCGACTTTAGGTGGATTGAAACGAAACCTTGAATCGGGTGAAATTGTATCACAAGTATTGACAGTTCAAAAAGCATTGGATGAAACAGACGAACGTGTATCATCTATTGTGATTATGGGTATTGGTGAGCCGTTTGAAAATTATGATGAGATGATGGATTTCTTGAAAATTGTAAATGATGATAATGGTTTAAACATCGGTGCACGTCATATTACAGTGTCAACATCAGGGATTATTCCACGTATTTATGATTTTGCGGATGAGTCATTACAAATTAACTTTGCAATTAGTTTACATGCTGCAAATAATGAAATTCGCTCAAAACTGATGCCGATTAATCGAGCATACGATGTGACGAAGCTGATTGAAGCGATTGAATACTATCAACAAAAAACAAATCGTCGTATTACATTTGAATATGGACTATTCGGTGGCGTTAATGATCAAATTGTTCATGCAAGAGAATTGGCGGCATTGATTCAACATTTAAATTGCCATGTGAATCTGATTCCAGTGAATCATGTACCAGAGCGTAATTATGTAAAAACACCTAAAGAGGATATTTTTAAATTTGAACAAGAATTAAAGAGATTAGGGATCAATGCAACGATTCGTCGAGAACAAGGCGCGGATATCGATGCCGCTTGTGGTCAGTTAAGAGCGAAGGAACGAGAAGCAGAAACGAGGTAGATAGTGATGTTAAACGCAGAACTCTATTCAATTGCCGGACATTATCGTGATCAGAACGAAGATGCCGCAGGGGTGTTTTATAATCAAACAGATCAACAACTATTGGTCATATGTGATGGAATGGGAGGTCATCTTGCTGGAGAAGTTGCTTCTCGTTATGTTGTTGAGGCATTACAAGAACGATTTACAGCAGAAAATTTAATAGAGGAACATCAAGCAGAAGCATGGCTGAAACAAACCCTTCAAGATATTAATCGAGAACTCTACATATTTGCGCACGAAAACCCTAATTATACAGGTATGGGAACGACATGTGTCTGTGCACTCGTATTCGACCATCATATTGTAGTTGCTAATATTGGGGATTCTCGAGCATATCTTATGAACAACCGAAATTGTGACCTCATCACAATAGACCATACATTCGTGAACCAACTCGTTATGTTGGGACAAATTACTGAGGAAGAAGCATATCATCATCCTAAGCGTAATATTATTACAAAAGTGATGGGGACAGACAAACATGTAACGCCTGATATTTTTACAAAGCGTACGCATTTTTATCGATATTTATTGTTGAATACGGATGGATTAACAGACTATGTCACACCGAGTGAAGTACATGAAGTCTTAAATCAACACGACATACTCCAACAAGCGGGCGATGCATTGTTGGCGCGTGCAGAACATAATGAAGCACGAGATAATGTATCGTTTATTTTAGCGGAGATTGCAGGTGATCCGGTATGATTGGTCGTTTAATTGATGAGCGATATGAAGTTCAGCAGCTTCTTGGTGGCGGTGGAATGTCTAATGTTTATGTTGCATGGGATACCATTTTAAAGCGTAAAGTAGCGATTAAATTGATTCATATTCCCCCCAATGAAAAGCAAGCAACCATTCGACGTTTTGAACGGGAAGTTCAAAATACGACAACATTGTCGCATCAAAATATTGTGAGTGTCTTAGATGTGGGTGAAGAAGCAGATTGTTTTTATTTGGTCATGGAGTATATTCAAGGACCTACATTGTCAGAGTATATAAAGGAACACGGCAAAATCGAACCTAAACAGGCCATTCACTTTATTGAACAAGTATTATTAGGCATTCAGCATGCACATGAACATGGTATTATCCATAGAGACATCAAACCACAAAACATGATGATTGATCATGGTGAAACGGTTAAAATTGTGGACTTTGGTATTGCTAAAGCATTAAGCGAGACGACGATGACACAGACGAATCATGTTATAGGGACTGTGCAATATTTATCACCTGAACAGGCACGTGGAGATCAAATAGGAGCACGTTCAGATATTTATTCAATAGGTATTGTATTATACGAAATGTTAACGGGAGAAGCACCATTTACTGGGGAGACACCTGTGAGCATTGCCATTAAACAAATACAAGAACCAGTTCCTAATATTACAGCGCAGCAAAGTGATATTCCACAAGCTTTGAGCAATGTAATCTTAAAAGCGACAGAGAAAGAACAAGCTAATCGCTATAAAACGGTATCTGAGATGATTCATGATGTTGCAACGGTTTTAGACCCTAGTCGTGCCAACGAAGCAGTATATCGGACGGATGATACAGCGACAAAAACAGTTGCTTTAGATAAAGCGGCATTGAAGCAACAACAAGCACAGCAAGCCATAGATGAAACAGCACATATTCCAATTGTGCCAACAACCCATAAACAGCAGAGCGCAACAAGTCGGCAAATGAAACATCAACCGCATACTGCCTCAATCTCCCCATCTTCTAAAGGGAAGTCACGTAAGAAAAAAGTGATGGCAGGTATGATCATATTATTGCTATTTTTAGGGTTGTTTATATTTGTGGCAGCTGCACTAGTTGGGAATAAATATAGTCAAGTTCCTGATGTATTGGGGCAAACTGAACAACAAGCAACAGATACATTAGCAGCAGAACGTTTAAAGGTCGGTAAAGTCACTCAATCATATAGCGAAAAATATGAAGAAGGACATGTTATGGCACTCAATCCAGATAAAGGTCAGAAAGTAAAACAACAGAGTGCAGTTGACCTTGTTATTTCTAAAGGAACACATATAGAAAAAATGCCTAATCTTATTGGTAGACCAAAGGCAGAAGCAGAGAAAATATTGTCGGATTTAGGCTTTAGCAAAGTTTCTTATACAACAGCCTATACACAGAACGATATTGCAAAAGGGAATATTGAATCACAAAGTATTGCAGCTGGTACTTCTGTTGCGGTGAACAAAGAGCAAGTTGAAATTGTTGAATCATTAGGTAAGCGTAAAATAGAAGTTGACGACTACACCGGACAAGATATTGATATTGCTAAAGCAAGTCTTGAATCATTAGGCTTAAAGGTGATCGTTGAGAAAAAACAAAAAGATGATAAAGTTAAAGAAAATCATATTATTCGCCAAACACCTAAAAATAAAGAGGTAGAAGAAGGTTCTGAAGTACGTTTTGTTGTGTCAGCGGGTTCGGATGATAAAAAAGATGCATCAGAAGAAAAAGAAAGTGCGTCCTCAAAAAATGATTCTAAAGAGACAGCTGATGACGAAGCAACATATGACAAGACTTATACACGCTCAGTATTCATCCCGTATTCGGGTAAAGAGGGGAAACCACAAAAAGTTGAAGTATATCTAAAAGATAAAAACAACGATGGTAAAAAAGCACAAACTTTTGAGATCACGCGTAATACTCAAAAAAGTTTTAATTTTGATGTGGCTTCAGGCGAAAGTTTAAGTTATCGTGTCGTGGTAGATGGCAAAGAAGTTGAACAAAATGAGATTGATTATGATGACATTTAATGTGGGATATTAGAGTAGAGGATAAAGTGAGAGAATATAAAAGGTATAATAATAGCAAGTGATTTTAATTTGAGTGACTTGTTTATTGAGTGGGGTGGTGCAGTCTTTTATTAAGATTTCCGTCCCACTTTCTTTCTGTTTGTATGATCGTTTCAAATTGTTGTTGTATGAAAGAGTTTGGTATAATAAAAATAATTTGATAAATCAATTGAATGAGGTGTGGATTTGAAAACAGGTCAAATTATAAAGTCATTAAGTGGAGTATATCGGGTAGATGTAGAAGGTGAAATGTTCGATGCTAAAGCCCGTGGACTCTTTAGAAAAAAACAAATAACACCAATCGTAGGCGATATTGTAGATATTGATATCGAGACACACGCATCTGGGTATATTCAACATATACATGAGCGTAAAAACGAACTGAAGCGCCCACCAGTAAGTAATATTGATGTATTAGTGATTGTTATGAGTGCAGTAGAACCTGACTTTTCAACGCAATTACTGGATCGTTTTTTAGTTATTGCGCATTCTTATGATTTATATCCACGTATTATCATTACTAAAAAAGATTTAGCAACAATGGCACAACAAGAAAAAATCACATCAACCTTAGCATTGTATCGTAAGATCGGCTATGAAACACAATTTGTTGGAAAGCAAGATAATATTCAAACAATATTTAATGCTTGGGAAGCTGGTATTGCAGTGTTGAGTGGTCAATCAGGTGTTGGAAAGTCTACGCTGCTTAATAGTTATCGACCTGACTTGGCACTAGAGACAAATACAATTTCACAGTCATTAAATCGGGGGCGTCATACAACAAGGCATGTAGAGCTTTTTCCTAGACACAATGGTTATATTGCTGACACACCGGGGTTCAGTGCTTTAGATTTTAATCACATCGACAAGCAAGATGTACGCGATTATTTTATGGATATTAAGCAAGCAGGGACACACTGTAAATTTCGTGATTGTTCACATACAAATGAACCTAAGTGTCATGTAAAGACACTTGTTGATCTAGGTGACATTGCAGAATTTAGATATCAACATTATGTACAATTATTAACGGAAATCTCAAATCGAAAGGTGAGATACTAATGACAAAAATATTTCCTTCTTTACTGTCAGCAGATTTTTTAGCGTTAAAAGATGAAATCGATACTTTAGAGCGTGCCGGTGTAGACGCTTTACACTTTGATGTGATGGATGGTACATTCGTTCCTAATATTTCTATTGGCCTACCGATACTTGAAGCTGTAAGACGTGGAACGACACTGCCTATTGATGTTCATTTGATGATTGATAATCCTGAAATGTATATTGATGTTTTTTGTGAAAAAGGTGCAGATAAGGTATCTGTACATGTTGAGTCAACGCCCCATATTCATCGTGCAATTCAAAAAATAAAAAAACACGGTAAAGAAGCAGGTATTGTAGTGAACCCGGGGACAGCTATTGATGTGATTCAACCTATGTTAACAGAAGTTGATTTTGTACTTGTCATGTCAGTGAACCCAGGATTTGGTGGGCAGGCGTTTATTGAACAAAGCATTGATAAAATTCATACACTTCATCAACTGCGTAAAACACACAACTTAACATTTAATATAGAAGTGGATGGTGGCATTAATGAAAAAACAGGACAACAAGTTATTGATGCCGGTGCAGATTGGTTAGTTGCAGGTTCATATTTCTTCAAGCATTCTGACTATGCGAAAGCCGTACAAACTTTAAAAGGGCAGGCGTAATATATGAGTGTACAAAAGATTCATTTGTTATGTAGCGAACGTCATTTACCTGAACAAGTTTTTGAAAAATATCATGATGCTGTGTGGGCTGGTGTAGATAGAGGTACGCTCATATTGCTTGAACATGACATTCAACCCGTATTTGCAGTAGGGGATTTTGATTCGGTATCTGAAGCAGCACGTGAGTGGATTGCAAATAAAATGCCAATAGACCCCGTTCCAGCTGAAAAAGCTGATACGGATTTAGCTTTGGCTATTGAACAAGCGATTGATCGTGGCTATCAAGATATATGCATCTATGGTGCAACCGGAGGGCGTCTGGATCATTTTATGGGGGCGATGCAATTGTTAAAAACGCCTGCCTATCAAACACATCATGTAAAGCTGATCGATTGTCAAAATGAGATTACGTTGCTAACAGCAGGAGAGCATCAAATGAATCATGACAAACAGTACACATATATTTCGTTTATGCCTGCGTCGGATGAAGTCGTCATCTCACTGACAGGATTTAAATACAATCTTGAACGGAAAGTACTGTCGACAGGAACGACGTTAACCGTTTCTAATGAATTTGTTCAACAAACAGGACATATTCATATCCACAAAGGTATGGTTTATCAAATGCGTAGTCGAGATTATATATAAATAGGCATAAAAAAACGAGACTTCCACATATAGTCTCGTTTTTATAATTAACTTTAATTAAATTATACGCGTGTAACTTTACCTGATTTTAAAGCACGAGTAGAAACCCAAACTTTTTTAGGTTTACCATCAACAAGGATTCTCACTTTTTGTAAGTTCGCATTCCAACGGCGTTTCGTTGAGTTTAATGCATGAGAACGTCTGTTGCCTGTTGAAGCTTTACGTCCTGTTACGAAACATTCTTTACCCATCATCGTACCTCCTTTAAGAAATACAAATACACTTTGCTACTACATACTAAGGTAATATACCATAATCATAGGGTCTGTGCAATAAAAAGCATAACATATTTTATAAATTACTTTGTGCATACGTCAGTTTCTGTTATAATTTACTATTGTGATTGATATTTAAAACGCTTTACAAGTTAATATCAGAGTATAATAGCCTTTTAAATACAGGATGCTATCATGTAAATCGTACCGAGTGATAGCATACTTTTAAATAAGGATTAAGTGTTTTATGCCATACGTAAAAGCGTATTTGATTTTTAGAGTGACTCTATTTTTATAGTTGGATACTCTGATCTGGCTAGCATGCTTGTGCCAATAATAGTAAAATAGAAGTAATGCATGCAGCGATGTAATAATGCAATGGCATTTTGGATGATTATAATTTTAAAATACACAGTGTAAATACAAGAGAATCGATATAAGAAGAGGAGGCGTTTGAAGATGGCATTAGAAATTACAAATGATTATGGAAGTATAGACATTTCGAATGAAGTCATCGCATCTGTGGTAGGTGGCAAAGCAGTAGAATGTTACGGCATTGTCGGCATGGCTTCTCGTCAGCAAGTACGTGATGGAATTGCTGAAATTTTAGGTCATGAAAACTATGCAAAAGGGATTGTTGTGAGGGAAAGTGACGGTATTTTAGATGTAGATATGTATATTATCGTCAGCTATGGCGTTAAAATTTCAGAAGTTGCACAGAATGTACAATCAACAGTTAAATACACTTTAGAACATACATTAAAGTTAAAAGTAAACTCAGTTAATATATTCGTACAAGGCGTACGCTTTAACAATGACGGGAACGACAAATAGGAGGATATTTGCATGGTTACGAAGATTGACGGTAAACTATTTGCCGAAATGATTATACAGGGAGCACAAAACTTATCAAATAATGCTGATATGGTTGATGCATTGAACGTCTATCCAGTACCAGATGGTGATACGGGGACAAATATGAACTTATCAATGACTTCAGGGAGAGAAGAAGTACAAAATCATCCTTCACTTCATATTGGAGAATTAGGAAAGTCTTTTTCAAAAGGCTTGCTGATGGGGGCACGTGGTAATTCGGGCGTTATTTTGTCACAAATCTTTAGAGGTTTTTCTAAAGCACTAGAAGATCAACAAGATATAGACGCAAAACAGTTTGCGAACAGTTTTGATGCAGGTGTTAAAACAGCATATAAAGCGGTGATGAAGCCAGTAGAAGGTACAATTTTAACTGTTGCAAAAGACGCGGGGCAAGCAGCAATAGATAAAGCGGCAGAGACAGACGATTGTTTAGAAGTAATGACAGCTGTGTATCAGGCTGCACAACAATCGTTAGAAAATACACCTAACTTATTGCCAGTTTTAAAAGAAGTTGGCGTTGTTGATAGTGGTGGTAAAGGGTTAACACTGGTGTATGAAGGGTTTTTAAAAGCGATGAAAGGTGAAACGATCACTGCTCAGACACCTAAACTTGATAAAGAAGAATTATTTAACGATGAGCATGACTTTCACGGTGTGATTAATACGGAAGATATTGTTTATGGCTATTGTACGGAGATGATGGTTCGTTTCCAATCGGATAAAGCGCCGTTTGATGAAGCGGCATTTCGAGAAGAGATGAGTCAGTTTGGTGATTCTTTACTCGTTATTAGCGATGATGAGATTGTCAAAGTTCATGTACATACTGAAACACCGGGTGAGGTATTTACATTCGGTCAAAAATTTGGTGAACTTATTAAAGTTAAGGCTGAAAATATGCGTGAACAGCATCGTGAAGTATTGCGTAAAGAAGCAGCAAATGCAGATAAAGCTGCAACTTCAAAACAGGAAACAGTGGAAACAGCGATTATTACAATCTCAATGGGAGAGGGCATTACAGAGCTGTTTAAATCAATGGGTGCAACACATATCATTAATGGTGGCCAAACGATGAATCCATCAACAGAAGATATTGTGAATGTCATTGAGGAGAGTGGTTGCAAACGTGCAATCATTTTACCGAACAATAAAAATATCCAGATGGCGAGCAAACAAGCAACGGATATTGTCGATGTAGAAGCAATTGTTGTACCGACACGTACCGTACCACAAGGCATTGCAGCGATGTTTAGCTACGATTCGTCTGCAAGTTTGGAAGATAATGCAGAATCTATGACAGCTGCTTTAGACGATGTAAAATCAGGTTCAATAACATATGCTGTTCGTGATACGACAATTGATGGCATTAATATTGAAAAAGGTGCTTACATGGGCTTAGTGGAAGATAAAATTGTTGTAAGTGATCACAAAGTAGAAACAGCATTAGAACAAACATTGACAGCAATGTTAGACGAAGAAAGTGAAATTTTAACAATTATTGCGGGTGAGGAAGCAACAGAGGCTCAAACAGCGCATATTGTTAACTATGCTGAATCACACTTTGAAGATGTAGAAATTGAAGTACAACAAGGTCAACAACCTATTTATCCTTATTTGTTTGCTGTCGAATAAAATTTGATGACTGAATAGTTTGGAGTATATCAATAAGAGATGATCTCTATAAAAGGTGAGGGCGTTTTCAATATGCACCTCATCTTTTTTTATGGTGAGCAGTAAAGATATCTGTACACATTTTTTATCGCATATTTAGATGAAATATAGTAACAGATGATTGATGAATGCATAGAGACAGAATTGTGGATAATTATCATATAATTCTTGATATTTCAATAAAAAAATAGAATTGTTATAATAGTTTTATATGTTACAAAAGTAAAAACAGGGGGGAGTCATATGAAGTTTAAAAGTGTTTTTGATATTATAGGACCTACAATGGTAGGACCATCGTCATCTCATACTGCAGGCGCTGTACGTATAGGGCTAGTTGCAAGAGCTTTATTTGGAGGACAGCCTACGCATGCTGATATTTATCTTTATGGTTCTTTTATGGAAACATATAAAGGACATGGTACGGATGTTGCGCTTGTAGGCGGATTGCTGGGTTATGATACAGATGATAGCCGTATTGAATCCAGTTTAGAAACTGCAAAAACGCTTGGTATGAGAGTGAACTTTATTGAAATGGACGAAGAGCGTAGCCATCCTAATACAGCGATTATTGATATGATGGATGGAGATACACATATTTCAGTGGAAGGTATATCTATTGGTGGAGGGAAGATAGAAATCGTAGCCATTAATGGTTTTCCTATCACTGTAAGTGGCAATTATCCAACACTTCTCGTCTTTCATAAAGATACATTTGGTACGATTGGTAAAGTGGCTAATATTTTAGGTGATCATAGCATTAATGTTGGAAGTATGCATGTTGCACGCAAAGAAAAAGGGGATCAAGCGCTGATGACATGCGAGTTAGATGATCATGTAAGTGAAGTGGTGATTCATCAAATCCGTCAAGTTCCTGGTGTAGTGACGGTATCATTAATGGGAGACGATTAGTTGGAGGGGTATCATGTTTAAAAATGTTAGAGAACTTATTGCAAAATGTGAAGCAGAAAATAAAGCGATTTATGAAGTGATGTTAGAGCAAGAAATGGCTGTAACAGGCTTAACACAAGAAGAAGTATATCAGTACATGGATCGCAACTTGACAACAATGGAAAACGCAGTAGAAGAAGGTTTAGCAGGTGTTACCTCTAAAACAGGCTTAACAGGTGGCGATGCGGTACTGATGAAACAGTATATCGCTAGTGGACGTGCGTTAGCAGGAGATTTAGTACTAGATGCAGTGAGCAAGGCAGTGGCTACGAATGAAGTGAATGCTGCTATGGGTAAAATTTGTGCGACACCAACAGCAGGTTCTGCCGGTGTGGTCCCGGGTGTACTATTCTCTCTTAAAGAAAGATTGAATTTGACAAGACAGGATATGTTGCATTTTTTATTAACAGCAGGTGCATTTGGTTTTGTTGTTGCTAACAATGCTTCTATTTCTGGTGCAGCGGGAGGTTGTCAAGCAGAAGTCGGATCTGCTAGTGCAATGGCTGCTGCTGCAATAGTAGAAGCATCAGGCGGAACACCTCAACAATCGGCAGAAGGCTTTGCGATTTGCTTGAAAAATATGTTAGGTCTTGTATGTGATCCAGTCGCTGGTTTAGTCGAAGTCCCATGTGTAAAACGCAATGCAGCGGGTGCATCCAATGCCATTGTATCAGCAGACATGGCACTTGCTGGTATCACATCACGTATACCTACGGATGAAGTGATTGATGCTATGTATCGTATTGGTCAAACAATGCCTTCAGCACTGCGTGAAACGGGTCGTGGCGGTTTAGCTGGTACAGAAACAGGTCAACGCTTAAAACAACAAATATTTGGTGATTAACTATGACGAAAATAGCACTTATCGATAACCCTTATGAATTAAAAGACATTAAAGGGCTTGGACCTAAGCGGCTAGCTATTTTAAATGAAATGAATATCTATACAGTGCAAGACCTTGTTCTCTATTTGCCATCACGTTATGAAGACAATACACTTGTGGATTTAACACAAGCAGATGATGGAGCTGTGGTGACAGTTTGCGGTGAAGTTTATGCAACACCCGTTGTTGCATTTTTAGGGCGTAATCGATCGAAACTCACAATGCATATGATGATAGACGGTATTGCAGTCAAAGTCATCTTTTTTAATCAACATTATTTGAAGAACAAGGTACATCTTCATGATACTGTGGTCATCAAAGGAAAGTGGTCAAGGTCTAAACAAGAAATCAATGGTCAAAAGATGTTGACGGATCCTTCTCAACTTTCTGATGCGCAATTTATACCTATTTATCGTGTGAAAGAAGGCTTGAAGCAAAAGCCATTACGAGATATGATTCAACATACATTACAAGATGTTACGATTCATGAATGGTTACCTCAAGATTTAAGAGATAAATACAAGTTAGAAACACTTCATGATACGATACATGCACTACATGAGGCTCAAAATCGTCAAGCTATTTTAAAAGCACGACGTACGTTTGCGTTTACAGAATTTTTTATGTTCGAATTACGGATGCAGTGGTTGAATCGGCTAGAGAAAAGTTCAGATGAGGCGGTAGAAGTTGACTATGATATTAAACGAGTTAAAGCATTTATTGCAGCGTTGCCTTTTGAACTAACAGATGGTCAGAAACAAAGCATCAATGAAATATTTCGAGATTTAAAAGCGCCTATCCGTATGCATCGCCTTTTGCAAGGAGATGTAGGATCTGGAAAAACAGTTGTTGCTGCAGTGTGTATGTATGCACTTAAAACAGCAGGATACCAATCTGCTTTGATGGTGCCGACGGAGATTTTGGCAGAGCAACATGCTGAAAGTTTAGGGAAGCTCTTTGGAGAACGTATGAATATTGCATTGTTGACAGGTTCAGTCAAAGGCAATGCACGCAAATATTTACTCGAACAGTTAGCGGCTGGTGAAATTGATTGTTTAGTTGGAACACATGCCTTGATTCAAGATGATGTAACATTTAAAGATGTAGGTCTCGTAATTACGGATGAACAGCATCGTTTTGGGGTACAGCAACGACAAAAGTTGCGAGAAAAGGGTGCACTAACGAATGTACTTTTTATGACAGCAACACCGATTCCGCGTACGTTAGCTATTTCAGTATTTGGTGAGATGGATGTTTCTTCCATCAAAAGTATGCCAAAAGGGCGGAAACCGATTATCACGCATTGGGTTAAACATGAAGGATATGAACAGGTACTGAAACAGATGGAAGCAGAGTTACACAAAGGGCGTCAAGCTTATGTGATTTCTCCGTTGATTGAGAGTTCAGAGCATTTGGAAGACGTACAAAATGTCATTGCACTTTATGAAAATTTACAAATGCAGTTGCCTAATTATCGCATAGGTATTTTACACGGTAAGATGCATACTGATGAAAAAGATGATGTCATGCAACGTTTCAGTACACATGCGCTTGATGTGCTTGTTTCTACAACTGTGGTTGAGGTAGGGGTCAATGTACCGAATGCGACGTTTATGATGATTTATGATGCAGATCGTTTTGGGTTATCGACTTTACATCAATTGCGTGGACGTGTTGGACGAAGCGATCATCAAAGCTACTGTGTTTTAATTGCCTCACCTAAAACGGAAACAGGTATTGAGCGCATGACGATTATGACACAAACGACAGATGGTTTTGAGTTGAGTGAGCGAGATCTAGAAATGCGAGGTCCCGGTGACTTTTTTGGTGTAAAACAAAGTGGTCTGCCAGACTTTTTGGTGGCTAATCTTGTTGAGGATTATCGCATGCTTGAAGTTGCAAGGGATGAAGCAGCAGAAATGATTCAATCTGGTCGCTTTTTTACAGAGGCGTTTGCACAGCTAAGACATTTTATAGAACGCAATATGTTGCACCAAAGCTTTGATTAGTATTTGGTGCTTTTTTGCGAGTCGTTTATTAAATTGTTTTGAAGATGGAATGGAACATGTTAGAATATATGCGAGTCAATTAAGACTTGGTACTAAATGATGGTGGCGATGATGTGAAAAGGAATAGAGATGAAAGGCGCACATTGATAGCACAAACGATTCAACAAAATCCATTTATCACAGATCAAGCACTGAGTGAAATGTATGAAGTGAGTATACAAACGATTCGTCTTGATCGCAGTCAGCTCAATATTCCAGAATTACGTGAACGTGTCAAACGCGTCGCAAAGGAGCAATATCCACATATTAGTTCATTGGAAAATAAAGACATTATTGGTGATATTGTTGAACTGGAGCCGAATCTTTTTGCGAAATCTTTATTAACAATTACACCTAAAGATGTGTTTTCTCGTAACAATATCGCACGAGGACATATTATTTTTGCACAGGCGAATTCACTTTGTGTAGCAATGGTGAAGCATGGATTTGTTTTAACTAAGGAAAGTCATATTAACTTTGTGAAACCTGTCCGTTCGGGTGATACAGTTGTGGCAGAGGCGAAGGTTGCATATCATGATGATAAATATTATGAGATGACTGTAAAATCATATGTTGATAAAGAAAAGGTTTTTGAAGGATTGTTCAAAATGTACTATATAAGCGAGGATGAATAAGATGGTAAAATTAGCCGTAGATATGATGGGCGGAGATGACGCACCTCAAATTGTGCTGGAGGCAGTAGAGCGTGCAGTTAATGATTTTGAAGACTTAGAAATCATTTTATTTGGGGATGAAGCAAAGTGTACCGTAAAACACCCACGTATTGAGTTTCGTCATACGACAGAAATGATCACAATGGAAGATGAGCCAGTTCGTGCAATTAAGCGAAAAAAAGAGAGCTCTATGGTTCGTATGGCAAAAGCTGTAAAAGATGGTGAAGCACAAGGATGTGTATCAGCAGGTAACACAGGTGCTTTAATGTCTGCGGGCTTGTTTATTGTAGGGCGTTTGCCTGGTATTGCAAGACCTGCACTTGTTGTGACATTACCTACAGTAAGTGGTAAAGGTGTTGTTTTCTTAGATGTAGGTGCTAATGCAGATGCCAAAGCAGAACATTTATACCAAAATGCGGTATTAGGGCATGTTTATGCGATGAAGTTAAGAGGGATTGATCAACCTAAAGTGGCACTGTTAAATATTGGAACAGAAGCACAAAAAGGGAACAGTCTCACAAAAGCAACTTATGATTTAATGTCAAAATCAACACAATTTAACTTTGTAGGTAATATTGAAGCAAAGTCTATCATGGAAGATGAAGCAGATGTCATTGTTACAGATGGTTACACGGGTAATATGATTTTGAAAAACTTAGAAGGTGTGGCAAAATCTTTCGGTAAAATTATCAAAAATGACCTGCTTTCTAACTTGAAAAATAAATTGGCATTACTTGTGATGAAAAAAGATATTAAAGGTATTGCCAAGCAATTGGACTATTCTGAGTACGGAGGTTCAGTGTTACTTGGGTTAGGAGGTATTGTTGTTAAAGCGCACGGTAGCTCTAATGCCAAAGCTTTTTATTCAGCAATACGTCAAGCTAAGATTGCATGTGAAACACAAATTGTAGAAAATATGCGCGAGATGGTTGGTGAAGAAAATGAGTAAAACGGTCTTCATGTTTCCCGGTCAAGGTGCACAAAAGGTAGGAATGGCAGAAGATTTATATCAACATGATAAATCAGCAACAGCCATATTAGATATTGCACAAGATGCTCTAGATTTTGATCTCCTAGGTATGATGTTTAAAGATCCAGAACAACAATTATCTCAAACTGAAAACACACAACCTGCACTATTGGCACATAGTATGGCGTTATATGCTGCTATGGGTAAACCTCAAGGAGACTATGTGATAGGACATAGCTTAGGTGAATATTCAAGTCTTGTTGCTAATGGTGTACTACATTTTGAAGATGCTATTAAAATTGTGCGTCGTCGTGGTGAGTTAATGGCGCAAGCTTTTCCGAGTGGTGTTGGAAGTATGGCAGCAGTACTTGGGCTGACACTTGAGGAAGTGCGTGATATTTGTACGCAAGTTTCAACAGAAAGCGTGCAAGTAGAGCCAGCAAATATAAATTGTCCGGGACAGATTGTTGTATCGGGGCATAGTGAAGCGATAGAGCAACTCGTACAACGAGGAAAAGCGTTGGGGGCTAAGCGTGTGATACCTTTACAAGTTTCTGGACCCTTTCATGCATCAATGATGAGAGTCATTGAGCAAGATTTTTCAACATATATCAATCAATTTGATTGGCATGATGCACAAGTACCTGTTGTACAAAATTATCATGCACAAGGTGAAACAGATGCAACGATTATTCAGCAAAATATGATTAAGCAACTTTATTCACCTGTGCAATTTATCGATTCTATCGAGTGGCTTATAGAGCAAGGTGCCACACACTTTGTAGAAATAGGACCAAACAAAGTATTATCTGGTCTTGTTAAAAAAATCAATAGAGATGTAAAAATAACTTCGATTCAAACACTCGAAGATGTAAAGGAATGGATGGCAAATGACTAAAGTAGCACTTGTAACTGGTGCATCACGTGGTATCGGTCGAAGTATCGCATTGCAATTGGCAGAAGAAGGTTATAATGTTGTAGTGAATTATGCAGGGAACCAAGAGAAGGCAGAAGCAGTTGTAGCAGAAATTAAAGATAAAGGTGTCGATGCTTTTGCTATTCAAGCCAATGTTGCTAATGGTGACGAAGTTAAATCGATGATTAAAGAAACTGTACAAACATTTGGTTCTATCGATGTGCTTGTAAATAATGCAGGCATTACACGCGACAACTTATTAATGCGTATGAAAGAGCAAGAATGGGATGATGTGATTGACACCAACTTAAAAGGTGTATTTAATTGTATTCAAAAGGTGACACCACAAATGTTAAGACAGCGCAGTGGTCGTATTATTAACTTAACAAGTGTTGTAGGTGCAGTAGGGAATCCAGGACAAATCAATTATGTCGCGACCAAAGCAGGTGTTATCGGTATGACGAAAACAGCTGCACGCGAACTGGCATCACGTGGTATTACAGTGAATGCAGTAGCGCCCGGTTTTATTGTTTCTGATATGACTGACGCATTGAGTGATGAATTAAAAGAAACAATGAAAGGACAAATTCCATTAGGTCGATTTGGTCATGATACGGACATTGCACACACAGTGGCCTTTTTGGCATCTGAAAAAGCCAGCTATATTACAGGTCAAACACTTCATGTTAACGGCGGTATGTATATGGAATAATACTGCTATCATCGGTGAAGCGTGCTATAATAGATAAAGCCTTTTATAAGTATTCGTAAGGTTGTATCGGGTTGTAATTATGGGCGTATCATGGCAAAATATAACAATCGGCTACGACAACTTAGAGATTACATGGCAGTCAACCTAAAGCACGATTTTTGAACTTTTAAAGGAGGTGACAGACTATGGAAAATTTCGATAAAGTTAAAGACATCATCGTTGACCGTTTAGGCGTAGATGCTGAAAAGGTCACTGAAGGTGCATCATTCAAAGACGACTTAGGTGCGGATTCACTTGATATTGCTGAATTAGTAATGGAATTAGAAGATGAATTTGGCACTGAAATTCCGGACGAAGAAGCGGAAAAAATCAATACAGTTGGAGACGCTGTTAATTACATTAATACACTTGAAAAATAATTGTTTTCATCTGAGTCGATGTTTTCGGCTCAGATTTTTTACTAAGGCATTCAAAAGTTGATAATCATTTTGTTTTTTACTTTATACTCAATTTAAGTCAGCATGATAAAGGAGGCAAAAACATGACGAAAGCAAATAAAAAAATATTAATTGAAGCGTTTGAAAAAAGATTTAATGAGAAAATGAGTGAACTCGGATTACCCTATGACAATATTGCTCTATACCAGCAGGCATTTTCTCATTCGAGTTTTATTAATGATTTTAATATGGAACGTTCTATGCATAATGAACGGTTAGAATTTTTAGGAGACGCGGTATTAGAATTGACGGTATCACGCTATCTGTTTGATGAATATCCTCACTTACCGGAGGGTGATTTGACTAAAATGCGTGCAACAATTGTGTGTGAGCCCTCACTTGTAATATTTGCGACGAATATTAATTTAAATCCACTGATTTTATTAGGAAATGGTGAAGAAAAAACAGGAGGACGGACACGTCCAGCACTGGTGTCAGATGCGTTTGAAGCGTTTGTAGGAGCGCTGTATTTAGACCAAGGATTAGAAGTTGTACGTCAATTTGCAGAGCAGGTCATTTTTCCACATATTGAAGATGAGCAACTGATGGGTGTTGTGGATTTTAAGACAAAACTCCAAGAATATATTCATCAAAAATATTTAGGGCAGTTGGCATATCATATTATAAAAGAAGAAGGTCCAGCACATCATAAACAGTTTACATCAGAAGTTTTATTAAATGATGCAAGAATAGCTACTGGACAGGGAAGAACGAAGAAAGAATCAGAACAAAAGGCAGCAGAACAAGCCTATATGAAGATGTCGCATAAGGAGTAAAGTATGGTGTATTTAAAGTCTATTGATGCACATGGATTTAAATCATTTGCAGAACCAACACAAATCCAATTTGATAAGGGTGTCACGGCAATTGTTGGTCCTAACGGCAGTGGGAAAAGTAACATCACTGATGCAATTAAATGGGTACTTGGTGAACAGTCAGCACGTTCATTGCGTGGAAGCAAAATGGAAGATATTATCTTTTCTGGTGCTGAACATCGCAATGCACAAAATTATGCCGAAGTACAATTAAAACTTGATAATCATCAACGCTTGTTAAATATTGATACCGATGAAGTCACTGTGACACGTAGGTTATATCGAAGTGGTGAAAGCGCATTTTACTTAAATAATCATAAGCAGCGTCTCAAAGATATTACAGAACTATTTTTAGACTCGGGTCTAGGTAAAGAGGCATTTAGCATTATATCTCAAGGTCGTGTAGATGAAGTTTTAAATGCTAAGCCGATTGAACGTCGTCAAATCATTGAAGAATCAGCGGGTGTTCTGAAGTATAAAAAGCGAAAAGCAGCATCTGTTGATAAACTTGCGCAAACGGAGGATAACCTGACACGTGTTGAAGACATTTTGCATGACTTAGAAGAACGTGTCGAACCTCTAAGAGAAGAAGCTGCAATTGCGAAAGAGTATTTACAATTATCTAAAGTATTAAAAGAAAGCGACATCCGTGTTACCGTAAATGATATTCAAGGATACCGTTCACAAATCGAAGCCTATGATACACAGCTGAATGATTTGAAAAGTGAACAAGCAAATGTGCAAAGTAAAAAAACACAAATTAACAGAACGATAAAAAAAGCCAAAGGTAGACGTTTTGAAATTGATACACAATTAGAACAGTTGAATGCCAAACTTATTGAAGTGACTGAAAATGTTGAGAAGCTAACGGGTCAATATCATCTTATAGAAGAGCGTCAAAAAAACCAGTCGCAGACAAATGCACGTATTGAAGAAGAGCAAGTGCATTTAGAACAGCAACAAATGATGGTTGAAGATGAATTAGCACAAGTGAAAGAGCAGTTGTCAGATTTGAAACAGCAAAAAAAAGCATTAACCACAGCAATTCATAGTTTAGAGGTTCAACTTAAAAAAGCGCAAAGTGTATCAGAAACAGATGTAGAGCATTTAAAAGATGAATATTATCAATTAATGACAGAGCAGTCGACTATAAATAATGAAATTCGTTTTCTAACACGTACAATTGATGAACATAAAGCGAAACAAACACGTATTGATTCGCGATTGACAGAAGCACATGCACAATTGATAGAAGCAAAGCAGCATTTAAAAGATAATGAGGCACAACAAAAAGAAAAACAACAACAACTTGATGCTGTAAATATGAGAAATAAAGATGTGGAACAACAGCTTAAAAATGTTCAGAAAGAACAATCAGAAGCAGAAGAAAAACTGCATCAGGCTTATCGTTACCATGATAAAATAAAAATGCGAATTGATAGTTTGAAAATGCGAGAAGATGATTTAAGTTTCTTTTATCAAGGCGTACAAGCTGTATTAAAAGCAACAGATACGTTAAAAGGTATTCATGGAGCAGTTGCACAAAAAATAGACGTTCCATCGCAATATACATCAGCAATAGAGACAGCACTAGGTGCAAGTATGCAACATATTATTGCGACAGATGAGTCATCAGCACGTCAAGCGATTCACTATCTAAAAGAGAAACGTCTCGGAAGAGCAACATTCCTACCATTATCCGTTGTACGAGCCAAAAAAATAGATTCGAGAGTCGTTCAGCTCGCACGTCAGCATACAGGATTTATCGCAGTGGCGCATGAAGTCGTTGAAACAGACGAGAAGTATCAACCTATTATTGAACATTTACTCGGACGTACACTCATTGTTGAGAACTTAAAACAAGCAAATGAAGTAGCGAGAAGTATCAACTATAAAGTACGCATTGTGACCTTGGAAGGTGATATTGTAAATCCGGGGGGCTCTATGACAGGTGGTGGTACAGCGCAGCGCCAATCACTATTACGTCAAAAAGATGAAGTGCAGCAGTTAGAGCAACAGTTGATAGACTATATGGAAAAAACGAAGCAGCTTGAACAATTTTGTATCGCCAAAAAGCAAGAGCAAGCCGCTTATAGTGACGATTATGTAAAATTACAGCAACAATATAATCATCTCAAACATACATTGCATGATTTGACGCTATCACATGATCGTTATCGTGAAACCATTGAGCGCTTGACACAAGAGTATGATGCTTTTGAATTTGAAAAAAATGATGGCTATGAAAGTGCAAAAGGGGAAGCTACGCTATCCGAAAAAGAACAGCGTAAAGCTGAAATTGAAATACAGCTACAAGCCATCAATGAACAAATAAAGCAAGCATCGGCACAGAGCAAAGAAGGTAAAGAACAGCTGACAGAATATCAGCAAAAACTACATCAAAAGCAATCTGACTTAGCTGTTATCAATGAACGTTTACGCACGCAACAGCAAACAGAAAAGCGCATAGTCAAAACACAGCAACAAGTTTTAGAACAGTACAAAAAGTTAGAAGAACAATTAGCGTTAATTAATTCAGATGAAGTGAATGATGTGTCAGCACTGGATAAGATTGAACATCATATTAACGAAAAACAACAAGAAAAAAGTCAATTACTCGATACACAATCACATCTTCGAGAACAACGTCAATCGTCTGAAAGTTTAATTGAGTCTAATGAACAAGCACTGGAAACTGCACATCAACAAATATTATCATTAGATCAACAATATCAAGAAATTAAAGGTGCACAGTCCCGCTTGGATGTGCTAATTGGTCATGCATTACAACACCTTGAAACACGTTACCATATTACATTTGAATGTGCCGTTTCAGCCTATCCGATAACAACAGAGGACATAGAGCAATTGAGACAAGAAGTGAAATTAACACAGATGTCCATTGATGAATTAGGTCATGTCAATTTGAATGCCATTGAACAGTTTGAAGAAGTGAATGCGCGCTATACATTTTTAAGTGAACAGCGTCAAGATTTACGTGAAGCCAAGACTACACTCGAACAGTTGATTGAAGAAATGGATCAAGAAGTGGTTACACGATTTCGTTCAACATTCCACGCCATACAAACACACTTTGAAGAAGTATTTCGTACGCTTTTTGGTGGAGGACAAGCAGCGTTAATTTTAACAGATAAAGATTACTTGTCTGCGGGTGTGGAGATTAAAGTACAGCCTCCCGGTAAAAAATTACAGCATTTATCACTATTAAGTGGTGGAGAGCGTGCATTAAGTGCAATTGCTTTATTATTTGCTATGTTAAAGGTTCGATCAGCACCATTTGTTATTTTAGATGAGGTAGAAGCCGCTCTGGATGAAGCCAATGTTATACGCTATGCACAGTATTTAAAAACATTATCACAAGAAACACAATTTATTGTCATTACACATCGCAAAGGAACGATGGAAATGTGTGATCGTCTTTATGGTGTAACGATGCAGGAGCTAGGTGTATCTAAGCTCGTAAGTGTGAACTTGAATACGATCGATGAAGTGATGAAGGAGGAGCATTAATCATATGAGTTTTTTTAAGCGTTTAAAAGATAAATTTGCAAAGACAGAAAGAGAAACAAAGGAAGATAAGGTAGATATTCAAGAAGATGTTGGCTCAGATGAGCAAGCGGAAACATTAATTTCGGAGGGGGAACAACAAGACGTTCACTTGCAAGAGAATGAAATAGATACGCAAGAGACAAGTTGGGACGATGATTTAATATCTATTGAAGAGTTTGAGGAAATAGAATCTCAAAAAATTGGTGCAAAATTTCGCGATGGACTTGAGAAATCACGTGAAAACTTCCAAAACCAATTAAATAATCTGCTCGCACATTATCGTAAAGTAGACGAAGATTTCTTTGAAGCGTTGGAAGAAATGCTCATTCAAGCAGATGTTGGTTTTAATACTGTAATGACGCTTGTTGATGAATTACGCATGGAAGCAAAACGACGTAATATCACAGAAACTACAGATTTACGTGAAGCTATTGTTGAAAAAATTGTTGAGATTTATCATCAAGAAGATGATCAATCAGAAACGATGTCCATTGAAGAGGGGCGTCTAAATGTTATTTTAATGGTAGGTGTAAATGGTGTTGGTAAAACGACAACGATCGGTAAATTAGCACACCGCTATAAAGCGCAAGGAAAAAAAGTAATGCTTGCAGCTGGTGATACGTTCCGTGCAGGTGCGATAGATCAATTAGAAGTATGGGGCGAACGTGTAGGCGTTGAGGTTGTGCGTCAAGGCGAGGGTGCAGATCCTGCAGCTGTGATGTATGATGCGATGAATGCAGCAAAAAATAAAGGTGCTGATATTTTAATTTGTGATACAGCAGGACGTCTACAAAATAAACAAAACTTAATGAACGAACTTGAAAAAGTAAAACGTGTGATTGGACGTTCTTTGCCTGAAGCACCACATGAAGTTTTACTTTGCTTAGATGCGACAACAGGTCAAAATGCACTCGCTCAGGCGAAAGCATTTAAGGAAGTGACTGATGTGACAGGAATTGTATTAACGAAGTTGGATGGGACTGCTAAAGGAGGTATTGTATTAGCGATTCGCAATGAGCTACATATTCCGGTGAAATACGTTGGACTCGGTGAACAGTTAGATGATCTCCAACCATTTGATGCAGAAAGTTATGTATATGGCCTGTTTGCAGATATGATTGAAGAAAGTGTACCTGAAGATCAAAAATCTGAAGACATACAAGATGAGGCTTAGACAATGGCAGAAAATGAATTAATAAAAACATTGCGCATGAACTATCTATATGATTTTTATCAATCGTTATTAACTGAAAAACAGCGTAACTATTTAAAGCTCTATTATTTGGAAGACTATGCTTTAAGTGAGATAGCAGATACATTTGATGTGAGTCGTCAAGCCGTGTATGATAACATAAGAAGAACGGGTGACTTGGTAGAAGACTATGAAGCAAAATTAGGCCTTTATAGACGATTTACAAAACGTCAAGAACTCTACCGTGAAATGCGCCAACATATTGAGAATCCTAAACAATTACTTGATGATATACAAGAACTAGAAGACTTAGAATGAGGAGGTACGCTTTATGGCATTTGAAGGACTATCGGATCGTCTGCAAGCGACAATGCAGAAAATTAAAGGTAAAGGTAAAGTCACAGAAGCAGATATTAAAGCGATGATGCGTGAAGTACGCTTAGCACTGTTAGAAGCTGATGTTAACTTTAAAGTTGTTAAAAACTTTATTAAAACCGTTTCGGAACGTGCATTAGGCTCAGATGTTATGAAATCATTAACCCCGGGGCAACAAGTGATTAAAATTGTTCAAGAAGAGCTCACGGAGTTAATGGGTGGAGATAATAGTACGATTACTATGGCGAAAAAGCCACCGACTGTTGTCATGATGGTCGGCTTACAAGGTGCGGGTAAAACAACAACAGCAGGTAAGCTCGCTTTGTTAATGCGTAAAAAATATAACAAAAAACCATTGCTCGTTGCAGCAGATATTTATCGACCAGCAGCGATTAAACAATTACAAACAGTGGGAAAACAAATTGATATCCCTGTCTATACAGAAGGAGATCAAGTCAAACCACAACAAATTGTAAACAATGCTTTAAAACACGCTAAAGAAGAGCATTTAGATTTTGTGATAATTGATACAGCAGGACGTTTGCATATCGATGAGGCATTGATGAATGAACTGCAAGAAGTAAAAGAAATTGCTAAGCCAGATGAGATTATGCTTGTTGTGGATGCAATGACAGGTCAAGATGCTGTTAATGTTGCAGAATCATTTGACCAACAATTAGATGTTACAGGTGTTACATTGACCAAATTAGATGGTGATACACGTGGTGGTGCTGCACTTTCTATTCGTGCTGTTACACAAAAGCCAATTAAGTTTGTAGGGATGAGTGAAAAACTAGATGGTTTAGAACTTTTCCATCCCGAACGTATGGCATCACGCATTCTTGGTATGGGTGATGTATTAAGTTTAATTGAAAAAGCACAGCAAGACGTAGATGAAGAAAAGGCGAAAGATTTAGAGAAGAAAATGCGTACATCTTCATTTACATTGGATGACTTTTTAGAACAGTTAGATCAAGTGAAGAACTTAGGTCCACTGGATGATATTATGAAGATGATTCCGGGAATGAATAAGGTAAAAGGGTTAGATAAGCTGAATATGAATGAGAAGCAACTCGATCATATTAAGGCGATTATTCAATCTATGACAAGAGAAGAACGTGAAAACCCAGAAAAACTGAATGTATCAAGAAAACGCCGTATCGCAAAAGGTTCAGGACGTTCATTGCAAGAAGTGAACCGTTTATTAAAGCAATTTAATGATATGAAAAAAATGATGAAGCAATTTACAGGCGGTGGCAAAGGCAAAAAAGGAAAGCAAGGTCAGCTACAAAATATGTTAAAAGGTATGAATTTACCATTTTAGCTGAGAGATAGTACTAAGATAAAATAAAGTTTAGAGTTTATTGATAAGTGAGAGCTGATTAGAGTGTAGAACAAACTTTTTCAATAGTTAAAGTCGTTGCCTACTATGTGTCATCCTATATCAAATAATTTTAAATGGTAAAGTATTTTCTCTTTACAAAGTAGTGTGTACCTGTTATTATAATTTCTTGTAGATAACAAAACTTATGATTAATAAAGGAGAGAATTATAAATGGCAGTTAAAATTCGTTTAACACGTTTAGGTTCAAAAAGAAATCCATTCTATCGTATCGTAGTAGCAGATGCACGTTCACCACGTGATGGTCGTATTATCGAGCAAATTGGTACTTACAATCCAGCAGCAGTTAATGCGCCAGAAGTTAAAATTGATGAAGCATTAGCTTTAAAATGGTTAAATGACGGTGCGAAACCAACAGATACAGTACACAACATCTTATCACGTGAAGGTATCTTGAAAACATTTGACGAACAAAAACGTTCAAAATAATAGTGATACACTTGAAAAGTGGGACAAACGAAGATGATGTTTGGTCTCACTTTTTTTGTAGTGCATAAGGAGGCGTGACCATGAATGTAGAAGTAGGGAAAATCGTTAACACACACGGTATTAAAGGCGAAGTGAAGATTCAGTCTCATTCTGATTTTACAGATATTCGCTTCCAACCGGGAGAAGTGTTGCAAACAGAAGATAAGGGGAAAATGATAGAACTCGTTGTTAAAAGTCATCGTATACATAAAGGCTTACATATGTTGACATTTGAAGGGTACAATAATATTAATGATATTGAACATTTAAAAGGACATCAACTTTATCAAGAACGTAATCATGAAGCGATAGAGCTTGATGAACATGAATACTATTATTCTGATATTATTGGCTGTACGGTGTTTGATGGTGAACGTCCGATTGGTCGCGTAACAGAGATATTTGAAACAGGTGCGAATGATGTATGGGTTGTTCAAGGTGAAAAAGAACATCTTATTCCATATATTGCTGATGTTGTCAAAGAAGTAGATATTGAGTCACGTAAAATTATAATTACACCGATGGAAGGATTGTTAAATGAATGAGAATCGATTACTTAACGTTGTTTCCAGAAATGTTTGAAGGTGTGTTGAATCAATCTATTTTAAAACGTGCGAGAGATAAAGGTTTGTTAAAGACACAGACAGTCAACTTTCGAGATTACGCGCATAATAAACATAATCAAGTAGATGATTATCCTTTTGGTGGGGGACAAGGAATGGTATTGAAGCCAGAACCGATATTTAATGCCATGCGTCAACTGGATACGACACCACAGACACGTGTCATCTTAATGACACCACAAGGGCAACCATTTAACCAAAAACGAGCAGAATCACTGGCTCGTGCGGAACATCTCGTGTTTATCTGTGGCCATTATGAAGGGTACGATGAGCGTATCCGTGAAGCACTTGTTACAGATGAGGTTTCGGTGGGAGATTATGTATTGACGGGTGGCGAGCTGCCAGCGATGGTCATGACAGATGCGATTGTACGGTTAATTCCTGACGTACTAGGCAATCATGTATCTCATGAAGATGATTCATTTTCAAGTGGTTTATTGGAGTACCCGCAATATACACGACCACGAGCATTTGAAGGATTAGAAGTACCTGAAGTTTTATTATCAGGCAACCATGCCCATATTGAACAATGGCGACACGAACAATCATTGTATCGCACATATCTTAAAAGACCAGATCTATTAGAAAATTATCCACTAACAGATGAAGATAAAAAAATATTAGAACGTTACAAAAGATAATTGAAAAGCCAGTGTATGTATGATATTATATTTCAAGTGTGAATGCACAAATATCACTATGATCCGCTGCTATCTTTATGTCAAGGCAAGAACATAGTTTGAAGGAGAGAATAAATAATGACAAACCACAAATTAATCGAAGCAGTAACAAAATCACAATTACGTGATGATATCCCATCATTCCGTCCGGGTGATACTTTACGTGTACACGTGCGTATCGTAGAGGGCACACGTGAACGTATCCAAGTATTCGAAGGTGTTGTAATCAAACGTCGTGGTGGCGGTATTTCAGAAACTTTCACAGTTCGTAAAATTTCTTCAGGTGTAGGTGTTGAACGTACATTCCCAGTACACACACCAAAAATCGAGAAAATCGAAGTGAAACGCCGTGGTAAAGTACGTCGTGCGAAACTTTATTACTTACGTAGCTTACGTGGTAAAGCAGCACGTATCCAAGAAATTCGTTAATCTAGCAGTTATATTAAAGTACTGCACAAACATAAAGACAGCCTTAGCATGTGGAATCGCATGTTAAGGCTGTTTTTGAATTTTAGGGTTCTTCACCTTTTAATGATACAGAGTCTAACGGTTGATATATCAAAATTTTAGTTTGTCAATACGTAAAGTGATATAATAAAATTGTTCAAGTTGTAAATCTTAGCTTTTGATTAAGGAGGAAAAGCTATGACAAAACAATCCAAGCGCTTAAATTATCCAAGAGTAGAGAAAATTTTAGATGATGGTACAATTATTGCCTATGATAAATATAATCAATTAAATACAGACTTAAATATTAATACTTTAACGGATCAGCAACAATATGATGTTTTTGGAGGAATATTGATTAAAACATCATCGAACACATATCCTTCAC
Source organism: Staphylococcus sp. 17KM0847 (assembly GCF_013463155.1). Classification (NCBI taxonomy): domain Bacteria; kingdom Bacillati; phylum Bacillota; class Bacilli; order Caryophanales; family Staphylococcaceae; genus Staphylococcus; species Staphylococcus xeri. The sequence goes on from NZ_CP040781.1 coordinate 752,269, forward strand.
ATATCAATCATCGCCATGATGACTATGTACAAAGTGAGTTGAAAAAATCAAAACGTAGTAATAAATGGTTAGTGTTTGCATTGATCATTGCGCTTATCATCTTAACAATTTTTGTAATGAAATCTTGTACTTCAAATCATGATGAATCACTACAAAATGATACAATGGACTATCAAACAGCACAAGAAGATGAGTTGAAACAGAAAGATGATGAATTGCAACAACAAATTAAAGAAACACAAAATAGTATTGAAAATAATGAAAGTGATACACAAAGTAAAATCGATCGTTTGAAAGAACAAGTACAAGATTTAAAAGATAATGTGAATCATCGACAAGCGGATAAAGTGGCAAATCAATATGAAGATACAGTCGATAGCTTGGAAAATGCTGAAAATGAAAGACAACAAGGGCATACTGAAAAAATGGAAGAAGAACTAGATAAGGTGAGTTCAAAGTTAGACGCTATTACACAAAAGATTTCTGATTGGCTCAATAATTAATAATAGCGTAGCATATGCTTCCAAATATAGAGGGAGTCATGTGAAACTTAATTTTGAAATCAGTAAAGTGGAGAATTATAGAAAAGAAACAGGGTAGACGTCTTAGTCATCTTAAAGGCGTCTACCCTGTTTTTATAATGAAATATTTATTTTTTTATTGACTGAGTTCGCGCCGTAGCAACCCACGATATAGAAATGCTGAAACAATACCTAAGAGTGTTAAGGCGAGGTATATGCGCCAATAGGGGAGCTCATAACTTACAGTAAGTTTTTCATCTCCTTTATGGACCTTAACAACAGTCATTAAGCCATTCCCTTTGACGACTGTTCTAGGTGTACCATCTACCTCTGCTTTTAAGCCATCACGATAAGGTATTGGGAGGACAAGATATGCTTTTTCGCGGGCATTGATTGTCACATTGAGATGTCGTCTTGTGCGTTCTACTGCCACAGGTGTAACCGTTTCTTTTGCTTGTTTCAATGTTGTATAGTCTTCGCCATAAATTCCTTTAATATTTACGCGATATGTTCCTTTTTTTAATTTTAATTTCATTGTATCTTTAACAGGGACACGAATGGTGACAGGTGTAACAAATCTTTTATACTGATAATCGAGTTTCGTACGTCTTTGATAAAAACCATCTACTTTTAAATAATGAGGCTGGTTAGGCGAGCGTAACGCCACATCCATTTCTAAATAATAATCTTTATAGCGTTGATTATCAGATTGTGGCAATGAAATATTTAGGCCACCATTGTCCTTTGTTACAGTTAGTGTAGTTCCTTGTTGTTGTGCTTGACGTGTCGTGATGGTTGCTTTGTTTATAAGGTTTGGATTTTGTTTAAATGATGTATTCGCTTTTTCTCCATCTAAGACGACACCTTGCAACATGGCTTGTTCACGATCCAATGGCGATTTAAGATCATCTGCATCGAAGACTTTTGTAGCTAAGTGTGCAGCAGGATAGTCTATCGTATTGTGTGCGTGTATCCATGTTGCATCACGATCTTGAATCTTCTGTATGGTTTTCATACCATAGGTCATATTGTGATCGGGAGCATCTTTAATACGATCGGATACGCCCCATAGTGCATAAAGGTTTGCACGATCTCCGAGTAAACGATAAGTACTGTTACTATCGAAACCTGTATTAATCTGCATAAGTTGATCATAGTAGTTTAAAATTTCTCCATCAAAAATACTTGAGTAGAGTGAGATGCCATTGAAATGATAAAGCATACTTGTATTGGCTGTATAGTCACTCTTATAATCTATACGTTCTAAAGGAGACTGATGTTCGGTAATATGATTAATAATGCTTTGAAGTTTAGGACTATGGTATTCGGTACTATGAATTTTATCAGTCTTAGCAGTATAACGTTCAATATTATTTGTATGGTAGTTAAGCAGTAATACAAACTGTTGGACAATAAACAAGCCGATGATTAAGTTGCGTCCGAATAAAGACAATCTTTGATGACGATATAGATAGTATGCGATAATCCATAATATTAAGCCACTAATGAACACCCAAGCCATATTGCCTCTTGAATATAGCAGTGTTGCAATAGCAAGTAAGACAATAGGCAACCAGGAAAAAAGGTACTGTTGCCATGTGAGTTCACTAATATATTTAAGCCACATAGCAATAAGTACAGCTGTGGTAAATGTAAATAAATACCCCCAACGTCGCTGAGGAAAAGAGAAACCGTTAAATATACTGTCAAAATAAGGAGATAATGCACCAATAAGCATGACCCATGTTAAAATTGCAAAAACTTTATAATAATAGTGACGATATAGTTTAAAGGAAAAGAGTGCTACTAAAGCGATGAACGTCACTGTAAAATAAAACCCGTTTGTAAAAATATGATATTTCTGGCTAAAGTCAATCAACAAAGGGATTGAAAAGTCATTTGTCGTACGATCATTGTGTAAAAATGAACGAATACCTGTAAAAAAGCCAAAAGATGCAATGCATAAACTGATGATCACTGCTGGACAGAGCAACCATAACTTTTGCCAGCGTGACACGACATCTTTAGGATGTACAAAAATGATACGACATATTAAATAAGCACATAATGCCAGTGTTTCATAATAACTAAAATAAAAGTTTGAGAACAATGTTAAAGTAATAGCAACAATAAAAAGTCCGATTTTACGTTCTTTAAAAAAACGTTCCATTCCCCAAATAGACAGAGGTAAATAGAGTAAAATATCTCCATAAAATGACCAAGTAAAGTTAAAATAATACAAAATAGTAGAAGCACTGTATAAAAAAGCACCTAAAAAACGATAAGGTTTAGAAAGATCAAATACTTTCAGTGTACCGTAAGCGATCAAAAACGTTGCCACACATTTGAAGTAAGCTACAATAATTTGGTTAGACGGCCAAAAATCAATATGTGAGGGATCGACTTGAAATAGTAGCTGTACAATTGCAATACCTATAAAATTGAGATACATAATAGGCGACGTAGCATAATAATAGGAAAGATCTGTAAAGTAATCTCCTCCTAATCCAAACGAAATGTCGTAGAGTGACGAGAAGTGTGAAAAACGATCATATAAAAACATCTGGAATGGCATCATTTGTTTAAAACCATCACCATTTCCACTATATACGACACCGTCTATAATATAACGATAAACAACGGGAGCATAAACAACAGCCCCTACACATAATGCGATGATTAGGAGCTTGAACCATTTAAAATGGGGTTGGAAGTTATTCAATAGTGTTCACTCTTTCTAAAGATTTAAGTTTTAAAAATAGACTAAAATATACTTGGATAATATATAAGTAATCGGAATTGTGACAATGAGTCCGACAAAAGGAGCAATAGACTCATTAAATTGAAAATAATGTACAAAAATAAAAATGAGCAATGTTTGGGTTCCCATATTAACAACTTGTGTGAATGGGAAAGCTAAAAACTTTTTGAGTGTAGGTTGTACTTTATACACAAAGTAACAATTCAAATAATAAGAGATCACGAATGCCGTACAGAAGCCAATAAGGTGACTGATTATATATTGTACATGAAATAGGTGTAATAAAATTAAATAAACGATATAATAGTTAACTGTGTTTATACCACCGACGATAATAAAACGTATGATTTCTAAAAGACGACTGTCTTGAGTCATTGCAATAAGCCTACTTTCTTTGTGAAGATCTTAAATTTTTAAATCTTAGTTATCTAACCGAAAATGAATCAGTATAAACATATATATTACGATCAGACGTTAATCGGTCATATAAGGGTGTCGAATCCCCCATTTAAACATATTAAAATCATATAATACTATGAAGTTAAGATGTTACTGCTAAAATATAACACAAATGATATGCCGAAGTATTGTGATTTGTGGGCGATAAAAAATAAATAATGGAGTGTGAAAATAAATGGTAATACAATGGTTTCCGGGTCATATGGCAAAGGCCAAACGAGAAGTCACAGAACAATTAAAAAAAGTTGATGTTGTATTTGAGCTCGTTGACGCAAGAATACCATATAGTTCAAGAAATCCAATGATTGATGAGGTGATACAAAGAAAACCTCGTGTCGTTATATTAAATAAAAAAGATATGGCAAATGTACAAGAAATGAACAAATGGTATGCGTTCTTTAAAGCAAAAGGGGCAGTACCTGTTGCAGTAGATGCAAAACATGGTAAAGGATTGAAGCAAGTAGAAGCCGCTGCGATTGAAGTCACAAAAGAAAAGTTTGAGCGCGAGAAAGCCAAGGGACTTAAACCACGTGCAATTCGAGCAATGATTGTCGGTATTCCAAATGTTGGGAAGTCAACACTGATTAACAAGTTAGCTAATCGTGCTATTGCACAAACAGGGAATAAACCGGGTGTCACCAAACAACAACAATGGATTAAAGTAGGTAAATCTTTGCAGCTCTTAGATACACCAGGTATTTTATGGCCTAAGTTTGAAGATCAACAAGTAGGGATTAAATTAAGCTTAACGGGTGCGATTAAAGATAGTATTGTTCATCTGGATGAAGTAGCAATCTATGGTTTGAACTTTTTAATCCAATATGACTATAAAACGTTGTGTCATCATTATAAAATAGATGTTAATCGAGAGGCAGAAAACTTAGAATGGTTTGATGCAATTGGACGTAAAAGAGGATTGTTACAACGGGGTAATGAGGTCGATTATGAAGCGGTTATTGAACTTATTGTGAATGATATACGCAATGCTAAAATCGGAACATATTGCTTTGATCTTTATGAAGAATGGCAGGCAGAACAAGATGACGGACATGCATAAAAAGACGATACAAGATATTAAAAACGAACTCACACAAATCACGCAAACTTCTGAATTAGAGTCGCATCCTGATTACCATGACGCGCGTAAAGGTGTTCAGGCAGCTTTTCGTACACGGCGTAAGCAGCTAGAAAAACAGCAACAGTTGATTGAGCGTTATAAAGTCATGTCACAGTATGAATTGAATATTTTAGAGGGTGATGAACACGCGATTATTTGTGGCATTGACGAGGTAGGGCGAGGGCCATTAGCAGGTCCAGTTGTTGCGAGTGCAGTTGTATTGGATGAGGGTCATCGTTATATCGGTATAAATGATTCTAAACAATTAAATGCAGTAAAACGTCAAAGCCTAGATAAAACGCTGAAAGAAAATGTCCGTGCATGGAGTATTGGTATTGCAACATCTGCTGAAATCGATAACATGAATATTTATGAAGCAACCAAATTAGCGATGTATCGTGCGATTGAACAGTTAGCAATTCAGCCGACACATTATTTAATTGATGCGATGACATTGGAGAAGTTAGAGAAACCTCAACAAAGTTTGATTAAAGGTGATGCGAAAAGTGTCTCTATTGCAGCGGCAAGTATTATTGCTAAAGTGTACCGAGATCAATTAATGGTACAATATGACGCACAGTATCCAGGTTATGATTTTAGTCATAATGCAGGCTACGGTACAGCAAATCATTTGAAAGGTTTGGCTCAACAGGGGATATGTCCGATTCATCGATTGTCTTTTGAACCTATCAAGTCACAGTATCGTTAAAATACAAAAAGCACAAGGTTAAACCATTTTATATATGATATACGAATCGTTCTGTTGCATATTTTGTAGATGTCAGATACAGATGAAAAATGCTAAAAAGTTTTCAAAACACTTAATTTATGTTTTACTAAATAGTGAATATTCAAAACAGAAGGGAATATATCAATTTATGAATGAAACTTTACAAAAACTTTATAAAGTCTTAGTGCATTTTGAAGAAAAAGAGGCTGAGATTACTGAAGATGAGGCCACATTAACTAAAATCAAACAAGAAATTGAACATAATTTAAAAGTGTCTGTTGAAGAACTTTCTCAAATGGACTTGATTCGTGTATTAAAAGAGCATAACTTTGTTGTAGAATCTGCAGAAGATGATCAAAAGATTGTCAGTGTGCCGATGGACGATGATACACAAGTCACATTCCAAACAGATAAATAATATTACATCGAGCGACATAACGTTATTCGTATAAATGAATAAGTGTTATGTCGTTTTATTAATGTTGATTATAAAACAAACAAATCATATATAATAATGTGAATCTCAGTTGTATCGGTTTACAATAGCGCTTACATTTTTTATAATTGTTAGTGAACTTAACCTTAAGAAACAGGAGGATGGAGTATGAATATCCATGAGTATCAAGGAAAAGCAATCTTTCGCTCAATGGGCGTAGCAGTACCAGAAGGGCGTGTTGCATTCTCAGCTGAAGAGGCTGTTGAAAAAGCAAAAGAGTTAGACACAGATGTTTATGTTGTTAAAGCGCAAATCCATGCAGGGGGTCGTGGTAAAGCAGGCGGTGTCAAAATTGCCAAATCTTTATCCGAAGTTGAAACATACGCAAATGAGTTATTAGGTAAAGTTTTAGTAACCCATCAAACAGGTCCAGAAGGTAAAGAGGTTAAACGTCTTTATATCGAAGAAGGCGCAGACATTAAAAAAGAATACTATATCGGTTTTGTTATTGACCGTGCGACAGATCGTGTTACATTGATGGCATCTGAAGAAGGGGGAACTGAGATCGAAGAAGTTGCTGCGACAAATCCAGAAAAAATCTTCAAAGAAACAATCGATCCAGTTGTTGGATTAGCGCCATATCAAGCACGTCGTATTGCGTTTAACATTAACATTCCAAAAGAGTCAGTCAATAAAGCAGTTAAGTTTTTAATGGCTTTATATAATGTATTCATTGAAAAAGATTGTTCTATTGTTGAGATTAACCCACTTGTATTAACAGGTGAAGGTGATGTTTTAGCATTAGACTCTAAAATCAACTTTGATGACAATGCATTGTTCCGTCATAAAGATATTCAAGAATTACGTGATTTAGATGAAGAAGATCCAAAAGAGATTGAAGCATCTAAATATGACCTTTCTTACATTGCGTTAGATGGTAATATCGGTTGTATGGTGAACGGTGCAGGTCTTGCGATGGCAACAATGGATACGATTAACCACTTCAATGGAACACCAGCAAACTTCCTTGATGTAGGTGGTGGCGCTACGAAGGAAAAAGTAACAGAAGCATTCAAGATCATATTAGGTGACGATAACGTCAAAGGTATTTTTGTGAATATTTTTGGTGGTATTATGCGCTGTGATGTTATCGCTGAAGGTATTGTTGCAGCAGTGAAAGAAGTTGACTTAACATTACCTTTAGTTGTGCGCTTAGAAGGTACAAATGTTGCACAAGGTAAACAAATTTTAGAAGCATCAGGATTAGCGATTGAACCAGCTAGTACAATGGCTGAAGGTGCACAAAAAATCGTTAAACTTGTGAACGAAGCGTAAGGAAAGGATGGGACAACTAAAATGAGTGTATTTGTAGATAAAAATACGAAAGTTATCGTACAAGGTATTACGGGGTCAACTGCCCTTTTCCATACAAAGCAGATGTTAGAATATGGAACGCAAATCGTAGCAGGTGTAACACCTGGTAAAGGGGGACAAGTCGTTGAAGGTGTGCCAGTTTTTAATACAGTAGAAGAAGCTAAAAACGAAACAGGCGCAACAGTATCAGTGATTTATGTACCAGCACCATTTGCGGCAGATGCAATTTTAGAATGTGCAGATGCAGAGTTAGATTTAGCGATTTGTATTACAGAACACATTCCAGTGATTGATATGATTAAAGCTAAGCGCTACTTAGAAGGCAAAAAGACACGCTTAATTGGACCAAACTGTCCGGGTGTGATCACATCAGATGAGACAAAAATCGGTATTATGCCGGGTTATATTCATAAAAAAGGTCATGTTGGCGTTGTATCTCGTTCTGGTACATTAACTTATGAAGCGGTACACCAATTAACTGAAGCGGGCATTGGACAAACAACAGCAGTAGGTATCGGTGGAGACCCAGTAAACGGTACGAACTTTATAGATGTATTAGAAGCTTTTAACAACGATGAGGATACAAAAGCGGTTGTGATGATTGGTGAAATTGGTGGAACAGCTGAAGAAGAAGCTGCTGAATGGATTAAAGCTAATATGACAAAACCAGTTGTTGGCTTTATCGGTGGTCAAACAGCACCTCCAGGAAAACGTATGGGTCATGCAGGTGCGATTATTTCAGGTGGTAAAGGAACAGCAGATGAAAAAATCAAGACATTAAATAGCTGCGGAGTCAAAACAGCAGACACACCTTCAGAAATTGGTGAGACACTTATCGAAGCAGCTAAAGAAGCAGGCATTTATGAATCATTACTTACAGTGAAATAATCATAAATTTTAAAGTAGGATGGCGTGGTGCTATCCTACTTTTTGACATCTTACTACTATTTACATATATATTTTCAAAAGTAATTTGTATCCAATAGCAATGGAGGTATCATTGAATGACATCGAAAAAAATAACCCAACATCAGCAAATGTTGTTGCTTATATACGCAGGGTTTAGGACGCAACAACTCAGGACGCTATCTTCTGTGATAACAAGCACAGCCATTACGCCACAACAGCTTTATAAACGCCTTTCACAGCATCCCTCGTTTAAAAGTTCCTCATCATTCCACACTAAACTTAAAACGCTCAAAACATTAAACATTGGGACCATTGAACATCAACTCAAATCAGAACGTATTCAAACATTAAGCCTAAATGATCCTTTATATCCACGACGACTCAAAGCGATTTATGATCCCCCTTTAATCCTTTTTTGTAAAGGTCATCTTCACTACTTAAATCATCCTCACATATTGGCAATCGTTGGTTCAAGAAAACATACACAATATACAGTGAAAGCATTGGATTACTTGCTGCCTGAATTTGCACGAGCAGGGCTATTAATCGTTTCAGGATTGGCGCATGGTGCAGATGCGTATGCACATCAATATGCAATAGAATATGGTTGTCCTACTATTGGTGTGTTAGGTTTCGGTCATTTATATCATTATCCCAAAACAACACAAATATTGCGCAATAGCGTAGAGCGCTACGGTGTAACAGTCAGTGAATATCCACCGCATTGCCCTCCCGCTCGATTTCAATTTCCAGAACGTAATCGCATTATCAGTGGATTGTCACAAGGTGTCTTAATCACAGAGGCAAAAGAAAAAAGTGGGGCGCTGATCACCGTAGATCAAGCACTTGAACAAAATCGCAATGTCTATGTACTACCGGGTGATATGTTTAACCCCTATACAAAAGGGAATTTGTTGAGAATTCAAGAAGGTGCAGAAGTCGTATTATCGAGTAGAGATATTTTAAAAGATTACAGCGTATAAGTGATGATTTTAATGTGAAATAATGGGAAAAGATTGACAAATATAAAATTAACCGTTTATTATTTATCTTTGTAATCAGAAATAGCGAGGGGGGACTTGCATTGGCAGAAAATCTTGTCATTGTTGAATCACCTGCAAAAGCTAAAACAATCGAAAAATATTTAGGTAAAAAATATAAAGTCATCGCATCAATGGGACACGTCAGAGATTTACCACGTAGTCAAATGGGTGTAGATGTTGAAGATAATTACGAGCCTAAATATATCACGATTCGTGGTAAAGGGCCTGTTGTGAAAGAATTAAAGCGACATGCAAAAAAAGCGAAAAAAGTTTTTCTTGCGAGTGACCCTGACCGTGAAGGTGAAGCAATTGCATGGCATTTAGCAAATATTTTAGAAATACAAGATAAAACAGACAATAGAGTTGTATTTAATGAAATTACAAAAGATGCGGTAAAAGCAAGTTTTAAAAAACCAAGAGGTATTGAGATGGAACTTGTTGATGCGCAACAGGCACGCCGTATTTTAGATCGCTTGGTCGGTTATAATATTTCACCGGTATTATGGAAGAAAGTGAAAAAAGGGCTTTCTGCAGGGCGTGTTCAATCTGTGGCGTTGAGACTAGTAATCGATCGTGAGAATGAAATACGCAACTTTAAACCTGAAGAATATTGGACGATTGAAGGTGCATTTCGATATCAAAAATCCAAATTTACGGCCAAGTTTCTTCATTATAAAGGCAAACCATTTAAGTTATCCTCAAAAGAAGATGTTAAAATTGTTACAGATGCTTTAAATGGTGATCGCTTCCAAGTTACAAAAGTCAGCAAAAAAGAGCGTACACGTAAACCAGCCAATCCTTTTACAACTTCAACTTTACAGCAAGAAGCAGCACGTAAGTTGAACTTTAAAGCGCGCAAAACAATGATGATTGCGCAGCAGCTATATGAGGGGATCGACTTAAAACGTGGCGGAACGGTTGGTTTGATTACTTATATGAGAACAGATTCAACACGTATCTCTAAAGAAGCGCAAGCAGAAACTAAGCAATATATTGAAAACACATATGGTAAAGCATATATTACGAAAGCAGTGAATAAAGGTAAACAAGGCGATCAAGACGCACACGAGGCGATTCGTCCAACAAGTACGTTGAGAACACCAGAGGAAGTTAAAGCTTACTTGACACGTGATCAGTTCAGATTGTATAAACTCATATGGGAGCGCTTTGTTGCGAGTCAAATGGCACCTGCTATTCTTGATACAGTGGCAGTCGATCTTGAACAAGGCGACATCAAGTTTCGTGCGAATGGCCAAACGATTAAGTTTAAAGGTTTTATGACATTATATGTGGAAGCAAATGATGATGCGACAAAAGAAAAAGAGAACCGTCTGCCTAAGTTAGAAGAAGGTCATGAGGTGATCGCTACAAACATTGAACCCGCACAGCACTTTACACAGCCACCACCACGTTATACAGAAGCACGTCTTGTTAAAACTTTAGAAGAGTTGAAGATTGGACGACCATCAACATATGCACCGACAATTGATACGATTCAAAAGCGAAATTACGTTAAAAGTGAAAGCAAGCGTTTTGTACCTACCGAACTCGGCGAAATTGTTCACGAACAAGTCAAAGAATACTTCCCAGAAATTATTGACGTCGACTTTACTGTGAATATGGAAACATTGCTGGATAAAATTGCAGATGGCGATATTGAATGGCGTAAAGTAGTAGGCGATTTTTATAATAGTTTTAAACAAGATGTTGAACGAGCAGAAGAAGAAATGGAAAAAGTTGAAATTAAAGATGAGCCAGCTGGCGAAGATTGTGAGAAGTGTGGTAGCCCAATGGTCATTAAAATGGGACGTTACGGCAAATTTATGGCTTGTTCGAACTTTCCAGATTGTCGCAATACAAAAGCAATCGTCAAGCCGATCGGTGTAAAATGTCCAACATGTCATGATGGTGATGTGGTAGAACGTAAGTCGAAAAAAAATCGCATTTTTTATGGTTGTTCCAACTATCCTGAATGTGAGTTTGTATCGTGGGACAAACCTATTGGCCGTTCGTGTCCAAAATGTAATCACTACTTAGCTGAACATAAAAAAGGACGTACAACACAGGTTGTATGCTCAAATTGTGATTACAAAGAAGAAGCAGTGAAATAATAATTAAAGGGAGGTCGCTACAAATGACAGCAGTAAATATTATTGGAGCAGGATTAGCAGGCTCAGAAGCGGCATATCAATTGGCAGAGCGTGGTATTCATGTCAATCTATATGAAATGCGACCAGTTAAACAGACACCTGCACATCATACAGATCAGTTTGCTGAACTCGTGTGTTCTAACTCATTAAGAGGTAATGCTTTAACAAATGCAGTAGGTGTGCTTAAAGAAGAAATGAGACGTTTGGATTCGTTGATTATTGCAGCTGCAGATAAAGCGCGTGTACCAGCAGGCGGTGCATTAGCTGTTGATCGTCATGATTTTGCAGGTTATATTACTGAAACATTGAAAAACCACCCCAATGTGACAGTAAAGCACGAAGAAATTACATCTATCCCTGAAGGTCCGACAATTATCGCAACAGGCCCTTTGACAACTGAAGGATTGGCACAAGAGATTGTCGCTTTGACAGGTGCAGATCAGCTTTACTTTTATGATGCTGCCGCACCGATTATTGAAAAAGAGTCTATCGATATGGATAAAGTTTATTTGAAGTCACGCTATGATAAAGGTGAAGCAGCTTATCTTAACTGTCCGATGACGAAAGAAGAGTTTGATCGTTTTTATGAAGCAGCATTGGCAGCAGAAGTTGCACCTATGAAAGATTTTGAGAAGGAAAAATATTTTGAGGGATGTATGCCTTTTGAAGTCATGGCAAGTCGTGGACCTAAGACATTATTATTTGGACCTATGAAACCAGTGGGACTTGAAGATCCTAAAACAGGAAAACGTCCATACGCTGTTGTACAGTTACGCCAAGATGATGCAGCCGGCACACTTTACAATATTGTAGGTTTTCAAACACGCTTGAAATGGGGCGCACAAAAAGAAGTATTACGTCTTATTCCTGGTCTTGAAAATGTTGATATTGTGCGTTACGGTGTGATGCATAGAAATACATTTATTAATGCACCAGAAGTTTTGACAGAGACATATGCATTCAAAGGACGAGAGCATCTTTTCTTTGCAGGTCAGATGACGGGGGTTGAAGGATATGTAGAAAGTGCAGCAAGTGGTATGATTGCAGGTATTAATATGGCGCATCGTATGTTAGGGAAGAAAGAAGTTATTTTCCCAAGAGAAACGATGCTTGGCAGTATGGCGTATTATATTTCTCACGCAACAAATAACAAGAACTTTCAGCCGATGAATGCAAATTTTGGACTTGTACCGGAATTACCAGAGCGTGTGAAGGATAAAAAAGCACGCTATGAAGCATTGGCTGACCGAGCATTGACATATTTAGATCACTTTAAACAAACACTGCAATAAATAGAGATAGTATTTGACAAAAGTAGTAAAATTTAGATAACTGTGAAAATTTAATGTATAATCTATGCAGTTCCCCTCATCATTATGCTACAATGCTAGTGATGGAGGGGTTTTTACATTGAAACAAATCCAACAACAATTTTTAAATATGTTAAAATATGAGCGCTTTTTTTCAGAGCATACGTTGAAAGCTTATTATGATGACCTTGAACAGTTCAATCGCTTTTTACTACAAGAACAACTGACATTGCAAAATTTTAGCTATCGAGAAGCACGTGGCTATCTACAAATGTTATACGATATGGGTTTTCAACGAACAACGGTTTCGAGAAAGATATCAACATTGCGAAGCTTTTATGCTTATTGGATGACGTTGGATGATACTGTGGCAAATCCGTTTGTACAGCTTGTCCATCCCAAAAAGGAACGTTATCTCCCATCTTTTTTTTATGAGGAAGAGATGGCAGCATTATTCGAAACAGTGATGCAAGATTCGAAAAAAGGTTTAAGAGATCGTGTGATTCTTGAAGTTTTATATGCAACAGGGATCCGTGTTTCCGAACTCGTATCATTAAAACAATCTGATATAGACTTGACGATGAGCATCCTCAAAGTCATGGGGAAAGGACAAAAAGAACGCATTGTGCCGTTTGGAGAATTTTGTCGACAAAGCATTGAAGACTACTTGACTCATTTTCAACCTATACAAATGCCCAAGCACGACTATTTAATCGTAAATTTACAAGGGCAACCCATTACAGAGCGAGGTATACGCTACGTGCTCAATGATATTGTTAAGCGTACATCGGGTGTTACAGAAATTCACCCCCATAAGCTCAGACATACTTTTGCAACACATCTATTAGATGCTGGTGCAGATTTAAGAACAGTACAAAGCCTACTGGGTCATGTGAACTTATCGACAACAGGTCGCTATACACATGTAACCAATCAACAATTAAGAAACGTATATTTACAAGCACATCCACGTGCTAAAAAGGAGAGTAAATAATTTATGAGTTCATCACTACATGCAACGACAATTTATGCAGTTCGACATAATGGCAAAGCTGCAATGGCTGGAGATGGTCAAGTGACATTAGGACAACAAGTCATTATGAAACAAACTGCTAAAAAAGTACGAAAACTCTATAACGGAAAAGTTATCGCAGGTTTTGCAGGAAGTGTAGCAGATGCTTTTACATTGTTTGAAAAATTTGAAGCTAAGTTACAACAATATGGTGGTCAACTTGAGCGTGCTGCAGTAGAGTTAGCAAAAGAGTGGCGTGGAGATAAACAATTACGTCAATTAGAAGCCATGCTTATCGTTATGGATGCTGAACATATTTTAGTGGTAAGTGGGACAGGCGAAGTGATTGCACCGGATGATGATTTAATCGCAATTGGTTCGGGTGGTAATTTTGCATTAAGTGCAGGGCGCGCGTTGAAACGACATGCAACACATCTATCTGCACGTGAGATGGCTTATGAAAGCTTAAAAGTGGCTGCAGATATTTGCGTATTTACGAATGATCATATTACTGTTGAAGAATTATAATAACGTATTATTAAATGGAGGGTTATAACCAATGGATACAAGTGCCATTAAACTTACACCAAAAGACATCGTGTCAGAACTTAATAGCTATATCGTGGGGCAAGAAGAGGCAAAGAAAAAAGTAGCAATTGCGTTACGAAATAGATATCGACGCAGCTTACTCAGTGATGAGGCTAAACAAGAAATTGCCCCCAAAAATATTTTGATGATGGGGCCAACAGGCGTAGGTAAAACAGAAATCGCAAGACGTATGGCTAAAATTGTAGGCGCACCATTTGTAAAAGTAGAAGCAACAAAATTTACAGAGGTAGGCTATGTAGGTCGAGATGTAGAAAGTATGGTACGTGATCTTGTGGATGTTTCGATTCGATTGGTTAAAGATAAAAAGAAAGCTGCCGTGCAAGATGAAGCACGCAACAAAGCCAATGATAAACTTGTGAAATTACTTGTACCAAGTATGAAAAAGAAAGCAACACAGTCTTCAAGTAATCCGTTAGAATCGCTGTTTGGCGGTGCATTACCTCAATTTGGTCAAAACCAAGAAGAAGAGGAAGAGCCACCAACTGAAGCGATTAAAACCAAACGTTCTGAGATCAGACGTCAACTGTTAGAGGGATTGTTAGAAGAAGAAAAAGTACGGATTAAAGTCGAACAAGATCCCGGTACATTAGGTATGTTAGGGACACAACAAAATGAACAGATGCAAGAAATGATGAACCAACTGATGCCTAAGAAAAAAGTGGAAAAAGAAGTTCCAGTTAAAACAGCACGTAAAATTTTAATAGATGACTATGCAGATCAGATGATTGATCATGAAACAGCAAATCAAGAAGCACTAGAGTTAGCAGAACAAATGGGAATCATCTTTATTGATGAAATTGATAAAGTCGCAACTTCTAATGCACAAGGTGGCGGACAAGATGTATCACGCCAAGGTGTACAACGTGATATTTTACCTATTCTTGAGGGTAGCGTGGTTAAAACAAAATATGGTACTGTTAGTACGGAACATATGCTATTTATTGGGGCTGGGGCATTTCATGTGTCTAAACCGAGTGATTTGATTCCAGAGTTACAAGGGCGATTCCCAATACGTGTTGAATTGCAAAGCCTAACAGTAGAGGATTTTGTGCGTATTTTGACAGAACCTAAACTTTCTTTAATTAAACAATACGAATTATTGTTACAAACAGAAGAAGTCACTGTGAATTTCACAGATGAAGCTATACAGCGTCTGGCTGAGATGGCATATCATGTGAATCAAGAAACAGATAATATTGGTGCGAGACGATTGCATACAATTCTTGAAAAAATGTTAGAAGATTTATCATACGAGGCACCTAATATGCCGAATGCTCAAGTTGATATCACCCCTCAATATGTCGATGATAAATTAAAAACAATTTCAACAAACAAAGATTTAAGCGAATTTATCTTATAAAAAAGGAGTAGTGACATGAGCTTATTAACAAAGACGAGAGAACTCAGTAGCTTATTACAAAAACATAAAGGAATTTCAGTTAATTTTAAAGATGTTGCACAAACAATTAGTAAAGTGACAGTGACGAATGTATTTATCGTTTCACGCCGTGGTAAAATTCTTGGCTCCTGTCTTAATGAATTACTTAAAAATGATCGCATTATCAAGATGTTA
Source organism: Staphylococcus sp. 17KM0847 (assembly GCF_013463155.1). Taxonomy (NCBI): domain Bacteria; kingdom Bacillati; phylum Bacillota; class Bacilli; order Caryophanales; family Staphylococcaceae; genus Staphylococcus; species Staphylococcus xeri. The sequence continues at coordinate 768,273 of NZ_CP040781.1, forward strand.
GATGATCGTCATATTCCAGATGCATATACAGAGAAGTTGATGCACGTTTTTGAAACGACGTCTAATATTGACATTGAAAATCCATTATCGGTTTTCCCATTAGAGAGTCGAAGTTTATTTGAAGAATCTAAAACAACAATTTTCCCAATTATTGGAGGGGGAGAGCGTTTAGGTACACTGGTTTTAGGACGTGTGTCTGATGCGTTTGATGATAATGATCTTGTTTTAGGTGAATATGCAGCAACTGTGATTGGTATGGAAATCTTGCGTGAAAAACATTCAGAGATTGAAGCAGAAGCACGTGATAAAGCAGCGATTTCGATGGCGATTAATTCACTTTCTTATTCTGAAAAAGAAGCAATTGATCATATTTTTGATGAATTAGGTGGTACTGAAGGATTATTAATCGCATCAAAAGTAGCTGACCGTGTAGGTATTACGCGTTCTGTTATTGTTAATGCGTTGCGTAAGCTTGAAAGTGCAGGTGTGATTGAATCACGTTCACTCGGTATGAAGGGGACGTTTATCAAAGTTAAGAAGCATGCATTTTTAGATGAATTAGAACGTATGGAATGATGAATTTCATTGTTGCAATGGCTATGTGATTATGATATATTTATATGCGGCTATCATATGCCAAAACACACACGTTGCACTGACGTATAAATGGGTGCGATAGTTTTATCGTTTTTATATGAGTGAACGTGGAGGAATAGAACCAATTAGGAGGAATTTTATTATGGCAGTCATTTCAATGAAACAATTGCTAGAAGCTGGTGTTCACTTCGGTCATCAAACACGCCGTTGGAACCCAAAAATGAAAAAGTACATCTTCACTGAAAGAAATGGTATCTATATCATTGATTTACAAAAAACAGTGAAAAAAGTAGAAGAAGCTTATAACTTTGTTAAGCAAGTATCTGAAGAAGGCGGTAAAGTCTTATTCGTAGGTACTAAAAAACAAGCACAAGAATCAGTAAAAGCTGAAGCAGAACGTGCTGGACAATTCTACGTAAACCAAAGATGGTTAGGTGGAATTTTAACAAACTTCAAAACAATTTCTAAACGTGTACAACGCATTTCAGAAATTGAAAAAATGGAAGAAGACGGTACTTTCGAAGTACTTCCTAAAAAAGAAGTTGTTGAACTTAAAAAAGAATATGACCGTTTAATCAAATTCTTAGGCGGTATTCGTGATATGAAATCAATGCCTCAAGCATTATTCGTAGTTGATCCACGTAAAGAACGTAATGCGATTGCAGAAGCACGTAAATTAAACATTCCAATCGTAGGTATTGTTGATACAAACTGTGATCCAGATGAAATCGACTATGTCATCCCAGCTAACGATGATGCGATTCGTGCGGTTAAGTTATTAACTGGCAAAATGGCAGACGCAGTCTTAGAAGGTCAACAAGGTGTATCTAATGATGAGGTAGCTGCTGAACAAAACATCGACTTAAATGAAGATGTTAAAGCAGAAGACGAATCAACTGAAGCAGCAGACAACGCTGAAGCATCTGTTGAGTCTAACTAAGTAGAATCTTAAAATGGGTGATAAGATATTGATGCTTATCTCCCTTTTTTTAAAATAAAATAATGAATGGATATTGGAGGAATAGTGAATGGCAATTTCAGCTAAACTTGTTAAAGAATTACGTGAAAGAACTGGCGCTGGTATGATGGATTGTAAAAAAGCGTTAGAAGCAACTGAAGGAAATATTGATAAAGCAATCGATTACTTACGTGAAAAAGGTATTGCAAAAGCAGCTAAAAAAGCAGACCGTATTGCTGCAGAAGGTATTACACATGTTGAAGTTAAAGGTAACGACGCAGTTATCGTTGAAATCAACTCTGAAACAGACTTCGTTGCACGTAACGAAGGTTTCCAAGAGCTTGTAAAAGAAATCGCAAATCAAATCCTTGAAACGAAAGCTGAATCAGTTGAAGCATTGAATGAAACAACGTTACCAAACGGCAAAAAAGTTTCTGAACATATGACAGAAGCAATTTCAACAATTGGTGAAAAATTAAGCTTACGCCGTTTTGAAATCAAAACAAAAACAGACAACGATGCATTCGGTGCTTACTTACACATGGGCGGTCGTATCGGTGTGCTTTCAGTTGTTGAAGGTTCAACTGACGAAGAAGCAGCTAAAGATGTTGCAATGCATATCGCTGCAATCAACCCTAAATATGTTTCTTCTGACCAAGTAAGTGAAGAAGAAATTTCACATGAAAGAGAAGTTTTAAAACAACAAGCGTTAAATGAAGGCAAACCTGAAAATATCGTTGAAAAAATGGTTGAAGGACGTTTACGTAAATATTTACAAGAAATCTGTGCAGTTAACCAAGATTTCGTTAAAGATCCTGACCAAACTGTTGAGCAATTCCTTAAAGCTAAAGGTGGTCAATTAGTAGACTTCGTTCGTTATGAAGTGGGCGAAGGTATGGAAAAACGTGAAGAAAATTTTGCGGATGAAGTAAAAGGACAAATGAAATAATCAACACGGTTTTGTATAAGAAAGAAGACACGCGTTGTGTGTTCCTTTGCATGACTTCAATGCATTGAATTGAAGCCGTGACAAGGAAGATACTATTGTGTCTTCTTTACTTGTATTGTTCCATATAATACGAATAGAGAGGTTAATATTATGACTGAAACTTCAAAATATAAGCGAGTAGTTTTGAAACTGAGTGGAGAAGCATTAGCAGGAGATAAAGGATTTGGTATTAATCCGATTATTATTAAAAGCATTGCTCAACAAGTAGCAGAAGTAGCAAAAATGGATACAGAGGTTGCTGTTATTGTAGGCGGCGGTAACATTTGGCGTGGTAAAACAGGTAGTGACTTAGGGATGGATCGTGGAACGGCTGACTATATGGGAATGTTAGCAACCGTGATGAACGCTTTAGCACTACAAGATAGTTTAGAACAGTTAGATTGTGATACACGTGTTTTAACATCTATCGAGATGAAACAAGTAGCAGAGCCTTATATTCGTCGTCGTGCTATTCGTCATTTGGAGAAAAAACGCGTTGTTATTTTTGCTGCAGGTATTGGAAATCCTTATTTCTCAACAGATACAACTGCAGCCTTACGTGCGGCAGAAGTAGAAGCTGACGTTATTTTAATGGGTAAAAATAATGTTGATGGTGTTTATTCAGCAGATCCTAAAGTAGATCCATCTGCGAAAAAATATGAGCGCTTGACTTATATTCAATTATTACAAGAAGGTTTACAAGTAATGGACTCAACAGCCTCTTCATTCTGCATGGATAATAATATTCCATTAAAAGTCTTCTCAATTATGGAAGAAGGTAATATTAAACGTGCAGTACAAGGCGAAGATATTGGAACAATTATCACAAAATAATACAGAGGTGACTTTACCATGAATGCAATTATTAAAGATGCAAAAACACGAATGAAAAAATCAGCAGAAAGTTTATCACGTGAACTTGCGCAAATTAATGCTGGACGTGCTAACTCTAACTTATTAGCAGGTGTAAATGCAGACTACTACGGTGCGCCGACACCTGTTCAACAGTTAGCAAGTATCAATGTACCAGAAGCGCGTTTACTTGTGATTTCACCATACGATAAAACATCACTTAAAGAAATTGAAAGAGCAATTATCGCTGCTAACTTAGGTGTCAATCCTACGAGTGACGGGGAAGTAATCCGTATTACAGTACCTGCCCTTACAGAAGAACGTCGTAAAGAGTTAGTAAAAGAAGTTAAAAAATCAGGTGAAAATGCCAAAGTTTCTGTGCGTAATATTCGCCGTGATGCCAACGACGCATTGAAAAAACAAGAAAAGAACGGTGACATCTCAGAAGATGAATTGCGTTCATCTTCAGATGAGGTTCAAGATGTAACGAATGATGCAATTAAAGAAATTGATCAACTTGTTGCTGACAAAGAACAAGATATTATGTCTGTCTAATGCGCTGTTATAAGGTTGAGAGTCACAAATATGGATTCCAAGCCTAACACAAAAACTGTACCGAATCAGACTTTGGTACAGTTTTTTCTATGTATATTTAATGCACGAATTGAGTATGATAAAATGGTAGATAATTGTACGCTGATAAGATTATAATATTTAAGAGACATCATAGCTCGGAGGAACGCGCATGTTTAAGAAATTTAAGAAAAATCATCATCAATCACAAAGTGCTGACATAGGCGCATTAGACTTACAAAAAATTCCACAGCATATTGCAATCATTATGGATGGTAATGGACGTTGGGCAAAACAGCGAAAAATGCCGAGAGTCAAAGGGCATTATCAAGGAATGGAAACGATTAAGACGATTACTCGAGCAGCAAGTGATCTCAATGTAAAGTATTTGACACTTTATGCTTTTTCAACTGAAAATTGGTCTCGACCTCAAGAAGAAGTGAACTATATCATGGGATTACCTGTTAACTTTTTAAATACTTTTTTACCAGAACTGATTGAAAAAAATGTCAAGGTTGAGACAATTGGCTTTATTGATGAACTCCCTCCAAAAACAATACAAGCTATTGAAGAAGCAAAGTTAAAAACAGCAGATAACACAGGTTTGACGCTTATTTTTGCGATTAATTACGGTGGACGTGCAGAGATTATGAAAGGCATTCAAAATATGATCAAGGCACATAAACATGCTTCAGATCGTGATATTGAACAGTTGACTGAACAACATTTTGCACAATACTTAATGACGTCAGATTTTCCTGATCCTGACCTTCTTATTCGCACATCGGGTGAACAACGTATTAGTAACTTTTTAATTTGGCAACTATCATATAGTGAATTTATTTTCAATGACAAGATGTGGCCAGATTTTGATGAAACAGAGTTAAAGGCATGTATAAAAACATATCAATCACGCCAAAGAAGGTTTGGAGGATTGTAGATAGGAGTTTGAGATGAAGGTAAGAACGATTACAACAATAATTGCACTTATAGTATTTTTGCCCATTTTATTAATGGGTGGTAAAGTATGGATGTCTTTTACGTTTATATTAGCACTCATCGCATTAAAAGAATTGTTAAATATGAACCGTATTCGATTTATATCTTTTCCGGGTCTTGTGAGTGCACTAGGTTTGATTATCATTATGTTGCCTGAAGCGTTTGGGAGCTGGGTTCCCTTTTTACAACAAAAAGCACTGATTATTTTGAGTTTTATTATTTTAAGTTATACAGTTATGTCTAAAAACCGCTTTAGTTTTATGGATTCTGCGTTTTGTTTGATGTCTGTTGCCTATGTTGGTATTGGTTTTATGTATTTTTATGAAACACGTGAAGCAGGATTACATTTTATTTTATTTGGTTTATTAATTGTTTGGTTAACGGACACAGGAGCATACATATTCGGAAGACAATTTGGTAAGCATAAATTGTGGCCAGTCATCAGTCCTAACAAAACAATAGAAGGTTTTATCGGTGGTTTATTATGCAGTTTGATTGTCCCACTTTCTTTTATGTTTTTTATACCATTCGATTATAGTATGATTTGGATTTTAGTTTTAACTGTTGTTTTGAGTGCTTTTGGTCAACTAGGAGATTTAGTGGAGTCAGGCTTTAAACGTCATTTTGGTGTCAAAGACTCTGGACGCCTATTACCCGGTCATGGTGGGATACTTGATCGCTTTGACAGTTTTATGTTTGTACTTCCACTCATGAATATTTTCCTAATTCAAATGTAAAGAGAAGTGAATATAATGAAAAATATAGCAATTTTAGGTGCTTCAGGTTCGATAGGTCAACAAGCTATTGATGTTATAGAGCGTCACCCTGAACATTTTCGATTAGTAGGGCTGTCCGTAGGTAAACGTGTGGATGAAGCGATTGACATTGCTACACGCTTACAGCCAGATATTATATCTGTACAATATGAAAAAGATATGGCACGATTTGCCCATTTAAATGTTAAAGTAGTTCATGGTCAGCAAGGCCTGCTTGATGTGGCAACATATGAAAAAAATGATCTTGTGTTAAATGCATTGCTTGGAAGCGTGGGTTTAGAGCCAACGATGGCTGCTATTAGCCAAGGTATTAATATTGCATTAGCTAATAAAGAAACACTTGTTGTAGCAGGGGAGTTGGTCATGGCACATGCCAAAAAAAATGGTGTGACCATACTGCCCGTTGATTCGGAACATGCGGCTATCTTCCAATGCTTGAATGGAGAAGATATGAAACAAATCCAAAAAGTATGTATTACAGCAAGTGGTGGTTCGTTTAGAGATCTGACGCGAGAACAACTTCAATCGGTAACAGTAGAAGATGCCCTGAATCATCCGAACTGGTCAATGGGTCAAAAAATCACCATTGATTCTGCTACCATGATGAATAAAGGGTTTGAAGTGATTGAAGCAAAATGGTTGTTCGACTTAGAAATTGAACAAATCGAAACTATTTTACATAAAGAAAGCATCATTCATTCTATGGTAGAATTTGTAGATACGAGTGTCATGGCACAATTAGGTACACCAGATATGCGTATGCCGATTCAATATGCTTTTACTTATCCAGAGCGCATCGAGCATCGTGCACCATCACTCAATTTAGCAGAAGTTGCACAACTCAACTTTCAAAAAATGGATTTTGATCGTTATAAATGTTTACAGTATGCTTATGATGCATTGAAAATAGGGGGTACGATGCCAGTTGTACTTAATGCAGTCAATGAAGTTGCGGTTGCTAAATTTTTAAATAGAGAAATTCAATTTTTAGATATTGAGCGATTAATCGAGCGTGAAATGAAGCAGCATAAGGTGATTCAACAACCGACACTCGAACAAATATTAGCGATTGATCATGAATATAAAACTAAGGAATATGAGGTGTAGCGGTCTGTGTTAGTTACCATTATTGCATTTATGATTGTTTTTGGTTTACTCGTTTCAGTGCATGAATATGGACATATGTTTTTTGCCAAACGTGCAGGCATCATGTGTCCCGAATTCGCGATAGGTATGGGTCCAAAAATATTAAGCTTTCGTAAAAATGAAACGTTATATACAATACGATTATTACCCGTAGGCGGTTATGTTCGTATGGCGGGAGATGGCTTAGAGGAGTCTCCTGTACAACCGGGTATGCATATTCGTATTAAGCTCAACAAACAAGATGAGATTACGCATGTCATACTTGATGATCAGCATAAATTTCAGCAAATTGAGGCGCTAGAAGTGAAGCAGCTTGATTTAGAGAATGAGATGTTTATCGAAGGGATTGCAGCATATGATGATACACGTCATCGCTATCCAATCGCACAAAAAGCTTTTTACGTTGAAAGTGGCAGCCTCATCCAAATTGCGCCTCGTCATCGACAATTTGTACATAAGAAGCCGCTTCAAAAGTTTTTAACACTTTTTGCAGGACCTTTGTTCAACTTTGTTCTTGCTTTCGTATTATTACTGGGTCTTGCTTACTACAATGGTGCGCCAACACCAACGATTGATCAGATAGGAAAAGGAACACCTGCTGAAAAAATTGGTCTTCAAAAAGGAGATACAATTAGTGAAATTAATGGTAAGACCATCCATCGTTTTACAGATGTTAGACGTGCATTGAAGGCGACAGCTGGACAAAAAACAGAAATTAAAGTCGAGCGAGAAGGAAAAACATTAACTAAAACGTTTGCGCCACAAAAAATGGAGCAACAGCTATCTAAAAAGCAGAATTTGACAACGTATCAGCTTGGTTTTATACCGACGAAAGAACGCTCGATCATTGAGCCATTGTTATTTGCAGGAGAAGAAACGTATCGCTTGGGTAAAGTGATCTTTATTGCGGTTGTAAGTATGATTGGGAGTATTTTTACTGGAGATTTCAGTTTTGATATGTTGAATGGTCCGGTAGGTATTTATAAAAATGTAGATACCGTTGTCAAAACAGGTATTATTAATTTAATTACATGGACAGCAGCATTAAGTGTGAACCTCGGGATTATGAACTTACTTCCGATCCCAGCACTTGATGGTGGTCGTATTTTATTTGTTTTATACGAAGCAATCTTTAAAAAGCCAGCTAATAAAAAGGCGGAAACAGTTATTATTGCTGCAGGTGCAGTATTCGTATTAATCATTATGGTCTTAGTCACATGGAATGATATTCAGCGTTATTTCTTATAATTGAAAGGGAGGCATTGTTAAGTATGAAACAATCCAAGGTATTTATACCTACATTACGTGAAGTGCCTGCAGAAGCAGAAGCATTAAGTCATCAGCTCTTGTTGAAAGCAGGACTTATTAAACAAAATACAGCAGGGGTATATAGTTATTTGCCACTTGCAACACGAGTTATTCATAAAATATCAGACGTTATTCGTGAAGAAATGGAAAGCATTGATGCAGTAGAAGTTGTTATGCCAGTCCTTCAACATGCAGAACTATGGCAGGAATCGGGACGTTGGGAGGCTTATGGTTCAGAGCTCATGCGTTTACGTGATCGCAACCAGCGTGAGTTTGCATTAGGACCTACACATGAAGAGGTCGTAACATCATTAGTACGTGATGAATTGCGTTCTTATAAACAGCTTCCACTTACATTGTTCCAAATTCAAACTAAATTTCGAGACGAAAAACGTCCACGCTTTGGACTGCTTAGAGGTAGAGAGTTCATTATGAAAGATGCCTACTCATTTCATGCAGATGAAGCATCATTGATGAAAACATATCAAGATATGTATGATGCATATAATCGTATTTTTAAACGTGTCGGCTTAAATGTACGTCCAGTTGTGGCTGATTCAGGTGCAATTGGTGGAAGTCATACACATGAATTTCACGCTTTAAGTGAGATTGGCGAAGATACAATTGTATACAGTGAGCAAAGTGATTATGCGGCAAATATTGAAAAGGCAGAAGTGGTATACATTCCTGCTCAGGGAGACAAAGAAGACATTCAACCGTTAGAAAAAATTGAAACGCCAAATGTCAAAACAGCTAAAGCATTAGCTGAATACTTAGGTCGACCACTGGATCAGACTACGAAATCAATGGTGCTTAAAATTGCAGGACAATTTGTCATGATTTTAATTCGTGGACATCATGAAATGAATGATGTCAAACTTAAAGATTTCTTTAAAACAGATGATATTGTGATGGCAACGGATGATGAAATATTTAACTTATTGGGTGCAGCTCCCGGCTCTTTAGGACCTATAACAGATAAAGATATAAAAATTTATGCAGACAACGGTGTTCAAGATTTAACCAATATACCTGTTGGGGCGAATGAAGAAGGTTATCATTATATCAATGCGAATATCGGTCGTGATTTTGAGGTGGAAGGTTACGGTGATTTTCGTTTTATTATAGAAGGTGAACCATTAGCAGATGGCTCAGGTCCAGCGAAGTTTGCTGAAGGTATCGAAGTCGGTCAAGTGTTCGTACTTGGTGAAAAATATTCTGAAGCAATGAAAGCGACGATTTTAAACAATCAAGGTCGTGAACAAAATCTAACAATGGGATGTTATGGTATAGGCGTATCACGAACATTAAGCGCCATTATCGAACAACATCATGATGATCGCGGTATTATTTGGCCTAAATCTGTTGCACCTTATGACATCCATATTATTACTGTAAATCCTAAGAAAGAAGCACAACAGCAATTGTCGGATTCATTATATACATCACTTAAAAAGCAATATGATGTATTATATGATGAGCGTAACGAGCGTGCAGGTGTGAAGTTTAATGATGCAGATCTCATTGGCTTACCGATTCGTGTTGTGATTGGGAAAAGGGCTGAAGAAGGCATCGTAGAAGTGAAACGTCGTGATACAGGCGAGAGTGAAGAAGTGGCTGTTGATGTATTAGCATCTTATATTGATACATTATATGAGCAACTTTAATCGTAGCAGGGTAGAAAGATGATTTTACAGAAAAGCTTTCATAATCTCGTACAGCAGAGGTGGCTTAAAGTGAAAATCTTGTTGAAATGCATTTTCACTTTAGACATCTACTGTCATTTACAAATGGTTATCATACAATAATGACTAGGGTCATCTCGATTTATGATTTTAAATAAGAAGGCTGGGAACAAGATGTGATCCCAGCCTATTCGTATCTTTAGCATGAGCAAAAGAGATAATGGTAGAAGTTACGATTTTTAGAGTAGAAGGTGGATTGAAACATGAGCTTACAAAACCAAGAAAAGTTTCAAATTCTTCTTAAACAATTGAATATGCAAGAACACTTAGATCAAGACATTATTGAAAAAAGTGAATTAACACGTGTCGACGTATCGGAGCATTCACGGGCATGGACATTTCATATTACACTTCCATATTTAATGCGTTATGAAGATTATGTGGTATTTACACATGCGATGAAAGAAACGTTTCAACATATTGCCTCAGTAGACTGGCGGATCAGTGTTCAATCAGCAGCAAATCAAGATGAACAACTCCTCAAGTATTTTGGGGATTGTATCGATCAAACAGCATTGTCACCTAAGGTAAAAGGACAACTCCGTCAAAAACGTATCATTATTTCAGGTCATATTGTCAAAGTGATGGTACAAAATGATATTGAGCGTAATCATTTTGATAAAGTATGCAATGGAAGCCTTGTACGTGCGATACAGCGCTGTGGTTTTCAAATAGATAAAGTTGTTTTTGAAACAGATACGACGGGACAAGAAGATGAACTTGCCTCCCTTGAAGCACATATACAACAAGAAGATGAACAAAGTGCAAGAGAAGCAACTGAAAAAATTGAAAAGATGAAAGAACAGAGAGCGCAACAAGAAGAGCAAGGTATCACGGTCGATAAGTGTCAAATAGGAAAGCCCATACATATTGAAAATATACGTCCTATTTCAGAGATTATTGAAGAAGAATTTAAAGTTGCAATTGAAGGCGTTATTTTTGACATCAATTTAAAAGAATTAAAAAGTGGACGCCATATTGTTGAATTGAAAGTAACAGATTATACGGATTCTCTCGTTTTAAAAATGTTTACACGTAAAAATAAAGATGACTTAGAACATTTCAAAGCGTTATCAGAAGGTCAATGGATTCGTGCACAGGGGCGTATAGAAGAAGATATGTATATTCGAGATCTTGTAATGATGATGTCGGATATTGAAGCAGTTAAGCATACGCCTAAACAAGATAAAGCGGATGAAAAACGTGTAGAGTTTCACCTTCATACTGCAATGAGTCAAATGGATGGTGTGACGCATATTGCTGACTATGTTGCACAAGCTAAGAAGTGGGGACATGAAGCTATTGCTGTCACTGATCATAATGTTGTACAAGCATATCCAGATGCGTATGCAGCGGCACAAAAGCATGGTATTAAAATGATATATGGCATGGAAGGAATGCTTGTAGATGATGGTGTTCCAATTGCATATAAACCGACTGATGTGATGTTAGCAGATGCAACATACGTTGTCTTTGATGTTGAGACAACAGGCTTATCGAATCAATATGATAAAATTATTGAACTTGCGGCAGTCAAAGTAAAAGATGGAGAGATTATTGATAAATTTGAACGTTTTAGCAATCCTCATGAAAAATTATCTGAAACCATTAAAAACCTGACACATATTCATGATGATATGTTGAAAGATGCACCAGAAATAGAAACCGTTTTGACAGAGTTTAAAACATGGGTTGGTGATGCAATATTTGTTGCGCATAATGCTTCGTTTGATATGGGATTTATTGATACAGGTTATGAGCGTCTTGGATTCGGTCCATCAACGAATGGCGTTATAGATACGCTTGAGTTGTCACGAACGATTAATACAAGCTATGGGAAACATGGTTTGAACTTCTTGGCTAAAAAATATGGTGTTGAACTGACACAGCACCATAGGGCGATCTATGATACGGAAGCAACTGCATATATTTTTGTGAAGATGTTAGCACAACTTAAAGCGCTAGAAGTTTACAATCATCAAGACATTAATCAAAAGCTTTCGAATGAAGATGCATATAAACGTGCACGTCCACAACATGTGACATTAATTGTTCAAAATCAAGTGGGTCTTAAAAACTTATTTAAGATTGTCAGCCAATCCTTAGTTAAATATTTTTATCGCACACCTAGAATTCCACGTTCCGTATTGGATGAATATCGTGAAGGGATATTAGTGGGTACAGCTTGTGATGAGGGAGAAGTATTTACAGCAGTGATGCAACGTGATCAATCAGAAGTTGAGAAAATTGCAAAATACTATGATTATATTGAAATTCAGCCACCTGCGCTATATCAAGATTTGTTAGATCGTGAATTAATTCGAGATAATGAAACACTTGTAGAAATTTATGAACGTATACTACAAGTCGGTCAAACTAACAATATCCCTGTGATAGCAACAGGCAATGTTCATTATTTACACGAACATGATGGCATTGCACGTAAAATTTTAATCGCATCACAACCGGGTAATCCACTGAATCGTTCGACATTGCCAGAAGCGCACTTTAGAACAACAGATGAGATGTTAGATGCATTTCATTTTTTAGGAGAAGCGCGAGCAAAAGAAGTTGTTGTGACTAATACACGTGCTTTAGCAGAGCGTATTGAAGAAGTCGTACCGATTAAAGATAAATTATATACACCTAATATGGAAGGTGCGAATGAAGAAATTCGTGAAATGAGCTATAATAATGCAAAACAATTATATGGAGAAGACTTGCCACAAATTGTTATTGATCGCCTTGAAAAAGAGCTGGACAGCATTATTGGAAACGGCTTTGCGGTCATTTATTTGATTTCGCAACGACTTGTAAAAAAATCATTAGAAGATGGTTATTTAGTAGGTTCACGAGGATCAGTCGGCTCAAGTTTTGTAGCAACAATGACTGAAATTACTGAAGTGAACCCGCTTCCGCCGCATTATATTTGTCCGAAATGTAAAAAGAGTGAGTTTTTCAATGATGGATCAGTCGGTTCAGGATTTGACTTACCAGATAAAATATGTGAATGCGGTACGGAATTTATTAAAGAAGGTCAAGATATTCCATTTGAAACATTTTTAGGATTCAAAGGAGATAAAGTTCCTGATATTGATTTAAACTTTAGTGGAGAATATCAACCTCATGCACATAACTATACAAAAGTGCTATTTGGTGAAGACTATGTTTATCGTGCTGGAACAATTGGTACAGTCGCTGAAAAAACTGCATTTGGTTTTGTTAAAGGTTATTTAAATGATCAAGGCATCCACAAACGAGGTGCTGAAGTGGATCGCCTTGTTAAGGGATGCACAGGTGTTAAACGAACAACGGGACAACACCCTGGTGGTATTATCGTTGTCCCAGATTATATGGATATTTATGATTTTACACCGATTCAATATCCGGCAGATGCGCAGAATTCAGCATGGATGACGACGCATTTTGACTTCCATTCGATTCATGATAATGTATTGAAGCTAGATATACTCGGTCACGATGATCCAACGATGATTCGCATGCTGCAAGATTTGTCAGGGATTGATCCCAAAACGATTCCAGTTGATGATAAAGAAACGATGGGGATTTTCAGCTCACCTGAGACACTGGGTGTAACCGAAGATGAAATATTGGCAAAAACAGGAACATTTGGCGTGCCAGAGTTTGGTACAGGTTTTGTACGTCAAATGTTAGAAGATACAAAGCCAACTACTTTTTCAGAGTTAGTCCAAATTTCAGGGCTTTCGCATGGAACAGATGTATGGTTAGGTAACGCTCAAGACTTAGTGCGTAGTGGAACATGTACACTATCCAGCTGTATCGGTTGTCGTGATGATATTATGGTGTATTTAATGTATGCCGGACTAGAGCCATCACTCGCCTTTAAAATTATGGAATCAGTGCGTAAAGGTAAAGGTTTATCTGATGAATGGGAAGATGTTATGCGTGAAAACAATGTACCAGAATGGTATTTAGATTCATGTAAAAAGATTAAATATATGTTCCCGAAAGCCCATGCTGCGGCTTACGTATTAATGGCTGTTCGCATTGCTTATTTCAAAGTACATCATCCGCTCTATTACTATGCGAGCTATTTTACTGTTCGAGCATCAGACTTTGATTTATTGACAATGGTTAAAGATAAAGACAGTATAAGAAATACAGTAAAAGATATGTATGCACGTTATATGGACTTAGGTAAAAAGGAAAAAGATGTACTAACAGTGTTAGAGATTATGAACGAAATGGCACATCGTGGATTTAAGATGCAGCCTGTTCATCTTGAAAAGAGTAAGGCATTTGAGTTCATTATTGAAGGAGATACATTGATTCCACCATTTATTGCAGTACCGGGGCTAGGTGAAAACGTTGCACAACGCATTGTAGAAGCACGTGAAGAAGGTCCCTTTTTATCCAAAGAAGATTTAAACAAAAAAGCGGGTGTATCAGCGAAGGTCATCGAGTATTTAGATGATTTAGGTTCGTTACCCGATATGCCAGATAAAGCACAGCTTTCTATTTTTGATATGTAACATTGCATTTGTCGTAGTAGTACATATGTGATATAATAATGGTGCTTATAAAAATGGACTCAAGCAGAAAGAGTGGGTGTTACCCGCTCTTTTCTGTTTGTATGTTACTGATAAGGGGGCAAGTATGAGTAAAGTTACAGAGCAAGTTGAAACATTGATACAACCTGTCCTTGATGAATTAGGGTATGAACTCGTAGATGTAGAATTTGTAAAAGAAGGGCGCGATCACTATTTACGCATTTCAATTGATAAACCGGGTGGTGTAGATCTCAATGATTGTACACGCGCATCTGAACACATTAGTGTGGTGATGGATGAGCATGATCCGATTGCACAAGCGTATTATTTAGATGTCGCTTCACCGGGTGCAGAACGACCTATAAAAAAAGAAAAAGATTATCAACAAGCGATTGATAAGCCTGTATTTGTATCGTTGTATGCACCAATTGAAGGTGATAAGGAATGGTTAGGTACATTGACATCTGTCACAGAGGAAACCATTGAAATGACCGTGAAAATTAAAGCAAAATCAAAAATAATTACAATACCGCGTGAGAAAATTGCAAAAGCGCGTCATGCAGTCATGCTTTGATGCATTGTAAGGAGGAAGATTTGTGAAAAGTAATGAACTATTATTAGCAACCGAGTATTTAGAAAAAGAAAAAAGAATTCCAAGAGAAGTATTGATTGATGCGATTGAAGCGGCATTAATTACAGCATATAAAAAGAATTATGAGAGTGCGCGTAATGTTCGTGTAGAACTGAGTTTAGATAATGGAACATTCCATGTTATTGCACGTAAAGAAGTT
The DNA here is from genome assembly GCF_013463155.1 of Staphylococcus sp. 17KM0847. Classification (NCBI taxonomy): domain Bacteria; kingdom Bacillati; phylum Bacillota; class Bacilli; order Caryophanales; family Staphylococcaceae; genus Staphylococcus; species Staphylococcus xeri. The sequence goes on from NZ_CP040781.1 coordinate 783,538, forward strand.
GTTGAAGAAGTCATGGATGATCGTGAAGAAGTTGATATTTCAACAGCGTTAGTCAAAAACCCTGCATATGAAATTGGTGATATTTATGAAGAAGATGTTACACCGAAAGACTTTGGACGTGTAGGTGCACAAGCTGCGAAACAAGCAGTGATGCAACGTTTACGTGATGCGGAACGTGAAATTTTATATGAAGAGTTTATTGATAAAGAAGATGACATAGTGACAGGTGTTATTGACCGTGTCGATCACCGTTATGTATATGTTAATCTCGGCAGAACAGAAGCCGTATTGTCAGAAGCAGAGCGCAGTCCAAACGAATCATATATTCCTAATGAACGCATTAAAGTATATGTTAACAAAGTAGAACAAACAACTAAAGGACCTCAAATTTTTGTATCGCGTAGTCATCCAGGATTACTCAAGCGTTTGTTCGAACAAGAAGTACCAGAAATTTTTGAAGGTACAGTTGAAGTGAAGTCTGTTGCACGTGAAGCAGGAGATCGCTCGAAAATCAGTGTATATGCTGAAAATGGTGATATTGATGCTGTTGGTGCGTGTGTGGGTGCAAAAGGTGCACGTGTTGAGGCTGTGGTTGAAGAGCTTGGTGGCGAAAAGATTGATATTGTACAATGGGATGCAGATCCAAAAGTATTTGTGCGCAATGCATTAAGTCCATCACAAGTGGTTGACGTTATTGTGGATGAGGAAAATCAATCTACAACAGTTATCGTGCCAGATTATCAACTGTCATTGGCAATTGGTAAGCGTGGTCAAAATGCACGACTTGCAGCTAAATTAACAGGTTGGAAAATTGATATTAAATCTGAAACAGATGCTAAAGCACTCGGTCTTGATCAATTACAATCAACGACTGATGAAGATAAAGCAGTTGTTGAAGATGAGGAAGTGCCAGCGGAAGAAACAGACGTATTAGAACAACATACAGAACAAACACCATTGAATATAGAGGATGAAGTGGAACAGGAATAGGAGGGATTTTCATGAAAAAACGTAAAATTCCTATGCGTAAATGTATTTTATCTAATGAGATGAAGCCTAAAAAAGATATGATTCGTGTTGTACAAAACAAAGAAGGTGACATCGCAGCAGATGCAACAGGTAAAATGCAGGGACGTGGTGCGTATGTCAGTAAAGATGTAGCACTTGTAGAGCAAGCACAACAAGCACAAAAGCTCGAACAATTTTTTAAAGTATCACAGGAAACACTAGAACCTGTATATAAAGAGATTATTCGATTGATCTATCGGGAAGAGATACCTACAAAATGAATCAACAACAATTTTTGAATTTTTTAGGGATTGCTATGCGTGCTGGCAAAGTTAAGACAGGCGAATCGGTTTTATTAACAGAAATTAAGAAGCAACGATTAAAGTTAGTGTTAATCGCTGAAGATGCATCGAACAATACAAAAAAAATATTAGAAAACAAATGTACAACTTATCGCATACCGTATCGAATGGTGAGCAATCGATATGATTTAGGTAAAGCGATGGGGAAACAGGCGCGTGTCAATATCGGCATTACAGATCAAGGCTTTGCAAAAAAGTTGATCACGATGATCGATGAAGACAAGTAAGGAGTGGTTGAATGAGTAAACAAAGAATATATGAATATGCAAAAGAACTTAATATCAAAAGCAAAGATGCTATTGATGAATTGAAAAAAAATGGCGTAAATGTTTCGAATCATATGCAAGCATTAGAAGCAGATCATGTAAAAATCTTAGATAAGGCGTTTAAAAAAAGCCAAACTTCAAACGATAAAAAAGAAACAGCACCAAAACAAAAACAGCAACAAAATAAAGGCAAAAATCAAAACAATCAACAACAAAAAAATAATAAAGCCAATCATGCTAACAACAAGAAAAATAAAAAGAATCAGAAAAACAACAAGAAAAATCAACCACAACAACAAAAACCTGCAGAGCCTAAAGAAATGCCATCAAAAATCACGTATACAGAAGGCATTACTGTGGGTGAGTTAGCTGGAAAGTTAGGCGTAGATTCATCAGAAATTATTAAAAAGTTATTCTTATTAGGCATTATGGCAAATATCAACCAATCATTAGATATTGAAGCACTTGAATTAATCGCTTCAGACTATGGTGTTGAATTAGAAGAAGAAGTGATTATTGATGATAATGACTTAGATATTTATTTTGAAGATGTTGAAGAAGATGAAGCGGCAGTAGAACGTCCAGCAGTTGTTACAATTATGGGACACGTTGACCATGGTAAAACAACATTGCTTGACTCAATTCGTCATACGCACGTAACAGCAGGAGAAGCAGGCGGTATCACACAACATATCGGTGCATACCAAATTGAAAACAAAGGTAATAAAATCACGTTCTTAGATACACCGGGTCACGCAGCATTTACAACGATGCGTGCACGTGGTGCGCAAGTGACAGATATTACGATTCTTGTGGTTGCTGCAGATGATGGTGTCATGCCTCAAACAATTGAAGCGATTAACCACGCTAAAGAGGCAGAAGTACCGATTATTGTCGCAGTGAATAAAATCGATAAACCGACTGCAAATCCAGATCGTGTCATGCAGGAATTAGCAGAGTATAACTTAATTCCTGAAGATTGGGGTGGCGATACAATCTTTGTACCACTCTCAGCTCTAAGTGGTGAAGGTATTGACGACTTGTTAGAGATGCTTGTACTCGTGTCAGAAGTTCAAGAGTTGAAAGCGAATGCCAATAAACCAGCAGTAGGTACAGTGATTGAAGCAGAGCTAGATAAATCACGTGGACCAGCAGCGTCATTACTTGTTCAAAATGGAACGCTAAATGTTGGCGATGCCATCGTTGTAGGCAACACACACGGTAAAGTACGTGCGATGGTCAATGATTTAGGTAAACGTATTAAAACAGCGGGGCCATCTACACCTGTTGAGATTACAGGTTTAAGTGCAGTACCACAAGCAGGTGATCGTTTTGTTGTCTTTGAAGACGAGAAAAAAGCACGCCGTATTGGTGAAGCACGTGAACAAGAAAGTATTTTACAACAGCGTCAAGAAAGCAAAAATGTATCATTAGATAACTTGTTTGAACAAATGAAACAAGGTGAAATGAAAGACTTAAATGTCATCATCAAAGGAGACGTTCAAGGCTCAGTTGAAGCATTAGCAGCGTCACTTATGAAAATCGATGTTGAAGGTGTGAATGTGCGTATTATTCATACGGCAACAGGTGCAATTAATGAATCAGATGTCACACTTGCAAATGCCTCAAATGGTATTATTATCGGCTTTAACGTACGTCCAGATGCAGGAGCAAAACGTGCAGCTGAAGAAGAAAACGTAGATATGCGTCTACATCGTGTTATCTACAATGTCATTGAAGAAATCGAATCAGCAATGAAAGGTATGCTGGATCCAGAATATGAAGAAAAAGTGATTGGTCAAGCCGAAGTACGTCAAACATTCAAAGTATCTAAAGTAGGTACAATCGCAGGTAGTTATGTTACGGACGGTAAAATCACACGCGATTCAAGTGTACGTGTAATCCGTGATGGCATCGTGATCTTTGAAGGTGAGTTAGATTCATTGAAACGCTTTAAAGATGATGCTAAAGAAGTCTCACAAGGCTATGAATGTGGTATTACAATCGAGAAGTTTAACGACCTCAAAGAAGGCGATATTATAGAAGTCTACATCATGGTTGAAATCGAACGTAAATAATAGAAGGTAAAAAATAAGACGTCGATACTCCTGAAAGGGAGGCTCGGCGTTTTGTTCTGTCAGTCTTATAGAAACTTTAATAAAGTATTGGCAACCCAATAAGTGTCAATAGTAGAAGCATTCCTATATGAACTCCAAACACCTATCGTTGACGTAGCTTTACTCGGTCATATATAATGGTGAATTGAAGTCGATGGCATGTTTATATTGAAAAGTAAAGAGGTGAGAGACATGAACATGAGAGCAGAACGCGTTGGTGAACAGATGAAAAAAGAACTGATGGACATCATCAATAATAAGTTGAAAGATCCACGTGTAGGTTTCTTAACGATTACCGATGTACAACCTACAAATGATTTGTCATTAGCAAAGGTTTATTTTACAGTGCTTGGTAATGACAAAGCACGCCAAGATACATTTAAAGGTTTAGAAAAGGCCAAAGGATTCTTAAAATCAGAACTTGGGCAACGCATTCGTCTTCGTATTGTGCCAGAGTTGCAGTTTGAATATGATGAATCCATTGAATATGGTAATCGTATCGAACAATTAATTCAGGGATTACACAAAAATGATGAATAAAGATGGGGCTAGGATATGTCATGCAGTCTGAACGATATGTATGTCCTAGCCTTTATATGTATTGTAAAAAGGAGTGTGTGATAGATGTATGACGGTATATTACCTGTCTACAAACCTCGGGGATTAACGAGTCATGATGTGGTGTTTAAATTACGCAAAATTCTAAAAATGAAAAAGATAGGTCATACCGGTACACTTGATCCAGAGGTAGATGGTGTTTTGCCTATTTGTTTAGGGCAAGCGACGAAAATCAGTGACTATATTATGGATATGGGTAAGACATATTATGCTGAAGTGACAGTGGGTCTATCTACAACGACAGAAGATCAAACAGGTGAGGTGTTAGAGCGCCGAGCTGTTGATGCAACGATGCTGAACAATGTCCAAGTAGATAAGGTCTTGACGCAGTTTGAAGGCTGGATTACACAGATTCCTCCGATGTATTCGTCAGTCAAAGTCAATGGCAAGAAGCTTTATGAATATGCACGTCGTGGTGAAACGGTAGAGCGTCCAGAACGCCAAGTCCATATTCAATCTATCCAACGTAAGCGTGATGTGGTGATTGAGAATCATTGTGCAATATTCGAAATAGAAGTCACTTGTGGTAAGGGTACATACATACGAACACTCGCAACAGATATTGGTCGAGCGCTTGGATTCCCAGCACATATGTCAAAGTTAACACGGACGAATAGTGGTGGATTCGACATCGTACAAGCATTGTCACTAGAAGATATCGCACAACAACATGAAGTAGGCACATTAACACAAAGTCTTTTACCAATCCAATATGGCTTACAAGCATTGCCTTTTTATACTGTGTCAGATTCGAAATGGATCCAACGTATTCAAAATGGTCAAAAATTTCAACGTCATCAGTTGAATATTACAGTTAAAGACGCATTCGTATTTATAGAACAGTCGACTGATAAAGTATTGGCTATTTATGAGCAGCATCCATCACGTGTCAATGAGATTAAACCGAAAAAGGTATTTAACTAAAGGAGAGACATGGATTATGCAAGTTATTGAAATCACACATCCTATACAGAAAGAACAATATATACAAGAGGATATTGCGATTGCTTTAGGCTTCTTTGATGGTTTGCATCGAGGGCATCAAGCACTTTTTAATCAATTAGATACAGTTGCCCAATCACGAGGACTAAAAAAAGCAGTGATGACTTTTGATCCACATCCCTCTGTTGTATTAAATCCTAAACAAAAACGCACAACGTATCTTACACCACTTGATGATAAAATAGCGTTGTTACGTGAGCAGGGGATTGACTATTGTCTTGTTGTTAACTTCTCAAGTCGTTTTGCGGAAGTCCCACCGGATCGTTTTATCCAAGAGTATCTTGTGAACAATCATGTCCAAGTTGTTGTAGCAGGGTTTGACTTTACATTTGGCAAATATGGCAAAGGGAACATGGCAATGTTACAAGAGTATTGTGAAGAGATAGAATGTATCACGGTAGGCAAGCAAGATTTGAACGGTGAGAAGATTTCGACAACAGCAATTCGACAAGCACTGAAAAAAGGGCACCTCGCTGCTGCGAATGAAGCATTAGGCTACCGTTATCAAGTCAAAGGCACCGTCGTACAAGGAGAAAAGAGAGGACGTACGATTGGATTCCCAACAGCAAATATTCAATTAAGTGATGATTATTTGTTACCTACAAAAGGCGTCTATGCGGTTAGCTTGACCATGGGTGCAGGTCATAAAGTATATCGTGGCGTTTGTAATGTAGGTGTTAAACCAACATTTCATGATGATTTGCCACAGATTGTCATAGAAGTTAATATTTTTGACTTTGATGAAGATATTTACGGAGAGCGTGTTACGGTGACGTGGCATCACTATATTCGTCCTGAAATGAAGTTTGATGGTATTGATCCTCTTGTTGCACAGATTAATCAAGATAAAGAACGTGCGAAATATTTATTAGCAGTTGATTTTGAAGATGATGTATCATATAATATATAAAGTCTATTGAACAAAAACAATAGCGACCTTAGTCTTGGTAGGTTGAAACTCCGACGCCTCACTCAGATTAAGGCATATTAACATTAAAGGAGGAAATTGACTTATGGCAATTTCACAAGAACGTAAAAACGAATTAATTAAAGAATACCGTACACATGAAACAGATACGGGTTCACCAGAAGTACAAATCGCAGTATTAACTGCTGAAATCACAGCGTTAAACGACCATTTACGCACACATAAAAAAGACCACCATTCACGTCGTGGTTTATTAAAAATGGTAGGTCGTCGTCGTCACTTACTAAACTACTTACGTGACAAAGACGTTCAACGTTACCGTGAACTTATTAAATCATTAGGTATCCGTCGTTAATTTTAAAGACGAATGTATACGTTATAATTATAAAAAGAAAGGAACCCATTCATTGGTTTCTTTCTTTTTTTACTATCCAATACTTATAATGTAAGATATAATGACTTTATGACTAAAGGAACGACATGTTTAAACAGTAGGAGAGGAGATTCATCATGTCTCAAGAAAAGAAAGTTTTTAAAACGGAATGGGCGAATCAACCGCTAACAATCGAAACGGGACAATTGGCGAAACAAGCAAATGGTGCTGTACTTGTACGCTATGGTGATACAGTTGTATTATCAACAGCAACAGCATCTAAAGAGCCGCGTGACGGAGACTTTTTCCCGTTAACCGTGAACTATGAAGAAAAAATGTATGCAGCAGGTAAAATTCCTGGGGGCTTTAAAAAACGTGAAGGACGTCCGGGAGATGAGGCGACGTTGACAGCACGTTTAATTGACAGACCGATTCGTCCACTTTTTCCAGACGGCTATCGTCATGATGTACAAATTATGAATATTGTTTTGAGTGCAGATCCGAACTGTTCACCTGAAATGGCAGCAATGATTGGTTCATCTATGGCGTTAAGTGTATCGGATATTCCATTCCAAGGCCCTATTGCAGGTGTCAATGTAGGTTATATTGACGGTGAATATGTCATCAACCCAAACTTAGAGCAACAGGCTGTATCTCGCTTAGACCTTGAAGTAGCAGGGCATAAAGATGCAGTGAACATGGTTGAAGCGGGTGCCAGTGAGATCACCGAAGCAGAGATGCTAGATGCGATTTTATTTGGACATGAAGAAATCAAGCGTTTATGTGCATTCCAAACAGAAATTATTAACACATTACAACCTGAAAAACAAGAATTTGTACCAGAAGACAAAGATCAAGCATTAATTGATGATGTCGAAGCAATGACAAAAGCAGAAGGACTTAATGAAGCTATTCTTACATTTGATAAGCAAACACGTGATGCGAACTTAGATGCTATTAAAGAACGTATACTGGCCAACTTTGAAAATGAAGAAGATCCAGATAATGAAGCCAAGTTAAAAGAGGTTGGTGCAATTGTCAATAGCCTCATTAAAGCAGAAGTACGCCGTCTGATCGCTGATGAAAAAATTCGTCCGGACGGTAGAAAACCAGATGAAATTCGTCCGCTATCTTCTGAAGTCGGTTTATTGCCACGCGCACATGGTTCAGGGTTGTTTACACGTGGTCAAACACAAGCGTTATCTGTTCTAACATTAGGTTCAATTTCTGAATATCAGTTAATTGATGGCTTAGGTGAAGAAGAGCATAAACGTTTTATGCATCATTATAACTTCCCGAATTTTTCCGTAGGCGAGACAGGACCAGTACGTGCGCCGGGACGTCGTGAAATTGGTCACGGTGCATTAGGTGAGCGTGCATTAAGATATATTATTCCAGATGAAAAAGCATTTCCTTATACAGTGCGTATTGTAAGTGAAGTCTTAGAATCTAATGGATCATCTTCACAAGCATCGATTTGTGGCTCAACTTTAGCTTTAATGGATGCAGGTGTACCGATTAAAGCACCAGTAGCAGGTATTGCGATGGGGCTTGTAACGCGTGAAGAAAGTTATACCATTTTAACAGATATTCAAGGTATGGAAGATGCACTTGGTGATATGGACTTCAAAGTAGCAGGAACAAAAGAAGGTATCACAGCAATACAAATGGATATTAAAATAGATGGTTTAACGAAAGAGGTTATCGAAGAAGCATTAGAACAAGCACGTAAAGGGCGTTTAGCTATTTTGGATCACATGCTTGAAACAATTGATCAACCGCGTACTGAATTAAGTGCATATGCACCAAAAGTAGAAATGATGACAATCAAACCCGAAAAGATTCGCGATGTGATTGGACCAGGTGGCAAGCAAATCAATGAAATTATTGATGCGACAGGTGTCAAACTTGATATCGAACAAGACGGTACAGTTTACATCGGTTCTACTGAACAAGATATGATTAATCAAGCGCGTGAATGGATTGAAAGCATCGTACGTGAAGCAGAAGTAGGACAAGTCTATCAAGCGACTGTCAAACGTATTGAAAAGTTTGGCGCTTTTGTAGAGTTGTTCCCAGGTAAAGATGCACTCGTCCACATTTCACAAATTGCTAAAGAACGTATTAATAAGGTCGAGGATAAGTTAGCGATTGGCGATACACTTGAAGTAAAAGTGACTGAGATTGACAAGCAAGGTCGTGTTAACGCTTCTCACAAAGTCTTGTTATAAGTATGTAACAGATATGATTAGAACGAGTTAGACGCACAACGATCTAACTCGTTTTTTCTTATTTAGGTGAGGGACATGTATACTTCTGCTTTAAGAGTGTACAGCGCTCTGAATATCAACTATAATAAAGAGTGACTATATAATGGACGGGTTTATATTTATTAGGAGGTAACATTTTGAATTTAGTAAAAAAGAAAAATAAAAATATACGCATCATCCCTCTTGGTGGTGTGGGTGAAATTGCTAAAAATATGTACATTGTAGAAGTAGATGATGAAATGTTCATGTTAGATGCCGGGTTGAAGTTTCCAGAAGATGAAATGTTAGGTATTGATATCGTTATTCCAGATATTCAATACGTCATTGACAATAAACATAAATTAAAAGGAATCTTTTTAACACATGGGCATGAACATGCAATTGGTGCAGTTTCTTACGTTTTAGAGCAAGTCGATGCGCCTGTTTATGGTTCGAAACTGACAGTAGGACTGATTAAAGAAAATATGCGCGCACGTCAAATCGACAAAAAAATACGCTATTATGTCGTGAATAACGAATCTGTGATGCGCTTTAAAGGTGTCAATGTGACGTTTTTTAATACGACACATAGTATCCCTGATAGCTTAGGCGTATGTATTCATACATCATATGGTGCGATTGTATATACAGGTGAGTTTAAATTTGATCAAAGTTTACATGGTCATTATGCACCAGACTTGAAAAAAATGGCAGAAATTGGCAATCAAGGTGTATTTGCATTGTTAAGTGATTCCACAGAAGCTGAGAAACCAGGCTACAACACACCAGAAAATGTCATTGAAAGCCATATGTTTGATGCGTTCACTAAAGCACATGGTCGCATTATCGTGTCGTGTTATGCTTCTAACTTTATTCGCATTCAACAAGTTTTAAACATTGCAAGCAAGCTCAATCGCAAAGTATCATTCTTAGGACGTTCTTTAGAAAGCTCGTTTAGCATTGCACGTAAGATGGGTTACTTCAACATTCCAAAAGATTTACTTGTTCCGATTAATGAAGTTGAAAACTATCCTAAAAATGAAGTGATTATTATTGCAACGGGTATGCAAGGCGAGCCGATAGAAGCCTTGAGTCAAATGGCACGAAATAAGCATAAAATTATGAATATCCAACAAGGAGATTCAGTCTTTTTAGCCATTACAGCTTCAGCTAATATGGAAGTCATTATCGGTAATACATTGAACGAGCTCGTTCGTGCAGGTGCCGTTGTCATTCCAAATAATAAAAAAATACACGCCTCAAGTCACGGCTGCATGGAAGAACTGAAGCTGATGCTCAATATCATGAAGCCAGAATACTTTATTCCGGTACAAGGCGAGTTCAAAATGCAGATTGCACATGCAAAGTTAGCGAGTGAAACGGGTGTAGAGGCGGAGAAGATTTTCTTAGTTGAATCTGGTGACGTCATTAACTTTGATGGTACAGATATGACATTAAATGAAAAAGTCAATGCAGGAAATGTTTTAATCGATGGTATCGGTGTAGGTGATGTTGGAAATATTGTATTGCGAGATCGTCACTTATTAGCAGAAGACGGTATTTTTATCGCAGTTGTTACACTAGATCCTAAAAACAAACGCATTGCAGCAGGACCTGAAATTCAATCACGCGGCTTTGTATATGTGCGTGAGAGTGAAGCTTTATTAAAAGAAGCTGAAGATAAAGTTCGCGAAATTGTAGAAGCAGGTTTACAAGAAAAACGTATCGAATGGTCAGAGATGAAACAAAATATGCGTGACCAGATCAGTAAATTATTATTCGAAAGTACGCGTAGACGTCCAATGATCATTCCAGTTATTTCTGAAATATAACATAGACTAGAGTTGCAAGTACAAAATCAAGATGATAGCGATCATCAGACCTATAAAGGTTTTCATTTGACGCTTTATCATAAATAATAGCTCAACAAAAACGAATCTTACGCTTTGAAATGTATAGCCGTTTTAAAGTGTAGGTTCGCTTTTTTGCATAGTGATTCTCAATACATATTTTGAAAGAAAGAAGCAGGTGACGATGCATGGCGCAAACGAAGAAGCGTAAAACACAAACGTCGCGCGGTAAAAAACGTTCTTCTAAAAAGCAACAAAAAGATTCCCCAATACGTTTTATTTTAGCCATGATCGTTGTGGTTATTGTAACACTTGGTATTTTTCAACTTGGTATCGTAGGTGTAGCGGTGGATAGTGTATTTAATTACTTATTCGGTTGGTCACGTTATTTAACATATGTGCTTGTATTGTTAGCGACAGGCTTTCTAGCGTACAATGGGAAGTTACCAAAAACAAGACGATTAACGGGATCTATCGTTTTACAGTTGGCACTTCTTTTTCTTGCACAGCTCTTTTATCGAATGACTGGGGGGATTCAAGCAAGACGAGAACCTGTACTCACTTATGTATTTCAACGTTACAATGAGGAAAGTTTCCCTAACTTTGGTGGTGGGGTGTTAGGCTATTATGCCGTAGAGTTGTTTGGTTCTTTAATCTCCATTGCCGGTGTTGTATTGTTGACACTGATCCTCTTGTTGTCTAGTGGGATTTTATTACTCAAAAAACGCCATAGAGATGTTGGGAAACAATGGTTCGAACTGATAAAACAATGGGCAATAACGGCAAATGTTAAAATGACCAAGTATAGAGCACAACGTCGTATGGCAAACGAAGAAAAGAAAGCGACAAAACGTCAACAGCGTATCGCTCAAGAAAAGGCACCCAAAGATGTATCAGACTTTCCAGAAGTACATGGTGTTGATGAACAAGAGCAGGGGCCATCTATTCCGATTTTGAGGCATCAACCTCCACAATCTGACAACATAGTGCATGAAGATGAACAGCAAGAACCACCGAAACGCCAACGTACAGTTACACAAGCAACACAATCGCATGATGCTCAAGTTTCAACGAATGAGGCAGCGAACAGTGAAGCATCAGAAGAGGGACGATCGATTTCTCAAGTAGGAGCAGTAGAAAATCAAGCCTATCAATTACCACCGATTTCACTTTTAGATGCACCGAAAAAGCAACAGTCCATTGCGAAGGCAGATGTTCAACGTAAAGGGAGACTTTTAGAAACAACACTCAAAAATTTTGGTGTGAACGCAAAAGTGACCCAAATTCGTGTAGGACCCGCTGTGACGCAGTATGAGATTCAACCCGCCCAAGGGGTCAAAGTCAGTCGTATTGTTAATCTTCACAGTGATTTAGCATTAGCGCTCGCTGCTAAAGATATACGCATTGAAGCACCCATTCCGGGTAAGTCAGCAGTAGGTATTGAAGTCCCTAATGAACAGATATCACTTGTGACATTAAAAGAAGTGTTGGATGAGAAGTTTCCAACAACAAACAAGTTAGAAGTCGCACTTGGACGAGATATTTCTGGTGAACCCATTACAGCAGAGTTAGATAAGATGCCACATTTACTTGTAGCCGGTTCAACAGGGAGTGGGAAATCGGTCTGTATCAATGGTATGATTACGAGCATATTACTCAATGCCAAACCACATGAAGTCAAGTTAATGATGATTGACCCTAAAATGGTAGAATTGAATGTATATAATGGGATTCCCCATTTATTAACACCCGTCGTAACGAACCCACACAAAGCATCGCAGGCATTGGAAAAAGTTGTGGGTGAAATGGAACGACGTTATGATTTATTTCAGCATTCAGGTACACGTAATATTAAAGGATACAATGCATACATTGAACGCCAAAATGAAGCGTTAGATGAGAAGCATCCATTGTTACCGTATATTGTTGTAATTGTAGATGAGCTTGCTGACTTGATGATGGTTGCAGGAAAAGATGTTGAGACAGCGATTACACGTATTACGCAAATGGCACGTGCAGCAGGTATACATCTGATCATTGCTACACAAAGACCCTCTGTTGATGTGATTACAGGTTTGATAAAAAACAATATTCCATCACGTATTGCATTCGCAGTCGGCTCACAAACAGACTCTCGAACAATTATAGATAGTGGAGGCGCTGAAAAGCTATTAGGTAAAGGTGATATGCTCTTTATCAAAAATGGGGGTTCAACACGTACGCGTGTCCAAGGTGCATTTTTAAGTGATAGTGAAGTTCAAAAAGTTGTAGATTATGTTGTAGCGCAACAACAGGCGAACTATGTCAAAGAGATGACACCTGATGCGCAAGTAGATACAGAAGTAGCAGAAAGTGATGATCCGCTCTATAAAGAGGCGTATTTGTTTGTCATTGAACAACAACGAGCAAGCACGTCGCTATTACAGCGGCAATTTCGAATTGGCTATAATCGAGCCTCTCGTATTATGGACGATCTTGAACGTAATCAAGTGATTGGTCCGCAAAAAGGCAGCAAACCGAGACAAATACTAGTTGATTTAAATAATGAAGAGGTGTAAGTCGTGTCAGTAAATCCAGATGTCAATAAAGTAAAAGAATGGATATTGCAAGAGATTGTTGCAGAGCATTTAAAGCCGGGAGAATCACTGCCGAGCTTACTCACGATGGCACGCACTTGTGAAGTCAAAACAGACGATGTACAAGTGGCTATCCATGAACTTGTTACTGAACAAATCGTCTCAGAAAATTTTGAAGAAGGGGTACGTGTGAAAATCCCACAACCTTTCTTCTATCCACTTGATGAATTGATGAGCATTAGCCGTATGATTTCAGACAAAGGATATCAACATGGCACTGTTGTTTTAAGCCTAGATGAAGAGATGGCTTCGCTGGATGATTGTCGTGTGATGAATTTGGAACAGGGGCATTTTATTACGGTGATTGAACGGATCCGTACTGCAAATACGCAGCCTGTTGTTTATTGCTTAGATAAAGTTGCAGTCAACGTATTACAACATTTTAGCCATCATGATGAACATCCATCGATACTTAAAGCGATTGAGATGACCACGCAGCAATCTATTGCATATGCTGAAACAGAAATAGAAACAATTAGTTATGAACCTTATATATCTGAAGCATTAGAAGCGGACCCACATGAAGGCTTGATGTTATTAAGACAAGTACATTATACAAGCGAGGGACAACCCATCTTGTATTCGCTCAATTATTTTAAAAGTAGCCTTGTAAAATTTAAAACAGTAAGAAAACGTTTAGAGTTATAAAGTTAAAGGAGAAATGTATATGCCATCAAAATCACAAGTACCCATTCATGTGATGCCAACAGATAAATTTAAAACAACAACAATCACATTTAAATTTATGGCACCACTGAGTACCGACACCATGACAGAACGTACGTTATTGAGTGAACTTCTCGTACGTGCAACACAAAAATATCCAACTGATAAAGCATTTAAGCAACATTTATCTCATTTGTATGGGGCATATATCAATAGTACAGTTTCAAAGTTTAAAGATCAGCACGTTATAACGATCAGCTTGGAAATTGTAAATGAACGCTATTTATTAGATGATACGGATTTATTAGATGAAGGTCTTGCTTTATTAAAAGAAGTCATATACCACCCACTCGTAACAGATGGGCAATTTGATTCAACATTTATAACACAAGAGAAGCGTTTATTAGATAATAAGCTGATTTCGATTGAAGACAATAAAACACAATTAGCGTATTTGAAGTTATTAGAGCATATGTTTGGCGACCATCCGTATCGCTATCCAGCGATTGGTTTACGCACACATCTTGAAGCGATTACGCCAGAAGTATTATATGATACATATCAAAATATGTTGCATCATGATAAATGTGCGGTTTATGTTATTGGGAATGTCAAAAAAGCTCAAACAAAAGCTAAAATAGAATCTGCCTTTAATTTGAAACCATTCGTTTATGAACCGACAGCATTTGGACAAGTCATTGATGTAACACGACCGGTTAATGAAGTTGTGGAAACAGCAGACATTGATCAAGCTAAACTTAATATGGGATTTCGCTTTCCAACACAGTATTGTGCGTCTAACTATGCGACATTTATTGTATTTAATGTGATGTTTGGTGCCGACCCTTCATCTGTATTATTTAGTGAAGTGCGTGAAAAACAAAGTCTTGCATATTCTATCCATTCTCAAATAGATGGAAAAAATGGTTTTTTATTTGTTTTGAGCGGTGTATCAAGCGCAGCATATCATGTTGCGAAAGAAACGATTATAACAGCTTTTAATCAGTTCAAACAAGGCGCATTCACAGATGAAAAGATGGAATTAGCCAAAAAAATCGTTTTATCACATCTCAAGGAAATAAAAGACCGTCCGAAACAAATGATTGATCAAATGCATAAGCAATTACTGGTAGATCGACCAGAATCTGAAGAAGCATTTGAAGCTCGAATACACGCCGTCACACGTGAAGATATTCAACAACTTTGTCAACAAGCACAACTGGATACGATTTATATTTTGACAAAGGAGGGGACTGAACATGCGTAAAACATATTATGAACAAATTGATGAGACTGTTTTTCAAACACAATTGGATAATGGATTGAACCTCTTTATTATTCCAAAGGTTGGCTTTCAAAAAACATTCGTGACATACACCACACAATTTGGCTCACTCGATTCACGTTTTAAACCACATGGCTCAGATACGTTTGTTACAGTGCCTGATGGTGTTGCACACTTTTTAGAACATAAGTTGTTTGAAAAAGAAGACGGTGATTTGTTTACAGATTTTGCCGAACATGATGCACAAGTCAACGCTTTTACAAGTTTTGATCGTACAAGTTATTTGTTTAGTGCAACCAATTACATAGAAGATAATATTATTCGCTTGTTGAAGATGGTAGAGTCTCCTTATTTTACGGAAGCATCCGTAGAAAAAGAAAAAGGGATTATTGCTGAAGAAATTAAAATGTATCAAGAACAACCGGGTTATCGATTGATGTTTAATACGTTGCGTGGTATGTATCAAGATCATCCTGTCAAAGTGGATATTGCAGGGAGTGTCGACAGCATTTATCAAATTACGAAAGATGACTTATATCTTTGTTATGAGACATTTTATCATCCATCGAATATGGTGTTATTCATTGTAGGGGATGTTGATCCAGAACATATGTATCAGCTGGTTAAAAACCATGAAGATGCACGTCATATTACCGCGCAGCCTGAAATTATACGTGATCCGTTGCATGAGCCCCATACGCTTGTAACTGAAACAATACGTGAGACAATGGATGTGCAAGCGCCTCGACTGATGCTTGGTTTTAAAAACAAACAGAGACAGGTCACTGCGCGTCAACGTGTCCAAGAAAATATGGAAATGTCTTTCTTCTTTGAGCTTGTATTTGGAGAAGAGACACCATTTTACCAAACATTGTTGAACGAAAACTTAATAGATACGACGTTTAATTATCAGTCTGTTATTGAACCGACATACAGCTTTTCAGTTGTTGCATCCACAACACATCATCCAGAACAACTGAAAAAACAGCTATTAGATGAGTTACATCGCAAGTTGGGGTGTATTGAAGATCAAGAAGCGTTTGACCTGTTAAAGCGTCAATTTATGGGAGAATATATTTCAAGCTTAAATGCGCCAGAATATATCGCAAATCAATCGACAAAATTTTATTTTGATGGTGTCAGTTTATTTGACCTTCTAACAATTATTGATGACATTACGTTAGCATCTATGAATGACACAGTACAACAACGCCTTGATTTGACAAGCGTTGTAGATAGTCGGTTGGAGATGAAACAATCATGAAAGCACTTGTCGTAGGAGGATCAGGAACGATAGGTCGTGCCATTGTGCATGACCTTCTTTCTCGTGGTTATGAAGTCATTTTAACGTACTATCAAACTCCGCAATCTACATTAATATCACAATATGAAGGTCAACCTGTACAGCTGGTGCATTTGGATGTATCGCAACCGATTGAAGTTGAAGTCTTGGAAAATATTCATAATATCGATGCTTTGATCTATGTAAGCGGTCGTGCATTATACGGGATGTTACAAGATATGACCTCTTCTCAAATTCATGAAGCTTACCATATGCATGTCTATAACTTTATTAAAATCACGCAATATTTTGTGAATCAGCTTATCGCAAGTGACCATGGACGTATTATTGTTATGTCATCGATATGGGGAGAAGCCGGAGCGAGTTTTGAGACGATTTATTCAGCGATGAAAGCGGCACAGATTGGTTTTGTTAAAGCGCTAAGTCAAGAGCTTGCATTAACACAAGTTACAGTCAATGCCATTGCGCCGGGAGTTGTCGCTGGGAAAATGAGTGATGAGCTGGATAATGCGGATTTAGAGGATCTGATCGAGACATTGCCTCAACAGCGACTGATTGATCCTGAAGAGATTGCACATACGGTATCTTATCTATTGTCGCCACATGCTAAAAGTATTACAGGAACGGTACAACGTATTAATGGTGGCTGGTATCGATAATTGTTATAATGTGACTAAGTATGACTGCTTTAAAAGGGGTGAACGGAGATGACAACCGTTGAAAAGAAAGAATGGTATTTAGAATATGATATTAACAAAAATCGTGCCGGCTTACTCGGCGATGTTTCGAGCTTGTTGGGGATGATGGGCATTAATATTGGCTCAATTAATGGTATTGAGACGTCGACACGTGCTTTTATTATTAAATCGGATAGTGAAGAAAAGGTGAAGCGCTTTGAAACACTATTACAAGAAATTGATGATATTTCTTTACGTGTATTGAGACCGCCAGAACTTAAAGATCGTTTAGCAGTACGTCACGGTAGATATTTGAAACAAGATAAACATGATAAGAAAATCTTTCGCTTTGAACGTGATGATTTGGGATTACTCGTTGACTTTATGGCAGAGCTATTCAAAGAAGAAGGGCATAAGTTAATCGGCATCCGAGGCATGCCACGCGTTGGGAAAACAGAATCTATTGTTGCCGGGAGTGTATCTGCACATAAAAGATGGCTTTTCATTAGTTCCACATTGATTAAACAAACCGTACGTAGCTCATTGATTAAAGGTGAGTACGATAAAGATCATGTTTATATTATAGACGGTGCTGTAACAGCAAGAGAGCATAATCCTAAGCATCAAGAGTTAGTGAGAGAAGTGATGTCGCTACCATCCATCAAAGTTGTAGAGCATCCTGATTTATTTGTAGAGGCGAGTGATTATGTGATGGATGACTTTGATTATATTATTGAATTGCGTGCTGAAGAAAATCAGAAAATCGAATATGAAGCAATGAAACAACAAACAGTACGCAGTAAAAATAATTTAGATTTTGGTGATACTTTTGGTGGCTTCGGTGATGGATTTGGTTCACTGTAAGGTTTGAGGAGGAAGTCAGTTGAAATTGATAGGTGAAGTATTACAAAGTAAGCGTGAACGTTTAGGGATGACGTTATCAGAATTGGAAAAGCGTACGCAGATTCG
Organism: Staphylococcus sp. 17KM0847; assembly: GCF_013463155.1. Taxonomy (NCBI): domain Bacteria; kingdom Bacillati; phylum Bacillota; class Bacilli; order Caryophanales; family Staphylococcaceae; genus Staphylococcus; species Staphylococcus xeri. The sequence goes on from NZ_CP040781.1 coordinate 801,847, forward strand.
ACGAGAAACATTAAGGGCTATTGAGCACAATCAGTTTGAATTATTGAGCCATCAGCGTTATGTGATTGGCTTTATTCGCAAATATGCAAAAGCTGTCAATATTGAGAGTACACAGTTGATCGAAAAACATCAACAAGAACTGCCTAAAATAGACCATACGATGGCAGACGTTTCACATCAGGTTATGACGAATCAAATAGATCTTTCTCAGCAGCAGCCAGACAAAGAAACGAAGCAACTGGCATTCGTAATGGGTGGTGCATTCGTAATAACAGCTGTGTTATGGGTGCTTTTGACACTTATGTTATAATAGGACGGTATGAAAAGATTATTGAAATGAGGCAGAACAATGAATATACCTAATCAGATTACACTATTTCGTGTTATACTCATTCCACTATTTATGCTTTTTGCGCTCGTTGATTTTGGTATGGGTCAAGTGGCATTTTTAGGGGGTCAGTCGATACGCATTGAGTTTCTAATCAGTGGCTTAATCTTTATTCTAGCGTCGTTAAGTGACTTTATAGATGGTTATTTGGCGCGAAAATGGCAACTTGTGACAAATATGGGGAAATTTTTAGACCCTCTGGCAGATAAACTACTTGTATCTGCAGCGCTCATCGTATTAGTTGAGCTAGGTTTAACAAATTCAGTCGTTGCGATTATCATTATTGCGCGTGAATTTGCAGTAACAGGGTTACGCTTATTACAGATTGAACAAGGCTTTGTTAGCGCGGCAGGACAACTTGGAAAAATTAAAACAGCTGTTACAATGATAGCGCTTGTTTTGATCCTTTTAGGAGAGCCATTCAGTCAATGGATAGGCTTAGCACTCGGTCAAATTTTATTATACATCGGCGTCTTTTTTACAGTATTATCTGGGATTGAATATTTTTACAAAGGGCGAGATGTCTTTTTACAAGACAAACAAGCATAAGTGCTGTTTATTGCGAAGTGACAATATGAGCAAATGCATTTTAGAGGCTAGAGACATTGAGATGTTTCAGCCTCTTTTATTGTGGTCGTTTATTAAACGGAGGGATAGGATATAATAGATATACAAATAACGGAAAAGGACATTTAAAAAATAAAAGTGATAGATTTAAAGTTTTAAATAAGTGTTACGTAAAGGCGCAGTAGCGCTTAGGGTGTGACGCATTTGTTTTATATGTCATAAGGAGGATATACAATGAAAGTATGTATTATCGGCGTAGGGTCAGAATTGTTGTTAGGGCAAATTGCAAATACCAACGCACAGTATATTTCACGTGTACTGAACGAGGCAGGACATCACGTACTTGAACATATCGTTGTTGGAGATAATCCAGAGCGACTTGCACGTGTAACACAGCGAGCAATGGCACAGTATGATGCAGTCATTTATACAGGAGGGCTGGGACCTACAAAAGATGATTTAACGAAACAAACTGTTGCACATATCATGGGAAAGACGTTAGTCATGAATCAGCGTGCATTAGCCTACATCGAGTCCTATTTTAAAGCACAGGATAAAGTGATGACGCCAAACAATCAACAACAGGCACTTGTTATTGAAGGTGCAACAGTCTTAGACAATCATTTTGGCATGGCACCGGGTATGTATATTGTATATGAAAATACACATGTCGTGATGTTACCGGGACCACCAAGTGAGATGCAGCCGATGTTAGACAATGAATTCATGCCCTATTTCCAACAGTCCGGGCAGACCATTTATTCAGAAGTGCTTCGATTTTGTGGTATTGGCGAGTCACAAGTTGAAACCGAGTTACTGGATTTAATAGAGGCCCAAACCAATCCGACGATTGCTCCATTAGCAGGTCAACATGAGGTGACGATTCGATTAACCGCAAGTGGTAGAGATGAAGCGGTGTGTCGAACATATATTCAACCGATTAAAAAAGAAATATTAGCACGACTGGGTCACTATTATTATGGCTCTAATGATATAACACCTGAACAAGCCGTATTCGCACAACAACATCACACAATTGCGCTATATGATGGTGTCACACAAGGCTTACTTCACGCACGGTTGGTAGCACAAGGCAACAAACAAGTCATGAAAGGGTATATGATACATCATGAGCAGTTTATTGATTGTTCAGCTAAAATAGAGACGCAGTTATGGACTGGGGCATTATTTGTACAATCGCTTTATCAGACAGAACAAGCGATAAGCATACTATCTGTTGATAATACAGTCTATATCGGCTTTTTGAGTGGCAGTCACTTCGATATAGAACATTTTAAAATGCCGTCACAACGCAACTTGCAAAGAGACCGTAGCCAAAACTATGTACTCATTGCGTGGTTGAATTGGATAAAGAAAAGTAAGCAAAAATGATGGGTTGAGTACGTTTGTTCGTTAAAACAGACTTCAATGCAAAATAATCGAACAAACATTCGCTAAAACACTTGTAATCTTAAAGGAAACCTTGTATAGTATAACTAAATCAGATCACATCGATGAAATAATGAACGATAGAAAAATCTAAAATCATATATGAATCATATAGAAGTATATCAGTATAAAAAGAATTGCGATAAAGCAGGAGGTATTGACATTGGATAACGAACGTCAAAAAGCATTGGATACGGTAATAAAGAATATGGAAAAATCATTTGGTAAAGGTGCGGTGATGAAGTTAGGAGATAACAAAGACCGCAACGTATCAACGATTTCAACAGGTTCGGTAACATTAGATCATGCATTAGGTGTAGGCGGCTATCCTAAAGGGCGTATTATCGAAGTATACGGCCCAGAAAGCTCAGGTAAGACAACGGTTGCTTTACATGCCATTGCAGAAGTTCAAAAAAATGGTGGTGTAGCAGCATTTATAGATGCAGAGCATGCTTTAGACCCAGTATATGCTGAGGCACTAGGTGTAGACATTAACAATTTATATTTGTCACAGCCAGACCATGGAGAGCAAGGATTAGAAATTGCAGAGGCATTCGTGCGCAGTGGTGCAGTTGATATTGTTATTGTCGATTCGGTAGCAGCATTAACACCAAAAGCCGAAATCGAAGGTGAAATGGGCGATACACATGTCGGCTTACAAGCACGTTTAATGTCTCAAGCCTTGCGTAAACTATCAGCAGCGATTTCAAAATCAAAAACAACGGCGATCTTCATTAACCAAATCCGTGAAAAAGTAGGCGTTATGTTCGGAAACCCTGAAACGACACCGGGCGGTCGTGCATTGAAGTTTTATAGCTCTGTCCGTTTAGAGGTGCGTCGAGCTGAGCAACTGAAGCAAGGTCAGGATATTGTAGGTAATCGAACAAAGATTAAAGTAGTTAAAAACAAAGTTGCACCACCATTCAAAGTGGCAGAAGTAGATATTATGTATGGTCAAGGTATTTCACGTGAAGGTGAATTAATCGATCTCGGTGTAGCACATGACATCGTTAATAAATCGGGTGCATGGTATTCATATAATGGTGAACGTATGGGACAAGGTAAAGAGAATGTAAAACTCTTCTTAAAAGAAAATCCACAACTTGAAGCCGAAATTGATCAAAAATTACGTGAAAAATTAGGAATATTTGATGGTGATGCATCAGAAAGTGAAGAGACAGCCTCTAAAGAACCTGAAACGCTTTTTGATGAATAGCATAAGGAAGATACAACAGTTGATAGGAATATCAGCTGTTGTTTTGTATGTTGTATTGAAAAGTACAATCCACAATTTGAATCTATTTTTATACGTGAGGATATCAGACGAATCATGACAGAAGTCTTGATTTTTATTACTTCAAAACGTACAATTAAATATGTATGATTTTCAGTTATATTTATATAATCATATAGATTTGTTAACATACAGATGCAAATCCTAGAAAAAGGAGGTGTTTGTGTGAATTTATTAACCTTCGTACTCGTTTTGCTGGGTATTATTCTAGGAGTTGTTGCGGGGTATTTTATTGCCCAAAACTTAATTTATCAAAAGCAGTTACAAGCGAAAAATACTGCAAAAGATATAATTGAACAAGCGGACAAAGAAGCAGAGAACTTGAAAAAAGAGAAATTAATCGAAGCTAAAGAAGAAAACCAAAGAATTCGTGAGCAGACAGAAAACGAGCTCAGAGAACGTCGTGGTGAACTTCAAAGGCAAGAATCCCGACTTCTTCAAAAAGAGGAAAACTTGGAGCGTAAATCTGATTTGTTAGATAAAAAAGATGAGATTTTAGAGCAAAAAGAATCCAAAGTTGAAGAAAGACAACAACAAGTAGATGCAAAAGAGAGTAGTGTTCAAGCAATAATAATGAAGCACGAACAAGAATTAGAACGCATCTCCGGTCTCACACAAGAAGAAGCACGCAACGAACAACTTGCACGTGTAGAAAATGAACTGTCACAAGATATTGCAGTACTTGTTAAGGAAAAAGAACGTGAAGCCAAAGAAAAAGTGAATCAAACTGCGAAAGAACTTTTAGCAACGACAGTCCAACGATTTGCAGCTGAACATACATCAGAGTCGACAGTATCCGTTGTGAACTTGCCAAATGATGAGATGAAAGGTCGTATTATTGGCCGTGAAGGACGTAATATTCGTACACTTGAAACGTTAACGGGTATCGATTTGATTATCGATGATACACCAGAAGCTGTAATTTTATCTGGTTTTGACCCGATTCGACGAGAAATTGCGAAAACAGCATTGATTAATCTTGTATCGGATGGCCGTATTCACCCGGGACGCATAGAAGATATGGTGGATAAAGCGCGTCGTGACGTTGATGAGATTATTCGCGATGCAGGTGAACATGCGACATTTGAACTCAATGTTCACAATATGCATCCAGATCTTGTGAAAATTTTAGGTCGTATGCATTATCGTACAAGCTATGGTCAAAACGTCTTGAAACATTCGATTGAGGTAGCACATTTATCAGGAATGTTGGCCGCAGAGTTGAATGAAGATGTAACCATTGCCAAACGCGCAGGCTTACTTCATGATGTCGGTAAAGCAATTGACCATGAAGTAGAAGGCAGTCACGTGGAAATCGGTGTGGAGCTTGCTAAAAAATATGGAGAGTCTGAAACAGTGATTAACGCAATTCACTCACATCATGGTGATGTTGAACCGACTTCCATTATTTCAATTCTTGTTGCAGCCGCTGATGCATTATCTGCAGCACGACCGGGTGCAAGAAAAGAAACATTAGAAAACTATATTAAACGTTTAGAGCGTTTAGAAGAAATTTCTGAGAACTATGATGGTGTAGAAAAAGCATATGCGATTCAGGCAGGACGAGAAATACGCGTCATTGTGTCACCTGAAGCAATTGATGACTTACATTCACATCGACTAGCAAGAGATATTAAAGACCAAATTGAAGGAGAACTTCAATATCCGGGTCATATTAAAGTGACAGTTGTACGTGAGACGAGAGCAATTGAATATGCCAAATAATAACAAAAGAGACAATGTTCCTCAAGGGGCATTGTCTTTTTGTATGTATTATAAAAATTCAAGCTATCCATAGCGATGGGCATATCATAATAGACGTCCCGCACTAAAATACCAACATAATCTCCTTTTTTTGAACCTCTTGGCATCATGTAAAATCCGAAAATAAGAGAGATTTTTTTTTTTTTGAATATTTATACCATGTGCTGAGAAGTGGAGATATGGAGGAATAAAAGATAAAGGACAGATGTTTTAAAAGAGATATACAAAGACGGTACACGCCCTTGATAGACTAATTGTACACAATCAATAATCAAGGAAAGGAAATGAGGCAATATGTCAAAGTATCGTCAATACGATAGAAAACAACAGATTTTTAGTATTCGTAAATTCTCATTTGGCGCAGGATCCGCCGTTATCACAACATTATTATTTTTAGGAGCGACACAATCCGCACAAGCTGCAGAAAACGAAGGAAACGTTGAAACAACAGAAGTAGCACAACAAACATCAGAAGCAACAACTGCTGAAACAGATATTCCAGAATCGACAGAAACACCAGCCCCAACCCCTCAAGCAACAGAAACAGAAGCTGTTGAAAACAATGAAGACACACCACAAGCAAATACCGAAACTGTTGAAAACACTGAAGAGACACCTCAAGCAGAAGAAGCCCCTCAAACGGTAGATACCGTAGAAAAAAGTACAGTGACTAATGACAAAGGTGAAACATCAGACATCACAAGAACAACGAAAAAGAATGCCGAAACAGGTGAAGTTGAAGAAATTCTATCGAGTAAAACAAAACCGAAAGCCCCAACAACAGCACAAGATGAAACAGTAGAACCTGCTCAACCGAATACTGCATTAAGAGCAGCAACAGACGCTACAACAACAGAACAAAAAGCACAACAACCTGAATTGAAAAAGAATGTAGACCATAAAATTTCAGACGCTACAATTGATGTCAAAGACAATAAAATTGAAGACGTAATCGACTATGGACCAGCCGAGGAAATTAATGAAGCGTTTGAAAAGTTTGTGAAAGACTTTAAAGAAAAATATCCAGATGCAAAGCGAACAGATGTTTATCATGGGTATTATGACGAAAATGGTGATTTGATACAACAAGGTTGGTCAGATTATTTATATAATAACTTTGAAAATATTGATGGTTATGCAGATCCGGAAAATATAGATGGTTTTCGTAGATTTTTATTTTCAGATACAGCTTCTAATAAAGGTTTAAAACCATCAGACTATCAAATTAAAGCGACAGTATCAGATGTTAATGCAGGCGATTATTTTACTTTCCAATATTCTGATTTGGTTGATTTAAATGGTAATTATGAAGATGATATTAAAGTCCAATTACCATCATTTTATTTAGAATCTAATCCAGATATTGAAGTGGCAAAAGCGATTAACTTTGATAACCAAACAAAGAAAATCACGTATCAATTTTTAGATAGTATTAAAGGTTTATCTTCGAAATTTAATATAATTTACAATGGTAAAGACTATGTAGACCGTCAAAAAGTAACAGAAGAAGGAGAACAACAATTAACGCATACCATTGGAAATAAAGAACTATCTTACAAAGTTAATGTAGATTATGAAGAGACACATTATAATAAAGATTTAGCTTATGCTCAAAGTTATGGTTCCTTTCTTGGTATACGTTCTGTACTAGACGACTATGATAAAAGTAAAGGAACAATTAAAAGTTATACACAGATTAACCCTGATCAATATAATTTGAAAATTAAAAATCAGTGGTTAGAAGAAGAAATCAAGAGATTAAAAGAAGATAAGAAGAATTATGAAGATATGATTAAAGAGCAAGGCGATATACCAGGTATTAAATATTCATTAGCTGAAGTAGAAAATAAATTATATACTTATGAAAAGTATAAAAATATAGGGACATCATATATATATCTATCTAATAGAGATATTCAAAGTGATGCAGGTAACGCAACAAGTGTAATGTCTGATACAGAATCAGCAGTTAAAATAGACGATAAAGCGTTGAAATCTCTAAAAGTATATCGTATCCCTAAAAATATTAATGCAAGTCAAAGCAGTATTACACATGTAAATGAATATGAAGATGTAACAAAAGAAATCCTTGAGTATAATAAAGTGCGAGATGATTTTAATTCTTATATTGGGAATAATAGCGTAATTAACTTGACAATGCCAACAGATGAATATAGTTATATTATTAGTATGGAACACGATATAGATATAAATAACATAAAAAAAGATAGTTTACATGATATAGGGCTTTTAGCTAGATGGGAAGCCTATCCACAACTTCGTTCCTCCGCTACTTTAGTAGAAGCTAATATTTATGAAGATCCGCAATTAAGTGCTTATTTAGAAGATGATACCTTGAGAGGACGATTGAGTCCGGTGGATACTGTTACAGTACGCGCACATATTGAAGAAGAGTTAGAGGTTAATCCAGATTTACCAGTACAACCAGAATTCCCAGAACCTGACGAAGGCGACGCCGATGCTGACGCAGATAGCGATGCCGATGCAGATAGTGACGCTGACGCAGATAGTGATGCTGACGCAGATAGTGACGCGGATGCAGATAGTGATGCCGACGCCGACAGTGATGCTGACGCAGATAGTGACGCGGATGCGGACAGTGATGCGGATGCCGATGCGGATAGTGATGCGGATGCGGACAGTGACGCCGATGCGGATAGTGATGCCGACGCCGATAGTGACGCCGATGCGGATAGTGATGCGGATGCAGATAGTGATGCGGACGCCGATAGTGATGCTGACGCCGATAGTGATGCGGATGCGGATAGTGACGCGGATGCCGATAGTGATGCGGATGCGGACAGTGATGCGGATGCAGACAGTGATGCGGATGCGGACAGTGATGCTGACGCCGATAGTGATGCGGATGCAGATAGTGATGCGGATGCAGATAGTGATGCGGATGCGGACAGTGATGCTGACGCAGATAGTGATGCTGACGCAGATAGTGATGCGGATGCAGATAGTGATGCTGACGCCGATAGTGATGCTGACGCAGATAGTGATGCGGATGCAGATAGTGATGCCGACGCCGACAGTGATGCGGATGCAGATAGCGATGCGGATGCTGATAGCGATGCCGACGCAGATAGTGACGCTGACGCAGATAGTGATGCAGATGCAGATAGCGATGCCGACGCAGATAGTGACGCGGATGCCGATAGCGATGCCGACGCCGATAGTGACGCCGATGCGGATAGTGATGCGGATGCCGATAGTGATGCGGATGCAGATAGCGATGCCGACGCAGACAGTGATGCCGACGCCGACAGTGATGCGGATGCAGATAGTGATGCCGACGCAGATAGTGATGCCGACGCCGATAGTGACGCGGATGCGGACAGTGACGCTGACGCAGATAGTGATGCAGATGCCGACAGTGATGCTGACCATAGTGGTACACACGGTCACAAAGGTACAAAAGGTGGCAAAGGTTTACCGGATACAGGTGAACAAGCCACAAATACAACGCTGTTTGGTAGCTTGATTGCTGCTTTAGGTAGCCTGTTCTTGTTTGGTCGTCGTAAAAAAGAAGAGAAATAAAATGTTTAATATTTAACCCAACGCATAATTTAAGAATAAGCCGTTCTTATATTGCTGAAAATACATCCCTACCTTTGAAAGGTAGTGGATGTATTTTTTAAGTTAATGTGTTTCAAAACATTCAAGTGATGACTTGAATAATAAAGGGTGACAATTTATACTATATTCAAATCAATATTTGAATAAAAGGTGGTGAAGACGATGGGTCAATCGTCGATGCGTTGTGATACTTTTTTCATTGATGAAGAACGGGTACAAGAAGCCAAAGAATCACTCAGCCATGCTCATATCGAAAGTGTGAGTTTGATGTTTAAAAGTATTGCGGATTTAAATCGTGCCAAAATCACCTATGCGCTATGTTTGCATGATGAGTTATGCGTATGTGATTTAGCGGAAATTTTAAACTTAACCGTTGCAAATACATCACATCATTTACGTGTACTGTATAAAAATGGTGTAGTCGTATATCGCAAGGAAGGGAAGCGCGCATTTTATCGTATTTACGATGAGCATATACGTCAGATTATGATGATTTCAATTGAGCATAAGAAAGAAGTGACTGAAGATGACAAAGACTAAGTCAACATATATCGTCGAAGGGATGTCTTGTGCGAATTGTGCTGCAAAGTTTGAACGCAATGTATCGGCGTTACCGTCTGTCACATCAGCACAAGTTAATTTTGCTGCATCTAAAATATACATTGAAGGGTCGCCTACGATTGAGGAAATCGAACAAGCAGGTGCGTTTGAAAATATTAAAGTGTACTCTAACAATCCAAAAGCGCATCAAAAAGAAGTTGAAAAACATTCTGACGCTCAAAATATATTGCAAAAAATCAAATCCTTTTACGAAACGCATCAATCGCTTTGTTTTGCAACGTTACTAATTGTTTTCGGATATTTATCGGAATGGATCGATCAGAACACATCTCTGTTAACGCTATTACTTTTTGGAAGTGCTATCGTTATAAGCGGAGCTTCGTTACTCAAGCAAGGGATTTATAATTTAATACATTTAGAGTTTGATATGCGGACATTAATGACTGTTGCTGTCATAGGTGGAGCGCTCATTGGAGAATGGGGAGAAGTTGCGGTTGTGGTGATATTGTTTGCATTGAGTGAGGCGTTAGAGGCATTCTCTATGCGTCAAGCACGTCAATCGATGACTGCTTTAATGGCGATTGCACCCGATGAAGCGACTATTATACGTCAAGATAGAACGATACAAATACCTGTAGATGAAGTATGTATAGGAGATATATTATATGTAAAAACGGGTCAAAAAATAGCACTCGATGGTAAGGTTAAGGCAGGGCGTGCAGCAGTCAACCAAGCAACGATTACTGGAGAATCCATACCTGTTGAGAAAAGTGTGGGCGATACAGTTTATGCAGGAACATTGAATAATGATGGCATATTAGAAATAGAAGTGACACATACATCAGAAAATACGACAATTGCGAAAGTGATCAAAATGGTAGAAGATGCCCAAGTTGAAAAAGCGCCTGCACAAGCTTTTATTGAAACATTTGCCAAGTATTATACACCTGTGATTATGGGGATTGCTTTTCTCGTGATGTTGATACCACCGATACTATTTGGCGGGGAATGGCATACTTGGGTTTATCAAGGGCTTTCTGTTTTAGTGATTGGTTGTCCTTGTGCATTGGTGATTTCTACACCGATTTCAATTGTTTCAAGTATTAGTACAGCGGCCAAAAACGGCGTGCTTATTAAAGGAGGTATCTACCTTGAACAGTTGAGTAAAGTGAAAGCGATGGCTTTTGATAAAACGGGTACACTGACTATGGGTGAGCCTGAAGTGATAGACGTGATAGCGTTATCTTCACATGATACAGTGCAAGACATCATGCGATGTGTATATGCGGTGGAACGCCGTGCACAACATCCTCTTGCACGTGCGATGACAGCGTATATTGAGCAGCAGTACGGTACATCTCATCTAAAAGTCACAAATTTTCAAGCTATGACAGGTGAAGGGATACAGGCAGATGTTGAAGGACAGCGTATTGTTATTGCAAAGCCTGATTATTTTGAGGCTGAGCTGACTGAAGCGATGAAGCGAACAATAACTGAACATCAGGCAAGAGGTGAAACAGTAATTGTAGTTCGAATGAACAATACACTCTCTTTGTTAATTACGGTAAAAGATACTGTAAGAACACAATCTAAGGCTGCGATTGCACAATTAGCACAACTAGGTATCACAAAGAGAATTATGTTGACAGGAGATCATGACCAGACTGCACGTAAAATTGCACAAGAACTTGAATTAACCGAAGTGTATGCCAACTTATTACCTAAAGATAAGTTGAAATATATTGAAAAGTTAGAACAGCAATATCAAACTGTCGCTATGGTAGGTGATGGTGTTAATGATGCACCTGCATTAGCACGTGCGCATGTCGGTATATCAATGGGAGGTGCAAGTACAGATACGGCATTGGAAACGGCTGATATTGCATTGCTTAGTGATGAGATGTCGAAACTTCCTTTTACATATCGTTTGAGTCGTCAAACGATGCGCATCATTAAGGCGAATATTGCCATTGCGATCGGTTTAAAAATAATAGCACTACTACTTGTGATACCCGGCTGGCTGACATTATGGATTGCGATCATGTCAGATATGGGTGCAACACTTTTAGTTACATTAAATGCAATGCGTCTTTTATATGTAAAAGAGCATACTATGGATTGACATCATAGTGTAGCACGCTACAATAAATAAGACAGTGATACAAAGTGAGAAATTATGAAGTAGGTATAGGTGAAAATATGTCTAGTGATTGCTGTTTGTATTTTATGCCTGACCTACTTTAATCAATAGAGAGGACGTCATGCATGAGAATTTTATTTATCGGGGATATTGTAGGTAAAGTGGGGCGTCAAGCCATTACAGACCAACTTGCAAAGTTAAAAAAAGTATATCGCCCAACAGTGACTATCGTTAATGCAGAAAATGCAGCACACGGAAAAGGCTTAACAGAGAAAATTTATAAAGAACTTTTACGTGAAGGGGTTGATTTTATGACTATGGGCAATCATACATACGGTCAACGTCAAATTTATGATTTTATTCACGAGGCGACACGACTTGTACGACCTGCCAATTTTCCGGATGAGGCACCGGGAGTTGGTATGCGCATTATTAATATTAATGATAAAAAGTTAGCGGTGATCAACTTACAGGGGCGTTCATTTATGCAAGACATTGATGACCCTTTTAAAAAGGCGGATCAACTGATTCAAGAAGCAAAGCAACAAACGGACTATATATTTGTTGATTTTCATGCTGAGACAACATCAGAGAAAAATGCGATAGGCTGGTATTTAGATGGTCGTGTCAGTGCAGTTGTTGGCACACATACACATATTCAGACATCAGATGAACGTATTTTGCCACGTGGGACGGCATATATTACAGATGTGGGTATGACAGGTTATTATGATGGTATCTTAGGGATTAATCGAGCAGAAGTGATTGAACGTTTTATTACAAGTTTACCGCAGCGACACGTCGTACCTGATGAAGGGCGAAGTGTGTTATCAGGTGTGCTGATTGATATTCGTTCAGACGGTACAGCGAAATGTATTGAACGTATTTTAATCAATGAGGATCACCCTTTTGAGATGTAACATGAGAAAAAACAAAAAGCACATTTTGACAAAAGGTTTTTGTCCCTACTTCAGTAAAGGTGTGCTATATACTTTTCTGTATCGTCCATTAGTATGATTTTTGATGAAACCCATTATTTTATAGCGAAAATAGTGGGTTATTTTGATATGATAAATAATGAACTTAAACGTGTAGGAGGCTAAATCTATGAAATCTCAAGTATCATGGAAAGTAGGCGGACAGCAAGGTGAAGGGATTGAATCTACGGGTGAAATCTTTGCAACGGCTATGAACCGCAAAGGATACTATTTATACGGATATCGTCACTTCTCTAGCCGCATCAAAGGTGGACATACGAATAATAAAATTCGTGTTTCAACGACACCTGTACATGCGATTAGTGATGATTTAGATATACTTGTTGCTTTTGATCAAGAAACAATTGCTTTGAACCATCATGAAATGCGTTCAGATAGTGTGATCTTAGCAGATAGTAAAGCAAAACCAGAGAAACCAGAAGACTGCCAAGCGCAATTTATCGTGATGCCATTTACTGAGGTGGCAAAAGCACTTGGTACAACATTGATGAAAAATATGGTTGCTATTGGTGCAACAGCAGCGTTGATGTCTCTTGAAACGGCACCGTTTGAAGCACTGATTACAAATATGTTTGAGAAAAAGGGTGAGAAAGTTGTAGCACTCAATATTCAAGCATTGCATGAAGGGTATCAGTTGATGGAAGCACAGTTGTCGACGATTGAAGGGGACTTTACATTAGCTGAGAGTGACAATGTGCCACATCTCTATATGATTGGAAACGATGCGATAGGTTTAGGCGCAATTGCAGGTGGTTCTCGTTTTATGGCTGCTTATCCGATTACACCTGCTTCAGAAATTATGGAGTATATGATTGATCATCTGCCACAAGTCGGTGGTACGGTCATTCAAACAGAAGATGAAATTGCAGCAGCAACGATGGCTATCGGTGCAAACTACGGGGGTGTACGTGCATTTACCGCTTCAGCAGGACCGGGCTTATCATTGATGATGGAAGCGATTGGATTGTCTGGTATGACAGAAACACCACTTGTGATTATGAACACACAACGTGGAGGCCCATCAACAGGATTACCAACGAAGCAAGAACAATCTGACTTAATGCAGATGATTTATGGAACGCACGGAGATATACCTAAAATTGTACTTGCCCCTACTGATGCAGAAGATGCCTTTTATCTAACGATAGATGCTTTTAACTTGGCTGAGATGTATCAATGTCCAGTCATTGTGTTAAGTGATTTGCAACTGTCACTTGGTAAACAAACGGTTAAACAATTGGACTACAATAAAATTAAAATCAATCGTGGTTCGACAGTACTTGAAGATATTGAACGTGATCCAGAAGATAAAGATTACTTCAAGCGCTATGCAGTGACACAATCAGGAGTATCACCAAGACCTATTCCGGGCGTAAAAGGCGGTATTCATCACGTTACAGGTGTTGAACATAACGAAGAAGGTAAACCGAGTGAAGCCCCACAAAATCGTCAAGATCAAATGGATAAACGTATGCGTAAAACAGAAAATTTACGCATTGAACAGCCTGTTGAGGGCGAGTTGAAACATGAGCAATCTGATATTTTATATCTTGGATTTATTTCAACCAAAGGTGCAATTCAAGAAGGAACAGCACGACTTGAAGCACAAGGACATAAAGTAGAGCATCTACAAATTCGTCAGCTGCATCCATTCCCAACTGAAATTATTCAAGATGCAGTGGATAAAGCACAAAAAGTTGTTGTCGTGGAGCATAACTACCAAGGTCAACTTGCGAATATCATTAAAATGAATGTCAATTTAGGCGATAAATTAGTCAAACAAACGAAATATGATGGTACGCCATTTTTACCGCATGAAATTGAAACACAAGGGCAAACACTTTTAAATTCATTAAAGGAGAGACTGTAATTGGCTACATTTAAAGATTTTAGAAACAATGTCAAACCGAACTGGTGTCCGGGATGTGGAGATTTTTCAGTACAGGCAGCGATTCAAAAAGCAGCAGCAAACGTAGGTTTAGAACCGGATGAAGTTGCATTAATTACAGGGATTGGTTGTTCAGGACGTTTGTCAGGCTATGTGAACTCATATGGTGTGCATTCAATCCATGGTCGTGCGTTGCCATTAGCACAAGGTGTGAAAATGGCGAACCGTGAGTTGACGGTGATTGCATCTGGTGGAGATGGAGATGGCTATGCGATTGGTATGGGACATACAATTCATGCATTGCGTCGTAATATGAATATCACGTATATTGTCATGGATAACCAAATCTATGGTTTAACTAAAGGACAAACATCGCCATCATCAGCACCCGGCTTTGTCACAAAAACAACGCCTAAAGGTAATATCGAGCAAAATGTAGCACCACTCGAACTGGCATTATCATCAGGTGCTACGTTTGTCGCACAAGGCTTTTCAAGTGACATTAAAGCATTAACAAAAATGATTGAAGATGCGATTAATCATGATGGTTTTTCATTCGTCAATGTCTTTTCACCATGTGTCACATACAATAAAGTGAATACGTATGATTGGTTTAAAGAACATTTAACAAGTTTAGATGATATTGAAGGTTACGATCGAACAGATAAACAACAAGCGATTCAAACAGTTGTGTCGCATAACTCTCTTGTTAAAGGTATCGTGTATCAAGACACAGAAACACCATCATATGAATCACAAATTGATACGTTAGGTGAAACACCACTTGCACATCAAAATATCCAACTCGATCCATCACAGTTTGACGCGTTGACGCAACAATTTGTATAATTTAATCTTACATAAAAGCTGGAACAGTACTAACAATGTTCCGGCTTTTATTATCGTAAGCAAAGATGAGCGACAACGGGTACTGAAAAATAGATGTTGGCTATACACTTGTGATTTTAACTGTATTTCTATGGTAAGGTGCATTTTCATTTTGCACTTTTGAATGATTTTTAATATAATGTACTAATGATATAAGGGCAGAAAGGGTTTTGCATGTGAATGAAGAACAAAGAAAAGCTGGAACGCTAGATGTTTTAGCAAATCGTAAAGATAAAGAAAAAGATTATAGCAAATATTTCGAACACGTCTATCAGCCCCCAAGCTTAAAAGAAGCTAAAAAACGTGGTAAAGAAGAAACCGTTTATAACCGTGATTTTCAAATTGATGAAAAATATCGTGGTATGGGGAAAGGACGTACGTTTTTAATTAAGACATATGGTTGTCAAATGAATGCCCATGATACAGAAGTGATGGCAGGTATATTTACAGCGCTTGGATATACACCGACTGAAGATGTCAATGTCGCTGATGTTATCTTATTGAATACGTGCGCCATTCGTGAAAACGCAGAAAATAAAGTTTTTGGTGAGATTGGTAATTTAAAACATATTAAACAGGAACGCCCAGACTGTTTAATTGGTGTTTGTGGTTGTATGTCACAAGAAGAATCAGTAGTGAATAAAATTTTAAAATCATACCAAAATGTTGATATGATCTTTGGAACACATAATATTCATCGTTTACCACAAATTTTGGAAGAAGCATATTTGTCCAAAGCGATGGTCGTTGAAGTATGGTCTAAAGAAGGCGATGTTATTGAAAACTTGCCAAAAGTACGTGAAGGTCGAATTAAAGCATGGGTGAATATCATGTATGGTTGCGATAAATTCTGTACATATTGTATTGTACCTTTCACACGTGGTAAGGAGCGTAGTCGTCGTCCACAAGATATTATTGATGAAGTGCGTGATTTAGCACGTCAAGGTTATCAGGAGATTACACTACTCGGTCAAAATGTTAACTCATACGGCAAAGACTTGGAAGATTTAGATTATGGTCTAGGCGATTTGATGGAAGATATTTCTAAAATTGATATTCCACGTGTTCGTTTTACGACGAGTCATCCGTGGGACTTTACGGATCGCATGATCGAAGTGATTGCTAAAGGTGGTAACATCGTGCCACATATTCATTTACCTGTGCAGTCTGGTAACAATCAAGTATTAAAAATTATGGGACGAAAATATACACGAGAAGGTTATTTAGACCTTGTATCACGTATTAAAGCAGCCATACCTGATGTTGCTTTAACGACGGATATTATTGTAGGTTATCCGAATGAAACGGAAGAACAATTTGAAGAAACACTGTCATTATATGAGATTGTAGGTTTTGAACATGCGTATACGTACTTGTATTCACAACGAGACGGTACGCCTGCTGCGAAGATGAAAGATAATGTACCGACAGAAGTGAAGAAAGAGCGATTACAGCGTTTAAATCAACTTGTAGGTGCATATTCATCTCAAGCGTTAAAAGCCTATGAAGGGCAAACAGTAAAAGTCTTATGTGAAGGTGCAAGTAAGAAAGATGATACGGTACTTGCAGGTTATACAGAACGCAATAAGCTTGTTAACTTCCGAGCACCACAATCGGCTATCGGTAAAATTGTAGACGTGAAGATTACAGAGGCAAAACAATATTCATTAAATGGTGAGTTTCTTGGTGTGAGTGATGCTGCGATGGTGACACAATAGATGTCAACGCGAGAAGATGTGTTACAAGCTGCTCGCGCATTACAAACATCTATTCAAAATTTAGAAACCATTCAACATTATCGACAAGTAGAAGCACAAATTCATCAAAATGAGCATATTGCAACGCAAATGCAATCATTAAAACAACAGCAAAAACAGTCTGTGAATTTACAGAACTATAATAAGCCGATAGCTTATGAGCGTTCGGAAGAGGCAATTCAGTCTATCCAAACGCAAATTGATGATATTCCAATCGTATCGGAGTTTCGACAAGCACAAGCACAAGCCAATGATACATTACATTTCATGATTGAAACATTAGCAGAAGGTGTGGGATTACAAATCGATGACACGAATGAATGAAGATAGGAGAGATAACGATGAATACTAGGAAGCTGACTCTGACTGCGTTATTTATTGCGATCAATGTTGTATTGAGCACAGTTGTAGTCATACCACTTGGGCCGGTTAAAGCTGCCCCGATGCAACATTTTATCAACGTTTTGAGCGCCGTATTGCTAGGACCGTGGTATGGATTAGCACAAGCCTTTTTATCATCAACGATTCGTGTCTTATTTGGTACGGGAACAGTATTTGCCTTTCCCGGTAGTATGATTGGTGTGTTATTGGCAAGTTTGTTTTATTATGTCAACCGTCATTTGTTTGTTGCAGCAATCGGTGAGGTTGTCGGTACAGGTATTTTAGGGAGTCTTGTATGTATTCCAATCGCATGGCTTATTCATTTGGATGGTTTTCTGATTAAACCATTAATGACAGTATTTATTGTTTCAAGTATGATTGGAGCAGGCGTGAGCTATGGTTTATTAATTGTACTTAAAAAACGTGGTATATTAACAAAGCTTCACAATTATACAACGCGAAAATCAAAATGACGAATAGGCTAGACGGGTGGAAGTATGCGCATCGTCTAGCCTTTTATACATAATGCAACAAATGATACAAGAAGTGAATCAATGAGATAGAAAAAGGATTGTGATAAAAATGTCAAATGTGACGCCAATGATGAAACAATATCTTTCAATCAAATCACAACATCAAGATGCGTTGTTATTTTTTCGACTTGGGGATTTTTACGAGTTATTTTATGAAGATGCTATTACGGCAGCACGTGTGTTGGAGATTACGCTAACAAAACGAGATGCCAAAAAAGAAAACCCGATACCGATGGCGGGTGTGCCACACCATTCGGCAGATGGCTACATTGAAACACTCATTCAAAATGGTTTTAAAGTGGCGATATGTGAACAAATGGAAGATCCGCGCCAAGTCAAAGGGATGGTTAAGCGAGAAGTGGTTCGCATCGTCACACCGGGGACGATGATGGAACAAGGAGATGTAGATGAGACTCGCAACAACTACATTTTAAGTTTTTTAGAGGATGAAGGTTATGCACTGAGTTACTGTGATATTTCGACAGGAGAGTTAAAGGTCACACACTTTGAAGATGAAAGTACATTGATCAATGAAGTGACAACGATTCAGCCGAATGAAATTGTTGTTGCACGTCCAATGTCAGATGCGTTAAGACGTCAGCTGAGCATGATTACGGAGACCGTAACGGTACGTGAGGTGATTTCTGATACACAGTATGATGTCAATCAACTCGAGCAGCCTTTAATGAAACAAGTTGTACAAATGTTATTGGATTATATTTATGACACACAAAAACGTGATATGTCACACATTGAACCAGCTGAAACTTATCATGCTGTTGACTATATGAAGATGGATTATTATGCTAAACGCAATCTTGAATTGACAGAAAGTATACGCTTGAAGTCTAAAAAAGGAACATTGCTATGGCTCATGGACAAAACAAAAACACCTATGGGAGCGAGACGTTTAAAACAATGGATTGATCGACCATTAATTCAACGTGATGCTATTATGAAACGTCATGATGCAGTCACGCAATTTTTGAACTGTTTTATTGAACGTGCAACATTGAGAGAGTATTTAACAGAAGTCTATGATATTGAGCGCTTAGTAGGACGTGTGAGCTTTGGTAATGTCAATGCAAAAGATCTTGTGCAGCTCAAACACTCTATTGCACAAATCCCTGCGATTAAGACATTATTGCAGTCCATGGATCATGAAGCTATTGCACATTTTAATGCATTAGAACCTTTAGAGGACTTATTAGAAGTATTAGAGCGGAGTCTTGTCGATGAGCCACCGTTGTCTGTGAAAGAAGGCGGACTATTTAAAACAGGCTTTAATCAAGAACTTGATGCATTAATCGATGCATCACGCAATGGAAAAACATGGTTGGCAGAATTACAAGCGAAAGAACGCGAACGTACAGGTATCAAATCATTAAAAGTGAGTTTTAATAAAGTATTTGGCTATTACATTGAGATTACGCGTGCGAACCTTACAAATTTTAATCCAGAAGCATACGGTTATCAACGCAAACAAACGCTGTCTAATTCAGAGCGTTTTATTACCGATGAATTAAAGGAAAAAGAAAGTATTATTTTAGGGGCGCAAGATAAATCTATAGAGCTCGAATATCAATTGTTTACAGCGTTAAGAAACGATGTCAAACAATATACGGAACGCTTGCAGCAACAGGCAAAAATAATTTCAGAGTTGGATTGTTTACAAAGCTTTGCAGAAATTGCACAACAATACAACTATGTGCGTCCATCATTTAGTCAAGATAAAACATTACAACTTGTCGATGCACGTCATCCTGTGGTAGAACGTGTCATGGATTATAATGATTATGTACCTAATGATTGCCATTTAGATGCTGAGTTGTTCATCTATTTGATTACTGGACCGAATATGTCAGGTAAGTCCACGTATATGAGACAAGTGGCGATCATTAGTATTATGGCGCAGATGGGGGCGTTTGTGCCGTGTCAATCTGCAACATTACCGATATTTGATCAAATTTTTACACGTATTGGTGCAGCAGATGATCTTGTTTCAGGTAAAAGTACATTTATGGTCGAAATGCTTGAAGCACAAAAAGCATTACGCTATGCAACACCGGATAGCTTAATTATCTTTGATGAGATTGGTCGTGGTACATCGACATATGATGGACTCGCATTGGCACAAGCAATGATTGAATATGTTGCGCATACGTCACAAGCAAAAACATTATTTTCAACACATTATCACGAGTTGACTGACTTAGAACAGTCGTTGCCTTGTTTGAAAAATGTACACGTGGCAGCCAATGAATATCGAGGTGAGCTCATCTTTTTACATAAAGTGAAAGAGGGCGCAGTGGCAAATAGCTATGGGATACAAGTGGCGAAACTTGCAGATTTACCGGAAGCAGTCATTGAACGTGCACAAGTCATTCTTGAGGCATTTGAAGCAAAAGATAAAGCGACAGCTATTGTATCTGAAACAGACAATCATCGTACAGTGCATGAACCAGCAAAAGCAAACGTATCAGAAGAAGAGGCATCTGCACACACATATGAGCAACCTGCATTTGACTTGTTTGAGCAAACACAGTCCAGTGATATTGAACAGGAGATTAAAGCATTAAACTTAACACAGATGACACCAATAGACGCACTAGTTAAGCTGAGTGAACTACAAAATAGATTACAGTAGAAGGTGACATAATGGGAAAAATCAAAGCATTACAAACATCACTTGCCAATAAAATTGCAGCAGGTGAAGTCGTAGAACGCCCAAGCTCTGTTGTTAAAGAATTGTTAGAAAATAGTATCGATGCAGGAGCAACAGAAATTAATGTAGAAGTTCAAGAGTCGGGTGTCGCGTCCATACGTGTTGTTGATAATGGTTCGGGCATTGCAGAAGAGGATTTGTCTTTAGTCTTTCATCGTCATGCAACGAGTAAACTTTATGACGATGATGACTTATTTCATATTCGTACATTGGGCTTTCGTGGAGAAGCTTTAGCAAGTATTGCCTCTGTGGCAAAGGTCACCTTGCAAACCTCAACTGATGGTATTGACGGCTTTGAAGTTTATGCAGAAGAGGGTGAAATACTGACACAAAAACCTGCAAAGGCACGTCAAGGTACAGATATTAAAGTTACAGACTTATTTTACAATACACCTGCACGTTTGAAATATATTAAGAGCCTACATACAGAGCTAGGTAAAATTACAGATATTATCAATCGCATGGCAATGAGTCATCCTCATATTCGTATGTCATTAACAAATGATGGTAAAACATCATTGCGAACAAATGGATCTGGGCGTACGAATGAAGTTATGGCAGAAATATATGGTATGAAGATCGCGCGTGATTTATTACCTATATCTGGAGAAACAAGTGATTATCAGATTGAAGGATTTGTTGCAAAGCCAGAACATTCTCGCAGCAACAAACACTATATTTCAATCTTTATTAATGGACGTTACATTAAAAACTTTGTCTTGAGTAAAGCAGTTATAGAAGGTTATCATACATTGCTCACAATCGGTCGGTATCCCATCGTATATATTAATATTAAAATGGACCCCATATTAGTAGACGTGAATGTCCATCCGACAAAACTTGAAGTGCGGTTATCGAAAGAGGATCAGTTGTATGCATTAATTGTGGAAAAGATTCGTGAAGTATTTCAAGATCAAACATTGATTCCTAAAAATGATCTGCAACATAAATATCAACCTAAAAAAGTACTTGAACATTTTGAACAACAAAAAATAGCTTTTGAACAGCGTAGACACCAACAAAATGACGCGTCTGATATGAATGATGATACAGCAACTTCACTTGAGCCTGAAGTATCAGAACAGACGGAACATATACAAGAAACGACACCGCTTTATACAAGTGACGGATATAAAGAGCCGTCTGTATCCTCAGATCATGAGGGTGACGATAACAACTTTGCTGTACAACAGCGTGAAGTATTGCGTGATATGGAAGACGTTCGTCATGAAAATACAGATGTACAACAAATAGATACATCTGTAGAATCACAGCCTCGTGTGCCGTATATGGAAGTTGTTGGACAAGTACATGGTACATATATTGTGGCGCAAAATGATACAGGGATGTATTTAATCGACCAACATGCCGCACAAGAGCGTATTAAATATGAATACTTTCGAGATAAAATTGGTGAAGTCACAAATGAAAACCAAAATTTATTAATCCCACTTACATTTAGCTTTTCGAAAGATGAACAGTTGATTATTGAACAATCACGTGATGAATTGGCAAAGGCGGGTATTTTACTCGAACCATTTGGTGGACATGATTATATTATTAACAGTTATCCGGTATGGTTTCCTAAAGATGAAGTTGAAAATATTATTAAAGATATTATTGAATATGTGATTGCACATAAAACATTAAACATTGCAAAATTTCGTGAAGAAGCGGCAATTATGATGAGTTGTAAAAAATCGATTAAAGCAAACCACTACTTGAAAAAAGATGAGATGGCACATTTGATCGATCAACTCAGAGAAATGGAAGACCCTTTTACATGTCCACATGGGCGACCTATTATTATTAACTTTACGAACTATGAATTAGAGAGGTTGTTTAAACGCATTCAGTAAATAGAAGGGAAGACTTATGTGAAACCATATATATTACCAGCGATTCGCTCTATGAAAGATTTAGAAAAATTGACCAAAACAGACTATCAAGCATGTGTTTTATTGGATACACATATCGGTCATCTTAAAGGTGTTATGCAATTTATGGCACAGCATCACTTACAGCCCTTTATTCACATTGATTTGATTAAAGGGATCAGTCAAGATGAATATGCTTGTGAATATGTCATACAAACTTATCGTCCTAAAGGCATCGTCTCTACCAAAATGAAAGTCATCAAAAAAGCAAAATCACTTGGTGTTGTGACTATTTTTCGTGTGTTTATTATTGATAGTCATGCCTTAGAGCGCAGTATTGAGCTTATTCGACGCTTACAACCAGATTATGTGGAGGTCTTACCGGGCATTGCAGATAAAGTCTTACAACAAATTCATCAACAAACAGGGACACGCGTGATAGCAGGAGGTTTGATTAATACGCCAGAAGAGGTCAAGCGTGCTATTGATCACGGTGCCACTTATATTACAACGAGTGACCGTGCATTATGGTAAGCGCAGCATCTTATAAAAATTTTATAAAAAACAAATTTATAATTTGACAGCGTTTTCATATATGTGTATTATAAAAAACAAGTTAATATTAGAAAAGAGACTAAGAGACTTCTGCGTTCGTATTATATCAATAGGTGTAGTGCGTTTTGTGGTAGTCTCTTTTTCGCTAAAGGGAGGAAAAAGAGATATGAATGTATACTTAGCGGAATTTTTCGGTACGGCGCTTTTACTACTCATGGGCGGTGGCGTTGTTGCCAATGTTGTGTTGAAGAAGTCGAAAGGTGAAGCTGCCGATTGGATTGTTATTGCGATTGGTTGGGGGCTTGCTGTGACATTAGGTGTTTACGCAGTAGGTCAATTTTCAGGTGCACATTTAAACCCGGCAGTAACAGTGGCATTTGCGGTAACAGGTGACTTCCCGTGGTATCAAGTACCCGGCTATATTATTGCACAGATGTTAGGTGCGATTGTTGGTGCGGCATTGACATGGTTAACGTATTTACCACACTGGCGTGCAACTGAAGATAAAGCTGCAAAGTTAGGTGTATTTTCTACAGCACCCGGTTTACGCAACTATATGGCTAACTTTTTAACAGAGATTATTGGTACAGCGGTATTAATCGCAGGTTTATTGTTTATTGGGGCAAATCAATTTACAGATGGTCTTAACCCATTGATTGTGGGTGCGCTTATTGTTGCAATAGGTGTCAGCTTGGGAGGATCAACAGGTTATGCAATTAATCCAGCACGTGACTTAGGTCCTCGTATCGCACATGCACTTTTACCAATACATAATAAAGGTGGCAGTGATTGGGCATATGCGATTGTACCTGTGCTAGGACCAATTGTTGGTGGAATGCTCGGTGCGGTGATTTATCGTTTAGTATTCCAAAACGTGATAGATGCATGGACGATTGTGACATGCATTCTCGTCGCGCTGACACTGTTATTAGGTCAAGTGATGAACAAAAAAGCGAACAAAGAAGATATTGCACAAATTTAGATATGTGCATTGAGAGGAGTCTATATTATGGGAAAATATATTTTAGCAATTGATCAGGGGACGACAAGTTCGAGAGCGATTTTATTTGATGAAAATGGAGAGATTCGTGGCGTATCACAGCGAGAATTTAAGCAACATTTTCCAAAGTCAGGCTGGGTTGAACACGATGCGAACGAGATTTGGACATCTGTGATTTCAGTTATGGCAGCAGTGTTAAATGAAAATAACATTGCCGCATCAGAGGTGGCAAGTATCGGTATTACAAACCAACGTGAAACTACAGTCGTATGGGATAAACATACAGGGCGTCCAATTTATCATGCGATTGTATGGCAATCCCGTCAAACGCAGCATATCTGTGATCAACTCAAAAACGAAGGGCATGAAACAACCTTCCGCAACAAGACAGGTTTAATTTTAGATCCTTATTTTTCAGGTACAAAAGTGAAATGGATTTTAGATGAAGTAGAAGGTGCACGTGAAAAAGCTGAAAATGGAGATTTATTATTTGGAACAATCGATACGTGGCTCGTTTGGAAACTTTCAGGGGGTCAAGCGCATGTAACGGATTATACAAATGCAAGCCGTACGTTAATGTATAACATCCATGAGTTGAAGTGGGACAAAGAATTGCTGGAGTTGCTAGATGTCCCAGAGGTGATGTTACCAGAAGTACGTCCGTCTAGTGAAATTTACTGTGAAACAAAAGACTATCATTTCTTTGGTCAAAAAGTACCTATTGCAGGTATTGCGGGTGACCAACAAGCAGCACTATTTGGTCAAGCCTGCTTTGAACGTGGTGATGTCAAAAATACATACGGTACAGGTGGCTTTATGCTTATGAATACCGGAGAAGAAGCTGTAACATCAGATCACGGGTTATTAACAACAATCGCTTACGGTATTGATGGTAAAGTGAACTATGCATTAGAAGGTTCCATTTTTGTGTCAGGTTCTGCAATACAGTGGTTGCGTGATGGCTTACGCATGATTCATTCTGCACCACAATCAGAAGACTATGCATCACGTGTTGAAGATACAGAAGGTGTTTATGTTGTGCCAGCATTTGTTGGTTTAGGTACACCGTATTGGGATTCAGAAGCACGTGGGGCGATCTTTGGATTAACACGCGGTACACGAAAAGAACATTTCATCCGTGCGACTTTAGAGTCATTGTGTTACCAAACACGTGATGTAATTGAAGCGATGGCACAAGATTCAGGTATTGATGTTAATGGTTTACGTGTTGATGGTGGCGCAGTACAAAATAACTTCTTGATGCAATTCCAAGCAGACTTATTAAACATTGAAGTCGAGCGACCAGAAGTTAGTGAAACAACAGCATTAGGCGCTGCATATTTAGCAGGTATTGCGACAGGATTTTGGAAAGACCAATCGCATGTTAGCAATCATTGGAAGTTAGAAAAAGCTTTTGAACCTGAAATGTCAGAAGAAAAAAGACACAAATTGTACAAAGGGTGGAAAAAAGCAGTTGAAGCCACGCAAGTTTTCAAGTTAGACGAGGCGTAACAACTGTGATATACTGAAGTTAAGTTAATAGTACCACTCGAGATTAGGAGAGACTTTTTCATACAACTTTAAATAAGTGTGTGGGGAGGAGTCTCTCCTTTTTTAGTAAAAATAGGAGGCAGGATAGATATGAGTTTATCAACATTAAAGCGTCAATCCGTAAAAGAAAAAATGCAACAAGGTATGTATGATGTCGTAGTTGTTGGGGGCGGTATTACTGGAGCAGGTATCGCATTGGACGCATCAGCACGTGGTATGAAGGTAGCTTTGGTAGAGATGCAAGACTTTGCACAGGGGACAAGTTCACGTTCTACAAAACTCGTCCACGGTGGATTACGTTATTTAAAACAATTTCAAGTGGGTGTTGTAGCTGAGACAGGTAAAGAGCGTGCAATTGTATACGAAAATGGACCACACGTGACAACACCAGAGTGGATGTTATTGCCTATGCATAAAGGCGGTACATTCGGCAAATTCTCAACGTCTATTGGACTCGGACTTTATGATCGACTTGCAGGTGTAAAAAAATCTGAACGCAAAAAAATGTTGAATAAAAAACAAACGATGGATAAAGAGCCACTTGTTAAACAAGAAGGTCTTAAAGGTGGGGGTTACTACGTCGAATATCGTACAGATGATGCCCGACTTACTATTGAGGTAATGAAAAAAGCTGCTGAACAAGGTGCAGATATTATCAACTATGCTAAAGTCACAAACTTTTTATATGATCATAAAGAAAAAGTGAACGGTGTAGCTGTGACAGATCGTTTAACGAACGATACATTCGAAGTACGTGCAAAAAAAGTAGTAAATGCAACAGGTCCATGGGTAGATGAAGTCCGTCGTGCAGACTACTCTAAAAATAATAAACAACTTCGCCTAACAAAAGGGGTTCATGTTGTTATTGATCAATCTAAGTTTCCATTGCGCCAAGCTGTTTACTTTGATACAGAACATGATGGTCGTATGATCTTCGCTATTCCTCGTGATGGCAAAGCTTATGTCGGTACGACTGATACATTCTATAACAATGACAAAGCAAGCCCACAAGTCAATCAAGAAGATCGAGACTATCTAATTGATGCGATTAACTATATGTTCCCAACAGTTAAAGTATCAGATAGTGATATTGAATCTACATGGGCAGGTATTCGTCCATTGATTTTAGAAGAAGGTAAAGACCCATCTGAAATTTCACGAAAAGATGAAGTATGGGAAGGCAAATCAGGCTTATTAACGATTGCAGGTGGTAAATTAACAGGCTACCGCCATATGGCTGCAGATATTATGGATTTAGTTGAAAAACGACTTAAACAAGAATACGGCGATAAATTTAAAGATGTGAATACAAAACATATTCCAATTTCTGGGGGAGATGTAGGCGGCAGTGCAAACTTTGAAAACTTTGTTCAACAGAAAGTCAAAGTTGCTGAAACATTTAACTTAGATACACAACTCGCAGAACATCTTGTACGTCGCTATGGTTCAAATGTAGATGCATTATTTGAGCTTGCACAAGCAGCACAATATCAAAATACAAGCTTACCTTTAGCGTTATATGTAGAGCTTGTGTATAGTGTACAAAATGAATTGGTGATTAAGCCAACAGATTTCTTTGTCAGACGTACAGGAGCTATCTATTTTGATATTGCATCAGTAATACGTCATAAAGACGCGGTAGTAGATGTGTTAGCACAACTTGTAGGTTATGATGAACAAACCAAAGCACAATATAAGGCTGAACTCGAACAAGCAATTGAAGAAGCACGTCACGGTCAACATCAACCTTCTGAAGGATAAAGTGTAAGAGCCTATAAAAATCAAATAGATTGTAAAAACCATTGGCAAGTCGTGTTTAATGAAGATGGTGTTAATGATTCACACCATACAATCCTCTCATTTCTCCGCACAAGCCAATGGTTTTTTATTAGGTCATCAGTTAATCTCTCTTTCTGAATGATGCTCTATCACATCGCTAATGCATATGGTAAAGTAAAAGATAAGAGCATAGTAGAAAGGTGTGCATACAATGGTGAAACATGAGGCGATGAAAATTTCAATGACAGATGGAACGATGTTAGAAGCAAAAATAGATCGTTCAGATCGAGAAGCTGTGGGTGTCGTACATATTTTTCATGGTATGGCAGAACATATGGATCGCTACACGCCCCTCGTACATAAGTTAAATGCACAAGGTTATCATGTATTGCGTCATAATCATCGAGGACATGGTCAAGATATTGACAGTATTCGAGGTCATTTTGAATCTATAGAACAAGTTGTAACAGATGCTTACGAAGTTCAAACCACATTACGTCCTGATATAGGGAGTGATCTACCGTATATTGTACTCGGTCATTCTATGGGATCAATTATTGCACGTCAATTCTCTCAAACATACCCTGATGTATTACAAGGATTAATCTTGAGTGGCACAGGGTTATTTAGAAGATGGCAAGGTTACCCAGTAGTTGTAGTATTAAAACTGGTAACACTGTTATGCGGCAAGCAACGTAAACTGAACTGGGTCAATCATGCGGTAACGGGTCGTTTCAACAAGCACTTTAAACCACGTCGAACATCAAGTGATTGGATCAGTTCCAATCATCAAGTAGTAGATGCATACATTGAAGATGACTATGCAGGTTTTAAAGTATCCAATCAACTCGTGTATAGTGTGACGCAGCACATGATGAC
Source organism: Staphylococcus sp. 17KM0847 (assembly GCF_013463155.1). Taxonomy (NCBI): domain Bacteria; kingdom Bacillati; phylum Bacillota; class Bacilli; order Caryophanales; family Staphylococcaceae; genus Staphylococcus; species Staphylococcus xeri. Next base: position 830,424 of record NZ_CP040781.1, read on the forward strand.
GACTGCAACATTAAAAAATATTAAACGCATGAACAAAAACATCCCCGTATTACTCGTGTCTGGTAAGGATGATCCATTTGGTGAACAGGGAGAAGGTGTACGTCGTCTTGCACGCTTATTCAAGCAGGGCGGTATTCATCATATTACAGTACAATTGTATCCCCATAAAAGACACGAAGTTTTATTTGAACATGATCATGAAACCGTATGGAAACATATGCTAGACTGGATGAGTCGTCAAATCATCCAAAAAGTAAAAGTGAGGGAAGAAGATGAATAAATCAAAACCTTTGCTCGTAGTCATCGTAGGACCGACTGCAAGTGGGAAAACAGCGTTAAGTGTAGAACTCGCAAAAGCAATAGATGGAGAGATTATTAGTGGTGATTCGATGCAAGTATACAAAGGGATGGATATCGGTACAGCAAAAGTGACACAGGAAGAGATGGCGGGTATCCCTCATTATTTGATTGATATTTTAAACCCTGATGAAACTTTTTCAGCATATGACTTCCAACAGCGTGTCAAACCATTAATTCATGATATTACTGCGAGGGGAAAAATCCCTATTATCGCAGGAGGAACAGGCCTTTACATACAATCTGTGATTTATGATTATCATTTTGAAGATGAATCGGTATCTCCTGAACATGAGGCCAAAGTGGCAGTACAGATGAAAGCACTTGAAACGTATTCTAATGAGGCATTGCACGCATATTTAGGTACATTTGATCCTGAATCACAGCAAGCGATTCATCCGAATAACAGACAAAGAGTAATGCGTGCCATCGAATATTATTTAAAAACAAAAAAAGTTCTAAGTAATCGTAAGAAAAGTACCCAGTTAACAGAAAATTATGATACATTAATAGCAGGGATAGAAATGTCGCGCGAAACATTATATCAAAAGATAAACAAACGTGTCGACATGATGTTGTCTCAAGGTTTATTGGATGAAGTGCAAGAACTTATGGACCAAGGCTATGCGTCATGTCAAAGTATGCAGGCTATCGGTTATAAGGAGATGATTCCTGTTATAACGGGTGATATGGATGTTGATGTAGCAACAGATTTATTAAAACAACATTCACGCCACTATGCGAAAAGACAGCTAACTTGGTTCAAAAACAAATTAAATGTTCATTGGTTAGATAGAGAGAAGATGTCACTTACTTCAATGTTATCTGAGCTCACAACCCAAATATGCAAAAGGAGAAATGAAAATGGTTGAGAAAAGAAACATTCAAGATGAGTACCTTGAAACTTTTAAAAGAGAGGGGAAAGAGCTAACAGTCTTTTTGACAAATGGCTTTCAATTACGTGGCACGATTCATGATTATGATAAGTACGTGATTGATCTACTTTCACAAGAACGACATCATTTAATTTACAAACATGCGATTAGTACATTTTTAGAAGGCGCACAATCATCTTGATGTGATGTTGGTGAAAGAGCTAGGGTTTATATTATATAAATTCCGATTCTTTCATATCTTTTCTTAGAGTACAGATGCTACAATGAAATAGCAACAGAGTAAAAAAGCGTTACACTTATCGAATAGGGAGTGTAACGCTTTTTATATTGAGATTTCATTATTTGAAACTATAATAAATGTTCAATATCTGATCTTAATTTTTCGGGTGTCTTTTGTGGAGAAAAACGATTCACCACATTGCCTTCACGATCCACAAGAAATTTGGTAAAATTCCACTTAATATTTCCACCAAGCAAACCAGATTGTTGTGATTTCAAATATTCAAACAGTGGATGTGTGTTGTCACCATTCACATCAATTTTTTCATGCATCGGAAATGTAACGCCATAATTCAATTTACAATTCGTCTCGGCTTCATGACCTGTTCCGGGTTCTTGTTTACCAAATTGATTACATGGAAATCCTAAAACAGTTAACCCTTGATCCTTGTAGTCTCTGTATAGTGTTTCCAGACCGTCAAATTGTGGTGTAAATCCACATTCGCTTGCAGTATTAACAATTAATAAGACATCTCCTTTATATTTGGAGAGTGAATACGTGGTGCCATCAGTTTTTGTGACATCGATATCGTATAAGTTCATAATGATCACCTCTTATTAATAAATATAGCACATCTTTCGCATATAGTCTTAAAGGACACACTATGATAGAATAAAGAGTATTATGTCAAAAGAATGTTGGGTGATAGCATGCAAAAACGACAAACTTATTCAACAGCAAAACAGTTAGAAAAAGCTGTATTGGTCGGTGTAGATTTGTATCGTTCAGATTACAATTTCGATCAGACGATGGCAGAACTGAACGCATTATCTTATACGTGTGAATTGGATGTAAAAGGGCAGTTTACTCAAAATAAAAATGAAGTTGATCAACGCTACTATGTTGGAAAAGGGAAGCTACAAGAAGTACAAGACTTTATTAACGCGCACGAGATAGATGTTGTGATCGCAAATGATGAACTGACAACAGCACAATCTAAAAATTTGAATACGATACTTGGTGTAAAAATTATTGATCGTACACAGCTCATACTCGAGATTTTTGCATTACGTGCCAAGAGTAGAGAAGGACAATTACAGGTGGAATATGCACAGCTTGATTATTTATTGCCAAGATTGATGGGACATGGTAAAAGTTTGTCACGTCTAGGTGGAGGAATTGGAACACGAGGACCGGGTGAAACAAAGTTGGAAACGGATCGACGCCATATCCGAACACGTATGACAGAAATTAAGCGTAAACTGAATGAAGTGACCGCACATCGTGAACGCTATCGGAATAAACGTGATCAGCAACGTATCTTTCAAATTGCATTAGTAGGCTATACGAATGCAGGAAAGTCATCGTGGTTTAACATTTTAACGCAGGCAGAAACTTATGAAAAAGATTTGCTTTTTGCGACGTTAGACCCTAAAACACGGCAGCTGACGTTAAATGAAGGTTTTCAGGTGATTATTTCAGATACGGTGGGCTTTATTCAAAAACTCCCCACAACGCTAATAGAAGCATTCAAGTCCACACTAGAAGAAGCGAAGCGAGCAGATATGTTACTACACGTTGTCGATACGAGTAACAAAGATTATAAAGCACAATATGATACAGTCAATCAACTGATTAAAACGTTAGAGATGTCGGAGATTCCACAAATTGTTTTATTTAATAAGCGAGATCAGCATCAGGGGACTTTGCCGGTATCAGATCAGCCATCGGTATTTGTATCAACGAAAGCGCCAGAAGATATTGAAAAAGTAAAAGCAGCAATTTTAACACATATGAAAGCACAAATGGTATTTTATGAAGAGCAGGTTCCCAGTCATGCAGCGCATCGTTTGTATGATTTGAAGCAGCATACGCTAGTGACAACATTAAACTTTGACGAATCAACAGAAACGTATCATGTTGAAGGATATAAAAATATATAGAAAGTAGTTTAGAAATGACAGAACTTACACAATTAATTGAAGAAGTAGAACAGACATTAGCACCTTATTTTAGAGAAATTGAAATGCGTGCTTACCATAATCAAGCCAACGTATTAGATGCATTTCACAAAGTTAAAATTACAGAAGCTGATTTGCAAGGATCGACGGGATATGGCTATGATGACTTTGGTAGAGATCATTTAGAAGCAGTATACGCAGAAACGTTTAAAGCAGAAGATGCAATGGTTCGACCACAAATCATCTCTGGCACACATGCCATTACAATTGCATTACAGAGCTTACTCAAACCGGGTGACGAATTGATGTATATTACAGGAAGTCCGTATGATACATTGCTCGAAGTCATTGGCGTCAACGGCACAGGTATTGAAAGTTTACAGGAGTATGGTATTCATTACCGAGAAATCGCTTTGAAGCAAGGCGTTATCGATATAGCCTCTGTTAAGGCAGCCATTCAGCCCCATACTAAAGTTATTGCGATTCAACGCTCCAAAGGATATGACCAACGTCCGTCGATAACGATAGAAGCAATAGAGCAAGTGATTCAACAGATTAAAGCACAATTTCCAGAAGTTATTATTTTTGTAGATAATTGTTATGGTGAATTTGTCGAAACACGTGAACCGATTGAGGTAGGAGCAGATTTAATGGCAGGTTCATTAATTAAAAATCCGGGAGGTGGGCTGGCTAAAACAGGGGGATATATCGCAGGCCGTAAAGATTTAGTTGAGCGTTGTGGCTATCGCTTAACAGCACCCGGCATTGGTAAAGAAGCAGGTGCCTCTTTGTCTTCGTTACATGAGATGTATCAAGGTTTCTTTTTAAGTCCACATATTGTTAGCCAAAGTTTAAAAGGTGCCTTATTTACGAGTTTATTACTAGAACGTCTCAATATGGAAACGACACCACGTTATAATGCATTTCGCACAGATTTAATTCAAACTGTATCATTCGAAACAGCTGAACAAATGATACAATTTTGTCAAAGTATCCAACACGCCTCACCCATTAACGCGCATTTTAGTCCTGAACCCAGCTATATGCCAGGATATGAAGATGATGTTATTATGGCAGCAGGAACATTTGTACAAGGTTCATCGATAGAACTTTCTGCGGACGGTCCAATACGTCCACCTTATGAAGCCTATGTACAAGGGGGGTTAACGTATGAACACGTTAAAATCGCAGTCACACGCGCAGTAGAACAAATGATAGAACAAGGTTTGATACAATTACCGTCATAATAAAAAAGGAAGCCTCTTGTATATATCAAGAGCGCTTCTTTTTTGAATAGACATGATAATGATATTATCAATATTAAAATCAAATATACCTAATTGCAGAGTACTAAAATCGTGGCAAAGTGAAGGGCATAAGATATTACTGATACCAAAAATTACAGAGTACTAAAACCTCTAGCCCTATTATAACTTATATTTTTTGGATTTTCATTAAAGATAAACGTATAAACGATTAATAATCAGTAACTAACAAATAGAATACCTCACCCAAACAGGTAGTACGTTTGTATTTAATACATTGACCTAAGCATCTAATATTAACTATCTTTGTAATCATTAATAATGAATATAGTTACAACATTATTAAATAGATGACGGTTAAAGTTGATTATATCAATTCAGTATGTTAAATTAAATGTGAAAAGGGACATGTGCTAACATGCCCCGGTGAGCCCGTTAAAAAGACGGTGGCTTTCTTTAGATTGTGTTAACCATCTAATTACTGACCAAAGTATATGTTAGATGGTTATTTTTTATGGTCTAATTTAACGATTGCGATGACTAAGCCAATTAAAGTAACGATAAAAGTACCGAAACCTATCATCAAACCTAGTACATCTACAATAGACACCACAAAGGCTTCTCCTTTCTAAAGATTTCAGTAATGCCACCATAGGCACCACCTCCTTATACTCAGATAGCCGCCATCTATCCAACTTACTCATTCATTATTCTATCATACCTATTTTTCTCTTTTAATCCTTTTTGTTTTAAATATTCTTCCTGTTCACATGCAAACGTTTTAACGATAAATGTGTTTTTTCTCAAATGCAATCCCCCCCCAAACAAGTGGTACGCCCGTACTCAACACATTGAGCATTCATAAACTTAGGCATATGCATAACTACATTTCTTTTTCCCAATGAAAGTTATACAAGAAAAGCTAGGACATAAAATAATGGTTGTGACCGAATAGGTATATAGCCATGTCATAGAAAAAATCAATCAAAAAGCGAAAGAGATTTTTTAACATTAAGTTGCTCACTCTCTAAAATAACCAAGACTATGGGCAACTAATCTCAAGAGTATAAAAACCCTCAAACCACACAGGCTCAAGGGTTTCAAATATTAATACTGCTTCATATACTGCTCGACTTCCCATTTAGAAACTTGCGTGCGATAGTAATCCCATTCAATAGACTTAGAATTAATAAATTGGTTATAAATGTGATCGCCTAATGCTTCTTTAACAACTACATCTTCACGCATTGCTTTTAACGCTGTATATAATGTTGAAGGTAAGTCTTGAATACCTACTGCTTCTCGTTCTTCACGGTTCATTTCATAAATGTTTTGGTTAACTGGTTTTGGTACTTCTAATTTATTTTTAATTCCATCTAAGCCCGCTTGTAAAATAACGGCTAATGCCATGTATGGATTGGCTGCTGGATCAACTGATCGCACTTCTACACGTGTTGATAAGCCACGAGATGTTGGGACACGTACTAATGGAGAACGGTTTTTACCACTCCAAGCAATATAACTTGGTGCTTCATAACCAGGTACAAGACGTTTGTACGAATTGACTAATGGATTACATACCGCTGTATAACCACGTGCATGCTTCATGATACCTGCGATAAAATGATAGGCTTCTTTTGTGAGTTGCATTTCGCCATTTTCATCATAAAAAGCATTTTCTTTGCCTTTAAATAATGATACGTTGAAGTGCATACCACTACCGTTAACACCAAATAATGGTTTTGGCATAAATGTTGCATGTAAATTATGTTTGCGTGCAATAGTTTTTACTACTAATTTAAATGTTTGGATATTATCACAAGCTGTAATAGCATCTGCATATTTAAAGTCGATTTCATGTTGACCTGGTGCTACTTCATGGTGTGATGCTTCAATGTCAAAGCCCATGTCTTCAAGTTCAAGTACGATGTCACGACGGCAGTTTTCACCAAGATCTGTCGGCGCCAAGTCAAAATAACCACCATGGTCATTTAATTCCATTGTTGGCTCGCCTTTTTCATCTAACTTGAATAAGAAAAACTCTGGTTCAGGTCCTAAATTAAAATCTGTAAAGCCCATGTTTTCCATTTCTTTCAATACACGTTTCAAGTTGCTACGAGGGTCTCCTAAGAAAGGCTTATGTTCAGTCGTATACACATCACAAATTAAGCGTGCAACTTTTCCTTTACCTGCTGTCCATGGAAAAATAACCCATGTATCAAGGTCAGGATATAAGTACATATCAGATTCTTCAATGCGAACAAATCCCTCGATAGAAGAACCGTCAAACATCATTTGATTGTCTAATACTTTTTCCAACTGACTTACAGGCACTTCAACATTTTTAATTGTTCCTAAAATATCAGTGAACTGCAAGCGTAAATAACGTACATCTTGTTCTTCTGCAAATCGTCTAATGTCATCCTTAGTGAATTTTTGCTTTGTCATTAGAGTGTGTCCCCCATTGTAAATTATTTAAAAAAGCGCGATAAGTCACCACGATTAAGTGGAATCGATTCATGCTGTGGCTTCTGTGTCGTATCCACAATCATTTGTTTTCTTAGGCGCTCTTCTTCCTCATTTAACACGCCTTTTTCTTCATCTAACATAATCTGCTTAATACCTTTCATATTAAACCCTTTTTCTAATAAATGTTTAATCGAAAGGAGTAGCTCTACATCATTTAATGAAAAAAGTCGCTTGTTTCCTTCTGTACGGTTTGGTATCACAAGTTCATGTGTTTCGTAATAACGGATTTGCCTTGGTGTTAATTCCGTTAATCGACTTACAACACTCATCGGAAATACAGGCATATTACGTCGGATTGCATCCTTATCCATATCCCCATCTCCTTGACATTTTGAACTTAACATTACATTAGCATATATAAATTTAGAATACAAAAATATGTAAGAAAACCTGACATGAAAAAACCTCTCACCATATACTTCTTTTCAAGTATATGCTAATCAATTTTAACAAGTTTTATTATTGCATTTGAGAAAAAACACATTTATCGTTAAAAAGTTTGTACGTGAACAAGAAGAATATCTAAAGCAAAAGGGATTAAAAGAGAAAAATAGATATGATAGAATAATGAATGAGTAAGTTGGATAGATGGTGGCTATCTGAGTATAAGGAGGTGATGCCTATGGTGGCATTACTGAAATCTTTAGAAAGGAGAAGCCTTTGCGGTGTCTATTGTAGATGTACTAGGTTTGATGATAGGTTTCGGTACTTTTATCGTTACTTTAATTGGCTTAGTCATCGCAATCGTTAAATTAGACCATAAAAAATAACCATCTAACATATACTTTGGCGAGTAATTAGATGGTTTAATATCATTTATTAACGAAAGCCACCGTCTTTCGAACGGGCTCATCGGGGCATGTTAGCGCATATTTAATGTAACATACTGAATTGATATAATCAACTTTAACCGTCATCTTAACAGGTGGCGGTTTTATATTGGAGGCATTTATTATGAAATTAACTGAAAGTGAAAAGTTGGAAGGCATTGGGGAAGTAACAGAGCAGCAAATTGATGTGATTAAAACAGAAGAACATGAGAAAGATGAATTTATTGGCTTAAAAGATGACGAGGAGGTAAAAGTTTATGAGTTACAATATCGTTAATATGTGGACAACTGCACACTTGTATCTGTTCAAATGTGCAACCAACGAAATTGGCTATTCATAATACAGGCAATACAGCATCAGCACGTAATGAGGTGGCATATATGAAGAGTAACATTAACTATGCATCTTATCATGTAGCTTTGGATGATAAAGAATTAGTGCAAGCGATTCCGTTCAATAGTAATACTTTCCACACTGATGATGGATTGGATTGTCATCTGGTAATCGTACTGCTATTGATATTGAGATTTGTTATTCTATGGATAATAGGTAGAGTGATGCGAAGTCAGAACGTTATAAAAAGTGGAAGACAATGCAGGTTTATATGCAGCACACGTGTTGCATAAACATGGGGGAGATTGATTACTTGGTTTAGTGGTAAAGATTGTACACATAAAATGCGTACCACTCGTACATGGTAATTTGAGAATAAAGTGCAGTATTTAAATCAAATTAAAGAGGGTAAAAGACCAACTCAACCTAAAGTGAAATCGACGACTAAAAAAGGACAATGGTAACGTAATAAATATGGTACGCTCTATAAAAAGAGAAGTTTACATTTACTGCAAATGCTGATATTTATGCTCGCTTAGAAGGTCCTTTTAGAAGTTGTCCGTTTGGCTATACGTTTAAAAAAGGGCAGTCTATAAATTACGATGAACTGATGTTACAGGATGGGCATGTGTGGATTGGTTATAACTATAATGGTAAGCGATACTACTTGCCTATTCGCACATGGAATGCTCAAACTGGTAATATAGGTAAACTGGAACAATTAAATAGTTTTAAAAATTAAGGGTGGCTGTAATGGTCGCCCTGTTTTTCATGCAAAAAATTATAGAAAAGTTGAGGGAAAGGGTTAGATAGATGACTTATGTCATTTATAATTAAAGTATAAAGAGAGGAGGAAAGAGCAACGAATCGCTTGGAAAGGTTAGAAAAACAAAAAGAAAAGCGGAACGACAGAATGATTGCAATAGTCACAAGCCTGATAAACTTAACTACTGCAATACTCAACTTCTTGTTCCGCTTTAACCAGTAAGGAAAGAGCTCTCCTTATTGATAATCTTATCACGGGGGTGCAGAATTGAAAAGCTATAAATTTATATTTGGTATACAGTTATTAACAATAGTAATTATTCTTATAACAATAATTTCAATTATTTTTTAAAAATATAAATGTGATTCATTGCTCATATATAATGAAAAAAACGATAAAAAAGTTATTAGATAGTAATATGTCATCTTATGCAATTTCTAAAAATACAGGTGTTGACGCTCCTACAATACAACGTGTTAGAAGTGGAGAAAGAAAATTAGGTAACTTAACTTTGGACAAGGCTGAAAAACTTTATAATTACCAAAAGGAGGTAGAAAGCAATGAGAGTAATGATTGAGGGAGATACTTATCTATAAGACTTAGAAGTTTCAGGTCACAGATACTCACTTCACAGACTTGTCAACGAGAAAAAAATGGGCAGTTGAAGATGATCTTGAAGCAGAAGAAGAACTTGAAGAGTTAGAAATGGAAGTCGAGAAAGCTCACAAAGCAATTTCTGATCAAAACTACAAAGCTTTAGAAAAAATTTACTATAATAATTTTGTAGGTGATTTGATTTTTAATGTTATAGAATATACTTTGAAAGAAGTTATTAAAGAAAATGAATATTCTTTCAAAAAGTCACAAGCCATGTACCCTCTTTACGTTATGTATGATAGAAGCAAAGAAGTCAGAATCTCTGATTATAAATGTCTTGCTTATTCAATTAATAAATTTTCAAAGGAAGAACATAGATATGATCATGAAATCATCGAAAAGAGCTGTGAATTCAGAAAACATCAGCTCGAATCAGTTGATATTAACTTAAAAGAAAATAATGATATTCTCTATCACAGAAGATGGACAGCCAATAAAATCAATATATTTATGATAGGGTTGAATACGACCCCCTTTAAATAAAGAAATTTCATTCATTGCCATAAAATCACTCCAATAATATTTTTAAAATATATAATTAAAAGTATTTTCTGTAATTTTGTAGTAAGATAATCACATGTGTCAATTGCATAATAATTAGATTAGAAAGGAAAATATGAATTTCGAACTATCATTAATAATAATTCAAACAATAACGGGAATTATATCATTATTCTTAGGATTTAAAGCAACAAAGTTGAATCAAGAGTCTTATAAAAATTCAAATAATAGCTATATCAATGAGGGCATTCACAATCAAACATATATTGAAGTGACATCAATAACAGACAATGACATAATAGAGAAAAAAGTACGATACCTTAAATACTTTCACTGGATTTTTAATATAGCCTTCTTTGGAACAGGTATATATACTTTTATAAAAATGTTTCCAAACATGTTAAAACAAATTAAAATATTTGATGGTGGAATTACACTTACAAACCTAACAAAGTTATTAACACTTTCACTTCAAAATGCTTTGTTAGGTTCTCTAATAATTAATATAATTGGCGGATTAATATTAATTATTTTCACACTTATAAAGCCATACTATACTAAAAAAAGAATACCATTAAGTATAATAATTGTTCTAACAAATATTATTCTATTCATTGATCTGTTTAAAAATGACTACCATAATAATATAGAAATTACTTTCTCTAATAGTAATAGTCTGATTAATATACTAACAATATTTTTTATATTAATCACAATGTTGTTAGTACTTGCTAATAATATGATTTTAGGGATCTACTTATTCAATTTAAAATCATATAATAATGAATTGGCAGACCCGCTCACTAGAATTTCTATTATATTTACAACTATCATCATTTATGGTCTATCAAAATGGATTATCTTTTATAGTGGACTTGAATTCATAAAAGAACAATTGATAAATCACTTAAAATAAAAATTTAAAATTATTATGCAATTTAGCACATTTCTAACCTATAAAAAATAATATCATAAAAAGAATAACCGAAATAAGTAAAACGTAATAAGCTAAATGAAACATTTTTTAAAATATAGGTTGTCCATCTTCTGTGGTGGATAGATAATTAAAAGTACCTCGTTTTATTTTAAGTAGTTTTAATATATCATTACACATAGGCGCATCATGTCTCCTTTAATTTTGGTTTGGTCACTTAAAATTATAGAGACATATGCGCTTTTTGTATACCAAAAAAGGTGAGACAGCATATGCCATCCCACCACAAAAGGTGAAGAACCAAATGTTCCTAGAGTATCCAGTATTAGCGGTACTGGATACTCTAGGAACATTAAAACAACTTAGAATGTGACATCTCGCTTACCTAGACCGAAAGCCGAACAACGAAGATTAAATTATCTGGAGCCTTTTGGCTCCTCCTTACACTTGAAGTATATAATAAATTTTGGAGGTTTTCAAATATGACAGGTCAAATGTATTTATCATTATTTATATTAAGCCTACCATTATTGCTGTTTATAGGAAGAAAAACGCATTTCTATTACTTAGATAAAAAGAATGTGAATAAAAATGATTGAATTTAAAAAATCAATTCAAAAATTACTAGATAGTGATGTATCAGGATATAAAATTTTTAAAGATACAGGGATATTACAAGCACGTATCTCTGATTTGAGAAGAGGCGTTAGAGATTAGGTGGCGTCTCATTAGGCACTGCCGAAAAACTATACAACTACCAAAAGCAACTCGAAAAAGAAAATCAATAAATTAACCCTGTCTGCAATGGGTGGGGGATATATTTGAATTAGGGGAGCAGAAAATACACAATTTCTTATATTTTTGCTCCTCTAAGTTTAAATACCCCTAGGATTCAATATACTAAAACCGTTGATTTTATTGTGTTTTAATGACTAATGTATGCTTGAATACAGTGTATAGAATGATTGCACGCAAGTTTCTAAATGGGAAGTCGAGCAGTGTATGAGACGGTATTAATATTTGAAACCCTTGAGCCTGTGTGGCTTGAGGGTTTTTGTACTTTTGAGATTAATTGCCCATAGTCTTGGTTATTTTAGGGAGCGAGTAACTTTTGGGCAACTTAGTGTTTAAAAATCTCTTTCGCTTTTTGAATGATTTTTCCTATGACATGGCTATATACCTATTCGGTCACAGCCATTGTTTTATGTCCTAGCTTTTCTTGTATAACTTTCATTGGGAAAAAGAAATGCAGTTATGCATATGTCTAAGTTTATGAATGCTCAATGTGTTGAGTACGAGCGTACTACTTGTTTGGGTGAGATGTTGCATTTGAAAAAACACATTTATCGTTAAAAAGTTTGCACGTGAACAAGAAGAATATCTAAAACAAAAGGGATTAAAAGAGAAAAATAGATATGATAGAATAATGAATGAGTAAGTTGGATAGATGGTGGCTATCTGAGTATAAGGAGGTGGTGCCTATGGTGGCATTACTGAAATCTTTAGAAAGGAGAAGCCTTTGTGGTGTCTATTGTAGATGTGCTAGGTTTGATGATAGGTTTCGGTACTTTTATCGTTACTTTAATTGGCTTAGTCATCGCAATCGTTAAATTAGACCATAAAAAATAACCATTCCCGACTTTGGCTGAGTAGGTAGAATGGTTAGATAAACCGAAAAGCCACCGTCTTTTTAACGGGCTCATCGGGGCATGTTAGCGCATGTCCCTTTTCATATTTAACGTAACATACTGAATTGATATAATCAACTTTAACCGTTGAAGTCACATATCCATGATTTTTATATGGGCTGTCCTTTTTCATCATATTTCGTTACAGTACCATCTGTATCGATAATATAAGATCCCGCTAAATGACCAGATTTATCTAAAATGGAAAATCCCCATCGACCATCAGGCATTTGTTCTGGTTCCTTATAAGTATATGTATCGGTATCTAATAAGTGTCCTTCATAGTCTTCTACTAAATCAATGACGTTACTACGTGTTACCTTTGTTGTTGATGATTGATTGGACTTATTACTTGAACCATTTGATGAAAAAGAGTTAAGTGGTTGCGGTGTGCTATCTAAAATATATTTGGCTACATAATTTATATCAGATTGTGAAGCATTTTTTATAGGAATTGTATTAGCATTTTCCAATATTTTTTGAGTTTCATTTAATGAATAATCATCTTCAAACCATTGACGATCTTGAAAATGACTTGGTGCATCGTACACAGTAATCGTTCCATTATTGTTATCTTTAAAAATAACATGACCAGCTGCTGTTGGGTTTGGACTTAATTCGATTGTACCTTCTGGAAAAGTTTTGGATGCATCTGTGTTATATGGATTGATAGGTGAACCTGAATAATCTATTAAATTATAAGACATAGACATTTTATCGAAATTTTCTATGTCATTTCGTACAGATAACCAAATTTGTGCATAATATTCACGCGTATTTTTAGGGTGAATATATTCAAGATGATCTTTATTATTTTGTTGAGAGTTATCATTCTGTTGCATTTCATTGGCATTTTGTTTTTGTTCAGTGTTTTGTGTGTTCTGGTTTGTTGATTGTGTATCAGATTGTTGAGGTGTTTCATTATTTTTATTTAAAAATCCACAACCTGATAGTAATAAAGCACTAGCAGCAACGCTCATTATTATAGTTTGTCTTTTCATAAAATCCTCCTATGGGTAATTGAATACATTAATTATACAACGATTTTTTATTGTATAGTCATGATTTTTAAAAGTAATAGATTATTCAATAAAAGAAGAACTCAATTTTTTGTAGAATAACTATCGAGTTTTTTAGAAAGATATAGTAGAAAGAGGATCAAATATTGATAGAATTATAAAAAGTGAATGGTTGACTAGAACTGATGATATGACTTTAATTATGGCAATCGTTAATTATAAAAAATGATCTATAATATTACAGGGTTGCTGAGTTAGAAGTGATATTAGCATTTAAAGGAGCGTTAATACAAAAAAGAGCAAAAGTAAAGTTGGGAAAATGTTAAGGAACGAATACATTAAAAATTACAGAGTACTAAAACGGATTCATAACTTGCTCTCGTAAATCTTCTGTATCACTTATACCAAAAATTACAGGGTACTAAAACGGGCGCACTTACATACCAAAAATGGTATCGGTATCACTTATACCAAAAATTACAGAGTACTAAAACTCAAACATCACTGATAATTCTTTTTTTATAGTATCACTTATACCAAAAATTACAGAGTACTAAAACCTAAATAAAAAGAGAACCACTTGCACGAATGTATCACTTATACCAAAAATTACAGAGTACTAAAACCTCTAGCTATATTATAGCTTATATTAACTACCGTTGCATTATTCTATATAGATATATTTGTCTCTCTTTGAGTAGATTCACAAAGTAATAAGAGTGTGGGGAGATAAGTAGTCTAGGTATTATAATATTGGTTATCGTTTTTAAATAATATTGAGTTACAAATAATCGACTATGAATTGATGTATAACTACACTTTTGTAGTAGAGGTGAGATCATTACGATGATTGGGAGAACGTCATCTGTTCAAATAATAATTATATTCCTTTATTTTTCAGAAAAACGTGTTTTATTAGAAAACGCATTGACGTAGTATAGGTTAAAATGATAAAGTGTAAACACAAGTTAGATACTTGTACTTATACCAAAAATTACAGAATCTACTAAAACAAGACATTATGTCGTGTTTATCCCATCATTCTTGATGGGATTTTTTTGTGAATATAGTGTTTTAAGCGACTAAAAGTATCGTTTGTGTCAATATATAAATTTACTTGTTTTATAATGATTATTTATATTAATATATAAATCTTGTTTCGAAAAACCCCAACTCAACTTATAATAAAATTGAATATATCAAAAGAGGGGGTTACTATATGTCTCGGCCATTTATTTTAGGTTTAGATATTGGGATTACATCTGTGGGTTACGGTTTGATTGATTATGATTCAAAAGAAATTATTGATGCAGGTGTAAGGATTTTTCCTGAAGCGGATAAGGGTAATAATGAAGGAAGACGTTCTAAGAGAGGAGCGAGACGTTTAAAGCGTAGAAGAATTCATCGTTTAGAACGTGTGAAGACGTTGTTGGCTCAATATCAAATTATTACTGATAATGTTCCTAAAAGCAATCAGCCTTATGATATTAGGGTGAAAGGATTAACAGAGTGTTTAACTAAAGAAGAGCTTGCAGTTGCACTTTTGCATATAGCCAAGCGTCGAGGTATTCATAATGTTAGTGTTCAGATAGATGATAATGATGGGGATGTTAATAGCCTATCAACAAAAGAACAGCTGAATCAAAATGCACGTGAGTTAGATCAGCGTTTTGTTTGTGAACTTCAAAAAGAACGTTTAGAAATTAACGGAAAAGTGAGAGGTGAACAAAATAGGTTTCTCACAAAAGACATTATTCGTGAGGCGCAACAATTAATAGATACACAAAGACAATTTTATCCTGATTTGGATGAGTTATTTGAAAAAAAGTATATTCAGTTAGTTGAAACACGTCGTGAGTATTTTGAAGGTCCCGGAGAGGGAAGCCCGTATGGATGGAATGCAGATATAAAAAAATGGTACCAACTCATGATGGGACAATGTACATATTATCCTGAAGAATTGCGAAGTGTTAAACATACCTATACAGCAGCGCTATTTAATGCATTAAATGACCTTAACAATTTAGTGATTGCTAGAGACAACTATTCAAAGTTAGAATATTTTGAAAAATATCATATTATTGAAAATGTATTTAAACAGAAGAAAAATCCTACATTAAAACAAATTGCTAAAGAAATTGGTGTAGCGGAGCAGGATATTAAGGGATATAGAGTGACAAAGTCCGGTCAACCACAATTTACAACATTTAAACTCTTTCATGATTTAAAACAAGTAGTGAAAGATAAAAAGATATTGGAAGATGTTGTATTGTTGGATCAAATCGCAGAGGTTATAACAATTTATCAAGATGAAACTTCTATTATTGAAGCTTTGAATCAGTTGGAGTATCTGTTGACCGAACAAGATAAGCGTGAAATTGCAAAACTAACAGGGTATAGTGGAACGCATCGTTTATCACTCAAGTGTATGAATAGTGTTATGGATGAGTTATGGCATACAACCTATAATCAAATGGAGATATTTACAAGGTTAGGTATGGAACCTAAAAAGTATGAGTTAGCAAATCAACAATATATTCCAACAAATATTATAGAGGACTATATTTTATCTCCTGTTGTAAAACGCTCTTTTAAGCAAGCCATTGAGGTTGTGAATGCAGTTATCAAAAGATATGGATTGCCTAAAAATATTGTTATTGAATTAGCACGTGAGAAGAACTCGAAGGAAAAAAAGAAATTTTTAAATGATGTACAGAAGTGTAATGAAAAAACACGACAGCGGATTGAAGAGATCATAGCTGAATATAACAGTGAAAATGCAAAATATTTAATTCAAAAAATTAGATTACATGATGCACAAGAAGGTAAATGTCTGTATTCTTTAAAGGATATACCTTTAGAAGATTTGCTAAGAAACCCTAATCATTATGAAATAGATCATATTATTCCAAGGTCTGTATCGTTTGATAATTCAATGCATAATAAAGTACTTGTTCATCAAGAACAAAATAGTAAAAAAAGCAATAGGACACCATACCAATATTTAACGTCAGCTGAAGCAGATATTGACTACGCTCAATTTAAACAACATATTTTGAATCTTGCGAAAAATAAAGAGAGAATGAGTAAGAAAAAAAGAGAATATCTTTTAGAAGAACGTGATATTAATAAATATACGATTCAGAAAGAATTTATTAATCGAAATTTAGTTGATACACGATATGCAACACGAGAATTAACGACATTATTAAAAGCTTACTTTCATGCAAATGGTTTAGATGTTAAAGTCAAAACATTAAACGGAGGTTTTACAAACTTCCTTAGAAGAAGGTGGGGATTTAAAAAAGAGCGAGATGATGGTTATAAACATCATGCTGAAGATGCACTGATTATCGCAAGTGCAGATTATTTATTTAAAGAGCATGAAATGTTAAAAGCATTGAAAGAGATTACTGATTTGGGTGAAGAACAAGACCGTTCAAGCATTAGAGATGATAAGGCGTATCGTGCAATATTTGATCAGAAATATAAAATGAAAGATATTAAAGACTTTGAAATTACTAAATTTTCACATCGTGTTGATAAAAAACCTAATCGTCAACTTATCAATGATACATTATATTCAACAAGACAAAAAGATGGAGAAATATTAGTTATTGATATATTGAAAAATTTATATGACAAAAATAATGAAAAGGTTAAAAAAATTTATCAAAAAGAGGCAGAAAAATTCTTAATGGCACAACATGATCCAGCAACATTTGAGAAGTTTGAAACTATTATGAAGCAATATGAGAATGAAAAAAATCCACTTGCTCAATATCATGAAGAAACAGGAGATTACCTTAGAAAATATGCTAAAAATGGTCAAGGTCCAGTAGTGAAAAAAATGAAATATTATAGCAAGAAGTTGGGAGAGCATTTAGATATTACGCATAAATATCAACAAGCAAGAAATAAAGTGGTTCAATTATCTCAAAAATCATTCCGCTTTGATATTTACTCTACTGAAAAAGGGTATAAAATGTTGGGTATTTCATATCTTGATTTAAAAAAAGAAAAGCAACATTATGTTATCCCACAAGAGAGCTACCATCAAATGAAAGAGACTAAATCTATTGAAGAAAAAGATATATTTATAGGTAGTTTTTACACTAACGATATCATCAAAATAGATGGAGCATTTTATCGTGTTATTGGAGTGAGTAGTGATTCACGCAATATTATTGAAGTAGATAACGTACATATTTCTCAAAAACAATATGCAAAGCAACATGATAATGTATCTCCACGTATTAAAATCACAATTGGAAAGAAAATTGGGAGTATTGAAAAGTATCATACAGATATTTTAGGAAACCGTTATAAAAGTCAACCTATATCTCGACCGCAGCTTATTTTTAAGAAGGGGTTTTAACTATATACCTTAAAGCTGTAAATATCGTTTTCGTTCATATTCTGAATTACAACAATTATATTAGATGCACAAGTACGACAAACCCAAGGACTATGTTTACCTCAAAAAATCATCAATAGTCTTAATATGAAAGGAAATCAAGAAATATTGATCAGTATAGAGGGCGATACATTGATTCTAAAACCTAAAGCTATTCATGAACTATTTTTAGACTGGGAAGATGATGGCGTCAGAAGTGAAGAGATGAATTGGGGATTAGCTAAAGGTGAGGAATTAGATTGGTAAAAGAAGTATCACAAGGTGATGTATTTTATGTAGACTTTAATCCTAGAGAGGAATATTGAGAGATAAAGTTAAGGTTTAATTCTATTAATTATGATGACATCAATTATACGATTGATAGTAGGGGATGTTAATGCTTTCTGAAAGTAAAAACAGGTCATAACAATCAGTACGATGTCGCAAAGGTGACATTTATATGATCAGTAATTATTTTTATTTTGAATTCAGTTTGGTAGAGAAACACCACAAAAATCCTTTGAAGTGGATTTTTGTGGTGTTTTTCATTAGGCTAGGGATTATGTCACAGCCTCTTTTGTTGTTCAATATTAGATGTTGAAGTCTTTTAAAAATTCAGTTGTTGCTACTTTTGGTTTAAATGTTTCTGGAATTTGTTCAGTACGAACGACTAATACGTCACAAGATGCATGGCGTACGATAGCTTCAGATACAGAGCCGACAATAAAGCGTTCAACGGCATTTAAACCAGATGTACCACACATAATCAAGTCAACATCTAAATGTTCTTCGCTCGCAAGTTTAGGGATGAGTGACTTAGGTGAGCCGAATTCTAGGCGTGTTTCAACATCAGTAACACCTTCGTCAATTGCCACTTTTTTGTAGCCGTCTAACAATTTCTCAGCAAATGTTTTAGATTTTTCTGTGAAATGAGAGTCGTAAACTTCAAAAGATGTGTACGTGCGAGAATCGATGACATTGATGATTGTTAATTTTGCATTGTTACGTTTCGCTACCGCCACGGCCTTGTTGAATGCCCATTCTGCTTCGTGAGAGCCATCGACAGCAATTAATATATTTTTGTACATTAGCATGGCAAAAACCCCTTTCTTATTTCATCTTTATTATACCATAAATTTATATAAACGGGTATCGTTATGATTGCGCTTACATAATTGATGCGTTATTATTGTGTTGGAGGTGTAGGAGTATGAAAATTGGAATTCCTAAGGAGATAAAGAACAATGAAAACCGTGTAAGTTTATCACCAAGTGGGGTGCATGCACTCGTTGAAGCTGGACATACTGTTCTTGTTGAAAAGAGCGCAGGTGAGGGGTCTTACTTTGAAGATAAACATTACATCGAAGTAGGTGCACAAATTGTTGATACAGCTGCACAAGCTTGGGATGTAGACATGGTTGTGAAGGTAAAAGAACCTTTAGAGGAAGAATATGGTTACTTCAGAGAAGGCCTTATTTTATTCACATATTTACATTTGGCAAATGAACCTAAGTTAACTGAGGCACTTGTTGAAAAGAAAGTGATCGGTATTGCTTATGAAACAGTACAACTTGCAGATCGTTCATTGCCATTGTTGACACCGATGAGTGAGGTTGCTGGTCGTATGTCAGCGCAAATTGGTGCACAGTTCTTACAACGCTTTAATGGTGGTATGGGAATTTTATTAGGTGGTATTCCGGGCGTTCAAAAAGGAAAGGTAACGATTATCGGTGGGGGCCAAGCAGGTACAAATGCTGCTAAGATTGCACTTGGCTTAGGTGCAGATGTTACAATCCTTGATGTCAATGCAAAACGCCTACAAGAGTTAGAAGATTTGTTTGATGGTCGTGTGCATACAATTATGTCAAACCCATTAAACATTGAAGAAAATGTTAAAGAGAGTGACTTGGTTATTGGTGCAGTATTAATTCCAGGGGCAAAAGCACCAACACTTGTTACTGAGGACATGATTAAACAAATGAAACCGGGTTCAGTTGTCGTGGATATTGCGATTGACCAAGGTGGTATCTTTGAAACAACAGATAAGATTACAACGCATGATAATCCAACATACATTAAGCATGGTGTTGTGCATTATGCCGTTGCGAATATGCCGGGTGCAGTACCACGTACATCAACGATTGGTTTAAACAATGCAACATTACCATATGCATTACAACTTGCGAACAAAGGCTATAAACAAGCATTAACAGATAATGTACCATTGTCTCACGGCTTGAATACATTTAATGGTTTAGTTACAAACAAACCTGTTGCTGAAGCGTTCGATCTTACGTATACGCCAGTGACTGAAGTTTTACAATAAGATAAAAAGCGTAGTGCTTGTCAGATTGGATTCGACAGGCACTACGCTTTTATTTATTCGTTATTTAGGCGCGTTGGATAGGCTTTCGTAGCCATTTTCAGTTACTAAAATATCATCCTCAATACGAACACCTGCAACGTTAGGGACGTAAATACCGGGTTCGATGGTAATAACCATACCTGCTTCTAATAGATTATGATTTGTATGAGAAACATCTTGATATTCGTGTGCTTCTAAGCCCAGACCATGACCTAGACGATGAGGAAAATATTCTCCGTATCCTGCCTCTTCAATAATGCCACGTGCAATACGATCCAATTCACTTAATGGCACACCGGGTTTGATGGCTTCGATTGCTGTTTGTTCAGCTTGTTTTACAATGTGATAAATATTATGTGCTTCTTTGCTTGGATTTCCGAAAGCGACAGTACGTGTAATATCACTGCAATAGTAGTCGTAAATCACACCTAAATCAAATAGGACATATTCATCATTTTGAAGTTTACGTTCTCCGGGTGTACCGTGTGGGGCAGCAGCATGATCGCCAAACAAGACCATCGTATCAAAGCTCATCTCACTGACACCATGTTTTTTGATTTCATTTTCAATATGATTGACAACTTCTCGTTCTGTGACACCGACTTTTAAAAAAGCGGTACCTATTTCAACACATTTGTCTGCAAGTTGTGCAGCTTGGCGCATGGCTGTAATTTCATCTGATGTTTTAACATTACGCAGTTGTTTTAATGTTAAGTCGATGCTGTTGAAAGATTGTACGCCGAATGCCGTTTGTAATTCATTGTAACGCTGTACAGTTAGATGACTTTCTTCTATTAACAATGTGTCGAATTTTGCATCATATTTGGCATAGGGATTTTCAGTATCGAGATAACCTATAATATCACCATCATATGGGGAGGCCTTTACTTCTTCGACATCAAGTTGTGGGACAAATAGTGTTTGTTGTCCTTCTTTTGTGATTAACAGTGCAAAAAGACGCTCATGAGGTTCGCTTTTAAAACCTGTTAAATAAAAAATATTAATAGGATTAGAAACCCATATCGCATCTGCTTGCTTGTCTTGGATCGTTTGTACTAATTGCGCTATTTTTGTCATAATAATCCTCCTTGATCTATTGCTGTTTGTGGGGACAACACGCCATTACGCACATACGTGCTGGAAATAAGAAATGATAGTCACCTAGTTAGTGATTAAGACTTATTTGTCGATTGTTGATATTGTCTGTCACCCATTCTCTTTTATTGTATGTCAGTTATTTTTAAAATTCAAACAATGGTATATGTGTATGATTAAGAACAGCGTGGTATAGTAATGATAACAGTAAAAAGGAGGAATGCTACATGAAGTTATCTTATCATGGTCAATCGGTCGTTTATTTCGAGTCGAATGGTAAGAAAGGAATCATTGACCCATTTATCACTGGAAATGCATTGAGTGACTTAGATGTTGAAACATTAGAACTTGACTATATTATTTTGACACATTGTCACGAAGATCATTTTGGGGATACGATTGAATTGGCACAGCGTACGCAAGCTACTGTTGTTGGAACGGCAGAATTAGCCAACTATTTGTCAACCGCTAAAGGGATTGATAACGTACATCCCATGAATATTGGTGGGCAGTGGACGTTTGATTTTGGTAAATTAAAATTTGTACAAGCATTTCATAGTTCGAGTTTAATGAATGATGAAGGTATTCCTATTTATTTAGGTATGCCGATGGGCGTTATTTTAGAATTAGAAGGGACAACTGTATATCATACAGGAGATACTGCATTATTTAGTGATATGAAGCTCATCGCAGATCGTCATCCTGTTGATGTATGTTTTATTCCAATTGGTGATAATTTCACAATGGGAATTGAAGATGCAAGCTATGCGATTAATACATTCATACAACCTAAAGTGACAGTACCTATTCATTTCAATACATTCCCACTCATTGAACAAGATCCAGAAGCATTCAAAGCTGCAGTTCATGCTGGAGAGGTACAAGTTTTACAACCCGGTGAAGCAGTTCAAATCTAGTCTATCAATAAAAAGTGAGCCTATAACTGTTTGATACAGTTTGGCTCACTTTTATTATTATTTGACGATTAATACAGGAATCTTAGCACGTTTTGCAACTTTATGGCTGACGCTGCCGAGTACGAATTTTTTGGCTTCTTCAGCTTTGCGGTTACTCAAAACCACGATATCGTACTGTCCACTATTCGCAAATGCCACAATTTTCTCTTTAGGGTTCCCACGTTCAATCACTTCCTCATAACGAACATGGTTGGCTTCCAAAGTTTCACGTGTTGGACTCATTTTGTTATGACGAATTGTTTTCAATTCATCAAAGTGTGTACCCATCTTGACAGAAGCTTGAACATCTTGCTCACCGATAACGTTTAATAGTGTAACGACGGTATCCTCTCCTGCAAGTTTCACCACTTCTTGTAGAGCTTTAGCATTTTTTAAGTCTGTGTCGACTGCGAGTAGTATATTTTTATGCATCTCAATCAACCTCCTTAATGCTAGTGTAAACAATATCATACTAAAATGCTATGCTTGTAGGTATTTTTTTGAAAATCTATACATTGAAGAAGCATCGCAATATTTTATAAAAAAAGTTATAATGTATAAGATATATAGGTATAAGGCGTATCAAAATACCTAAATAGAAATAGAGATGTTTTAGAAAATGTAAAGTGTAAAACTAGTGTTCCTATAATATCTTATAAGCTTGTGACAACTGGGAGTTACCCATTCAAAAGTGCCATCATGCAAAGAAGAGGTGTGAAATAGTCAATGTCGAAACATGAAAAAATTATTAAGCACATAGAGGGATTGGCAGTCGGTCAAAAAATATCAGTACGAAAAATAGCGAAATACCTTGATGTGTCAGAAGGAACAGCTTATCGTGCTATCAAAGATGCAGGACAACGTGGTCTAGTTGCGACGATTGATCGTGTAGGTACTGTACGTATTGAAAAAAAGCCGCGTCAACATCTGGATCATCTTACATTTGGAGAAATTGCTAAAATTATAGAAGGACAGTTTATTGGCGGACGCTCAGGTCAATTCAAAACATTGACGAAGTTTGCAATTGGTGCGATGGAAGTGGATAACGTTGTCAACTTTGTATCTAAAAATACATTATTAATCGTTGGTAATCGTCTTGATGTACAGAAGGCGGCATTGCAAAAAGGCAGTGCTGTGTTAATCACAGGAGGATTTGACACAACAGATGAAATCAAAAGAATTGCTAATGAAAAAGAACTTCCGATCATCTCTTCAAATTATGATACGTTTATGGTAGCTAATATCATTAATCGCGCGATGTATAATCAGATGATCAAGAAAGAAATTTTAGTTGTAGAAGATATTGTCATTCCAATTGAGCAAACTTCTTATTTAAAAGATACAATGACGGTACAAGATGTACGTGATAAGTCTAATGCCACAGGACACTCACGCTTTCCAGTAGTGGATGACTATATCAGGCTGACTGGACTGATTACAAGCCGAGATATTATGAATAGAGAAGTGACAGAACAGTTAGGTAAAGTGATGACTAAACCCCCTATCAGTGTTCAAATGCATACAACGGTAGCCAGTTGTGCGCACTTGATGATTTGGGAGGGGATAGAACTATTACCAGTAACAGGTACAAACAAGCAACTTATCGGTGTTATTTCAAGAGAGGATGTCTTGAAGGCGATGCAAGTTGTAGGTAGGCAACCTCAAGTTGGCGAGACCATTAATGACCAAGTGGCAAAACATATTGAAATCCGCAACAATCAAATATTTGTTGAAATCACACCACAGCTTACAAATCAATTTGGAACATTAAGCAAATCCGTGTCTGTTGCTATTATTGAAGAAACGATAAAAACGGTAATGAGAAAACAAAAAAAAGTTGAAGTCATGATTGAGAACTTAAATATCTTCTATATTAAAACGGTACAAATTGAAACTGAAATTGAAGTACGCTATCAAATATTAGACGTTGGACGTAGCTTTGCAAAAATCGAAGTTACGATGCAGAGTGATCAACAGCCTGTTGCTAAAGCATTAATTATGTGTCAGTTATTAGATAACTAGGAGGAATACAAGATGATGCACTATGAACAAATATTTGACAAAATTAAACACTATGAAACGGTAATCATTCACCGTCATGTTCGACCTGATCCGGATGCCTTAGGTTCGCAGTTTGGTTTGAAACGCTATATCCAAGCGAAATATCCTGATAAATCCATTTATGCAGTTGGTACGATGGAACCTTCACTTGCTTTTATGGGGGAGCTGGATACGATAGATGATGCGGTTTATGATGAAGCACTTGTCATTGTCTGTGATACAGCGAATACACCACGTATCGATGATGAACGTTATATCAAAGGGGCAGAAGTGATTAAGATTGATCATCACCCAGCTGTTGATCAATATGGTGATATTCAATTTGTGAATACAGAAGCTTCTTCTACAAGTGAAATCA
Source organism: Staphylococcus sp. 17KM0847 (assembly GCF_013463155.1). Lineage (NCBI taxonomy): Bacteria > Bacillati > Bacillota > Bacilli > Caryophanales > Staphylococcaceae > Staphylococcus > Staphylococcus xeri. The sequence continues at coordinate 855,612 of NZ_CP040781.1, forward strand.
TCTACGATATTGTCGAGTCGATCGGTGACACACATTTGTTGAATAAAGAGATTGCCACTGCATTATATTTAGGCATTGTAGGGGATACGGGGCGTTTCTTATTTAACAATACAACATCAAGAACGATGTACATTGCAAGTGAACTGTTGAAATACAACATTGAACATACACAACTTTTGAACCGACTGGGTGAAAAAGAACCACACCTTATGCCATTTCAAGGTTATGTTTTACAAAACTTTAAACTTGAAGATAATGGTTTTTGCCAAGTGAAAATTACGAAAGATGTTTTAGAAACTTATCAGATTGCACCATCTGAAGCCTCATTATTTGTGAATACCATTGCTGACTTAAAAGGGTTACGCGTATGGGTTTTTGCAGTAGATGAAGGAGAGGAGATTCGCTGTCGCATTCGTTCGAAAGGGATAGTCATTAATGATGTTGCAGCTGACTTTGGAGGCGGCGGTCATCCCAATGCTTCAGGCGTATCTGTTGAGAGTTGGGAAGTGTTTGAGCAACTTGCAACACAGCTACGTGCTAAAGTACAGTAAGGCGTATTGTCTGTTAGAGGAGTGAGAGCAGTATGGTAGCACATTTAAATATTCATACGGCTTATGATTTGCTGAATTCGACATTGACAGTTGAACGCGCAGTTGAACGGGCAAAAGCAGCTGGATATACAGCGGTAGCGATTACGGATCACCATGTCATGTATGGTGTTCCGCAATTTTATAAAGCATGTCAACAAGCTGGGATAAAGCCACTATTAGGATTGACAGTGCGTGTGACGGACCATTTAACTCAGCGTGATGTCGTTGTATTAGCCAAAAATAATACAGGATTACAACATCTTTTTAAATTGTCTTCAGCTTTAAAGGTCAATCGGCAAGAAGCATTGGAGGTATGGGAGTTATCCCAATACTTACCACATACAGTAGCTATTTTTAAATATATTCATGATGATACGGTGGATTGGTTGCGTGATTTACCAGAGACGACCTCAGTTTATGTAGATGCGCTTTCTTCTGATTATGCGCAGTACCCAAAGGTTTGGGCAAAAGCAGCTTTTTATGCATGTGAAGAAGACCGAGAAGCAGTCAAAACTTTGGCAGCCATTCGTGACAATACAAAAGTTAATTTAATGCCACATGCTGACGATCAAGACCAACATATCTTAGATGTTCATGCACCAGAGTTGGAATCCGTACCTGAACAGTTATTATTGCGTACTGAAGAAGTTGCTGCATTATGTGAAGCACACTTACAATACCATCAGTCGCTATTGCCAGAGTTTGAAACACCGAATGGCGAGACAGCTAATGATTATTTATGGGAACAGTTAACGACAGCTTTAACTGAACGAAATTTGGTAGCCTCTGAATACCAAGAACGTGTTAAATATGAATTCGATGTAATTACGAATATGGGATATGCTGATTACTTTTTAATCGTGAGTGACTTGATTGGATATGCCAAACGTAACGGGATACTTGTTGGACCGGGACGTGGATCATCAGCAGGGTCGCTTGTAAGTTATTTGCTAAATATTACGACGATTGACCCTTTAAAGTACGATTTGCTTTTTGAACGTTTTTTAAATCCTGAACGTGTTACGATGCCTGATATTGATATTGACTTTGAAGATACACAACGTGAAAAAGTCATTCAATATGTTCAGGAAAAGTATGGAGATTATCGTGTGTCTGGTATTATCACATTCGGACATCTTTTAGCTAAAGCCGTTGCACGAGATGTCGGGCGAGTATTAGGCTTTGAAGAAGCGGAATTAAGCGAAGCCTCCAAACTTATCTCTGGCAGTGGTGCATCGACATTAAAAGAAGCGTATACGTTTGAACCATTCCGTATATTTGTTCATCGTAATCATCAACATGAACGTTGGTACAAGTTGTGCTGTGAGCTGGAAGGGTTACCACGTAATACGTCAACACATGCAGCAGGTGTGATTGTTAATGATCGCCCTCTATATGAGTTCATTCCTTTAACAGAAGGAGATACGGGTCTGTTAACGCAGTGGACTATGACAGAAGCAGAACAAATTGGTTTATTGAAAATTGATTTTTTAGGGTTGAAAAACTTAACCATTATCCATCAAATTATTAAACAAGTGGCACGAGATACAGGTGTACACATTGATATAGAGCGTATTCCATTTGATGATGCTGCCGTATTCAATATGCTATCTAAAGGTGAGACAACAGGCATTTTCCAATTGGAATCACAAGGGGTACGTGATGTATTAAAGCGATTGCAGCCGGAACATTTTGAGGATATTGTAGCGGTGACATCATTGTATCGACCGGGTCCTATGGATGAAATTCCAACATATATTGAACGGAGACATCATCCGTCACAAGTTGCTTATTTGCATCCCGATTTAGCGCCTATTTTAGCGCGAACCTATGGTGTAATTGTCTATCAAGAGCAAATTATGCAGATTGCAAGTCAGTTTGCAGGATTTAGCTATGGTGAAGCGGATATTTTGCGACGTGCTATGAGTAAAAAAAATCGAGAAGTCTTAGAAAGTGAGCGACAACATTTTATTGATGGTGCATATGACAAAGGCTATAATCAGCAATTAAGTGCACAAATATTTGATTTGATTTTAAAGTTTGCTGATTATGGCTTTCCACGTGCACACGCAGTCAGTTATTCGAAAATCGCCTATATTATGTCATATTTGAAGGTGCATTACACACCGTATTTTTACGCCAATATTTTAACCAATGTGATTAATAATGAAGAGAAAACAGCACAGTTTATTCAAGAGGCAAAGCAACAAAAAATAAAGGTACACGCTCCGAATATTAACAAAAGTCAATGGCGTTACATCGCAAGCCAAGAAGGTATTTTTATTTCTTTAGGTGCAATTAAAGGAGTAGGCTACAACAGTGTACAAGCGATATTAAATGAGCGTTACGAAAATGGCGCATACAAAGACTTTTTTGATTTTTGTGATCGTCTACCGAATCGTGTGCGTACACGGCGATTGTTGGAGGCCCTTATTTTTTCAGGTGCATTGGATGGCTTTGGTAAAAATAGAGCCACTTTGCTCGCATCGATTGATCATGTCGCAGATACAAATTCAGAACTCGATCAATCGATTATTCAGGGATTTGCTACGGTGAAGAAGGCGTATCATGAAGTTGATGAGATGTCGGATGAAGCATTAAGTCGTCATGAGAAGCAGTACTTAGGTTTCTATATTTCTATGCATCCTATGGAAAAGCTATTTCTACGCAAACAATATTTAGGGATTCATCACTTACAACGCCAAGCGGTCCATCAACCGATATTAATCCATATAGAGCGAATCAAAATCATTCGGACAAAGAAAGGGCAACAGATGGCGTTTATTCGCTTAAATGATGGTAAGCATAGTATTGAAGGGGTTATATTTCCAAGTGCCTACCAGCAGTTATCGTTTGAGCTTGAAAAAAATCAACCTTATATCGTATGGGGAAAATTTGAACAGCGTGAGCATAAATGGCAGATGATTGTCAACCACTTAATGTCATTAGCAGACTATGAACATCAAAAGTTGACACAAGCCGTGCAAATTGTCATTCGTCAAAAGTTAAATGATATACAGGCAGCCTATGTATCACAGCAGATGTCTAATGGGGTATCAGTAGTATTGTTTGATGAATCATCTCATCGAATGACGCAAATCGGCAAGATTGAAGCGCAGTCACATATTATAGAAGAATTTATACAATTATTTGAACCAGACCATATTCGTTTATTATAATAGTAAAGATCAGTTTAAGACCTAGTCATAAAAATTGATTAACTACCAAGAGATGCCGTTTTGATATAGGTATGAACTGTGCTATAGTATAAGGAAATTGACGATTGACTTATACTATTGCATATATTGCAACATTGAGAAAAGTAACGGAGATGATAAGAGATGTCTTTAAGAGATGACGCATTGCATATGCATTTAGAAAATCAAGGCAAGCTAGCCGTAAGTCCTAAAGTGAAAGTGACAAATAAACAAGAGCTCAGTTTAGCTTACTCACCGGGAGTGGCAGAGCCGTGTAAAGATATACACGAAAGACCGAGTAAAGTATATGATTATACGATGAAAAGCAATACTGTCGCAGTCATTTCAGATGGTACGGCTGTTTTAGGTCTTGGTCATATCGGTGCCGAAGCAAGTATTCCTGTCATGGAAGGTAAAGCCGTATTATTTAAAAGTTTTTCCGGTGTTGATGGTATTCCATTGTCATTGGCAACAACAGATACTGAGGAAATCATACGCACTGTGAAATTATTAGAACCTAACTTTGGTGGTGTGAATTTAGAAGATATTTCCGCACCACGCTGTTTTGAAATAGAAGAACGTTTGAAAAAGGAAACAAAAATTCCTGTATTTCATGATGATCAGCACGGTACGGCGATTGTAACAGTCGCAGGACTTATTAATGCATTGCGTATTGTAGATAAAGACTTAGCTAATATTAAAGTCGTATTGAACGGGGCGGGTGCCGCTGGTATCGCCATCGTTAAGCTCTTGTATTCATATGGTGTGCGCAATATGATCATGTGTGATTCGCAAGGTGCGATTTATGAAGGACGTCCACACGGAATGAATGAAACAAAAGTGACTGTTGCTAAATGGACAAATAACGACAAACAAGAAGGTAAATTGAAAGATGTGATACGTGACGCGGATGTCTTTATCGGTGTCTCTGTTGCAAATGCTTTAAGTGAAGAGATGGTCAAGTCGATGGCGGATCAGCCGATTATTTTTGCGATGGCAAATCCAAACCCTGAAATCACGCCAGATCAAGCAAAGGCAGCAGGTGCAAAAGTGATTGGTACAGGACGTTCAGATTTTCCAAACCAAATTAACAACGTTCTCGCTTTTCCGGGTATTTTCCGAGGGGCTTTAGATGTACGTGCAACACATATTAATGAAGCAATGAAACGTGCCGCGGTAGAAGCGATTGCTAACTTGATTGATGAAGCAGAACGCAATCCAGACTATGTCATCCCAGAACCATTTGATTATCGTGTAGCTCCATCTGTTGCAAGAGCAGTAGCGAGAGCAGCGATGGAATCCGGTGTAGCTAGAATAGAAGTAGACCCCGAAGCAGTTTACAATGACACAATCGCACGATCAGACCTGAAAAAACCAAACGAATAGGTAGCAAACTGTATCTATGGAGTTGTGGAGGTAAAAAATATGTTTAAAGACTTTTTTAATCGTAATTCGAAAAAGAAAAAGTATGTGACAGTCCAAGATTCAAAGCAAAATGAAGTTCCAGAAGGCATTATGACGAAGTGTCCAAGCTGCAAGAAAATTATGTACACGAAAGAACTTACAGAAAATCTTAATGTTTGTTTTAATTGTGATCATCATATTCAGTTATCTGCGCATGATCGCATTGCAGCTATTTCAGATACAGGGACATTTGAAGAGTTTGACCAAGGGATGACCTCTGCAAACCCATTGAACTTTCCAGGTTATGAAGAAAAGATAGAAAAAGATCAAACGAAGACAGGGATGAACGAAGCGATTGTGACAGGGGTTGCACAGTTAAACGGTATTCCATTTGGAGTGGGTGTGATGGACCCACGTTTTCGTATGGGAAGTATGGGCTCTGTCGTCGGTGAAAAAATATGTCGTGTTGTAGATTATTGTACAGCACATCGATTGCCATTTGTTTTGTTTACAGCATCAGGCGGTGCACGTATGCAAGAAGGGATTATTTCTTTAATGCAAATGGCGAAAACATCTGTATCATTAGAACGTCATTCTGAGGCAGGACTGTTGTTTATTTCATATATGACACATCCAACAACAGGTGGTGTATCCGCAAGTTTTGCATCAGTGGGTGATATTAACTTAGCTGAACCTAAGGCATTGATTGGTTTTGCAGGTCGTCGTGTTATCGAACAAACAATTAACGAAAAGTTACCAGATGACTTCCAAACAGCTGAATTTTTATTAGAGCATGGTCAGTTGGACAAAGTAGTACATCGAAGTGATATGAAAGAGACACTTGCAACACTATTTGACATGCATCGTGAGGTGAAAAAATAATGTTAGAATTTGAAAAATCAATTGAAGCCATCCAAAAGAAAATTCAATCATTAAAAGATGCGCAAGTCAAAAACGATGTAGACCTCACAGATGAAATAGAGATGTTAGAAGCAGCTTTGGAAAATGAAAAAGTTAAAGTCTATACCTCCTTAAAATCTTGGGATCGTGTTCAACTTGCACGTTTACCAGAACGTCCAACGTTACTGGACTATATTCCTTACATATTTGATCACTTTATAGAGTTTCATGGTGATCGTAACTTTCGAGATGATCCATCGATGATTGGTGGTGTAGCTTATTTCAACGGACAACCTGTTACTGTTATTGGGCAACAGCGTGGAAAAGATACGAAAGACAACATTTATCGTAACTTTGGAATGGCACATCCTGAAGGTTATCGAAAAGCTTTGCGCTTAATGAAACAAGCAGAAAAGTTTCAGCGTCCGATTTTCACGTTTATTGATACAAAAGGTGCATATCCGGGGAAAGCTGCCGAAGAGCGTGGACAAAGTGAATCCATTGCACGTAACCTCGTCGAAATGGCAGGACTCACTGTTCCAGTCATTGCCATAGTGATCGGCGAAGGAGGAAGTGGTGGTGCGCTAGGCTTAGGTGTTGCCAATCGTCTCTTAATGCTTGAGAACAGCACATATTCGGTGATTTCGCCAGAAGGTGCAGCAGGTATTTTGTGGAAAGACAGTTCACTTGCTAAAATCGCTGCAGAAACGATGAAAATTACAGCATATGATTTATTAGAACTGAACATCATAGATCAAGTTGTGAAAGAACCTCTCGGCGGTGCACATCATGATGTTGAAACACAAGCCAACCGCATTAAGAAGGCATTCTCACATCATTTACAAGATTTTGCGAATATGACACCAGAAGACATACGCGAAGATCGCTATCAAAAGTTTAGAAACATTGGAACATTTGTAGAATAATCACTCTATCAATCCAGTTACTGCAATTGAAAAGCAGTAGCTGGATTTTTAGATGGAAAACACTTTTCGATAAGGAAGAAAAATGGATTGATATTCAGATAATGGTTATTTCAATCCTTTTAGAGAAGGCATGCTTATATTTTAAGGGAAGTGTACATTTGATCATTCATTCACATAAAATTTTATTGCAATATAAACTTTTAGACCATTCCACGTCAGATAGATATGGATATTAATCTAAGTTAAATCCATTGAACTGAACAGATGATTCGATGCAGAGATTAAATTCTCTAGTTGTATATTGAACAAAATATTGTGGGATGATTAACATATTTTACCGTTATTTCAAAGATTATAAAAACTTTCTTGTCAAATTTATGACATCATTATAATAAACCGTTTACATTTTTTTAATGTCTTATTATTAATGGAATGCCAAAATGATTTATGGTATTTTTAACATAAGAACTTAGCTAGAAAGGGTATGTCTACATGAAAAAAATAGCAGTTTTAACAAGTGGTGGCGATTCTCCGGGTATGAACGCGGCGGTTCGTGCAGTAGTGCGTAAGGCGATTTATCATAATATTGAAGTGTATGGGGTATATCAAGGTTATCTTGGTTTGATTACAGATGATATACACAAACTTGAATTAGGATCTGTTGGGGACACGATTCAACGCGGCGGTACGTTTTTATATTCTGCACGTTGCCCAGAGTTTAAATCACAAGACGTGCGTGAAAAAGGGATTAAGAACTTATTAAAACGAGGTATCGAAGGTCTAGTTGTGATCGGTGGAGATGGTAGTTATAGAGGTGCACAACGCATTAGTGAAGAGTGTACAGAGATTAAAACGATAGGCATTCCGGGAACGATTGATAACGACATTAACGGTACAGACTTTACAATCGGCTTTGATACGGCATTGAATACGATTATTGATTCGGTAGACCGTATTCGTGATACAGCATCAAGTCATGCGCGTACATTCATTATTGAAGTTATGGGGCGTGATTGTGGTGACTTGGCTTTATGGTCTGGACTTGCTGTAGGTGCAGAGACGATTATTATTCCAGAAGTTGAAGTAGATATTAAAGATATTGCAGAAAAAATTCAACACGGTATAGATCGTGGGAAAAAGCACTCAATTATTATTGTAGCTGAAGGATGTATGTCAGGAGAGCAATGTGCTAAAGAATTAACGAAGTATATCAATGTGGATGCACGCGTATCTGTTTTAGGTCATATCCAAAGAGGAGGAAGTCCAACAGGAGAAGATCGTGTACTGGCTTCTCGTCTGGGTGGCTATGCTGTTGAATTATTAATGAACGGTGAAAGTGCCAAAGGTGTAGGCATTAAAGATAACCGTTTACGTGCCACAGATTTTGATGATATTTTTAACGCAACATCAGGAAAACCAATCAATCAACGTATGCTTGATTTAACAAAAGAATTATCGATATAACTTGTAGGAGGCATTAGCAATGAAAAAGACAAAAATTGTATGTACGATTGGACCAGCATCTGAATCAGAAGAGATGTTAGAAAAGTTAATGAAAGCAGGTATGAACGTAGCGCGTTTGAACTTCTCACACGGTTCACATGAAGAACATGCTGCGCGTATTACTTCAATTCGTAAAGTAGCACAAAAGTTAAATAAAAATATCGGGATTTTATTAGATACAAAAGGGCCTGAAATTCGAACACACGATATGAAGGACGGTAGCATTACATTACAAAAAGGTGCAGATGTTACAGTAAGTATGCGCCAAGTTGAAGGAACAGCTGACAAGTTTTCAGTAACATACCCACAGTTAATCGATGATATTGAAGTCGGTTCATATATTTTATTAGACGATGGCTTGATTGAACTAGAAGTTAAAGTCATTGATAAAGCAGCTGGAGAAGTGCATTGTAAAGTTTTAAATACAGGTGAGCTTAAAAACAAAAAAGGTGTCAACTTACCGGGCGTGCGTGTCAACTTACCGGGTATTACAGAGAAGGATGCAGAAGACATTCGTTTTGGTATCGAACAAGATGTTGACTTTATCGCAGCAAGTTTTGTGCGCCGTGCGAGCGATGTACTTGAAATCCGTAAAATTTTAGAAGAAGAAAAGAATGATATTATTAGCATCATTCCTAAAATTGAAAACCAAGAAGGTATTGAAAACATTGATGAAATTTTAGAAGTATCTGATGGTCTAATGGTTGCACGTGGTGACATGGGTGTTGAAATTCCTGCTGAAACGGTACCAATCGTGCAAAAAGACCTGATCCGTAAATGTAATAAACTGGGTAAACCTGTCATTACAGCTACACAAATGTTAGATTCTATGCAACGTAATCCACGTGCGACACGTGCAGAAGCTTCAGATGTTGCCAATGCGATTTATGATGGTACAGATGCAGTCATGTTATCAGGGGAAACAGCAGCAGGTGCATACCCTGAAGAAGCAGTTATTGCGATGAACAATATTGCATGTGCAGCAGAACAAGCACAAGATTATAAAAAGTTATTATCTGATCGTACTAAACTTGTGGAAACATCATTAGTCAATGCGATTGGTGTATCAGCAGCACATACGGCACTCAATTTAAATGTAAAAGCGATTGTTGCAGCAACAGAAAGTGGTAATACAGCACGTACCATTTCGAAATATCGTCCGAAATCTGACATTATCGCTGTAACACCAAGAGCAACAACGGCAAGACAATGTACATTGATCTGGGGTGTATATCCAGTGATTCGCGAAGGCATCTACACAACAGATGAATTGTTGAACAATGCTGTCGCAACAGCTGTGGAAACAGGTCGCGTCATTAATGGTGACTTAATCATTATTACAGCAGGGGTACCAACTGGAGAAACAGGTACAACGAACTTGATGAAACTTCATCTTATTGGTGAAGATGTCGCAAGTGGTCAAGGTATTGGTCGCACATCAGCAGTTGGACGTACCGTTGTCGTTCAAAATGCTAAAGAATTAGAAGGCAAAAACCTTGCAGGAGCAGTTATTGTTACACCGTCAATCGATGAAGCGATGGTACCTTATTTAGACCAAGTTGCAGCCTTAGTCACAGAAGAAGGCGGTTTAACATCTCCAAGTGCCATCATTGGATTGGAAAAAGCCATTCCAACAGTTGTAGGTATTGATAACGTCACATCTGTTATTCCAGATGATATGCTCGTTACAGTAGATGCAGCTCAAGGTAAAATCTTTGAAGGCTATGCAAACGTACTTTAAACTTTAAAATAAAGCATGATTATTATTAGAGAAGTAGACAGAAATCTTATGAATAGGGTTTCTGTACTACTTCTTTTGTTATCAAAATGTGTAACTTTATCATCATTATTAGTTATAGTGATTGATAAATAAATGAAAAGAAATGGGAGCAAAGCGTTTTAAAAGTGATGAAAAGAGTGAAAACCCCTGATGTTATCACGTTTATATTCTGAGATAAACAGAAATTCGTAAAATATTTTCAGATAATTCTAACTTAGTGCGTTCTTAAAATGTTCACAAAGTTAATAGAATTCGATATAATAGCTAATGAAAGCCATTACAAAAGAACGAATATACAGTAAAGGGGAAATTACTATGGCAGAATTAATGAGAGGTTTAGAAGGGGTCATTGCAGCAGAAACAAAAATCAGTTCGATTATTGATAGTCAATTAACATATGCTGGCTATGATATAGATGATTTGACTGAAAATGCACAATTTGAAGAAGTGATGTTTTTGTTATGGAATTATCGTTTACCTAATCAACAAGAACTCGCTGAACTCAAAGAAAAGTTATTTGGCTATATGACACTGAGCCCACGTGTATACAGTCATTTTGAAGAATATACAACTGATAAAGTACACCCGATGACAGCATTGCGTACATCTGTATCTTATTTAGCACATTTTGATGAAAATGCTGACGATAATGATCAAGCAGCACTTCCTGAACGTGCAATTCGTATCCAAGCTAAAATTGCATCATTGGTTGCGTCATTTTCTCGTGTTCGTGAAGGCAAAGAACCCGTGAAACCAGATCCATCACTCAGCTATGCAGCAAACTTCTTATATATGTTACGCGGTGAAAAACCAACAGACGTTGAAATTGAAGGGTTTAACAAAGCATTGATCTTACATGCCGATCATGAATTAAACGCCTCAGCATTTACAGCACGTTGTAGTGTATCATCACTGTCAGATATGTATTCTGGTATAACAGCTGCGGTAGGTTCACTCAAAGGACCATTACACGGTGGTGCCAATGAAAGAGTAATGAGCATGTTATTTGATATCGGTTCTTTAGATAATGTAGAACCATACTTAGAAAAAGCATTTGCCAATAAAGATAAAATCATGGGCTTCGGTCACCGTGTCTATAAAAATGGAGACCCTCGTGCAAAATACTTAAAAGAGATGAGTCGCAAAATTACAGAAGAAACAGGTCAAAGCGAATTGTTTGAGATGTCTGTAAAAATTGCAGATATTCTTGAAAAAGAAAAAGGCTTATTACCAAACGTTGACTTTTATAGTGCGACAGTATATCACAGCATGGGGATTCCACATGACCTATTCACACCAATCTTTGCGGTGAGTCGTACAGCAGGTTGGACTGCACATATTCTTGAACAGTTAGCGAATAACCGTATTATCCGACCACGCGCAAACTATGTGGGTGAAACAGATCGCAAGTATGAGCCGATCGAAGCACGCTAAAACATCGTAAATCACGCTTTAAACTTTAAAACAAATTTTGGAGGTATTTTAACAATGAGTGAAAAAATCGTTAAAACAGACAGTGGATTACAAGTACCAGATCAACCGATCATCCCTTATATTATAGGTGATGGTATTGGTCCAGATATTTGGAATGCAGCGAGCCGTGTTATTGATGAAGCTGTCAACAAAGCATACGATGGCAAAAAAGAGATTGCATGGAAAGAAGTATTAGCAGGTCAAAAAGCTTTTGATGAAACAGGAGAGTGGTTACCTGCTGAAACATTAGACACAATCAAATCTTATTTAATCGCAATCAAAGGACCATTAACAACACCGATTGGCGGAGGTATTCGTTCACTCAACGTTGCATTACGTCAAGAGTTAGATTTATTCACTTGTCTACGTCCAGTACGTTGGTTCCAAGGTGTGCCATCTCCTGTTAAACGTCCAGAAGATACGGATATGGTCATCTTCCGTGAAAATACAGAAGATATTTATGCAGGTATTGAGTTTAAAGAAGGCTCTGAAGAGGTCAAAAAAGTAATTGATTTCTTACAAAACGAAATGGGCGCTCAAAATATTCGCTTCCCAGAAACATCAGGTATCGGTATTAAACCCGTATCAAAAGAGGGAACAGAACGTTTAGTTCGTGCAGCCATTCAATATGCTTTAGATAACAACCGTAAATCTGTAACACTTGTGCATAAAGGAAACATCATGAAGTTTACAGAAGGTGCATTTAAACAATGGGGTTATGACTTAGCAGAAACAGAGTTTGCAGATCAAGTCTTTACATGGCAACAATATGATCGTCTTGTTGAATCAGAAGGCAAAGATGCAGCCAATGCCGCACAAGAACAAGCAGAAAAAGACGGCAAAATTATTATTAAAGATTCTATTGCCGATATTTTCTTACAACAAATTTTGACACGTCCAGCAGAGCATGATGTTGTAGCGACAATGAACTTAAATGGCGATTACATTTCAGATGCATTAGCTGCTCAAGTGGGTGGTATTGGTATCGCACCGGGCGCAAACATCAACTATGAAACAGGTCATGCTATCTTTGAAGCAACACACGGTACAGCACCAAAATATGCAGGTTTAAACAAAGTTAACCCTTCATCAGTACTATTATCAGGCGTACTAATGTTAGAACACCTTGGATGGCAAGAAGCTGCTGATCTGATTACAGCATCCGTTGAAAAAACAATTGCATCTAAAGTAGTAACATATGATTTTGCACGTCTCATGGACGGTGCAACAGAAGTATCGACATCAGCATTTGCAGATGAGCTTATTAAAAACTTATAAAAGTAACGGCTTTCAATAGAATTTCATACTGAAGTAAGAGCTGAGGCAATAGTTAGCCTCAGCTCTTTTTGTTTGTATCAACTAGAAAAAGTTTCAGATATATCCTCTCTTTAATATGTAAAATCGCATCGTCTTGTTATATCAGTCTAAAGCATATTCTATTTTGAATCATGTAAAATCAGAAAATAAGAGATATTTTTTTTTTTTTGAATATTTATACCACATGAGGAGAAGTGGAGATATGGAGGAATAAAAGATAAAGGACAGATGTTTTAAAAGAGATATACAAAGACGGTACACGCCCTTGATAGACTAATTGTACACAATCATTAATCAAGGAAAGGAAATGAGGCAATATGTCAAAGTATCGTCAATACGATAGAAAACAACAGATTTTTAGTATTCGTAAATTCTCATTTGGCGCAGGATCAGCCGTTATCACAACATTATTATTTTTAGGAGCAACACAATCTGCACAAGCGGCAGAAAACGAAGGAAACGTCGAAACAACAGAAGTAGCACAACAAACATCAGAAGCAACAACTGCTGAAACAGATATTCCAGAATCGACAGAAACACCAGCCCCAACCCCTCAAGCAACAGAAACAGAAGCTGTTGAAAACAATGAAGACACACCACAAGTAAATACAGAAACTGTCGAAAACAATGAAGAGACCCCTCAAGCAGAAGAAGCCTCTCAAACAGTAGATACTGTAGAAAAAAGTACAGTGACTAATGACAGAGGCGAAACATCAGACATCACAAGAACAACGAAAAAGAATGCCGAAACAGGTGAAGTTGAAGAAATTCTATCGAGTAAAACAAAACCGAATAAAAATATTAATGAAAATGACACAGCTGAAGTATCAGAAACGCCTATTGAACAACCAGTTATTCCAACATCAAATGTAAACAATTCATCAGAAGACGTTGATGCTGGGAATGCAAGAGGATTAGCTGATAATGTTCGTCAAATTGGTGGGGGTGCAGTAAATGTTACACCAGGTTGCGCAAAAATTCAAAAGGACGGACGTGTAAAATATGACTATGAAGTTTCTTTGAATCCTGTATTGTCAAGTGATCATGAACAAACTGGTAGTACATTTAATATTACTGTTCCTGAGTTTGCGGAGAATGTAAGATTCAAATTGATTGGAACAAGGGAAGAAGAAACATATAAACCTCATGATGTAGATATGGAACTAGGACAAATCACATATGATGAATATGAAAAAGATCGTTCACAGTACACAAATATTCCAAACTATGAAAAGTATTTAGAGTTGAAAGAAAAAGGGATTACACCGATATCTGTTGTTAAAAATAATATTCAATTTGATGAACAAGGAAATTTAGTTGTTAATACAGGAGGTCAAAAAATAACAGCTCCTGTTCAATCTTATGCGATTAATACTTTGGTGAAAGGTCCCATTGGACTTAAAGTAGAATTTGATATTCCGAAAGAACAATACGAAAAAACGCCTTATTTACCATTAGATGCGAGATTAGCATGGAGAAGTTTTTCAGAAGTAGAAGGTCTTCAATCTCTTGAAGAAGATAAAGAATCGTTGGATGATTATCGTATTCCAAATAAAGAAGAAAGTGATAACTTCACGTCATATCATTATGTTCAAAATCCAGAAGATATTAATTTAGAAGATTTTGATGAGCATGGTCTTTATAAACAAGAAGGTATTGGGGTAACACGAAATACGAGCAGTTGGAATAAAATTGGTCCAGATATATCCCAAGGTGCTTTTAACTATGAAAAGGATTTTAACCTTCATGCTACTGTAGGAATTGATTATTATGCACCTCGAACGGAAGATGCGGCAGATATAGCGGTTGTAACAATATGTGAATTGCCGGATGAAGGCGATGCAGATAGTGACGCAGATGCAGACAGTGATGCGGACGCTGATAGTGACGCGGATGCAGATAGTGATGCGGATGCAGATAGTGACGCAGATGCAGACAGTGACGCAGATGCAGATAGCGATGCGGATGCAGATAGCGATGCGGATGCAGATAGCGATGCCGACGCCGATAGTGACGCGGATGCAGATAGTGATGCGGATGCAGATAGTGACGCAGATGCTGATAGCGATGCGGATGCGGACAGTGATGCCGACGCAGATAGTGATGCGGATGCGGACAGTGATGCCGACGCAGATAGTGATGCGGATGCGGATAGTGATGCTGACTATAATGGTAAAGGCACACATGGTCACAAAGGTACAAAAGGTGACAAAGGTTTACCGGATACAGGTGAGCAAGCGACAAATACAACGTTGTTTGGTAGCTTAATTGCTGCTTTAGGTAGCCTATTCTTACTTGGTCGTCGTAAAAAAGAGAATCAAATGAAGTAACATTAAAAGTTGAAGTAATAAAGTTCGATTAATTGAAAGGAAATGATACGGATATGTCAAAATATCGTCAATATGATAGAAATAAACAAGTCTTTAGTATTCGTAAATTCTCATTTGGTGCAGGATCAGCAGTGATTATCACTTTATTATTTTTAGGTGCTACGCAATCAGCACAAGCTGCAGAAGCAGAGAATGCTAACACTGTTGAAATGGTAAATAAAGCTGAATCGGAAGAAAATCAATCAACACCCCTCGACACTAATGAGTCTAATAGTTCACAAACATCAAAAGAAAATTCTATAGATATTAATACGAAACAACAAGATGAAGTAACAAGCTATAACAATAATGTAGAAGGTCATCAAACTTCTGAACCCCAAAATACAGATGGAGAAGTATCTCAAGCGGTTGAAACAGAAGATAGTGAAACATTGAAACAGAACGATGATCATACAACTCAAGTTGAGACGAATCAGTCCAGTGTTAACAATGAGGAGACTACTGTTGATGCAGCCCAAAATACTGAATCAAATGTTGAGGAGAAAAGTAATTTATCACAAATCGGGGGTGGAGGTGTTAATGTAACACCGGGTCGTGCTGAAATTCAAGATGATGAGCGTGTTAAATATAACTACGAAGTTTCATTAAATCCTGTTTTATCGAGTGACCATATTCAAACAGGGAGCACATTTAATATTACCATTCCTGAATTTGCAGAAAATGTAAAGTTTACCTTAATTGGTACACGAGAAGAAGAAAGTCATGAACCACATGATGTAAATATGGAACTTGGTCAGTTGCCATATGAAGAATATGAAAAAGACAACTCGAAATATAACAATATTCCAAGTTACGAAAAGTATTTAGAGTTGAAAGAAAAAGGGATTACACCTAACTCTATTATTAGGTATAGGCAAGATCCTGGTGAGGATGGTTTATACTTTGAAGGGAATGAGGGGTCTATAAAAATTGTAGGCAAACCATCAGTTCAATCTTACACAGTAAACACACTAGTAGCAGGACCAGTAGGCATTAAAGTTGAGTTTGATATTTCAAAAGAACAGTATGAAAAGACTCCTTATCTACCGTTAGATGCAAGATTGGCATGGAGAAGCTTTGGTGAAATAGAAGGAGTGAATCACTATGACACAGGTTCACAGTCTATGGAAGACTATCGTCCACATCTAGTTTCCCATATAGAAGAAGTAGAAAATGAATCCCACGAAGCGACATCTTATTATTACATTCAACATCCAGAAGAAATATTTGAGGGAGATTTTGATGAACACGGTCTCTATATACAAAACGGTATTGGAGTAACACGCAATACTGGACATTGGAGTACAATTGGATCAGATATTTCCCAAGGGATACCTCTGTATTGGTCGAATTTCAATTTAAAAGCCAATAAACAAGTCAACTATTTAGTTCCAATAGATGAAGATTTAGCAGACATCGCTGTTTCATGGGTATATGATTTACCAGATGAAAAAGAAGTGGAAACTGAAAAAGAAGTAGAACCAGAAAAAGAAGTAGAACCAGAAAAAGAGGTAGAACCAGAAAAAGAGGTAGAACCAGAAAAAGAGGTAGAACCAGAAAAAGAAGTAGAACCTGAAAAAGAGGTAAAAGCCGAAAAAGAAGTGGAATCTGAAAAAGAGGTAGAACCAGAAAAAGAGGTAGAACCAGAAAAAGAAGTAGAACCTGAAAAAGAAGTAGAACCTGAAAAAGAAGTAGAACCTGAAAAAGAAGTGGAACCAGAAAAAGAAGTAGAAGCTAAAAAAGAAGTAGAAGCCGAAAAAGAAGTAGAAGCCGAAAAAGAAGCAGAAGCTGAAAAAGAGGCAGAACCTGAAAAAGAAGTGGAATCTGAAAAGGAAGATAAGCCTGAAAGTAATATGGGCTCAATCGTTACTAAAACACATACTCATAAAACAACCAAAAATATAGATAACAATGTTAAACTCACACATAAAGAAATGAACAAAGATAAGCAACTTTCTGACGCAGTTTTACCAAAAACAGGTGAACAAGCGACAAATACAACGCTGTTTGGTAGCTTAATTGCTGTTTTAGGTAGCTTGTTCTTGTTTGGTCGTCGCAAAAAAGAAGAGAAATAAAATATTTAACCCAACATATAATTTAAGAATAAGCCGTTCTTATATTGCTAAAAATACATCCCTATCTTTAAAAGGTAGAGGATGTATTTTTATTTGTATCAACTAGAAAAAGTTGCAGATATATAGCCTCTTTAATATGTAAAATCGCATCGTCGTGTTATATCAGTTTAAAGCATATTCTATTTTGAATCATGTAAAATCCAAAAATAAGAGATATTTTTTTTTTTTTTTTTGAATATTTATACCATGTGTCGAGAAACGGAGATATGGAGGAATGAAAGATAAAGGACAGATGTTTTAAAAGAGATATACAAAGACGGTACATGCCCTTGATAGACTAATTGTACACAATCATTAATCAAAGAAAGGAAATGAGGCAATATGTCAAAGTATCGTCAATACGATAGAAAACAACAGATTTTTAGTATTCGTAAATTCTCATTTGGCGCAGGATCAGCCGTTATCACAACATTATTATTTTTAGGAGCAACACAATCCGCACAAGCCGCAGAAAACGAAGGAAACGTCGAAACAACAGAAGTAGCACAACAAACATCAGAAGCAACAACTGCTGAAACAGATATTCCAGAATCGACAGAAACACCAGCTCCAACCCCTCAAGTAACAGAAACAGAAGCTGTTGAAAACAATGAAGAGACACCACAAGCAAATACCGAAACTGTTGAAAATACTGAAGAGGCACCTCAAGCAGAAGAAGCCCCTCAAACAGTAGATACTGTAGAAAAAAGTACAGTGACTAATGACAGAGGCGAAACATCAGACATCACAAGAACAACGAAAAAGAATGCCGAAACAGGTGAAGTTGAAGAAATTCTATCGAGTAAAACAAAACCGAAAGCCCCAACAACAGCACAAGATGAAACAGTAGAACCTGCTCAACCGAATACTGCATTAAGAGCAGCAACAGACAATACAACAACAGAACAAAAAGCACAACAACCTGAATTGAAAAAGAATGTAGACCATAAAATCTCAGACGCTACAATTGATGTCAAAGACAATAAAATTGAAGACATAATCGATTATGGGCCTTCAAAAGAGATTTATGACGAGTATAAAAAGTTTGTAAAAGACTTTAAAGAGAAGTATCCGAATAACTCAATTAACGATATGTATAATGGTATTTATGATGAAAAAGCTGAAGAATATATATTTATACCATGGGATGAATATTTTAGCGAGAAGTATCCAGATATTTCTAGTAATAGATTTAATCCTTATAGACATATAGATGACTATCGTAAATTCCATTATGAACAAACACGTTCTAATAAAGGTTTAAAACCATCAGACTATCAAATTAAAGCGACAGTATCAGATGTTAATGCAGGCGATTATTTTACATTCCAATATTCTGATTTGGTTGACTTAAATGGCAATTATGAAGATGATATTAAAGTCCAATTACCATCATTTTATTTAGAGTCGAACCCAGATATTGAAGTTGCAAAAGCGATTAACTTTGATAACCAAACAAAGAAAATTACGTATCAATTTTTAGATAGTATTAAAGATTTATCTTCGAAATTCAATATGATCTATAATGGTAAAGACTATGTAGACCGTCAAAAAGTAACAGAAGAAGGAGAGCAACAACTAACGCATACCATTGGAAATAAAGAATTATCTTACAAAGCTAATGTAGATTATGAAAATACGATTTATAATGACGGTATATATCAAGATGTGAATAGAACAGATGCGAATTCAGATAAAAATGAGCAAAATGCAGGAGAGTACGAGCCAATAGCAGGTATGAGAATGGTTTTAGATGACTATGATAAAGAAAAGCAAACCGTAAAAAGCTATATTCAAATTAATTCCGATGCTTTTAATTTAAAACCTAAAGATTCTTGGATAAAAGCAACAGTTGATCAAGCTAAAGAAGATATTGAAAAATTAAAAAAACAAATTGAAGAAAAGAAAAATAATAATGAAGATATAAGTAGAGAAGAAAAAAAATTAAATGAGGCAGAAAATATAGTTGAGGCTTATAATCAATATGGCAATATACCATTAACTCAATTAGCTATAACAAATAGTGAATTTTCAGTTGGTGAAGTTATTTCTTCAACAATAGGAAATACTTCTTCGGGTATTCAATTAGATGAGTCTGTATTAAAATCTATCAAAATTTATAAATATCCAGAGGGAGAAGCTGTTTTTCCTAATAGTATTCATTTATCACAAGAGGGTTATAAAGATGTAACAGAAGAAATTTTAACTTATAGTGGTAGTAATGTTATAGATAATAATAAGATAACACTTCAATTTCCGGGTGATGCAAGTAGTTATCTGATTACTATGACACATAATGTGGATTCAAATGCTATTGGTGAAAAAGCATTACATGATATTGAACTTTTAGCACGATGGCAATTCCCAAAGAACTTTGGTGGTGGAAAAGATTCAGCTTCACAAGTATTTGAAAACGAGCAGTTGAACCAATACGTTGATTTAAGTACAGGTGATACATCTTTTAGAGCAATTGCTTATCCAATTGATATAAATACAGTACGCGCACATATTGAAGAAGAGTTAGAAGTTAACCCAGACTTACCGGTTCAACCGGAATTCCCAGAACCTGATGAAAGCGATGCGGATGCAGATAGTGATGCGGATGCAGATAGTGATGCGGACGCCGATAGTGATGCGGATGCAGATAGTGATGCGGACGCCGATAGTGATGCAGATAGCGATGCCGACGCAGATAGTGACGCGGATGCCGACAGTGATGCGGACGCAGATAGTGACGCGGATGCGGATAGTGACGCGGATGCGGATAGTGATGCAGATGCGGATAGTGATGCGGACGCAGATAGTGACGCGGACGCAGATAGTGACGCGGATGCAGATAGTGACGCGGATGCCGACGCCGATGCGGATAGTGATGCAGATGCGGATAGTGATGCAGATGCAGATAGCGACGCTGACGCAGATAGTGATGCAGACGCGGATAGCGATGCAGACGCAGACAGTGATGCGGATGCGGACAGTGACGCGGATGCGGACAGTGACGCGGACGCAGATAGTGATGCTGACGCAGATAGTGATGCTGACGCAGATAGTGATGCGGATGCTGATAGTGATGCGGATGCAGATAGTGATGCGGATAGTGACGCTGACGCAGACAGTGATGCAGATGCGGATAGTGACGCTGACGCAGATAGTGATGCAGATGCAGACAGCGATGCTGACGCAGATAGCGATGCGGATGCGGACAGTGATGCCGACGCAGACAGTGATGCGGACGCAGATAGTGACGCGGATGCAGATAGCGATGCAGACGCAGATAGTGATGCAGATGCCGACAGCGATGCCGACGCAGATAGTGACGCGGATGCGGATAGTGATGCGGACGCCGATAGTGACGCCGATGCAGATAGTGACGCAGATGCAGATAGCGACGCCGATTCGGATAGTGACGCAGATGCAGATAGCGATGCTGACGCAGATAGTGACGCGGATGCAGATAGTGATGCCGACGCCCACAGTGATGCTGACGCAGATAGTGATGCGGATGCGGACAGTGATGCCGACGCCGACAGTGATGCTGACGCAGATAGTGATGCGGACGCGGATAGTGACGCGGATGCAGATAGTGCTGGCGACCATAATGGTACACACGGTCACAAAGGTACAAAAGGTGGCAAAGGTTTACCGAATACAGGTGAACAAGCGACAAATACAACATTGTTTGGTAGCTTAATTGCTGCTTTAGGTAGCTTATTCTTACTTGGTCGTCGCAAAAAAGAAGAGAAATAAAATGTTTAATATTTAACCCAACATAATAATTTAAGAATAAGCCGTTCTTATATTGCTAAAAATACATCCCTATCTTTAAGAGATAGTGGGTGTATTTTTCGATTGTTTTTGTTAAGAAAACATTAAAAAGTTGTTAAGATGCTTAACGTGATGTGGGTTTAAAGTTATAATAAGTTAAATCATAAAGACATGAGGAGGGGCAGATAATGGTTCAAAAAGTTCTTGTTGTAGATGATGAACATTCAATTGTGACGTTGCTTAAATATAATTTGGAACAGGCCGGTTATTCGATTGATATTGCACAAGATGGTGAAGAAGCTTTAACAAAGGTGTCAGAAGGAAAGCCGGACCTCGTTGTACTAGATGTGATGTTGCCGAAGAAAAATGGGATCGAAGTGTGCAAAACCATTCGTGCAGAGAGAAACCAAGTGCCGATTCTGATGCTGACGGCAAAAGATGACGAGTTTGACCGTGTACTCGGTTTAGAGCTAGGGGCGGATGACTACATGACGAAGCCTTTTTCGCCGAGAGAAGTTGTTGCACGTGTAAAGGCGATCTTGCGTCGTTCTACACATATGGAACAAAGCAATGAAGATGAGGATGAAATTCATATTGGATCGTTATGTATTCGTCCTGACTTTTTTGAAGTGTATCGTGATCATCAATTAGTAGAATTAACACCGAAAGAGTTTGAGCTATTACTGTATTTGATTGAGCGTCAAGGACGTGTGATTACACGAGAACATATGTTGAACTCCGTATGGAACTATGAGTTTGCGGGAGATTCGCGCATCGTGGATGTACATATTAGTCATTTGCGTGATAAGTTAGAAGAAAACCCTAAACAACCACAGTTGATTAAAACGGTTCGTGGTTTAGGGTATAAAATGGAGCGTCCAAAATAGATGATTAAATTTTATCATAAGCTTTTGTTAATACTGACGACGATTACAGTTGTCAGTTTTATGATATTGGGTTTTGTGATTCACAACACCATCGATTTAACAGTTGAAAAATATCAAAAAAAAGAAGCACATCAGGAGGCAGAACAGCTGCTTGCACGTTATTTTGCTGAAGATAGACAAGATATTCGCAGGCTGGCTGAGCTTTTTGAGGTGGATGTGACTATTATGGATACGTCAGATGAATATCACGTTACAGTACATTCAACATCGCCCTTGAAGGCACAAACTCAGCCCTTATTACAAAAGTTGAAGACTGAAAATAATGTGTATCAGCTCAATCGCAAGACGGGGGTTTATACATATGCGTATAAAGAGGACAATACCGCAATATTGTTGAGTGGACAGTCCAAAGTGGTGTCTGATTTACAGTTACAGTTTTGGAAATATTTAGTCGTGATTGGTTTGTTTACGATGGCACTTATTTTCTTTACGGTGCGTTATATTAATAGAACATATATTCAGCCTATCAATGAAGTATCTTATGCAGCGTCACTCTTATCAGAGGGGAAATATCACATACGTGTACCGGAGAGCAGTGTCAAAGAAACGAAAGAATTGTATGTGACGATTAATGTATTAGCACGGCGACTGGATAAGTTGAATAGTGCTCAGAAAATCGAACGCAATCGTTTAGTGACGACGCTTGAGAATATACCGAGTGCTATTTTGATGATTGATAAACACGGAGATATTGTTCTAGCGAATAAAACGTATTGTGAGATTTTTAATAATGGTAAATATGTTGAACAACAAAATTATGAAGCGATTTTAAATCCTGTATTAAAGCAGCTGGTCGTAGAGGGGTTTAAAGTTGAGAAAGCGATGTATCAACAAATTGAAATGCACGTCAATGATATTCATCAGAAGTTTTTTGATGCTTCATGTGTTCCGATATTGACGCGTAAAAGAAAAAAACTACAAGGCATGGTTATCGTATTACACGATATTACTCAGCTGAAAAAACTGGAAAACTTGCGACGTGATTTTGTCGCAAATGTATCACATGAATTAAGAACACCGATTACATCGATCAAAGGTTTTGCGGAAACGTTAATCGATGGCGCAAAGAATGACCCTCAATCGCTAGATATGTTTTTAAATATTATTTTGAAGGAGTCTAATCGTATTCAGTCCCTTGTTGAAGATTTATTAGACCTATCAAAAATTGAACAGAATACAACATTAGAACGGCATCGAATTCACCTCTCAGAAGTTGCACGTGGGGCTATGTCTGTGATTGAACCGATTGCCCAAGCGAAACATATTACATTAGTAGATGCGATCGACGATGATGTCTATGCGATGGCAGATGAAGATAAAATCGCACAAGTGATTGTCAATTTAATGACGAATGCTGTTAATTATTCTTATGCGCATAAAACAGTGACATTGCGTGTGTTTGAAGAACAGCAACAACAGGTGATTGAAGTCATAGATGAAGGCATTGGCATTCATCAAGATGAGAAGTATCATATTTTCGAACGTTTTTATCGAGTGGATAAAGCAAGAAGCCGTGATTCAGGTGGCACAGGTCTTGGGTTATCGATTACAAAGCATATTGTAGAAGCATATCAAGGCAAAATTGAAGTGGATTCTGAAGAAGGTCGCGGCTCTACGTTTAGAGTGATATTAATGGATCCAGATAAATAAATGAGATGAGAAGTGTGTGCAGTGAATGTCAGTGATGTCATGATCTGTACACACTTATTTGTGTTTGATGTAGGCAATAGGGTTTCGTTGCGTTCTGTGATAAAATATAAACAAACACTGATGGAGGGAACGCTGTGGACAAACTGATATTAATTGATGGTAATAGTTTAAGTTTTCGTGCTTTTTATGCATTGCCATTGTTACAAAATAAAGCTGGCATCCATACGAATGCGATTTATGGGTTTGCACGCTTATTAGAGAAGATTTTAAAAGAAGAACAGCCGAGTCACTTTCTCGTGGCTTTTGATGCTGGAAAAACGACATTTCGACATGAACAGTATGCAGACTATAAAGGCGGTCGTCAAAAAACACCGCCTGAGTTAAGTGAGCAGTTTCCATATATACGTCAACTGTTAGAGGCGTATGCGATCAAGACTTATGAGCTGGAAAACTATGAAGCTGATGATATTATCGGTACATTAAGTCGTCAGGCAGATGAGCAAGGGATGCAAACAATCATTATTACAGGTGATCGAGATTTGACACAGTTGGCATCGGATCATGTGACGATTTATTATACGAAAAAAGGTGTCACAGAAGTCGATCATTACACACCACAGTTTATTGCAGAAAAATACAATGGCTTACAACCCGAACAAATCATTGATATGAAAGGGCTTATGGGAGATGCGTCGGATAATATTCCAGGTGTTGCAGGTGTCGGGGAGAAAACAGCACTCAAGCTATTAGCACAGTTTGGTACGGTTGAAGGCGTATATGAGGCAATTGATGATGTATCCGGCAAAAAGTTAAAAGAGAAGCTTATGGCGAGCCAAGACGATGCCTTGATGAGTAAAGCGCTAGCAACAATCAATCGACATAGTCCCATCACTGTTACATTAGAGGATACGAAGCGACCTGATACTTACGATGAAACGGATAAGGTTACATTATTTAAAGAGTTAGAGTTTCGTCAGTTACTCGATGACCTTGACGCATCACCGAGTGAAGCGGAGCCAGTCAAAACGTTTGAAGTGGGTACAGATTTAGATGTGATTGATTTTGAGTCACTGACTAAAGCGGCCATTCATATTGAGGTTGAGGGAGTCAACTATTTGAAAGATACATTACTCAAGTTTGGGATATATGATGGACAACAGTATGTAGTGACATCAATCGAAGCAGCTCAAGCACATGCTCCATTGCTAACATGGCTCGCTGATGCTCAAACAGAGAAAGTCGTTTATGATGCCAAAAAAACATACATTGCGATGAAGCGACTTGATATAAGATTACGTCATGTTACTTTTGATGCGATGTTAGCGAGTTATTTGATTGATCCATCACTGACGATTGATGATGTGTACTCAGTCATGTCACGCTATCAAGCCACGTATGTACAAGAAGATGTAGCGATATATGGTAAAGGCAAGGCGTTTAAAATACCGGATGATCGTGTATTGAATGCACACATTGCGACGATTTTAGATGCGCTGCATACGGTAGAGCCACAAATGATTGAAGTGTTGACTGAGCATCAACAGCTCGATTTGTTATCAGATTTAGAGCTGCCTCTTGCGTTAATTTTAAGTGAGATGGAATATGTGGGGATTTATACGGATCGAGCTACGTTACAAACGATGGAGGCGGACTTACAAGCACGTTTGGATGACTTAGTACGCACGATACATGAGCAAGCAGGAACGTCATTTAACTTAAACTCACCGAAACAATTAGGTGTCGTATTATTTGAAGATTTAGGGCTACCTGTTATTAAAAAGACGAAAACAGGCTATTCGACAGCCGTAGACGTGTTGGAAAAGTTAGAAGGACAGCATCCGATTATTGAGAATATATTAACGTATCGTACATTGTCAAAGTTACAGTCCACATACGTTGAAGGACTTCAAAAAGTGATTTGGGAAGATGAACGTATCCATACACGTTTTAATCAAACATTAGCACAAACTGGACGCTTGTCCTCTGTTGATCCCAACTTACAAAATATTCCAATTCGACTAGAAGAAGGGCGTCAAATCCGTAAAGCATTTAAGTCATCACATGAAGACTATGTTATTATGGCGGCGGATTATTCTCAAATCGAATTGCGTGTACTTGCACACATTACGGGTGATCCAACACTTAAAAAAGCCTTTATTGATGAAGAAGATGTACACACAACGACGGCAATGAAGGTATTCGGTGTTGCGGCGGAAGAGGTCACATCACTGATGCGTCGCCAAGCGAAGGCGGTCAACTTTGGCATTGTTTACGGTATTAGTGACTATGGATTGAGTCAAAGTTTAGGCATTACGCGTAAAGAGGCGCAACGTTTTATTGATGATTATTTAGGGCATTTTCCGGGTGTTAAGACCTATATGGAATCTATCGTACAAGATGCGAAACAACAAGGCTATGTTGAAACATTATTACATCGACGTCGGTATATTCCAGACATTACAAGTCGAAATTTCAATAAGAGAGGTTTTGCAGAGCGTACAGCGATGAACTCACCGATTCAAGGGAGTGCAGCAGATATTATTAAACAAGCAATGGTGCATTATCATGAGGCGATACAGCAGACTGATTTTAATGCGAAACTCTTACTCCAAGTACACGATGAATTGATTTTTGAGGTGCCTAAGACGGAAGTTGAAGCATTTAGCATATTCGTTGAAGATATTATGTCTAATGCTTTACAATTAGACGTTCCGCTACGTGTGGAGTCGGATTATGGAGAGACATGGTATGATGCAAAATAGAAAGAAGGTTGGGAAAACGTGCCAGAATTACCAGAAGTAGAGCATGTTAAACGTGGTATCGTTCCATATATTGTAGGGCAAAAAATTATAGATATTACTTTTTCAGATAAAGTCATAGACGGTAAAGCGTCAGGTAAAGAAACGATTATTAAAGGGAGCACGCTCGAAGCGTTTCGACAATATAGTATCGGTTATACGATTACGGATGTGGTGCGACGCAGTAAATATTTATTGTTTTCACTCGAACAAGAGACCATACAGCGCACACTAATTTCACATCTTGGTATGGCAGGTGGCTTTTTTGTAGCGCGTGAAGTATCGGATATTATCATACCGAACTATCGGAAGCATTGGCACGTTATCTTCCATTTGGATAATGATCTGAAGTTGATCTATTCAGATATTCGTCGTTTTGGTGAGATACGGAACGTGAGCGCGTTAGACGAATATCCATCTATATTGGATATTGCGCCTGAACCATTTCATCAAGAAGCGGAAGCACACTTTTTAAATCAATTTGAACATAAAAAATATGCGAAGATGCCTATTAAACAAATGATATTGGATCATCGTGTCATAGCAGGGTGTGGTAATATTTATGCATGTGAGGCACTTTTTGATGCCGGAATCCATCCACAGAGGCAGGCAAAAGATTTAAGCCTTGCGCAGCGACAAAAAGTGTTCAAAAGTGTTGTGAAAGTTTTAGAAATGGGTATTGTAAATGGAGGAACGAGTATTTCGGATTATGTGCATGCAGATGGCCAACGAGGAACGATGCAAAATAATCTGAATGTGTATAAACAAAAGGAATGTTCAGTATGTGGACAGGCAATCACTACCGCAATCATCGGTGGTAGAAATACGCATTATTGTGAACATTGCCAACAATAGAAAGAGGGAAATTATGCCAAAAGTCATTGGATTAACAGGTGGAATTGCTACTGGAAAATCTACGGTAGCAGAGATATTAACAGCACATGGATTTAAAATTGTAGATGCAGATTTAGCAGCACGTCAAGCTGTTGAAAAGGGTTCTGAAGGATTGCAACAGGTCAAAGAAGTCTTTGGCGAAGCTGCAATCACGGATGAAGGTGAGATGGATCGTGCGTATATCGCAAGTCAAGTTTTTTATGATGATGCACTACGTCAACAATTAAATGAGATTATCCATCCTAAAGTACGTGAGATTATGGCAGCTGAACGTGATGCTTATTTAAATGAAGGCTACAATGTGATTATGGATATTCCATTGCTCTACGAAAATGGTTTAGAAGATACAGTAGACGAAGTGTGGCTTGTGTATGCGTCGGAATCTATCCAAGTTGATCGCTTGATGGCACGTAACGAATTGTCGATTGAAGACGCGAAGGCACGTGTATATAGTCAGATTTCAATCGATAAAAAGAGCAGAATGGCGGATGTCGTTATCGATAATTTAGGAACAACATTAGAATTAAAACAAAATGTAGAAAAAATGCTTGAGAAAAAAGGATATTAATGGATTGTAAATCGATAAAGATATTTTATCCGTTATAGGTGGGGTGGCTGAGGCTGTCCTACCTTTTTAGTATGTAAAATATGGATATCTTTATTTCAATAAGGATGTTCATTGTAAAATAGAAATATAGGAAGCATCGATATTATAGAAATTAATTAAATGTTATAATTAAAAATTATGTTAGAAAACGGTTTCATTTGTAGGAAATTATGTTATACTCTTGAATATAAGTATAACACATTTTTAAGGAGTGCTTTTTGACATGACGACAAAGATTGCGATTAACGGACTAGGTCGTATTGGCCGTATGGTATTGCGCATTGCATTAAATAGAGAGGATATCGAAGTGGTAGCGATCAATGCAAGTTACCCACCTGAAACGATTGCGCATTTGATTAAATATGACACAACACATGGTTTATTTAATCAAACCGTAGAACCTACTGAAAAAGGGATTAAAGTTGATGGCAAAGAAATTCAACTGACTTCAGACCGTAACCCTGAAAACTTACCATGGAAAACATTAGGTATTGATGTTGTAGTTGAGGCGACAGGTAAGTTTAATCACGGGGATAAAGCGATTGCACATATCAAAGCAGGCGCTAAAAAAGTAATTTTAACGGGGCCTTCTAAAGGTGGAGAAGTTCAAACTATTGTTAAAGGTGTAAACGACAAAGATTTAGATGTTGAAAAATACGATATCTTTAGTAATGCTTCTTGTACGACAAACTGCTTAGCACCTGTTGCAAAATTATTAAATGACGCATTTGGTATTAAAAATGGTTTAATGACGACTGTACATGCTGTAACAAATGATCAAAACAACTTAGATAACCCACACAAAGATTTACGTCGTGCACGTGCAGCATTTGAGAGTATCATCCCAACATCAACAGGCGCAGCGAAAGCACTAGCACTTGTGTTACCTGAATTACAAGGTAAATTACACGGTATGGCTTTACGTGTACCTACGAAAAATGTGTCACTCGTAGATCTTGTTGTCGATTTAGAGCAATCTGTTACGAAAGAACAAGTGAACGAATTATTCCGTCAAAATGATCTCGATGGTGTTGTTGAAATAGTAGATGCACCACTTGTGTCAGATGACTTTATGACGAACCCACACTCTGCAATCATTGACGCACCATCAACTATTGTTATGGGTGACAATAAAGTTAAAGTATTGGCATGGTATGACAACGAATGGGGCTATTCTAACCGTGTTGTAGATGTCTTACAACTGATCGCAAAAGAAATCTAATCAATATTTATTTAAAGCGCTGGATCACTGTGTATGTGGTTCAGCGCTTTCTTTATATTATCGCATGAATCTAGGGCATTTCTTATCATAGAATATAAAAACTATAACAATATTATGTCAACTAAAGTGTTGTTTATAAAATAAAAAGAGGTCAGTATCGTCTCTCCAAGATGATGCCTCACTTTTGTTATAGCGTTGTTTTATAGTATAATGAAACAAAATGATTGCTGAGAAGGTGACAAAGTCGTGAAATGTCCAAAATGTAACCATACACAATCTCGTGTTGTTGACTCAAGACACGTAGAAGATACGAATGCCATCCGAAGAAGACGTGAATGTGACCAATGTGGCACGCGTTTCACAACTTTTGAACACATTGAGATGAGTCCATTGATTGTTGTGAAAAAAGATGGAACACGCGAACAATTCAATCGTGAAAAAATATTAAATGGTCTTGTGCGTTCATGTGAGAAGCGTCCTGTTCGTTTGCAACAATTAGAAGAAATTACCAATCAGGTGGAATGGCAATTGCGTGAATCAGGCATTGCAGAAATTTCATCACGCGATATTGGAGAGTATGTGATGGATTTATTAATGCAAGTGGATCAAGTATCCTATGTAAGATTTGCATCGGTTTATCGAGAATTTAAAGATGTAGACCAATTATTAGAGTCCATGCAAGGCATATTGAAAGAGAATAAGCGGAGTGAATTATAATGAGTTTATCTTTGCATCGTAAACAAGTCAGTCCACATGATGGATTTTGTGTGATACGCCAATATCATCATCAAGCCATTCATGATGAGATATTAAGTCGCCTCTTCACACCTTTAATTGGTGCAGAGGCGATTGGTATTTATCAATTTTTAAGTCAGTTTAATCAGCCAGCACTTGAAGAAAAGTATACACATTATATTATGATGTCTGAATTAAAGATGGGTCTTGCTCAAATTAGAGAAAATCTCGATTTATTAGAAGGTATCGGCTTAGTCCGTACGTATGTCAAACATTCTGAAACGGTGACACAGTTTGTTTATCAGTTACTCCCACCGCCGAATGCCCGTGATTTTTTCAATGATCCACTGTTGTCTATTTATTTTTATCAGGTTGTCGGACAACAGCGCTATCATCAGTTGAAGTCATACTTTATATTGCCAGAAGTAGATCTTACAGGGTTTGCGGATATGACTAAAAAATTTACAGATGTGTTTAAAGTGCCGAAGCAACAGCCCAAAGCAACCGAAAAAGGTTTAGATGAAGCGGTGTATGATGGGGTCGACTTAACAGATGTTTCATTTGATTTTGAGTTATTGGCAGATATGCTTCAAACACATTATATCAGCAAAGCGATTTTGTCGGAGCCAACGAAGTCATTGATTGTTCAACTTGCAACACTGTATCGTCTCTCTCCAGATGTAATGAAAACGCTCATCTTGAAGTCAATCAATAGCGATCAAAGCTTATCTGTCATGGATTTACGTAAACAGGCACAAAACTACTTCTTGATGGAAAATCATCAAGAGTTACCAGCATTGCAATCTGTAAAACCACAATCTACGGCTCATCATACAGAAAATGATACGGAGCCGAATGAAGTGACGAGTTGGGATGATTGGTTTGCGCTGATGGATCATACGAGTCCGGTTGTCATGTTGACATCATATAGTGGCTCTGAACCACCGCTCTATCAAAAAAAGATGATTGAAGAACTCGTACAGCGTGAGGGCTTTAGTTTTGGGGTGATCAATGTACTCCTCCAATATGTAATGCAAAAACTCGATAAAAATTTGCCGGAAAAATATGTGTATTCAGTGGCATCAAGTTGGAAGAAGCACGGTATTCATGATGCAAAATCAGCCTATGAGAAAGCGATGGATATTCAACGTAACGAAACACGTAAAAGAGAGAAACAACAGCAACCCAAAAGTAAACCATACACATATAAACAGGCACCTGTATATGAAGAAAAGCCACGCTGGATAACACATCCTGAAGAGTTCCAGAAAAAAGAAGAAGATCAAGAAGCATTAGCCCGAGATCGTGAAGCATTTCTAAAAAGTTTACAAAAAAGTAAAGAGGTAGGTGATGAAGAATGAAACCTTTCAGCCAAATAATGGGGGATAATGATGCAATACTCAAACGAATAGAAAAGATAAAAAAACAAGTGCTTGCAGATGATGATGTGAAAGCATTTTTGCTCGAACATCAATCAGAAGTCACGAATGCGATGATTGAAAATGATCTGAATATTTTACAGGAATTTAAAGATCAACAAAAAGACTATACAGATCATCATACGTATGAAACGTGTCCGAATTTCGTCAAAGGACATATCCCAGAACTATACATTGAAAATCAGCGTATAAAAATTCGCTATAAGCCTTGCCCGTGTAAGATTCGTCATGATGAGGAACGCTTGGCACATAGCATGATCACTTCATTTCATATGCATCCCGATACATTGAATGCCAAGTTACAGGATGTTTATTTGGATAGACGTAATCGCCTAGATCTTGCGATGCAGTTTCAAGCGTTGATTGAAGATATTGCTGCGCACAAGTCTGTGAAAGGTTTTTATTTGCACGGTCCATTTGGAACAGGTAAGTCATTTATTCTCGGTGCGATTGCCAATGAACTGAAAGAACATCGTATCCCGACAACTATCATCTATGTTCCCGAATTTATCCGTACGTTAAAGAATGGATTTAAAGACGGGAGTACAGATAAAAAAATCGAACAAGTTCGCAAAGCGCAAGTATTGATATTGGATGATATTGGTGCTGAAGATATGACGCCATGGGTACGTGATGAAGTGTTAGGCCCTGTATTGCATTATCGTATGATTCAAGAGTTGCCTACATTTTTTAGTTCGAATATGAATTTTGAAGAGTTAGAGTCTCACATCGCTCGGACGAAAAATGGGATTGAATGGACAAAGGCTAAAAGGATTATGGAACGCATTAAAGCACTGTCTCAACCTTATCAATTAGAGGGAGAAAATTATCGTAACCATTGAAAAAAATTAAAATAGCGTTATAATAGTATTAAATTCATAACGTTAATCATGAAGAGGATACGATAATCAATGGACATTATACAGAAAGTTGCCGGTGATGAGAGTGCAATCAATGCAGTTGTTTATTACTCCCTCTTTTCAATAGTATTGTAATAAATACTCGGCTCAAGACCGTTATCTTATGTAGAGATGTCACAGTCGGACTGTGGCGAACTTAGGGTGGTATCACGAAGACCTCGTCCCTTTATAGGGATGGGGTCTTTTTGTTTATCAGTTCTATGCATGAGTGTATTTGTACGAATCACATCATGATTAACGTGTTTACAATTAGGAGGATGAATCATGGCACAAATTAATGTACGTTTCCCAGATGGTAATGAAAAGGCGTTTGACAAAGGGATAACAACAGAAGAAATTGCACAGTCGATTAGTCCCGGTTTACGCAAAAAGGCAGTTGCCGGTAAATACAATAATGAAATGGTAGATTTAACAAGACCATTAGAAGTAGACGGAGAGATTGAAATTGTGACACCGGGTAGTGAAGAAGCGCTAGAGGTATTGCGTCATTCGACAGCACACTTGATGGCACAAGCATTAAAACGTCTGTATGGCGATGTGAAGTTTGGTGTAGGTCCTGTCATTGATGGTGGTTTTTACTATGACTTCGACATGTCAGACAAAGTTTCAAGTGATGACTTTGAAAAAATCGAAAAAACAATGAAACAAATTGTAGATGAAAATCATAAAATCGAACGTAAAGTAGTATCACGTGAAGAGGCTAAAGCGTTTTTCAGCGATGATCCATACAAATTAGAACTGATTGATGCCATACCAGAAGATGAACTTGTAACATTGTATACACAAGGTGAGTTTACAGACTTATGTCGAGGCGTTCATGTACCTTCGACTGCTAAAATTAAAGAATTTAAATTGTTATCTACGGCAGGTGCGTATTGGCGTGGAGATAGCAATAACAAAATGCTTCAACGTATTTACGGTACAGCATTCTTTGATAAAAAAGACTTAAAAGCACACTTGAAAATGTTAGAAGAGCGTAAAGAGCGTGACCATCGTCGTATTGGTAAAGATTTAGAGCTGTTTACAAACAATCAACTTGTCGGTGCAGGTTTACCATTATGGTTGCCGAACGGTGCGACAATTCGTCGCGAAATCGAACGTTATATTGTAGATAAAGAGGTGGCACTAGGCTACGACCATGTGTATACACCTGTATTAGCAAATGTAGAATTATATAAAACATCTGGTCACTGGGACCACTACCAAGATGATATGTTCCCAGCGATGCAGTTAGATGCTGATGAAGCGATGGTATTACGTCCGATGAACTGTCCACATCATATGATGGTCTATGCTAATAAACCACACTCTTACCGTGAATTGCCAATTCGTATTGCTGAGCTTGGTACAATGCATCGTTATGAAGCAAGTGGAGCAGTATCAGGATTACAACGTGTACGTGGGATGACATTGAATGATGCACATATTTTTGTAAGACCTGATCAAATCAAAGATGAGTTCAAACGCGTGATTGAGATGATTTTAAACGTTTATGAAGACTTTGGCTTTAAAGACTATAAATTCCGTTTGAGTTACCGTGATCCAGAAGATAAAGAAAAATATTTTGATGACGATGATATGTGGAATAAAGCAGAAACAATGCTAAAAGAGGCTGTAGATGAGTTTGGTCTGGAATATGAAGAAGCATTAGGTGAAGCGGCATTCTACGGTCCAAAACTAGATGTCCAAGTTAAAACGGCTATGGGTAAAGAGGAAACATTATCGACAGCACAACTGGACTTCTTACTACCGAAAAAATTTGAATTAACATATATCGGTCAAGACGGTGAACAACATCAGCCTGTTGTTATTCATCGTGGTGTTGTATCAACAATGGAACGCTTCGTTGCATTTTTAACAGAAGAAACAAAAGGTGCATTTCCAACATGGCTAGCACCACAACAAGTAGAAATTATTCCAGTTAATGTTGATTTGCATTATGACTATGCTCGTCAAATCCATGATACATTAAAATCACAAGGCGTACGTGTGAATATTGATGATCGAAATGAAAAAATGGGTTACAAAATTCGAGAAGCACAAATGAAAAAAATACCTTATCAGCTCGTTGTAGGTGATAAAGAAGTAGAAAACCATGAAGTGAATGTTCGACAATATGGTTCGAAAGACCAAGAAACAGTAGATGCAGAAGACTTTGTTTGGCGTTTAGTAGATGAAATTCGACTAAAAAAACAAAGATAGTCTTGTGATTTGTACGTAAATAAGGTATACTGATGTTTAATTAATTTAATAAACAATTTAGTTAGAGGTTGCATTTTCAATGAGTCACTCGTCAGAAGCAATGATGGTGCATATGTTGAACGAGTAAAAGGTGAAAATGCCGAAATGAAATAAAGCCATCGTTTTATTTCGTTGGGCTAGTTTTCGAAAGGAGCTAGACTGTCACACACGTGATGCGCTACTATTCATTTTAGATAGAGCTAAGGTTGCATCATAGGGATGCAACCTTAGTTTTGTTTTATGAGCATCTCCTCTAATATAAAAGAAAGGAAGACAATATGAGTAACAATACGACACAAACACAAAATAGTGTACAACGTCATTTGAAAGATCGTCATATCTCGATGATTGCGATTGGTGGTGCAATTGGAACAGGTTTATTTATGACATCAGGAGGTGCCATTCACGATGCGGGTCCACTGGGGGCATTGCTCGGCTACTCGATTATTGGTATTATGGTGTTTTTCTTAATGACATCTTTAGGCGAAATGGCGACATATTTGCCGGTCACAGGTTCTTTTAGTACTTATGCTACACGCTTTGTAGATCCTTCACTCGGATTTGCATTAGGTTGGAATTATTGGTTTAACTGGGTGATTACGGTAGCAGCCGATGTCACAATTGCAGCTCAAGTCATTGGCTACTGGGAGCCGATGCAATTTTTACCACCTTGGGCATGGAGCTGTATTTTTATGGTGATCATCTTTAGCTTAAACGCATTATCTGTCCAAGTTTATGGTGAGAGCGAGTATTGGTTTGCCTTTATCAAAGTTGCCACAGTTATCATTTTCATTATTGTAGGATTATTGACGATTGTAGGGATTATGGGTGGACAAGCAGTTGGTTTTGATGTCTTTACAAAAGGAGATGCACCTATTTTAGGTGATAGCATGGGTGGCAGCTTACTTGTTATTTTCGGTGTTTTCTTAATTGCTGGTTTCTCTTTCCAAGGTACAGAGCTTGTAGGGATTACAGCAGGTGAGTCAGAAAACCCAGAACGTGCAGTACCCAAAGCGATTAAACAAGTCTTCTGGCGTATTTTACTGTTTTACATTTTAGCTATTTTTATTATCGGTATGTTAATCCCTTATGATCATTCAGCGTTAATGGGTGGCGGTGATGATATTGCAACATCACCATTTACATTAGTATTTAAAAACGCTGGTTTAGCGTTTGCTGCCTCATTTATGAATGCTGTTATTTTGACTTCTGTACTCTCAGCAGGCAACTCAGGTATGTATGCGAGTACACGTATGTTGTATTCAATGGGGAAAGATGGTTTGGCAGCGCGATCATTCAGTAAGACAAACCGTAATGGAACGCCACTGATTTCGATGTTAACGACTGCTGCAGTTGTGATTTTAATTTTTATTGTCCAACATATTAGTGGCAATGCTTACGAATATATTGTGGCAGCGAGTGGTTTGACAGGATTTATTGCTTGGTTAGGTATTGCAATCAGTCACTATCGTTTTCGCAAAGCTTTTGCAGTACAAAACTATGATGTTTCTAAATTGAAATATCAGGCAAAATGGTTCCCATTTGGTCCAGTCTTGGCATTGATTTTATGTATTGTTGTCATTATTGGGCAAGATGTAGATTTTATTCAAAGTGGAGATTTTGATTTAAATCGCTTTTTTATCACATACATGGGTATTCCAGTATTCTTATTTTTCTTCTTATATCATAAAATAAAATATAGAACAAAAATGATTCCATTAGAAAAAGTGAACCTTGATCAAGATATAACGATGGACGAAAAAAACTTTCATAAATATGTTGACTAATTATAAATGACTTGGTATGATTATATCTGTTGAATACGAAACGGACCAAGTAGAAGCAACCCGCTTCTCACCTGTAGCGACGCACAAAGCAGTTGGCAGGTTAACGATATAAACATGTGAGTTATGTTCATGTTAACGTTAGAAGCGGGGGATTAAACCCTCGCTTCTTTTCGTGCTTGGACCATTCGTAAAATTTTTGGAGGTGTCAACCATAGCTAAGGATCAAACGCAAGTAAACGAAAAGATTCGCGCTAGAGAGCTACGTGTTATCGGTCAAAATGGTGACCAGCTAGGTATCAAATCTAAACAAGAGGCATTGGAGATGGCAGATCGACTCGGTTTAGATGTTGTAGTCGTAGCACCAAATGCCAAGCCACCTGTCGCTCGTATTATGGATTATGGAAAATATAAGTTCGAGCAACAGAAAAAAGAAAAAGAAATGAAGAAAAAACAAAAAGTGATCAATGTTAAAGAAATTCGTCTGAGTCCAACGATTGAAGAACATGACTTCAATACTAAGTTGAAAAACGGACGTAAGTTTTTAACAAAAGGTGATAAAGTTAAAGTTTCTATTCGTTTCAGAGGGCGTGCCATTACACATAAAGAGATCGGTCAACGTGTTTTAGAAAATTTTGCCGACGAGTGTAAAGATATTGCAACTGTTGAGCAAAAACCTAAAATGGAAGGCCGTCAGATGTTTCTTATGTTGGCGCCAATAAATGAAAAATAAAGACGAGATATAGGAGGAAATTAATCATGCCTAAAATGAAAACTCACCGCGGAGCAGCGAAACGTGTTAAAAGAACTGGAAATGGTAAATTAAAACGTTCTAGAGCTTACACTTCACACTTGTTTGCTAATAAATCAACAAAACAAAAACGCAAACTTCGTAAAGCAGCTTTAGTATCTAAAAGTGATGCAAAACGCGTAAGACAATTATTAACATACGTTAAATAATCATACAATTAATGATTCGACTATAAAAGAGCGAGATACGCAATCATGCGTATAAAGAGATAATGAGGAGGAATTTATTATGCCACGTGTAAAAGGTGGAACAGTAACAAGAGCGCGTCGTAAAAAGACAATCAAATTAGCTAAAGGTTACTTCGGTTCAAAAAGTACTTTATATAAAGTTGCAAAACAACAAGTTATGAAATCAGGTCAATATTCATTCCGTGACCGTCGTCAAAGAAAACGTGACTTCCGTAAATTATGGATTACACGTATTAATGCAGCTGCACGTCAACATGATTTAAGTTATTCACGTTTAATGAATGGTTTAAAATTAGCAGGTATTGACATCAACCGTAAAATGCTTTCTGAGATTGCGATTTCAGATGAAAAAGCGTTTGCTGAGTTAGTGAATAAAGCAAAAGCAGCTTTAAAATAACAATGAATAAAGAGTTGGTTTGTTTAGTAATAGACGGCCAACTCTTTTCTTTTGGTTGTCTACCTTTTGTGATAGAGTCACAAACTACTCTAAATGGCAGATAATGTCTGAAATAAGACTGAGAAAGGCGATATAGCAAAAGGTATGTGTAGCGCTTATATGTCAGCTTTGGTAGGATAGACGTAGCAGAATAATGAAGGAGTAGATTATGTCTAAATTTGATGAACTTATTACAGTTGTTGAAAGAGTAAAGTTGTTTGACGATGAAAAACGAGCATTTAACGGTTTTATATCACAAGATCATGTGAAAAGTGTAGAGATGTTGAATGTACTAGATCAGTATGAAGTGAAACGTCGTGGCGATATGGAAGAAGATCCAGCGTATAAACAACTTATTTCATATTGCATTCTTGAAAATGAACGCGGAGAGATTTTAGTATATCAACGTCTAACTGGTGGAGGGGAAGCACGTTTACATGGCTTGGGATCTATCGGTGTTGGTGGTCATATGAATGATGTACCCGATGCACGTTCAATCATGGATGTGATGATTGATAACGCCTCACGTGAATTATCTGAAGAAGTTGGATTAACGCTTAATGATGATCAATACTTAGAACATCTAGGTTTTATTAATGATGATACGAATGAAGTAGGTCGTGTTCATATTGGTGTTGTGTTCAAAATTCGCGTACATACCGATCAAGTAGAAGTGCGTGAAACAGATACACTGGCGATCGAATGGCGTGCAGTGGATGCTATTGAAGACTTGACACAATTTGAATCTTGGAGTGCGCTTATATTAGAAAAGTTGAAATAGGTGAGCATAATGTCGGAAGTGATTCGATTTCCTAAGATGCAACAAAAGTTAATCAATGATATTGATGAAGCGATGTACAATGAACAATATGAAACAGCATATGATTTGTTTAATGCCTATGAAAAACACTTCGAACTGAGTGAAATACTTGCACTTAAAAAATGTCACGTATTATGGGCGTTAGAATCATATTTAGAGTTAAAAGAGGAAACACATATTTTGCTCCTTCAAGGGTATCAACCTTACGATGAGCTTATGATTTATTACGTGAAGAGTCTTTATGCGCTCTCACAATATCAAGCTGTAGTAACAGTTATAGAACAAGTACTTAATCATGTAAAGACACATCAGACGCGCCTACTATTACTGCCGATCAAAGATCAAGCACAAGAACAGTTGAATGTGCGTAAAGAAGATATAAGCCAGCAGCTCCAACGTTTTCATCAATTATCATTGTCAGTACAAACGGAGCTGATATTATCATTAATTGATGAGAGTATGTATCAATTTGCTGACACCATTGCATATTTAATGCAATATGAAGAGATTGGCGCAACATTACAAAGTTTAATGCTTGAATATTTGCGTTTTGCTGGTTACAATCAAAACATTCAGTTTCAGCAGTTTGACCAGACACATACGATTGTACCCGAAGCATTACCCGGTGTTGAGCAAACACATTTTAAAGAAAGTATTGTGCCTCAAATCATAACATGGTTAGAGTCAGAGATGCCTTCGATGGTTCAAGAGGCGTATGTGCATTTGAATACACATAATATCGTCATCTATCCAGTAGATGTTACGAAGATGGCAAATGATGAAACATGGGTGTACACTTATCAGATGTATTTTCAAGAGATGATGGGGCTCCCCGTATCGCATAAAGGCGACAAAAGACTTTTAGAATGGATTAAAATGTTAAATACATAGCCTAGTCTATTTGAAACAAAACTTAGCTATGTTATAATAAAGAAGTTGAAAAATTTTAAAAATGGATATCATGGAGGTTTTTATACATGACAGCGACATGGGAAAAAAAAGAAGGTAATGAAGGGTTACTTGAAGTAACTGTACCTGCTAAAGAAGTAAACAAAGCTTTAGATCAAGCTTTCAAAAAAGTAGTTAAAAATATTAATGTTCCGGGCTTCCGTAAAGGTAAAGTACCTCGTCCGATTTTTGAACAACGTTTTGGTGTAGAGAGCTTATACCAAGATGCACTTGATATTTTATTACAACCTGCATACAGCAATGCAATCGATGAAACAGGTATTAAACCTGTTGCACAGCCTGAAATTGACATTAAGCAATTAGAAAAAGGTAAAGATTTCATCTTCGAAGCAACTGTAACAGTAGAACCAGAAGTAACACTTGGTGATTACAAAGGATTAGAAATTGAAAAGCAAGATGTTACAGTGACAGATGACATGGTAGAAGACACAATCAACCAACGTCTTGAAGAGATGGCTGATATGGTCGTTAAAGAAGATGGCGAAGTACAACAAGGCGATGTTGTTAACCTTGACTTTGATGGTTATGTGGATGGAGAACAATTTGAAGGTGGACAAGCTGAAGGCTACGATTTAGAAATCGGTTCAGGTTCATTTATTCCAGGTTTTGAAGATCAATTAGTAGGCTTAAAAGTTGAAGAGGAAAAAGACGTAGAAGTGACTTTCCCAGAAGAATACCATGCTGCTGAATTAGCAGGTAAACCAGCAACTTTTAAAGTGAAAATCAACGAAATCAAAGTAAAAGAAGTTCCTGTATTAGATGATGAGCTAGCGAGTGAATTAGATGCTGACGCTGAAGATGTAGCAGCATATAAAACAAATGTGCGTAAACAATTAGAAGAATCTAAAAAAACGGATGTCGAAAATGCACAAAAAGAAGAAGCAGTCATCAAAGCTGCTGATAATGCAACAGTGGATATTCCAGAAGCGATGATTAAAACTGAACAAGATCGCATGATTCAAGAGTTTGCGCAAAATATGCAACAACAAGGTTTAGACTTGAAAACATACTTTGAAATTTCAGGTCAAACTGAAGAAGATATGCGCGAGCAAATGAAAGATGACGCAGAACAACGTGTTAAAACAAACTTAACATTAGAAGCGATTGCGCAAGCAGAGCATATCGAAGCGACAGAAGAAGATGTAGACAGTGAATTAGCGAAAATGAGCGAACAGTTTGGTATTTCTGTTGAAGATATCAAGAAAACTTTGGGTAATAGCGATCTAATCAAAAATGACATACGTGTTAGAAAAGTCATTGATTTATTAGTAGGTGAAGCAAAGTTAGTTGATGCACCTGCAAAAGAAGATTCAGAAGCATAATATAATAAGAGGCTAGGACATAACAATCACATAGCATACTAAAAGTGTGCGCATTCACTGGTGATTTTTGTCCTACTTCTATTTGAGCTATCATTTAACTTCAATAAAGCAATGTAAGCAAGAAGACAAAGGTTTGTTACTTAGATGTAGATGATATAGTGAGTCGTTTCAAGCCAATACTACTTGCTATGGCGGGACAACGAAATCTTATTGCAAGAATAGATTTCTGTCCCGCTTTCGTTCGTTTTATGCAAATAACTTGAAAGCGTAAAGGTTTGCGTAATAAAATGCTTTCTAGTATAGTCGTAAAGGACAGGGGTGTTAAGATAATATGTTTAAATTCAATGAAGACGAAGAAAACTTAAAATGTTCTTTCTGCGGTAAGGATCAAGACCAAGTGAAAAAACTCGTTGCAGGTAGTGGTGTTTACATTTGTAATGAATGTATTGAATTGTGTTCCGAAATCGTTGAAGAAGAACTCAATCAAACAGAGGCAGAAGAACTGACAGAGTTACCAACACCAAAAGAAATTATGGCACAGTTGGATAATTATGTTATCGGTCAAGAAAAAGCTAAGAAATCACTGGCTGTTGCTGTTTATAACCATTACAAACGTATTCAGCAACTAGGGCCTAATGAAGACGATGTTGAATTACAAAAGAGTAATGTGGCTTTAATCGGGCCAACGGGCAGTGGTAAAACACTTTTAGCACAAACACTAGCACGTACGTTGAATGTTCCATTCGCAATAGCAGATGCGACAAGCTTAACTGAAGCAGGCTATGTAGGCGAGGACGTAGAAAATATTTTATTACGTCTTATTCAAGCGGCGGATTTTGATATTGATAAAGCTGAAAAAGGGATTATCTATGTTGATGAGATTGATAAGATTGCACGTAAGTCAGAGAATACATCTATTACAAGAGATGTATCGGGTGAAGGTGTTCAGCAAGCCTTACTAAAAATTCTTGAAGGCACAACTGCAAGCGTACCGCCACAAGGTGGGCGTAAGCATCCAAACCAAGAATTCATTCAAATCGATACAACAAACATCTTATTTATTTTAGGTGGCGCTTTTGATGGTATTGATGAAGTGATTAAACGTCGCTTAGGTGAAAAGGTTATTGGTTTTGCAAGCAACGAAGTGTCAAATTATGATGAAGCTAGCTTATTAGAGCATATTCGTCCAGAAGATTTGCAAACATATGGCTTGATTCCTGAGTTTATCGGCCGTGTTCCGATTGTTGCAAACTTAGAGACGTTAGATGTCGAAGCGCTAAAAAATATTTTGACACAACCTAAAAATGCATTAGTCAAACAATATGCAAAAATGC
Organism: Staphylococcus sp. 17KM0847; assembly: GCF_013463155.1. Classification (NCBI taxonomy): domain Bacteria; kingdom Bacillati; phylum Bacillota; class Bacilli; order Caryophanales; family Staphylococcaceae; genus Staphylococcus; species Staphylococcus xeri. Next base: position 898,067 of record NZ_CP040781.1, read on the forward strand.
TTGAACTGGATGATGTCGCTTTAGAATTTACAGATGATGCACTCGCAGCAATCAGTGAGAAAGCAATCGAACGTAAGACGGGCGCTCGTGGATTGCGTTCGATAATTGAAGAAGCTTTAATTGATATTATGTTCGATATACCATCAACAGAAGATGTTACCAAAGTAGTCATTACCAAAGATACGATTACAAATGAAACTGCACCAGAACTCTATGATGCAGAAGGACAATTGCTTAATAATACAAAAACATCAGCATAGTATGATGGAATAAAGGCTTGAGAGTGTGTATTCATGCACGTCTTGAGCCTTTTGGTCGTTAATATAAAATACACACATAAAGGAGTAATGCTATGAAAATTAATGCAAATCATGTCGAATTATTAATCAGTGCAGTAAAGCAAGAGCAATATCCGGAGATGGGATTGCCTGAAGTGGCGTTAAGTGGGCGCTCGAATGTTGGTAAATCAACATTTATCAATAGCATGATTGGTCGAAAAAATATGGCGAGAACTTCACAGCAGCCGGGAAAAACACAAACACTCAATTTTTATAATATTGATGAGCAATTGATATTTGTAGATGTTCCGGGTTATGGCTATGCCAAAGTAAGTAAGAAACAGCGTGAGGCATTCGGAAAAATGATTGAAACCTATTTGACGACGCGTGAAGCTTTAAAACTTGTGATTCAGCTTGTTGATTTAAGGCATCCACCCACAGAAGATGACATTTTAATGTATGACTATTTAAAACACTTTGAAATCCCAACATTGATTATCGCGACAAAAGAAGACAAAGTACCCAAAGGCAAGGTTCAAAAACATATTAAAGTGATTAAAGAAACACTCGATTTAGATCGTCATGATCAGATTATCAGTTACTCATCACTCTCTAAAAATAAACAACCACTTATATGGGAAAGCATTCAGCGTGCCATCGGAACAGCATCTGAACAATAGATATTTTTGACTAAAATATGAACATTAAGAAGCATTATCATTCTAAACTCTTTTTAAAGGAATTTGAATAGAGATGTTCTGTGTTATAATGTAACTATTGTAGTTTATAGGGGGACGTTATCATGTATTTTATTGCAGTGAGTATTAACCATCGTACAGCAGATGTCACATTGCGTGAAAAGCTCACATTTAAGGATACAGACATGATTCGTGTACATGAAGCGTTATTTGAAACAAAATCGATTTTAGAAAACGTCATTTTATCAACCTGTAACAGAACAGAAGTCTATGCAGTTGTTGATCAAATTCACACGGGTCGCTATTATATTCAGCGTTTTTTAGCAAGACAATTTAATTTTGAGTTAGATGAGATTAAAGCAATTACAGATATTACTTATGGTGACGATGCTATTGCACATTTATTTAGAGTGACTTCGGGGTTAGACTCTATCGTGTTAGGTGAAACACAGATTTTAGGTCAAATCCGTGATGCCTTTTTTACGGCACAAAAAGCCGAAACAACAGGAACCATCTTTAATGAATTATTTAAACAAGCGATTACGTTTAGTAAAAAAGCACATCATGAAACAGACATTGCAGATCATGCAGTAAGTGTTTCTTATGCAGCGGTTGAGCTGGCGAAAAAAATGTTTGGCAAACTTAATAAAAAACGTGCGCTTGTTATTGGTGCAGGTGAAATGGGTGAGCTATCGGTTCTAAATCTTAAAGGTGCAGGCGTATCTGATATTACAGTGATCAATCGTACGACATCTCGTGCTGAGTTATTAGCACAAAAACATGATGTCCAAGTTGCAACAATGTCCCATTTGGCACAGTTGTTATCACAAGTCGATATTGTGATTAGTTCAACAAGTGCTGACAGTTTTATTATCACGAAAGATATGTTGGCCATGCGTCAAGCTGTTGTAAAGAAAAACACACCTATCGTGCTTGTTGATATTGCTGTTCCAAGAGATATTGAGCCGTTTGAATCGACAGATATGGAAGTCTTTATTTACGACGTTGATGATTTAAAAGGTTTGGTAGATGCGAATATGAAAGAGCGTCAACGTGCAGCCGAAGCCATTGCTGAACGTATTCCGTCAGAAATTCAGAAGCATAATGATTGGGTGCGCATGCTTGGTGTCGTGCCTGTGATACGTGCGTTACGTGAACAAGCGATGGCTATCCAGCAAGAGACAATGGCAAGTATCGATCGCAAGTTACCGCATTTGTCTGATAGAGAGCGAAGTGTTGTTTCTAAGCATACGAAAAGTATTATTAACCAGATGTTGAAACAACCGATCAAACAAGCGAAAGAGATAAGTGGCGACCATCAAGCAACAGAAAAATTACAATTATTCCAAGCGATATTTGACCTTGATGTAGAGATGGATTATCAACAACAAGCAATCGAGAAAAAGCAGCGTATCTTAAAGCAGCGTCTACTAGGTTTTGAATCTTAAAAAATGGGTGATGCCTATGATAGAAGCGTTTTTTATCAAATTTCATGAAGTAATTTTATTGATATATTTAATCTGTGTGATTTGTTTAACCATTGATTTATTTCAAAAAAATTATCGGCTTCAAAATATCGGGTTTTATGTATTGGGGATTGTTTGGGTATGTCAAACAATCTCTTTAACTATGTATGTGTTATGGCGTGGGCAATTACCGTTAACATCTATTGTTGAAAGTTTTTATATGCTGACATGGTTGATATTGACGATTACATTTGTTCTAGCAGTATGTCGTATGTCAGATATGATGGTTGTATTATTGACGATGCTGGGCTTTATCTTTATGTCTATCCATACATTTCACCCATCTCAATTTCGTATGGATGGTGCAAGGGTAACAGTCATTAATGAATTGCTCGTGTTCCATATTTCGCTTGCATTACTCAGTTATGTTATTTTTGCAATTGGTTTTGTCAATGCAATTTTATATTTAGTTCAGTATCGTAATTTGAAATTAAAGCGTTTTAATCAAAATTATTTTAGAATGAGTAGTGTAGGCACATTAGAGAAAACGGTTTTTTATTGTACGCTTGTAGGAGAGATTATATTATTCGTCAGTCTCATATTAGGTGTACAGTGGGGACTTATTTCTGTCGGTACACATATTTTTCTTGACTTGAAGGTCATTTCATCATTATTTATTTTTATGAGTTATACTTGTTACCTTGTATTACGAATGAGCAAATTGTGCAAGCAACGAAGTTTAATCTATATTAATATCATGTTGTTTTTGTGTTGTATGATTAATCTTATTGTGATTACACAGCTCTCATCTTTTCATCAATGGACAGGTATTTGATATATTATATTGGAGGTTTGTTACATGCGAAAACTTGTAGTAGGCTCTAGGAGAAGTCAGTTGGCATTAACACAAAGTAAGCAGTTTATTGAACGTCTTAAAGCAGTTCACCCGGGTTTAGAGGTTGAAATTAAAGAGATTGTTACTAAAGGTGATCAAATTGTTGATCGTCAACTTTCTAAAGTGGGAGGAAAAGGACTCTTTGTCAAAGAAATTCAAAACGAATTGTTTAGTAAAGACATTGATATGGCTATTCATTCGTTGAAAGATGTGCCAAGTGTACTTCCCGAGGGGCTGACACTCGGTTGTATCCCAGATCGAGAAAACCCATATGATGCCTATATTGCTAAAAACCATATTGCATTGAAAGATTTACCAGCAGGTAGTATTGTCGGAACAAGTTCTTTAAGACGTGGTGCACAGTTATTATCGTATTATCCGCATTTGGAGATCAAGTGGATTCGAGGCAATATTGATACACGTCTCAAAAAGTTGCAAACAGAAAATTATGATGCGATTATTTTGGCAGCTGCAGGATTGAAACGTATGGGATGGTCAGATGATATCGTTACAAGTTATTTAGATGATGGTTCGATTATTCCAGCTATTGGACAAGGTGCATTGGGAATAGAGTGCCGTGCAGATGATCAAGAATTATTAGCACTTCTATCGAAAGTACATAACGCCGATGTTGAAGCGTGTGTAACAGCAGAGCGCACATTTTTAAAAGAAATGGATGGGAGCTGTCAAGTGCCGATAGGGGGTCACGCTATCATAGATGACCAGCGACATATTCGTTTTACGGGTCTTATTATGTCCCCAGACGGTCAGCAAAGATTTCAGCATACAGCAGTGGGTCAGGATCCTATTGCTATTGGTAAAGAAGTGAGCGAGATTTTAAAACAGCAAGGCGCTTACGAAGTGATTCAATCGTTGAATGAATCTTAAATATGAGGTGATTTGGTGATGAAGCCGACCGTTCTGATGACGCAAACACACGCATTTCAGCATAGGGCGGTAGATATCGTGCATTTGCCGCTTGTAGCAACAATAGGTTATCCGTTAGAAAGAGCAGTTTTAGATATATCATATGATTGGCTCATTTTTTCATCTAAAAATGCAGTGGCATACTTTTTGCCATATTATCCTTATGTGGATGTGAAGTATATTGCTGTGATAGGGGAAAAGACACAAGCCTATTGTGAAAAACATGGCATAGCAGTTGACTTTATACCGGATGATTATTCACAAGAAGGGTTTTTAGAGCGATTTGAGGCAGAACAACATGCACGTATTTTGATCCCTTCCAGTGCAAAAGCACGTCCTAAGTTAGCACAAACATTGTCAGCACGAGGCTATCATGTGACCAAGGTAGATCTTTATAATACTGTTGCACATCAAGAAAATGTTCAAAAAGTATATGAACTATTAGAAACACATCAAGTCGATGCTATTACCTTTGCAAGTGCTTCGGCAGTTCGGGCATTGTTTGACACCTATCCTCATAGTACATTTGATCAGATGTTTACAATTGGTCAGCAAACCTATCGAACATTGAAGTCATATGGCTATGAAAGCAGTTTAGCACGCCAACAAACACTGGATGCAATGATTGAAAAAATTTTGGAAAAGAGGTCCTAAACATGAATTTTGATAGACATAGACGCTTGCGCTCATCCAATACAATGAGAAGTATGGTGAGAGAAACACATTTGCATAAAGAAGATTTAATTTATCCCATTTTTGTAGTAGAGCGTGATGATGTCAAAGAAGAGATTAAGTCATTACCCGGAATATATCAAATCAGTCTGAATTTATTGCATGAAGAAATAAAAGAAGCATATGATTTAGGGATTCGTGCAATGATGTTTTTTGGTATTCCTAATACAAAAGATGCGTGTGGTACAGGTGCGTTTGTAGAAGATGGTGTGATTCAACGTGCGACACAAATCGCAAAATCAATGTATCAAGATTTATTGATTTTGGCAGATACATGTTTATGTGAATATACAGATCATGGTCATTGTGGTGTGATTGATGACCATACACACGATGTCGATAACGATAAAACATTGCCACTGTTAGTTCAAACAGCAGTTTCTCAAGCTAAAGCAGGCGCTGATATTATTGCACCAAGTAATATGATGGATGGTTTTGTGGCAGAAATTCGTAAAGGCTTAGATGAAGCAGGCTACTATAATATTCCTATTATGAGTTATGGTATTAAGTATGCATCAAGTTTTTATGGTCCATTCCGTGATGCCGCAGAATCAGCACCATCATTTGGTGATCGCAAAACATATCAAATGGATCCTGCCAACCGTTTAGAGGCACTTCGTGAGTTGAAAAGTGATTTGGCAGAAGGTGCAGATATGATGATTGTTAAGCCTGCACTCAGCTATCTTGATATTATTCGTGATGTTCGCAATCATAGTGATGTTCCTATCGTTGCTTATAATGTAAGTGGGGAATATAGCATGACGAAAGCTGCCGCACAAAATGGATGGATAGATGAAGAGCGTATTGTAATGGAACAAATGATTTCAATGAAACGTGCAGGAGCAGATATGATTATTACTTATTTTGCAAAAGATATTTGTCGTTATTTAAATTAATCTTGTGTCAAGGAGGCGTTTATTTTGCGTTATAATGAATCGATTAAAGCTTTTGAAAAGGCAGAACAGTTAATGCCCGGGGGGGTAAACAGCCCTGTCCGTGCGTTTAAGGCAGTAGATACACCAGCCATTTTTATGGAACGTGGGAACGGCAGTCGTATTTATGATATTGATGGCAATGAATATATCGATTATGTTTTAAGTTGGGGTCCTTTAATTTTAGGTCATCGCAATACTAAAGTGATTGATGAATTGCATCGTGTGTTAGATAGAGGTACAAGTTTTGGTGCATCAACATTAGAAGAGAATCGTTTAGCGGAGTTAGTGATTGAACGTGTCCCTTCGATTGAAAAAGTAAGAATGGTATCGTCTGGTACAGAGGCGACATTGGATACTTTAAGATTGGCACGTGGTTACACAGGTAAAAATAAAATCATCAAGTTTGAAGGTAACTATCACGGTCATAGTGACTCCTTATTGATCAAGGCAGGTTCTGGTGTTGCAACGCTAGGTTTACCTGATTCTCCGGGGGTTCCAGAAGGGATTGCTAAAAATACGATTACCGTCCCTTACAATAATTTGGAAGCTGTACGATATGCTTTTGAACAGTTTGGAGATGACATTGCAGCAATTATTGTTGAGCCTGTTTCAGGAAATATGGGCGTTGTTCCACCGATTAATGACTTTTTAAAAGGACTTCGAGAAATTACGCATGAATATGGTGCGCTGTTAATATTTGATGAAGTAATGACAGGTTTTAGAGTAGGCTATCACTGTGCACAGGGTTATTTTGATGTTATGCCAGATTTGACATGTCTAGGCAAAGTGATCGGTGGTGGTTTACCTGTCGGCGCATTTGGTGGTAAAAAAGAAATTATGGACTATATTGCCCCAAGTGGTAATGTCTATCAAGCTGGAACACTATCTGGTAATCCACTAGCGATGACAAGTGGTTATTGGACGTTGAGTCAGTTGACACCGGAAAGCTATGAATACTTTAATCAACTTGGAGATTTATTAGAAGATGGACTTAAAACGGTATTTGCTCGATATAATGTACCATTGACAGTCAATCGTGCGGGATCAATGATAGGTTTCTTTATTAACGAAGGACCTGTGACAAACTTTGAAGAAGCGAACCGTTCAGACTTAAAATTATTTGGTCAAATGTATCGTGAATTGATCGAACAGGGCGTCTTTTTGCCACCGTCACAATTTGAAGGGATGTTTTTATCAACATCACATACAAAAGAAGATATTCAACGTACGATAGATGCTTTTGATGTTGCATTGCGTCATATCACTCAAGATACTTCCAATTAAATATAAGATAGTGACTACAAAAGTATTTTTATTTTGGGGTCATTAATTCACACTTATAAATAGTGCAAGGTGGTGCTGTATACATGTGTCAAAATGACGCCTGTTAATGAGCATCACCTTTATATTGTAATCCCATATATGTTTGGTATCATAAAATTAATAGTGTATATGATTAAGATAGGACGTATTATCGGTGCGAGTATGTCATTGTAAACAAGGGGGATGGGTTATGACACGGCAAACTTTGAAAAATAATATGATCGTCCTGTTACTCTCTGTGTTGTGCAGTTATATTTTATTAAAATGCCATATGATGTTGCCATGGATGTTTGGTCCGATTATCGGCAGTATGATTGCGGTGAAAGTGTTTAAACGAGATGTGCGTTGGCCTTCGTGGCTAAGTGAACTCGGGTTGATTTTATTGGGGGTTCAGATTGGCAGTAGTTTTACAAGACAAGTTATTCAAGACATCCATCATCATTGGCTTTCTATTGTGGTCGTGAGTATACTGACGTTAATTTTGGCACTTATTGTATCCATAGGGTTTCGTCATATTGCGGGTGTCAACGATGAGACAGCTTTATTAAGCGTCATTCCGGGTGCGCTGAGTCAAATGTTAGTTATGGCTGAAGAAAATAAGCGTGCAGACATATTGGTGGTCAGTTTAACACAGACTTCACGTATTATTTTTGTCGTTATTCTTGTTCCGCTCATTGCATACTTTTTTAAAACAGATACAAAGACAGCTATGAATATGACACAAACGCCACCATTTAGTGATGTGTTAACATTGAAACACGCATTGATTTTAGCGGTGGCTATCGCATTGATATATGGAATTATGGCTAAAATTCATTTTCCAACGAAGATGTTACTTGCACCTATATTTGTATTGATTTGCTGGAATCTTATGACGGGTTTATCTTTTACAGTAGATGCGCCGATTATCGCAGCAGCTCAAGTCATTTATATGATACGGATCGGTGTTCAAATTGCACATTTAACCCATCGTTTGAAAGGGCGAATTGCCATTGCGATTGCTTTTCAAAATATTTTACTGATTACCGGAACATTGTTCATTGCATTGGGGCTACAATATGTGAACCATATCCCTCTGAATACATTGTTCTTAGGGGCTGCGCCGGGAGGTATGGCACAAATCGTACTCGTTGCTTTAGATACAGGTGCAGACGTTGCGATTGTCTCTTCATTTCATATTTTTCGTATCTTTTTTATTTTGATGCTTATTGCACCATTGATTCATGTTTATTTGAATTATCGTGTACATAAGTATAAATGATAAAGCTATATCCGATATGGGCAGTCAATCAGATGTGCATTATACATACCAGCAGCTTCCATGAATGAAAAAACAGTTACAGGCCCGATAAATTTAAAGCCATAACTTTTCAAAGCTTTGGAGAGTGCTTTAGCTGTATCGTTAACAGTGATGCGTTCTTCAGCAGTTTTATACTGAAGATCAATGGGCGTGCCACCTACAAACGACCAAAGAAAGTGACTAAAACTTTCATATTCTTGTTCAATTTGAAGATAGCCACGTGCTTGTGATACGATCGCGCGTAACTTTTGACGATGATGGATAATGTTTGGAAATGACATAAGAGATTCAATATCATCTTCTGTCATATTTGCAATCTGATATGGATTGAATTGATAAAAAGCTTCACGATAGGCCTCTTTTTTCTTGAGTATCGTTAGCCATGATAGGCCCGCATGCTGTGATTCTAGTGCGAGTAATTCAAATAATTTTTGTGAATCATATAATGGCTTGCCCCAAAAATGATTATGATACTCAATATAGAGAGGGTCTGTTGTTCCAAAAGCACAAGTATTCATTCAATCATCTCCTGATATTGACTTCGAATCCATTTCATTATACTATAAGATTAAACTGAATATTAAATTTGGGAAGAGTAAGTTAATGTTTTATTATAGAGAGTACATGGTCGGTGAGAATGTATATAAAAATTAACTGAAGGTAGCCCACTCGGTCTTTGATTGAATTTTTAGGTCAAAGCGTGTCATGAGCGTTAATCATATGAGTGCAATAGTAAATACAATCTATTGAATATAGGTGGTACCACGGAACATCCGTCCTATTTAGGGCAGGTGTTCTTTTTATTTTTATGGAGGGATTTTTGATATGGATATGCAAACAAAGTACAATCCACAAGAGGTAGAAGCAGGTCGCTATCAAAAGTGGTTAGATGATGAACGTTTTAAACCAACTGGAGATGTAGAGAAACCAACATATACAATTGTTATTCCACCACCCAATGTTACAGGAAAGTTACATTTAGGTCATGCATGGGATACAACGTTACAAGATATTATTACACGTATGAAACGTATGCAAGGTTATGACACACTATACTTACCAGGTATGGATCATGCGGGTATTGCGACACAAGCCAAAGTAGAAGCGAAAATGCGTGAAGAAGGGATTTCACGTCACGATATAGGTCGGGAAAAGTTTTTAGAGAAAGCATGGGAATGGAAAGATGAATATGCAGCATTCATTCGTCAACAATGGGCAAAGCTTGGTTTAGGATTAGACTATTCACGTGAGCGCTTTACTTTAGATGAAGGTTTAAGTAAAGCAGTACGTAAAGTTTTTGTAGATATGTATAATAAGGGATTAATCTATCGTGGTGAGCGCATCATTAACTGGGATCCAGAAGCAAGAACGGCACTTTCTGATATTGAAGTGATTCACGAAGATGTGAACGGTAAGTTTTATCACTTTAAATATCCCTATGCGGATGGTGAAGGCTATATTGAGATTGCGACGACACGACCTGAAACAATGCTCGGCGATACAGCAATAGTCGTTAACCCTGACGATGAACGTTATCAAGATGTTATTGGTAAAGAAGTCATCTTGCCTATCGTTGGACGTACGTTACCGATATTAGCGGATGACTATGTTGATCAGGCATTTGGTAGTGGTGCGATGAAAGTGACGCCAGCACACGACCCTAATGATTTTGAAATTGGAAATCGCCATGACTTAGAGCGTATTGTTGTAATGGATGAGTCAGGTAAGATGAACGATAAAGCAGGCAAATATGCAGGAATGGATCGCTTTGAGTGCCGCCAACAACTTGTTCAAGATCTTGAGGCAGAAGGATTAGTCATCAAAATTGAAGATCACGTTCATTCTGTTGGCCATTCTGAACGTAGTGGTGCAGTGGTAGAACCTTATTTATCGACACAATGGTTTGTCAAAATGAAGCCACTTGCGCAACAATCATTAGACAATCAAAAAACAGAAGGACGTATTGAGTTTGTTCCAGCACGATTTGAAAAAACATTTAATCGTTGGATGGAAGAAATTCGTGACTGGACGATTTCGCGTCAGTTGTGGTGGGGACATCAAATTCCTGCATGGTATCATAATGAAACCGGAGAACTATACGTAGGTATGGAAGAACCTGAAGACATAGAAAATTGGACACAAGACGAAGACGTATTGGATACATGGTTTTCAAGTGCGTTATGGCCATTTTCAACTTTAAATTGGCCAGATGAGGAAGCTGCAGATTTCAAACGTTATTATCCAACAAATGTGTTAGTAACGGGCTATGATATTATTTTCTTCTGGGTTGCACGCATGATCTTTCAAGGTTTAGAATTTACAGGACAAAGACCGTTTAATGATGTATTGTTACATGGTCTTGTACGTGCTGAAGATGGACGTAAAATGAGTAAGTCACTCGGTAATGGTGTTGATCCAATGGATGTGATCGATCAGTATGGTGCAGATAGTTTAAGATATTTCTTAGCAACAGGTTCATCGCCGGGTCATGATTTACGTTATTCTACTGAAAAAGTGGAATCTGTTTGGAACTTTATTAATAAAATATGGAATGCTGCTCGATTCAGTTTGATGAATATTGGAGAAGATTTTCGATTTGAAGATATTGATTTGACACAAGGCTTATCAGTTGCTGATCAATGGATATTAACACGTTTAAATGAAACGATTGATACGGTCACACAGCTCAGTGAGAAATATGAGTTCGGTGAAGTCGGACGTGTCCTTTACAACTTCATTTGGGATGAATTCTGTGACTGGTATATTGAAATGAGTAAAATCCCGATGAATGGTGATGACGAGCAACAAAAAAATGTGACACGCTCAGTGTTGAGTTATACATTGGATCGTACGATGAGATTGTTACATCCATTTATGCCATTTGTAACAGAACATATTTGGCAGAATGTTCCACACCAAGGTGAATCGATTGTGACAAGTGCTTGGCCAACAGTCAATCAAGACTTAATGTTCCCAGAGAGTAAAGACGTAATGGAACAACTCGTTGAAATCATTAAATCTGTACGTCAATCTCGTTTAGAAGTCAATACACCGTTATCTAAAGAAATTCCAATTATCATTCAAGCTAAAAACGCAGATGTACAAGCATTATTAGAAACAAATAAAAACTATTTAGAACGTTTTTGTAATCCAAGTACTTTGATGATTGCCACAGAAGTTGAAGTGCCGGAAAAAGCGATGACATCTGTTGTTGGAGCAGGTGAAGTGATTTTACCACTTGAAGGCTTAATTGATATGGATAAAGAGATTGCACGTTTGGAAAAAGACTTAGAAAAATGGCAAAAAGAACTTGATCGCGTGCATAAAAAGTTAGCAAATGAAAACTTTGTAAATAAAGCACCTGAAAATGTCATTCAAGAAGAGAGAGAAAAACAGGTGAAATACCAAGAAAAATATGATGGTGTAAAAGCCAGAATTGAACAATTAAAGGCTTAGGGGTTTGAACAATGAATTATCTTGATAGTTTATATTGGATCCATGAACGTACGAAATTTGGTATTAAGCCCGGTGTTAAACGAATGGAATGGATGTTAGAACAACTGGGACACCCTGAGCAACATATTCAAGCCATTCATGTTGGTGGCACGAATGGAAAAGGTTCTACCGTTGCATATTTGCGAGATGCATTAGTAATGAATGATTATCAAGTCGGTACATTCACATCACCCTATATTGAAACATTCAACGAGCGTATCAGTTTGAATGGTATGCCTATTTCGAATGACGATATTGTAGAATTGGTTGCCCGTGTTAAACCAGTAAGTGAAGCGATGGAACAAGAAACAGAGCTGGGTGTTGCTACAGAGTTTGAAATTATCACTGCCATGATGTACCTTTATTTTGGTGAAATACATCCCGTTGATTTTGTGATTGTTGAAGCGGGATTAGGTGTGAAAAACGACTCAACCAATGTGATCACACCGATACTTAGTATTTTGACGAGTATCGGTTTAGATCACACAGATATTCTAGGGCAAACTTATTTAGACATCGCAAAGGACAAAAGTGCAATTATTAAAGAGGGCGTTCCTGTTGTTTATGCAGTTAAAAATGAGGAAGCGTTAAAATATATGCGAGATACTGCAGAAATGCTGCACGCTAAAGCGTTAGAGTTTGATCGTGACATTTTAATTGTCTCAGAAGATGATGAATTTACTTATCGCTATAAAGAATATGAACTTGAAAATATCGCTTTAAATATGCTAGGAGAGCACCAAAAAGAAAATGCATCTTTAGCTATTACAGCATTGCTCGAATTGAAGGAGCAAGGTTTGATTCGTATTGACTTTAACAAAATGATTGATGCCATCGAACATGTACGCTGGACAGGCAGAATTGAACGTGTATCGACAGAGCCATTGATTATTATTGATGGGGCACATAATAAAGAGAGTGTAGACGCGTTAGTCGATACGATAGAAAAATATTATCGACTAGAAAAGGTAGATGTGTTGTTTGCGGCAATTACAGGAAAGCCTATTCAGCATATGCTACAAGCATTCAATCCATTAGCCAATCATATTTATGTGACAGATTTCAACTTTCCAAAAGCTTTACCAGCGCGTCAACTTTTAGATGAAATTAATAGTGATAACAAGTCAGTTGTAGATGATTATGTATCGTTTATTAAAAATTATAAAGGTGAGGCATTACTCATAACAGGTAGCTTATATTTTATTAGTGAAGTGAAAACAAAGTTAGGTTACTTATAATATTAAAGAATCTCCGTGAATATCAAAAAATGTAATGATATTTACGGAGATTCTTTATGTTTAAGCATTTGACCTCTTGAAATCCGTCAGCTTATAATGCAATTCCACTTATAAAAGAATGACTGAGCAAAGAGAGGGATTTATATTGAGTATCGCTGCTTTTATGATGGGGAGTTGTGTAATGAGTTTTCTTATGTTTGTTGCAGAAGTACGTATGATTTCTTTTGATTTGTTTTTTAAGCGATCCATATGTCAATGTTGTCAGCGACGTTTAATATGGCTGGATCTCATACCCATTGTGAGTTTTATTTTTCTCAAAGGGCGTTGTCGTTATTGTAATCAGCACATTCCATTAAAATTACTCATCGCTGAAATTATGGGCGGCACACTCACACTTATCCCATTTTATTTTCCACTATATCTCCACCTGAATATTTTTTATATCACTGCTTTTATTTTATTAACCTTATCTTTTGTAGATATAGAACGCCTTGTTATTCCGCACCGCTTTCTGATTTTATTGTTATTTTCCAATGCATTATTATTATGGCCCACCTCTATATCATTCATACAATATAGTTTACTATTTATCATGATTGTATGTAGCTACTTATTCAATAGCTATATCGGAATGGGTGACTTTAAACTACTGTGCGTCTTAATTATATTATTTCCACCATTGTTTATTGCATTCATAATATGGTTGATGTTTCCATTAGGTGTATTAGTAATGCTAGGATTGCGATGCTTGGGTTTATTACATCTTCCTTATGTCCCACTTGTTCCAGCAATATGCATAAGTTTTATTTGTACTGCAATAATGTACCCACAATTCGTATTTTTTATAGGAGGAACGATATAATATGAGCCGTATTCATGATTTGTCACATCAAGAAAAACCTAAAGAACGTTTGTTGACATATGGTGCACAGTCCTTATCTAATACAGAATTACTCGCAATTTTAATCAATACAGGACGTATCGGTTGTTCCAGTCTAGATATTGCGTCCCACTTATTAAGTCAGTATAAGACTTTAATCGCTTTAAAAAATTTAACATTAGTAGAGTTAACTTCTGTAAAAGGCATTGGACAAAACAAAGCAGTTACGCTTATGGCAGCATTTGAGTTGAGTAGGAGGATGTTTACTGAGCGTCACCATGAGCAGTCAGAAGCGATCCAATCTCCGGATCAAGTTGCGGCATTGTTTGATGCAGTGATGAAAAGTTATAATCAGGAGCATTTTATTGTGCTTGTTTTGAATACGAAACATCAAATTATTCATAAGAAAACATTGTTTATAGGGACTTTGAATAGTGCGGTCATTCATCCTAGAGAGGTTTTTAGTGTGGCAGTGAAATGGTCAGCACATGCAATTATTGTTGTTCATAATCATCCTTCAGGCGACCCAACACCTTCGCCCGCTGATATACAAACAACAAAACGTTTAGTCGTTTGTGGCGAAGCGATGGGTATAGATGTTTTGGATCATATTGTGATAGGGGATGGTCGTTTTGTTTCTATTATGAGTGACTATGAAATAGAAGATTGAATACGATTAAAGGTTTGTTAAATATTATAGAGTTTAGAGGAAGAGGTGGGCAATGGTTGACTGGATTGAAAATGTATGGATCGTATTTTTCAATCCGAGTCTTCTTTTGCCGGGGGATGAGAAATGCTCTTTGAGAGATTAAGATTTCTATTTTATGAATAGTGATGAATACAAATAGCTATAGTGAGAAAAACTGAATAAACCATAAAAAGAGCTGGTAGCCTAAATAGATAATGAGTAGAAAAAGAGCTACTTTAAAGATAAGCCTAAGTAGGGTAAAACTAAATCTAATAATTAAAATAATGAGTAGTATGATTAAAAATAATGTTATCCAACTCACATATATCACTCCTTAATATGTATTGTATATCAATATGATAGACAGAGCATCCTACTTGAGTTTAAAAATTTATCGTACTTGAGTAGGATGAATATTGATTGTTTATTCGTTATAATAGATAGGCTAATGGTGTTGAAATGATAGCTTGATATTTATGTTTTGGATGATTAAAATCTTTATTTCACACTCACAAAATAGAGTTATAGGGGGAGTGGCGTGAAAACAATTAAACGTATCATTAAAGCTTTTATTGTATTATTTTTACTAAGTACCCTTATAGTTGTTTCTTTAAAGTATCTGCCCGGTATTAAGGACCAGCCATGGAATCCATTGAATGATAAACCCGTTATACAAAGTGTCGATGAATCGGGACTTGAGGTACCTATTGATGGACGTAATTACGTGTTGAAGGATAATGATTTATTTCGTAATGTGCCTAGAAGTCAAAGCCGCCATATATTTAATTGGATTGATAAAGTTGAATTTATGCAAGTGAATGAACTGCAAAGATTAGGTTATGATGATACATACCTTATTGCTGAACGAGATTTTCAGTTTATTTTATATCGATTTGGAGATCATACAATGCGTGTTTATACGACAGAGCATGATTTACAATCTGATTTATATCAAATGGGACATCAACTAGATATGTTGCCCATTACGTCTTATATGTCAAAAAATGACATAGATAACGAATGAATTGAATACAGGTGTTAATATGAATTTATACAAATATCACTTTATTTAATGATAGGACTGATATAAAATAAAAAGATATAAACAAATATATGTAACTTGAGGTGTTGAGGTTGTCCCATTTTTTTAGAAACAACAAACTAGTCGTGTTGTTTTGTGCAGTGATCTTATTTATTGGGCTTATCGGATTATCTATTCGATCCAATGTGCAATCAGTTCCAGAACAATATGTAAGCGATACGGCGTCTTTAGGACAGCGTGTTTTTTCTTATCCAATGCAGCTGGTTTCAGGTGCGATAACGCACTTTTTTTATCAAGAACAACCTGCAACAAACCGTGACAAGCAATTAGAGGCGGATAATCAACGTTTACAAGCTGAAAACAAAAAGCTGAAAAAAGAACTAGATATGAAAGATATATCTGAATATGATCCTGTCTCAGCAGCGGTAATTGCACGTCAGCCAGATCAATGGATTAATACGCTTGTCATTGATAAAGGTGCTAAGTCAGGTATTAAACCTAATATGGCTGTGATGACATCGGAAGGTTTAGTTGGACAAGTAAGCAAGGTGAATCAATTTTCGTCACAAGTGAATCTTATTTCTACTAAAGGACGATTGAACCGCTTGTCAGTTAATATTTTACATGATACTGATGAAGTTTTTGGTTTGATTGATCACTATGATGAGAAAAATAATCGCTTAATTATAAGTGATATTGATAATAACGATAAGGTTAAAAAAGGAGATAAAGTAGTCACAAGTGGCTTAGGGGATCAGTTGCCTAAAGGTCTTTATGTTGGAGAAGTTGAAAAAGTAGAAAACGATCAATATGGACTTTCGAAACAAGTGTCTATAAAAACAGGTGCGAATTTGAATCAAATGATGCATGTCTACGTTGCAAAACGAGATGCTAAGACTGTTGTAGATGACGAAGGAGCAGATGAGTAATGAAAGCCGTATATTATTTTATAGGTGCGCTCTTTTGCTTTTATATTGATACGCTTCTTACTTTTATTTCGCCACTTCAAGTAGGGCATACCCGCCTATTCTTTATTCCACATCTATCGTTGTTGTATCCTATGTTCATTGCTGTTTACGGAAGTACGAGTACAGCGCTTATGTTAGGTACTTTATTAGGTATTTTACATGATTTATACTTTGGACCCATTTATGGTGTTTATTTGTTTGGTTATTTACTATCTATTTTACTTGCTGATAAGTTTATTAAGATTTTCTTCAGAGACCATCTGATGGTTTATTGGATGATTTTAGGCAGTCTTATTTTCCTTGAACTTTTTGTTGCTTTAATCTATACGGTATTTGGTTTAATAGAGTTCCATATCCTTTCATTCTTTATTTTTAGAGTGGTGCCTACACTATTTTTAAATGCATTACTATTAGTGTTCCTTTACTTTTTAATGAAACCAAGATTAAAGGTGAAAACAACTATTGACATCAAATAAGCCGAATGGTATGATTCAGTAGTTGAGTAGTTTATAGCTACATACAACCGCTCAAATATAGGTTTTAAGTACGAAGTGTCACCTATATATGGCGTGACTTATAATTAGGAGGTGCAAAGTATGTTTGCTATTATTGAAACAGGTGGAAAACAAATCAAAGTTGAAGAAGGTCAAGAGATTTACGTTGAAAAGTTAGACGTAAATGAAGGAGACACTTTCACTTTTGATAAAGTGCTTTTCGTAGGTGGAGATGCTGTTAAAGTAGGTGCGCCAACAGTTGAAGGTGCAACAGTTACAGCGACAGTTAATAAACAAGGTCGTGGTAAGAAGATTACAGTATTCACATACCGCCGTCGTAAAGACTCTAAACGTAAAAAAGGTCATCGTCAACCTTATACTAAGTTAACTATCGATAAGATTAACGCTTAATTATGGTCGATGTTGATATCACGTTAAATGATGAAGGTCGTGTAACAGACGTTGTTATGAAAGGTCATGCTGATTTTGCTGAACACGGACAAGATATCGTTTGTGCAGGTGCATCAGCTGTACTTTTTGGTAGTATCAATGCTATTATGGGCTTAACATCAGAAAGACCAGATATTGATTATGATGACGATGGAGGGTATTTTCACGTGCGTAGTGTTGATACAAGCAATGAACAAGCACAGTTAATACTCCAAGCAATGTTAATATCTTTGCAGACAATCGAAGACGAATATAGTGATTTTATTAAATTAAATCTGAAGTGAGGTGTAACTCATGCTTAAATTAAACTTACAATTTTTCGCATCTAAAAAAGGGGTAAGTTCTACAAAGAACGGACGTGACTCTGAATCAAAACGCCTTGGTGCTAAACGTGCTGACGGTCAATATGTTACAGGTGGTTCTATCTTATTCCGTCAACGCGGAACAAAGATTTACCCAGGTGAAAACGTAGGTCGTGGTGGCGATGATACATTATTCGCTAAAATCGACGGCGTTGTTAAATTTGAACGTAAAGGTCGCGACAAAAAACAAGTATCTGTATATGCAGTTGCTGAATAATTTGTTGTTATTAAACACCAGAAGGTAACTTCTGGTGTTTATTTATTAGGAACAGGTATAGGCAAGTTTGTCTTAAATCAGTGTGTGTCAATATCTGTAAATAGTCATAGATGCCTAAAGTAAAAATGAATTTTTAATACTGTTTGAATGTGGACATTGTAACGAAATATGAAAATAGATAAAATGAAAAAGAGGTGAAACGCATGTTTGTCGATCAAGTTAAAATATTTTTAAAAGCTGGTGATGGCGGTAACGGTATTACGGCATATCGCCGTGAAAAATATGTTCCTTTTGGAGGACCAGCTGGAGGTGATGGCGGTCGTGGTGCATCTGTTGTTTTTGAAGTAGATGAGGGATTACGAACGTTGATGGACTTTAGATACCAACGTCATTTTAAAGCCAAAAAAGGTGAAAATGGTCAAAGTAGTAATATGCACGGTAAAAATGCACAAGATTTAGTGTTGAAAGTACCACCTGGCACAATCGTTAAAGATGCTATGACAGGGCAGACTTTGGCTGATCTTGTTGAACATGAGCAGCAAGCCGTTATTGCTAAAGGTGGACGAGGGGGGCGAGGTAACTCTCGTTTTGCAACACCTAAAAATCCAGCACCAGATTTTAGTGAAAATGGTGAACCAGGTGAAGAAATAGAAGTTATTTTAGAGTTGAAGTTACTCGCTGATGTAGGTTTGGTCGGTTTTCCAAGCGTCGGTAAGTCTACACTATTGTCTATGGTTTCTAAAGCAAAACCTAAGATTGGTGCGTATCATTTTACAACAATCCAACCTAATCTCGGTGTTGTTGTTACGCCAGATCAACGTAGCTTTGTTATGGCAGACTTGCCAGGACTTATTGAAGGGGCGTCGGAGGGTGTCGGATTAGGACATCAATTTTTACGCCATGTTGAGCGAACAAAAGTTATTGTCCATGTGATTGATATGAGTGGCATGGAAGGTCGTGATCCGTATGAAGATTATGTAACGATTAACCAAGAACTTCGCGCATATCAACAACGCTTGGAAGAACGCCCACAAATTATTGTAGCAAATAAGATGGATATGCCAGATGCAGCAGAGCAATTAGAACTTTTTAAAGGGCAACTTGATGCAGATGTACCGGTTATTCCAATTTCATCATTTACGAGAGAAAATATTGACCAATTATTATATACAATTGCTAATGTATTAGAAGAAGTTAAAGATATGGATTTTAATGCGGAAGAAGATACGCATGATATGAATCATCGCGTTCTTTATAAACATACACCATCTCAAGATAAGTTTGAAATTTCTAGAGATGATGACGGTGCTTATGTTGTAAGTGGTAACGCAATAGAAAGAATGTTTAAAATGACAGACTTTAACAGTGATCCGGCTGTACGTCGTTTTGCAAGACAAATGCGTTCAATGGGAATTGATGATGCATTACGCGAAAGAGGCGCTGAAAATGGAGATATTGTAAGAATACTGGGTGGCGAATTTGAATTTGTTGAATAATATTGAAATAAAGGGGCAAATCTTATGAAACATAAATTTTATTTAATTCGAGAAGATGTACTACCACATGTTGTAGAAAAGGTGCTAGATGTAAAAGCAGCACTTAAAGAAGACCCCTCATTAACAGTTCAAGAAGCCGTCATACAGCATGATTGTTCGCGTAGTGCTTTTTATAAATATCGCGATACGATATTTCCATTAGAAGATGTGAAAAAAGATTTAGAAGCGTTTACTATTATTTTGTTTGTCAATGATAAAGTAGGGATTCTCGCACATATTCTTGAGAAGTTATCAGCACTTAAACTCTCAGTGTTGACGATTCATCAAAGTGTACCTATTGATCAAAAGGCATCTATTACTTTATCGTTAAATGCCAGTCAAGCCGCTTTAAATGCGTATGAAATTATTAATGAGTTGCGGCAAATGGATTATGTCTATAATGTTGATATTATTGGTATGAATATGTAAGGAGAAGAATAACGATGTATGCATATATTCGTGGAATGATTACTGAGCTTCACCCTACACATATTGTCGTAGAAACAAGTTCGGGGATAGGATATGAAATTCAAACACCGAATTCATATCGTTTTCAAAGTCAATTAATGCAGCAGAGTGTAATCTATACATCATTAATTGTACGTGAAGATGCACAGTTGCTTTATGGTTTTATCAATCAAGAAGAAAAAGCAATGTTTTTAAACCTTATTAAAGTGACGGGAATAGGCCCTAAGTCAGCACTGGCTATTTTAGCTGCAAGCACACCGGTACAAGTTAAGCGAGCAATTGAAAATGAAGATGATGCTTATCTAACACAATTCCCGGGCATTGGTAAAAAGACGGCTCGCCAAATTGTATTGGATCTTAAAGGGAAAGTAACGATAACAGCAGATGAAGAAGAAGTACAACTTACTGCTGAAGGGTCATCTTATAGCCATCAAATATGTGAAGAAGCATTGTTAGCTCTAAGTGCTTTAGGTTATTCTAAACGGGAGTTACAAAAGGTGGATAAAGCAATGCAGAAACAAACATTTGATACTGTTGATGAGGCGGTAAAGTTTGGATTAAAACAACTGATATCTTAGGAGGGATTGTATGGAGCAAGATCGCATGGTGGATGGCCATGAGCATGTAACGGATCAAGATTTTGAATTGTCTTTGCGACCTGAACGTTTACGTCAATATATTGGACAAGCAGCTATTAAATCAAATTTAGAAGTCTTTATTCAAGCAGCAAAGTTACGACAAGAGCCGTTAGATCATGTACTCTTATTTGGACCTCCGGGATTAGGTAAGACGACATTGTCACATATTATCGCAAATGAAATGGATGTTAATATGCGCACTGTTTCGGGACCTTCTATCGAAAGACCGGGGGATTTAGCAGCTATTTTGACAGGCTTACAACCCGGAGATGTACTTTTTATCGATGAGATACATCGCTTGAGCAGTGTTGTTGAAGAAGTATTGTATCCTGCGATGGAAGATTTTTTCTTAGATATTATTGTTGGAAAAGGCGAAGAAGCAAGAAGTATTCGAATTGATTTACCACCATTTACTTTAGTTGGTGCAACAACCCGAGCGGGTAGCTTAACCAGTCCTCTACGTGATCGTTTTGGCGTGCATTTACGATTGGAGTATTACAGTGATGAGGATTTACAGCATATTATCACGCGTACAGCAGAAGTCCTCGGAACATCTATTGATCAAGAGAGTGCACGTGAGATTGCTAAGCGCAGTAGAGGTACACCACGTATCGCTAATCGTCTGTTGAAAAGAATACGTGATTTTCAACAAGTCAACCAAGATGATATGATTTATATTGATACGACTAAGCATGCGTTACAGTTGTTACAAGTAGATGATCAAGGATTAGATTATATCGATCATAAGATGATGGCATGTATTATTGAACAGTATAATGGAGGTCCTGTTGGCTTGGATACGATTGCAGTGTCTATCGGAGAAGAACGTGTGACGATTGAAGATGTATATGAGCCGTTTTTGATTCAAAAAGGATTTTTAGAGCGGACACCACGTGGTCGAAAAGCAACACCATTTGCATATGAACACTTTCATGATTTTAAAGAGTAAGGAGTAAACATCTTGAATATAGAAGCGTTTGATTATGATTTACCGGAGTCTTTAATTGCTCAGACCCCCTTAAAAGCAAGAGATACAAGTCGATTATTATTTTTGAATAAAACTACTGGAGACATAGAAGACTTACATTTTAAAGATATATTACGTTTTTTCCGTCCGGGTGATACACTCGTCCTAAATGATACTAAAGTGATGCCAGCTCGACTATTCGGTGTCAAAGTCGAAACGAATGCACAAGTCGAAATGCTTATGCTCACACAAATAGAAGGTAATGACTGGGAAGTATTATTAAAACCGGCGAAGCGTATTAAAGTAGGTCAATCATTGAGTTTCGGTGATGGTAAAATTATAGCAACATGTATTAAAACGTTAGAGCAAGGGGGTAGGGTGATGCGTCTAACCTATGATGGGATATTGCAAGAAAGGTTAGATGAGTTAGGTGAAATGCCACTCCCACCATATATAAAAGAGCGACTAGATGATAAGGATCGCTATCAAACTGTATATGCGAAAGAAACAGGTTCAGCTGCTGCCCCCACTGCTGGGTTACATTTTACGGATACATTATTAGAAGAAGTGCAAAATAAAGGTGTCCGCCTAGCTTTTGTTACATTACATGTAGGATTGGGGACATTTCGCCCAGTGAGTGTTGAAAATATAGATGATCATAAAATGCACAGTGAATATTATACTGTGTCACAAGAAACAGCTGATTTATTAAACCAAACACATGCAGAAGGTCATCGTATCATTTCAGTAGGCACGACAACGACGCGCACACTAGAAACGATTCGCCGTGATTATGATACTTTTGTAGCAACGAGTGGCTGGACAGATATTTTTATTTATCCGGGTTTTGAATTTAAAGCAATAGATGGCTTGATTACGAATTTTCACTTGCCTAAGTCTACACTTGTGATGCTCGTTTCTGCATTCAGTACACGTCAATATGTCTTGAACGCCTATCGACATGCTGTTCAAGAGGGGTACCGTTTTTTTAGTTTTGGTGACGCGATGATTATAATTTAGTATTAAGGAGAGAAAAGGATGCCAGCAGTTACTTATGAACATATTAAAACGTGTAAACAATCAGGTGCACGTCTTGGTATTGTTCACACACCACATGGTTCATTCGAAACGCCGATGTTTATGCCAGTTGGTACAAAAGCGACGGTTAAAACAATGAGTCCAGAAGAACTCAAAGAAATGAATACGAAAATATTATTAGGGAATACGTACCACTTATGGTTACAGCCAGGCAATGATATTGTCAAACAAGCAGGTGGTTTGCACAAGTTTATGAACTGGGATGGTCCGATTTTGACGGATTCAGGCGGTTTCCAAGTATTTAGTTTAAGCAACTTGCGTAAGATCACAGAAGAAGGTGTTGAATTTCGCCATCATACAAATGGTTCTAAATTATTTTTATCACCTGAAGATTCCATACAAATTCAAAATGATTTAGGCTCAGATATTATTATGGCATTTGATGAGTGTCCACCTATGCCAGCAGAATATAAATATGTCAAAGATTCATTGGAACGTACGACACGTTGGGCTGCACGTTGTAAGGCAGCACATCAGCGTCCAGAAGATCAAGCATTATTTGGCATTATTCAAGGCGGCGAATATAAAGATTTGCGTCAACAATCGGCAGAAGCACTTGTAGACCTTGATTTTCCGGGGTATGCTATTGGTGGCTTATCTGTGGGTGAGCCTAAGCCTGTAATGTATGAGATGGTAGAACATACTGAGCAATTTATGCCTAAAGATAAACCGCGCTATTTAATGGGCGTGGGTTCACCAGATGCATTGATTGAGTGCAGTATTCGAGGTATGGATATGTTTGATTGTGTATTACCGACACGTATTGCACGTAATGGTACTTGTATGACTTCTCAAGGACGTCTTGTTGTCAAGAATGCTAAGTTTAAAGATGATTTTAGACCTTTAGATGAAAATTGCGATTGTTATACATGTAAAAATTATACACGTGCCTATTTACGTCATTTAATTAAAGCTGATGAAACTTTTGGAATACGCCTTACTACTTATCACAATTTACATTTTCTGTTAAAATTGATGGAGGACATTAGGCAAGCTATTCGAGAGGATCGTCTTTTAGATTTTAAAGAGGACTTTTTTGAGCAATATGGTCTAAATGTTGAAAACCCTAAAAATTTTTAGATAGGAGTATGATTTATGTCTTCACTTATTAGTTTATTGCCACTAATATTATTATTTGTAGTTATGTGGTTCTTTATGATTCGCCCACAACAAAAACGTGCAAAAGAGCATCGTGAAATGGTGGAACAATTACAATCTGGTCAACGTGTTACAACAATTGGCGGTATCAAAGGAACAGTGCGTGCTGTGGATGAAACGACAGCAGTGCTTACTGTCAATGGTAAAGGTACAGAAATGACGTTTGAAAAGCAAGCGATTAAACAAGTTGACCCTTCATAATAATAGCAAACATCTATGAATGTAAATGAGAAGGGAAGGGCTGGGACAAAATGACTTGTTCCAGCCTATCTCATTGGTTTGAGTGGTCATGAAAGACGTACATCCCTATTATTAAAAATGTATGAGAAATAAATGAGGTGTTTATGTGAAAAAGATAAGTAGGTTGGTTGCCTTTTTTATATTAGTTGCATTGCTTTTTGGTGTGATGACAACAACGTATAAAAGTGTGGTCAAAGATGTAAACTTAGGGCTAGATCTTCAAGGTGGTTTTGAAGTGCTTTATCAAGTTGACCCGCTACAAAAAGGTGACAAAATAGATAATACAGCAGTAGAGTCCACGGCTAAAACATTAGAACGACGTGTCAATGTACTCGGTGTTTCTGAACCTAAAATTCAAGTGGAAGATAAAAACCGTATTCGTGTACAGTTGGCAGGTGTTAAAGATCAAAATCAAGCACGTAAAATTTTATCGTCACAAGCCAATTTAACAATTCGTGATGCAGACGATAAAGTGTTGTTAACAGGTAAAGACTTAGTACAAGGTTCTGCCAAACAAGAGTTCAAACAAAATACGAATGCACCTGCTGTTACGTTTAAATTAAAAGACAGTAAAAAGTTTGGTAAAGTCACAGAAGAAATCTCAAAAAAAGATGAAAATGTGATGGTTGTATGGTTGGATTTCAAAAAAGGTGACAGCTATCAAGATGAAAAAACAAAAGAAGATCCTAAATATATTTCAGCTGCTACTGTCGATCAACCTATTAATTCATCAAACGTTGAAATCTCTGGTGGTTTCCAAGGTGAACAAGGTATTGTAGAAGCAAAACAAATTGCAGACTTACTCAATTCAGGTTCACTCCCTGTTGATTTAAAAGAAATTTATTCAACATCTGTCGGTGCGCAATTTGGTCAAGATGCTTTAGATAAAACTATTTTTGCATCTGTATTAGGTATTGGTGTCATTTTCTTATTTATGTTGATGTTCTATCATATCCCAGGTGCGATAGCAGTGATTACACTGACAACATATATTTATTTAACCATGGTTGCTTTTAACTTTATTGGTGGTGTATTAACACTCCCTGGTTTAGCTGCACTTGTACTCGGTGTAGGGATGGCTGTTGATGCCAATATCATCATGTATGAACGTATTAAAGATGAAATTCGTATAGGACGAACGTTGAAACAAGCCTATAAAAAAGCAAATAAAAGTTCATTTATTACGATTTTAGATGCGAACTTAACAACGGTACTCGCTGCAACGGTACTCTTTTTCTTTGGTGAGAGTTCAGTTAAAGGTTTTGCAACAATGCTTTTACTCGCCATCCTAATGAGTTTCGTAACAGCCGTTTTCTTAACGCGTATTTTATTATCATTGCTTGTTCACTCAAACTTCTTCAAAAAGAAAATGTGGTTATTTGGTGTTAAACGTAAACAAATTCATGATATTAACGAAGGTTATGATGTACCAGACTTACATACACCATATGACAAAATCGACTTTATGAAGTTAGCAAAGCCATTGTTTGCATTGAGTGGCATAGTGATTATTGCAGGTGTAGTGATTCTTTCTATCTTCAAATTAAACTTAGGTATCGACTTTACTTCTGGGACACGTGCGGACTTCCAAGCAGATCAACCTTTGAAGCAAGTCCAAATTGAGAAAAAATTAGAAGATATTGACCTTAAACCTAATCAAATGTCTATTGGTGGTAATCATGATCAAAATGTTTCTATGCAATACAAACATGATTTGACTAAAGAAGAAATTGCTAAGCTCAAAGATACATTGAGCGATGAATATAAAGGCGAATTATCAGTAAATACCGTATCGCCAACTATTGGTCAAGAGTTAGCGAAAAACGCTATGATGGCTGTATTGATTGCATCCATCGGTATGATTATTTATATTACATTGCGATTTGAATGGCGAATGGGTATTTCTTCTATTATTTCGCTATTGCATGATGCTTTTATGATTATTGCTGTCTTTAGTTTGTTGCGTTTAGAAGTGGATATTACATTTATCGCAGCAGTATTAACTATTATCGGTTATTCAATCAATGATACAATTGTTACGTTTGACCGTGTGCGTGAGATGTTAACGAATATTAAAGTGATTACAAAGGCAGAACAAATCGACTATATTGTTAATAGTTCAATTCGACAAACATTAACACGTTCGATTAATACAGTATTGACTGTTGTGGTTGTGGTGGTTGCACTGTTATTATTCGGTGCATCAAGTATTTTTAATTTCTCATTAGCTTTACTCATTGGTTTATTATCAGGTGTATATTCATCAATCTTTATCGCCGTACCATTATGGGGAATGTTGAAGAAAAGAGAATTGCGTAAATCTGAAAACCATAAACTTGTTGTATACAAACGCAAACGTACAAATGAAGAGAAAGTATTAGTTTGATTTATAGAAATGAGCATGTAACAATACAATGTTGCATGCTCATTTCTATGGTTTGAGAGAACGAATATTGTTATTTGATCATATGATGAATAACTTGCTAGGCTTTATCTTACTTTAATAAGTGATACTTTTTATTTCATGTTATTTCGTATATAATACCTGTGTGTAGAAAGAGGCAGATAAATATGATACGACCAAAATATCAATGGCTTACAAGTCATAATGACCAAACAATCAGTCAGGATGTTATTCAACAATTTAATATTACGCCAATTATGCAACACATTTTGGAAGGAAAAGGGATTGTAAGTGAACATGAGATTGCACAATTGTTAGCACCTGATACGCAACATGATGTTCATTTATTAAGTGATATTTCTAAAGCTGTTACACGTATTCAGCAAGCAATCGATGAAGAGGCCCCGATTCTTGTTTACGGTGATTATGATGCAGACGGTGTCACTTCAACAACCATTATGGTAGATGCCTTACGCCGATTAGGTGCAGTTGTTGGCTGGTATATTCCAAATCGCTTTACAGAGGGATACGGTCCGAGTGAACATGCTTTTCGCAATGCTGTTGATGAAGGGGTCTCATTGATTATTACCGTTGATAACGGCATTCAAGGACATCACGAAATTGATATTGTACAGTCACTCGGGGTAGATGTTATTGTGACAGACCATCATGAAATCGGTGAAACACTTCCGAATGCATATGCGATTGTTCATCCTATGCATCCAGAATATAACTATCCATGTCGCCATTTATGTGGTGCTGGTGTGGCACTTAAAGTAGCAGAGGCGCTATTGCAACATGACATTCCTCATACCTATTGGGGGCTTGCAGCAATTGGGACAGTAGCTGACTTAGTACCACTTACAGATGAAAATCGCTTAATTGTTAAAAGAGGTTTACAATACTTAAATGAGCACAGACCCCTCTCTATTACGGCACTGCTTAAAGAGGCAAGCTATGAAGATGAGATTACAGAAGAGACAATAGGCTTTTTAATAGGACCTCGATTAAATGCAGTAGGGAGATTAGAAGATGCGCAACTTGCTGTTGAGTTGCTGATGGCAGAAGATGAAGAAGAGGCACACTTTTTAGCGGAACAAGTAGCACACTTTAATCAGGAGCGTAAAGATATCGTAAGCCAAATTGCTGAAGAAGCTTTAGCTATGGCAGAAGATTATGTCGAACGTGGGGATCGCTTTTTAGTGTTAGCCCAACGAGATTGGCATGAAGGGGTATTGGGTATTGTTGCTTCACGAATTGTTGAAACATATCACTTACCTACAATGGTATTAAATATAGATGAAAGCCAAGCACACGCAAAAGGCTCTGCTCGTAGTATTGAGCAAGTTTCAATGTTCGAGGCACTTTCTCAGCAGTCTGATTGGATCGATAAGTTCGGTGGACACCACATGGCTGCAGGTTTAACGTTATCCATTGAAAATATAGAAGTATTACGTCAAAATCTAAACAAATGGATGGATAAACAATATGAAGGTGTTTCGTTACAGCCGACACAATCTGTAGATGCTGTATTGGCCGTTGAAGATATTACTGTTGACAATATTCAAGCACTCAATCGCTTGCGTCCGTTTGGTACAGGGTTTCAAAAGCCTATTTTACAACTCAATCATATGCCAATTAAACAGGTCAAGGCGATTGGTCAACAACAAAACCATCTTAAAGTCTCTTTTGATGTACAACAAAACTTACAAGGACTATATTGGAATCAAGGTGCATTAGCTGGTGAATTGATGGTAGGTCAAACGATTGATGTCATCGGAGCGTTACAAGTTAATGAATGGAATGGCAACCGTTCAGCGCAAATGGTATTAACAGATATTGCAAGTGATGAGCGCCAAATCTTAGATTATCGCAGTAAAAGTAAAAAGTTGCCACATTTTGATGATGACGCTCAGGTTTGCTACTGCATTCACCCAAGTCGTGATAAAAAGAAAGAAAACGAGTTTTATTATGGTGAGTCAATACCCGAAATGTATGATAAATGTGTTCTACTCGACTTACCATTGACGATGGAAGACTTTAGAGCAGCATTTCAAAATTTATCAGCTTCGCAAATTTACCTCGTTTTTGCACATGAGCGTTCGATTTATTTTGAAGGTATGCCACCAAAAGCACAGTTCAAAGCATGTTATAAAGCAATATTGCAAAGAGGCAAAACCAATCTTGCACAAGAGGGTGTTGCTTTATGTCAGCATTTGAACATCAAACCGGACATGCTTAAATTTATCTTAAAAGTTTTTCTCGACTTAAATCTTATTACACAAAAAGATGGTATAATTGAAGTGGTAACACAGTCTGATAAACGTGATATTACATCAAGTCGAGTCTATCAAGCACGTTTACAGCGTATGGAAGTAGAAAAATATTTACTTTATGATGAATTTCGTGCAGTGCAAGTTGCAATCGAAAAAGAACTGTCACGTGCGAATTAGGAGGATATACATGGACTTAAAACAATATGTGTCTGAAGTACAAGACTGGCCTAAAAAAGGTGTAAGTTTTAAAGATATCACAACGATTATGGATAATGGTGAAGCGTATGGTTATGCAACCGACCAAATCGTTAAATATGCAAAAGAAAAAAATGTAGATATTGTCGTTGGTCCAGAGGCGCGAGGGTTTATTATTGGTTGCCCAGTCGCTTATGCAATGGGGATTGGCTTTGCACCCGTACGCAAAGAAGGCAAACTCCCACGAGAAGTGATTCGTTATGAATATGATTTGGAATATGGCAGTAATGTCCTGACTATGCATGCAGATGCCATTAAACCCGGACAACGTGTACTCATTACAGATGATTTATTGGCAACAGGTGGAACGATTGAAGCGGCGATTCGATTAGTGGAACAACAGGGTGGTATTGTCGCAGGTATCGCATTTATTATCGAGCTTGCTTATTTAAAAGGAATGGATAAAATTAAAGACTACGATGTGATGTGTTTGATTTCATATGACGAATAAACTACTGTCGTTGTATTGAAATATTACAATCGAAAAGATATCAGCCCTTGCTATATAGATGTAGCAAGGGTTTTTCATTGATATAAGAAATGATACATAAGTGAGAGTTGAACATATAAAGAAATTTTGAGTACTTGAAATATGTATTGTTTTTATTGTACTTATGCTATGCATGAAAAATCAGATTTTATACTTCATCTTTGAAACATGATAAGATAAAAAGATACGTCATATAGTTCAATTATGATTACGCATGTAGTATGATAGAAGTATTATTGATAACGTCGGGGGTGTCCACATGAACAACGAATATCCATATAGTGCGGATGAGGTGCTACATAAAGCTAAAACATATCTTAGTGAGGAGCAGTATGCCTATGTATTAAAAAGTTATCATATCGCATACAAAGCACATGAAGGACAATTTCGTAAAAACGGCTTGCCATATATTATGCATCCAATCCAAGTGGCAGGCATATTAACAGAGATGCATTTAGATGGACCAACGATTGTAGCGGGATTTCTACATGATGTGATAGAGGATACACCCTATACATTTAATGATGTTGCAGAGATGTTCAATGTAGAGATTGCGACAATTGTTGACGGTGTTACAAAGTTAAAAAAAGTAAAGTACCGTTCAAAAGAAGAACAACAGGCTGAAAATCATCGTAAATTATTTATTGCAATTGCAAAAGATGTACGTGTAATTCTTGTAAAGTTAGCGGATAGACTTCATAATATGCGAACATTACGTGCAATGCCACGTGAAAAACAAATTAGAATTTCTAAAGAAACATTAGAAATCTATGCACCACTTGCGCATCGTTTAGGGATTAATACAATTAAGTGGGAATTAGAAGATATTGCTTTACGTTATATTGATAATGTTCAATATTTTAGAATTGTCAATCTCATGAAGAAAAAACGAAGTGAAAGAGAAGCCTATATTGATAATGCAATCCAAAATATTCGTAAAGAAATGGATATTATGGATATTAATGGTGAGATCAATGGGCGTCCGAAACACATTTATAGCATTTACCGTAAAATGATAAAACAAAAAAAACAGTTTGATCAAATCTTTGACTTGTTAGCTGTACGTGTCATTGTTCATTCAATTAAAGATTGTTATGCCGTGTTAGGTCTTGTACATACATTATGGAAACCTATGCCTGGTCGTTTTAAAGATTATATTGCTATGCCCAAACAAAATATGTACCAGTCTTTGCATACAACGGTCGTAGGTCCTAATGGAGATCCGCTTGAAATCCAAATCCGTACCTTTGAAATGCATGAAATTGCAGAACATGGTGTCGCTGCACATTGGGCATATAAAGAGGGAAAACAAGTTACACAAGACAATGAAACATATAATAAAAAGCTGAATTGGTTAAAAGAAATTGCTGAAACAGATCATACTTCTTCAGACGCACAAGAATTTATTGAATCTTTGAAGTTTGATTTACAGAGTGACAAAGTATATGCTTTTACGCCTGCGAGTGATGTGATCGAATTACCATATGGTGCCGTACCGATTGATTTTGCATATGCGATTCATAGTGAAGTAGGAAATAAAATGATTGGTGCAAAGGTCAATGGTAAGATCGTACCGATTGATTATGTCCTTCAAACAGGCGATATTGTCGAAATTCGAACAAGTAAACATTCGTATGGTCCGAGTCGAGATTGGTTGAAAATTGTACGTTCATCAAGTGCTAAAAGTAAAATTAAGAGTTTCTTTAAAAAACAAGATCGTTCCTCAAATATTGAAAAAGGTAAGTTTATGATTGAAGCAGAATTGAAAGAACAAGGGTTCAAAGTCGATGAAGTATTGACGGAAGCGAACATTAAAATCGTTAATGAAAAATACAATTTTGCAAATGAATCCGACTTATACGCAGCGGTTGGTTTTGGTGGTGTCACTTCATTACAAATTGTAAATAAATTGACGGAACGTATTCGTATTGAAAATAAACAAAAAGCATTGAACCAAGCACAAGAAGTGACCAAATCTGTACCGATTAAAGATCACATCACGACGGATTCAGGTGTTTATGTTGAGGGGCTAGATAATGTATTAATCAAGTTGTCTAAATGCTGTAATCCGATACCAGGGGATAAGATTTTAGGATATATTACTAAAGGACATGGTATTAAAGTGCATCGAACAGACTGCCCGAATATCAAAAATGAAGATGAACGACTTATCGATGTAGAGTGGGTTAAATCTAAAAATGCAGCACAGAAATATCAAGTTGATTTAGAAGTGACTGCGTATGATCGCAATGGTTTACTCAATGAAGTTTTACAAGCTGTCAATAGCACGTCGAGTCATCTAATAAAAGTGTCAGGTAAGTCTGATATTGATAAAAATGCTGTTATTCATTTAAGTATTATGGTAAAAAATGTACATGAAGTGTTTAAAGTGGCAGATAAAATTAAACAACTCGGAGATATTTATACGGTCACACGAGTTTGGAATTAGGAGTGTCTCATTATGAAAATTGTCGTTCAACGTGTCAAATCAGCAGCTGTTACGAATGATACAATTCATAATCGTATTTCGACGGGGCTTTGCCTATTAGTCGGTGTAGCAGAAGGAGATACAACAGCAGATGTTGAAGTATTGTCTAAAAAAATTGCTAACGCACGTATTTTTGAAGATGAAACAGGAAAACTTAATTTAAACATTCAACAAATAAAAGGTGAAGTATTATCTATTTCTCAATTTACACTTTATGCTGATGTAAGAAAGGGGAATCGCCCCGGTTTTTCACGTGCGATGTCACCCGATGAAGCGAATGAATTATATGAGCAATTCAACGCTGCTTTACGCAATTTCGACTTGCAGGTCGAAACAGGAGCTTTTGGAACGGACATGTTAGTTGATATACAAAATGATGGACCTGTAACGATTATTTATGAAAGTGAAAATGGCAAAATTGTATGAGAAAGTTTGATAGATGGCTTAGAAACAAAAAAATAAATCCTAAGCGTGTATATATTGTTGCATTGTGTATTTTATTGTTATTAATGATTGCATTCGTTTTTATAGGATTGAATTCAGGAAATGATAAGAAGTTGCGTATGGTAGAAGATGCAGAAATACGTACGGGACCTAATGCTGCATATCCAGTACTTTATGAAGTGAAAAAAGGAGAAACATTTGACATTGTTTCGCGTCAAGGCAAATGGTTAGAAGTCATGTCATCTGATCACAAACGTAAGGGCTGGATTGCAGGATGGCATAC
The DNA here is from genome assembly GCF_013463155.1 of Staphylococcus sp. 17KM0847. Classification (NCBI taxonomy): domain Bacteria; kingdom Bacillati; phylum Bacillota; class Bacilli; order Caryophanales; family Staphylococcaceae; genus Staphylococcus; species Staphylococcus xeri. Next base: position 931,199 of record NZ_CP040781.1, read on the forward strand.
GCAACTAGATATTAAAGAAGATGTCGATCCCAATGCACGCCCTTTGAAAAATAAAGTGATTGTCATTGATCCCGGTCATGGCGGTGGCGATCAAGGTGCATCAAGCCATACAGGGAAAAAAACTTTAGAAAAAGATGTCACTTTAAAAACAAGTCTAGAACTTAAAAAACGCCTTGAAAAAGAAGGGGCTAAGGTAAAGTTAACACGTAGCGATGATACATACGTCAAATTGAAGAATCGTAAGGCAACGGGTGATGTTTTTTTAAGTATTCATAACGATGCACTTGAATCTTCTGGTGCAAATGGCGCAACGGTTTATTGGTATCATGATAAACAAGAAGTATTGGCTGAAACTTTAGCTGCAACGATACAGAAAAAAACGCTATTGTCTGATAGAGGTGCAAGGCAAGAAAATTATCAAGTATTACGTCAAACGAAAAAACCAGCTGTTTTATTAGAGCTAGGCTATATTAGTAATCCAACTGATGAAGTGCTGATGAACGATCAAAACCATCGCTATATTGTTGAAACGGCAGTTGTTGATGGATTGAAATATTATTTCTTAAATCAATAGCTTGAAAAATACTATGAAAACAGTTATGATTGTAAATGAATTTTATAAATAAAACCGTATGTATTCTTGCCGGTGTATCATAAGATGTGAAGGCTGTAATCGAAAGAGAGTTTGTCCGAGGCTGCAAGACAAACCATCCGATGATATGACTCGAACACAAGAAGAGGTACTTTATGAGAATAAAGTCGTGTTGCGTATGTTATCCGCTAAAGAGTGAAGATTGTTATTTCGATAAGAACACAATCTTAATGAGGGTGGCAACACGGCATGAAGACGTCCCTTATATGTGATGAGCATATAAGGGGCGTTTTGCTATTTTAAAATAATGCTGAGTATTGAAAAGTGGTATGTCATAAATTATTCGATAGGAGAGGGATAGAGATGATTAATATTCCACGAGGGACGCAAGATATTTTACCAGAAACATCATCACAGTGGCGTTATATTGAATCGCGTTTACATGAGCTGATGGCACAGTACAATTATCAAGAAATTCGAACACCGATTTTTGAAAGTACAGAACTTTTTGCACGTGGTGTAGGAGATTCGACAGACGTCGTTCAAAAAGAAATGTATACATTTAAGGATAAGGGAGATCGTAGTATTACGTTACGCCCAGAAGGTACAGCAGCAGTTGTACGCAGTTATATTGAAAATAAAATGCAAGGTTTAGCCAATCAACCGGTAAAACTTTATTATAACGGACCTATGTTTCGTTATGAACGTAAACAAAAAGGGCGCTATCGTCAATTTAATCAATTTGGAGTAGAAGCAATTGGGGCAGAAAACCCAAGTATAGACGCAGAAGTGCTTGCAATGGTCATGCATATCTACCAATCTTTTGGTTTGAAAAACTTAAAACTTGTGATCAACAGTATTGGGGATGCAGCGTCTCGTATTGAATACCAAGAAGCTTTAAAAGCACATTTTAAGCCGGTTATTCATAATTATTGCTCAGATTGTCAAAAACGAATTGATACCAATCCGATGCGCATTTTGGATTGCAAAGTAGATAGAGACAAACCAGAAATGAAAACAGCACCAGCTATTACAGAGTATTTAAATGAAACATCAAAAGCATATTTTGAAGCAGTAAAAGCACATTTAGACCGTTTGAATATTCCGTATGTTGTAGATCCAAACCTTGTGCGAGGACTGGATTATTATACACACACGGCTTTTGAGGTGATGATGGACAGTTCTGATTATGATGGTGCGATTACGACATTATGTGGTGGCGGTCGTTATAATGGTTTGCTTGAATTATTAGATGGACCACAGCAAACAGGTATTGGTTTCGCATTGAGTATCGAACGTTTGCTGTTGGCATTAGAGGCAGAAGGTATTGAATTACCAATGCACAACCATATTGATCTCTTTATCGCAACAATGGGTCAATCAGCTGATAATTATGCAGTTGTACTTTTAAATGAATTGCGTCATGCAGGTATTAAAGCAGATAAAGATTATTTGGGTCGTAAGTTAAAAGGACAGATGAAGCAAGCTGACCGACTCGCGGCACGATATACAATCGTTATTGGAGATCAAGAGCTTGAACAACAACAAGTTGCGATTAAAAATATGACAACTGGCGAATCAGAAACGATAAAATTTGATGATATTACAAAATATATTAATGGAGGGCTATAACATGACACAACGAACGACATATTGTGGATTAGTAACAGAAGCATTTTTAGGACAAGAAGTCACATTGAAAGGATGGGTACATAATAGACGTGACCTTGGTGGATTGATTTTCATCGATGTACGCGATCGTGAAGGTTATGTACAAGTTGTATTTAACCCAGATTTTTCAGCAGATGCCTTAGCAGTTGCTGAGCGTGTACGTTCTGAGTATGTTGTAGAAGTGACAGGTACAGTCACAAAGCGGGATGAAGAAACAGTCAACCCTAAAATTAAAACAGGTCGTGTTGAAGTACAAGCCAAAACGCTAAATATTATTAACAAATCTGAAACACCACCATTTGCGATAAATGAAGAAAACATTACAGTAGATGAAAATATACGTTTAAAATATCGTTATTTAGATTTGCGACGTGAAAAGTTTGCTGAAACATTTAAAATGCGTCATCAAACAACACAAGCTATTCGACGTTACTTAGACGAGGCAGGATTTTATGATGTGGAAACACCAGTATTAACGAAGTCAACGCCAGAGGGTGCGCGTGACTATCTTGTACCATCACGTGTACATGATGGTGAGTTTTATGCATTACCACAATCACCACAGTTGTTTAAACAGTTATTAATGATTAGCGGCTTTGATAAGTATTATCAAGTTGCAAAATGCTTCCGAGATGAAGACTTGCGTGCAGATCGTCAACCTGAATTTACACAAATCGATATTGAGATGAGCTTTGTTGAGCAAGAAGATGTAATGGCTTTAGGTGAAGATATGTTAAAACGTGTTGTATCTGAAGTGAAAGGTGTTACATTAACAGATGCATTTCCACGTATGACTTACGCTGAAGCAATGGAACGTTACGGTAGTGATAAGCCAGATACACGTTTTGGTATGGAACTTATCGATGTATCTGAACTAGGCGAAACAATGGATTTCAAAGTATTTAAAGGTGCCGTTGAAAATGGAGGACAAGTCAAAGCAATCGTAGTAGAAGGTGCAGCCAAAGATTACACGCGTAAAGATATTGATGGCTTAACAGAGTTTGTGAATATTTACGGTGCAAAAGGTCTTGCATGGGTTAAAGTTGTAGAAGAAGGACTGAACGGACCGATTGCACGTTTCTTTGAAGAAGCACATGTTGAACAGTTGCAAACATTAACGGGTGCTCAAGCTGGTGATCTCGTATTATTTGTTGCAGATTCTAAAGATGTTGTTGCTCAAAGTTTAGGTGCATTGCGTAACAAACTTGGTAAAGAGCGTGGACTCATTGATCCAACAGCTTTGAACTTCTTATGGGTAACGGATTGGCCTTTATTAGAATATGACGAAGAAGCACATCGTTATGTTGCTGCACATCATCCTTTCACATCACCTAAGACAGAAGATGTTGACAAATTGGAGACAGCACCAGAGACGGCACAAGCACAAGCATACGACATTGTATTAAATGGCTATGAACTAGGTGGCGGTTCAATTCGTATTCATGATGGTGAACTACAACAAAAGATGTTCAAAGCACTTGGCTTTACTGAAGAAGCAGCAACAGAACAGTTTGGATTCTTGTTAGATGCTTTTAAATATGGTGCACCGCCACATGGTGGTATTGCACTTGGTCTGGATCGTTTGGTTATGCTACTTACAGGTCGTACAAATTTACGTGATACGATCGCATTCCCTAAAACAGCATCTGCCACAGACTTATTGACAGATGCACCGGGTACGGTATCAGAACGTCAATTAGACGAATTATCTTTACGCATTAAACATTAACGAGAAGAGGATTAAGGGCATATAAAGTGTGGAGCAGCAATGGATTATGCTTGCTTATTCTAAAGATTGTGTTAAGATAGATGTATAAGATAGTCGTCTAGGATATGCGTAAGTTCGCTTTATGTATTTTGACCTAACACTCATTGATCAGGGAGCCCAATGGGTTTTCTTGCAGCGCACACGCCTCTCAAGGAGGACGTGCTAAACAAGAAACAGGGCACCCACCTGTACTTAGCAGGCCAAAATGATCAAGCACTTTAAACTACGGTATCCACGGATTCTATCGGTACGCAAGGCATTATGCCTTGCGTATTTTTTGTGGTGAGATGGCATATGCTGTCTCACCTTTTTTGGATATATTAAATAAAAGATAAAAATAGACAAGTGGTAGATATCTAAGACCATACTGAGGCATAGAATAATGCGATATTAAAGGGATTAATGATAAGACCAAGTGAATGAAATGCGTATTGTATATTATGATTGAGAACTACAATTCAGGAAAGGCATGATGATTGTTTTTTAAGATATTAAGTTTTCTATTCATTGGTATGGATAACGTCTAAGAAATCGTATTTTATGTTAGAATAACTAAGGAGCATTATTAAACAGATCGCTAATTAAAGGAGTAAACAATGAAGCATCAATTTTCACGAAATGAACTCGCAATTGGTCAAGAAGGACTCGAGCGTCTTAAAAATACAACCGTCGCTGTTTTAGGTGTCGGAGGTGTAGGTTCTTTTGCAGCAGAAGCACTGGCACGTACGAATATTGGACATATTATATTAATTGATAAAGATGATGTCGATATTACAAATGTCAATCGTCAACTTCATGCTTTAACCACAACAATCGGTCAAAGTAAAGTGACACTCATGGAAGAGCGCATTAAGCTTATCAATCCAGATTGCAAAGTAACACCACTGCATATGTTTTATACTGAAGAAACATACGAACAATTATTTGCAGATTATGATATTGATTATATTGTTGATGCAAGTGATACAATTATTTATAAGGTGCATATAATGGAACAATGTTTAGAGCGGGGGATTGATATTATATCAAGCATGGGTGCAGCAAATAAGATAGATCCGACACGTTTTAAAATTGCAGATATTTCAAAAACGCATGTTGATCCTATTGCACGCATTATCCGTCAAAAATTAAAAAAGAAGGGGATTTATCGAGGCATACCGGTCGTGTTCTCGGATGAAAGTCCTATCGTCATTCGTGAAGATGTTAAAGCAGTAGTCGGAGATGCGCAGGGGAAAAACCGTAAAGCACAAATGCCCCCATCATCTAATGCTTTCGTACCAAGTGTTGTAGGTTTAATACTAGCAAGCTACGTCTGTAATAAAGTTGTAGAAGATATACCTGTGACACGTATTAAAGATAAATAGTTTAAATAAACAGTAGGATAGACTGCTCATTTTATAAAAAGCTTTCGTAGTCCTACATTGGCAAAGGTGACTGGATGTGAAAAAGCTTGTTAAAACACATTTTCAATTCAGTCACCTATTGTTTTTTACAGATAGTGACATCTTGATTTAGGATTATTTTTTCTATGTCTTTTTTCGGCTGTCCATCTTCTGTGGTGGATAGATCATTGAAAGTACTTCGTTTTATTTTTATGATAATTTCATATACGTAGAAATAGCTAGGCATGTCGAAGCGTATAATCTTGATGGGTTGTGCGCTTTTTCAGTACCATCGTTTCTTGATTGCTCGCTTTCCTGCAGGCCTCGCTCGAACTCATAAACGCTTTTATTTGAAGTATTTAGAAGCGTTTCTGGATTTCTCACTTCGGCTTAATCTGCAAGGAGTCTCGCAATAGAAACGATGTTTTCATGATTCTAAATACATACGACAACACAAGAAATCGTTCTAGCTATTACTACGTAACATTTAAGCAACATAACGTGTGAGTCTATCCTTGACGGGGTGTTGATACAGCTTGAAGATCAACAGTATGGGTGCTTTGAAGTTATCAAAATTTCGATAGCCATACGAGACACGTTTAATTCACTTGATTTTATTGTTGATCCCTTCAATACGATCATTATTGAATTGTGGGCAGTTCATCATTGAATGAAGTGTGCCATAAATGACTGTGGAAAGTTGCCTCGTACTTCAACATTATCTTGAACATCTACCACTTGTATATTTTGTTTTTTATTTTAAGTCATTTTAATATATCATTGTACATAGGCGCATCATGTCTCCTTTAATTTGGGTTTAGGAACTTAAAATTATAGAGACATATACACTTTTTGTATACCAAAAAAGGTGAGACAGCATATACCATCTCACCACGTCTTTTTTCTATCTTCTTGTTCGAACATAGGATTAACCTTCTCCATTTAATTCCTACTTTTTATTTTGCTGTTGTTGAATATTATCATAAATATGCTTGAATTGTTGTTCGGCTTTTGAAGTCGTTTTAGGTTGATAATATTGCTTGTTTTTGAGTGAATCAGGTAGATATTGTTGTACAACAAAACCATTGTCATAGTTGTGGGGATATTTATAGCCAATAGCGCGACCGAGTGATTGGGCGCCACTATAATGCCCATCACGTAGGTGGTCTGGAATTTGCCCAACATGACCTTGGCGAATGTCTGACAATGCTTGATCAATTGAAGTTATTGCTGAGTTTGACTTGGGGGATAGACAGAGTTCGATAACCGCTTGACTTAATGGAATACGAGCTTCTGGAAATCCTAATCGTTCTGCTGCTTCAATAGCTGCCAGTGTCCGCTGACCTGCACTTGGTGAGGCAAGACCAATGTCTTCATAGCTCATGACCAATAGGCGTCGAGCAATGGTTGGCAAATCACCTGCTTGTATAAGTCGTGCTAAATAATGCAATGCAGCATCGACATCACTGCCACGAACTGACTTTTGAAATGCACTCATGACATCATAATGCATATCACCATCTTTATCACTTAAAAAAGCCCCTCTTTGTAGGCAGTCTTCAGCATCTTGCAGCGTAATATGTGCAGGTGTTTGATTAGCGCTCAGCACAGCAAGTTCTAATGCGTTTAGTGCGCTTCTTACATCCCCTTGACTTTGTGTAGCAAAATATTCAAAAGCATCGTCCTCAATAGTGACATCATACGCTTTTAATCCTCTATCATCTTCTAATGCACGTTGTAGCGCTTGTTTAATATCTTCAGCACCAAGAGAATAAAGTTCGAAAATTTGTGCTCTTGAACGAATGGCTGGATTAATGGCATGATATGGATTAGAGGTTGTTGCTCCGATTAGAATGATTTTTCCATTTTCAAGATGTGGTAGTAAAAAATCTTGCTTTGCTTTATCTAGGCGATGAATTTCATCTAATAATAAAATCACTTGTCCTGACATTTTAGCTTCTTCAACAATCATCTGCATATCTTTTTTAGTGTTTGTCACAGCGTTGAGCTGGCGAAATTTATAGGCGGTGCTACCTGCAATCGCCTGAGCAATACTTGTTTTTCCGATGCCGGGTGGACCATAAAGTATCATAGAAGAAAGGCGTTGTGCATTAACCATACGCCGAATAATACCGGTTTTGCCGACAAGATGTTGTTGTGCGATAACTTCATCAATGTTACTTGGACGCATACGTGAAGCTAAAGGTTCAGTTGACATGGTACTCCCTCCATTTTAAATTGTTAGATATAGGATTTGAGTATCGTTTGTACTCTTTTCGTAATGGTATTATAATAATACAAATAAAAGATATTCTAAGCAAATAGGATGGATAGGTGAGATAAATGAAGATATCAACTAAAGGTAGATATGGATTAACATTGATGATCGCTTTAGCTAAGAGAGAAGGGACAGGATGTGTCTCGTTAAAAACAATTGCAGAAGAGAATGATTTGAGTGACCTATATCTTGAACAACTTGTAGGTCCATTGCGTAATGCAGGATTAATTAGAAGTGTACGTGGTGCTAGGGGAGGTTACGAACTCAAATTGTCAGCTGAAGAAATTACAGCAGGAGATATTATACGTTTACTAGAAGGTCCTTTAACTATTGTGGAACGTATTGAGTCTGAGCCGCCAGCACAACAACAATTATGGCTGCGTATGCGTGATGCAGTCAAAGAAGTGTTGGATCAGACGACATTGCAATCACTTGCACAGTATCAAGATCAAGAGCAGTTAGAAGGCTATATGTTCTATATTTAAAATATGATATGCCTAAAAATTTACATTTGATGTTTAGCGTGTTTTGATAAGGGTATACAAATAGTAATCACAATTATGGAGGGAATTAATATGACAAACGGTGAAGGTAAATTCGATCAATTAAAAGGTAACGTAAAAGAAACAGTAGGTAATGTTACAGATAATGAACAATTAGAGAATGAAGGTCAAGGCGATAAAGCAGCAGGTAAAGTGAAAGAAGCTGTTGAAAATGTGAAAGATAAGGCAACAGATGTTATCGATAAATTAAAAGGCGATAAGTAATACAAAATGGACATCAACCTTTACGAGGTTGATGTCCATTTTTAGGTGCGCCCGGCATGGGTAATAACTTGACGGTGAAAGTCCGTTACAGGCTTGGTAGTAGGAACTGTTAGCGAAAGACAAGGGTGTCCATCGTGAGGTGGAATCTGAAGGAAGTCGGACGCAAACACTCGCGCTGACGAACAGAAATATCATATTAAGGCTATGTAGAATGGACGAGTTTGCCTAACACGATAAAGTCCGATACTACCCGAGTTCTATATAGTAAATGATGCAGTGATGTGAGTGGAAAGTGATTACGCTTACCCGGGGAGGTCTCATCAGCGACAGAATGCCGTAGTAACAACGAATGATGAGAAGTCAGCAGAGGTCATAGTAGGTAGAAATACTGAAGGACTGAACAATATTCATACAAAGTAAAGAATGGAGGTTATAGATTTACGATGTACAGAAAACGGTAAGTACCGGCAACTTATAGAGAGATAAGTAGTGGAACGAAAAAGGGTATATAAGTGTGTACAGTAAATCTTAGGTGAAATGAAAGAAATGTATCGTGAGTCTCCATCACTGATGGAGCTTGTTGTAAGACCAAGTAACATTGAAAAAGCGATTAAGAGAATTAAGAAAAACAAAGGAGCACCTGGAATTGACGACATGAAAGTCAGTGAACTGAATGGACACTTTGCGCAATACTTTCCACAAATTAGGAAGAAACTGCTTGATGGCACATATAAACCACAAGCAGTAAGGAAAGTTGAAATCCCGAAACCAAACGGGAAAAAGCGTGTGTTGGGAATTCCTGTCGCTAGAGATAGAGTTATCCAACAAGCCATTAAACAAGTCATTGAACAGAAAATCGACCGTACATTCTCAAAACACAGTCATGGCTTTAGACCCAATCGCAGTACAGGCACTGCACTTAAGCAATGTGCAACGTACTATGAAGAGGGCTATTCGGTCGCAGTTGATTGTGATTTAAAACAGTGCTTTGACATGCTGAACCACGATAAGTTGATGTATTTATTTGAACGTCATGTTCAAGATAAAGCAATTTCAAAGTTCATTCGTAGAAGTTTACAAGTTGGAGCGATAGACCTCAACGGTAACTACAAAAGTAGGGAAATTGGTGCGCCACAAGGTGGCGTTATATCACCGCTACTATGTAACATCTATCTACATGAATTAGATAAAGAACTGGAAAAACGTGGACATCGTTTTGTTCGTTATGCCGATGATTTTGTCATCTTTGTGCGTTCAAAACGAGCAGGTCAACGTGTCAAGGAAAGTGTGACAAAATTTATCGAAAAAGACCTTAAACTCATTGTAAATAAGGAAAAGAGTAAAGTAGGTGCAGTCACACATTTAAAGTTCTTGAGTTGTCTAATGACCAAAGTAAATGGCATTTATCGTTTCAGACCGACTATGGAAGCCAAAGGGAATTTAAAACACTCCTTAAGACGTCTAACGAAACGAAATAGACCAGGGACCTTCAAAGAGATTATAACAGAAATTAATCAAGTGACTCGAGGGTGGATAAATTACTTTGGTAGAGGTTTTATTAAAGATTTTATAAAGAGGTTACAATCTTGGTTAAACCGACGCATTAGACAACTAATTCTCAAAAGATGGAAGAACCCAAAAACGAAATACAAGATGTTACGTAAATATGGACTTGACCATAAAAGTGCCATGAAAATCGCACAATCGCGTAAGAAGTATTGGCGACTCTCAAGCACCAAAGAAGTCCATCTCGCGCTTACAACAAAACAACTCTACAAGTGGGGACTAATACCGTTAGTCGAACTTGCAGAGTTGGCTTACGCAAGATATTGAACCGCCAAGTACGGGTCCGTACGCTTGGTGGTGTGAGAGGACGAATAGTCAATTAATGGCTATTCTCCTACTCGATTTATTGGATTGCTAATGTCTCCATCACTTCTTTAAAATAGCGATAAGAGCGATGTTGTAATTGCGTGTCATATATATAGCTGACAGCCATAATTTCATCAATATTGCCATAATGATGGATAAAGTCCTGGATGTGTTGGGCAACAGTTGTTTGATCACCTACTAGGGATTGACGTATACGCGCATCTGACAATGTCACTTCATGTGGTGACAATACGGAATGAATATTTTTAACTGGGGGTTGCATTTTTTGCATACGCCCTTTCATAATGCTTGCAAACATTTGGGATTGCGTCGTTGCCAAGTAATGCGCCTCATCATTTGTGTCAGCCATCACGACATTGAGACATACAATAATATAAGGTTCTGATAAATATTCAGAAGGCTCAAATAGTTCTCGATAAATGGCTAAAGCTTCTTTCATCTGTTGTGGTGCAAAGTGACCTGCAAAGACATAAGGAAGCCCTTTACGTGCAGCGAGATGTGCAGAGTCTGTTGATGATCCTAATACATAGAGCGGAATATCTTTACCGACAGCAGGAATGGCTTTGACGTAACCTTGTTTGGTATCTGGACCAAAATATTGTAAAAGTTGATCGATTTCTTCTGGAAAACGATAGACACCATCATGTTGTTCTCTACGCAATGCTGTTGCAGTTGCCATATCTGTTCCGGGAGCACGTCCCAGTCCTAAATCAAGACGATCACCGTAAATCGTTTTAAGTGTGCCGAACTGTTCTGCTACAACGAGTGGTGCATGGTTGGGTAACATGATTCCACCTGAACCAATACGCATATTTGCTGTATGTGCAAGTGTATGTTGGATAAGTATTGCTGTTGCAGAGCTGACAAGATTCGGGGCATTATGGTGCTCTGCAATCCAATAACGTTCAAATGATAGATCTTCTAGTGTCTTTGCAAGTTCGACCATATCATCAATTGCTGTATGTTCTGATCCACCCTCTCTAATAGGAACAAGGTTTAATGCTGAATATTTCAAATGACTCATTGTATCCTTCCTTTCTTTTTCTGAAATCAGTATAGCATCTGAATGTTGAATAAGCGTTTAACTTGCTTGTTACACAATAATTGCAGTTGTTTAATATTCGTCATACAATGATAGTAATTCGTTTGTTTTGTATTGAACAGACTACTAGCCAATTAAAACATGGAGTGCTAAAATAGCAACATTAAAATGAGAAGGAAGGACTGTCATATTATGGGTATTTATGCAGATTATGCTGCTACAACACCAGTTAAATCAGAAGTGATAGATGCGATGATGGATATATATCAAAACCACTTCGGTAACCCGTCTTCTATTCATACACAGGGCCGAGATGCACGTCGCTTTTTAGACGATTCACGTCGAGCAATTGCAAAAATTTTAAACGTACGGCCTGCTGAAATTATTTTTACGAGTGGCGCAACAGAGTCCAACAATACTGTTATTAAAGGGATAGCATATGCGAATCAAACCAAAGGGAAACACTTGATTACGACAAAGATTGAACATCACTCTGTGCTACATGTTTTTGAACATTTAGAACAGCAGGGCTTTGAAGTGACTTATTTAGATGTCGATACGTCTGGTATAGTGGATCTTGAACAATTGCGAGGCGCTTTGCGAGAGGATACAATATTAGTATCTATTATGCTTGTAAACAATGAAGTAGGGACAGTTCAACCTATTTATGACATTCAATCCATAGTTGATTCAGCACCTCATGCTTATTTTCATACGGATGCCGTTCAAGCAGCAGGGCATTTGGAGTTAAATATAGAAGATTTACAAGTCGATGCACTTAGCTTATCAGCCCATAAATTTGGAGGTCCTAAAGGTACAGGATTACTTTATATCAAACAAGGTACAACAATAGCGTATCAACAACTTGGTGGAGAACAAGAAACTAAGCGACGTGCAGGTACTGAAAATATTCCACAAATTGTTGGACTGACAACAGCGCTAACATTAGCTGATAAGCAACGTGATGCGCATAATATTCATATTGCACAATTAAAAGAACAATTGCTTGTTGGTTTACAGAATCGAGCCATTCCTTTTGAAGTGAATGGCTCGATGATGGATACAACGAATCATATTGTCAATCTCTATTTCCCTTTTATAGATGTCGAAACATTACTTACACTACTGGACTTAGAAGGTATCTATGTGTCATCTGGTTCGGCATGTACAGCGGGATCAACCATACCCTCTCATGTATTGTCGGCGATGTACGGCGAGGATGAACGCGTAACACATTCCATTCGAATTAGTTTGCATGAGACATTGACAGAACAGGATATGAATCAAATCATTGTGGCGTTACAAAAAATATATTTAAAATTTAAAGAGGAGGAACATGCGTGACAAATAAAAATACACGTGTCGTTGTCGGAATGTCAGGCGGCGTAGACAGTTCGGTGACTGCATATTTATTAAAAGAGCAAGGGTACGATGTCATTGGTATCTTTATGAAAAATTGGGATGATACGGATGAGAATGGTGTATGTACAGCAACAGAAGATTATAATGATGTTATCGCGGTATGTAACCAAATCGGTATTCCATACTATGCTGTGAATTTTGAACAAGAATATTGGGATAAAGTTTTCACTTATTTCTTAGATGAATATAAAAAAGGGCGCACGCCTAATCCAGATGTGATGTGTAATAAAGAAATTAAATTTAAAGCCTTTTTAGAACATGCATTAAAATTGGGTGCAGACTATGTGGCAACAGGTCATTATGCACGTGTTCATCGTACGGAAGACGGTCGTGTCGAAATGTTGAGAGGCATCGATCAAAATAAGGATCAGACCTATTTCTTAAATCAACTTACAGAAGCACAGTTGCAAAAAGTGATGTTCCCAATTGGTGACATTGATAAAAAAGAAGTACGTAAAATTGCATTAGAACAAGATTTAGCAACTGCGAAGAAAAAAGATTCAACAGGGATTTGTTTTATTGGAGAACGTAACTTTAAAACATTTCTCTCTCAATATTTACCAGCACAATCAGGTGAAATGCGTACATTGAATGGCGTATATAAAGGCATGCATAGTGGCTTGATGTATTATACCATTGGTCAACGCCATGGACTTGGTATTGGTGGAGATGGTGACCCGTGGTTTGTTGTTGGAAAAAATTTAGAAGACAATGTGCTATATGTAGAACAAGGTTTTCATCATGATGCATTGTATAGTGATTATTTAATTGCATCTGATGTTTCTTTTGTTAATGATACAGACTTAACGGAACCTTTAAAATGTACAGCTAAATTTAGATATCGCCAACAGGATACAGGGGTTACGGTAACCAAACATGGTGACAATGCCATCCGTGTCGCTTTTGATGAACCTGTTCGAGCGATCACACCAGGACAAGCAGTAGTACTATATGATGGTGATATTTGCCTAGGTGGTGCGACAATTGACGATGTTTATAAGAACAGTGGTCAATTAAGTTATGTTGTTTAATAAAAGAGATAAAGTGAAAATGATATTGAATAAATGGTGAAAAACATATGGAACAAGAACAAATTCATAATCTAATAAAGCAAGGACAGTATGAACGTGCTTTGCAAGCGTGTTTTGATAATATAGAACAAAATCCAGAAGAAGTTGAAAATTATATTAATTCAGGGATTCTGCTTGCTGAGGTAGGAGAAGTTGAAAAAGCAGAGCGATTCTTTCAACGTGCAATAACTTTAAAACCTACAAATGGTGTTATTTATTATAATTTAGCTAACGTTTACTTTAATGAATCACGTTTTCAAGAAGCAGTTAAACTCTATCAAACAGCCATACAAAATCAGTTGGAAACAAAAGACGTTTATTTTATGCTAGGTATGTCTTTTGTACAGTTGGATGCCAAAGATAAAGCACTTCCATTTTTAATGCGTGCATCTGAATTGGATGACACGTTCAATGATCTTGAAGCACAATTTCAATATGGACTCGTGTTATGTGAGCTTGAATTATTTGATCAAGCGATCCCATTATTGAACCGTATATTAGAAAAAGATAATCATCATGCAGATGCACAGTACAATTTGACATTAGCATTATATATGATAAATGAAAATATTGACGCAGCGATACAAGGGTTTCAACGTGCCATTGAAATGGATGATACGCATATGCTAAGTCATCATGCATTAAAGACATTTGAAATGATTAAAAATGAACAGGAGGTGTAAGTGTGGAAAACCCAACACTTTTTGATTATACATATGTTAAAGGCGAAGTGATGTTAATTCTTTTTCAAAATGAGGATAACTTCTATACAGTATTAAAAGTGGAAGTTGATGAAACGAACGGAGACTTTGACGATGAGGTCACAATTGTTGGGTATTTTCCAGACATTGTAGAGGATGAAACTTATACTTTCAAAGGACATACGGTTGAGCATCCTCGATATGGTCAGCAACTCAAAGCAGAAACTTTTCAAAAAGAATTACCGCAAACGAAAGATTCCGTTATTGCTTATTTATCAAGTGCACTCTTCAAAGGAATTGGTGTGAAAACAGCTACTACCATTGTGGATACATTAGGTGAAGATGCAATCCAACAAATTTTGAATGATGCCTCATGCTTATCCAAAGTTCCTAAATTGTCTAAAGATAAGCAACAAGCGATAGCAGATCAAGTGTACCAGAACCAAGAGAGTGAACAAATTATGATTCGACTCAACGACCTTGGTTTTGGTGCAAAACTTGCGATGGATATTTATAAATTTTATCAAAGTGATACACTTAATGTATTGGATCGCAATCCTTATCAATTAGTCTATGATATTAGAGGTGTTGGTTTTAATAAAGCGGATCAGTTGGCACGACAGATGGGTCTACATCCCACACATTCAGATCGTTTACGGGCAGGGATTTTATTTGTTGTAGAAGAAACGTGTATTAAAAATGGTCATACCTATTTACCAACAGAAGCGTTATTAAATGAAGCAGCACAATTATTATCTAAAAATATTGATATAGAAATCCCTTATGATGCAATGGAAACATGCCTTATTCAGTTGGTAGAAGAGAAAAAATTAATCAATATTGATGAAGTCATAGCGATGCCTAGTTTATATTATTCTGAACTTAAAAGTACGCAGAATTTGTATAAAGTGGCACAACATCAACAATCATTAACTCAATTTGAGTTATCAGATATACAGTTACATATTGGTGAGATTGAGACACAAAATGAAGTGAGCTATGCGACATCACAGAAAGAAGCATTAGAATGTGCATTACAAAATAAAATAATGCTATTAACAGGTGGACCGGGTACTGGAAAAACAACAGTCATTAAAGGGATTGTGCAACTTTATGCAGAGATGCATGGCTTATCATTGGATTACGATGATTACGATGAAGGAGAAGCCTTTCCTATTGTACTCGCTGCGCCAACCGGTCGAGCTTCTAAACGTCTAAATGAAGCAACAGGCTTAGAAGCAATGACGATACATCGCTTAATCGGCTGGAATCAAGAAACTAAACCCGATGATTTGTTGGAACATGAAATTGATGCACGATTAATTATTATTGATGAGATGTCAATGGTTGATACATGGCTGTTTCATCAGTTTATGAATGCTGTTCCGATTGATGCACAAGTCGTATTAGTAGGAGATGAAGATCAACTCCCGTCAGTCGGTCCCGGACAAGTGTTTAAAGATTTGATTGATTCTAATGTATTGCCAAGAATTAACCTCACAGAAGTATATCGCCAACAAGATGGTTCAAGTATTATTGATTTAGCACATCGGATGAAGTTGGGGCAGCATGTCGATATTACAGCACGTTATCATGACCGTTCCTTTATTCAATGTCAAACACACCAGATTCCAGATATTGTAGACAAAGTGGTAACGAATGCAGTAAGCAAAGGCTATACGATGTCGGATATTCAAGTGTTAGCACCCATGTATCGTGGTAGTGCAGGCATCCAAAGATTAAATCAAGTATTGCAAAATATTTTAAATCCTAAAGGAGACGAAGCACATCGAGAAATTCAGTTCGGTGATATAGTGTTTCGTCAAGGTGATAAAGTGCTTCAGCTTGTTAATCGTCCGAATGACAATGTGTTTAACGGTGATATTGGGGAGATAGTAGGTATATTTTGGGCAAAGGAGAATGAACTCAATAAAGATATACTGATTGTAGATTATGAAGGCAATGAAATTACATATATGAAATCAGACTTACTTGAAATCACACATGCTTATTGTACTTCTATTCATAAGTCGCAAGGTTCAGAATTTCCTATTGTGATCATGCCAATTGTAAAACAATATTATCGTATGCTACAAAAGCCTATTTTATATACAGGATTAACGCGTGCAAAGCAATCACTCGTCTTTCTTGGAGATCCTGAAGCTTTTAATATAGGTTTACATACGAATGGACAAGCACGTTTAACGCAATTACAATCTTTTTTAGAAACTTATTTTAATGTTGAGACAGCACAAGATATACAGTCAGATCAATTGATGTTGACAGAAGAAACGATGTATCGTATTAATCCAATGATCAATATGGGAGATATAACACCGTATGACTTTTTAGAAATTGACAAAGTTTAAACACTTTTTATATAATCGAAAATAAGTATAAGCGGATAACCGAGTAAATGGAAAGGTGACTTTACAGAGACGTATTGGTGCTGAGAGATACGAGTCCCATCATTGAACGCTATTATGCGCATAGATGAATATAAAACAATGAAGTGATAGTCATAGAAAGATGTACTATAACTAGGGTGGTACCGCGAGACATTCGTCCCTGAAGTGAGGATGAGTGTCTTTTTGTTTGACTAAAGATAATGAGGAGTTGACACGATGAAACAATTAAAAGCAAGTGAAATTAGACAGATGTATATTGATTTTTTTGTTGAAAAAGGACATATGGTTGAACCTTCAGCCCCATTAGTTCCAATCGATGACGATACGTTGTTATGGATTAACTCAGGTGTTGCAACATTAAAAAAATATTTTGACGGACGTGAAGTACCGAAAAAGCCCCGTATCGTGAATGCACAAAAATCTATTCGTACTAACGATATTGAAAATGTTGGTTTTACAGCACGTCACCATACTTTTTTTGAAATGTTGGGGAACTTTTCGATTGGTGACTATTTTAAACGCGAAGCCATTGAATTTGCATGGGAGTTTTTAACGAGTGAACGCTGGATGGCGATGGAGCCAGAAAAACTTTACGTTACAATTCATCCAGAAGATACAGAGGCTTATAAGCTATGGCAAGAAGTGATCGGTTTATCAGAAGATCGCATTATTCGTATTGAAGGTAACTTTTGGGATATTGGTGAAGGACCGTCTGGACCGAATACAGAAATTTTCTATGACCGTGGCGCAGCATTTGGTCAAAATGATCCGACAGAAGAAATGTATCCCGGAGGTGAGAATGAACGTTATTTAGAAGTATGGAACCTTGTATTTAGTG
This sequence comes from Staphylococcus sp. 17KM0847, assembly GCF_013463155.1. NCBI lineage: Bacteria > Bacillati > Bacillota > Bacilli > Caryophanales > Staphylococcaceae > Staphylococcus > Staphylococcus xeri. The sequence continues at coordinate 949,031 of NZ_CP040781.1, forward strand.
AGTTTAATCATAATAAAGATCATAGTTATACACCTTTACCAAGTAAAAATATTGATACAGGCATGGGATTGGAGCGTATGGCTTCAATCTCACAAAACGTCCGTACAAATTATGAAACAGATCTTTTTATCCCAATTATGGAAGAAGTAGAAAAAATTTCTGGCAAGCAGTATTTAGTCAATACGCAGGATGATGTCGCATTTAAAGTGATTGCCGATCATATTCGTACAATTGCATTTGCGATTTCAGATGGTGCATTACCAGCTAATGAAGGACGTGGTTATGTATTACGTCGTCTATTGCGCCGTGCTGTACGTTTCAGTCAGACGTTAAATATTAACGAACCATTTATGTATCGTCTTGTTGAAATTGTAGCTGAAATTATGGAGCCGTATTATCCAAATGTTAAAGAAAAACAAGACTTTATTGCGCGTGTCATTAAATCTGAAGAAACACGTTTCCATGAGACTTTAGAAGAAGGCTTAGCGATTTTAAATGATTTGATCAAGGTGTCTCAATCACATGACCAGACAATAGCTGGAGAAGATGCATTTAAGTTATACGATACTTATGGTTTTCCGATTGAATTAACGCAAGAAATTGCCGAAAATGAAGGGTTAACTATTGATATGGCAGCTTTTGATACACATATGCAAGCACAGCGTGATCGTGCACGTAAAGCCCGTCAAAATAGTCAATCCATGCAAGTACAGAGCGAAGTATTAAAACAACTGCATACGCCAAGTACCTTTGTGGGTTATGAAGAACTTCAATCTCATAGTAGTATCACAGATATTATTTTAGATGGTGAACATGTAAGTGAGGCAGATGCAGAACGAACAATCTATTTTGTTTTAGATAAGACGCCTTTTTATGCTGTAAGTGGTGGGCAAGTCGCAGATACAGGCATTGTATCGAATGATGAATTTGAAATAAAAGTAACAGAAGTCATCAAGGCCCCGAATGGTCAAAACTTGCATACAGGATACGTGACATTTGGTAAGGTGACAGAAGGTGCAACGGTCACAGCACAGGTGGACGGTAAGGCACGCCAAGCCATTATGAAAAATCATAGTGCGACACATTTATTACATGCAGCATTAAAAGAAGTATTAGGTAGTCATGTTAACCAAGCAGGTTCTTTAGTAGATCAAGATCGCTTACGTTTTGACTTTTCACATATTACAGCGATGACAGATGAAGAGATTCAACTTGTAGAACAACGTGTCAATGAAGAAATCTGGAACAGCATTGATATTGCAATTAACGAAATGCCTATCGATGAGGCAAAAGCCAAAGGAGCTATGGCATTGTTTGGTGAGAAATACGGTGATATTGTACGTGTTGTTGATATGCATCCATTTTCAATCGAACTTTGTGGAGGGACACATGTAAAAAATACCTCTGAAATTGGTTTGTTTAAAATAACAAGTGAATCTGGTACTGGAGCAGGTGTACGTCGTATAGAAGCTGTTACAGGTCAAGCGGCATTTCTATATTTAGAGCGCTACTTGGAACGTTTCAATGCAATTAAGTCACAAGTTAAAGCAAAAGCAGATGACCAAGTTATTGAAAAAGTAGAACATTTACAAACTCAAGAAAAATCATTACAGCAAACAATCGAAGCCAAAAACAAAGAAATCAATGCACTGAAAATGGGAGATGTAGAAGATCAAGTAGAGCAAATTAATGATTTGTCAGTCTTGATTACAGAAGTTGAAGTAGATAATGCAAAAGCAATGCGTACGACAATGGATGACTTTAAATCTAAACTTCAAGATAGTATTATTGTGTTAGCAAGTGATGTTGGTGATAAGGTTTCTTTAATTGCTACTGTTCCAAAACAACATACAGATCGTGTGAAAGCAGGAGATCTTATTAAAGAAATGGCACCAATTGTAGGCGGTAAAGGTGGAGGTCGTCCTGACATGGCACAGGGTGGAGGTACAGACCCGAGTCAGATCACAGATGCGTTACAATTTATTAAAAATTATATTAAAGGATTATAATGCACTTGATTTTCATGATAGAATAGAATACGAAATCTATTTATGGTTTAAGGAGTGTTATGACAATGGCAAATTTTGATAAAACGATGAAGTTTAATTATGATGAAATTCCAAAAGCAGATGTCGCAACTGTTTTGAACAATGTATATCACACTTTGGAAGAGCGTGGTTACAATGCAGTTAATCAAATTGTAGGCTATTTATTGTCAGGTGACCCAGCATATATCCCACGTCATAACGAAGCACGTAATCAAATTAGACATATTGATCGAGATGATATCATGGAAGAACTTGTATCATTCTACTTAAAGCATAGCGATACGGATGACCATGCTTAAACATAAAATTATTGGTCTCGATGTAGGAAGTAGAACGGTTGGTGTAGCAATTAGCGACATGATGGGTTGGACAGCGCAAGGGTTAGATACACTCCATATCAATGAGCAAGAAAATCAGCTCGGACTTGAAACCTTAATTGATATTATTAAGCAAGAGCGTGTAGGGACAGTCGTTATTGGATTGCCTAAAAATATGAATAATTCTATTGGCTTTCGTGGTGAAGCATCATTGCAATACAAAGAGGCATTAGCAGAACGTATGCCCGATTTAAAAATTATTATGTGGGATGAGCGTTTAAGTACGATGGCAGCAGAACGCTCATTGCTTGAGGCTGATGTTTCGAGAGCAAAGCGTAAAAAAGTAATTGATAAAATGGCGGCTGTATTTATATTACAAGGCTATTTGGATTCATTAAATTAAGGAGAGAGCAAATATGACAAACGAAAACCATAAAATGAACGAGTTAGAAATAAATAATGATGAAGCATTATTAACATTGTATGATGAAGAAGGAAACGAAGTATTATATCGTAAAATGTTAGAGTTTTATCATCCTGAATTTGAAAAAGAATATGTCATTTTGGCTGAAGAAGGTGCACAGGCAGATGAAGATGATTTAATTGAACTTGTTCCAATGATTAATCAGCCGGATGAATCAGGTGAAGGTGGCCGTTTTATCCCAATTGAATCAGAAGAAGAATGGGATATGATTGAAGAAGTGGTAAATACAAACTTCGATGAACCAGAAGAGGCATAATTATCTGGTGTGTTATAGCATAGAAAGTGATAGAGCTGATGAGATAATGATCTCATCAGTTCTATTTTCTTTCGTTTTATTTTATGATAAAATGTAATGAAGTTATTTCGGAAAGATAATGAAGCAGTATGGGAAGTGTGATTTTTTTAAGAGAATGAGATGTCTGATTTATGCTTGAATGATGATGAATAGTTGCCTCAATCTCTATAAAAAATTAAGGTTATTATTCTGCTTGCGATTAAAAAGTACTGCTGTTCGATGCACTTTCTTTTCGGGTTATATTTTGTGCAATTTGCCAAATCAGTCACAGCGACTGGTTTATTTTTTGATGATTTTTATGAATAAGAAGCCTAATCAAAGGAAGTTTATATAATGGAAAATTTAAATCAATCTTATTTTTTAAGTTTGCAATCATATAACAGTGCGTTAGATGAATTGCGTGCATTTGCTGAAGCTAATCAAGTCCCTATTGTTGATCAATTATCATTAGATTTGATTAAGCAAATGATAAGGATTGTACAGCCACATCAAATTTTAGAACTGGGTACGGCAATAGGTTACAGTAGTATGCATTTCGCATCTGTTGCACCAGATATTCATATTACAACAATAGAACGCAATCCAGAAATGATTGTACAGGCGAAACAGCACTTTAAAACTTTTGGTTATACGGATCGAATTCGATTGATTGAGGCAGATGCAACACAAGCATTTTCACAAGTCAATGACAGAATATATGATATGATTTTTATCGATGCAGCAAAGGCGCAATCTCAAAAGTTTTTCGAAATATATAGTCCTCTATTAAGAGACGGGGGGATTATTATTACAGACAATGTTCTATACCATGGTTTTGTGGCTAATATCGATATCGTACGTAGTCGTAATGTGAAGCAGATGGTAAAAAAAGTTCAAAAGTTTAATCAGTGGTTGAGTGAACAGACTGATTTTAAAACAAATTTTGTAAATATAGATGACGGATTAGCAATTTCAATAAAGGAGCGTAAATATGACTGAATTATTAGTAACTCCGAAATCTCTCAGTCACATAGAGACATTGATAGATAAAGGGGCAGATGCGTTTGTTATTGGTGAAGAGAAGTTTGGTCTTCGCTTAGCAGGAGAGTTTAATAGAGAAGATATGAAACAAGCTGTGTCACTTATTCATCGGGCAGGTAAAAAAGCATATGCCGCTGTTAATGGTATTTTTCATAATTATCATATTCCAGCAGTAGAAGATTATATCCAATTTTTACATGATATACGTGTAGACCGTATTATTTTTGGTGATCCAGCAGTTGTAATGCTTGTCAAACAACAGGAAAATCCCATTCCCTTACATTGGAATGCTGAAACTTTAGTAACGAACTATTTTCAGTGTAACTACTGGGGACAACGTGGTGCGAGAAGAGCTGTACTCGCACGCGAACTCAGTTTAGAAGAAATATTGAATATCAAAGCACATGCTGATGTTGAAATTGAGGTACAGGTTCATGGTATGACGTGTATGTTCCAATCTAAACGTATGTTACTAGGGAATTACTATACATTTCAAGAGCGTCAAATGAAAATTAAGCGTACGGATCTTGAAGAAGAGACACAGTTATTATTGTATGACGAAGAGCGTGACAATAAGTATCCAGTGTATGAAGATTACAATGGGACGCATATTATGTCACCTAATGATATATGCTTGATTGAAGAACTGGAACCGTTATTTGAAGCAGGAATAGATAGTTTGAAAATTGATGGTTTACTTCATAGTGAAGCATATATTAATGTTGTGACACAACAGTATCGTGAAGCAATCGACTTGTATCACGAAGATCCTGAAATATATGAAGATGAAAAATTTATGCTCGTAGATCCAATTGAAGCCATTCAACCTGAGCATCGACCATTTGACGAAGGTTTTTATTACAAACAAACAGTATATTAATTTGAGGAGAGATAAGGATGAAGGTACTAGAGGAAATACAAGCTGATGTCGCACCCAAAGTTAAAAAGCCAGAACTACTAGCACCTGCGGGTAACCTTGAAAAGTTGAAAATTGCTATTCATTATGGTGCAGATGCTGTTTTTCTAGGTGGTCAAGAATATGGATTGCGTTCAAATGCAGATAATTTTACAATTGACGAAATTCGCGAAGGTGTTGAATTCGCAAATCGATATAACGCGAAAGTATATATTACAACAAATATTATTGCGCATGATGAAAATATGGATGGGCTTGAGTCGTATCTCATGCAATTAGAGGGTACGGGAGCTACGGGGATTATCGTAGCAGACCCACTTATTATTGAAACATGTAAACGTGTCGCACCAAAGTTAGAGATTCACCTTTCTACACAGCAATCACTCAGCAATTATAAAGCTGTAGAGTATTGGAAAGAAGAAGGCTTAGACCGAGTCGTACTTGCACGTGAAACTGGTGCCATGGAAATGAAAGAGATGAAAGATAAGGTAGATATTGAAATTGAAGCCTTTATTCACGGTGCGATGTGTATCGCATATTCTGGGCGTTGTACACTAAGTAACCATATGACAGCACGAGATTCTAACCGTGGTGGCTGTTGCCAAAGCTGTCGCTGGGATTATGATTTATTGACAGTCGATAAAGATGGCGAGTTGGATGTATATTATGAAGATGGTAAAGCTGTACCGTTTGCGATGAGTCCACGTGATTTGAAACTGATTGAGTCGATTCCCAATATGATGGATTTAGGTATTGATTCTTTGAAAATAGAAGGACGTATGAAGTCAATCCATTACATTGCAACCGTTGTTTCAGTATATCGTAAAGTGATCGATGCATATGCAGCAGATCCAGACAACTTTAAAATTAAGCCAGAATGGTTAGTAGAGCTAGATAAATGTGCAAATCGTGACACTGCGCCTGCTTTCTTTAAGGGAACGCCTGGATATGAAGAGCAAATGTTTGGCAATGAGTCTGCTAAGAAATCACCGTTTGATTTTATCGGATTGGTTTTAGCCTATGATGAAACAACACAAATTGCAACAATTCAACAGCGTAACCATTTTAAACCGGGACAAGAAGTGGAGTTTTTTGGACCAGAGATTGATACGTTTACACAAGTCGTTGATGCTATTTATGATGAAGAAGGTAATGAACTTGATGCAGCAAGACATCCATTGCAAATTGTACAAATCAAAGTAGATCGCCCCATTTATCCGAATAATATGATGAGAAAAGAGGTATAACTATGACGCCCACAACGATTATCGGTATTGCAGGTGGCTCAGGTTCTGGTAAAACTTCTGTCACAAATAAGATTATGAATAATTTACAGGGTCATAGTGTTGCGCTCATTGAACAAGATTACTATTATAAAGATCAGTCACATTTAACATTTGATGAACGTTTGGAAACCAATTATGATCATCCATTCGCATTTGATAATGATTTATTGATTCAGAATTTGCAGGATTTATGTGCAGGTTATGAGGTGGAAGTGCCAACGTATGATTATTCAAATCATACACGAAGTGATAAAACCATTGCATTTCAACCTAAAGATGTTATCATCGTAGAAGGTATATTTGCGCTTGAAAACGAAGCATTACGCAATATGATGGATGTTAAAATATATGTTGATACAGATGCAGATTTACGTATTCTTCGTAGATTATTACGAGATACAAAAGAGCGTGGACGTACAATGGATTCTGTTATTGAGCAATATTTAGGCGTTGTTCGACCTATGCATAATCAATTTATCGAGCCAACGAAAAAGTTTGCAGACATCATCATTCCAGAAGGTGGTAGTAATAAAGTAGCAATTGATATTATGACTACTAAAATCCAAGCGCTTGTTCAAAAAAAAGATTAAATTAATAAAAGGAAGATGGCATATGGAAAATCAAAAACAATACCCTATGACACAAGAAGGGTTTGAAAAATTAGAAAAAGAACTTGAAGAACTTAAAACGGTTAAAAGACCTGAAGTTGTTGAAAAAATTAAAGTCGCACGCAGCTTTGGTGACCTATCAGAGAACTCTGAGTACGATGCGGCAAAAGATGAGCAAGGCTTTATCGAACAAGATATTCAACGCATCGAAACGATGTTGCGTCATGCATTAATCATTGAAGATACAGGCGATAACAATGTTGTTCAAATTGGTAAAACAGTTACTTTTGTAGAGTTACCGGGAGATGAAGAAGAAAGTTACCAAATTGTCGGTTCGGCAGAATCTGATGCTTTTAACGGTAAAATTTCAAATGAATCACCAATGGCACAAGCTTTGATTGGCAAACAGTTAAATGAAGAAGTTCGTGTTCCATTACCAAATGGTGGAGAAATGAATGTAAAAATTACGGATATTAAATAATAGCAATACTCAGAACTACTAAAGATTTTAATGTATCTTTAGTAGTTTTTTTAGTTCTATTAAGGTGGAGACGCTGCGATATAATTTTGTTCATTTTCACAAAATTATATCGTGTCAAGAAATTATATTGATCGAGATGATGAATCAATGGAAGTTATAAAACGTTAATATCGCATAATAAATAGTATAGAAATACGACTTATTAAGAAGGTTGATATGATGTTATTTCATCAAAGAAAAAGATGATGAGAAGGCTTAATATTGCTATTTTACAATAAAATTATGACAGAACAACATACATTGAATATTCATTGCTCATTTAATGTTATTTCTTTTCCGTATTTTATATATTAAAGAAAAATGATATTTCAACAGCTTATTATTATAGACAAACATTGAATTGTCAGCCTAAAACAATAATGATAAAATTAAGCGGTGTAAGGGTTTTCTGAAAGGGGGATGAAGATGGAATTTAAGCAAATTAGTGAACAAGCGTTCATGATTTATTTTGATGCTGTTATCGATGAAGAAACATTTAATGAAGTGAATGTTGTTTCTGACTATCTTAAAACATTAGATGAACCATATATTAAAGAAGTTGTACCGTCTTATCGAGCAATTTTGGTTTATTTTGATGGCATGGCTATTACGTACGATGCGTTGTTAGAGACGTTAAACTTAACAGCATTGACACGTACGTCAACAACACAAAATAGATCACGGCGTATTGTTAATATTCCTGTTTTATATGGTGGTAAGTGGGGACCAGATTTAGAATATGTTGCAGAACATAATCAATTATCAGTAGAGTCTGTGATTCGTTATCATACGGAAAGTTACTATCTTGTGTATATGATTGGTTTTATGCCGGGATTTCCATTTTTGGGAGGTCTTGATACACATATTCATACACCACGTAAAGCAGAGCCACGTCTTCAAATACCAGCAGGTTCTGTTGGAATCGCAAACAATCAAACAGGTCTTTACCCTGCGGACTCACCGGGAGGTTGGCAGATTATTGGACGTACACCGATTGATGTTTTTGATTTAAATCGGGATCCAAAAATACTATATCAGCCGGGTGATAAAATTAAATTTTATGCCATTAATGAAGAACAATTTTTACATATTCAGAAGTATGTGGAGAAAAAGTTGTTAGACTATGATGAATGGGTGAGGATTAGTTATGAGCATTAAAATCATGAAGTCAGGTTTATTTACAACTGTTCAAGATTTAGGACGTTTTGGTCATCAATCAGAAGGTTTTTCACCAGCGGGCGTAATGGATCGTCCAAGCTATGAAATATTAAATGCTTTGCTAGAGACAGATCATCAACCTGCATTAGAAATAACGATGATAGGACCTAAAATCAAATTTTTGTCACAAAATTTATTCGCTATCGCTGGGGCTCAATTTTCTGCGACATTAAATGGTGAATCTATTCCACATCAAACGGTTATTCGCGCAGAATATGGTGATATATTAGACTTAGGTACGGCTTTAGAGGGTGTGCGTGCTTATGTAGGGTTTGCAGAAACTTTAGATATTCCAATGGTTGAGGGGAGTTATGCGACCCATACGCGAACGAGAGTCGGTGGATATAAAGGGCGTGTACTCAAAGATAACGATATCATTCCGACTCATCCCAGCAATATAGATATGAGTTTAATCGGGCGTTCTAGTGATTTTAGGAGTTTTAGTGTAGCAGGGGATTTGCCCATAGGTATTATGGATGGCCCACAACTTGAATCCTTTTCAAGACGTACAATAGCTGAAATAGAACACATTGAATTTCAAGTGTCGGAAAGTTCAGACCGGATGGGGTATCGTCTCAAAGGTGAACCGATTAAACCAATGGAGAGTGCAGATATCATCTCTGAACCCGTAGCACTAGGGAGTGTTCAAGTTCCGAAAGATGGCAATCCGATTATCCTCCTAAATGATCGTCAAACGGTTGGAGGTTATACCAAAATTGGAACAGTCATTGATAGTGATATTGTTGATATTGTGCAGAAAAGACCGGGAGATACTATTAAGTTTGAGTGGGTGACATTTAACGAAGCAAATGAGATTTTAGCACGTAAAGGGCGAAAATTAGAAGATGCCAAAGAAAAGTTAAAACGTTATCCTAAGCGCTATTTAAAAGATATTCGACCAACACAACGAAAAATTAAAAGTGTATTAAAAGGAGATAGCATACCATGGACTTAAAACAAATCGAACAAACATTAGCTTTATTAAAAACATATGGTGCAAAACACTTTAAATATCGAGATGATGAGTTGGAGTTAGAATTAGATATTCCAACATCACAACAAAATAATGATTATGCGATTACACCAAGAGTACCCGATGTAGAAACGCCTCAAGCCGCTGCTGTACAAGAAGAGGAGGCTGCAACTTATAAAGAAGTGCGCTCTCAAATGATTGGTACTTTTTATTTGCAAGATGAAAAAGAATTGACGAAACCTGTGATTAAAGTAGGGGACCATATCAATAAGGGAGATATTATTGGTTATGTTGAAGCGATGAAAGTGATGAATGAAGTAACATCTGACGAATCCGGTGAAATAGCAGAAATACTTGTGGATCACGGTGAGAATATTGAACATCATCAAGTCATTATCAAATTGAAGTAAGGGGGATATGCAGATGTATCGAGTATTGGTCGCCAACAGAGGTGAAATAGCTGTACGTATTATTCGTGCGCTACGTGAAATGAATATGGAATCCGTTGCAGTCTATGCAGTTGGAGATGAAGAGAGTTTACACGTTAAATTAGCAGATTATGCAGTATGTATTGGGAATGCCAATCCTTTAGATAGCTATCTTAACATTCGAAACATTTTATCTGCGGCTGAGATTACAAATGCCAATGCCATTCATCCTGGATATGGTTTTTTATCTGAAAGTCCCGTTTTTGCGGAGAAAGTTGAGAGTGAAGGACTTTACTTTATCGGACCAACGAAAAAAACAATGGAGTTAATGGGTGACAAAATCACAGCACGTCAAACAGTTGATGAAGCGGGAGTACCGATTATCCCCGGTTCTAAATCTTCTGTTGAGTCCGTAGCCGAAGTCAAAGCATTGGCAGAATCTCTAGGATATCCACTTGTATTAAAAGCCGCAAGTGGTGGAGGCGGTAAAGGTATACGTATCGTTAAAAATGAAGGGATGTTAGAACAAGCTTTTAAAGAAGCCAAAAGCGAAGGGAATAAATATTTTAACGATGATCGTGTTTATGTTGAAGCATTTATTCCGGTAGCCAAGCATGTTGAAGTACAAGTACTCGGTGATGGTTCAACGCACTTTATTCATCTTGGAGAGCGTGATTGCTCGGTACAGAGAAAAAATCAAAAATTGATTGAAGAATCACCATGTAGTGCATTAACGCATGAAAAACGTGAGAAAATGTGTAATGATGCAGTGAAAGTTGCACGTGCCGCTCATTATCGAAGTGCAGGCACAATCGAGTTTTTAGTGACTGAAGATGCATATTACTTTATCGAAATGAATGCACGTATTCAAGTTGAACATACCGTTACAGAAATGCGAACAAATATTGATTTAGTACGTCAGCAGCTATTAATTATGCAAGAAGGTGAGCTTAAGCTACGACAACAAGATGTTCCTTTTGAAGGTCATGTTATTGAGGCGCGTATTAATGCAGAAAACCCGGAACAAGCTTTTCGACCAACACCTGGAACAGTACAAAGATTACATTTGCCACAAGGTTTTAATGTGCGTATTGACTCATTATTATATAGCGGGTATACTGTTTCCTCGTACTACGATTCTCTTGTAGCAAAAGTTATTGTTAAAGGTGATGATAGAGCACATGCAATCAACAAGTTGAAAGTGACATTAGATGAAATGATCATCGATGGATTTACAACAACAGCAGACTTCTTATATGCAGTGTTATCTTATCCTCCTTATTGTGAAGGGGATGCAAGTGACGTAGACATTAAGTTTTTAGAGAGACATGACATTATCAAGGGGGCTAACCATGGTTAAAGTAGATTTGAATTGTGACTTAGGCGAAAGCTTTGGTAGTTATAAAATGGGCAATGACGAAAAAGTCTTACCATTGATTACATCTGCAAATGTGGCGTGTGGTTTTCATGCTGGTGATGAAAATGTTATGGCAGAAACTGTAAAGCAAGCAAAAGCAAATGGCATCAGTATTGGTGCGCATCCGGGGTTTCCAGATTTAAAAGGGTTTGGACGTCGAAATTTAGATATGTCACGAGATGAAATTTATAATATGATTATTTATCAAGTTGGTGCGCTAAAAGCCTTTTGTGATATTTATGATGTATCATTGAATCACGTTAAACCACACGGTGCATTGTATCAAATGGGTGCGAGAGATCGCGATATTGCCCGTACTATCGCGCAAGCAGTTTATGCTATTGATTCAAATATCTATTTAGTGGGATTGTCCAATTCGTTGTTGTTAGAAGAAGCTCAAAAGGTCGGACTTCCAACAGCGTCTGAAGTTTTTGCTGATCGCCGTTATGAAAGAGACGGTCAGCTCGTAAGTCGAAAAAAATCAGGAGCATTAATAGAAGATACAACAGAAGCGATACATCAAGTAATACGCATGGTCACTGAAGGGAAAGTGACAGCAATTACTGGTGAAGACATCAATATCTCTGCTGATACGATATGTGTTCATGGGGACGGGGCACATGCATTAGAGTTTGTTAAACAGATCAGAGAGAAACTATCGGAGGTCAATGTCGATATTGTCAAAATAGGGGGTTAATGAATGAAATCTAATTCAAATAAAATTGAAAATCCAGGTGAGTTTAAGTTTACAAAAGCGCACAAAAGGTTGTTGCTAGGTTCGGTCTTTTTGATGGCAACATCGGCGATTGGACCAGCATTTTTGACACAAACAGCAGTATTTACAGAACAGTTTTTGGCGAGTTTTGCTTTTGCCATTTTATTATCGATCATTATTGATATCGGAGCACAAATTAATATTTGGCGTGTACTTGTCGTAACAGGTTATCGAGGTCAAGAAATAGCTAATGAAGTTGTTAGAGGATTGGGAACATTTATTTCAATCTTAATCGCAATCGGTGGTTTAGCTTTTAATATCGGTAACATAGCAGGTGCGGGGTTAGGTTTAAATGCCATTTTCGGTATTGATGTACGTGTCGGTGCTGCGATTACAGCTATTATTGCTATTCTTGTATTTGTATCTAAAAATGGTCAGAAAGCAATGGATTTTGTCACGATGCTATTAGGTTTACTCATGATTGGTGTTGTAGCATATGTTATGGTTCAGTCCAATCCACCGTATGCAGATGCAGCGAAGCATATGGTCTTACCTGAAAATCCAGCTGCACTTGTTCTACCTATTATCACTCTAGTTGGTGGAACGGTAGGTGGTTATATTACTTTTGCAGGTGCACATCGTATTTTAGATGCTGGTATCAAAGGGAAAGACTATTTGCCATTTGTCAATCGTTCAGCGATTACAGGGATTTTAACAACAGGCGTTATGCGTGGTTTGCTTTTCTTAGCAGTTCTTGGTGTGGTTGTAACAGGGGTGACGTTAAACCCAGATAACCCACCTGCCTCTGTATTTGAACATGCAATTGGACCGATAGGCAAAAATATTTTTGGTATTGTATTATTTGCTGCGGCTATGTCTTCAGTCATTGGATCAGCATATACAAGTACAACATTTATTAAAACGTTGCACAAAAAGTTAAACAAATTTGATAACTATGTTGTCATTGGATTTATCTTAATTTCAACATTGATTTTCTTATCTATTGGAAAGCCTGTTAAATTATTGATTATAGCCGGTGCGTTAAATGGCTTGATTTTACCCATTACATTAGGAACAGTACTTATTGCGTCTAAAAATAAACGTATTGTTGGCGATTATCAACACCCAACATGGATGTTGCTTTTTGGTATTGTTGCGGTGATCGTAACATTGTTCACTGGCTTTTTCGCATTCCAAGGGCTTGCACAACTTTGGAACCAATAAATTGAATTTTTACAAGTAAGCCGAGACTTTTAAAAGGTCTTGGCTTATTTGTATTTTAAGGCGTATTTAAGTTTTTGTGTGAGGTGAAGCGATGAGATATGTTAAAATAACAGCAACAATAGAGGATATACATATTATAAATATGAAATTAATGGAGGAAGAGATATGATTGCAATTATTGGCGCAATGGAAGAAGAAGTTGCATTATTAAAAGGACAACTCTCAAACTTAAAAGAAACACAAGTTGCACATACACGTTTTTATCACGGCACACTTGCAAATAAAGAAGTAGTATTATTGCAAAGTGGGATTGGTAAGGTAAATGTTGCCATATCAACAGCGTTATTAATTCATATGTTTAATCCGGACTACGTGATTAATACAGGGTCAGCCGGTGGATTACAATCAGGATTAAATTTAGGCGATGTTGTTGTTAGTACACATGTATCCTATCATGACGCTGATGCTCGAGCATTTGGTTATGAGATGGGACAAATCCCTGGAATGCCGTCTCAGTATCAAGCGGATGAGACACTTATTCAAGCGGTTCACCGTGTATTGCAATCCTTAAACCAAAACGCTATGGATGGTTTAATTGTATCTGGGGATAGTTTTATCGGGACAGATCAACAGCGTACAGCTATTTTAGAATATTTTCCTCATGCAATTGCTGCAGAGATGGAGGCAGCAGCAGTCGCACAAACGTGTTTTCAATTTGATAAACCGTTCATTGTTACCCGCGCAATTTCAGATCTTGCTGATGCTCAGGCAAGTATGACGTTTGATGAATTTTTAAAAGTTGCGTCCAAATCATCGAGCGAGATGGTTTATGAGCTTGTTAAAGAACTCTAATCCGTTGTATTTTCTTGTGTGAAACTTGTGGTATAATAGCAAGAATGAAGTTATTTAAAATGGAGGCACGACATGGGGATTTTAAAGCGATTATTTTTGCCCAATCAATATGTAAAAGATATTCATGAAATTGATTTTCAGATGTTAGAACAGCGTAATATTAAAGGTGTAATCACAGATTTAGATAATACACTTGTGGGTTGGGATGAAGCAATGCCCACACCTAAAGTAGAACAATGGTTTAAAAAATTAGATGAACGTGGTTTTAAAGTGACGGTCGTATCAAATAACAATGAGCGCCGTGTTAAGTCATTTTGTCAGAGTTTGAAGGTAGATTATATTTTCAAAGCACAGAAACCAAGAGGAAAATCACTGCGAAAAGCTACAGACCATATGGGTTTACAACGTAGTCAAGTTGTTGTTATCGGCGATCAGATGTTAACAGATGTTTTTGGTGGTAACAGAAGTGGTCTTTATACAATTATGGTTGTTCCTGTCAAAAACTCAGACGGACTTGCAACAAAGTTGAATCGACTTATCGAACGTCGCATTTTGAGCCATTTCAAACGTAAAGGCTACATTCAATGGGAGGAGTCTTAAATATGACTGATCGTTTAAAATGTATTGGCTGTGGTGCAATATTGCAATCGGAAGACGCTAATGCAGCAGGTTATGTACCACAATCCAGTTTACATAAAGAAGATGTTATATGTAAACGCTGCTTTCGTTTGAAGCACTATAATGAAGTGCAAGACGTTGGAATGGATAGTGATGACTTTTTAACATTACTAAATGGCTTATCAGATAAGCAGGGTATTGTTGTCAACCTTGTTGATGTGTTTGACTTTGAAGGATCATTTATCCATGCCATTAAACGTATTGTTGGAAATAAAAAAATCATTTTAGCAGCAAATAAAATAGATTTATTACCCAAACAAATCAATAAGCGTCGTGTTACAGAATGGTTGAGACGCTCTGCTAAAGAATATGGCTTATATCCAGAAGATGTTGTGTTGTTATCTGCTACTAAAGGTTATGGTATAGAAGATTTGATGCAAGCAATCGAGAAATATAGAGCGGCTCAAGATGTATATATTGTAGGGACGACAAATGTAGGTAAATCAACGCTCGTCAATCGACTTATTGAAGAAAGTGTCGGTGAAAAAGATGTCATCACAACTTCAAAAGTACCGGGCACGACTTTGGATATGATTGATATTCCGTTAGATGAGCAGAGTTATATGTATGATACACCCGGTGTGATACAAGCACATCAAATGACACACTATGTCACTACAAAAGAACTGAATACAATTATGCCTAAAAAAGAAATTAAACAACGTGTATTTCAGTTAAATGAGCAGCAGACATTATTTTTTGGTGGGCTTGCACGCATTGACTATATAAGCGGAGGCAAGCGGCCATTGATATGCTATTTCTCTAATGAATTGCATATTCATAGAACTAAATTGGAAAAGGCAGATCAACTCTGGCAAGAACAAATAGGTGGATTATTAGCCCCTCCATCACGACCTGAGCATTTTGATTTTGAACGATTAAAACGTGTTGAACTGCAAACGCAAAGCGGTAAACAAGATGTTATGATTTCGGGATTGGGCTTTATTACGATAGCAGAAGGTGCAGAAGTTGTTGTCACAGTACCTGAAAATGTAGATGTAACTTTACGACCATCAATTATGTAGGAGTGTGAAGGGTATGAAGTTTGCTGTAATCGGGAATCCCATTAGCCATTCATTATCACCGTTAATGCATCACGAAAACTTTAAAGCATTAAAATTGAATGCGCAATATGAAGCTTTAAACATTCCACCTGAACATTTTCATCATATTCGAGATATTATTCAGGCACATGCTTTAGATGGGTTTAATGTGACTATTCCACATAAAGAACGGATTATCCCTTATCTTGATGCGCTGTCTCCAGAAGCAGAGGCAATAGGTGCAGTGAATACAGTAGTAGTGTCGGATAACCAGTGGGTGGGTCATAATACGGACGGTATTGGTTTTGTTAAAGGTTTAGAACAGCGCTACGGCAATTTGGACAATGCACGTATACTTATTATCGGTGCTGGTGGGGCGAGTAAAGGTATTGCCTATACACTTACACAAAAGGCAAGATATCCTATTGCAGTCGTTAATCGTACGATGTCGAGGTTTGATGATTGGCAATTTGATATAGAAAAGCACCATTTATCAGAGTTAGAACAGATTGCAGGCCAATTTGATATTATTATTAATACAACACCTGTTGGCATGAACAATGTAGAAGAAAGTGTCGGTGTATTGAATGCATTAAAAGAAGATGTGTGGGTATGTGATATTATTTATATACCAGCACAGACCGCTTTTTTAAAGCAGGCAGCTGATCAAGGTTATCAAACATATAACGGTTTAGATATGTTTGTGTATCAAGGTGCAGAAAGTTTTCGAATATGGACAGGGCAAGAAGCGAATATTGAAGCGATGCGTCAAATTGTAGAGCATCGTTTATATCAATAGTAAAATGATATAGGAGGTCATTATGACATTAACAGGTAAGCAAAAACGCTTTTTAAGAAGTAAAGCGCATCATATCGATCCGATTTTTCAAATTGGTAAAGCAGGCATCAATGAAAATATGGTGATGCAAATTGATGAAACTTTAGAAAAGCGAGAGTTGATTAAAATTCATGTTTTACAAAATAATATGGATGATAAGTCTGAACTAGCAGAAATGCTTGTAGAGCAAACGGGTAGTCACCTTGTACAAGTTATTGGTTCTATGATTGTATTGTATCGTGAATCAAAAGAAAATAAACAAATAGAGTTACCATAATGAAGAAACGCATCGTTATTTATGGAGGGCAGTTTAATCCGATTCATAGCGCGCATGAGATGATTGCAAGTGAAGTGAATGCAATGCTTCAACCAGATGACTTTTATTTTATGCCAAGTTATATGTCCCCACTCAAAAAAAATGACACTTCTATTGCAGTTCAAGATCGATTAGCTATGATTCAACTTGTGATCGATAATCTAGGATTTGGTACATTGCGAACAGATGAAATCGAGCGTAAAGGACAAAGCTATACCTATGATACGTTAAAAGCATTATATGATGAAGTACCAGATGCAACACTCTATTTCGTTATTGGAACAGATCAATATGATCAACTAGATAAATGGTACCAAATTAAAGCGCTCAAACAGATGGTGACATTTGTTGTTGTAAATCGGGGACATACCGTTTCAACAACAGATCCAGCCATCCAAACGATAGCTATTCCTGAAATGGCTATTAGCTCGACAGAAATAAGGCAGCGTTGCAAAGATAAGAAAACCATTCATATGTGGGTTCCACTAAATGTTGAAAAATATATTAAGAGGATGGGATTATATGGATAAACAATTTGCGATAGAACTTGTTGAACAAAAGTTACCTAAAAAAAGATATAAACATTCTTTAAGGGTAGCTGAAACAGCAGTGAAGTTAGCCGAGTTATATGAAGGGGATAAAGAAAAGGCAGAACTTGCGGGAATATTGCATGACTTTTGTAAATATGACGATTTAAGTTATTTATATCAACAAGTCACAAAATATCAATTAGATTCAGATTTATTGAGCTATGGGTCTGAAATTTTGCACGGTCCTATTTGTGCTGTTGTGATGAAAAACGAATATGGCATATCAGATGAAGAAGTATTACAAGCCATTTATTATCATACGACAGGACGTAAGCAAATGACGAAAACAGAAAAATTAGTATTTATTGCTGATTATATCGAACCCAAGCGTGAAATACCGGGTGTTGAAGAAATACGTGAAATGGTTTATAGTGGCAAAGGCTTGGATCGTACAATTTATGAAATATCCAAAAGAACTGTATTGTATTTAGTAGGAAAGGATATTAGTGTTTATCAGCCTACTATTGATTGCCTCAATTATTATAATTTAAATGAAACAAATTAAAGGATGATTAAATGAACGCACAAGAATTATTGCAATTAAGTGTTAAAGCAACAGATGATAAAAAAGCCGAAGATATTATTTCGATTGATATGCGTGGTATTTCGGATATTGCAGATTATTTTGTAGTTTGTCACGGAAATAATGAAAGACAAGTACAAGCCATTGCAAAAGCAGTCAAAGATGAAGCTGAAGCACACCAAATCCATGTAAAGCGTATGGAAGGTTATGATGAAGCACGATGGATTTTGCTTGATTTGGCAGATGTTGTTGTTCATGTATTTCACAAAGATGAACGTGGTTATTATAACCTCGAAAAATTATATCAAGATGCAGAAATATTAGGGTATCATGAAGTGAGCAAAGCCTAATGTCATATCAAACATTAAGCCACTTTTACGATCAATTAACAGATGATCAACCCTATGAACAATGGCAAAATATAATACAGCATTTTTTACCCACTTCTCGTGCTAAGCGAGTACTTGATATAGGTTGTGGAACAGGGACGTTAACGACAATGTACACTGCTTTTGCAGATGATATTTATGGTATGGATTTGAGTGAAGACATGATTCATCTTGCACAACAAAAATCAAGTGATGTGACATGGTGTATAGGAGATATGACTGATTTTAATTTACCAACAACATTTGATTTGATTACTATTTTTTGTGATTCACTCAATTATGTCACAGATGAGGCAGATGTGTTAGCTACTTTTAATCATGTATACCATCATTTAAATCGTGATGGTATACTCATGTTTGATGTGCATACCGTTCATAAGATGCTCGCTCAATTTAATGGAGCCGTTTACTTGGATGATAGAGAACATCTGACATTGATTTGGCAGACAGAGCCGGGTGATTTGCCATATAGTGTCTGGCATGATTTAACTTTTTTTGTTAATCATGAGGGAACAGATGATTATCGGCGTTATGATGAGACGCAATTTCAGCGTACACTTGACAAAGAAATTTACACACAAATGTTACAGTCTATCGGTTTTAGAAATATCACAACTTTTTATGACTTTGAACCACAATGTCAAAGCGAAGAAAGTGACCGTTTATTTTTTATCGCAACTAAATAAAAGTAATCTTCCTCCTTTATACGTGTAGATGTGTAAAGGAGGTTTTTATATGTCATTTTTAGATCAATTACAAGCGTGGTATTATCAAAATCGTATGGTTGTTTGTATCGTGGGTGTCATTATTATGATATTGGTAGCTTTATTGATGTTTTTTCAGCATCCAAGCGCTAACGAGTCAGAGGATGAAAAACAATCACTTGTTGAAACGCCTTCACAACAATCCACTTCAACATTACACCAGCGAGCAGCAGATAAACAGCAACCTTTTCCGATTATTGTAGATATTAAAGGGGCGGTTAAGCGACCGAACACGTACAAAATGATGTCGGATGATCGTGTGAAACAACTATTAGATAGAGCGATTCCATTACCTTCAGCGGATTTATCGCAAATTAATCTTGCAGAGAAGTTAATAGATCAAAAAATGATTCGTATTCCAGCTAAGGGAGAACAAAATAGTATCAATGCAACGGTAACAACAGCGACATCTCCAAGTAGTACCAATACGACAACTGAGCCGATTAATTTAAACATTGCACAACTGTCAGACTTAACAACTGTACCGGGTATTGGCCCTGCCAAAGCAGCAGCTATATTAACATATAGGGACGAAAAAGGACAATTTCAATCCGTAGAAGAACTAAAAGAAGTGAAAGGTATTGGAGATAAAACGTATGAAAATTTAAAAAGTTATTTTACAGTGTAATGACGAGTGTCGCTAGTTTGTTTATTAGAAATCAGTTATAATCAAGGAAATAAGTGTGTGGGGTGAAACCAATGGAAAGAATTCAATGGGATGAGTATTTTATGGCACAATCGCATTTGTTGGCATTGCGTTCTACTTGTAAACGTTTGTCAGTAGGGGCGACAATCATCAAAGACAATCGTATTATTGCCGGAGGATATAATGGTTCCGTTGCAGGAGAAGTACATTGTACAGATGAGCAATGCTTGTTAGAAGATGGGCATTGTATTCGTACGATTCATGCTGAGATGAATGCACTATTACAATGTGCCAAACAAGGGGTGTCGACAGATGGTGCAACAATTTATGTAACGCATTTTCCTTGTGTGAACTGTACGAAATCAATTATTCAAGCAGGTATTAAGACGATTTATTACGCCCGAGATTATCATAATCATGCTTACGCCATTAAATTATTAGATCAATCAGGTGTTAAGTATGAGCGGGTACCATTTGACCCACAACGTATCGCGAATTATATTTTGGATACACAATGATTTATATCTTAATCGCTTATATTTTAGGACAACTGGCTTATCATCATACCTTAACCTCTCTATTTATCGCGAGTCTTATGTTTATAAGTATGATGATAAAGCATTATCGTGTTTTGTTTATCTGTTTGGTGTTGTTCACTATAATCATTGGGTATGCCATAGAGCAATATATGATACATCCATATGTAGGACATCATACATTATCGACAATATCAACGAAACAACGGACACACTTACATTTTGATACCTTACCAGTAATAACAGGGCAGCAAATGATAGCAAATGCAAGTGTGAATGGTGAACGTTATCGATTTACACTATATAATGTAGGGGATACAATTAGAGCTTTAGATGCTGCCTTCTGGTCTACGCATGTATGCGAAGTTGAAGCGACTTTGAAACCTCCTCAACAAATTGGACAAACAGGTTATATCAGTGTAAATACGATGGATATTTCGCAATGCAAACCTTACAAGACAACATCGCTACATCTGCATATTCAGCAAATTCGTAATAAAATCATTGAGAATATTAGAAATGAGCAGTTACCGGGAAGCCAGTATATTATTGCTGTATCCACTGGTTTTACAGATTTTATATCGCAGGCGGAAAAACAACAATTTAGAGATTTGGGTATTTCGCATTTATTAGCTGTCAGTGGCACACATGTCGGTATTTTGACTGCATTGTTTTATAGGATAGGGAAAAGACTCCCTCTTCCTATTTTTATTACTCAAATGCTTCTTCTTTTGATATTACCTTGTTTTCTAATCTTTTCAGGTGCTACTCCAAGTGCAGAACGCTCCGTCATTATGGCGATGCTCGCTATTTTATTATCAAGTTATATAAAGATTGTAGGATTACATATTTTATGTTTATCTTATATACTTATTTCCGTTTATCAGCCTGAACTCCATTTTCATATTGGATTTCAATTTTCATTTTCTATCTGTTTTTTACTTATCTTATTACAACAAACTTATATGAAACAACATTTAGGGATACGTTTATTTTTATCGAGTTTTGTTGCTTTACTAGGGACGCTTCCTATAAGTTATCAGCACTTTAACGAGATACAATGGTTAAGCGTATTGACCAACTTCTTTTTTATTCCGCTGTATAGTCTTTGTATTATACCTATGTCTTTTTTAACTGTAATGATTGCATGGATAAGTCCTTCGCTATTATCTCTTTTTAATTACCCATTCTCACTCTTTTTTCAAATACAATCAAAGTTGATCGCACTTTTTTATCCTTTGACCCAATGGAAGATGATTATAGCAGATTTAGGTGAAATCGGTTATGTACTTATTATTGTATTTGTTGTGATATGTTGCTTTTTATTGTCTAAAAGAAAGTTTAAAATATGTCTGATTATGGTCAGTTTATTGATGATCGTAAATCATGTGTGTTATCCGGAATATCAAAATAGGATGACTGTAATAGATGTTGGACAAGGAGATGCAACATTATTTGAAACGGCCACAGGTGAAACTTTGATGATAGATACTGGAGGAGAAAGGGAAGAAAGTCAATATAAACATCGTACATCTATTACGGATGCTAAAACATATCCATTATTAAAAAAGAGAGGGATTCGATGCATTGATTATTTAGTTATTACACACCCACACGCAGATCATATTGGAGAACTTCCTAATTTAGCAAATAAGTTAAAAATCCGTAATATTATGATTAATCCTAATCGTTTTGATGAATACTATTTTAAAGTGGTAAAGAATGTGTGTGAAAGTGAAGGCGCAAAGCTGATATCATATTTAGACCAACAATATTTGAAGTTAGGCGATTTTCAATTTTCTTTTTTAAATACAGACATTGATTTGAGTGATGACTTAAATGAACATTCAATTATAACGTCCGTACAAATTAAACAATACCATCTTTTATTAATGGGGGATGCAACAATAGCAAACGAAGATAAGTTAATTGAAAATTACACATTGCCTAAAGTAGATATTTTAAAAGTCGGTCACCATGGAAGTAAAACAAGTAGTTCAGAAAAGTTTTTAGATACGATACATCCTGATATTGCATTGATTTCCGCTGGGAAGTCTAATTTATATCGCCTTCCAAGCCCTATCATTATAGATCGATTGCAAGAACGTCATATTCAAACCTATAATACAGCAGATCATCATCATATTGTTGTACATTTTGATAAAACGTATAAATTATATCGGGAATGAAGGTTTATATTCTGATTTCATTTACATCGCCCTGTCAAAAATCGTGTTATAATAAAGAAATATTGATGTACGAAAGGGAGTATAACATGGCACAATTGCATGTTGTTTATGGAGAAGTCCCAGAACTCATTGAAAAAAAGAGTGAGCAGCTCATTGAAGGTTATTTAGTGGACGAGCCTAAAGATGATTTTAATTTTGTTAAATATAATTTGTATGATACCGAAATAAATATCATCCTTGAAGAAGCAATGACTTTACCTTTTTTCTCGAATAAAAAAGTCGTATTAGTTCAAAACAGCTATATCTTCACTGGAGAAAAAGCACCTAAAGACGTACAGCCTAACACTGATGCATTATTGAAGTTTATTGAAAATGACAAAGGGGATTGTCTTATCATTTTTCAAGTAAATGCTACAAAGTTAGATGAACGGAAAAAGATTGTTAAAGCATTGAAGAAGCATGCAACCATTAAAAAGATAGAGCAGTTTACAGAACAGGAAATGAAAAAATGGATTCAAACGCAACTTCATGAACAATTTAAAGATATTAAACAAGATGCCTTAGATACATTGATTGAGTTAACAGGTATTCATTATCGCATCGTTCAACAAGAGTTGGAGAAGATACAGTTATTTATTGGTGATCGTCCAACAATTACCAAAAGTGACGTCCAAACTATTGTTAATAGAAGTTTAGAACAAAATGTTTTTCTTTTAACAGATTATATCCAAAAAGGGCAAAAAGATCATGCGATTAGATTAATGAGGGATTTAGTTAAACTTAAAGAGGAACCGATTAAGTTGCTTGCTTTAATTACAAGTAATTATCGCTTGTATTACCAAAGTAAAATATTGAGCACTAAAGGATATTCGGGTCAGCAAATTGCTCAGACAGTAGGTGTACATCCTTATCGTGTGAAGCTCGCATTACAACAAGCACGTAAATATCATCTTACACAATTGCTTTCTATCATAGATGCATGTGCTGAAACGGATTATAAATTAAAATCTTCATACATGGATAGTGTATTAATTCTTGAACTTTTTATATTGAGTATAGGACAAAACTTTAAACAATAAAGAAGCTGGAGATCACAAATGAGTTGTTAAAGTAGAAAAACCCCCAGTAACAAACGAATTAAGCGTTTGTTACTGGGGGTTGATCAATAACTCAGTACTTTGAGTTATTGATTATTTTGCTGACATTAATTTTGATTTCATTCTATCAGCTTTGTTAGAATGAATTAAGTTCTTTTGCGCAGCTTTATCAATACGTTTGATTGCTTTGCTTACTAATTCTTGTTTATTATCAGCATTAGTTTCAATTGCTTTTTTAGCACTTTTCACTGCTGAACGCATGTCATTTTTTTGAGAAATGTTTTGGTTCTCAGCTACTTGAGTTGTTTTTACACGTTTAATAGCAGATTTGATATTTGGCATAGAAGACACCTCCTAGAATCATCTTGGTATCAAAATAAATTTGATTACAACAAAATTCATTCTATCAAATGTCTATACAATGTGCAATCATTAATTGAGTGCTTCACTTTATTTTTTTAACTTTTTACGATTTGAAGAGGTTAAGCATTGATACAGTGAGTTGCAATTGTACGCTAAAAACGTTATTATAGCAAAGATGTAAAAGTTTTTATGGGTCAATCTTATGAAAGTGAGTAGGATATTATGAATAATAGTGAGCGTTTAAATAGACGAAAAAATATTAGAAACTTTTCGATTATCGCACATATCGATCATGGTAAATCGACATTAGCGGATCGAATTTTAGAAAATACTAAATCAGTAGAATCTCGCGAAATGCAAGCACAATTGCTAGATTCTATGGATTTAGAACGTGAGCGAGGCATTACGATTAAGTTAAATGCTGTACGCTTGAAATATGAAGCCAAAGATGGAGAAACTTATACTTTTCACTTGATTGATACGCCGGGACATGTCGACTTTACATATGAAGTCTCTCGTTCGCTAGCCGCTTGTGAAGGTGCGATTTTAGTTGTAGATGCTGCACAAGGTATTGAAGCTCAAACATTAGCTAACGTATATTTAGCACTGGATAATGATCTGGAACTGATCCCAGTTATTAATAAAATTGACTTGCCAGCCGCAGAACCAGAACGTGTGAAACAAGAAGTAGAAGATGTTATTGGTTTAGACCAGGATGATGCTGTACTTGCGAGTGCAAAATCTAATATCGGTATTGAAGAAATACTAGAAAAAATTGTCGAAATAGTACCTGCTCCAGATGGCGATCCTGCTGCCCCACTTAAAGCACTTATTTTTGACTCGGAATATGATCCCTATCGCGGTGTCATTTCATCCATTCGTGTTGTAGATGGTGTTGTAAAACCGGGAGATCGCATTCAAATGATGGCAACTGGAAAAACATTCGAGGTCACAGAAGTAGGGATTAACACACCTAAACAGCTACCAGTAGATGAATTAACGGTGGGAGATGTAGGCTATATTATTGCAAGTATTAAAAATGTAGATGATTCACGTGTTGGTGATACGATCACGCATGCGAGTCACCCAGCAACAGAGCCGTTAAAAGGTTATAAAAAAATGAATCCAATGGTGTATTGTGGTCTCTTTCCAATTGATAATAAAGATTACAATGACTTGCGTGAAGCGCTTGAAAAGTTACAGCTTAATGATGCTTCACTCGAGTTTGAGCCAGAATCATCAAAGGCATTAGGTTTTGGTTATCGAACTGGATTTTTAGGTATGTTGCATATGGAAATTATTCAAGAACGTATTGAAAGAGAGTTTGGTATCGAATTAATTGCAACAGCACCATCTGTTATTTATACAGTGATTTTAAGAAATGGTGAGTCTATTCAAGTGGATAATCCAGCACAAATGCCAGAGCGAGACCAAATTGAAAAAGTGTTTGAACCTTATGTACGAGCAACGATGATGGTGCCTAATGATTATGTAGGTGCTGTAATGGAACTTTGTCAGCGCAAACGTGGTCAATTTATTACAATGGATTATTTAGATGATATTCGTGTAAACATTGTTTATGAATTGCCATTATCAGAGGTTGTTTTTGATTTCTTTGATCAATTGAAGTCGAATACAAAAGGATATGCTTCTTTTGATTATGAATTTATTGAGAATAAAGAGAGTAACCTTGTTAAAATGGATATTTTATTAAATGGCGATAAGGTCGATGCGTTGAGCTTTATTGTCCATCGTGATTTTGCATATGATAGAGGTAAGGCACTTGTTGAAAAACTTAAAACATTGATTCCTAGACAGCAGTTTGAAGTGCCTGTTCAAGCAGCAGTAGGTCATAAAATTGTTGCACGTACAAACATCAAATCAATGGGTAAAAACGTGTTGTCTAAGTGTTACGGTGGCGACATTAGTCGTAAGCGTAAATTGCTTGAAAAACAAAAAGCAGGTAAAGCTAAGATGAAAGCAGTCGGAAATGTTGAGATTCCACAAGACGCTTTCTTAGCTGTATTAAAAATGGATGAAGAATAAGCAGATAAGCTCCCAATCATTACGACATGGGGGCTTATTTGTTAAGGAGGAAAAGTAATACCAATGATTAAAAGCGCGTACATACATATTCCTTTTTGTGTAAAGATTTGCACATATTGTGACTTTAATAAATATTTTATACAAAATCAGCCTGTCGATGACTATTTAAGTTGTTTGATTGAGGAGATGTCGTGGGTGGGCAAGAGAGAACTAGAAACACTATTTGTCGGAGGGGGTACACCCACGGCACTGTCTGTAAAACAACTCGAGCGTCTGCTTATTGCTATCAATGATCAATTTGATATTCATGGGGAATACACGTTTGAAGCAAATCCAGATGAATTGACAGAAGAAAAGGTTGCATTGTTAAAACGATACGGTGTAAATCGCTTATCTTTAGGGGTTCAGACATTTGATCAAAAGTTACTAGAAACCTTGGGACGTAGCCATAAACGAGAGGATATTTTTAAAGCTGTTGAGAATGCACGAAAGTATGAAATCAAATCGATCAGCTTAGATTTGATGTATCACCTTCCTGGTCAAACAATGGCGCAGTTGGATAATAGTTTGACAGAAGCATTATCGCTCCATGTCGACCATATTTCGAGTTATGGATTAATTTTGGAAAAGCAGACACAATTTTATAATTTATATCAAAAAGGACAGCTACAACTACCGGATGAAGATATTGGAGCTGATATGTACAATTTCATGGTTCAAAAGTTAGAGCAGCATGGTATGCATCAATATGAAATTTCTAACTTTGCTAAAATAGGTCATGCATCTGAACATAATAAGGTGTACTGGCGTAACGAAGAATATTTTGGTTTTGGTGCTGGTGCAAGTGGCTATGTCAATGGTGTAAGGTATACGAATATTAATCCTGTGAATCATTACATTGATAAAGTCACGCATAGTACACCTCCTATATTGACAGAAACCACACCGAGTTTAGAAGAGCGCATAGAAGAAGAAATGTTTTTAGGATTACGAATGAATCAAGGCGTAGATAAAGAGCGTTTTGCAGTTAAGTTTGGTTGTGTGCTTGATGATTACTACAAAGAAGAAATCGATCAACTTGTTCAAAGACACCTTATTACGAATTCGCCAACGCATATTGCACTGACTTCTAAGGGACGTGTTATGGGTAATTCCGTTTTTGAAGCGTTTATTAAACTTTAGCATAGAACTTCAAAATTATAAGCTTTAACATTGACTTATTTTGACCAATTTGATAAATTATAATTAGCACTTGAGATAAAGGAGTGCTAATGAGGTGGAAACATGATTACTCAAAGGCAAATAAGTATTCTAAATGCAATTGTTGAAGATTATGTTGAGTTAGGCCAGCCAATTGGCTCATCCACACTAATAAAGAGACACAATGTTCAAGTAAGTCCTGCGACAATCAGGAATGAAATGAAAATATTGGAGGAACAAAACCTTATTGAAAAAACACACTCCTCATCTGGAAGAGTTCCGTCTGAAGAAGGTTTTAGACTCTACGCAAATCAATTGTTAGAACAACCGATGAGTCATGGCAAATATAGTGAGCTAAACCTCGGTGCATTGTTTAGTGCGCATCATTTTGATATTTCATCAACACTAGACAATTTAGCACAATTATTTTCTGATCAATCTCATTATACAACGCTGGTCGTAGGACCTGACCACACAAAGTCATCGATTATTGATATCCATCTTATGAAAGTCAATGCAAATCATATTATTGTTGTATTGATTCATCAGACAGGATATGTGAAGCATTTACATCTATCATCAAGTTTAGCATTAGATGATCATACAATTATTAAGTTATCTAATGTTATATCTGAGAACCTTGAAGCGTTTCTTAAAGATGGTAATCAACATCATATCGATGCTTATCGGTTAATGGGATTTAACGACATAGAGGTAGCTGTTTTGCTCCAGATTTATTATTTAATTAAAAAGCACCTTGAGTCAGCAACGTCGCGCATTTATATGGGTGGCAAAGATCAGCTGATTGAAAGCTTAAATGAGCATACAGTTTCATCTATTCAACCCATATTGAAATATGTTGAATCTGATCATATTGCACAATTGATTCATCAAATGTCAGATTCACTGATAAATATACGCATTGGTTCGGAAATAGGGCATAATTTACAAGGGATTGCTATTGTAACAAGTCCCTATACACTTTCGAATGATTTACAAGGCTATGTTGCGGTCGTTGGTCCAGCAGCAATGCGCTATCAAAATGTGATACAATTGCTCAATCGAATGAAGTAACAGTATAACTATAACTGATACAGTGTATGGAGGTTTAGAAATGACGGAAGAAAAAGAACTACGTGAAGAAGAAACATCAAAAGATGCTGAGACGACAGACATCGAAACAGATACTGAAAAGACAGAAGTCGAAAGTAATACAGAAGATGTTGTTGAAGAGGTAGAAAGTGAAGAAAGCGAAGAAAGCACACTCGAACAACAAATTGAGACATTAAAATCTGAAGCAGATGCAGCTCAAGAAAAATATTTACGTCTTTACGCAGAATTTGAAAATTATAAACGCCGTATTCAAAAAGAAGCGGATATTCAGAAAACATATCGTTCGCAACAAGTGCTAACAGATATTGTTCCGACATTAGATAATTTTGAAAGAGCTTTACAAATCGAAGGCGATGATGAGTCCTTTGTGTCACTCAAAAAGGGTGTCCAAATGGTTTATGATAGCTTGATAAAAGCACTAGAAGAGAACGGTTTAGAACGTATTCAAACTAAAGGAGAACAGTTTGATCCGAATTATCATCAAGCGGTTATCCAAGATGATAATCCAGAGTTTGAATCTGGTGCAATTACTGAAGAGCTTCAAACAGGTTATAAGTTAAAAGACCGTGTATTGAGAGCTTCTATGGTAAAGGTTAATCAATAGTTTTGACTAAAAAGACTTAAATGTGTAAAATAATTATGTTTGTAAATTAGGAGGAATTGGAATATGAGTAAAGTAATTGGTATTGACTTAGGAACAACAAACTCTTGTGTATCAGTGTTAGAAGGTGACGAGCCTAAAGTAATTCAAAATCCTGAAGGTGCAAGAACAACACCATCTGTTGTTGCATTTAAAAACGGAGAAACACAAGTTGGTGAGGTTGCTAAACGTCAAGCAATCACAAACCCAAATACGATTCAATCTATTAAAAGATATATGGGTACAGAACATAAAGAAAATATTGAAGGTAAAGACTATACACCACAAGAAATTTCAGCGATGATCTTACAAAATTTAAAAAGTACAGCGGAAAGTTATTTAGGTGAAAAAGTTGATAAAGCTGTTATTACTGTTCCCGCTTACTTTAATGATAGTGAACGTCAAGCAACAAAAGATGCAGGTAAAATTGCTGGTTTAGAAGTAGAACGTATTATTAATGAACCAACTGCTGCTGCATTGGCATATGGATTAGATAAAACAGATAAAGAGGAAAAAGTGCTTGTATTTGACCTTGGTGGAGGTACTTTTGATGTATCTATCCTTGAATTAGGTGATGGTGTATTTGAAGTACTAGCAACTGCTGGTGATAACAAACTTGGTGGTGACGACTTTGACCAAGTCATTATTGATCATTTAGTTAAAGAATTTAAATCTGAAAATGGTGTTGACCTTTCTCAAGATAAGATGGCTTTACAACGTCTTAAAGACGCTGCTGAAAAAGCGAAAAAAGATTTATCAGGTGTATCTTCAACACAAATCTCATTACCGTTCATTTCAGCGGGTGCGTCAGGTCCATTACACTTAGAAACAACATTAACACGTGCAAAATTTGAAGAATTAGCAGATCATCTTGTACAAAAAACAATGGGGCCAACACGTCAAGCAATGAAAGATGCTGGTTTATCCAATGCTGATATTGATGAAGTCATTTTAGTGGGTGGTTCTACACGTATTCCAGCAGTTCAAGAAGCAATTAAAAAAGAAACAGGTAAAGAACCAAACAAAGGTGTAAACCCTGACGAAGTTGTTGCAATGGGTGCTGCTATTCAAGGTGGCGTTATTACAGGTGACGTTAAAGATGTCGTATTACTTGATGTTACGCCATTATCATTAGGTATTGAGATCATGGGTGGCCGTATGAATACGTTAATCGAACGTAATACAACAATCCCAACATCTAAGTCACAAGTTTATTCAACTGCTGCAGACAACCAACCTGCTGTGGATATCCACGTACTACAAGGTGAACGTCCAATGGCTTCAGACAACAAAACACTTGGTCGTTTCCAACTTACAGATATTCCACCAGCACCACGTGGTGTACCACAAATTGAAGTAACATTTGATATTGACAAAAACGGTATTGTTAATGTTACAGCAAAAGATTTAGGTACAAATAAAGAACAAAATATTACAATTGAATCATCATCATCATTATCTGATGAAGAAATCGATCGTATGGTTAAAGATGCTGAACAAAATGCTGAAGCAGATAAAAAACGTCGTGAAGAAGTAGATTTACGCAATGAAGCAGATCAGCTTGTATTCCAAGTGGATAAAACGTTGACTGACTTAGGCGAAAATGTAACAGAAGACGACAAAAAAGATGCTGAAGAGAAAAAAGAAGCACTCAAATCAGCACTTGAGAGCGAAGATATCGATGCAATTAAAGAGAAAAAAGAAGCATTAGAACAAGTGATCCAACAACTTTCAATGAAAATGTATGAGCAAGCACAACAACAAGCGCAGCAAGCACAAGGCGATGCAGCGCAACAAGATGATTCAGTAGAAGATGCTGAATTTAAAGAAGTAAATGATGATGATAAAAAATAATTATTTATTCATATAGGTTGACTGAAACGGTCACTTAGAGGGGCTAGGACAATCATCGTCCCAGCCCCTTATTATTTATAAATTGTGATTGAAGGGAGAGAGTGCGTTGGCTAAAAGAGACTATTATGAAGTGCTTGGACTATCAAAAGGTGCGTCAAAAGATGAAATTAAACGCGCATATCGTAAATTATCAAAAAAATATCATCCGGATATTAACAAAGAAGAAGGTGCGGATGAAAAGTTTAAAGAGATAAGTGAAGCATATGAAGTATTAAGTGATGAAAACAAGCGTGCAAATTATGATCAATTTGGTCATGCAGGTGCACAAGGTGGATTTGGGCAAGGCTTCGGAGGTCAAGACTTTTCAGGTTTTGGTGGCGGTGCTGGCTTTGAAGATATTTTTAGTTCATTCTTCGGTGGTGCACAACGTCAAAGAGATCCAAATGCTCCTAAAAAAGGTGACGATTTGCAATATACAATGACAGTTACATTTGAAGAAGCTGTCTTTGGTACAAAAAAAGAAATTTCAGTTAGAAAAGAAGTTGTGTGTCATACATGTGATGGAGAAGGTGCCAAACCCGGAACTAAAAAGCATACATGTAGCTATTGTAATGGTGCAGGTCATGTATCTGTTGAACAGAATACAATTCTAGGACGTGTTCGTACACAACAAGTATGTCCAGAGTGTAATGGATCAGGTCAACAATTTGATGAACCTTGTACGACATGTCATGGTAAAGGAACTGAGATGAAAAATGTTAAACTAGAAGTAACCGTTCCTGAAGGTGTAGATAATGATCAACAAATTAGATTAGCAGGTCAAGGTTCACCGGGTGAAAACGGCGGTCCCGCTGGTGATTTATATGTTGTATTTCGTGTTAAACCTTCTGATCAGTTTACAAGAGAAGGCGATGATATTTTATATCAACATTCTATTAACTTTGCCCAAGCAGCACTTGGTGATGAGATAAAAATCCCAACATTGAATGGTCATGTCATGCTTACTATTCCAGCAGGTACACAGTCTGGAAAACAATTCCGTTTAAAAGGTAAAGGGGTTAAAAACGTTCATGGCTATGGCTACGGTGATTTATTCGTCAATATTAAAGTGGTCACACCAACAAAATTAACAGATAAACAAAAAGAACTGTTAAAGGCTTTTGCAGAAGAGAGTGGCGACACAATTCAGGAACAACCAAGTAACTTTAAAGATAAAGCACGTCGTTTCTTCAAGGGAGATTAATTGAGATGAACTGGATAGAATTATCTGTAACGGTGAATGAAGAGGCTGAACTGATTGTAACTGATTTAATACAAGATATGGGATCCAATGGAGTAGCAATAGAAGATTCTAAAACGTTGACTCAAGAGCGGGAAGATCGTTATGGAGAAATATTTGATTTGGATCCGTCTGATTATCCAGAACAGCATATGATTGTCAAAGGTTACTTTACTGAAGCGTCCTTTGATGATACGTGTATACAACAGTTATATAATACGTTGTGTGCACACAAACTTGTGAATGAAGATATTGTTGAAGTTAAGACAAAAACAATTGCTGAGGCAGATTGGGAAAATGAATGGAAAAATTATTTTCATCCGTTCCAAGCCTCAGAGAAGTTTTATATTGTTCCAAGTTGGGAAACGATTGATCAAAATGAGGATCATCTTTATATTGAACTTGATCCAGGTATGGCTTTTGGTACTGGAGATCATCCTACAACAAGTATGTGCTTAAAGGCATTAGAACGTATTATCCAACCATCACACAGTGTTATAGATGTAGGGACAGGTTCAGGTATTTTGAGTATTGCGGCCCATTTATTACAAGCTCAATCCGTTAAGGCTGTTGATTTGGATGAGATGGCGGTAAAGGTTGCTAAAGATAACTTCAAAAAAAATCACTGTGATACAGCGATTGAAACAGCAACAGGTAATTTATTAACGCATGAGACAGATAAATACGATGTTGTCATCGCTAATATTTTAGCCCATATTATTGAACGTATGATCACGGATAGTTATAAAACTTTAAATGATTCAGGTTATTTCATTGCATCTGGAATTATTGATGAGAAGTCCGAAACAATTCAACAACAGATGATGGCGGTTGGTTTCGAAATTGTTGATGTACAACATGACAATGGTTGGGTGTGCATTACTGCCCAGAAAGGAATGCCATAATGCAAAGATATTTTTTAAACGAGAACGCTGAGCAACATCAGCGTTTTTTTATCACAAGTAAAGATGACATTCATCATATCACTAAGGTGATGCGCTATACAGTGGGAGATGAAATGGTTGTCAATTTTAATCAACAGCAAACATTTCAAGTACGCATTGTCGATATATCGGGACAATCTATTGAAATTGAAACGATACATCGATTAGATATCCATACAGAACTTCCGATAAAAATAACTGTAGCAAGTGGTTTAATTAAGTCTGACAAATATGAGTGGTTATTGCAAAAAGCGACAGAATTAGGAGCATATGCTTTTCTTGCTATTCAAATGGATCGTTCTATCGTTAAACTCAATATGCAAAAAGCGAATAAAAAATTAGAACGTTGGCAAAAAATAGTAAAAGAAGCAGCTGAACAAAGCTATCGTCAGTATATTCCATCAGTGAATTATTGCTCGAAATTTAAAGATGTCTATGATACAATGAGTGAATATGATTATGTATTAATGGCATATGAAGAGCAGGCTAAATGTGGTGAAACCTCAAATTTTAAGACAACGCTTTCCCAAGTTGAAGAGGGTGCTAAAGTATTGTTGCTTTTTGGTCCTGA
Organism: Staphylococcus sp. 17KM0847; assembly: GCF_013463155.1. Lineage (NCBI taxonomy): Bacteria > Bacillati > Bacillota > Bacilli > Caryophanales > Staphylococcaceae > Staphylococcus > Staphylococcus xeri. The sequence continues at coordinate 982,971 of NZ_CP040781.1, forward strand.
AGGTGGTTTCAGTGAGGATGAAATTGATTTGTTCAGCACACATGCGACAGTTATCGGCTTAGGACCACGTATACTTAGAGCTGAAACTGCACCTTTATATGCATTAAGTGCCATTAGTTATGAAATAGATTTAATGGGGTGAAAATATGTCAACAGTTGCCTTTCATACATTAGGTTGTAAAGTCAATCACTATGAGACTGAAGCAATTTGGCAATTATTTAAAGAAGCAAACTATGACCGTGTAGACTTCGAACAAAATGCAGATGTTTTTGTGATTAACACATGTACAGTTACAAATACTGGAGATAAAAAAAGTCGCCAAGTGATTAGACGAGCAATTAGACAAAATCCAGAAGCTGTTGTCTGTGTTACAGGCTGTTATGCACAAACATCTTCTGCTGAAATTATGGAGATACCCGGTGTTGATATTGTAGTAGGTACACAAGATCGCCATAAATTGTTGTCTTACATCGATGCATATCAACAAGAGCGTCAACCGATCAATGGTGTGAGTAACATTATGAAAAATCGCACTTACGAAGAGTTGGATGTACCTTATTTTACAGACCGTACACGTGCATCGCTTAAAATACAAGAAGGTTGCAACAACTTCTGTACATTTTGTATTATTCCTTGGGCACGTGGTCTAATGCGCTCTCGTGATCCACAAAAAGTTGTTGAACAAGCCACACAGCTCGTTCAATCTGGTTATAAAGAAATTGTTTTAACGGGCATTCATACAGGTGGATATGGACAAGATTTAAAAGACTATAATCTTGCACAATTACTACGAGATTTAGAAACAGTTAATGGCTTAGAGCGCATCCGTATTTCATCTATTGAAGCAAGTCAATTAACAGATGAAGTGATTGCAGTATTACAACAATCAACCAAAGTTGTTCGCCATTTACATATCCCACTTCAGTCGGGATCGGATACAGTATTGAAACGCATGCGCCGCAAGTATTCAATGGCACATTTTTCTGAGCGTATTCAAAAGTTGCATGCTGCCTTACCGGGTTTAGCTGTTACCAGTGATGTGATTGTTGGTTTTCCTGGCGAAACCGAAGAAGAATTCCAAGAAACCTATGACTTTATCGTTAAACATCAATTTTCAGAGTTGCATGTATTCCCATACTCACCACGTATTGGTACGCCTGCTGCACGCATGGATGACCAAATTGATGAAGAGATTAAAAATGAACGTGTACACAAGCTAATAGAACTAAGTAACCAATTAGCTAAAACATACGCTTCACAATTTGAACATGACGTGTTAGAAGTGATTCCGGAAGAGAAAAGTGCCAAAGATGGTGTATTGGTTGGCTATGCTGATAACTATATGAAAGTAGAATTTGAAGGCGATACATCTTTAATTGGTCAAATTTGCAAAGTGAAAATTGACAAAGTGGGCTATCCTATCAATTACGGTACATTTCTAAGAACAGTTGAACATGCAAACAACCAATCTGAACTCGAAATGTTAGCTTAATTAGCTGAATTGGATAATATATTTATATAAAAAATTTGAAGTTATCATAAAAAATGTAATTTTGTCGATTGACCGATAATCCATTTTAATTTATACTATTGTTTACATGGTGAGTTACTATGTAAATATGAAAAAGTTTTTTTGATATTTGGAGGGAGGGAAATACAGATGTCTAAAACAGTAGTCCGTAAAAACGAATCATTAGAAGATGCATTGCGTCGTTTTAAACGCTCAGTTTCAAAAAGCGGTACAATTCAAGAAGTTCGTAAACGCGAATTCTATGAAAAGCCAAGTGTAAAACGTAAGAAAAAATCTGAAGCTGCTCGTAAACGTAAATTCAGATAATTCATTAATGTGTTGAACTCCCTCAACGTTCAAATTAATGATATATAAGAAACCTCAGATATTTGACATTGCTCAAGTATCTGAGGTTTTTTGCTTAATAATGGAAGCAAATCTCTAAATAGAATGAGCGCTAGTATAAGGTATACTGAGCTACATTCATTAAAGCCTTTTGCGCAATGACTATTTTCATGTATACTACAAAGAGAGAGTGAGGTGTCTTAAAGTTCTAATGGGTGTACATATGTTATTCCTCTATACCTTTATTTCATTCCAAGAAGGGTTAGAAAAGTTTGGAGCGTGGGTAACATCTCCAGTGAGCACATTAATTCTAACTTGTATTGTTTTTCTAGGATTTGTCTATCAACTTTATTCAAAGCGCTTAAACTTTTCAGGTATTTTATCATTATTAGCGCTGCTGCTTATTTTTTTAGGGTTTGTCATTCAGGGTAGTCTATCTACAATGACATTTATTATTTTTATGATAGGCGTTATTCTAGTGATCATCGAGCTGTTTATAGTGGGGGCAGTTCTTGGTTTGATTGGTATGGGTCTTATCATTTTTAGTTTGGTAACCATGGGTGATAATTTATCTATGATGTTACTAAATGTGTGTATTGCACTAATATTAACAATTATTGAGTGGGTGATTTTAGTGAAGATTTTCAAAAAAACAATTTCTTTATTTGATAATGTTGTTTTAAAAGATTCGACTAACAAAGAGTCGGGCTATACTTCTCACAATGATCGTTCCCATCTCGTTGGTAAGGTTGCTACAACTTTAACAGATTTACGACCATCTGGCATTATTGTATTAGATGGTGAACGCATTGACGCTGTATCAGAAGGTGGTTTCATCCTTCAACAATCACAAGTAGAGATTATTGAAGTAGAAGGTACACGTGTCGTTGTTAGACAAAAACATTAATTAAAAGGAGAGAAATTATGTTTACAACAGGTTTTATTTCGTTAATAGTTATTGCTGTGTTAGTTATCGTAGCATTAATGATTTTGTTTTCATTTGTACCAGTAGGACTATGGATTTCTGCGCTAGCTGCTGGAGTTAAGGTAAGTATTGGTACATTGGTGGGTATGCGCTTACGTCGTGTATCACCTAGAAAAGTCATTGGACCATTGATTAAAGCACATAAAGCAGGTCTTCAATTGACAACAAATCAGTTAGAATCGCACTATTTAGCTGGAGGTAATGTAGATCGAGTAGTTGATGCGAATATTGCGGCACAACGTGCTGATATTAATTTACCTTTTGAACGCGGAGCTGCCATTGATTTAGCAGGACGTGACGTTTTAGAGGCTGTTCAAATGTCAGTTAACCCTAAAGTTATTGAAACACCATTTATTGCTGGTGTTGCTATGAATGGGATTGAAGTAAAAGCCAAGGCACGTATTACAGTTAGAGCTAATATTTCACGTCTTGTTGGTGGTGCAGGAGAAGATACAATTATTGCACGTGTTGGTGAAGGTATCGTTTCGACAATTGGTTCAAGTGAGCACCATTCACAAGTTCTTGAAAATCCAGACAATATTTCAAAAACTGTACTAAGTAAAGGTTTAGATTCAGGTACAGCTTTTGAAATTTTATCAATCGATATTGCAGATGTTGATATTAGTAAAAATATCGGTGCAGATTTACAAACAGAACAAGCGATTGCAGACAAGAACATTGCACAAGCTAAAGCCGAAGAACGTCGTGCAATGGCTGTTGCACAAGAACAAGAAATGAAAGCACGTGTGCAAGAAATGCATGCCAAAGTTGTTGAAGCTGAAGCTGAAGTACCACTAGCTATGGCTGAAGCACTTCGATCAGGTAACATTGGCGTTAAGGATTACTACAACTTGAAAAATATTGAAGCAGATACAGGTATGAGAGAAGCAATTAATAAACACTCTCAGCAACAAAACGACACACCATCTGACCAATAATAAATGAGGTGATTATATGAGTATGGGTTTCATTATTTTCCTCATTACAATTGCGATTTCATTGTTTAGTGCAATTGGGGATAAACAGCATGAAAAACGTCAAAAACAGCAACCACCTCGTCCAAAACAACAACAAAAACCAGCAAAGGGCTTTTTTGATCAAGTACAGGAGTCCATTCAAGAGATTGAACAAGAGATAAAACAAGCTATGAACGACGACACACCTAAAGAATCTAAAGCACCAACACAAACAAGAACACCTCAGAAAGATCAAACACCACAAACTTTTGATGATGCTAAAGGTCCATTAGAACCGCCACCGTCAGAATATGAATCGCCTGCAAATGTAAATAGACGTCATGATGAAGAGAGCGCACGACAAGCATTGCAAGACATGGTAACAACACGCATGAATGAATTGGATGACGAAATGCATCGAGAGCGCCAAAAACAGCTTGCGCGTATTGAACGTCGTGCAAAAGCGATTATTCAAGATGAATATTTATCGCAGCGAACAAAAGAAATTAAGCTAAAAGCACTGACTAACGCAACAAATGCAGGGAATAAAAAACAGCATAGTCTTGCCTTTTCTGACAATGAAGTGGTCAATGGTATGATTTGGTCAGAAATTCTAAATAAGCCGAAGCAATTACGATAATATGATGCGTAATGAATGACACATTTAAAAGTGAGATTGTGAAACCTTTTTCGATGATTAAGGTTTCCATCTCACTTTTTTAGTATCGGGATGATTTAAGATGTTTCATATCATATCCTTAAATAATTATTTTGATACAAGAGATTTTTATCTCAAGCCTATAATACCTAAATCATGCTATAATAAGCATGAACAATGCGTAAATAATTATTGCATAGAACAATTTATTTCTGATAGATTGAAGTTAATCATAAGATAAAGGAGTAACTGTATGCCTGGAATTATTCAAATAGATGATATACATCAAGCACAAGCGTTGTTAGGTAATAATGATGAACATATCGAATTGATCGAAGCTGCCTTTGATGTAATCATCCATGCTCGTGGACAAGAAGTAGCCGTAAAAGGACAAAAAATCGCGGACGTTACAATTGTTGAGTCACTTTTACACCATTTACTAAAAGTCATCGAAAAAGGTGAAAATATTAGGGTGAAAGATGTACAAGCTGCAATTAAAATGGCTAAAAATGGCACCATAGACCATCTTGTTGATTTATATGATGAAGAAATCACGAAAGATGCATATGGCAAAGTGATTCGTCCTAAAACGATGGGGCAACGTATGTATATTCATGCGATGAAACAACATGATTTAGTTTTTGGCATTGGACCAGCTGGAACGGGGAAGACGTTTTTGGCAGTTGTTTATGCGGCTAAGGCTTTGCGTGCAGGGCAAGTTAAGCGTATTGTACTCACAAGACCCGCAGTAGAGGCTGGCGAATCTCTAGGATTTTTACCTGGTGATTTAAAGGAAAAAGTAGATCCTTATTTGCGCCCATTATATGATGGTTTGCACACAGTATTAGGTGCCGAACAAACAACACGCTTTATTGAACGTGGTGTGATCGAAATTGCCCCATTAGCTTACATGCGAGGACGAACATTAGATGATGCATTCGTCATACTAGACGAAGCACAAAATACAACACAAGCTCAGATGAAAATGTTTTTAACACGACTTGGTTTTGGTTCTAAAATGGTTGTAACCGGTGATAAGACACAAATAGATTTACCGAAAGGCGTGAAAAGTGGATTAGTAGAAGCTGAATCGCGCTTAAAAGGTATAAAAGGTTTAAGTATACAACATCTTGATCAAGCAGATGTTGTCAGACATCCACTGGTAGGCCGTATTATTACAAGATACGAGGAGGAATGAAATAATGTTTACTATTGATTTTAGTGATCATACGGAGCAAGTTGAACCGACTTGGCGCCACCAAATCGAACAGCTATTAACTTTTGCAAAAGAGCAGGAGGCTATCACAGAAGATGCTGAACTATCTGTTACTTTTGTAGATAAAGACGAGATACAAAGCATTAATCGTGATTATCGTGATAAGGATAAAATAACAGACGTGATTTCTTTTGCATTTGAAGAAGATGAAGACATATTTGAGGACTTTGAAGGTGTGGAAGTGCCTCGTGTACTTGGGGACATTATTATTTGTACAGATGTTGCCAAAGCGCAAGCAGAGCAATATAATCATTCATTTGAACGTGAACTGGGGTTTTTAGCATTGCATGGTTTCTTACACTTGCTGGGTTACGACCATATGACTGAAGAAGATGAGCGTGTGATGTTTGGGCGTCAAGATGAGATTTTATCAGCATTCGGTTTAACGAGAGATCGATGATTAGACGATTTAAACATGCTTTGAGTGGTGGTCGTATATTATTATGTAAAGATATTAATTTTCTTTTGCATCTGACTGCTGGTTTGATAGTGTTTATACTCGGTTTCACTTTGAAAATTTCTATGTTGGAGTGGCTTTTTATTTCAATTGCTGTATTTTTAGTGTGGTTAGCTGAAGCTATTAATACTGCCATAGAATATGCAGTGGACCTTTCAACAACTTCGTATCACACTTATGCCAAGTATGCAAAAGATATTGCAGCATTTAGTGTTTTACTTGCTGCACTTTTAGCTTTAATTATTGGTAGTATTGTATTTATACCTAAAATTTTATAAGAGGTGATTGATATGACATTCACTGATCGACATTTTGAAGAAGTAAGAAAAGCACAGCAAAATGCATATGCACCATATAGTCATTTTAAAGTAGGTGCCTATTTATTAACAAAGGACGGCAAAGCATTCCACGGGGCTAACATTGAAAATGCGGCATATCCTGCAACGATTTGTGCAGAGCGTTCGGCACTCGTTGCGGCGATGTCACAAGGTTATCGTCCCGGTGATTTTGCCTCTATTACTATTACAGTTGACAGTGATGTGATTTCATCACCGTGCGGAACATGTCGTCAGGTCCTTAAAGAGTTATGTGACGATGATATGCCTGTTTATATGACAAACAATACAGGTGCAATGAAAAAGAGGACTGTTGCCGAATTATTACCACTTGGATTTTCAGGAAAGGATTTAAATATTAATGAATGAATATAAATCAGGATTTGTTACGATTATTGGACGACCTAACGTAGGAAAGTCTACTTTTGTAAATCGTGTGATCGGTCATAAAATAGCGATAATGTCTGATAAGGCACAAACAACACGCAATAAAATTCAAGGCGTGATGACACAACAAGATGCACAGATTGTTTTTTTAGATACACCGGGGATTCATAAGCCTAAACATAAGTTAGGTGACTACATGATGAAAGTTGCCAAAAATACATTATCTGAGATTGATGCAGTGATGTTTATGGTTAATGCAAATGAAGATATCGGTCGCGGAGATCAGTATATTATGGATATGTTAAAAACCATAAAAACACCTGTCTTTCTTGTATTAAATAAGATTGACCTTGTACATCCAGATGAGTTAATGCCAAAAATTGAGCAGTATCAGTCATATATGTCATTTGCTGAAGTGGTACCACTTTCTGCATTAGAGGGTCATAATGTTGATCACTTTTTAAATGTTTTAAAGTCATATTTACCTGAAGGACCTCAATATTATCCAGACGGACAAATCTCAGATCATCCAGAGCAATTTGTTGTGAGTGAGTTGATACGTGAAAAAATATTACAAACAACGTCAGAAGAAATACCACATTCCATCGGTGTTAATGTAGAACGCATGATTCGAGAAGATGAAGCGCGTGTACGTGTAGAAGCTGTTATTTATGTTGAACGTGATTCTCAAAAAGGTATTGTTATTGGGAAAGGCGGCAAAAAGCTCAAAGAAATAGGGAAGCGTGCGCGTCGTGATATTGAGCATCTATTAGGTTCTAAAGTGTATTTAGATTTATGGGTGAAAGTACAAAAAGATTGGCGCAATAAATCTCATTTTATTAAACAAATGGGATATGTAGAAGATGAGTAGTTTAGCAAGAAGGTGAAGCAATGCTCACTAAACAAAAAGGAATCGTTATTAAAACAGTAGATTATGGAGAGTCTGATAAAATTATAACCATTTTAAATGAGCATGGTGCCAAAGTACCACTTATGGTTCGTCGAGCTAAAAAAACAAAATCAGGTCTGCAAGCGACGACACAGTTGTTTGTGTATGGATTATTTATTTATAACCAATGGCGTGGTATGGGAACTTTGACATCTGTTGATGTTATTGAGCGTTATTATGATTTAAGAATGGATATTTTAACGAATAGTTATGCGAGTCTTTGTTTAGAAACGATTGATGGTGCATTCGAACATGATCGTGTAGAACCTAAATTGTATGATTTATTAATGTTTGCATTGTCAAGAATTCAAGAAGGGACATCGTCACAACTTATTGCCAATATCGTGATGTTAAAATGTATGACATATTATGGTTTTGATATTAATTTAACGAGATGTGCAGCGACACATACTGAACAACCTGCTGAATTTATAGGGTATAGTTTTAAATTGGACGGTGTACTCTCTGAAAAAGCGATGCATCTCGATACACATTTATTACCCTTATCTAATAAAACGATTTACTTAATGTCTATACTTAAAACATTGCCATTAAATAAGCTCAATGCAATATCTATTCATGATGCTATTGTAGCAGAAATGTCACAATTTATATTAATGGCTTATAAGGAATATGCAGGAATGTACTTTAAAAGTCAACGTATGATTAATCAACTTCTGAGATTTGATACTGCCTTCAATAGCAGTAAAAATAAATAAAGGTGTAAGTGGATAAACTATCTATCCACTTACACCTTTTCCTATAAAGAGATTAAAATTTAACTTTTTCTGCCAAAAATGCATTTAATTCATGAATTGGCATGCGCACTTGTTCCATTGTATCACGATCACGTACTGTGACTTGTTGGTCTTCAAGTGAATCAAAATCAAATGTAATACAGTATGGTGTTCCAATTTCATCTTGACGACGATAACGTTTACCAATAGATTGTGACTCATCAAAATCAACAACAAAGTTTTCACTGAGTTGTTCATACACTTTAATCGCATCTGCTGATAATTTTTTACTTAATGGTAAGATGGCTGCTTTATAAGGTGCAATAGCAGGGTGGAAGTGTAAAACTGTACGTGCATCTTTACTACCTTCGACACCTTCTTCAGCATATGCATCACATAAAAATGCAAGTGTCACACGGTCTGCGCCAAGTGAGGGTTCGATACAATATGGGATATATTTTTCATTCGTTTCTGGATCATGATATTTAAAGTCTTCACCTGAATGTTCACTATGCTTTTTCAAGTCATAGTCTGTGCGGCTTGCGATACCCCATAACTCACCCCAGCCGAATGGAAAGCGAAACTCAATATCTGTCGTTGCATTTGAATAGTGGGATAATTCATCTTCATCATGGTCACGCAAACGAAGATTTTCATCTTTTAAACCTAAGTCTTTCAACCATTTTGCTGCATAATCTTTCCAATAAGACTGCCATTCGATTTCAGTTCCCGGCTTACAGAAGAATTCTAACTCCATTTGTTCAAACTCTCTTGTACGGAAAATAAAGTTACCTGGTGTAATCTCATTTCGGAATGACTTTCCGACTTGTCCAATACCAAATGGTAATTTCTTTCTCATTGAGCGTTGAACATTCTTATAGTTGACGAAAATACCTTGTGCTGTTTCTGGACGCATAAAGATTTCATTTGTTGAATCTTCAGTAACACCTTGGAATGTCTTGAACATCAAGTTAAACTGACGGATATCTGTCCAGTTCGCTGTTCCACTAACTGGGCAAGTAATACCTTCTTCATCGATAATACGTTTCATCTCATCGAAACTTAAACCATCAGCAATAAAGTTTTCATCACCTTTAACGTGATGCATGTAGTCTTCGATAATTTTATCAGCACGATAACGAATCTTACTATCTTTGTTATCAATCATAGGATCATTGAAGTTGCCTAAATGTCCTGAAGCCTCCCAAGTTTTAGGGTTCATTAAAATAGCAGCATCAAGTCCTACGTTATAAGGTGATTGAGTTATAAACTTTTTCCACCATGCTTTTTTAATATTATTTTTTAATTCTACACCTAATGGGCCATAATCCCATGTGTTGGCAAGTCCACCATAAATTTCACTCCCCGGAAAAACGAAACCTCTGTGTTTTGCTAATTGTACAATTGTATCCATATTTTTTTCCATATGTTGTCACTCCTTCAAAATAAAAAAGCCCCAAGTCAAAGAAATTTACTCTTTGCCTTGGGACGAATTATAATGATAATCCGCGGTTCCACCCAATTTAGTGTAGCCACTCGCTTTAATATAAGTTCAATTGTGTGCCAGTAGTCGTTTGTTAAGCTTTCACCATCCTTAACTCGCTTTAAATATTATTCTATGTCATCACTTTCTGAAAGGCAAGTAAAAACATAATTGTCTATCAATAAATAACAAGCTATAATGATTATTGTATGAATTTTAGGATATAGGTATACAGAGGTATAATTTAAATAAATGACGTATGATTTCATTTGTTTTAACGAATAAATATAGTGCTAATATTAAGATAAGGAGGCAATTCTGCTATTTAATGAGCATAACCTATGTTATATGAGGTTTTAAATAGTCAGAGACGGTTATAGAACTCAATCAGCGACAAGAAAAAATTATAGAAATTGTCAAATCCTCAGGACCCATTACTGGAGAAAAAATAGCTGAACAATTAAGCCTAACCCGTGCTACTTTAAGACCAGATCTTGCTATTTTAACGATGGCAGGTTACTTAGAGGCCAGACCACGTGTGGGATATTTTTATTCAGGTAAGTCCAGTTCTCAAGTTTTAACTGAACAATTAAAAAACCATATCGTAAAAGATTATCAATCACATCCAGTTGTGTTAAAAAGTGATGTGACTGTTTACGAAGCGATTTGCTCTATCTTTATTGAAGATGTTGGAACACTGTTTATCGTTAATGCTGAAAATGACTTGGTAGGCGTAGTGTCACGTAAAGATTTATTACGTGCATCAATGGCAGGTCAAGATATTCACAATATGCCTGTCAATATTATTATGACGCGCATGCCGAATATCGTTTTATTGAATGAAGCGGATTCTATTCTTTATGCTGCAAAACAGATGATTAGCAAAGAAATAGATTCCATCCCAATTGTTAAAACAAAAGAAAGTGGTCATTATGAAGTGACAGGACGTGTATCTAAAACAACAATTACTAAATTATTTGTATCGCTATTCGACCAATAGGAGGCAATGAATAATGACAAAGATAAAAATAATTATCGCATCAGATTCGGTCGGAGAAACCGCTGAACTTGTTGCCAAAGCTTGTATATCACAGTTTCAGTCATGTGAAATGACATCAGATATTTTACGCTATCCTTACATTGAAACAAAAGAAAATATCGAAGAAGTGATTGCAGTAGCTAAAGAAAGTGATAGTATGATTATCTATACTTTGGTTAAACCTGAAATTCGTGAATATATGAAAGCACTTGTTGAAATGCATAACATACAATCTGTTGATATTATGGGACCTATTATGACAACAATGGAGCAAGTATATCAGCAAGCCCCATTAAATGAACCGGGTGTTGTGCATAAATTAGACGCTGATTACTTTAAAAAAATTGAAGCAATGGAGTTTGCAGTTAAATATGATGATGGGAAAGATCCTAAAGGTTTACCTAAAGCAGACATTGTATTAATAGGTGTATCGCGCACATCAAAAACGCCAATTTCTCAATATTTGGCACATAAAAGATATAAAGTGATGAATGTTCCCATTGTACCTGAAGTAGCGCCACCAGAAATGCTTTTTAAAATTGACCCTAAAAAATGTGTCGCATTAAAAATCAGTCCAGAAAAGTTAAATGCCATACGTAAAGAGCGATTAAAGCAATTAGGTTTATCAGATTCAGCACGTTATGCGAATGATAAACGTATTCAAGAAGAGCTAGACTATTTTAACCAAGTTGTCCATAAAATTGGTTGTCCTGTACTAGATGTTTCAGAAAAAGCAATTGAAGAAACAGCGAACAATATTATTCAAATTATTGAGCATAAAGATTCCTTTTTTAATTAAATATCGTTATAATTGAAGAGCTATTTTTAATGTGTTGAAATAATGTTATATCGTGTAAAAGAGATGTCGAATATATAGGTGATGTGTGTGAGAATTCCGCAAACGACAATTGATGAAATTAAACAAAATACAGATATTTTAGACGTTGTAAGTGAATATGTAAAATTAGAAAAAAGAGGACGCAATTACATTGGTTTGTGTCCTTTTCATGATGAAAAAACACCTTCTTTCACTGTTTCAGAAGATAAACAAATTTGTCACTGTTTTGGCTGCAAAAAAGGAGGAAATGTCTTTCAATTTATTCAAGAAATTGAAGATATTCCTTTCGCTAAAGCTGTTAAAAAGTTAGGCGAGCGTTTAAATATTAAAGTTGAAACAGATGAGTCAGAAGCACATATGCATATCGCTTCTGATGATTTAATGATGATTCAAATGCATGAAGAATTGTTAGATTACTATCATTATCTATTGAAGAAAACAGTAGAAGGAGAGAAAGCTCTTCATTATCTTTATGATAGAGGGTTTACGGATGAGATGATTGACCAACGTAAAATTGGCTATGCACCAGATGCAGCAAGTTTTGCAACGGATTATATGGAGAAAAAAGGTTATTCTCTCGAATTGGGATATCAGTCAGGTTTATTGTCAAGAAACGAAGAGAATTTTAGCTATTATGATCGTTTTCGTGATCGTATCATTTTCCCATTAGCTAATACCCAAGGACGTATTGTAGGTTATTCGGGTCGAGCTTATCTACCAGAACAATCACCTAAATATTTAAATAGCCCTGAATCACCGATATTTCAGAAACGTAAGCTACTATATAACTTAGATAAAGCACGTAAAAGTATACGACAAAAAGATGAGATTATTTTATTAGAAGGCTTTATGGATGTTATCAAAGCAGATCAGGCAGGTTTAAATAACGTTGTTGCGAGTATGGGGACCCAAATATCATCTGATCATATGACCATGTTAAAAAAGCTATGTAGTCATATTACATTAATGTTTGATGGTGACTTCGCAGGGAATGAAGCGACCTTAAAAACGGGACAGTCCTTGTTAGATCAATATTTTGACGTTTTTGTTATTCAAATGCCTTCAAATATGGATCCAGATGAATACATTGAAAAGTATGGAAATGCACAATTTTTAGAGTTTGTAGCTCATGAAAAAAAAGCTTTCGTGCTCTATAAAATAAAGCAGCATCAACAAGAAATTCAAAACAATGATTTAGCATATGAAAAATATTATAAAATGTTTGTTGATGATGTGATAAAAGTACAATCGCGTGTATTAAGACAAAAAATCATACAAGATGCAGCGCAATTGTTTAAAGTGCATCCAGATAGTCTATTACATGAAGTAGAAAGGATAAGTCCTCAATCACAACAACAGTCTATCTCTACTGTTCGTCAGCAGACGCAAGAAGTTCGGTTATCTAAAAACGAAAAAGCAGAACGTGCGATTTTAAAGCATTTTTTCAATGATAAAGATATATTTTTACGTTTTTATCAAGATATTGAAGAAACCGACTTTACAAATGAACATTTTAAACGTATATTTAGTATCTTAAAGGACTTTTATTCAGAACATGAAACGTTTGTGGTGCGTGACATATTAGGCTATATCAATCATGATAGTCTAAGAGAAGTGATGATACATCTTGTTGATTATCCACTTAACCGAGAACCGTATGAAAATGAAATAAGTGATTATATTGCCGTTATGACAGCACATCGTTTTACAGAGTCTATTGAAACGTTACAAGCGCATCTATATGAAGCGATTCGTATAGGAGATAGTGATGCGCAAAAATATTATTTAGAACAGATTGTGCGTAGAAAAAGAGATATATTAAGAAGTAAAGATTAATTTGGGAGGCCTTTTTATGTCTGATAACCAAGTAAAAGTAATTAAAAAAGAAACAATTGATCCGACACTCACAATTGAAGATGTGAAGAAACAACTGATTGAAAAAGGGAAAAAAGAAGGTCATCTGAGCCATGAAGAGGTAGCTGACAAATTACAAAACTTTGAAATGGATTCCGATCAAATGGATGAATTTTTTGATATGATTAATGATAATGACATCCAACTGATTAATGAGAAAGATAGTAGTGATACAGATGAAAAGCTAAATCCTAATGACTTGAGTGCACCACCGGGTGTTAAAATCAATGATCCTGTGCGTATGTATTTGAAAGAAATCGGTCGTGTTAATTTATTAAGTGCACAAGAAGAGATTGAACTAGCAAAACGAATTGAACAGGGTGATGAAGTAGCAAAAGCGAGACTCGCTGAAGCGAACCTCCGATTGGTTGTCAGCATTGCTAAACGCTATGTTGGACGTGGTATGCTATTTCTTGATCTCATTCAAGAAGGTAATATGGGATTAATTAAAGCAGTAGAAAAGTTTGATTTTAGCAAAGGCTTTAAATTTTCAACTTATGCAACGTGGTGGATTCGTCAAGCGATTACACGTGCTATTGCCGACCAAGCGCGTACAATTCGTATTCCTGTACACATGGTTGAAACGATTAATAAATTGATTCGTGTTCAACGTCAATTACTTCAAGACTTAGGCCGTGATCCACTTCCAGAAGAAATTGGAGAAGAAATGGATTTGCCACCTGAAAAAGTGCGTGAAATCCTAAAAATTGCACAAGAGCCTGTATCGTTAGAAACACCAATTGGAGAAGAAGATGATAGTCATCTCGGTGATTTTATTGAAGATCAAGAAGCGCAAAGCCCATCTGATCATGCAGCGTACGAATTACTCAAGGAACAATTAGAAGATGTTTTAGATACATTAACAGATAGAGAAGAGAATGTATTACGCTTACGTTTTGGCTTAGATGATGGCAGAACACGTACACTTGAAGAAGTAGGTAAAGTTTTTGGTGTAACGAGAGAGCGTATTCGCCAAATCGAAGCAAAAGCCCTTCGTAAATTAAGACATCCAAGTAGAAGTAAACGACTTAAAGACTTTATGGATTAATATAATGGATTAAAATGATAGCGGGACTCAGGAATCTTTTGCAAATTAGATTTCCGTCCTGCTTTTTTAAAATATAATTTTGTAGAGCGAAGGAGCAAAAAATGATACCGATTAACCAACGTTTACAAAAAGTGAGTGAATATATTCAAGGTCAAGTATTAGCAGATATTGGCTCTGACCATGCTTTTTTACCTATGTATTGTTTAGAGTGTGGGATGATTCAACAAGCTATTGCTGGAGAAGTGATCGTCGGACCTTATAATTCTGCTGTTAAAAGTGTCGAACGACATGGCTATCAACACAAAGTAGAGATTCGTTTAGGCGATGGCTTAACGATTTTAAACCCCGACAAAGATATTGTAGACACCGTAACAATTTGTGGTATGGGGGGACCGCTAATCGCACGTATTTTAACAGAAGGCATGGCCCATATCCCCAATCGACCGAGACTAGTATTGCAATCTAACATTCAATCTGAACCGATTCGTCATTTTTTACAGTCTAATGGCTATCAAATTATAACAGAAACTTTAATTAAAGAGCGTGCACATATTTATGAAATTATTGTTGCAGATCCCGGCGTCATGTCTTTATCGGCAAAAGATTTTAAATTTGGACCCTTTTTACACGTTACACCTTCTGACTTATTTTATGAAAAGTGGACGCGTGAACTTGAAGCATTGGAAGATATTAAAAGAAATCTTGATCCTATTAAACATCAAGTCCGTTTTGATGAGATTGCAAGACAGGAAAAAGAAATCAAAGAGGTGCTTGAACCATGCAATTAAAAACATTATTAACGATCTTAAATCGTGAAGTCCCATTTAACAGTGCAGAATCATGGGATAATGTAGGCTTACTTGTTGGAGACCATACATCAAAAGTGACCGGAATTATGACGGCATTAGATTGTACTTTGGAAGTCGTAGAAGAGGCCGTTGCTGCGAACTGTAATACGATTGTAGCCCATCATCCATTAATTTTTAAAGGCATGCGTACGATTACTGCAAATGATGGCTATGGTCGCATTATTTACCAGCTTATTCAAAATAACATCAATTTAATTGCGCTACACACAAATTTAGATGTACATCCCCGTGGTGTTAATATGATGTTAGCAGAACGTCTAGGTTTGAAAAATGTTCGCATCTTATCTCCACAAACAGAGACGTATTATAAAGTTCAAGTGTACATTCCGCAAAAAAATGCAACAGCTTTTAAGGAACAGTTAAGTCAACATGGCTTAGCGAAAGAAGGTGATTATGAGTATGCTTTCTTTAATACAAAGGGGCTTGGGCAATTTCGACCAGTAGGACAAGCGCATCCTCATATCGGAAAAATAGGTACGATCGAAACAGTAGAAGAGGTTAAGATTGAATTTATGATTACTCAGGCACAGTATCATTTAGCACAACAACTCATTCGAACACATCATCCTTATGAAACACCTGTTTTTGACTTGATACCGCTACAAACTGAAATCAATCAAGGTTTGGGTGTGATAGGTGAACTTGAACACAAACAATCAATTGATGATTTTGTACAGCACGTAAAAACAACATTAAAGATGCCAAGTGTACGATTTATCGGTGATAATCATGCACGGATTCAAACAGTTGCTATTGTTGGTGGCTCAGGTGTGGGTTACGAAATGCAAGCACAACAACAAGGGGCTGACATTTTCTTAACGGGTGATATTAAACATCATGATGCATTAGATGCTAAAACAGCAGGGATGAACTTATTAGATATTAATCATTATAGTGAATACGTCATGAAAGAAGGTTTAGCCCAATTATTAAAAGCGTGGGTAAATGAAGCATTTAAAGGTACCATTCAGCCTTCAATAACGCATACAGACCCTTATCATTATATGTGATCAAACACTGAAACCCCGACCAAATGTCGGGGTTTCATGTGTGTTTATTCCATAACTTGAACAGGTTTAGCTTTTTTGATTTTAGGTAAGATTTTTTCCACTGGCACATTGGATTGAGTGTTATGTGTCGATGGATCGAGAGGATCATAATTATTAAAGAAATTAATCACTTCCTTAACAATTGGAGTAGGTGTGGATGCACCAGCAGTAACAGCTACTGTCTCAACACCTTCTAACCATGCCAAGTCCAATTGAGAAATATCTGCAATACGGTATGAATTTGTATGAGCGATATCCTTAGATACTTGTGCAAGTCGATTAGAATTGTTACTTTTAGGATCACCTACTACGATAAGTAAGTCTGCTTCACCTGCTTGGTTTGCAACAGCTTCTTGTCTGACTTGAGTAGCTTGGCAAATTTCCTTGTGTTGCTCAATATGTGGGTATTTAACTTGTAAATCTTCCATCAAATGTGAAACATCCCATTGTGACATCGTTGTTTGGTTCGTTACAATCAATGGATAGTCGTGCAAATCATCTGGTAGAGCATCCACATCTTTTTTTGTTTCCACAAGATGCACAATATCTGGAGCTACACCAACAGCGCCTTCAGGTTCAGGATGTCCTTTTTTGCCAATATAAACAACATGGTATCCTTGTGCCTTTTTTTCCCTAATCAGTTCGTGAGTATTTTCAACATCTGGACATGTTGCATCGATACAAGTTAGGCCTTTATCTTTTGCGCGCTTTTTAACTTCTGGGGACACACCATGCGCCGTAAAAATAACAGTTCCCGTCTCAATTTGATCTAAGATTTCAAGTCTGTTTGGTCCATCTAACGTAATAATACCATCTGTTTCAAATGCATCTGTGACATGTTTATTGTGTACGATCATTCCTAAAATATATATTGGACGTGGTAAGTTAGGATCTAGTGAAGCATTGCGGGCAATAACCATTGCATCTACAACACCATAACAATAGCCACGTGGTGTGATTTTAATAATTTCCATAAATTCACGAACCTCCTTCAATCATTTATTATAGCAATTTCTAGTATGGTTTTAAATGAAAAGGAACGGCGCATAAAACTTAAAGACTTTATATCAAATATATGAGATTTAAAGTTGTAGATTGAATACCAATCATAATGTACA
Source organism: Staphylococcus sp. 17KM0847 (assembly GCF_013463155.1). Lineage (NCBI taxonomy): Bacteria > Bacillati > Bacillota > Bacilli > Caryophanales > Staphylococcaceae > Staphylococcus > Staphylococcus xeri. The sequence goes on from NZ_CP040781.1 coordinate 1,000,925, forward strand.
CACAGATGGAATAAAACAAATCTAATACTGCCAAATGTACAATCTTATACTTGTATATTTTCTTTATGTCAGATTTCATTTATAATAAAAAGATGAATCTTTAAGGAGGCCAAGTCATGGCAAATCATCCATTTGAGCAATTTCAATTTGACTCAGATATTATAGAAGCGATTAAAGCATTAAAATTTAATCAACCTACTGATATACAGCAACGGGTTATCCCAAAAATTATGAAGCGTACAAGTTTAATTGGTCAATCTCAGACAGGAACAGGTAAATCTCACGCATTTTTATTACCACTTTTTCAACAGATTGATACAAATTTATCAGAACCTCAAGCAATTATTGTTGCTCCGACACGCGAACTGGCAACACAATTATATCATGCAGCTTTACAACTTGCTGAGCATAAAAATGGTGTCAAAGTTAGTTTATTTATTGGTGGGACAGATTTTGAAAAAGATAGACAGAAAACAACATATCAGCCTCAACTCATTATCGGTACACCAACAAGAATTAATGATTTAGCAAAAGTAGGTGCACTACATGTACATCTAGCAAGTTATTTAGTTATTGATGAAGCTGATTTAATGATTGACCTAGGTTTAATAGAAGAAGTTGATCAAATAGCAGCTAAACTTGATGATACTGCAAAAATGGCAGTATTTAGTGCAACAATTCCTAAATCTTTACATTCATTTTTAAATAAATATTTAGAAAACCCAGCATTTATTGAAGTCAAATCAGAATCTAAAAATAAACGTAGTATCGAATTTTATTTAATTCCAACACGTGGTGCAGCAAAAGTTGAAAAAACACTTTCTCTGATACATATACTTAATCCATATTTAGGCATTATTTTTTGTAATAGTCGTGAAAGTGCAAATGATTTAGCAGAACAGCTTACGCAAGAAGGTATTCGTGTAGGAATGATTCATGGGGGGTTATCTCCTCGTGAACGTAAACAGCAGATGAAGCGTATTCGCAATTTAGATTATCAATATGTCATTGCGAGTGACTTAGCTTCTCGTGGCATTGATATAGAAGGGGTAAGTCATGTGATTAATTTTGACGTTCCTAAAGATATTGATTTCTTTACACATCGTGTAGGTCGAACAGGACGTGGCAATTATAAAGGTGTAGCAATTACGCTTTATACACCTGATGAAGAACCTTTAATTCATCAAATAGAAGAAAAAGGGTATCAATTTGAGACTGTGGATATTAAAGATGGTGAGCTCAAACCTATAAAAGCACACAATACGCGACAACAACGTAAAAAGCAAGATGACCACATCACACAGCAAGTTAAACATAAAGTTAAACGCAAAAACAAAAATAAAGTTAAACCGGGATATAAAAAGAAATTTAATCAAGAATTAGAAAACTTAAAGCGACAAGAAAAACGTCAGTTCAGTCGTCGTAAAAATCGCCAAAACCGCAAAAATAATAGTAAAGGGTAGGTTAGAGATATGCTAATAGGGTCACATGTTTCAATGAGTGGCAAAAAAATGTTGCAGGGGTCAGCTGAAGAAGCGCATGGCTATAATGCGTCAACATTTATGATTTATACAGGAGCACCACAAAATACACGCCGTAAACCTATTGATGAATTGAACATTGATGCAGGACATCAAGCGATGGAAACCTATGGATTGTCCAATATTGTAGTACATGCACCGTATATTATTAATATTGCCAATACAAAAAAGCCTGAAGTTTTCCAATTAGGTGTGGATTTTTTGCAAAATGAAATTGAACGTACAGAACAAATCGGTGCAAAAGATATTGTCTTGCATCCAGGTGCGCATGTCGGTGCAGGTGCTGAAATGGGTATTCAACGCATTATTGAAGGTTTAAATGAAGTATTAACAAATCAAAATGATGTACGTATTGCATTAGAGACTATGGCTGGAAAAGGTTCAGAAATCGGGCGAACATTCGAAGAGATTGCACAAATCATTGAAGGTGTTCACCATAACGAAAGGCTTTCAGTCTGTTTAGATACATGTCATATCCACGATGCAGGTTATGACATTGTCAATGACTTTGATGGAGTACTTAACGAATTTGATAAAATTATTGGCGTAGAACGCATTAAAGTCGTACACGTTAATGATAGCAAAAACCCAGTCGGGGCACATAAAGACCGCCATGAAAATATTGGCTTTGGTCATATCGGTTTTGATGCACTTAATTATGTAGTTCATCATGAACAATTTAAGGACATTCCTAAGATTTTAGAGACACCTTATGTCGGTGAAGATAAAAAAAATAAAAAAGCACCTTATGCGTATGAAATTGATGCATTTCGTAAAGGGACTTTTAATCCTGACTTGAAAAATAATATTTTAGAGGGAAAGCCTATTGCATAAATGGATGAAAAACAGTCAAACCATCCAATGTTGTTATAGTGCCTAAAACAGAAATATAGTAAGTCTACATGCCATTATTTTAGAGTATGATGGGGATTCTTATGGTAAGTGTATCGTGATTCGAGTATACTGCACAAAATTTACAGAATGAATGTATGATTAAATTTAAAAAAGTTGACATATTAATTTTGTCAGCTTTTTTAGTTGTTTGTAATATAAGAAAAAGCGAATGAATCTCCTAACTTTGAAATACGTTTAAAGTTGTTTTCGAAGTTCGTAAACATTACTATTTACATTTTAAAATGATGCAGTTATAGTAGTTTATTGAGGTGAAATGATTATGCAGCCAGTTTTTGAGTTGAAGGATATTGATTTTTATTTTGACCATAAAAAAGTATTAGAAAACATTAATATTCGTATTAATAAAGGTGAATTTTTAGCAATTGTAGGTCCAAATGGCGCAGGTAAGTCGACATTATTAAAACTTATTTTAGGTTTATTACCCATACAAAAAGGTGAGATTTTTGTTGAGGGTACTGCATATCATAAAAGTTTAGCGGCAGACAAAATCAGCTATGTTTCACAAAAAGCTTCTTCTGTAACAGCGGGTTTTCCTGCAACTGTTCAAGAAGTGGTTTTAAGTGGCTTAACACGCCAAAAAAGATTGTTCAAATGGTTTAATCACCAAGATAGAGAAAAGGTAAAGCAAGTATTGAAACGTTTGAACATTAGTCACTTAAAAGATAAAAATATTGCTGAATTATCAGGAGGGCAACAGCAACGTGTTCTAATCGCACGTGCTCTTGTGAGTAACCCAGCAGTATTGGTATTAGATGAGCCAACAAATGGTATTGATGCCAAGCATGTCGGTGAATTTTATGAAACTTTAGAGCATTTGAAACAAGAGGGTGTCACAATTATTCTTGTAACACATGATATTGGTGTCGTTGCAGATACAGCAACTGAGGTTGCGTGCCTAAATAAACACCTTCATTTTCATGGAACTGCTCAAGCTTTTAAATCTTTAGATGAAGTAGAAATATCAAAAATATATGGTCATCCGATTAAGTTTGTTGACCATAAACATGACAGGGATTGTTGCTTATGATTGATGCACTTGTGAATTTTGAATTTATTAGATATTCTCTAATCAGTGGGATTTTAATCGGTTTAATTGCACCATTGATTGGAACATTTATTGTAGTGAGGCGATTATCACTAATTGCTGATGCGATTAGTCATGTTACATTAGGTGGTATATCGTTTGGTATGTTTTTAATTTCGGCTATTCCTTTATTTGTAAATATCAACCCAATTTGGACGGGGATATTATTTGCAATAATTGGTGCATTATTAATTGAAAAGTTGCGTACATCATATAAAAACTATCAAGAAATTGCAATTCCTATTATTATGAGTACAGGTATTGGTTTGAGTGCGATTTTTATCTCACTTGCAGATGGTTTTAATCAAGAGTTAGTTGGTTTATTGTTCGGCTCAATTAGTGCTGTATCATTGAGTGACCTCATTACGATTATTGTTATCTCAATACTTGTATTATTGTTTATTTTACTTTTCTATAAAGAACTTTTTATTTTGTCATTTGATACAGAATACAGCCAAGTCATTGGTATACCTAAATGGATTCAATTTTTATTTATTATTATTGTGGCACTTGTCATCTCAGCATCTATGAGAGTGATCGGTGTATTGTTAGTCAGCGCATTGATTACATTACCTGTTGCAATTGCGATGAGATGGACAAAGGGATTTAAACAATTTATAGCGATCAGCATTATCATTGGTGAATTCGCTGTAATCGCAGGCTTGATCACAGCGTTTTATTTAAATATTTCTCCAGGTGGTATTATCGTTGTTATTCTTGTTTTATTATTATGTGCTACAATGCTATATCAGTCACTCATTAAAGTAAGAGGCAAAGGAGTGAAAAAAGATGCAAACTAGTGAAGCGATTCAAATTTTAAAAGAGCAAGGTCATAAATATACAGATAAACGTAAGGATATGATTGATATATTTGTGAATGAAGATAAATACATCAATGCTAAATCTATACAACAACAGATGAACGATACATATCCCGGTATTTCATTTGATACTATTTATCGTAATTTACATTTATTTAAAACATTAGGTATTATAGAAGGTACAGAATTAGAGGGTGAAATGAAGTTTAGAATTGCGTGTACAACGCATCATCATCATCATTTTATTTGTACATCTTGTGGTATAACCAAAGTGATTGATTACTGTCCAATGACTGAAATAAAAAAATCATTGCCTGAAGTAGAAATAGAAATGCACAAATTAGAAGTATATGGTATTTGTGAAAAATGTCGTTAAAGTACAAGCAGTATAAAGTTGTACAGATATATAATTTTAAAAGTTTGTTTTCTAAAAGTTTTAGAAGACAAACTTTTAATTTTGCTTTAATTCCTTTTATAAAATTTTTTCATAAAAAAGCACTCCTAAAGGTTAGATTCTACGTCTAAACTTTGGAGTGTGTATCAGATTTGATTGTACTGATATCTCTTTTTGTTATTCTTTATTGTACAGCGCTACTTTTTTGATTAGTTTCCCATTCTGCTGCAAGTTTATCAATTTCCATTTTAAGCTCGTCTACCATTGTTTCTTCCGGAACTTTTCGGACTGTCTTTCCTTTCATAAACAGAAGTCCTTCACCTCTTGCACCCGCTATACCGATATCTGCTTCGCGTGCTTCACCGGGTCCATTGACTGCACAGCCTAAAACAGCAACTTTCAGTGGGACTTGCAGTTTTTCAATATAATCTTCTACTTCATTTGCAATAGAAATCAAATCTATTTCGATACGACCACAAGTAGGGCAAGCAATTAATGTTGCGGCGTTACTCGCAAGGCCAAATGCTTTCAATAACGATTTGGCAACTTTAACTTCTTCTACTGGATCTGCTGATAGTGATATACGACATGTGTTTCCAATACCTAATGCAAGAATTGCACCTAAACCAGCTGAAGATTTAACTGTACCATTGAACAGCGTGCCACTTTCTGTAATACCGAGATGCAATGGATAATCAAACGCTTGTGCAGCTTTTGTGTAAGCCTCAATTGCTAAATTTACATCACTAGCTTTCATAGATACGATGATATCGTGGAAGTCAAGATCTTCCAAAATTTTAATATGGTGTAATGCACTTTCCACCATACCATCTGCTGTTGGATAACCATATTTTTTTAAAATGTGTTTTTCTAATGAACCTGCATTTACACCGATACGGATCGGAATCCCTTTCTTTTTACATGCTTCTACAACAGCTTCTACTTTTTCGCGTCTTCCGATATTTCCGGGATTAATACGAATTTTATCCGCACCGTTCTCAATAGCAATCAATGCTAATTTATAGTTAAAGTGGATATCGACTACGAGAGGGATATTGATTCGTGCTTTAATTTCTTTAATTGCATGTGCATCTTCTTCATTTGGGCATGCAACACGAACGATTTGACAGCCTGCTTCTTCTAGTCGTTTAATCTCTGCAACAGTTGCTTCAACATCATGTGTTTTGGTTGTTGTCATACTTTGAATCACAACTTCATTTGCACCACCAATTGTTAGATCACCAACTTTGACAGGTCGTGTGTTTTTACGATGTGTAATTTCAGACATGTTAGAAACTCCTTTATAACGAAATTTATATTGAAAATGCACTTTGTTCGGCAATCTTTTTCAACGTTATTACATATTATATCATCAGCAGACGTGTATATTCAAAACAATGAACTGTTTCATTCAAAAAATCGTCAAATATTGAAGTAATATAAAAGTAAAGGTTTTTAATGATTGGAAATCTTAATAAGTAAAATGTTTAAATCCATACTATTATGGATAAAGAAAAGTATATCGTTATTCCTGAAATTATTGTAATGCAAGGATAACCGAGTAAGCAGATTTATTGTATCATCAAAGAAAGAATTGTTAGAATATAATCGGAATCAATAATTAGGAGGATGATTAATTATGGCTTTTGAATTACCTAAACTACCTTATGCTTATGATGCATTAGAACCACACTTCGACAAAGAAACTATGGAAATCCACCATACAAAGCATCATAACACATACGTTACAAAATTAAATGCTGCTGTTGAAGGTACAGAATTTGAGACAAAATCAATTGAAGACCTTGTGAAAAACTTAAATGATGTGCCGGAAGATAAAAGAACTGCTGTTCGAAACAACGGTGGCGGTCATTTAAACCATTCATTGTTCTGGCAATTACTTACACCTCATTCAGAAGAAAAAGGTGAAGTCGTTGATAAAATCAAAGAACAGTGGGGCAGCTTAGATAGCTTTAAACAAGAATTTGCAGATAAAGCAGCTGCACGCTTTGGTTCTGGATGGGCATGGCTCGTTGTTGATAATGACAAATTGGCGATTGTTACAACACCAAACCAAGATAACCCATTAACAGATGGTCAAACACCACTTTTAGGACTTGATGTTTGGGAACATGCTTATTACCTTAAATATCAAAACAAACGTCCGGATTATATCAATGCATTCTGGAATGTTGTAAATTGGGAAAAAGTAGACGAGTTATACCAAGCTGCAAAATAATATAAGTTATTTATTTTAGAAAGTGAGGACATACCTCACTTTCTTTTTTATACATAGACAAAACACGAATCTTTGAGCTATTCTTTATTTTTAAGTTAAAAATATTGTTACTTTTTCTCATAAAATATTAGCCAAATGGCTGATAATCATATATCATTTTAAGAAGAAAACTGTGCGAATAGAGGTAGGTTGTGTTGTTAAAACGTTTAAAAGAGAAAACAAATGATGAAAAAATACGCAATCAAATGAATAAGCGTATTAATTTTATCTTTGCACTTGTTATTTTTGCTTTTGTAGCCATTGTTTTAAGGCTGGGATACCTTCAAATTGCGCAAGGTTCACATTATAATCAAATGATTCGTGAGAGTGAAAATGTCACAGTCAATGAATCTGTCCCTAGAGGCCGTATATTAGATCGAAATGGCAATGTAATTGTTGATAATGCCTCCAAAAAAGCGATTACTTATACAAGAGGTAAGAAAACAAATCAACAAGAAATATTAGATACCGCACATAAGCTCGCAAAAATCATTAAAATGGATACTGAAAAAATCACTGAACGAGATAAAAAAGATTTTTGGATTACGCAACATTCAGATGAAGCACAAAAGCGTATGAAGAAAGAGCTAGAACTTTATAAAAACGGTGATATTTCACAAGAAGATTATGATGAGCAGCTTAGAAATAAAGTATCAAGTAAGGATCTTGACCAACTCAGTAAAAAAGACTTACAAGTATTGGCAATTTATCGCGAAATGATGCAGGGGAGCACACTGAGTCCACGTACAATTAAAAATAAAGGTGTGACGGATAAAGAGTATGCTGCTGTGTCTCAACAACTTTCTAAATTGCCGGGTGTAAATACCACAATGGATTGGGATCGCAAATATCCTTATGGTGACTCATTAAGAGGGATTTTAGGACGCGTTTCAACACCTGAAGAGGGACTTCCTAAAGAACTAACAGACTATTATCTTTCTAAAGGATATTCACGAAATGACCGTGTGGGTAAAGGATATTTAGAGTTTCAATATGAGAGTATTTTACGTGGCAAGAAAAAAGAAATGCGCTATACAACAGATAAGTCAGGTGCCATTATCGATTCAGAAGTTGTGAATGAAGGTTCACGTGGAGATGACCTGGTCTTAACAATTGACATGAAGCTTCAACAAAAAGCCGAAGAATACTTAGAACGAAATATTAGCAAGTTACGCTCTGAAGGTGCAACAGACATGGATTCAGCATTGCTTGTTGTTCAAGACCCGAACAATGGTGATATTTTAGCAATGGCAGGAAAACAAATTGATAAAGACGGTAGCCTAACAGACTTTGATATTGGTACGTTCACGACACAATACGCTGTGGGGTCTTCTATCAAGGGGGGTACATTATTAGCAGGCTATCAAAACAATGTGATTCACCCCGGTGATGTTATGGTGGATGAGCCATTAACGTTTCAAGGAGGGCTAACAAAACGATCGTATTTTAACAAAAACGGTAGCCGTCAAATTACGGATACACAAGCGCTGATGCATTCGTCTAACGTATATATGTTTAAAACGGCTTTAAAAATTGCTGGGATTGATTATACACCGGGTATGGCATTACCCCAAGATGTTACAATAGCAGGTCAAAAATTACGCAAAGGATTAAATCAAGTTGGGCTTGGTGTGAAAACAGGGATTGATTTACCGAATGAAGTTACAGGTCAAATCGAACCATTGAAAGATAATCCGGGTAACTATTTGGATTTAGCGATTGGTCAGTATGATACATATACACCGCTTCAATTAGCACAATATGTCTCAACAATTGCTAATGATGGCTATAGAATTCAACCACATATCGGTAAAGAAATTCGTAAAGCTACACGTAACGATGAGCTTGGTCCGATCAAACATAAAATTACAGGTAAAGTTTTAAACCGTGTAAATAATAAGCCAGAAGCGTTACAGCAAATACAAAAAGGATTTGATATGGCTTTTAATGAAAGTGATGGAACAGGCTATCAAAGTTTTAGTAAGACTAAAGTACGCTCTGCAGGCAAAACAGGAACAGCAGAAGTTTTCCAAGATGGTGAGCCACGTGTTAATTCTACATATGTAGGTTATGCACCTGCTGATGATCCACAACTTGCTTTTTCGATCGTGTATACAAATCAACCCGTACCAGAACCATGGTTAAATGGCGGAGACTTAGGTCGAGATATTATTAATTATTATTTCTCTTCTAATTAAGGCATAGATACATTCATCTTATCCGTTGATTTTTAAGTGTTAATATCATAAAGTTTACAAATCAAAACACCTTTAGTGATAAAGTTTGCCTTATTTTTTGGAACGATTCATCTTATAATAAATAATACTTTGCAATTTAAATAGAAAATGGTATGATAATAAAGTCGTATTTTGAAGAAAGATTAGGAGGGGTAATATGCGCGTAAACGTAACGCTTGCATGTACAGAATGTGGAGATCGTAACTATATCTCTACAAAAAATAAGCGAAATAACCCAGAACGTATCGAAATGAAAAAATTCTGTGCACGTGATAATAAACAAACATTACACCGTGAAACAAAATAATTTAATCTTGGGCTAGGACAACGATATGTGTGTTCTAGCCACTTTTTATAAAATTTTCCACTACAAAATATATTTAATTCGTTTTATAATTAGAATGAGATGACAACTAGACAGAAGCAACAATCGTCATTTTCGAAAGGAGGTGTTGAATGATGGCAGAGAAAAAAGGTTCTATTTCTGGACGCGTCATTGAAACAGCTGAAGGTAAAATCAAAGGGACAGTAAAAGATACGACTGAGAAAAAATAATCCGTATCAACAGAGTTGAGTCACTAACCCATCATTGTGTATGTTATTCTACGCGATGATGGGTTTTTTAAATATAATCAACAGCGATACTCATGACACTGGCACAACTCCACGTTATAATAGAGAAAAGAATGGGGGATTGTAGTATGACAAAAAAAGAGATAAGACAGCATGTATTAAAAAGTATGAAACAGCTGGAAGGTCATCAAAAACAGCAAGCTGACCAATGGTTGCGTCAACAGCTTTTTAATCACCCAAAATATCAACAAGCACAAAAGATAGGTATCGTATTGTCGATGCCGCACGAAGTCCATACAGATCCAATCATTTTACATATTATGCAACACGGTAAGCAAGTGTATGTACCCGCAACGACATATTACAAAAAGACAATGAACTTTCAACAGCTTGTACATTTATCACAAGTTTCAATAGATGAAAAAGGTATTCGCTATGTCGATGAGGAGACACCGATTGATAATCAGTTAGATCTTGTTATTGTACCGGGCGTTGCATTTAATAGAGAAGGGTACCGAATTGGTTACGGGGGCGGATATTTTGATCGTTTCCTAAGCCATTATCAGCCCGCAACACTTAGTTTAGTTTACGATATTCAAATAAGAGAAGATTTACCTATCGCCTCTCATGACTATCCAGTAGCAGAACTAATTATTGCAAAAACATAATCATATCGTGGAGGATTGACATGACTGACGAAAAATATTTATGGAAAGTAAGTTATATATGGATACGCTATTACCATTATCATTGTGTCCATTATGATAAAGAACGAGGAGAGGTATGGTTAGCCCATAAGCAAAAGCAGCATATGGTTATTTTTAAGCAAGGTAACTTTACAACACAAGAATTAGAATTTGAAAAACAACGTATATTAGAACATCAAGAATCTGTCAACGCTTATCTATCAATGTCTATTCAGTGCTACGATGTTTATGTTTTGACCGATAAAGCATTTAATCCTGTTGTATTCAATCAGCAGGAGCCCATTAAAATAAAATTTCATGCTATCGATCAGCTGGGGCAATTTTCTAAAAAAATGGCACATCCTATTGCAAAATGGCAATTATTGCGTCAAGATCATCACCCTTCTACTTTTTATCAGCGCCGTGTGTTAAATGGCAATATTATTGAGCAGGCGATGTACCAATTCACACCTGTCACGTATAGTCTTATTGGAATAAATCTTTTGGTATGGTTGATTATTACTTTCTTCTTACCACATCGTTCAGATATAGAGATTATTAACTTGGGCGCTTTGGCACATTTTAATGTTGTACATGGTGAGTGGTATCGTCTCTTTTCATCTATGTTCCTACATTTAGATATAGAACATTTAATTTTGAATATGATGTCGCTCTATATATTTGGTAAACTTTTGGAATCGCATATACATTCACTTAAAACATTAGGTATTTATCTGTTATCTGGTCTAATTGGCAATATATTTTCTTTAGCACTGATTACAGCAAGTTTTTCTGTCGGAGCAAGTGGTGCAATCTTTGGTTTACTTGGTGGGCTTATCGCGTTAGTAATGATCAGTCAACGTTACACTCGAAAAACAGCTATGCAACTTATTATTGCAGCTGTATTTATGGCTGTGATCACCTTGCTTGTGCGAAATGTTAATATTGTTGCACACTTAGGGGGATTATTAGGGGGACTCGTTACAGTCTACCTTGGCTATTACTTTCAAATGTTTAAAAAGAGATTTTATATCATTTTAGCATTGACAGTGGTACTTATTATGGGTTTAATTATTAAAATTTTTATAACACCGAGTGAAAATATCTACAATCAAATCATTCAAGATCAAATGAAAAATAATAACTATAACGAAGCCAAACATATGGTGAGTCAAACCATTGATAACAACTATGCAGATGATAGTACTTATTATCTTTCTGGTATGATTATTGCCGCACAAGATTCAAAAGCTGAAGCAATAGCTGAGTGGGAGCGTGGCTTGAAGTTACACCCAGAGTCTATACAGTTGAACTATATTATGGCAGTTGCTAACCGTTCATTAGGTGATCAAAAAAGCGCACGTCAATATATTAAAAAAGCTGCACACTATGCTCCAAATAACGATAATATAAAAACTTTAAAACAAGAACTGGATGAGTAAACATGCAGACAAAATTAACAACTTTTTATGATGTACAACAACTTTTAAAAAAATTTGGTTTTATTATTTATTTTGATGATAAAAGCGATATGTTAGAAATGATGGAGCAAGAACTCAAAGATTTATATAAGCATCAATTGATTTCTCAAGAGATTTTTTTGCAGTCTAGGCATATCATCAACCAAAGAAGGATGGATCGAGCATGAGGGGAAAAATAATATTGGCAGTAGATATTGGAGGCACAACTTGTAAGTTAGGTATTTTTGATGAGACATTAACACGTTTGGCAAAGTGGTCTATCAAAACAGATACATCAGATCCAACCGGAGTTGTCTTACTAAAAAAAATTCATGAGGCTTTTCGAGAACAGTGTGAAGTGTTAAATTATAATATAGAGGATGCAGTAGGTATGGGTATCGGTGTTCCGGGACCTGTATCATTTGAGGCGGGTATTGTACACGGTGCGATTAATTTAAATTGGTCAGATGATGTGAATGTTGTAAGACTCATGCAATCATTTGTGGAATGTCCAGTAGTTGTTGATAATGATGCCAATATTGCTGCACTTGGTGAAAAGTTTTTAGGTGCAGGCCAAAATGAAGCAAATATTGTCGCTATTACTTTAGGTACGGGTGTCGGTGGAGGTATAATTGCCAATCATCAAATCATACATGGTCACAATGGTTCAGGTGCAGAACTCGGACATATACGTGTGGATCACGATCAGCGCTTTAGTTGTAATTGTGGTAAGTCTGGTTGCATTGAGACCGTCGCATCGGCAACAGGTATTGTTAATCTGGCGCTATTTTATTATCCTAAATTAGCACTTCAATCAATGGTGCTTCCATATATTGAAAAAGGTACACTCACTGCTAAAGAAATATTTGATGCAGCTAAAGTGGGTGATTCATTTTGTCTCTTTATTGTAGAAAAAGCAGCACGGTATATTGCTTATCTTGCAAGTATTTTGAGTGTTACAACCAACCCAAAGTATATTATTTTAGGTGGAGGTGTGTCAGAAGCAGGTGATATTTTAATTGAAAATGTTAAAGAAGCATATCATCAGCTCACATTTAAACCCGCACAAAAAGATACACATATCGTTCGTGCAGCATTAGGTAATGAAGCGGGTATTGTTGGTGCTGCAGGATTAATCAAAACATATATTTTAAACAAGGAGTAGATACGTTATGGCTATTGCAGATGTTGTTGTTATCCCAGTAGGTACAGAAGGACCAAGCGTCAGCAAATATATTGCAGAGATTCAAACCAAACTTGAAACATTTAAAAAAGAAGGTAAAATTGACTATCAACTTACACCAATGAACACGCTTATTGAAGGAGACTTGAAAGATTTATTTGAAGTGATTCAAGCGATTCATGAATTGCCGTTTAATAAAGGATTAGATCGAGTTTGTACAAATATTCGCATTGATGATCGCCGCGATATTTCTCGTAAAATGAACGATAAACTTGTATCAGTACAAAAACACTTACAGTAAACTTAGGATAAAGATAGGAGATAAAATGATGCAACTTTCTTCTTTAACTTTAGGATTTGTAGAAACGAATACTTACTTTGTTGAAAATAGCACTGAACTTATTCTTATTGATCCGGCTGGAGAACCAGATAAGATATTGAAAAAAATAGCTTCTATTGATAAGCCTCTAATTGCTATTTTATTAACACATGCTCACTTCGACCATATTGCAGCATTAGACGCTATTTTATCCCAATACCAAGTTCCTGTGTATATGCACAAGAACGAAATAGACTTCTTAACAAACCCAAATAAAAATGGTTCAGCAAAATTTCAATCCTATGGTTTACCCATAATAACCAGTACGGCAACACCTGAGATATTAGATGAAGGACATTATGAAATCGGTCATTTTTCAATAGATGTCTTACACACACCTGGACATTCACCAGGAAGTTTAACTTATGTCTTTGAATCTTTTGCTATTGTTGGGGACACTTTGTTCAACAATGGTATTGGTCGTACAGACCTTTATAAAGGTGATTACGAAACTTTAATTGATTCCATTCAAGATAAGATTTTTGAACTGGATGAGGATTTACCACTTTATCCGGGACATGGTGCATCGACAACCGTAGCAGCAGAGTATTTAAATCCTTATTTAAATGGATAATTTTTTGTATTTGAATAAGTAATCCAATCACTTCTTACGTGTATATATGTAAGAGGTGATTTTTTATGCAATTACTGTTAGATACTGTCGTACAGTTTGCGTTACAGAAACAAGCATCTGACATTCATTTTATTCCGTCTCAGTCACAAGTAGAAGTCAAATTACGCATTAAAGACGAATTATCTTTATATGACACATTAAACCTAGAAACCTACCAACGCTTATTAACATTACTTAAATTTCAAGCAGGACTGGATATCTCATCTCGTCACAAAGCACAAAGTGGGCGTTACATTTATCATTATGAAAATTTATACTATTTACGCGTTTCGACATTACCTTTAAATCTTGGCACTGAGAGTTGTGTTATTCGCATTACACCACAATATTTTCAATCGGAGACTTCAGATCATGCACATGATATGGGGTATATTATGGAGAAAAAACAGGGACTTATACTCTTTAGTGGTCCAACAGGCTCAGGTAAAAGCACACTTATGTATCAAATGGTACTTTATGCGAAACAAAAACTTAATTTAAACGTCATTACCATTGAAGATCCTGTGGAAAGAATATTAAATGGCGTGACGCAAATATCAGTCAATGAAAAAGCAGATATCACTTACAATGCATCACTCAAAGCAATATTACGTTGTGATCCAGATGTAATTTTAATTGGAGAAATCCGCGATCGTACTATTGCTAAAGAAGTATTACAAGCGAGTTTAAGCGGGCATCTCGTGTTATCTACAATACATGCCAATGACTGCGCAGGGGTATTACTTCGCTTGATTGAGATGGGCATATCGAAGCAAGACTTAATTCAATCATTAAATCTGATTATCAATCAAAGACTTATCACGAATACACATCGTCAACGTCAATTAGTATATGAAACGATGACACAACCACAAATTGAACATTTTTTATGCAATCAATTTCAACTACCTGAAAATTTTACAAGTTTAGATGATAAACTCAAAAAGTTAGAACAAGAAGGTGTAATTCATGCAACGACACTTCGCAAATATAAAAAATAGACGCACCATTGGTTATATCAAATCACATCACCTTCTCATTATGGATCGAGTCAACCAATTGCTGCAACACGGCTTTACATTTGTGGAGGCGATTCAATTTGTCTACCAACAACTTCACGTAGATCATAGTGACTACACAGAAAAGTTTAATACCCTGTTAAATAGTGGTGCTTCCTGTTACGAAATCTTCAAGTTTCTAAAATATCCTCAAGTTATTTTAATGCAATTATACTTTGCTGAAAAATATGGTGTTTTGACCGACACATTAACACAATGTCTTATTTATTATAAAAAGCATAAGACACTTAAAAGTCAATTTATTAAAGCGCTTCAATACCCTATTATTCTAATGATTATCTTTTTCATTTTAATCACAATACTCAATGCAACAGTAATGCCTGAGTTCGATTATATGTATGATGCAATGGCAATCGAACAATCTCTCTTACAATTAACGCTAAGCGCTTTTATTTCTCACTTTACAAGTATTTTTCTCATCATTTTTATATTCGGATTAGTCACGTATGTCTTATTTCGACATTGGTTGCAACAGCGTTCTATGCAACAACAAATTAATATCCTCACACATTTACCACTATTCAATCGTTATTTTAGATTATTTATGACATATCAAATGTCACAACAATTTGTCTTATTTTTCAAGAATGGGATTACCATGAATGATATTGTACAAATTTATCTTGAACAAGAAGAGAGTCATTTTTTAAAGTATATTGGTGAAAAACTAAAAACAGATATTCAAAAAGGAGATACTTTTTCAAATATCTTATCTCATCTTAATTGCTTTGAGGCTAACTTTATTGATTATATTGAGCAGGGAGAGCATCGAGATAAACTTGATATTGAGTTATCAATTTACAATAAATTCATTATGGATCATATACAATCCTTTATCAAAAAGCATATTAGTTTAATTCAACCCATTATGTTTGCATTTATAGGGGCACTAGTTATGGCTGTGTATCTCGTTATGATGTTGCCCATATTTGAAATGATGCAATCTATCCAGCAATAGGAGGCGTTTTTATGAAAAGATATATTTTGAAACTACGACAAAATAAGGCTTTTACGCTCATTGAAATGTTACTCGTTCTGCTTATCATTAGTGTACTACTTGTACTCATTATCCCAAATATTTCGAAACAAACAGATCATATTCAAAAGACGGGATGTAAAGCACAATTGAAACTTGTAGATAGTCAGATAGAAGCATATACTTTAAAGTTTAGTCAACCACCGAATACAATAGAGGACCTTGTTAGAGAAGGCTATATTAAAGAAAGTCAAAAAAATTGTAAAACGGGACAAACCATTTCTATCAGAGATGGTGAAGCTGTTGCATCATAAAAATGGTTTTACAATAATTGAAATGCTTATCGTTTTATCCATTATTGCCTTATCTATTTTTCTCACACTATGTGTACCTAAACAGCTCAATTTATGGAATACAACAGACTACCAGATTAAACAACTTACAAGTAAAATTGATTATTATCAATCATTAGCAATCAAAAATAAACAAACTGTCCTTCTGCTTTTTCGTCCTTATCAAAATGATATACGTATCGTACAACAAGATGGCACAAAATATGATTTGATTCCATTGGACCCTTTGAAATTACAGAAAAGTAGTAACCTCCAGCGTTTGGCATTTAATGATAAAGGACATGTCACACATTTTGGAAGATTAGATTTTCAATATCAGAACAGTACATTTTCTTTAGTTTTTCACATTGAGCAAGGGAGGTACCGTATCATAAAGTATGAATAACCATGGTCACACTTTTATAGACGCTCTATACGCATTCTTTATTGTTTCTTTTTTATGCTTTTCTATCCTGCCAATCATTAGACAATTAAATACTACGTACATCGATAAACAGCAAGAAATCATCTTAAAAAGAACATTATATTATTATTTAAAAGATAGAGGACAACCAGAAAGGCGTGTCGAAATCGATACATTTACCATTTATCCGACGCAACAATCATTGTGTATTAAACAAAGTACTTACAACAAGACATATTGTCTCCCAGTCAAACGGCTTCACAATGATTGAATCTCTTTTTTCATTATTTGTTCAACTGATCATTGTGACACTCATTCCTCTGCTTCTTTTATCTCTTGCAAACTTTAAAAATACTTTTGCCAATGATGAAAGTTATACACATGAATTAATGGTAAAAGAAATAGGAGATCAAATACACCATCCACATTTTAAAAGTTTAATGATTAAACAAAATACTTTGGAAGTAATACACCATCATCATGTTTATACGTATCGTTTGTCTCACTTGAAAATCATAAAAAAAGTCGACGGTCAAGGAAATATTACAATATTAAACGGTGTTAAAAAACTACAATTTACACAAATGAGTAAAAGACTCATTCAAATCAATATGACTTATTGGCAAGGGAGGGTATGGCTTGAAAAATCTTTTATCGTCTAATCATGGTTTTACATTACCTCTTCTTTTTATTATTTTCAGTGCATACATGTTATTTCTTTCTTTTTTTATGACACTCTATGCTATAAAATTAAATACATTAGATGGACTATCTGATTATTATGACAACGAATTAAAACATACTTTACAAATGACAGAGAAAGAAGGGAAAATGTGACGACTATTCACAAACCAATCATTTTTATAGGGTTTATGGGTGCCGGGAAAACAACGATCGGACAGACTTTGGCACAGAAATACAATTTGCGTTTTGTTGATTTGGATCTGTTTATTAGTGAATCAGAAAAGCGTTCAATTCCTGAAATTTTTCAAGATGAAGGTGAACAAGCATTTAGAAAATATGAGTATTACTATTTAAATAATGTCATCGACACTTATGATATTATTGCAACCGGTGGTGGAATTCTTACAAATGACCAAACATTCAATTATTTAAAAACTGTGAATGCACATATTATTTGGCTAGATGCGCCATTCCCTCATTTGTATTCACGTATAAAAAATGACAATAATAGACCAAATGCCGCTAACAAAGATGAAGCAGCCGTAAAAAGCTTGTATTATAAACGTATTTCACGATATAATGAAATCGCATTCAGCAAGATTGCAACAGATAACAGCTTTGAACAGATTCTTAATGAAATTGAAAAAGTATTATGCGCGAATGACCAATATTAGAGAGAATGGTATAAGACCATCGCCGAAGGAGCAAGTAACATTTCGTTTATGAATCTCTCAGGCAAAAGGATAATATTGTGACGCATTCCTGAAGGTATCTCAACAGGGGAGTATTTAACTTTAAATGCTTCTCTGTTTTTTCATTATTTATAGGAGGGTATGTTATGACGGAAGAATTAAAACAAACACCACTCTATCAACAATATGTTGATGCAGGTGCAAAAATCGTAGAATTTGGTGGCTGGGCGATGCCAGTTCAATTTTCGAGCATTAAAGATGAACATAATGCAGTTCGTACAAAAGTAGGTTTATTCGACGTCAGTCATATGGGAGAAATCCTCGTTGAAGGTACACAAGCGTTAGCTTTGGCTCAATACGTACTTTCAAACGATGTGGAATTGTTAACAGATACAAAAGCGCAATACACATGTCTTTGTAATGAAAAAGGCGGTGTTATTGATGACCTTGTTGTATACAAATTGAGCAGTGAAAAATTATTGCTTGTTGTAAATGCAGCTAACACAGAAAAAGATTATGAATGGATTAAAAAGCAAGCTGAAACATTTGATGTAGAAGTAACGAATGTTTCATCACAATATGGACAACTTGCCATTCAAGGTCCCGAAGCAAGACGTATTGTCCAAGAAAACACAGACGTTGATGTGAGTAGCATGGGCATGTTTGAATTCAAACAAAATGTTCAGCTCTTCGACAAAAATGTTATCTTATCGCAATCTGGCTATACAGGTGAAGATGGGTTTGAAATTTATTGCAAACATGATGATGTTGTAGATATTTGGCAAGCATTTTTACAATATGATGTTACACCATGCGGTTTGGGCGCACGTGATACATTGCGTTTGGAAGCAGGTTTACCATTACATGGTCAAGATTTATCAGAAGATATCACACCTTATGAAGGTGGCGTTGCTTTTGCAGCCAAACCTTTAATCGAAGCAGATTTCATTGGAAAAACTGTTCTTAAAGACCATAAAGAAAATGGTGCTCCAAGACGCACAATCGGTATTCGTATGATTGATAAGGGGATTCCTCGTACAGGATATCCTATTTTAGATGCAGAAGGTCAAGAAATCGGCGTTGTTACATCTGGTACACAATCACCATCAACAGGTTATGCGATTGGTTTAGGTATGATTCAACGTGATGCTTTTGAAATGGGTAAAGAAATTCTCATTCAAGTGCGTAAACGCCAAGTGAAAGCACAAATCGTCAAGAAAAATCAAATCGAAAAATAAGGGGTGGAAACATTGAGTCATCGTTATATTCCATTAACTGAAAAAGATGAAAAAGAAATGTTAGAAACAATCGGTGTTAAATCAATTCAAGAGCTGTTTGGTGACGTTCCTGAAAATGTTTTACTAGACCGAGATTTAAATATTGCAGATTCAGAGCCTGAAACACAATTATTAAAGCGTTTAAACCAAGTGGCTCATAAAAACATTACTAAAGAAACACATACAAGCTTTTTAGGTGCTGGTGTTTATGATCATTATGCACCATCTGTTGTAGATGCAATGATATCACGTTCAGAGTTTTATACGGCCTATACACCATATCAACCTGAAATTTCTCAAGGCGAATTACAAGCTATTTTTGAATTTCAAACAATGATTTGTGAGCTAACGGGTATGGATGTTGCAAACTCTTCAATGTATGATGGTATGACAAGTTTTGCGGAAGCCTGCCTGTTAGCTTGGAGTAAAACAAAAAAACATAAAATTGTTGTATCAAAAGGATTACACTATCAAGCGCTTCAAGTTTTACACACATATTCAAAAATTAGAGACCAATATGAAGTAGTAGAGGTCGATTTGGACGGTACAATTACTGACTTAGAAAAGTTAGAGGCAGCAGTAGATGAAGATACAGCAGCTGTTGCAGTGCAATATCCTAACTTCTTTGGCTCTATCGAAGACTTAGAAAAAATTCAATCATTTGTCGAAGGTACAAAAGCTTTATTTATCGTCTATGCAAATCCATTATCTCTCGGTCTTTTGACGCCTCCGGGTGAGTTTGGTGCAGATATCGTTGTTGGTGATACACAAGTCTTTGGTATCCCATCACAATTTGGTGGACCACATTGTGGTTATTTCGCAACAACTAAAAAATTAATGCGTAAAGTACCAGGACGCCTTGTAGGTCAAACACAGGATGATGATGGAAACCGTGGTTTTGTATTAACTTTACAAGCGCGTGAACAACATATTCGTCGTGAAACAGCAACTTCAAATATTTGTTCTAACCAAGCACTCAACGCACTTGCTTCATCAATTGCAATGTCTGCATTAGGCAAACAAGGTCTTCAAGATATTGCAGAACAAAATATGGAAAACGCGAATTATGCTAAGTCACAATTTGAATCAGCTGGTTTCGAAGTATTAGAAGGTATTTCATATAATGAATTCGTTGTGAAGTTTAGTCATTCTATCGCTGATATTAACAAACAATTATTAACGCACAATATTATCGGTGGTTTTGATTTAAGTGTCATTGATGAAAAGTTTAGCAATCATATGCTTGTAGCAGTAACTGAATTGCGCACAAAAGCAGAGATTGATCATTTTGTGAAGAAAGCAGGTGAACTTAATGGCTAGTCAATCAAGTCCATTAATTTTCGAACGTTCAAAAGCAGGTCGATTTGCATATTCATTGCCACAAAAAGAAATCAATAATGGTGTTGCACATCAATTATTAGATGATAAATTTATTCGTAAAAATAAAGCAGAGTTCCCTGAAGTATCTGAATTAGACCTTATAAGACATTACACAGAACTTTCAAACAAAAACTTTGGTGTAGACTCAGGATTTTATCCACTTGGCTCATGTACAATGAAGTACAATCCAAAAATCAATGAGAAAGTGGCACGTATTGCTGGTTTTACAGAATCTCATCCATTACAAGAAGTAGACCAAGTTCAAGGTTCTTTGGAAATTATTTATAGCTTACAAGAAGAGTTAAAAGAGATTACAGGTATGGATGAAATTTCTTTACAACCTGCAGCCGGTGCGCATGGTGAATGGACAGCTTTAATGATTTTTAAAGCATATCATGCAAAAAATGGTGATACACAGCGTGATGAAGTGATAGTTCCTGACTCAGCACACGGTACAAATCCAGCTTCTGCCGTCTTTGCTGGTTTTAAAGCAGTAACTGTAAAGTCTAATGAAAAAGGCGAAGTAGATATTGATCACTTAAAAGAGCTAGTAAGTGATAAAACAGCAGCGATTATGTTAACTAATCCCAATACACTAGGTATTTTTGAAACGAATATTATGGAAATTCGAGATATTGTACATGAAGCAGGCGGTTTACTTTATTATGATGGTGCAAACTTAAATGCCATCATGGATAAGGTGCGTCCGGGAGATATGGGCTTTGATGCAGTTCATCTCAACCTCCATAAAACATTTACTGGTCCACATGGTGGTGGCGGTCCGGGTTCAGGTCCAATTGGTGTAAAAAAAGAACTTCGCCAATTTTTACCTAAGCCACTTGTAGTTAAAAATGGTGATCGCTTTGAATATGATAATAACATTACACACTCAATTGGACGTGTAAAACCATTTTATGGTAACTTTGGAATTTATTTACGTGCCTATACTTATATCCGTACAATGGGTTATAAGGGACTTAAAGAAGTATCGGAAGCGGCTGTGTTAAATGCTAACTATATGAAAGCACGTTTAAAAGATACATTTGTCATTCCATTTGATCAATATTGTAAACATGAGTTTGTTCTCAGTGGAACAAAACAGAAAAAACTGGGTGTTCGTACATTAGATATGGCAAAACGCTTGTTAGACTTTGGAGTTCATCCACCAACAGTTTACTTCCCATTAATTGTGGATGAAGGCATGATGATTGAGCCAACAGAGACAGAATCTAAAGAAACATTAGATTACTTCTGTGATGCTTTAATTCAAATTGCAAAAGAAGCTGAAGAAAATCCAGATTATGTATTGGAAGCACCGCATACAACTATTATTGACCGTTTAGATGAAACAATGGCAGCACGTAAACCTGTTTTAAAGTTTGAAGGGTTAAAAGCTGAAAAGCACTCATAAAATACTAGATACATCTTCAAATTGTTCTAAATAAATGCGTAAACGACAGTAGATCTCTGGCACGAATATACCTTTTAGTTGATGTTTTACTTCCAGAGATCTTTGTCGGTACAAGGTTATCGACGTTTTGTCTGATCTTTCGATTTTAATAAAAAAACTAGAATTTCAGCATGATAACAGCTGAAATTCTAGTTTTTTATTTTTTAGACTTTACTTTGCCTGTCCATTTTTTATAGCCACCTTTTAACATATAAATGTTTTGATAGCCTTTTCTTTTGAGTGTTCTAGCTGCTCTATAACTTGCAATGCCATTTGCATCTACAAGATAAATCGGTTGGTCTTTGCGTAAACCTTGATAACGTTGGCGAAACATTGTCATAGGAATATTGCGTGCCCCAATAATATGACCATAATCATAATCTGCCTTCTCACGTAAATCAATGACTTGTGCTTTACGTAAACCTTGTTGAAATTCATCTTGATTTAACTCTTTAACTGCTTTTTTATTAAGAATGTATTGTACAATCATCCAAACAATCAATGCAGCTAAAACAATTAATATAATCATAGCTGTGTTACTCATCTTGCATCCTCCCTCAAATACCGATATTATTATTATAAGACTGATAGGATAATTTATCAAAATTTTTATGTTGTTATTGTATGTGTGAATACAACTTATTGAAATACACTTATAGGAGGACTTTTTGTGACAGAAACTTGGCATTTTATAAATACTGGAAGCCATGATCCATTCTATAATATGGCACTTGATGAAGCTTTACTGAACTTTGTTTCGCGAGGGGAGATAGAGCCAGTAGTTCGTTTTTATACATGGTCCCCCCCAACACTATCAATTGGCTACTTTCAACGTTTATCTAAAGAAATCGACATTGAAAAAGTAAAGGAAAAAGGGTATGGTCTTGTACGTCGTCAAACAGGTGGGCGTGGTGTGTTACACGATAAAGAGTTAACTTATAGTGTTATTGTGCCTGAATCACACCCTGCAATGCCTAAGACCGTTACAGAGGCTTATCGTGTTATTTCAGGTGGCTTATTAGAAGGATTTAAAGCACTCGGTTTTGATGCGTATTTTGCTATTCCACGTTCTAAGGAAGAGCGTGAAAAACTCAAACAACCTAGAAGTTCTGTTTGTTTTGATGCACCAAGTTGGTATGAATTGGTAGTAGAAGGCAAGAAAATTGCTGGCAGTGCTCAAACGCGTCAAAAAGGGGTTATTCTACAACACGGCTCAATTTTACAAGATGTAGATATTGATGACCTTTTTGATATGTTCATCTTTAAAAATGAACGTTTAAAAGAAAAGATGAAGTCAGCTTTTGTTGAAAAAGCCATCGCTATTAATGATTTATCTGATAAATATATTACTTTGGAACAAATGGAAGTTGCTTTTAAAGAAGGGTTCCAAAAAGGGCTTGATATTGACTTTAAGCCATTAGAGCTTACACAAGAACAACAAAGTGAAGTAAAAGCATTGGAAGAAAAATACCGTTCAGATGCTTTTTTATACCGTAAATAATAAAGAAAAAGCAAGGTCTTGTATACATCTACTTTATGAATGTATGTAAGACCTTGCTTTTAAATTTTTTATCTACGACGATGATATTTCCATTTGTTTTTCCACACCGCTAACTTATATTGACGTTGATCTTTTGTAAGGAAGAAAAAGAAATAAATAGCATAAATCACTCCGATAATCACAGCCATTGTTATAATTGTATTCATAATACTAAATAAAAAGGCATCGATATTCATAATAAGTCCGATTAACGCAATTAATGCAACTAGTCCAAAAAGTATTTTTTGAAACGTACTCATAAATTATCACTCCTATATGTTATTCGTTTTCCTTAGTAATCTGAAGGGAAGTAAGTGCTTGTCGACCTTCATTAATTAATTTCATTTCTTTTTTAGCATAACCTTGTCTAATTTTCTTTAAAGCTTGCTGAATTTTCTTTTGAATACTTTGCAGTTCTTTATGTTGTTTTTTGATTTCAGTTTCTTTTTTCGTAACGCTTAATGTGTCAACATCATCAAGGTAACGATCAACAGCTAATTCATGATCTTCTATTACTGCGTCTAGTTTATCAAGTTGTTTGCGATTTTGCTTGTTTTTTAGAATATCTGAATCGAGTCGATCATAGGCATTAATAATACTTGTAACATCACTATAATAGCGAGAAGCGATTTCATAGTATTCAGCGATTTTATGATTGGCTTTTGCTTTTTTAGTATTTTGAGTATCTTTTTTAAGTGCCGATAACTGTTTCTGTTTTTGAGTATTTTCATTTTTTAGTGCTTGGTTCGTCAATTTGAGTTCATGATTTTCTTCTCTTAGCTCGGTACTTTGTTCTTCCAAAGGTAATAGATTTTGGCTACCACAGCCAGCTAACAATAAAATCATACTTAGACTTAAATAGTGTACTTTTTTCATATTAAACTCCTAAGCTGATGTTTTTTACTTATACAACATACTATTTTAAGGTATCATATAAGTAAGTACAAATCATTTAAGGGGGATAAAAATGAAAAATCGTATAGATCATGCTAAACAACTTTTGAGAGATAAAAACTTAGATGGACTGATTATTCTTACGGATTTTAATCGTCGTTACTTATCAGGGTTTTCTGGTACAAGTGGCGCACTTTTGATCACCCAGTCCGAACACATTTTAATCACAGATTTTCGCTATATTGAACAGGCTACTACACAAGCAGACCTTTATACTATTGTGCAACAAAAACAAAATTTATATACAACGCTTATCGAAGAAATAAAACAGCGCAAACTGAAATACATAGGTTTTGAAGGACATCTTGTTCCATATGATACATTTGAAACGTTAAATAAAGAGGCATATACACTTGTATCAGTAGGCGATGCTATCGAACATATTCGTACAATTAAAGATCATTTTGAAATTGAACAAATTCAAAAAGCAGCAGATATTGTAGACAAAGCATATGCGTATATTTTAACAGTTGCTAAAGTTGGAATGACTGAAAAAGAATTAAAAGCGTTGTTGGAAAGCAAAATGTTACATTTAGGTGCAGAAGATACCTCTTTTGATACTATTGTTGCATCTGGTTATCGAGGTGCCCTACCTCATGGTGTTGCTTCAGATAAGGTGATCGAATCCGGAGATATGGTTACTTTAGATTTTGGCGCATATTATAATGGCTATGCTTCTGACATCACACGAACATTTGCAGTGGGACAACCTTCAGATGAAATGATTAAGATTTATGAAACGGTATTAAAAGCTCAAGAAGCAGCTGTATCAAAAATTAAAGCAGGTATAACAGGTAAAGAGATTGATCAAGTATCACGCGATATCATTGCAGAAGCAGGCTATGGTGAAAACTTTGGACATTCTTTAGGTCATGGTATCGGATTGGAAGTACATGAAGCACCTGCACTTTCTCCAAGCGCCGATCATCTCTTGAAGGTCAATCAATGTGTAACTATTGAACCCGGCATTTATGTAAAAGGACTTGGGGGCGTTCGTATAGAAGATGATATTTTAATCCAAGAAAATGGCGGTCAACGCTTTACTAATTCGACAAAAGACCTTATTATTTTAAAAGAAGAGTGATTCTGAGGAGGAAACTGAATGATTTCGGTAAATGATTTTAAAACAGGTTTAACAATTTCTGTGGATAACGGTATTTGGAAAGTTTTAGAATTCCAACATGTTAAGCCAGGGAAAGGTTCAGCTTTTGTGAGATCTAAGTTACGTAATCTACGCACAGGAGCTATTCAAGAAAAAACATTTCGAGCTGGAGAAAAAGTTGAACCCGCAATGATTGAAAACCGTCGTATGCAATACTTATATGCAGACGGTGATAACCATGTATTTATGGATAATGAAACATTTGAACAAACAGAATTAACAACTGCTTATTTAGAACATGAACTTAAATTCTTAAAAGCAAATATGGATGTTCAAATCCAGACGTATGAAGGTGAGACAATCGGTGTCGAATTGCCAAAAACTGTTGAGTTAGAAGTAACAGAAACAGAACCTGGCATTAAAGGAGATACTGCAACTGGTGCAACGAAATCAGCAACAGTTGAAACAGGCTATTCTTTAAACGTACCATTATTTGTTAACCAAGGTGATGTATTGGTTATTAACACATCAGACGGTAGTTACGTCTCTCGTGCATAATTGCTTAATAGTAATGAAAAGCTGGAGAAGTCAAATGCGGATTTGAGTTCTCCAGTTTTTTAAATGTTGGTTAACACCCGTCAATTATGACTTTGCTTGAATTGACCTCTTCCCTCAAGTAAAATGAAAAGATAGAAATTATTTAATCATGAGGGAGTAAACAATATGAACTTTAAAGAGATTAAAGAACTAATCGATATTCTTGATAACTCTAGCTTAACTGAAATAAATATTGAAAATAAAGGGTCCAAAGTTTGTTTGAAAAAAGAAAAAGAAATCATTACACAACAGGTAACAGCTGCATCTGGTACACCTGTTGTTACTGCAAATTCAACAACACCTCAATCTGATATAGCAGTTGAAACACCGGAAGACGATGCGAAAACAATTAATGCGCCAATGGTTGGAACATTTTATAAAGCGCCATCACCAGAAGAAAGTCCTTATGTCAAAGTGGGCGATAAAGTGACAGCAGAAACCACTGTATGTATTTTAGAAGCTATGAAATTATTTAATGAAATACAAGCGGAAATCACTGGTGAAATTGTTGAAGTACTTGTTGAAGATGGGCAAATGGTTGAGTATGGCCAAGCCTTGTTCAAGGTGAAATAAAATGAAAAAAATATTAATTGCAAACCGTGGTGAGATTGCCGTCCGTATTATACGTGCGTGCCGCGAATTAGGAATCCAAACAGTTGCTATTTATTCTGAAGGCGATAAAGATGCATTACATACTCAACTGGCCGACGAAGCTTACTGTGTAGGACCTAAACAATCTAAAGACTCATACTTGAACATTCCAAATATTTTATCCATCGCAACATCAACAGGCTGTGATGGTATTCATCCAGGCTATGGCTTTTTAGCCGAAAATGGAGATTTTGCAGAGTTATGCGAAGCTGTACAGTTAAAGTTTATAGGACCTAGTTATGAATCTATTCAAAAAATGGGAATTAAAGATGTCGCTAAAGAAGAGATGAAGCGTGCAAATGTCCCAGTTGTCCCCGGCAGTGATGGGTTAGTCACTGATATTGAACACGCCATTCAAGCCGCCAATACTATCGGATATCCCGTTATTATTAAAGCTACTGCGGGTGGTGGTGGAAAGGGTATCCGCATTGCACGCGATGAAAAAGAATTAATCAATGGCTATAAAATGACGCAACAAGAAGCTGAGACTGCATTTGGAAATGGTGGTCTCTATTTGGAAAAGTTTATTGAAAATTTTCGACATATAGAAATTCAAATCATTGGAGATGAGCATGGCAATGTTATCCATTTAGGTGAGCGGGACTGTACAATTCAGCGTCGTATGCAAAAACTGATAGAGGAATCACCGTCACCTATCCTTTCTCCGGACAAAAGAAAAGAAATGGGTGATGCAGCAGTAAGAGCTGCAAAAGCAGTAGGATACTACAATGCTGGGACAATTGAGTTTATCTATGACTTAGATGACAATCAATTTTACTTCATGGAAATGAACACGCGTATCCAAGTAGAACATCCCGTTACAGAAATGGTGACAGGTGTTGACTTAGTAAAACTTCAACTAAAAGTCGCAATGGGAGAACATCTGCCTTATACACAAGATGATATCTCAATTTCAGGACATGCGATGGAATTTAGAATCAATGCTGAAAATCCATATCAAAATTTTATGCCTTCTCCCGGTGTAATTCGTCAATATTTAACACCTGGTGGCTTTGGTGTGAGAATTGATTCAGCATGTTACATGAACTATACGATACCACCGTATTATGATTCAATGGTTGCAAAACTGATTATTCATACACCTACACGTGAAGAAACGATGATGACAAGTTTACGTGCATTAAATGAATTTGTTATTATGGGTATTGATACAACTATCCCTTTTCACATTCGGCTACTCAATCACCCGATATTCCAAAAAGGGTATTTCAATACTAAATTTTTAGAACAATATGATGTTATGAATGATGACCAATAATTGGAGGAATGCATAAGATGGCAAAATCTATTGAAAACTATAATCCTAATTTAGGAAATGTTGAAATTGTACCAGAAGTTATTTCTGTCATTGCAAGTATTGCGGCATCAGAGGTAAAGGGTGTTCAAGGTATGTTTTCTGATCTTAAAAACTCAACCTTGGAGCGTTTGGGTCGCAAAAATTTAAGCAAAGGGGTCAAAGTAGAAACAAAAGATAATGAAATTGTCATCAATGTTTATTGTTCTTTGAAATACGGTGTTAAAATTTCTGATACAGCATTGAAAATACAAGAATCTATTCATAGTGCGATTAAAACGATGACGGCATTAACACCTAAACAAGTCAATGTTCATATCTCACATATCGACATGGGGAAACCAAAAAGTTAATAATTAAAGAATGGAGAATAATACATGAGTAGAAAACAAGCGAGAAGTCAAGCTTTTCAGACATTATTTCAATTGGAGATGAAAAATTCTGACCTCACAATTGAAGAAGCGATCAGCTTTATTAAAGACGACTATCCAAACTTAGACTTTGACTTTATTCAATGGCTTGTTTCAGGTGTGAAAGATCATGAACCTGTTTTAGATCGTACCATCGAACCTCATTTAAATGGTTGGACGATACCACGCTTACTAAAATCAGATCGTATCATTTTAAGAATGGCCACATTCGAACTTTTGCACAGTGAAACACCTGCCAAAGTTATTATTAATGAAGCAGTCGAACTCACAAAGCAATTTTCTGATGATGACCACTTCCGATTTGTGAATGGTGTCTTGAGTAATATCAAATAAAATTGAGTGATAACATGGAAAAATACTTAACGGTTTCTGCATTAACTAAATATATTAAATATAAATTTGATCAGGATCCATATTTACAAACTGTGCTGATTAAAGGAGAGGTTTCAAACTTTAAACGTCATAGTAGTGGTCACCTTTATTTTGCATTAAAAGATGAACAGAGTGTCATTAGTGCCATGATGTTTAAAGCACATGCGAATGCTTTAGATTTTGATCCTAAAGAAGGCGATCAAGTTATTGTTGAGGCGCGTGTTTCTGTTTATGAGCGTAGAGGAAGTTATCAAATTTATGTTAACAAGATGCAATTAGACGGTATAGGTAACTTGTATCAAAAGTTTGAGCAACTGAAGAAAAAATTAGAAAAAGAAGGCTTTTTTGATACGACTTTAAAAAAAACAATTCCGAAATATCCAAAGAAAATTGCAATTGTCACTGCAAGTACAGGTGCTGCAATTCGTGATATTTTAAATACAATACAAAATAGATACCCTTTAGTTGAACCTATTAAGATTAGTACGCTCGTACAAGGACAACAAGCAAAAGAGGATATTGTGACTAAACTACACTATGCTGATACATTAGGTGCTGATACGATTATTATAGGTCGTGGTGGGGGATCTATTGAAGACTTGTGGAATTTTAATGAAGAAGATGTTGTAAAAGCCATTTTTCGTTGTCAAACACCTGTAATCTCAGCAGTAGGCCATGAAACAGATACAACACTCAGTGATTTTGTTGCTGATGTGCGTGCTGCAACCCCTACACAAGCAGCAATGATCGCAACACCAGACAAACAAGAACTTTATCAACTTCTGCAGAAGAGTCAATCGTATTTACAACGATTCATCACACAATATTTAAAACACGCACGCCAATCACTCGTGCGCTATCAAGAATATTATAAATTCAAACAGCCTACTTTATTGTACGAACAACATATACAAAAGCGTGATGACTTAGATCGTCTGTTACATGATACGATGCAACGCACGATTGAAATACAACAACAGCAGCTCAATATCTTGCAGCAGCGATTTCATTTGCGCTATTTTTACGATACAATCAAGCGACATCAGCTGACGACCTTACAATTACGGGATCAGTTGCATAAACAACAGTTGCGCATTATAAACAACAAAAAGCAGCAGTTGATTCACCATGTCGCATCATTAGATAATTTGAGTCCAACTCAAACCATGTTGCGCGGCTACTCTATTGTAAAAAAAGATAATGATGTGATTACAAGTACACATAACTTAAAGCAAGGTGAACATATAGAAGTGACAATGAAGGATGGCTCGATTGGTGCAATGATTGAGGAGGTAAAACGAAAAGATGACGGCAAAAAATCAAACATTTGAAGAAATGATGCATGAGTTAGAAACAATTGTTAAACAGCTAGACAACGATAAAATCTCTTTAGAAGCTTCACTAGATTTGTATCAAAAAGGAATGGCTCTCTCAAAATCGTGTGAACAAACGTTAAAAGAAGCAGAACAAAAAGTGACAAAATTAATAGAGGAAGAGGCGCAAAACAAGGATGAATCAAAATCTGAATAAATTGCTACATGCCTTTAATCAAAAGATAAAAAATAGTGTTCAATCGACACATCTCAACACACAATTAGAAGAAAGCATGCGTTATTCCTTAGAAGCTGGAGGAAAACGTATACGTCCGTTACTTTTACTTGCTACTCTTGATATGTTACAACCCAATAGTTATGAGAAGGGACTTCATACAGCACTCGCGTTAGAAATGGTTCATACTTATTCATTAATTCATGATGATTTACCTGCAATGGATGATGATGATTTAAGAAGGGGCAAACTGACAAATCATAAAGTTTATGGTGAGTGGCTAGCCATTTTAGCTGGTGACGCACTACAAACGAAAGCTTTTGAATATATCAGTCAGGACTCGAAGCTCACACCAGACACACGTATACAATTAATTTCTGCTTTCAGTCAAGCAAGTGGGCATGCAGGTATGGTCGGTGGGCAAACGCTCGATATGCAAAGTGAAGGTCAAGCGATTGATTTACAAACATTAGAGCGCATTCATGTACATAAGACAGGGGCGCTTATACGCTTTGCCATTGAAGCCGCTACAATTATCGCTCATACAAATGAAACAGATCAACAATACCTTTTAACTTTTGCAGAACATCTGGGTATTATTTTCCAGATTAAAGATGATTTACTTGATCTATATGGTACAACCGAAGCATTAGGGAAACAAATAGGAAGTGATGATGTTAATAATAAATCTACATATGTCACACTATTAGGACGCGAACAGGCTGAAACAATTTTAGCTCAACATGTTAAACAAGCTAAGCAAATTTTAGTCACACTCGCAAAAACTTATGACACGGTCGATCTTGAATATTTATTAACAGTTTTTTATCAACGTCAAAACTAGTTTATTGGTACTGACACAAGTAAATGGGTATTATAACCATAAGATACAAAGATTAAGGGTGATATAAATGGATGTACGAACGATACAAGATCCTTCATTCTTAAAAAGTCTTTCTGTTAAAGAGCTAGAATCGCTCAGCCAAGATGTGCGTCAATTTTTAATTGAAACTTGTGCAATCACAGGTGGACATATTGGTGCAAACCTCGGTGTCGTAGAACTTACAATTGCTTTGCACAAACACTACAATAGTCCAGAAGATAAGATTATTTGGGATGTCGGTCATCAAAGTTATATTCATAAAATCTTAACAGGGCGTGCAAATCAGTTTGACACATTAAGACAATATAAAGGATTATGTGGATTTCCAAAATTAAGAGAATCTGAACACGACGTATGGGAAGCAGGTCATAGTTCTACATCGCTCTCAGCTGCAATGGGTATGGCAAAAGCGCGTGATATTCTCGGTAAAACAAATCAAATTATACCCGTAATTGGCGATGGCGCACTTACAGGTGGCATGGCATTAGAAGCGTTAAATAATATTGGGCATGATCATACGAATATGACTATCATCTTAAATGACAACGAAATGAGCATAGCACCTAATGTAGGTGCCATGCATAACATGCTAGGGCGTATACGTATGAATCAAGGATACAATCGTCTAAAAGTAGATGCGGAAACAGTACTGAATCGTCTGCCGGGGGGGAGTCGATTGCGTGAATCTGCTGACCGCATTAAAGATAGTTTGAAATATCTTGTTGTAGACGGTGCTTTTTTTGAGGAGTTAGGTATCCGTTATATCGGTCCAGTAGATGGTCATAATTATGATGAGCTTGAGCATGCACTAACAACAGCGGATTCTATTAACAAACCGGTATTAATACATGTTGTCACTAAAAAAGGGAAAGGCTATCATCCCGCTGAAAATGATAAAATTGGAACTTGGCACGGTTTAGGACCTTATAAGCTCGATACAGGTGAGCAAATTAAAGGTCAACAGCAAGGCCCTTCGTGGAGCCAATTAATGTCTGACGAAATCTTATCCTATGCACAAAAAGACAAGCGTGTTGTAGCCATTACACCTGCAATGCCCGTAGGATCTAAATTAACAAAGTTTCAGCAAGCACTACCCGAACAATTTTTTGATGTAGGGATTGCAGAACAACATGCTGTTACGATGGCAGCTGGTTTTGCAATTGAAGGTATGAAACCTTATGTAGCCATTTACTCTACATTTTTACAACGTGCATACGATCAAGTGTTACACGATGTCGATCGCCAAAACCTCAATGTTATTTTTGGTGTTGACCGTGCCGGTTTAGTGGGTGCTGATGGCGAAACACATCAAGGTGTTTTTGATGTAGGCTTTTTAACACAATTTCCAAATATGATTGTAATGATGCCTAAAGATGAAAATGAAGCAAAAGATATGGTGTATACAGCCATGCATTATGAGCAAGGGCCTATTGCAATTAGATATCCTCGTGGCAATGGCTTAGGTGTTCCAATGACACCAGAACGTCAACACTTACCAATAGGTTCGTGGACACAGCTGACAGAAGGTTCAGACTTAGCAATCATTAGCTATGGTCCCACTATTGAAACACTTAAAAAAGTAGTGGCTGGATTGAAGGAAACGAATATCCAAGCGACACTCATTAATGCACGTTATATTAAACCGATGGATACAGATTTGTTGCATACACTTGGAAAAAGAGGAATACCTATCTTAACAGTCGAAGAAAGTATGCTTAATGGTGGACTGGGGAGTCAAATCAGTAATTTTATGTCTGATTCTGCTTATCATAATCCTATTAAGCGTTTAGGCATTGATGATATGTATATCGAACATGGTAATGTTGAACAAATCTTAGCTGATATTGGTTTGGATAGCCAATCTATTCAACATACAGCAGAACAGTTTCTAAAAGATTGTAATTAAAAAGTTGAGGCTAGGTCATGTGTAATATCATGTCTAGCCTCTTTTTTGTAATTCTTATATGTATAGCAATTGTCATGTGAGAGATAGACTATATTATGAGAATTAAAATACATATGCTAAAATCAATGTATAAATATTCGCTACGAGGTGCATATTATGCCTAAAAAATCTGTAAGACATATAAAAATCAGAGAAATTATTTCGAATGAACAAATAGAAACGCAAGATGAGCTCGTAAAACGTCTTAATGACTTTGATATGAATGTAACACAAGCAACAGTCTCTCGTGATATTAAAGAATTACAACTCATCAAAGTACCTACACCATCTGGTCAATATATATATAGTTTGCCTAATGATCGACGCTATCATCCGTTAGAAAAATTAGGACGATATTTAATGGATTCATTTGTCAAAATAGATGGTGCTGAAAATTTGCTCGTACTTAAAACATTACCCGGAAACGCACAATCTATCGGTGCGATACTCGATCAAATTGACTGGGAAGAAGTCCTAGGTACAATTTGTGGTGATGATACGTGTCTCATCATTTGTCGGAGTAAACAAGATGCAGAAGTAATTAAAACACAAATTTTCAATATGTTATAAGGATGCGATAAAAGATGTTACAAAGTCTATCAATTAAACAATTTGCGATTATTGATGAGTTAGAGATTCAATTTGCTGATGGTTTAACCGTATTAAGTGGTGAAACGGGTGCTGGTAAGTCAATTATCATCGATGCTATTGGACAATTAATCGGTATGCGTGCATCTTCTGACTTTGTACGTCACGGTGAAAAAAAAGCAATCATTGAAGGGCTTTTCGATATAGATAACGCACAGGAAGCGATTCAGATGTTAGATCATTTAGGAATCGATACTGATGAAGATTTTTTAATTGTAAAACGTGAAATTTTCAGCTCAGGCAAGAGTATTTGTCGTATCAATAATCAAACTGTGACTTTACAAGATTTAAGACAGGTTATGCAAG
The DNA here is from genome assembly GCF_013463155.1 of Staphylococcus sp. 17KM0847. Classification (NCBI taxonomy): domain Bacteria; kingdom Bacillati; phylum Bacillota; class Bacilli; order Caryophanales; family Staphylococcaceae; genus Staphylococcus; species Staphylococcus xeri. The sequence continues at coordinate 1,035,675 of NZ_CP040781.1, forward strand.
CGCTTTTGGATATTCATGGTCAACATGAAACACAGACACTGCTCAAACCAAAATATCATATCGAGTTGCTCGATCGTTACGCAGATGGTGCATACGATAAAGTATATACACAGTACATGACAACATTTAATACGTATCAAGACAAAGTAAAAGAACTCAAAGCATTAGAATCTGCTGACCAAGCTTTATTACAACGTCTTGATTTGATGAAATTTCAGTTTGAGGAGTTAAAAGAAGCGCATCTTCAAGAAAATGAATCCGAACAATTGGAAATCGATATCAAGCGCATTCAAAACTCAGAGCAGTTGAACCACGCATTAAATGGTGCTTATATGACATTAACAGATGAACATGCGATTACTGATAGACTGTATGAACTCAGTGGGCAACTCCAAATGATTGACCAAATCGTACCAGAACGTTATGCACAACTTAAAGATCAAGTCGATCAATTTTATTACACACTAGAAGACGCTAAACATCAATTGTATGATGAAATGAATCAAAATGATTTTGACGAACAAATGTTGAATGAATTAGAAGCACGAATGAATTTACTCAACAATTTAAAACGCAAATATGGTAAAGATATTCCAGAATTGATCATTTATCAATCTAAAATAGAAGAAGAAATAAATAAAATAGAAAATTACGAAGAAAGCACAGCACAATTACGCAACGATATACATCAACTTTCTGAACAACTTACAGTAGATGGTCAAGCATTATCAAAAGAAAGACGTAAGGTGGCACGTCAATTGCGAGATCATATCGTTGCCGAAATTCAAAATTTACAAATGAAAGATGCTAATTTAGAAATCTCCTTTAAACCTTACGATACACCGCAAAACGATGGACTAGAACGTGTTGAATTTTTAATCAGTCCTAATAAAGGTGAACCCTTAAAAAGTCTTAATAAAATTGCAAGTGGTGGAGAGCTCTCACGGATTATGCTCGCTTTAAAAAGTATCTTTGTACGTTCTCGTGGTCAAACTGCTATTTTATTTGATGAGGTAGATTCAGGTGTATCAGGTCAAGCCGCCCAAAAAATGGCAGAAAAGATGAAACAAATCGCATCAGTTATTCAAGTAATTTGCATTTCACACTTACCGCAAGTTGCTTCGATGTGCGATCATCATTTATATATTTCGAAACATGAGAAAGAAAACAGAACGACAACAACCGTCCAAGAATTATCAGGAGACGCGCGCATTGAAGAAGTGGCTCGTATGATTTCTGGTGCAGCTGTTACAGAATTGACTAAGCAAAATGCAAAAGAAATGATTGAACAAAATCAAATATTGCATCCATAAGGTGGGATTATTATGACGTTAGATCAATTATTAAGTGGGAGTCACTCTGTTCAAGCGACAATAGCGATAGTTAATGCACATGATGAAAAAACACTCCATGCTGTTACTAAGATTTTAAAAAAGACATCTGCTGCTTTTATTTTTTATAATCATCAAGATGTTTCCGAACTCATTCGCTCATTTGACCTGTCTCAAGATGTATTATCACGAATTACCATTCATACTTTTGATAATCAAGAACAGGCACTTAAACACTGTTTGACTGCTTTAGATCAAAAAGAAGCAGATATTTTAATGAAGGGTCATATTTCAACTGCACATTTGTTATCAGCAGTATTACATCATCAATCATCTCAAAATATACAAAAGCCATTTTTAAACCATGTCGCAGTGTTTGAACTTCCGTCCTATCATAAACCTTTATTATTGTCAGATGTCGCACTTAATATTCATCCTGATATTGAAACGATGAAAGCAATGATAGCAAATATTGTAGATTTCACAACACGTCTAAACTATAAACAACTCAATATTGCTTTATTATCATCAACAGAATCTGTTCAACCCAAACTCGCTTCTTCTGTTCAAGCTGCAGAATTAGCGTCATATTATCTTGCGCATCCTATCAATGAAATGATTCGTGTTGAAGGTCCTATGGCTTTGGATAATATTATTGATAAAAAAAGTGCAATTCAAAAGGGAGTTCAATCAAACATTGCAGGGAACACAGATGTTATTATTGTTCCACAACTTGATGTTGGTAATGCTTTATATAAATCTTTCACATACTTTGGACAAGCACGTGTTGCGAGTATTGTACTTGGCGCATCCTATCCAATTATTTTAACTTCTCGTGCAGACACTATAGACAATAAATTAAATTCTGTTTTATTCGCAATGCAAATTCTTGTAAATTAATTTTGAAAGACGTATACTTAACCAATCGAGTTGCGAGATAAGAAAGTAGGGAAGTTATGACAAATATTCTTATTCTTAATTTAGGAAGCACCTCGAGTAAAATTGCTGTATATCATGACTTAACGTGTGTATTTCAAACCAACTTAGTACATGATCAAACAGTAACAGCACAATCATTACTAGAACAACAAATGATACGCCAACAGCTCATCGAACAAACATTAGAACATCATGGTTACATGACATGTATAGATGTAATTGCTTGTAGAGGAGGGTTACTCAAACCTCTAATTGGTGGTACATATATTGTTAATGAAACAATGTATCAAGACTTAAAAAGCTTTGAATATGGTGTTCATGCTGCTAATTTAAGTGGCATGATTGGATATCAATTGGGTCAGCAATGGCAAGTCCCTGTTTTTACTACGGATCCTGTCGTTGTAGATGAGTTACTGGATACTGTGAGATTTACAGGTATTCCTGGCATTGAACGCAAAAGTATCTTTCATGCGTTGAACCATAAAGCAGTTGCTAGACGATACGCTGATGAAGTGAACATACCTTATGAAGAAATCAATGTTATTGTTGCACATCTAGGTGGTGGTATAAGCATTGCAGCACATCATTATGGACGTGTTATCGATGTGAATGAAGCGCTTTATGGTGAGGGCCCCATGGCATTAAACCGTTCTGGAACAATTCCAAACGACTTATTGCTTGTGTATGCACAAGAACACCAACTCTCTATGGATGACATCCGTCACATATTAAGTAGTGAATCTGGACTTAAAGCATATACTGGAACAATGGACTTTAAAACGATAATGTCTAAGTATGATTTCGATCATAAAACAACTCAGCTCATTGATGCACTTGTTATTCAAATCGCTAAAACGATTGCAGAGAGAGCGGCAGTATTACAAGGACAAGTCGATCAAATTGTTTTAACAGGTGGCATGAGTTACAGTCAACGTTTCGTATCTTTACTCCATCACTACACAGATTGGATTGCACCTACGACAGTCTATCCGGGAGAACACGAAATGATGACATTAGCAGAACGTGCATTCAAAGCTTTTCATAAAAAAATCAACATCAACACATACTGTTAGGAGAGACCAATATGGCACAAGAAAAATACGACTTAGTTGTCTTAGGTGGCGGTATAAGTGGCTATTCAGCTGCAATACGTGCCAGTCAATTAGGCAAAAGCGTTGCAATCGTAGAACAATCAAACCTTGGGGGTACTTGTTTACATAAAGGCTGTATCCCTACTAAATCCTTCTTAAAATCTGCTGATACCTATCAACTAATTAAACATGCTGATGCATTCGGCATTTCTACTTCTAAGCCATCCTTTAATTTTCCAAAAGTACAAGAAAGAAAAAGACGTATTGTTGACACTTTACATAATGGGGTACAAGCATTGATGAAGCACCATAAAATTGACGTATACAATGGTGTAGGTCGCTTATTAGGTCCTTCTATCTTTTCGCCACAAAGTGGAACAGTATCTGTAACATATGATAATGGCGAATCTGAATTATTAACAAACGATTATGTTTTAGTAGCAACAGGTTCTACTCCTGCCACATTGCCGTTTTTACCTATTGATCATAAGCGTGTTGTCACAAGTGACGACTTACTAGAAATGGATGCATTGCCTGATACGATTGCTATTATAGGTGCAGGGGTTATTGGTCTTGAATTCGCATCTTTCTTTAGCCAAGTCGGAGTAGAAGTACATGTTATAGAGTCTGCTGATCAAATTATAATTAATGGCAGTAAGCAAGTCGGTGACGTACTATGTCAGTCGCTCTCCAATCGCGGTGTCCAATTTCATACCGGTGTGACACTAAACAAGGATAATATTCATCTATCAGAAACAAGTCTAACATTCGACTTGCAACATGAGGTTACAACAGATATTGCGCTTGTCGCCATTGGTCGCAAACCGAATACGACAGACTTAGGGCTTCAAAATACAGAAGTTTCAATAGCTGATAATCAAACGATTGAAACAAATACATTTATGCAAACAAAAGCAAAACATATCTATGCCTCAGGTGATGTGATTGGACAACTACAACTTGCACATGTTGGAGCAAAAGAGGGGATTATTGCCGTTGAACATATGTTTAATGAATCACCACTTCCTATAAATTATACTGCTATGCCAAAATGTATATATAGCTCGCCAGAAGTTGCTATGGTGGGTTTATCACTAGAAGAAGCAAAAACAGCGGGTTATAAAACAAAGGCAGTTAAATCAGCATTTAAGGCGAATGGCAAAGCGCTGATTATATCTCCTGAAACTCCAAAAGGCTTTGCAGAGCTAATCGTTGATTCAGAAAATGGTTCTGTATTAGGTGCATCACTCATTGGACCTAATGTGACTGAACTCATCAACGAGCTCAGTGTCTTACACTTTTTAGACGGCTCTACTTTAGAGTTAGGAATGGCAACACATGCACATCCATCTCTATCTGAATTACTGATGGAACTTGGTTTAAAGCATGAGCAGCAGTCCATTCACATATAAAAAAGAACTGCGAGGAGGCGCGCATAATGAAAGACTTTCAAAGTGTTAATCTTAGTGTCGAAGATTTAAAAGAAATATATAAAGCGATGGATCTAGGTCGTAAAATTGATGAACGTATGTGGCTACTCAATAGAGCTGGGAAAATTCCATTTGTTATTAGCTGTCAAGGTCAAGAAGCTACACAAGTTGGTGCTGCCTATGCATTAGAAAAAGGTGACATTACAGCACCATACTATCGAGATTTAGCATTAGTCACATATTTAGGCATGACCCCATTAGAAACGATGTACTCCGTATTCGGGAAACGTGACGACATTAGTTCAGGTGGTAAGCAAATGCCTTCTCATTTCAGTAAAAAGTCAGTAGGTATTATGTCACAAGGTTCATCTGTGGCTACACAATTGCTGCATGCCATTGGAGCTGCACTTACCTTTAAAATGGATAATACACCTCAAGTCGCTCTAGCAACAGTAGGTGAAGGCAGTTCGAACCAAGGTGATTTTCATGAAGGCTTAAATTTTGTAGGTGTACATAAACTACCATTCATTTGTATTATTGAAAACAATCAATACGCAATTTCAGTTTCTAAAGATTTACAATATGGTGCCCAATATCTATCAGATCGTGCAAAAGGTTACGGCATGCATGGTATCACTGTCGATGGTAACGATCCTATCGCTGTATACGAAGCAGTCAAAGAAGCGCGTCATCGTGCATTAAATGGTGAAGGTGGAACACTCATAGAAGCAATGTGTACACGGTTAACAGCACACTCATCTGATGACGATGATCGATATCGTAGCGATGAAGTAAAAACAGCTGATAAGCTAGCAGACTGTAATAAACGCTTTAAAGCTTATTTGTTAGAGCAACAGCTTATTGATGAGGATTGGTTGAACACTGTTGAACAAGAACATAAATCTATTGTCAATGAGGCAACAAAACAAGCAGAAGCTGCCCCATATCCAGATGTACGTGAAACATATACACATGTTTACGAACAAGGAGGTCCTTTCAATGCCTAAAATTTCATACTTACAAGCAATTCAACAAGCTTTAGATCTTGCTTTAGAACAAGATGATCAAACCTTTATTTTAGGTGAAGATGTTGGAAAAAAAGGAGGCGTTTTTGGTGTAACAGCAGATTTACAAAAAAAATATGGCTTTTACCGTGTGCTTGATACACCACTTGCAGAATCCAATATTATTGGATCTGCTATCGGAGCTGCTATGATGGGAAAAAGACCTATTGCTGAAATTCAATTTGCTGAATACATTTTACCCGCAACCAATCAAATTATGAGTGAAGCTGCTAAAATGCGTTATCGCTCAAATAATGACTGGCATGTCCCATTAACAATACGTGCACCTTTTGGTGGCGGTATACATGGTGCACTTTATCACTCTCAAAGTATCGAAAGTGTCTTTGCTTCAACACCGGGATTAACTGTTGTGATTCCTTCAACACCATATGATGCTAAAGGCTTACTTTTAAGTGCCATTGCTTCAAATGATCCCGTGTTATATTTTGAGCATAAAAAAGCTTACCGTTTACTAAAAGAAGAGGTACCATCTGAATACTACACAGTACCACTTGGTAAGGCTGATGTAAAACGACAAGGAACCGATATGACTGTATTTAGTTATGGATTAGCCGTTAATTATTGTATTCAAGCTGCTGATATGCTAGAAGAAGACGGAATAAGTATAGAAGTCGTTGATTTACGAACAGTATATCCGTTAGATAAGGAGACAATTATTGAACGCGCCAGACAAACTGGAAAGTGTTTACTCGTGACTGAAGATAATCAAGAAGGTAGTGTCATGTCTGAAGTGGCAGCAATTATTGCTGAAAATTGTCTTTTTGATTTAGATGCGCCTATTATGCGTTTAGCGGGTCCAGATGTCCCATCTATGCCTTTTTCTCCACCATTAGAAACTGAGTTTATGATTAGTCCAGAGAAAATCAAAACGAAAATGCGTGAACTCGCTGAATTTTAAGGAGGCTTTACTATGGATATTAAAATGCCAAAGTTAGGGGAAAGTGTACATGAAGGCACACTTGAACAGTGGCTTGTAGATGTTGGGGATCATGTTGATGAATACGATCCATTATGTGAAGTAATCACTGACAAAGTGACTGCTGAAGTCCCTTCATCTTTTGAAGGAACAGTAACAGCACTGCACGTTCATCCAGGTGATACTGTTGAAGTTGGAACAGTTATTTGTTCATTAGACACGCCACATCATAGTGAGGATATAGATAGCGTAGAGGCATCAGTGCATAATAATGAGCAACAAGAAACAGAAGACGAACAGAGTATATCTCAACCCTTTAAAAACTCAATCGAACAGGATCAAGATCAATCTCAAGCTAAAAATAATGGGCGTTATTCTCCTGTTGTTTTTAAGCTAGCATCTCAACACCATATTGATTTATCGCAAGTTGTCGGTACAGGATTTGAAGGACGTGTAACAAAAAAAGATATTGAAGCTGTTATTCAACATAAAGGTAATCCATCTCAAACTACTGTCAAAACAGAGACTTCAATATCAAAACAATCCAATCCAACACCTGAAACACATAAAGACACTATTCCGGTCAACGGCGTTCGACGTCAAATTGCACAAAAAATGGTACAAAGTGTTCAAGAGATTCCGCATGCTTGGATGAAAATAGAAGTTGATGCCACAGAAATGGTAAAAACACGAAATCACTATAAATCGAAATTTAAAGAGCAAGAAGGTTATAATCTCACATTCTTTGCATTTTTTGTTAAAGCAGTTGCTGAAGCACTCAAAAAACATCCTACCCTAAATAGTTCTTGGCAAAATGATGAAATTGTACTGCATAAAGACATTCATTTATCTATCGCAGTTGCTCATGAAGATAAGTTATTCGTACCTGTTATTCATAATGCAGATGATAAATCTATTAAAGGCATTGCCAAAGAGATCTATAATTTAGCGAATAAAGCACGTCACAATCAATTAACTCAAGCTGATATGACAGGTGGGACATTCACAGTTAATAATACAGGTACATTTGGTTCCGTTAGCTCAATGGGAATTATCAATCATCCTCAAGCCGCTATCTTACAAGTTGAATCTATTATTAAAAAACCTGTAATTATCGATGATATGATTGCTATACGTCATATGGTAAACTTATGTTTATCTATTGATCATCGCATATTAGATGGTCTTCAAGCCGGTCGTTTTTTAAATGATGTCAAGCAACATATTGAACATTATACACTTGAAAATACAACACTTTATTAAAGTTAAACATTTTATAAAAGTTTGCAAAAATTGAATTGCATCCTGACCTTTAGTAAAATAAAAGTATGTTTTATTTATGGAGGGATATCATATGGATTTAAGCTTTGATTTATATATGAATAATGTTGTTAAACAAGCACGTGAAGACATGGTTCGTGCAGGTTATGAAGAACTCACAACTGAGGAAGAAGTCGATAGCGTCTTTAAACAAGAAGGTACAACATTAGTGATGATTAATTCAGTGTGTGGTTGTGCAGGAGGTATGGCAAGACCAGCAGCAGCACACGCATTGCACTATGATGTGTTGCCAGATCGTCTTGTCACTGTTTTTGCTGGACAAGATAAAGAAGCAACACAACGTGCACGTGACTATTTTGAAGGTTATGCCCCATCTAGTCCTTCATTTGCATTAATGAAAGATGGTAAGATTACAGAGATGATCGAACGTCACCAAATCGAAGGTCATGATACAATGGATGTTATTACACAATTACAACGTCTATTTGATCAATATTGTGAAGCAAAGTAAGGAGTTGACCGTATGTTCCGTTTGAATCCATATCGAATCGGATGGCGAACGATTAAAACTGCGGTCGGCATGGCACTAGGTGTAATTATCGCTAAACTACTTGGATTAGATAATTATGCATCTAGTGCCATTTTAGTTGTACTGTGCATTAAAGACACTAAAATGCATTCAGTCAATGCCATTGTTTCACGTTTCGTCTCCTGTTTAATTGCTATTGGTTTTGGTGCGACAATCTTTCCATTATTGGGGCAACATGCATGGGTTTTAGGATTGATTGTTTTACTGTTTATTCCACTTACTGTTATGATTAACACGCAAGAAGGTGTCGTAACAAGCATTGTTATTTTGCTGCATTTCTTTAATGCAACACATATTAATGTGGATTTGATTTTCAATGAAATCTTATTACTCATCGTCGGACTATCTATTGCCTTTTTAATGAATACGATTATGCCGAGTTTTCATAAAGAATTAGAACAGTTTCAAAATGAGATTGAAGCACAAATCCGATATATTTTTAATACTTTTAGCAAACAATGTATGCACGTTGAGCATTCAGACTATCTATCTTTTACCCGATTGATTACAACGATTCAACAAGCTAAGTCTGTTGCTTTTAGAGATGTCAAAAATCACTTTGTTCGCAATGAAAATAGTTACTATCACTATTTTGATATGCGACAAGATCAAGTGGATATTTTGCGCCGTATTCAACACAATCTCCACTTGATTTCAACTGATGATATCCTGTGCAATCGTGTAGCAGAATTATTTAAAGAGATGGCAGAGAATGTCAATGAAAACAATTACACTGCACTTAGACTACACATGCTATACGATATACGATTACAAATCAATCAACTTCCTTTGCCTCAAACACACGAAGAATTGTATACACGCTCCAGTATCATTCAGATCTTATATGACACAGAAGAATATCTTAGAATTAAATCAAAATTTGGTTCATTAAAGTTATACCATGAAATGTCATAACGTATGTATGATTACTAAAAAGGATGGCTTGCATTTATGAAGTGCAAGACATCCTTTTGGTGTTATGACTATACTACATACTCATTAATGGCGCAATGCCTGTCAGAATTAATGAGACGATAATCGCTAATAACATAACAATCAGTAATATTTTTCTTAATTTCTTATTTTGCATGGTTGAATACCTCCGTTGTTCATGAGGAGAAATTCATCCTCTCTCCTCGAAAACTTTTATAAATGTAGTGCGTTTTTTCATATTAAAGATGATGATGTGCCATTGCTATATGACCTTAATTAATGCATGATACGGATATACTCATACTAGCTCCCAAAATTATAGCATTAATGAAAGTATATTCACAAGTACCTATATATTTTCACTGCTTTGCAATTTTCTTGTTTTTCGTTACACTTATATTAAATGTGATGGAGGGGAAACTATGATCAATAAAGAACGTCTTATCAATACATTTATAGAACTTGTTAAAATTGATTCTGAAACAGGTGATGAAGGGCAAATTCAATCCTTTTTAAAGGTACGCTTTGAAAATTTAGGTCTCATCGTAAAAGAAGATCATGCACAAAAAGAGACAGGCTTTGGCGCGAATAATCTCATTTGTACACTTCCTGCTACGGATAACAATAAAGATAAAATTTACTTTACAAGTCATATGGATACAGTCACTCCCGGTAAAAACGTAAAACCGATGATTAAAGAAGATGGTTTTATTTATTCAGATGGCACGACTGTTCTAGGGGCAGATGATAAAGCTGGACTTGCTACGATTTTTGAAGCCTTACATATTATTAAAGAACAACAGCTTGAACATGGTCAGATTCAATTTGTTATTACAGTAGGAGAAGAATCAGGCTTGGTAGGGGCTAAAGCACTGTGTCGTACAGATCTAGATTCAGATTATGGTTTTGCTATTGATTCTGCTGTACCCGTTGGACATTTTACAGTTGGTGCACCATATCAAATGAAAATTGACGCAACGATCTACGGTAAAAAAGCTCATGCAAGTACACCAAGTAAAGGAAAAAGTGCGATTAACATTGCTGCTAAAGCGATTAGTCGCATGAACTTAGGTCAGATTGACGATGAAACTACTGCAAATATTGGTCGATTTGAAGGGGGTGGCCCAACAAATGTTGTTACAGATCTTGTAAGAATTTGGGCTGAAGCACGCTCTCATTCAGAAGATAAGATTAATGCACAGACAGAACATATGAGACAAACATTTGTTGAAGTCGCACAATCATTGGGCTGTCGTGCTGAAGTATCATCTGAACTCTCTTATCCAGGTTTCTTAGTCGAACCTAACGCCCGTGTATATCAACAAGCTGAACGAGCTGCACAATTAATTGGTTTAGAGGGGAAAGCAGGTGTTGCTGGCGGTGGATCTGATGGCAATATCATTAATCAGCTAGGTATACCTACTGTGATATTAGGTGTTGGTTATGAAGCAATTCATACAACAGAAGAACGTATCGCTAAACAATCGCTTTATGATTTAGTCACTTATATTTTAAAACTAATTGAGATTGCATAACACAGCATTGCAGAAGTGTTTCCTAATTAATAATATGATACAATATATGCGTAATTTATAATAAGAGAGGTAAGTGTAAATATGACACAACAAATTGGCGTAATCGGCTTAGCGGTTATGGGTAAAAATTTGGCTTGGAATATTGAATCACGCGGTTATAGTGTATCTGTTTATAACCGTTCTTCTGATAAAACAGATATAATGATTAAAGAATCAGAAGGAAAAAATATTGTGCCAACATACTCTATCGAAGAATTCGTTCAATCACTAGAAAAACCACGTAAAATTTTATTAATGGTTAAAGCTGGTGAAGCAACTGATAAAACAATCGATACATTATTACCTTTATTAGATAATGATGACATTTTAATCGATGGTGGTAATACAAACTATCAAGATACCATTAGACGTAATAAAGCACTTGCACAAAGTGGTATTAATTTTATTGGAACTGGTGTATCCGGTGGAGAAGTCGGTGCGCTGACAGGTCCTTCTATGATGCCTGGCGGACAACGTGAGGCCTATGACAAAGTCGCTGATATTTTGTCAGCTATCTCAGCAAAAGCAGCTGATGGCACACCGTGTGTAACTTATATTGGACCAGATGGTGCAGGTCATTATGTTAAAATGGTGCATAATGGTATTGAATATGCAGATATGCAACTCATTGCTGAAAGTTATAGTATGATGAAAAATCTACTCGGTATGAATCACGAAGAAATTGCTGCAACATTTAAAGACTGGAATACTGGTGAGTTAGAAAGTTACCTCATCGAAATTACAGGAGATATATTCACTAAACTTGACGAAGATGATACACCTCTTGTTGAAAAAATTATGGATAAAGCTGGGCAAAAAGGAACTGGAAAATGGACGTCTATTAATGCATTAGAGCTAGGTGCACCATTGACTATTATTACAGAATCTGTATTTGCACGTTTTATCTCATCTCTTAAATCACAGCGTGTCCATGCCTCAAGTTTACTGTCTGGCCCACAAGCTGAGTTTACAAACGAAGATAAAGCCGCATTCTTAGAAAAAATTCGTCGTGCTTTATATATGAGTAAAATTTGTTCTTATGCACAAGGATTTGACCAAATGAAAACAGCAAGCGATGTCAATGATTGGTCACTACAATTAGGAGAGCTTGCAATGATTTGGCGTGAAGGTTGTATTATTCGTGCACAATTTTTACAAAAAATTAAAGATGCCTATGACAATGATCCAGAATTACAAAATCTATTGCTTGATGGTTACTTTAAAGATATCGTTACGGAATATCAGCAAGCATTGCGTGATGTTGTAGCTATGGGTGTTCAAAATGGTATTGCAATTCCTGGTTTTGCTGCAAGTATTAACTATTTTGATAGTTATCGTAGTGCAGATTTACCAGCCAACTTAATTCAAGCACAACGCGATTACTTCGGTGCACATACTTATGAACGCAAAGACAAAGAGGGAACATTCCATACTCAATGGACAAACTAATTTCTTTTTAACATAAAAAACGGTTCTTCACCTTTTGTGGTGGGATGGCATATGCTGTCTCACCTTTTTTGGTATGCAAAAAGCGCATATGTCTCTATAATTTTAAGTTCCTTAAACCTAAATTAAAGGAGACATGATGCGCCTATGTACAATGATATATTAAAATGACTTAAAATAAAAAAACAAAATATACAAGTGGTAGATGTTCAAGATAATGTTGAAGTATGAGGCCACTTTCCACAGTCATTTATGGTACACTTCAACCCATAATGAACCACCCACAATTCAATAATGGAAGGATTGAAGGCATTAATAATAAAATCAAGTGAATTAAACGTACCTCGTATGGTTATCGAAATTTTGATAACTTCAAAGCACGCATACTGTTGGCATACTGTTGATCTTCAAGCTGTATCAACGCCCCGTCAAGGATAGACTCACACGTTATGTTGCTTAAATGTTACGTAGTAATAGCTAGAACGATTTCTTGTGTTGTCGTATGTATTTAGAATCATGAAAACATCGTTTCTATTGCGAGACGCCTTGCAGATTAAGCCGAAGTGAGAAATCCAGAAACGCTTCTAAATACTTCAAATAAAAGCGTTTATGAGTTCGAGCGAGGCCTGCAGGAAAGCGAGCAATCAAGAAACGATAGTACTGAAAAAGCGCACAACCCATCAAGATTATACGCTTCGACATACCTAGCTATTTCTACGTATATGAAATTATCATAAAAATAAAACTAAGTACTTTTAATGATCTATCCACCACAGAAGATGGACAGCCGTTTTTTATGTCTTAAGAATCTATATTGACTGGAACACATAATTGAATTTTTGTGAATGGATCATCAAATGAAATATTGAGTGGATAGATTTCGATGTATAAACGATTACGTTCATACGGCAAAGTTAATTGTAAACTTGTTTCTATGTAGTGCCAAGCTTCACTTGTAGCAAAATCAATTTCTCCCTGCAAGTTAAAAACTGCAAATTGTTGATCTGATAAATAACGATCTTCCAAATGTGCTGGAAAGCGCTCACTCGGTACACCGACGAAAACTTCCAATCCATATTCTAATGGACAACTCACTACAAATAACTCATGTGGACTGCGATCGTTATACCGAATCATATCTTTCAAACGTCCATCTGCTTGTAAATCCTCCAAAAAATCAGGAATAATAAAATGATGATCAAGTTGTGCAGTTGGAACAAATCGTGAATAACCGACTAACGATAAGTGACCTATATTTTCCAAACGATAAGGATAAGGAGGGTTTGATGTGGTAGTTAACTTTAAGTACAATCGATTTTGCATATTGAGTTGATCTTGTTTCGTTTTGGCTTGTAAGGGAGATACGCCATGATAGTCACTAAAATCGTGTGCAAATGCATTTGCATCGGAATAGCGATATCTTTTTGCCAAATCAATTAATCGATTCGCCCCATGAATAAGGTCTTGTGCAGCTAATGTTAATCGTCTTGCTCGACAATATTCTGAAGGTGTGTAACCGACAATCATCGTAAAAGATTGTTCTAAATGGTAGGGGGAAAGTTCAACATAATCACTTAAAACTTGAAGGTCAAAAGAATCTAAAAGATGATCTTCAATATAAACAATCGCTTGTTGAACATGTTTAATCACATCCAAAGTTTTCACGCCTCCATTTCGTAAAAGATACATGACTTCAAGTGTATCTTCTTATTGTTTAAACCTTGTCTAATTATTCATTATAAATCAAAAAGGGCTTGAGTTACACTATTAATCATGTAACTCGCCCCATATTTTATCATGATAGATATTTTGACTGATTGTTAATTATGCGACGTGTAGCTATGTCATCATTATTGTCATTTTTTATTGAATATCTTCCCACCATTTAAAACCATCACGGCTTAAAAGGAGATGACTTTCTAATGGGCCATTTGTGCCTGATTCATAGTTCGGAAACTCAGGTTCAAAATGATTCCACGCTTCTTGAATAGCATCGACAAATTTCCAAGTAGATTTTAATTCTTCCCAATGTGTAAAGTTTGTCGCATCACCTTTCAAGCAATCATATAATAAATTTTCATAAGCATCCACTGTGTTCATCTTGTCTTGGGCACTCATTGCATAAGACAGTTGTACAGGTTCTGTTTCGATGCCTTGAACATATTTTTTACCATTTAAGTGGATAGAGACGCCTTCATTAGGTTGAATATTAATCACTAAAAGGTTCGAATCTAAATGTTTATCTTTATCATAATATAGATTCATCGGTACTTCCTTGAACTCTACAACAACTTGAATAGATTTTCGTTTCATGCGCTTACCCGTACGAATATAGAATGGCACACCTGCCCATCTAAAGTTGTTAATCATGACTTTACCTGCTACAAATGTTGGCGTCACAGAATCTTCGTCTACCTTATCTTCCTGACGATATGCGATTACAGGTTGTCCTTCAATATGACCATTATCGTACTGACCACGCACAAAGTTATGTCTAACTTCTTCAGGTTCGAGTACATGCAATGATTTTAATACCTTAACTTTTTCAGAACGAATATCATCACTATGTAAACTGATAGGGGGCTCCATAGCTAACAGTGCTACCATTTGTAACATATGGTTTTGTACCATATCTTTTAATGCACCACTGGATTCATAGTAACCACCACGATCTTCTACACCTAGAACTTCTGATGATGTTACTTGAATGTTAGAAATATATTTATTATTCCATAAAGGTTCAAACATGGCGTTACTAAAGCGTAATACTTCAATATTTTGCACCATGTCTTTGCCTAAATAATGATCAATACGGAAAATTTCTTCTTCTTTAAAAGATTTACGAATTTGCTTATTTAATGATTCTGCTGATTTTAGGTCACTACCAAATGGCTTCTCGATGACCAAACGTTTAAATCCTCTTGTTTTTGTTAAGCCTGATGATTTAAGATAGTCTGTAACCACACCGAAAAATTGTGGTGCCATTGCCAAATAGAACAATCGGTTACCCTCAAGAGAAAATTGGCGATCTAAATCATTGCTTAATGCTAACAATTCTTTATAACTTGATTCATTATTCACATCAAGTGATTGATAAAAAACATGTTGCATAAACTTGTCCAAATGCTTTGTATCTTGGACGTGCGCTTGAATAGATGCCTTTACCTGCGCTCGAAAGTCATCTACGGTTAACTGGCGACGTCCAATACCAATAATCGCAACTCTGTCATCTAAATTATCCTGTTGAAATAAATGAAAGAGTGAGGGAAATAATTTACGGTGACTTAAATCACCCGTCGCGCCAAAAATCGTAATAAGCGCTGGAATATGATTATTTGTCTTATTCAAGATTCAAAACCTCAATTCTAAGTAATGTCATACGAACTTATTATAAAACATGCGTAACGTATGGTCATATATTCTGCTTTACTCTAATGATGCTATATTTTTCATCTTGATTCAACTATAATTTATATACGATAAGGCTAAGGAGGTACGTAGATGGAACTTATTTTTTTTGGAACGAGTGCCGGTTTACCTACGAAAGATCGACATACACAATCAATTGCACTTAAACTTGAACCTTATGCAACAGATGTTTGGTTATTTGATGTTGGAGAAGCAACACAACATCAAATTTTACATCATTCTATTAAACTTGGAAGAGTAAGCCATATCTTTATTACACATATGCACGGGGATCATGTTTTTGGTCTGCCCGGTGTTTTGACGAGTAGATCCTTTCAAGGAGGAGAAGATAAACCTTTGACTATTATAGGTCCTAAAGGTATTAAATCCTATATTGAAACAAGTTTAACTTTGACGCACGCACACCTCAATTATCCATTACATGTAATTGAAATTAATGAGCAACTCGAGTTAACAATTGACCGATTTGAAGTGTCAGTTTTACCCTTAAACCATGGTGTACCTTGTTATGGCTATCGCGTCAAAGCTCCAAGCACACCGGGAAAGCTAGATGTCGCCAAACTGCAAGCAATAGGCATGCAACCCGGTCCCATGTATCAACATGTTAAAAACCAAGACACATTCGAGTTTGAAGGGGTCGTTTATGATGCACATCATTTTAAAGATGCTGATAAGCAAGGTCCTATCGTTGCAATTTTTGGAGATACAAAACCATGTTCAAATGAAAAAATCTTGGCACACCATGCAGATGTAATGGTACATGAAGCCACATACATAGAAGGGGATAAGCAACTAGCAAATAACTACTATCATAGCCATATTGATGATGTCTTTGACTTAATTGCACACGCTGATGTTAAACATAGTTTATTGACGCATCTAAGCAATCGTTATACAAAAGAGGATATTCGACGTATTGATCAACAACTAACCAAAACACAAAATATATCCTTTCAATTTGTTGAAGATTTTGATGATTATTCATTTTAATGACTTAACAAAAAATAGGGCAATGAAGCTTTAGTATCCAAAGACTTCGTTGTCCTATTTTAATTGACATCACTCATATTAAAAATAAGCGATGTTGATATTTTTAATTATGGATAAACATACTGACTCGATGTACTTTAATCTTCTTCTTGCTCTGAAAGTTCTACACTACGATTGACCGCAGCAGTTAAACAATCTTCAAATATACTTTCAATATCATATTGAGATAAAGCATTCAATCCTGCTTGTGTTGTTCCACCTTTAGACGTAATATTTTTACGCAACTGCTCCATACTCAAGTCAGAACGTTCAATCATCTTGCTCGTTCCAATAATCAACTCTTGAATGGATTCCTCAACTTGTGCTTTATCTAAACCGAGCTTTGTCCCAGCATCGACATATTTTTCAAAAACGTGGTATAAAAAGGCAGGACCACTTCCTGTAATGGCTGTTACTTGATGTAAGTGATCTTCTTTCACTTCGATAGCAGAGCCAAACGCATTAATAACCTCTAATACTTCATCTTTTGATTTAGGTCCAAAATTAGGAGAAAAACTTAATCCCGTTACCGAATGACCAACATGTGCATTGGTATTTGGCATAATGCGAGCGATTGGATTATCTACACCTAGAGCTTCACGAATATATGAAATGGGTAAACCTGCCATAATCGAAATAAACTTATTTTTACTATCAATATGGCTGTGCATACGTTCAGCTAAACTTGTAAAATCATGTGGTTTAGATCCCAGAAAGACATAGTCTGCATCTTTTAATAAAGTAGCGTCATCATAGCTATATTGAATCCCTAACTCTGCTTGATATTGCTTTAGCGCCTCTTCATTCGAGCGGTTCGTTAAATAAATATTTTCAGCTGGTAAAACTTTTGAACTAATAATACCTGTAAAAATCGCATGTGCCATATTACCTGCCCCATAAAATACAATTTTCATACAATATTTCACTTCCCCAATCGTTTATTTTATTTTATAGTAACATACATATTGACCGATTCGTGAAAGAAAGGATGAAAAATCTTGACGTATCGACACTATTTAATTACTGGGGGAACGAGCGGACTGGGTTATGAAATAACAAAAATTTTATATCGTAAAAAACATCAACTCACACTTCTCGTACGTAACGTTAATCATGCGCGACAAGTATTTCCAGAATGTGATTATCCTCATATTCATTTCTTATTATGCGACTTAACTGATATGCAACAAATTCAAACATTACCGTTACAACTATCAAAGCAATCGATTGTTTTTGATGGTATTATTCATTGTGCTGGTATAGGTTATTTTAAATCACTTTTTGACCACACATATGAGGAAATGATACAAACTTATCAAATCAATGCCACACACTTTGCAATTTTACTAAATATTATACAACCTCATTTAGTAAAAGACGCTGCTATTGTCGCAATAAGTAGTCAGGCCGCTCACGCTACTCAGCCTTACGCCGCACATTATGCAGCGAGCAAGTCAGCACTTAATCATATTTTAAATGCTTTACGTTTAGAAGTACCTACGTATCGTGTACTTAATGTCAATGTTGGACCTATTGAAACATCATTTCATAGTAAAGCTGATCCAACTGGTCATTATGCTGAAAAAGTAAAGCATATGATGCTCAATCCATATCAGCTCGCACAGTGCATCGTAAAATCGATAGGGACACACCGCAAAGAAATTAATCAACCCAAATGGATGCACATCTTATTAAAATTTTATCAACTCTCACCACGCTTATATGAGAAAATAGGAAAGCCTTTTTTTATGAGTAAAAATAAAAAATAGAATGGCATGCTTATCATAAAAATCATCCTAAATCAGTGCGTCAATATCTATAAATAGCAGTAGGCGGTCGATATAAAAATATGTTTTGATAAACATCTACTTGTAGTCACACTTGTTAGGGTGGCACAGCTTATTTTGCTGTGCCACCCTGTAATCTTTTTAAACTATGATAAATGTTGTGTGTATGCAATAGACTTAACACTATTCCGTGCTTGTTCAAGTATTTCAGGTGTTATCTTCTGTTCAAACTGTGCCACATTATCTCGTAATTGTTCAGCGCTGCTTGCACCTACAATAATAGAGCCTAAAGCGTCAAATGATTTTAAATAGTCGAAGCTAAGCGCTGTAAGATGCGGTGTTATATCATGTAAAGTTTCCATAGTATGCGCCAATGTTGCACCATCATAGTCAAAAATACCATCTGCAAATTTTTCTTTTAGTATAGATTGATAATTTTGCGTTAAAAGCCCTTTAAATACTGGTCCACGTGCTAGTATTTTCACACCTTTATCATGTATTTCGTCCACGAGCATTTCGGGTCTATGATCAATTAAGTTAAACTGAGACATGATAACGTCAATATTACTATGTGCCAAGTAATATCTGATGACATTAGGGCGAATAGAAGAGATTCCATATGCTCGAATCCATCCTTCTTCCTTTAATTCCTCAAATGCACTTATCGTTTCATCTAAGGGATCATCTATCGTTCCGCCGTGAAGCATATATATATCTAACTGATCTAATCCTAAACGTTGCAACGAATACTTTACGTTTTCCTTGATATATGATTTAGATGGATTCCATATCATCTCACCGTTTGGCTGTAATTGATTACCTACTTTTGTACCTACAACAATATCATCTCGATGTTGGTATTTGCGGAGTACCTTTCCAACAATGTCTTCATTTATACCTTTATCATAAATATCTGCTGTATCAAAATAGGTAATACCTGAATCCAATGCCGTTTCTATAATATGTTCAGCATGAGCATACTCCGTACCTAGGCTCATACACCCAAGTCCTAATTCAGATAATGTAATACCACTTTTTAAAATATTTTTTTGCATGATATAACTCCTTCCGATACACTTTATATATATCATCATATCAAATCACTGATATAAATTAAAAGGAGCGAACGCTATGCACTTTGAAGAAAAAACAATTTCAAAAGAAGTACTATATGAAGGAAAAATTATTGATGTCGAAAAACATCTTGTCACATTGCCCAATGATCAAACAGCTTATCGTGAAATTGTCAAACACAATGGTGCTGTCGCAGTTTGTGCAATGACACCTGAAAATAAAGTCATTTTAGTAAAACAATTTCGCAAACCACTTGAACATACACTTATTGAAATCCCTGCTGGCAAGCTTGAAATAGGGGAAAATAGAGAAGCTGCAGCCAAAAGAGAGCTAGAAGAAGAAACAGGCTATCGTACGAAAAACCTTACACATATTGGAGATGTATACGGTGCACCGGGCTTCTCAAACGAATTAATTTCTATTTATTTTACAAATCAATTAGAAAAAGGACATATACAGTTAGATGAGGATGAATTTGTCGAAACATTATACTACACGCTTTCTGATGTCCAACAGGCAGTCAGCTCACGAAAAATCAAAGATGCTAAAACATTAATTGCACTTCAATACGTATTATCAGTTTATAATCATTCTAATGAAAAGGGTTGAAAGATTGCTTTTTTTCTCAATTACTGGTATTTTAATAATATCTAAACAAGATTAATTATAATTATCAGTATAGGAGTGAAGCTGCCGTGGAAGAACGTCTTAATCGTGTAAAGCAGCAATTACAACAGTCTTCATATAAGTTAACACCACAACGAGAAGCAACAGTACGTGTACTTATCGAAAATGAAGCAGATCATCTCAGCGCAGAAGATGTCTATTTAAAAGTAAAAGAGAAAGCACCTGAAATTGGACTTGCAACAGTATATCGTACGTTAGAACTTTTAGCAGATATTAAAGTTGTAGACAAAGTCAGTTTTGGTGATGGTGTTGCACGTTTTGATTTGCGCAAAGAAGGCTCTAAACATTTTCATCATCATCTTGTTTGCATGGAGTGTGGACGTGTAGATGAAATCGATGAAGATTTACTTCCACAAGTTGAAGAACGTGTAGAAAATGAATTTGACTTTAAAATTTTAGATCATCGTTTGACATTTCATGGCATATGTTCAACTTGTCAACAAGCAGGAAAAGGAACTGACGTATAGATTGTGAAAATCGAGAGGTGTTATGATGAAAGAAGTACGCGATGAGTTTTTAAGATTTATTCAGCTAGAAAAAGGACTATCACATAATACGATTGCAGCTTATCGTCGTGATTTGAATCATTACATCAATTATTTAATAGAACAAAAAATTACACATTTAGATTTTGTTACACGAGAGATGATTCAACAATGGTTTGGACACCTTCATGACGAAGGGCGTTCTGCAAAATCCATTGCACGGTTTACATCTACTATTCGTAGTTTCCATCAGTTTGCGCTGCGTGAGAACTATACGACACAAGATCCTACTGTTCTTATTACGACTCCCAAATATGAACGTAAGTTGCCAGACGTCTTGACGATTAGTGAGGTGGATCAACTACTGGAAACACCCACTTTAACTAAGCATAACGGGTACAGAGATCGTACAATGTTAGAGTTACTCTATGCAACAGGTATGCGTGTGTCGGAACTCATACATATCGAAATACAAGATGTTAATTTAATCATGGGATTCGTTAAAGTATTTGGAAAGGGGAATAAAGAACGCATTGTCCCTTTGGGAGAAACTGTCATACAGTATTTAACAACCTATTTAACAGATGTACGACCACATCTATTAAAAAACACTGTTACAGATACGTTATTTTTAAATATGCACGGTAAACCTTTATCCCGACAAGGGGTTTGGAAGATTATCAAGCAGACTGCTCTCAAAGCAGGGCTCCATAAAAGTCTAACACCACATACATTGCGTCATTCTTTTGCAACACATTTATTAGAAAATGGCGCAGATTTAAGAGCAGTTCAAGAGATGCTCGGTCATTCGGATATTTCAACAACACAACTTTATACACATATTTCGAGCGCACAAATTCGACAAGCATATCAAACATATCACCCTAGAGCTTAATGTAGCTCGATTGTATCTTAGCCCACGCTGATTAGTGATGGGCTCCTTTTATGTTGAGTTATCGGATAAGTTGAATATCAATATTCATTGATTGCGTAGCGCCCACGCTGTTTTACGTGCTGCAATAACATCAGAACGATCTCTATACTTATGATGATGTATAATGTTCTCAGACTGAATGAGCGTATCACACCAATAATATGTAGGATATGATCTTTTTAAAGCTTTTTTCATATCATGCGTTATGGGTAAAGCAATGGGGGAGAAAGGCAATTGAGAATGAGTCGCTTCAATGAGCATATTTAACTGACTGCGATACTGTGAAGCCTCTATCCCTAATTGTAACATCACACTATCATCATCATACGGTTCGACGATATCATATGCTTTTTGATATAATCGTCGCGCACCTATAAAGTTTTGACGTCGGTAATGGTATGAAGCCGTAGCAAATAATATTAAACTAACAATCATATCATTTTTAGAGTAGTGAGGTTGTGCTTTCCATGCCTCTTCTAAAATATCATGACATAAAAAGTAATGTTGCTTCGTATGAAACTGATAATAAAAATCAATCAGTGCATGTTGCATCTGTATCGCTCCTCTCCTAAATGTATTCTTATTCATAAACATGCTATAATAAATGCATTGAACATGCTGATAAAGTGAGGCTTTTTTAATGTATGAAGTAAAATTAGATGCCTTTAGTGGCCCTTTAGATTTATTATTACATCTCATCCAACAATTTGAAATAGATATTTACGATATACCTATGAAAGCATTAACCGAACAATATATGCAATATGTGCATGCTATGAAACAACTAGAAATCAATGTGGCAAGTGAATATTTAGTCATGGCTTCAGAACTTTTAATGATTAAAAGTAAACTATTGTTGCCAGACTATACATCTGATGAAGTGGTTGAAGAAGATCCACGAGAAGCACTTGTTGGCAAGCTGATCGAATACCAAAACTATAAAGCCTACGCAGAAATGTTAAACAAAAAAAAAGAAGAGCGATGCCATTACTATACAAAAACACCTTCTGATTTATCAGACTATGAACAATCCGAACGTATTCCTGAAGGTACAACAATTGATCTTACAGCACTTATTGTTGCATATCAAAAAATGAAAACACGTATTGCACTCAAAAAGCCAACGCAAGTCAACATCCAAAAAGAAACGTATACCATTCAACAATCGACAGCACAAATTTATAAGCAGCTCTCTCATTATGATAAATTATCTTTTTTTGACTTATTTACATTTAATGAATCTATTGAACATGTGGTCACGCATTTTTTAGCTTTATTAGAAATGGCAAAAATAGGTGCTGTAAATATTCAACAAACGAAAGCTTTCCACAATATTGAAATTACTAAAGGAGTCAATTATGGTACACCAGCTCAATAGTGCACTCACAGCACTTTTATATACAGTAGGAGAAGACGGTATTGATACACAACAATTAATGACATCTTTAAATATTGATGAAGAAACACTTATTGCTGAAATAGAAGCTCTAAAGCTCCCCGGTTTAAAAGTTCAAAAATTTGGGGAAACATATGTATTAACAACAGCCAAAGAAATGGAACCGTATATAGAATCTTTAATTATGAATAAGGTTTCAACTAAATTATCACAAGCATCAATGGAAGTTTTATCAATTATTGCGTATAATCAACCTGTTACACGTAGTGATATTGAAATGATACGGGGAATAAGCTCTGATGGTCCTGTTAAGACTTTGATCGCCAAAGGACTTATTGAGCCAAAACAGCAAGCTGAAGCACGAGGGCAACAGCTTTATACAACAGATTTATTTTTAAATGTTTTTGGACTTGAAAGCTTATCTGAATTGCCAACAACAGATGAAGAAGCAGAAGAAATAGAAACATTTTTTAGTAATCTTGTGAATCAGAAAGGACATCCAACACATGAATAATGAACTAGAAAGACTACAAAAACGCATCGCCAATAGTGGATACACATCACGCCGTAAAGCTGAAACACTTATAGAAGAAGGGAAAGTGCAAGTGAACGGTAAAATCATCACAGAGCTAGGAACAAAGGTACGTCCATCTGATGAAGTAAGTGTAAACGGTATCCCTTTAGAAATAGAAGATAAACTTTATATTTTGTTTTATAAACCTTCACAGGTGATTACAAGTGTATCAGATGATCGCGGAAGAAAGGTAGTTACAGACTATTTTGATGATCTCGAAACACGCATCTATCCAGTAGGGCGTCTTGATTATGATACTTCAGGACTATTACTATTAACAAATGATGGTACGTTTACAAACTTAATGACACATCCAAGATACAAAATCCCTAAAACATATGTTGCCAAAATCGAAGGATACATCTTACGTGAACAAGTCAAACAATTAGAACATGGTATCATACTGGAAGATGGCAAAACGCACCCCGCTCAAGTGAAAGTCAAAAAACAAAACAAAGAAAAAAATACTTCTATCGTTGAAATTACAATTACAGAGGGGCGTAATCGTCAAGTACGCCGTATGTTTGAACACTTTGGTTTTAACGTAACTAAACTTTCACGTATTTCTTTCGGTCCTTTAACATTGAAAGGACTAGGAGCTGGTGAAGGTCGTGTGTTGTCACCTCACGAAGTTAAAACGTTACGCCAATTAGCACAGAGGGGTTCTGTACATTAATATGCACTACAAAGAGAATCAGCTGATCAACATCTGATACATATACTGTATCTAGCGCTATCTCGTGCGCGATTCTTATTCTTTTGTTATTAAGTGTAAATGCCAGTATGTTATAATATAAACCAAATATTACAAGTCATCATATGTAGGAGGTATGTTGTGTGACTAAAGAGATATTAGTCGTTGATGATGAACATCGTATTAGAAAATTATTAAGGTTATTTCTTGAAAGAGAAGGTTATGAAATTGTAGAAGCAAGTGACGGGCGTGAAGCACTGGATTTAGCAACAAAATATGACTATGCCTGTATCTTGCTCGACTTGATGTTGCCCGAGATGGATGGTATTGAAGTTGCCACGCGCTTGCGTGAAACAAAAGATACCCCCATTATTATGTTGACTGCTAAAGGTGAAGAGAATAACCGTGTTGAAGGGTTTGAATCTGGGGCCGATGATTATATCGTTAAACCTTTTTCACCACGTGAAGTTGTATTACGTCTCAAAGCGCTCTTAAGACGGACACAATCAGCAACAACAGAGCAAAACGAACCACATGCAAGAGATATGATTGAATTTGAACATCTCGTTATTGACAATGATGCACATAAAGTTCTTGCTGATGACACACCAGTCAATTTAACACCTAAAGAGTATGAACTGCTCATCTTTTTAGCAAAAACGCCTAATAAAGTTTTTGACCGAGAGCAATTACTCAAAGAAGTATGGCACTATGAATTTTATGGTGATTTACGTACCGTAGATACCCATGTAAAACGCTTGCGTGAAAAGTTAAATCGTGTTTCGACAGATGCTGCTTTAATGATTCAAACCGTATGGGGTGTCGGTTATAAATTTGAAGTATCACAAACAGATGAAACGTCTAAATAGCGTTGTAATAAAACTGTGGTTAACTATTATATTAATAGTGACGACAGTTTTAATTTTACTAAGTGCAGCACTCATTACATTTATTCAATATTATTTCACGCAAAAAACAGAGCAGTCTTTATATGAAAACGCAGAAAATATTAGTGCCATTATTGAAAAAAGTAAAAATCGACAACTTGCTATCGAACATAGTGAAATGTTACTAGAAGGCAATAAAGGTATTATTATTTTACCTGATAATGCGAAAGAAACATCAAAAAAAGATGAAATCAAATCACAAATTCAACATGTCATTAAGCAAGACAAACAGCTCAATAATGTTCAAACACATCACCAAAAGCAGCTCAAACATTTCACATTAGAGGACAACGGTAAAAAGCGGACGTATGTTTTGTTGGGTTATCCAACAAAAGATAATCATGGACAATCATCTGCGATATATATTTACGAAGATTTGAAAAGTATTGATGATACAAATAATGTAATTACAATCATTATTCTTATTACAGCTATTATTTTCTTAATCATCTCGACAATATTTGCTTTCTTCTTATCAACACGTATCACTCATCCATTGCGACAGTTGAAAACACAAGCACAAGAAGTTGCAAAAGGACACTATGATAAACACGTTCCTGTCCAAACAAAAGATGAGATTGGGGAGTTAGCAACAGCTTTTAATCAAATGAGCCACAATATTCAAAATCATATCGATGCTATTACAACATCTAAAAATATTCGAGATACTTTAATTAACTCAATGGCACAAGGCGTCTTAGGCATTAATCATCGCCGTCAAATTATTTTATCTAATTATTTGGCGCATAAGATGATGCTTGAAATGACACCAGAAGACAAAGCACAGTTTGATATGCAAATAGATGATACTTTTGCCAGTCGAAAAACAGAATATCGTGAATACGAGATGAATCAACATTTTTATGTTGTTGTCATGAGTTATATTGATCGTATTCAAACGAATAGAGAAAGTGGACTTGTTGTTGTAATTCGAGATATGACAAATGAACATCATATGGAACAAATGAAAAAAGATTTTATTGCGAGTGTATCGCATGAACTACGTACGCCTATCTCATTACTGCAAGGTTATACTGAATCTATTGTGGATGGTATTGTTACTGAGCCAGATGAAATACATGAATTTTTGCTTATAGTCCTTGATGAGACGAAACGATTGAGCCGATTAGTCAATGAATTATTAAATGTTGCAAAAATAGATGCTGAAGGTATTAATATTACAAAAGAAATACGCCCTATGTCGGAATTAGTCAATAAAATGTCGATAAAATACCGTCAGCAATCTTCAGAACTTAAACTCACACTTGACTTTCAACAAGATGGAGCGATAGCAAAAAATTGGTATTATGACTTTGATCGTATGGAGCAAGTTTTAACGAACCTTGTTGACAATGCCTCACGCTATACGCGTCCAAATGATCAGATTATGATTTATGCACATGAAACAGAGCAATATCAAATTTTAACTGTTGAAGATACTGGGGTAGGGATTGCACCCGAACATTTGGAGAAAGTTTTTGATCGCTTTTATAAAGCTGATGCTGCAAGGAAGCGTGGTAAACAAGGAACAGGACTGGGACTATTTATCACACGCATGATTGTAGAAGCACATGGGGGAACCATTCATGTCAATAGCACTGTGAATATCGGTACAACATTCACAATCGCATTGCCTAAAAAGAAATAACTGATTTACACTTAAAATATGGACGTAGAATAGAAAGCTTTTGGGTAAAAATGGGCTTTTTACTCTACGTCCATATTTCATATAATGCTAATGCATTAAATTTTAACACCTCAATTTTTCCTTTTCACCTTTAATTTTAACATTATCTGCTGGGCTTGTTATCTTGTATTCCACAAGGTTATTCGGTAAAATAATCGTAAATAAAAAATCAATGAATTCATCTTCGGGGTTAGGTGAAATTCCTTACCGGCAGTAAACTAAGCCTGCGACCCATAAATTTTATGGCTGATTCAGTGAGATTCTGAAGCCGACAGTTAAAGTCTGGATGGAAGAAGATGGAGGCTTATTTGTGTTGCATTTTAATAACCTCCTATTCGAAAAGATGAATATCAAGCAGGAGGTCTTCTATCGTGCAACAAACTAAACAAACGCGCCAATTAATTATTATTGGTGTGTTGAGTGCCATTTCGTTTATTTTAATGTTTATTAAATTCCCATTACCGTTTTTACCACCATATCTGACATTGGACTTTAGTGATGTACCTGCACTACTTGCTACGTTTACATTAGGTCCTATCGCAGGGGTACTTGTTGAGTTCATCAAAAACTTACTCAATTTCTTTTTCTATATGGCTGACCCTATTGGTCCTTTAGCTAACTTTTTAGCAGGAAGTAGCCTATTATTAACAGCGTATAGTATTTATCGTAAAAAACGAACAACACGCATGTTAATACTTGGTTTAGTAGCCGGGACACTCATCATGACACTTGTTTTAAGTATTATGAATTATTTTGTGCTACTCCCGCTGTATGGTTTGATTATGAACTTATCTGATGTTGCCCAAAATTTAAAAGTGATTGTCACAGCAGGAATTATTCCCTTTAATTTAATTAAAGGGTGCATTGTTTCAATATTATTCCTTATGTTATATAATCGTTTAAAAGATGTGCTCAAACTATAAAAGATAAAATAAGCAGACAAGAAGTGATGCATTACACATCACTTCTTGTCTGCTTATTTATATGAATTCCTACATTATTGACGTACAATATATGCATGAATTACATTATTCAAATTTTAATGCATCGCCATCAAAAGTCTCTTCTTCGACTTTAATGGAGTCAGTAGGGCAGCCTTCAAAAGCATCTTCTAAATCTTCATATAACTCTTCTGGTACAGGTGTTGTGCCTTGGTTATCGTCTAAAATAACGTATGCAATACCTTCATCATCATAGTCATAGATGTCTGGAGCTGCTGCACCACAAGCACCACATGCGATACAAGTATCCATATCGACAATCGTATACTTAGCCAATTTTTTCGCCTCCCTTTTCAAAGTGCCAAACTAGCATTATAATTTCATTGTAGTTTGGAAATCTTCTTTTTTCAATATATACGTTTTATAAATGAGGTTATCACCATGAAATCTATTATAACTTTTGCATATCAGCATGCAAATCCCCATAAAAGCAAAAAAAGCATCTTTAATATTATCACAGGGAAAAAGTCACATCAAACGTTTTTTGATGCAACGTCCTTAGAAATGCTGAGTTTATATGGATGTGCACCTACGCTTACTTATGACAACTTTGAATCAATTATTAAAAGTACGCATCCACACATCTCATTGCCACTTCAAAACCATGCACCCTACGCCATATTACAGCAAACGTTCACAGCATTACAATTACTCATACAAACATTGTCATATGCAAAACACGGGCATATGTCCTTTGTCCCTATTACCTCACAAATAGCAGTGCATCAAACTGTACGTCGTATATATCATCACTTTCATCTTAAAACACATATTCAAGATGTAGAAGATGAATTGTACCTGCTCTTTCAATGTTTAAACGCAAAACACGAGAACAGTACCGCGCATTATTATTTAACAGGTTATGATGAAGCGATGTATACAACAAAACAAGTCAGTCTTGTGACTCAACAAGATATGACCACTTTGACTCAAATACATTATACAGATATCGTGTATTTATATGATTTGCTTAGAGATAATACACAGTTTCCAATTTTGACATATTGTTTAATGCATGTACCACTGTCACACACGCTTATGCGTACATTTGTCTTATTAAACCAAGGACGATCTATTCACGATATTGCAGAACAGACTCATCGAACGGAAAATACGATTCATGATCATATTTTAGCATTATTTATACATAACTATATTCAAGACTATACACCATATCTAATGCATAATATGATTGATTTTATACAGTTTTATAATCAACACCCTTACCAGAAACTACGCTTTTACAAAGAAAACTTTGAACATTTAAGTTACTTTGAGATTAAACTTGCCATTATTGGTATTGCAAAGGGGGATTTACATGCTTAAACAAGCACTTCAACAGTACTTTGGATTTGATGACTTTCGCCCAGGTCAAGAAAGTATTATTCAACATGTGCTTGATGAACATAATGTATTAGGGATTTTGCCAACAGGAAGTGGCAAAAGTTTATGTTATCAATTACCAACATATATTAAGAGAAAACCCACATTAATCATATCTCCTTTAATATCATTGATGGATGATCAAGTGATGCAAATGAAGATGAAGGGTGAACATCGCGTTGTTTCTATTCATTCTGGTATGGAAACTTATGAGCGTCAACTTGCGTTTCAACGTATCCATACATCACGTTTTATTTTTGTAAGTCCTGAATTTATTTTACAATCTCATCATTTTGAACAGTTTCAAACGATTGATTTCGGTTTGATTGTATTGGATGAAGTACATTGCTTATCTGAATGGGGATTTGACTTTAGACCTCATTACGCATTAATTGGAGATATTATTCAGCATTACCAACAAGCTACTGTTCTCGCACTAACTGCTACCGCAACACCACATTTACAGCGTGATGTTGAATTTATTACTGGACGTTTATTTCATACTTTGCAGTCATCTATGGATCGCTCGAATATTATGCTATCCGTTAAACATATGAACAGTTATGATGAGAAAATAACATGGATTTTAGAACACATTTCAACCTCTGGACCCACGATTATTTATGTTTCTTCTAAAAAGATATGCTTAGAACTTGCTGAAGAAATTTATAAGGAAGGCTATCTTACAGGGATTTACCACAGTGATTTGAGCTATCAAGAACGCCATACCGTACAACAACAATTTTTAAATAATGATATTCGTATTATTGTTGCAACCAGTGCTTTTGGTATGGGTGTGAATAAATCTGATATTCGAACGGTCATTCATTTCCATATTCCACCTAGTCCGTCAAATTATTTACAAGAAATTGGTAGAGCGGGACGTGATGGTCAACAAAGTCAAGCTATTGCACTATATCAATATGATGACCAATTTTTAATGGAGATGTTAGGGGTAGGTAATATTATCCATGATGAAGATATTTCTCTTTATGAACAAGGAGAACTTATAGACTTCGAAAAAAAACATATATTAGATCTTTTAAATGTGCGTTATAGTACCCAACAGCTCAAACAAATTTTTCAGCATAATTTCCAACAAAAGCAACGTGCATATCAATATATGCTGAATTACGCTACGACAACAATATGTAGAAGATCGTATCTCTTACAGTTTTTTGATATGTCAAAAGAAACACATACACTTTGTTGTGATCTGTGTGATAACCTTACAATGATAGACATACCCAATAAGAAAAAAGTAAAAAGAGCGTTAACATTTGAAGAAAAGCTTAAAAGTTTATTTAATTAGACATCTGTTTGCTTTACAGTACAATTTTAAAAACGCTATAATTATGATAATTGCCTCGAATTATAAGATACACCGTTAACTTATTCAGCCTTTTAATCAATGATGTGTTTTATATGTTTTAAATGTCATAATAACAGCTATATAATTATGTAGAAAGGGTGAAAAGTGTGACAAATGATAATTTTAAAGATGAGTTTGAACGCAATCGTCAAGAAATCAAACCATCAAACAATGAAGAAATAACATCTCAACAAGAAACAAGCGGTGAGAAAAACATACAAAAAACTGAACATCAAAGTGATCAACATTTCCCACCACGTAATACTGCAAGACGACATCGCAAACGTGATTATAATCAAAAAGCTACAGATCATACAAATGTAAAAAAAGGGCAGGCAGATGAACAACCGAAACAAAAGACCGGTGTAGATAAAAAGGTAGGGGCAGCAGCTGGCGCAAGTGCTACGACACATGCGTCAACACAACAACAGACGAATGCATCACCAAACAAGAAAAAGAATTCGAAACAGAAGAAAAAAGCAGGGGCAGCTAAGGCGCAGTCAGATCAACCTAAGAAGGATACAAAGCATTCTAAAAAAGAAAAAGCTGCAGCCGCAACAGTGACTAGTGCAGGAGCAGCTGGCGCAAGTGCCGCTAATGCCAAAACAACTGACAGTACTTCCAGTCAATCCAACGCTACAAATACAGCCCATGACTCTGAAAGTACAACCCAAAACGAAACTCCGACAAATACTGTTTCCAACGGATCAGGCAGTGGAAGTTTCGTAAAGCGTATTATTCCTATCATTGTGGCTATTTTACTATTAGGATCCATCGCTGTATTTGGTGGCATGTATTTATTCAATCAAAATGCAAACAATAATCATTCTGACGCACAACTTACACAAAATAACAGCAAAGAAACTCAAAAAGAAGATGCTAAAAAAGAAAAGGCCGAGAAAGAAAAAGCTAAAAAAGAAGAAGCTGAAAAAGCGAAAGCCGAAAAAGAAAAAGCTGAGAAAGAGAAAGCTGAGAAAGAGAAAGCACAGGCTGAAAAAGAAAAAGCTGAGAGAGAGAAAGCTAAACAAGATGAAGAAGCTGCTCGTGCAACTGCTCAAAATAATCAAGAGGCCACTCAAAATCAACAAAATGCCACTCAGCAATACAATCAGCAAAATACACAACAGCAACAACAAGTACAAAGTGCAGGCGGTCAAGCACACACAGTTGGAGGTAGCGAAAACCTATATCGTATCGCTATTCAGTATTATGGTAGTGGTTCACCTGAGAATGTTGAAAAAATTAGACAAGCGAATGGTATTAGTGGCAATAACATCAGTAACGGACAGCAACTCATTATCCCATAATAATCGCATAAGAGAGCGTATCGTAATGAAGATTACGATACACTCTCTTTTTCTATCTCATGCTTTGATTATAAAGATGTCAAAACTTATTCATTTTGTTTAATGTAGAAAATTGCTATAATATTCGAGGATTAATTTAAGTTGCTATTAAAGAACGTATATACCATGCTAGTATGTGAATAAGGAGGCACACTGAATACTAAATTAGCATAATATGAGCTTGAGTTCATATTTTTAGTATTAGTACAAAGTATGAAAACAGTTGAAAGCATCATTATTGGTGGCGGTCCGTGCGGTTTAAGTGCAGCAATTGAACAACAAAAAAAGGGGATTGAAACATTAATTATCGAAAAAGGAAATGTGGTGGAAGCACTCTATCATTATCCAACACATCAAACTTTTTTCTCATCAAGTGACAAATTAAGTATTGGCGATGTTCCTTTTATCGTAGAAGAGTTAAAACCACGTCGCAATCAAGCTTTGGTCTATTATCGTGAAGTGGTTAAACATCATAACCTCAAAGTGAATACATTTGAAGAAGTATTAACAGTACGAAAAATAGAAGATCACTTTACAATTACAACGACTAAAGATGTCTATCAATGTCGTTTCTTGACCATTGCAACAGGCTATTATGGTCAACCTAATACGTTAGAAGTAGAAGGAGCCACACTTCCAAAAGTTATGCATTATTTTAAAGAGGCACACCCTTATTTCAATCAGAATGTCGTCGTTATTGGCGGAAAAAACTCTGCAGTTGATGCGGCCATAGAACTTGAAAAAGCAAATGCAAATGTGACTGTTATTTATCGTGGTTCTGAATATTCATCTTCTGTTAAACCTTGGATATTACCCAACTTTGATTCACTCGTACGCAGAGGAAATATTGATATGCATTTTGATAGTCATGTCACAGCAATCACTGAAGATACAGTAACTTTTGAGAAAAATGGTGTAAAACAAACAATTGCTAATGATTTTGTATTTGCAATGATCGGTTATCATCCAGATTATGACTTTTTATCAGCCGTTGGAATAGACATTAATACGAACGAATATGGTACAGCACCTGTTTATAACAGAGATACTTATGAAACAAATATCGAAAACTGTTATATTGCTGGCGTTATTGCTGCAGGTAATGACGCAAACACTATCTTTATTGAAAATGGCAAGTACCATGGTGTCGCGATTGCTCAAGACATATTAACGAAAAAACAAAGTCCACTAGAATCATAATGCGTTGTGAGCGCATTAACCTGTATTTCAGATGACTTATGATCAATTAAAAACTGATGAGACAACCTCTGAGTCTCATCAGTTTTTCTATCAACTTTAGTGCTACAATCCTCTAGTCATTAAAGTATTCTTGTATTTCACTATGACTCAATCCATTACTCAATGCTACGAGCAATTTGAGTCGTGCTTTTTGACCATTCAAGCCATTGGAAAAGATCACACCTTTATCTAGTAGTTGATGACCTCCACCATCGTAAGCATAGACAGCACTAACAATACCATTAAATGAACGCGATACTAATACAATGGGGATATGCGCTTGTAAACACTTGTCTAATCCATTAAGTGCTGAGGGTGGGAGATTGCCTTGACCCAATGCTTCGATTACAATTCCATCTACATGTTTATCTGCATAAAATGTTAAAATTTCACTCCCCATATTCATATATGCTTTAACTAAAGGAACTTCTAAAGTTGTATTAATTTCAGATAGAACGGGTTTTTTATAAGGTCTATGATGAAAATAAATACCTGACTTGGTCACAACACCTAATGGACCGTGGTTGGGGCTTTGAAAAGTATTGGTATTGGATGTGTGTGTTTTAGTGACGTTACGTGCTGTATGTATCTCATCATTAAAGACGACCATAACACCTTTACCATTTGAATAATCATCAATAGCTACTCGAATAGACGCAATAAAATTGTATAAACCATCTGAGCCTATTTCATTGGATGAACGCATGGCTCCCGTAATAACAACCGGCTTTGTGATATCAAGTGTTAAATCTAATAAATAGGCTGTCTCTTCAAGCGTATCTGTACCATGAGTAATAACAAAACCATCATACGCTTCAATGTGTCTCTCGATAAGCTGCTTAACTTCTTTAACATGTTCAATCGTAATATGTGGTGAAGGTACAGTAAATGGCATCACTTCAGTAATATCTGCATATGCTTGAATGAGATCTTGATGGTTGGCAATAGGATTATCTGTATTTGTTGTTACTTTATTGGAATCATCTTCAGACATACTAATGGTACCGCCTGTATGAATGACTAATAATTTTTTCAATGAAACTCCTCCTCGTAAATCGGTTACTCATTATGATAAAATATTACTATACAAACAACAACAAGGAAGGTTTAAAATGACTGCTATTAATATTGCTTTAGATGGACCTGCAGCAGCTGGAAAAAGTACAATCGCTAAACGTGTCGCTGCTGCACTAAGTATGATCTATGTTGATACAGGTGCAATGTATCGCGCTATTACTTACTATTACTTGAATCATCAAGATACTTTTACTGATTTTAAAAGTTTGATAGAACATATCAATTTACAGCTCACATATGATGAAACAAAAGGACAACGTGTGATTGTAAATGATGAAGATGTTACTGACTTTTTACGCAGCAATGAAGTTACGGATCATGTATCTTATGTTGCCTCACAAGGAGAGGTTCGAACATATCTCGTGGAAACACAACAACAACTTGCTAAAAACAAAGGCATTGTAATGGATGGACGTGACATTGGAACAACTGTATTACCAGACGCAGAAGTCAAAGTTTACATGGTCGCTTCTGTTGAAGAGCGTGCCGCACGTCGACTTAAAGACAACCAAGAGCGTGGTATTACATCGTCACTAGAACAATTGAAAGCAGATATTGCTGAACGAGATGCTTATGATATGAATCGAGAAATTTCACCACTTGTTAAAGCACAAGATGCCATCGAGATTGATACGACAGGCATGACAATTGAAAGCGTAACGCAAAAAATTATTGAACTTGCACACAAAGTACTGTCAAATTAATATGAAAGCGTTGAAACTTCTTGACAATTTAAGCGGTTTATAAGATGTTATTATTATGTAGTAATACAAGGAGGCATTTATGATGACTGAAGAATTCAATGAGTCAATGATTCAAGACATTAAAGAAGGCGACAAAATCACAGGTGAGGTACAACAAATCAACGACAAACATGTTGTTGTACATGTAAACGGGGGTAAATATAACGGTATTATCCCAATTAGCCAACTTTCGACACACCACATTGATGATGTTAACGAAGTTGTTAAAGTCGGAGATGAAGTTGGGGCATATGTTACAAAAGTAGAAATTGATGAAGAAAATGAAACAGGTAGCTATATTCTATCTAAACGTCAATTAGAAGAAGAAAAATCATATGAATTCCTACAAGAAAAACTTGATAACAATGAAACAATTGAAGCTAAAGTAACAGAAGTTGTTAAAGGTGGTCTTGTTGTAGACGTAGGACAACGTGGTTTTATTCCAGCATCATTGATTTCAACTGAATATATCGAAGACTTCTCAGACTATGAAGGTAAAGTTCTTGAATTAAAAGTGGAGGAACTTGATCCTGAAAACAACCGTGTCATCTTGAGCCGTAAAGCTGTAGAAGCAGAAGAAAATACGAAGAAAAAAGCTGCACTTCTTCAATCTATCCAAGCTGGTGACGTTATTGAAGGTAAAGTTGCACGCCTTACAAACTTTGGTGCTTTTATTGACCTTGGTGGTGTTGATGGTCTTGTTCATGTTTCTGAGTTATCTCATGAACACGTTAAAACACCAGATGAAGTCGTTTCAATTGGAGAGACTGTTAAGGTGAAAGTTCGTTCGGTAGAACCGGATGCAGAGCGTGTATCATTATCAATCAAAGACACACTACCAAGTCCTTTTGAAACAATCCAATCTCAATTCAATGAAGGCGATATTGTTGAAGGTAAAGTCGTACGTTTAGCAAGCTTCGGTGCATTTGTAGAAATCGGACCAGGACTACAAGGTCTTGTTCATATTTCTGAAATTAGCCACAAACATATCGGAACACCAAATGAAGCTGTAGAGCCAGGTCAAACAGTTAATGTTAAAATTTTAGGCATTAACCCTGATGAAGAACGTATTTCGTTATCAATTAAAGCAGCAACACCCGAAGAAGATGTAAATGAAGCATCCGAAGAAACAACTGAACAATATATGACTCAAGATGATGAAAACAATAACCCAACATTGGGCGATATGTTTGCTGATAAGTTTAAAGACCTTAACCTATAATATTTAATGTCTCAAACAGACTGGAAAGTTACAAGGTGTAGCTTTTCAGTCTATTCTTTTGTGATATTAAAAAAAGAAATATACATACATACTTAAATATGCTAAAGGTTTTGGGACTAAGAGATCGTAAAAATCATTCTAAATAAGTGAACACATATTTTCGAAGATCAAAGATAACTGGAAAAACTTTTTGTAAATTACGTTTTCTGTCCCGCAGCCTAGTCATCATTTTTATTCTTATTTTATCTCATGCTATAATAACACTGTTGAAGTATGAACCGTTGAGTGATGTAGCGTGACAATTATAAAATATATGTAGTCAATGACTTCAAAGAATGAATATAGAAGGAGAATCACTATGACAAAACCAGTAGTAGCGATTGTTGGTCGTCCAAATGTAGGAAAATCAACTATTTTCAATCGTATTGTTGGGGAACGTGTCTCTATTGTTGAAGATACACCCGGTATTACAAGAGATAGAATCTATGCAAGTGGAGATTGGTTAACACACGATTTCAATATTATTGATACAGGTGGCATAGAAATTGGAGATGCACCTTTCCAAACACAAATTCGTGCGCAAGCCGAAGTGGCGATTGATGAAGCAGATGTTATTATCTTTATGACAAATGTACGTGAAGGTGTGACACAGAGTGATGAAATGGTCGCACAAATGCTATACAAATCCAAAAAACCTGTTGTTCTTGCAGTTAATAAAGTAGATAATCCAGAAATGCGCAATGATATTTATGATTTCTATACATTGGGCTTTGGTGAGCCTTATCCACTATCAGGTTCACATGGGTTAGGACTTGGTGATTTATTAGATGCAGTTGCAACACATTTTAAACCAATAGAGGAAGATCCTTATGATGACGAAACGATTAAATTATCATTAATTGGACGTCCAAATGTAGGAAAATCTAGTTTGGTTAACGCGATTTTAGGTGAAGAACGTGTAATCGTCTCTAATGTTGCTGGCACAACACGTGATGCAATCGATACAGAATATAGTTATGAAGGACAAGACTATGTATTAATTGATACAGCAGGTATGCGAAAAAAAGGAAAAGTGTACGAATCTACCGAAAAATATTCTGTACTTCGTGCATTAAAAGCGATTGAGCGTTCCAATGTTGTTCTTGTTGTGCTAGATGCAGAACAGGGTATTATTGAACAAGATAAGCGCGTTGCCGGCTATGCACATGAGGAAGGTAAAGCCATTGTAATCGTAGTTAATAAGTGGGATACATTAGAAAAAGACAGTAAAACAATGAAGAAATTTATAGACGATGTAAGACAAAACTTCCAATTTCTTGATTATGCACAAATTGCATTCGTATCAGCTAAAGAAGGGACACGTCTTCGTACATTATTCCCATTAATTAATGAAGCGAGTGAAAATCATAAAAAACGTGTTCAAAGTTCAACGCTGAATGAAGTGATTACCGATGCGATTTCAATGAATCCTACTCCAACAGATAAAGGACGTCGTTTAAACATTTTTTATACAACACAAGTGGCTATCGAACCACCGACTTTTGTTGTCTTTGTTAATGATGTAGAGCTGATGCACTTTTCATACAAGCGCTATTTAGAAAACCAAATTAGAAATGCATTTGGTTTTGAAGGTACGCCTGTCCATATTATCGCACGTAAACGAAACTAAAAGAGGAGGCACTTCCATGACTAATATTACTGTATTCGGCACGGGAAGTTTTGGTACAGCACTAGCAAATGTACTCGCTGACAACGGACACCACACTTTGATGTGGGGGAAAACAGAAGCAACTGTTTCAGAAATCAATACACAACATACGAATCATAATTACTTAAAAAATGTAACAATTCATACAGCCATTCAAGCAACAACCGATTTACAAGAAGCCATTGCACACGCAGATATTTATCTCATCGCCTTGCCAACTAAAGCCATTCGTTCTGTCTTAACAGAAATCAACTCATATTTAACATCCAAAAAGATGTTCATTCACGTGGCAAAAGGTATCGAAAACGAAACATTTAAACGTGTTTCAGAGATGATTGAAGATTCCATTGCTCCAGTATATAATGCTGGCGTTGGCGTTCTTTCAGGACCGAGTCATGCGGAAGAAGTTGTCATTAAACAACCGACTACTGTATCTGCTGCCTCCCATAATCCAGAACTTTGTCAAATGATTCAAGACTTGTTTATGACTGATTATTTACGTGTTTATACAAATGATGATTTAATAGGGGTGGAGTTAGGTGGTGCGCTCAAAAATATTATTGCTATTGCCAGTGGCGTCTTAGTTGGACTTGGGTACGGTGATAATGCCAAAGCTGCACTGATTACACGTGGTCTTGCAGAAATCACACGTCTTGGTGTCAAACTGGGTGCAGACCCGTTAACTTTCCAAGGTTTAGGTGGTATTGGTGACTTAATTGTGACATGCACCTCTGTACATTCCCGTAACTTTTCATTAGGCTATCAATTAGGTAAAGGACATACACTTGAAGACATATTGAATGATATGAATATG
Source organism: Staphylococcus sp. 17KM0847 (assembly GCF_013463155.1). Lineage (NCBI taxonomy): Bacteria > Bacillati > Bacillota > Bacilli > Caryophanales > Staphylococcaceae > Staphylococcus > Staphylococcus xeri. Next base: position 1,074,918 of record NZ_CP040781.1, read on the forward strand.
GTTGCTGAAGGTGTTTATACGACACAATCTGTCTATCATCTCTCACAAAAAATAGGTGTAGAAATGCCTATTACATCAGCACTGTATCGCGTATTATTTGAAGCACAACCTGTTGAAGAAGAGCTGAAAATTTTAATGGGACGTACAAAAAAAGCAGAATAAATCTTCAATTTTTGACAAATTTAAGGTATTTCACTCGGAAATATCACTAAATGCGATTAAATCAACGTTTTTCGCATATAAATCATTGCAGTTTTCCCTATTCTTGTGTTAAAGTCATACCATAGTGATAAATGAATTATCATTACATACAACCTTTAAGGAGGTGTCTTGGACATGAACAAAACAGACTTAATCAACGCGGTTGCTGAACAAGCTAACTTAACTAAAAAAGATGCGAGTCATGCAGTTGATGCCGTTTTCGAATCAATTCAAAACTCACTAGCTAAAGGTGAAAAAGTACAATTAATCGGTTTCGGTAACTTCGAGGTACGTGAACGTGCTGCACGTAAAGGTCGTAACCCTCAAACAGGTAAAGAGATCGATATTCCTGCAAGCAAAGTTCCAGCTTTCAAAGCAGGTAAAGCACTTAAAGATGCTGTTAAATAATTCGTTTATTTACCAAAAGCCCTTATATAATAGGGGCTTTTTTGTTTTATTTAAAAATATAAACCTAACTAAAGCATCTGTTCTTAAAATCATTTAAACCTCCCATACATATAGTAACTAAGTCCGTAGTATAATAGGGCGATGGAACATTCATTTTGTCGATAAAGTCTACTTTTCATTAATTGTATTTCTTATACATTTATATACGTTTCAAGTAATTCACATTTAATTTTTTTAGGGATAATGTTAAGATAGAGAGTGACTAAAATGAGAGGTGGCAACAATGGAACATACATATCAAATACTGGAGCAACAAATCAATCAACGGCTCTCACAGTTACATAAACCGAGCAATATACATATCAGTACAAAACTATCTCAAACACTTGATCAACTCAATATTCCACTGCTTGCCAAACTTGCGTGCCTCTCAATCGATACTTCCATGAAACATCTTGATCGTGTAAGTTATGATGGTTACGAGCGTGATGCTATTTTAATTGGTGATTTGTTGAGCGCACATTATTATACATTATTGTCAGAGTTAAAAGCGCCTCACTTCCAATTAAAGATGAGTGAAGCCATTGTGCGTATCAATGAATTGAAATCTCAAATTCAACATCAATATAAGGTCATGAAGCAGCCCGAATTAGTCGACGCTATTTACCATATTGAAACTTTACTCCTTCAACAAATACTTGATGTTTATATACCAAATGAAGATCCCCAACAATACTTGCATTCGTTTATTCTAAAATTAGACTGCTCTGATTTGCGTTATCTTGGGCATCTTAAATCCGATGATTTAAAACACCTGCTTCAACTTCTAAAAAATATAAAGTATAATGAGGTTTAAAATAATGACAAACAATAAAGCTGATAAAGCACAAGTACACGAAGTATTTCAAAATATTTCAAATAAATATGATCGTTTAAATAATATTATTAGTTTTGAACAACATAAAAGTTGGCGAAAAAAAGTGATGAAGGAGATGGCTGTTAAACAAGGCTCCGTAGCTTTAGATGTATGTTGTGGAACAGCTGATTGGACAATAGCATTAAGCCAAGCTGTTGGCCCTCAAGGTGAAGTGACAGGTCTCGATTTTAGTGAGAATATGCTAAAAGTGGGGGAAGAAAAAACTTCAACGATGGAAAATATTCGCCTCGTGCAAGGAGACGCTATGGATTTACCATTTGAAGACAACGCCTTTGATTATGTTACAATCGGTTTCGGACTGCGCAACATTCCAGATTACACGATTGCACTACAAGAAATGTATCGTGTTTTAAAACCTGGAGGAATGGTCGTTTGTCTTGAAACAAGTCAACCTACTTTACCCATTTTCAAACAAGGCTATCAACTTTATTTTAAATTTATCATGCCATTATTTGGTAAATTGTTTGCAAAGTCAAAACAAGAATATGAATGGTTACAACAATCTGCATTTAACTTTCCAGATCGTAAAACATTAAAAAAATTATTTGAAAGTGTAAATTTTGAAGGTGTTAAAGTTCGCAGCTTTACAGGTGGTGTTGCAGCAATGCATCTCGCTTATAAACCGAATACGAAATAATTAAAAGGTGATTGGCATGTCGAAAATAAATGGAAACCAAGAAATCAAAACAATTGAAAAAAGACTTCAGACATTAATTCAAAGTCAAGATTCAACACTGGAGTCTGCGGCACGTCATCTTTTATCTTCAGGCGGAAAACGTGTACGTCCGCTCTTTGTTATTTTAAGTAGTCATGTAGGCCCTGACAAAGCAAACGAGTCTGCTTATCGTGTGGCAACAGCACTGGAGCTTATTCATATGGCTACTTTAGTTCACGATGATGTTATCGATTACAGTGACAAACGTCGTGGAAGCTGGACAATCGAAAAAAAGTGGGATAAACCCACAGCGATTTTAACTGGTAATTTTTTACTTGCTCGTGCGTTAGAACATTTGTCTTTTATTGAAGATGCACGTATACATGAAACATTATCATATGCGATTACGGAGGTGTGTCGTGGCGAACTCTTCCAATTCCAAGATCAATTTAGATCAAATCAATCTCTAACCAATTATTTAAGACGTATTAACCGAAAAACAGCACTTCTTATTCAATTATCTACTGAAGTAGGTGCAATGACTTCTGGTGCGGACGATAAAACAGTACGCATGATGAAACAAATTGGTCATTATATTGGTATGAGTTTTCAAATTATTGATGATATTTTAGATTTCACAAGTTCAGAAGAGAAGCTCGGTAAACCCGTAGGAAGCGATTTAAGAAATGGTCATATGACACTACCTGTTCTATTAGAAATGCGTCAAAATAAAGATTTCAAAGAAAAGGTTTCATGCCTAAGCAGTGATGCACCAACTGATCTATTCATAGAATGTATTCAACAAGTAAGAAATTCTGGTGCTATCGAACAATCCAAAATGATTAGTGCACAATACCTTAATAAAGCGTTGAAGCAAGTCGCACTTTTACCCAACGAAGATTTAAAACCTCTATTTCGAAAATTAATTAAACGGCTACAACATCGTATGCGTTAATTTTTATAATTGAAAGCGCTTTACATAAGTGATACTATAAATGTGTATGTTATAAAACAGGGGGAAAACACTTATGGAAAGAACTTTTATTATGATTAAACCTGATGCCGTTCAACGAAAGTTAATCGGGGAGATTGTACAACGTATCGAACGTAAAGGACTTAAACTTGTTGGCGCAAAGTTGATGACCGTACCACAGTCATTAGCAGAAACACACTATGCCGAACATAAAGAAAGACCTTTTTACAATAGCCTTATTTCTTTTATTACATCAGCTCCTGTCTTTGCTATGGTTGTAGAAGGAGATGATGCGGTAAATATATCACGTCATATCATTGGTGCAACCAATCCATCAGAGGCAACACCCGGATCTATTCGAGGCGACTTAGGCTTAACAGTAGGTCGCAATGTTGTTCACGGTTCAGACTCTGTTGAATCCGCACAACGTGAAATTGCTTTATGGTTTAATGAAGATGAATTAAGCACATATACAGCACCAGATGAAGTATGGATTTACGAATAATTTTTAGTAAAAGCAGCATAGTCGCTGCTTTTTTATTTGCTATATATTTCATTATTTAAAAGCTTTTAATTTTTTAAATCACACTTTATCGATTAAAAGCAATAAACTTTTTTGGAGTTTTCTGTTAATTAAACTTTGATTTTATGCTATGATGTATGTCATATCTATTTACGCATAACATATGATTCGTATGTTATGCTAACAAGACAATGATTCTATATTTATAATAAAAGGAAGTGCATAACCCATGAGATTTTTAACAGCAGGCGAATCACACGGTCCTCAGCTAACCGTTATTATTGAAGGTCTACCCGCTAATATGAAAGTAGATATTGATAAATTAAATGAAGAGATGTACAAACGTCAGGGAGGATATGGACGTGGGCGACGTATGCAAATTGAAAAAGATAATGTCCAAATTGTTTCCGGCGTTCGACACGGTTATACCTTAGGCAGTCCGATTACTATCGTGATTCAAAACGATGACTTTAAACATTGGCGTCATATTATGGGAGCTGCACCAATTACAGAAGATGAACAAACTGAGATGAAACGCGTTATTACCAAACCTAGACCGGGACATGCAGATCTTATAGGTGGGATGAAATATCAACATCGCGACTTGCGCAATGTTTTGGAACGTTCTTCTGCACGTGAAACTGCTGCCCGTGTTGCAGTCGGTGCATTATGTAAGCAACTTCTTTCACAGTTAGATATTGACATATACAGTCGTGTTGTAGAGATTGGAGGGATTAAAGACGACACCCTTTATGATATAGATACAATAATCTCACATACCGATCAAAACGATGTGCGTGTCATTAATGAAGAAATCGCACAACAAATCCGCAACAAAATTGATCAAGCTAAAAAAGACGGTGATTCATTAGGTGGTGTCGTTCAAGTTATCGTCAATCATATGCCTATTGGAATTGGAAGTTATGTTCACTATGATCGTAAATTAGATGGGCGTATCGCACAAAGTGTAGTAGGTATTAATGCATTCAAAGGCGTTTCTTTTGGTGACGGCTTTACAGTAGCCGAAAAACCCGGAAGCGAAGTCCAAGACCCTATCCATTATGATACGTCCCGCGGTTACTATCGTAGCTCCAATCACCTCGGTGGTTTAGAAGGTGGCATGACGAACGGAATGCCTCTTATTATTAATGGCGTCATGAAACCTATTCCAACATTATATAAACCACTCAATTCAATCGATATCAATACAAAAGCACCATTTAAAGCTACAATTGAGCGTTCAGACAGCTGTGCAGTACCTGCTGCAAGTATTGTATGTGAACATGCCGTAGCTTTTGAAGTCACTCGTGCGCTTTTAGAGGAATTTGAATCCAATGAGATGTCTCGTTTGACTCAGCAAGTAACAGAGCGACGTATGCTTAACACTAACTTTTAAAAGGTGATATGCGATGAAATTGATGACAACTTACGAGAACAATAACTATCCTATTATCGTGACACAACATGCAATGAACAATCATCTCCAACCGTTGATTGAAGGCTATCAAGATGTCTTTCTCTTTGTTGACGCACAGGTCAATACACACTGGTCCCATAAGCTCAATAGCATTCAACAACAAAAAATAACACAAACGTTCATCCTGCCTGCTGGAGAGCAAGTAAAAACATTGACTTATTATGAAAAGTACCTTAATGCATTATTGGCGTTGAAACCAACAAGAAACACTTGTCTTATTGCTATTGGTGGGGGCGCTGTTGGAGATTTCGTCGGTTTTTTAGCTGCAACATTATTGAGAGGCGTAGATTTTATTCAAGTCCCTACAACAATCTTAGCCCATGATTCTAGTATTGGTGGAAAGGTTGGTATCAATGCGCAATATGGTAAGAATTTAATTGGCGCTTTTCATCGCCCCTCAGCAGTTATTTATGATTTGGATTTTTTATCAACATTACCTACTCAAGAAATTTTAAGTGGCTATGGAGAGGTTTATAAACACGCACTACTCGAAGATGATACAGCAGTTGAAACACTAGAACAAACATATCCCGATTTAGCTGCACTTCTGACACTACATAATATTGAACATTACATTAGCAAAGGGATTCAAGTAAAGTTAAACATTGTGGTCAAAGACGAAAAAGAGCGTGGACAACGTCAGTGGTTAAACTTAGGTCACACATTAGGTCATGCTGTGGAATATCATTCCAAAATTGCACACGGTCATGCTGTGATGATTGGTATTTTGTTTCAAATGATCGTGGCCAACCAATTGTTGAACACACATCACGATATTCGCCATTATTATAATTATCTATTGGCAGTGGGCTATCCTCTCGACGTTATAGATACATTAACATTCAAGCCATTACTACAACTGATGCAACAAGATAAAAAGAACGACCAGTCCGGTATTCGCATGGTTTTATTAGAAAAATTAGGACATCCTGTCGTAAAAACGGTATCACCAATGCTGCTCGAGCAAGCATTTGAAGTACTACAATCTTTGAGAAGGAGTTGAACCTCGATGACAACTATTGATATTCACGGACCATTGAGTGGAGAAATAACCGTACCCGGAGATAAATCAATGACACATCGTGCAATCATTTTAGCATCATTAGCACGTGGACGCTCGATGATTCACCAACCACTTTTAGGAGAAGACTGTTTACGCACTATTGAAATTTTCCGTTTGCTCGGTGTAACAATTGATATTCATGAACATCACATTGTCGTCCATTCTCCGGGATATCAACACTTTGATACACCACATCAAACACTTTATACAGGAAATTCTGGTACTACAACTCGTTTATTAGCAGGTGTTCTGGGCGGTATGGGTATTGAAAGCGTCCTATCTGGAGACGTTTCTATTGGCAAACGCCCAATGGCACGTATTCTTAAACCTTTACGACAAATGAATATTCAAATCTCTGGTGTAGACGAGCAATATACACCTCTTATTATTAAACCAAGTCGTGTCCAAAGTATTCATTACAAAATGCCAGTAGCAAGCGCACAAGTAAAAAGTGCGATTTTGTTTGCAAGCCTATTCACATCTGGTACCACTACAATCGAAGAGATCGATGTCTCTCGTAATCATACAGAGACGATGTTTGCACACTATGGTATTCCTATTGAGCATGATGCATTGAAAATCACTTTACCTGCTAACGGGATTCATCATATTCATCCTTCTGACTTTGATGTTCCCGGAGATATATCGTCTGCTGCATTTTTTATTGTGGCTGGATTAATTATTCCTGGTAGTGATATCACGATACATAATGTTGGTATTAATCCCACACGAGATGGCATTCTTGAAGTTGTTCAAAATATGGGAGGAAATCTATCATGTTTTAATGTAACAGAGGGGACAGAACCAACAGCATCCATTCGCGTTCGCTACTCACCTCATTTAAGAGGGACTGAAATCAGTGGCAATCTCATCCCAAGGTGTATTGATGAACTACCTATTATTGCATTACTCTGTACACAAGCTCAAGGTTCAAGTATTATTAAAGATGCTCAAGAATTAAAGGTTAAAGAGACAAATAGAATTGATACAACAGCTCATGAATTATCAAAACTCGGATTGTCACTTCAACCCACTGATGACGGTCTAATCATTGAACCTTCACAAGTGATATCACAAGCGGTGTTAGATAGTCATACAGATCATCGTATAGGAATGATGCTTGCTATTGCATCAGTTCTCGCATCTAAAAAATACGAAATTAAGCAATTTGATAGCGTCAATGTCTCGTTTCCTGGCTTTTTAGCTATGTTAAAACAATTAGAAAATGAGGGATAACATGCAAGATATCTATAAGCTTATAGATGATATTAATAGTCAAAAGTTAGAAGGATTGAACAGTCGTGTAGATACTGCACTCCAATCAGATAACGATGAAGCTTTATTTTTGCTAGGTGAAACACTTTACCGTTTTGGTCTTATGCCTCAAGGATTAGAGGTTTTCCGTGTGCTTTATATGAAGTATCCAGATGAAGTAGACATCCTTGTATATTTTATTGAAGGGCTTATATCAGAAAATCATACTGATGAAGCATTAGAATATTTGAATGACATCGAACTGACACCTGAGCGTTTGATGCTTGAAGCTGATTTATATCAACAAATTAACATGGTGGATGTAGCGATTGATAAAGTTCAACAAGCCATTGATATGGAACCTTCCGATCCCGTATTGCATTTTGGACTTGCAGAATTACTATACTTTGATGGTCAATACTTACGTGCTTCTCGTGCCTATGATACTGTCCTCGAATCTGGAGAACATATCATTAATGGGGTGAACCTCTTTTCACGTATAGCAGACAGTAGTTTACAAAGCGGTAACTATACAGATGCTTTACAATGGTATGATGAAATTCACGAGCAAGAAATGACGTCAGAAGATTTCTTTAAAAAAGCGATTGCTTACGATAAAAATGACTTAACACACGAAGCAATCAAAATGGTCAAATCCTTACTACAAAAAGATCCCGATTACTTACAAGGTTATTTTTATTTGCAACAGCTCTATGAAAATGAGAAAGCCTATGAAGAAGCTATTGATATAGGATTAGAAGGATTGCGTCTCAATCAATTTTACAAAGAGCTTATGTACACAACAGGCGCATTGCAGCTAGAACATGGCGTACAAGAAGAAGGGGTTACTTTACTCAAACAAGCATTAGAAACTGATCCGTCATATCAAGAACCTCTCATGTTACTTGCAGATTACTATCGCAATGAAAACGACAACCATGGGATTATTTCACTTGTTCAATATGTTGAAGAAGATGATATGGATCCTCAGTTTATGTGGCAACTCGCTTATGCAATGGGTGATGAAGAACGCGATAAAGAAGCACAACATTTTTATCAACTTGCTTATGCAACCTTACACGATAATATTGACTTTTTAAGTGACTATTATCACTACCTTACTGAAATAGGTGAGACAACCATTCGCATTGATGTTTTAAATCATTTAATCGCACTGGATTCCAGCAATCCACAATGGCATGAAGAACGCGAGCGACTGGTCTAAGGTATAGTGATGTTTGAAATACCATTGCAAGAGGCAAAGCAACGATTTATTGATCACTTACTTTCACAATACACTTTTAAATCTCGCATTAGCGTTTGGTTGTTAAATTATTTAAAAGCAACACCCCAGTTGTTAGATATGATTTATTTTGTCGATCAAACAGTCGAACATCATCCAACACTTGAAATTGCTACTGTTGAATCTGGAGCAAGTGGCGTGGTGTACTATCGTGATGAAGAGCATTTGATAAATATGGATACTATATTTTATCGCATAATCCAAACAACAGATCGTGTCGATATCAAAATACACCTTAATGATAATGGCAATCGAGATCATCTACTGGATCACATTTTATTGTACCAATTGCTTGATACACAAGGTCATCCAGAGTATCTTAGCGATTTGTACTATGTAACATTGTCTAAAACGACTGAGCAACAACTTTTAAAACTATTGACCGCTCAGATTGATATGAGTTTAACAACATACGATGCGGCGTCATTTTATCATTTAACACGTCTTCGTAATACACTTAAGCTCCGTCAATAAATACAATTTTTATATAAATGAGGTGTTGTTATTAGATGATCTGTAAATCAACAATACAATCATTCCTTTATCATAAGGGGATTTTAGCTGTATTAATATGCTTTAATATTTTAGGCACAATTTATGGCTATATTTGGTATGGTGAACAACTTTCAACGACATCATGGTATTATTGGCCATTTGTACCAGATAGCCCAACCGCTACTCTATTTTTATCAATCAGTTTACTTTTTATGTTCGTTAATAAAACATCTGCAATAGTTGATACATTAGCTTTTGTAACATTGATTAAATATGGCATTTGGGCAGTCATTATGAACGTTATGCTCTTCACCGTCGATCATACAATATATATAACAGGATTAATGCTTATCTGTTCACATGCCGTAATGGCAATTCAGGCTTTTCTATTCTTGCCAAGATTTCATTTTACTTTTCTAAGCTTCGGACTCACAATGGTATGGGTGTTCCACAATGATATGATTGATTATGTCTTTCACCAATATCCCGTTTATGGTTCGCTCACCCATTATGAGATGACAATCGGTTATATCGCTTTTTGGCTCTCAATATTGCCGTTACTTATTGTTTTATGGCGAATTTCACAACAGTGGAGTAAATAGTTTGACCGTCTTTCACGAAGCACGTAGAATATATGTTATAAGGAGGGAACATAATGTCTTTAATATCTTTAATTATTTATTTTGTAATACTTATGATCCTCCCAATGTATGCACAATACAGTGTTAAATCTAACTATGAAAAATACTCAAAAGTTAGGTCTACTAGTGGCAAGACGGGACGAGAAGTAGCATTAGAAATATTACATGCAAACGGGATATACGATGTCGATGTAAAAGAGGGACAAGGCTTTTTAACCGATCACTATGATCCTAAAAATAAAGTAGTTGTCTTATCTCCAGCAAACTATAATCGCCCAAGTGTGGCAGGTACTGCAATTGCTGCCCATGAGGTCGGTCATGCGATTCAACATTATGAAGGATACTTTTTCTTACGATTCCGTACAGCATTGGTACCAGTTGCAAATCTAGGCAGTTCATTGTCGTACATCTTCATTATGATTGGTTTTGTACTCACAATGATGAACATGGCGATCGGTACTTCTGCATTATGGATTGGTATTTTCTTAATGGCATTTGCGGTATTGTTTTCAATTGTGACATTACCTGTTGAGTTTGATGCTAGTAAGCGCGCAATGAATCAAATCCAACGCATGAATATTGTTAATGAAAAAGAATACAAGCATGCAGGTCGTGTATTACGCGCTGCTGCAATGACATACGTTGCAGCAACTGCAGTAGCAGTAGCAGAACTATTACGTTTTATTTTAATTGCACGTTCTGCAGAATAGAGAATATGATAGATGTAAAGGCTGAAACGGAATGTGTTTCAGTCTTTTTCTATTAATAGGAGCGCTTCTCTTTTGTGTCTTCAATTATCAAATTATGTGCAACATCTCATGACATTGATAACATTGAAAGTGGTTGTGACTTCAACTGTCATTTTTGGAGTTATATGGCATTAATTTTGTTCTTTAAATGGCACAAAGCAGGTAAACAGTTATATGATTGTCTACCTGCTTTGTTTTATAACGTTTCTCTAATTATCCTATAAATTGAAGTCCTACTTAATCTCGTCATTTGAGCAATTTCTTCACCTGTATATTTATCGCTATCATATAGTTGTTTAATATTTTGCTTTTGGCTTTTTTCAATTTTTTGAGGCCGTCCTCCTTTTGAATTTCCCTTTTTCCATATTGCTTGTCTTAGAACAAGTAAGGAAGTCCAATTAATGATTACAAGCTTACCCATGATGAATGAAGCAATTGGGAATCCATTATTAGATAAATTCATGAAGGATTTAATCATTCAAATTTTAGCAATGATTTCAGAACAAGAAAGAAATGAAAGTAAACGTAGACAAGCTCAAGGTATTAAAGTAGCCAAAGAAAAAGGGAGATATAAAGGGAGACCTTTTCTGTATTCTCCCAATGCTAAAGACCCACAAAAACGTTTGGTTTATTACCGAGTTGTTGAGTTACTTGAACAAGGTAAATTTATAAGTACTATAGCTAAAGAAGTAGGTATTACATACCAAACTATATATAGAATTAAAAACAGTAGATAAAATAACATAGATATTAATCTATATAGATGTTAATCTATTAAATGTCTAGGAGGTATATTCATGTCTTATAAAGAACTATCGACAATATTAAAAGTCTTATCAGATCCAAGTAGGTTGGAAATACTGGATTTACTATCTCGTGGTGAGTTATGTGCTTGTGACTTGCTAGAGCATTTTCAATTTTCACAACCTACATTAAGCCATCATATGAAGTCATTAGTAGATAACGAGTTAGTGACTACACGAAAAAATGGTAATAAACATATGTATCAACTTAATCATGCATTTTTAGATTATATTAATCAAAACTTAGATATCATTAACACATCTGACCAAAGCTGTGCATGTAAAAATATGAAGTCAGGTGAGTGTCAATGACAATTTTAGCAATTGTGATTTTTCTTTTAACTTTAATCTTTGTGATATGGCAACCAAAAGGTTTAGATATTGGTATTACAGCTTTAATTGGAGCTGTTGTTGCGATCATTACGGGAGTCGTAAGTTTTTCCGATGTATTAGAAGTAACAGGTATTGTTTGGAATGCTACCTTAACCTTTGTAGCTGTTATTCTTATTTCATTAATATTAGATGAGATTGGATTTTTTGAATGGTCTGCGATACATATGGTCAAGGCTTCAAAAGGTAATGGATTAAAAATGTTTGTTTTTATCATGATATTAGGGGCAATTGTAGCAGCATTTTTCGCCAATGATGGTGCAGCTTTAATCTTAACGCCCATTGTATTAGCGATGGTAAGAAATCTAGGATTTAATAAAAAAGTGATTTTTCCTTTTATTATTGCCAGTGGTTTTATTGCAGATACTACATCACTGCCCTTAATTGTAAGTAACTTAGTTAACATCGTTTCTGCAGATTACTTCGATATTGGGTTTATTGAGTATTTTAGTCGCATGATTATTCCTAATATATTCTCTCTGATTGCTAGTATTCTCGTTTTATGGTTATATTTCAGAAAATCTATACCTAAAACGTTCAATACAGAAAATCTTTCAGATCCTAAAAGTGTAATCAAAGATCCTAAATTATTTAAGCTTTCATGGATTGTATTAGCAATACTGCTTGTGGGTTATCTTGTTAGTGAGTTTATTCAAATCCCAGTATCAATCATTGCTGGTATCATTGCTCTTATCTTTGTAATATTAGCTCGTAAATCTAAAGCAGTTCATACAAAACAAGTCATTAAAGGCGCACCATGGAATATTGTTGTATTCTCTATTGGTATGTACCTTGTTGTGTTTGGACTAAAAAATGTAGGTATTACAACGATTCTTGGGTATATCCTAACAAATATTTCAAGTTATGGGTTATTCAGCAGTATCATGGGTATGGGCTTTATAGCTGCTTTCTTATCTTCAATTATGAACAACATGCCAACTGTTTTAATAGATGCAATAGCTATTGGTCAATCCAGTGCTACAGGAATATTAAAAGAAGGTATGGTTTATGCGAATGTCATAGGTTCTGATTTAGGACCTAAAATTACGCCAATTGGTTCTTTAGCAACATTATTGTGGCTACATGTCTTAACACAAAAAGGTGTGAAGATTTCGTGGGGAACATACTTTAAAACTGGAATTATCATTACTATTCCAGTCCTATTTGTAACACTTTTAGGTTTATACCTTACGCTAATCATATTTTAAGAAAAGAGGCCTTAATTATGGATAAGAAAACAATTTATTTTATATGTACAGGAAACTCTTGTCGTAGCCAAATGGCTGAAGGTTGGGGAAAGGAAATATTGGGTGAAGATTGGAATGTCTATTCTGCTGGTATTGAAACACATGGTGTTAATCCTAAAGCAATAGAAGCTATGCAAGAAGTAGATATTGATATATCAAACCATACATCAGACTTGATTGATAATGATATTTTAAAACAATCCGATTTGGTCGTAACGTTATGTAGTGATGCAGACGATAATTGTCCTATTTTACGACCAAACGTTAAAAAAGTACATTGGGGTTTTGATGATCCAGCAGGTAAAGAATGGTCAGAATTCCAACGTGTTAGAGATGAAATAGGTAATACAATTAAAGATTTTAGTAAAAACATCAAGTAGATACTTGATGTTTTTTACTACTAATTCACTGATTTCAAACTTAATAAATTAATTGACAAGAGTATTTATACACATTAAAATCGGATTACGATATCGTTATTCGATTTTAACTAAGGAGAGATATATTGAAAAGTAAAATACAACGAAAACTATTTTTAGGATTTATCTATATTCATATATTACATCATGCAAACGAAGATAAAATATATGGGGCTTGGATGATTAAAGAATTAGAAGAACATGGTTATAATATGAGTCCTGGGACCCTTTATCCAATATTTCATACACTAGAAAACGAGAACCTTTTAAAAAGTACCACGAAAACTGTAAATGGAAAAAATAGAAAATACTATTCAATAACTCCAGAAGGTGAAAAGTTTTTAGAAGAATCTAGAGAAAAATTAAAAGAGTTAACCAATGAAATATAAGGAGACCTTTATGTATAAATATACAAATATTTTTTTTGTTGCATTAAAACTTGGTTTATTATCATTCGGTGGACCTACTGCCCATTTAGGCTATTTTTATGATGAATATGTAAAAAAAAGAAAATGGCTTGATGAGAAAGAGTATTCTGATTTGGTAGCACTATGCCAGTTTTTACCCGGTCCTGCAAGTAGCCAAGTAGGTATTGGTATAGGAACTATAAGAGGCGGCATCGGAGGAGGTATTATCTCATTTATCGGATTTACGCTCCCATCTGTAATTATACTAATGATTTTTTCAGCGCTATTTACAAATAGTGATGTAAGTTTCACTTGGATGCAAGGTTTAAAACTAGTAGCTGTTGCTATTGTAGCCCAAGCTATTATAGGAATGGGTAAAAAATTAACAAACACCAAAACCACTATTGCATTAGCATTATTTGTTCTTATATTATCGTTAGTAATAAATAATCTTTATATACAAGTCATTGCACTATCAATAACTGGTGTATATGGTCTCATCTTTCTAAAACAAACATCAACAGATAGAACTAAAATAAAAAACAAATCATTTAAGTTACCTAAAAAATTAGGTTTTGTTTCATTATCATTATTCTTTTTACTATTAACTGTATTACCTATCGCTAGTTCTATGACAAATAATCTATGGTTAAAAATGTTTGATAGTTTTTATAGATCAGGTTCTTTAGTTTTTGGAGGAGGACATGTTGTCTTACCTTTATTAGAAAATGAGTTTGTACCATCAGGATTAATATCACCCGATAACTTCATAACGGGTTATGCTGTTGCTCAAGCTGTACCCGGACCGTTATTTACGTTTGCTTCATACATTGGTATGTCTATAGAAGGGATTGGAGGAGCAATTTTGGCTACTATTGCTATTTTCCTACCAGCATTTCTTTTGTTATTTGGAATTTTGCCATTCTGGGATAATATTAAATCTAATATTTATGCTGAAGGATTTTTAAAAGGGATAAGTGCAGGCGTAGTTGGTATTCTTATTGCTGCTTTTTATAACCCAATTTGGACTTCAACCATTAAATCAGAATTAGATTTTGCTTTAGCCAGCTCATTGTTCATATTATTAATGTATTTTAAATTGCCTTCTTGGGCTATTGTTTTGGTAGGTATTATTTTAGGTGTTTTATTTTATTAATATAAATCAATGAATATAAATAATAATTAAAATACTTATATTCTATACGAGTCTGGGACATAAATCTCAGGCTCCTTTTATAACTTTATAAACTAAACACTATAAATAATATTAATTTATTTAATATTATTTATGCCATTTAAAGAACAAAATTTGTGCCATATAACTCCAAAACTGATATCAACTTAAATCAGTTCTTATTAAATGAAAATAACATTGATTTATATGAATGTATCAACTAAAGAGGCAATGGATAAGGTGTTCATTACAATGATGCGTACATTTACTGAATTGGAGGCTAATTTGTTAAGTGAATATACAAAAAGGATTAGCATCTGTCAGATTTAGAGGGGAAAAAGGTGCGACTATATATGATATCATCCACAGAAGATGGATAATCTATTAATATACATACCAAAAATTTATTTGTAGTTGAATGATTCGTTCAACTTTAGTTTTATCGAAGCTGGATAAATTGCCGATTACTAGTTAAATCATGTAAGATAAGGGAGAATGTTAAAAAGAAAGAGGTCATATCATGTCAAAATCTATGGTTGAAATGCAACGAGAAGTGGACGACTATATTTCACAATTTAAAGCCGGCTATTTTTCACCACTAGCCAATTTAGCACGTTTAACTGAAGAAGTGGGGGAACTGGCGCGTGAAATTAATCATTATTATGGTGAAAAACAGAAAAAAGCGAGTGAAATGCCAAATACAATTGAAGCGGAACTCGGAGACAACTTATTCGTCTTACTTTGTATTGCAAACTCGTTAAATATTGATATGACAGAAAGTTTTAATCAAACAATGGACAAATTTAATACGCGTGATAAAAATCGCTTTGAAAGAAAATAAGGAGGATTTCTATGAAGATTGGAATTACTTGCTATCCTTCCATTGGTGGTTCAGGAGTTATTGCTACGGAGTTAGGCATTCTGATGGCAGAACGCGGACACGAAGTTCACTTCATTACATCTAATATGCCTTTTCGTCTAAACAAACCCATTCCCAATATTACATTTCATCAAGTTGATGTTAATCAATATGCAGTATTTCAGTATCCACCATACGATATTTCATTAAGTACAAAAATTGCAAATGTCATCAACGAATACGATTTAGACGTTTTGCATATGCACTATGCTATTCCACATGCAATTTGTGGTATTTTAGCACGTCAAATGTCTGGTAAAGATATTAAAATCATGACTACATTACACGGCACAGATATTACTGTTTTGGGTTATGATCACTCATTGCGTAACGCGATAAAGTTCGGTATTGAACAGAGTGATGTTGTAACAAGTGTGAGTACATCGCTTATGCAAGAAACCTATGAAATTATTAAACCTAACAAGGACATTGTACCTATTTATAATTTTGTCCGTGAATCTGAATTTCCTACTGGCTATAATGCGCAACTCAAACAAAGCTACGGTATTCAACCAGATGAAAAAGTGATGATTCACGTTTCAAACTTTAGAAAAGTAAAGCGTATCGATACGATTATAGAGACATTTCATGCTGTACGTCAGCAAATGAAAGCAAAGCTACTACTGATTGGAGATGGACCTGAACTGCAAGATATGAGAGAGAAAGTACGTCACCTTAATTTATTAGATGATGTGCTCTTTTTAGGTAAACAAGACTGCATGAGCAACTTTTACCAAATCTCAGATATTGTCTTATTAATGAGTGAGAAAGAAAGTTTCGGTCTAACATTACTCGAAGCGATGAATACAGGTGTAATACCTATTGGAACTCGTGCTGGAGGTATACAGGAAGTTATTAAACATGAAAAAACAGGGTATTTAGTAGATGTTGGGGATAGTCAGCTCGCAGCACATTATGCCATAAAACTACTGAATGATCCAAAACTGTATCAAACATTACAACAAAATATGCTCAAAGATATAGAACAACGCTTTCACTCTTCTATTATTGCAGATCAGTATGAAAAGTATTATCTTCAAATGCTAGGGGATACCCAACATGAATAATAAAATCATATTTCTTGATGCACTTCCAATAATGCAACGCTTGATGGATAACGGGTATGATGCATACTTTGTTGGGGGGGCTGTTAGAGACTACATTATGCATCGGCCGATCAATGATGTAGATATTACGACAAGTGCAACTCCCAACGAAATTGAGTCATTGTTTGATCATACGATTCCTGTTGGTAAAGAACACGGCACGATTAATGTGGTTTGGCAAGGAAGCAACTATGAGGTAACGACTTTTCGTACGGATGGTGCTTATTTAGATCATAGACGCCCGAGTGAAGTTTTTTTTGTACGAGATCTATATCGAGATGTTGAACGTCGTGATTTTACAATCAATGCTATTGCAATGGATCATCAATTTCAGCTGGTCGATTATTTTGAAGGTCAACAGGACATTCAAGCGCAGATTATTCGTACAGTAGGTCATCCTAAAGATCGTTTTGATGAAGATGCATTACGTATATTACGAGGGTTACGCTTTCAATCGCAACTTGGCTTTACGATTGCGCGCGACACATATCATGCAATGAAAGAAAATGTAGCAGATATTGAATATCTCGCAATTGAACGCATTATGATTGAGTTAGAAAAATTATTACACGGCTCACATGTTTCTCAAGTATTTGCATCTTTAAGTGACCTTAATATTTGGCACTATTTGCCTTACTTTAGAGAGGTCGATATGCGTGCAATACGTATTAATATACCATTAACACTCTCACAGTTTTTAGCGATTGTTATGTACTGTACACACCATGAAACTGGATTAAAACAACTCAAACGTAGCAATGACGAAATAAAAGCTGCACAACATCTTGTCCATGCTTTAAAAGCTGCGCAACAACTCGACTCCAAACGATCTTTAGCACAATTTGTTTATGACTTTGGATATCATACAGCAAGAGAACTGCTAGCACTACAAGACATTTTTGAAGTCAATAACATTACACAGCCAACACCAATTATTTTTAATTTACAGATCATTGAAGAAGTCTTTCAATCACTTGTTATTACTAATCGTACACAACTCGATATTAATGGCAAAACATTAATGACTGCACTCGCTTCAAAACCAGGACCATGGTTAAAAACTGCTTTGCGAAGCGCTGAATGTGCAGTTGTACAACGTAAAATTCCAAATCGTGAACAAGAAATTATTGAATGGGTGAAAACAAATGTCAAAATACCGTAATGCGATATTGACACTCTTAACAGAAGTCCAACCACAATATATATCCGGGCAAATGATTGCAAATCAGCTCGATATCTCTCGTATGACCGTCAAAAAAGTGATTGATCAACTCAAAACAGAAGGTGTTTCTATTGATTCTGTTCATAATAAGGGACATCGTTTAAATTGTTACCCTGCTTATTGGTATTTAGGCGTATTAGAGGCCTGCTTAAAAAAACAACAACTCGTTGATACAATTCAAGCATTTCCATCTGTTACTTCAACACAAGATGTCGCCAAAAAAGCACTTGTAGGTCATACTGAAACGATGCTCATTGTTAGTGACGAACAAACAGGAGGTAAAGGGCGCTTTAAACGACCATGGCAATCTACAAAAGGACAAGGCATATGGATGACACTTGTATTACGTCCTGACATTCCTTTCTCTATGCTTACCACTTTTAACTTGTTTATTTCGCTTGCTATTTGTCATACAATTCAACGCTATGTCAAAGATAAAGTTCAAATCAAATGGCCCAATGACATTTACATTGGTGAGCGTAAAGTATGTGGCTTTTTAACAGAGATGGTCGCAAATGCTGACAGTATAGAAGCAGTTATCTGTGGTATCGGTATCAATGTTAATCAGCAGGAACATGATTTTGACGAAGATTTGATACATACGGCAACCAGTCTACGTTTACATCGCGAAACACCTGTGGAACGTTATGCATTGCTACAAGATCTTGTTACAGAAATTGAACAGCGTTATCATCAATTTTTAAGTACACCATTCCACACAATTAAACAGGAATATATCGATGTCTCTAATATTTGGAATCGACGTTTACGCTTTACAGAAGGACGTAAGCAATTTTATGGTAAAGTTATTGAAATGGATGATGATGGCTTTTTACATGTCGTCGATGAAACAGGCAATATACATCGCTTAATGAGTGCAGATATTCATTTTTAACACCTCAATGATATAGAAAGGAGGTCAAAAATATAATGAAATATACACGCTATGCCGTTGTTGACTTAGAAACAACAGGTAATCAAACGGATCAAGATGATATCATCCAAATTGGGATTGTATTTGTTGAAAATAAGCAAATTATCGACACATACCATTCTATGATTAAAACAGATCAAGATATCCCTGCATTTATTCAAGCACTGACGTCTATTGAAAACAATATGTTACAACAAGCACCTTATTTTCATGATATCGCACACATCATTTTTCAACAGCTACAAGGATGTGTATTCGTCGCACATAATGCTCATTTTGACCTCAACTTTTTGACAACAGCTTTTGAAAAGTGCCATATTCAATATCAACCTAAAAGTGTGATTGATACTTTAGAGTTGTTTAAAATCGCTTTCCCAACAGAAAAAAGCTATCAACTGAGTGAACTTTCAGAATCACTCGGTATTTCACTCGAACAAGCCCATCGAGCAGACGAAGACGCTAAAACAACAGCACGTCTCATGATTAAAGCTTTTAATAAATTTGAATTACTACCACTTGATACAAAAAAGCAACTGTATTATTTAAGCAAGCAACTTAAGTTTCAGCTCGATAATTACTTTTTTGAACTCGTGCGTCAACATCAACCTGCTCATACATTGGACGGTCTATCACAGTACGAACAATTGTATTACAAAGTATTACCAGATTTAGAAGAAAAACGTATTGATTTTACAGATTCACTTAAAGCATTCTATCAATACATTATTACACGTACGAATTATCAATATCGTGAGGATCAACTTTATCTCGCTGAAGTGATATTCAATCAATTATTGCATAATGACAATGCGCTGATTGAAGCATCAACAGGTAGTGGAAAATCTCTTGCTTATCTCATAGCTGCACTCATGTATTATATAGAAACAGGAGAGCATGTCATTATATCTACAAATACAAAACTATTACAATATCAGTTGTTATATCATGACATTCCACGTATTAATCAAGCACTTAATACACAAATTAATGCCGCTTTAATCAAAAGTAAACGTGACTATATCTCTTTAGGTCTTATTCAACAAATATTGAAAGATCGTGTAACCAACAATTATGAAGTCGATTTACTTAAAATGCAGTTGCTCATATGGATTTTAGAAACAAACACAGGAGACATACAAGAACTCAATTTACGTGGTGGCGTAAAAATGTATCTTGATCAAAAAATTGAAACCTATATCCCTATGCACAAAGATATACATTACTATCAATATATTCGTAATAATGCACATCACATTCAAATAGGGATTACCAATCATGCACATCTTTTACACGCTACACATGATCATACGATCTATCAATTTTTCAATCATTGTATTGTTGACGAGGCACACCGCTTACCAGATTATGCATTAGATTGTGTTGTTCATAAAATAAGTTATTCGGAGATTAAATACCAACTTGGGCTGATTGGCAAAACAGAAAATGAAAAGTTACTTTATCAACTCGACCAGTTGGAGCAACGACGGACTTTAGAAAAATTAAATATACCACATATAGATATTTTAACGATTAAGCAAGATATCAATGTTTTACACGATATGAATGAAGCCATGTTTGACTATCTATTTGATAAAATTCAAACCTTACATATTTACGAAGATGAGTCATCTAAATTATCTTATGTATTTGATTTACAAAGTTCTGAACTATTATCTTATTTAAAACGCATGATTCATCATATACATAAGACACTTGAACATTTTAATAATATGAAACATAAAACTGTAAAAACCTTTAGAAAACAATTGTTGCATATCGTATCACAATTTAAAACAGTTGAAGACGGACTGAAAGCCAATCAGCTTTTTTATATTTCTATTAAAAATATTCATCAAAAATCTACAATTCAATTGCATATTAAAAGTTCAAGTGTTAAAGATGTTTTGACAGATAAGCTGCTTCATGCCTTTCAATCACTGACATTTATTTCAGGGACATTAACATTCAATCAATCTTTTGATACTTTTAAAAATTGGTTTCACCATGAATCATTTCATTTTAATACGTATCAACTACAACCTGTACATCAACAATATCGTAATGGTCATATTTTTATCCCTAAAGACATTGCATCTTTTGACTACCAAAACTACGACAGTTATATTGAAACGATTGTGTCCTATATTGCACGCTATGTGATTACAGTGAATGGTAAATGTCTGGTGTTATTTGCAAACTACAAAATGCTATATCATGTTATGGAATATTTAAATGAACTTTCTACATTTGAAGAATATGTCATTTTAGCGCAACAACAAAGTCAAAATTATAAAATTGTTCAACAGTTTAATCATTTCGATAAAGCCATACTACTCGGTACATCCAGTTTCTTTGAAGGATTTGATTATCAAGCACATGGGATTAAGTGCGTAATGATTACTAAATTACCATTTATGAGTCAATATTCAACACAACCTTTGTTGTTGCGTGATGAGTTTGAAAACGTATTTAAAGACTATATTTTACCTGAAGCCGTTACACGCTTCAAACAAGGATTAGGTCGATTGTTACGAAATGAAACAGATAGAGGTATTGTTGTGTCTTTTGATGATCGTCTTATCAACAGTCATTATCGGCACTTCTTCCAACAAACATTAGAGCCATACCATCAGCATCAAGGGGATATTGAACAGTTTGAAAATTTATTAACACATCTCAAGAAAGACACCAATACCCAAAATCGATAAGTCGCTAACTTTATACCGTATGCTCTAGATGTGTGCTTTGAGTTTTGTTAAAATAATATCAGTAAATAAATTAGGAGATTAGTTATGAAGACAACAATTAAAGAAGCAAAAAAATACATTGGTCAAGAAATCACGATTGGTGCATGGCTTGCCAACAAGCGTTCTAGTGGTAAAATTGCGTTCCTTCAATTACGTGATGGTACTGGCTTTATGCAAGGTGTCGTTGTGAAATCCGAAGTTGACGAAGATGTTTTTAAATGTGCAAAATCATTAACACAAGAATCATCTGTTTACGTAACAGGTGAAATCACTGAAGACAACCGTTCTGACTTAGGTTATGAGATGCAAGTTAAACATATTGAAGTCATTCATGAAGCACATGACTATCCGATTACACCTAAAAATCACGGCACAGAGTTTTTAATGGACCATCGCCATCTATGGTTGCGTTCTAAAAAGCAACACGCTGTTATGAAAATTCGTAACGAGATTATCCGTGCAACATATGAATTTTTTAATGTTAATGGTTTTACTAAAATTGATCCACCTATTTTAACAGCAAGTGCACCTGAGGGAACAAGTGAGCTCTTCCATACAAAGTATTTTGAAGAAGATGCCTTTTTATCTCAAAGTGGTCAGCTTTATATGGAAGCAGCTGCAATGGCACATGGTAAAGTTTTTTCTTTCGGTCCAACATTCCGTGCTGAAAAATCTAAAACACGTCGTCATCTTATTGAATTCTGGATGATTGAACCCGAAATGGCCTTTACCAATCATGCTGAGAGCTTAGAGGTTCAAGAAAATTATGTTGCTTTTATCGTGCAATCTGTACTTAAAAATTGTTCGATTGAGCTTAAAATATTAGACCGTGATACATCTAAGCTTGAAAAAATATGTGCACCATTTCCACGTATCACTTATGATGATGCCATTAAATTTTTACATGAAGCAGGATTTGATGACATTGAATGGGGAGATGACTTTGGCGCACCTCATGAAACAGCAATCGCCAATCATTACGATTTGCCTGTCTTTATCATCAATTATCCAACAAAAATCAAGCCATTTTATATGCAACCGAATCCTGAAAATGAAGATACGGTTTTATGTGCAGACCTTATTGCACCTGAAGGCTATGGTGAGATTGTTGGTGGCTCTGAACGTATTAATGATTTATCACTACTAGAGTCTCGTATTGATGAACACCAACTTGATCCTGAAAGTTATCAATATTACTTAGATTTGCGTAAATATGGTAGTGTCCCACATAGTGGCTTTGGATTAGGTTTAGAGCGTACTGTGGCATGGATATCTGGTGTAGAACACGTACGTGAAACATCACCATTCCCACGTTTATTAAATAGACTATATCCTTAATTTTGAATTGATAAAACCCCATTGAAAGATGTGACTCTTACATTTCAATGGGGTTTATAGCGCTTCAATTCAAATACTACATTGTTTAAATAAAATGAGATATGATAAAACATAAACGGATAAAAAAGGGGAGAGTCTTTTGAATATTGAAGAATTACAAAAACGACCTTTTGTCTGTCGATATGAACTACTAGAACATTATGAACAGTTAGGTTTAAACGAAGCCGATTTAATTATTTTGATGAAATTGTTATATACTTATGAATCAAATCATGAGCAACCTGCTATTGAAGTTTTACAACATGGAACAACGATGCAATCCAAAGAAATTACGATGATTATCCAAAAACTTGTACAACTCGGTTTATTAAATATGCATGTTGAAAAAAATGCGGATGGTAAGTTTGCAGAATATATGGACCTTCATGGTTTTTACGAACAGTTTACGCAATTATTGAAAAATATCTCTACCCAACGTATACAACAAGATAAAGACCAGACATTCCAGCAACTTTTCCAAAAAATAGAACAAGGTTTTGGTCGTGGACTTTCTCCCGTAGAGATTGAACATTTAAATCAATGGATTGATGTAGATAAATATGATTTGGCACTGATTAATGCAGCTGTCGACGAAGCTTTCGCACATCATAAATCGAGCTTAAAATATATTGATCGTATTTTATTGAATTGGGAGAAAAATAATGTACGCACTGTTGAAGATTCTAAGCCCATTCGTGCTCAATTTAATCAATCCACACACCATCCAACAAAAAAAATAGAAAACTTTCCAAAATTTGACTGGTTGAAAGGGGAGAATCCATTTGCTGAGTAAGAAAAAAGCTTTATCCATGATTGATATTATTGATGAAATGTTTCCAGATGCTGAATGTGAATTGATACATGATAACCCTTTTGAGCTTACAATTGCGGTACTCTTATCCGCACAGTGTACGGACAATACAGTGAACAAGGTCACAAAAACACTTTTTCAAAAATATCACACACCTGAAGACTATTTAGCCGTGTCTTTAGAAGAATTGCAAAATGATATTCGCTCTATTGGACTCTATCGCAATAAAGCTAAAAACATCCAAAAATTATGTCAATCATTAATTGATAAATTTAACGGTGAAGTGCCAAGTCAGCATGAGCAATTAGTTAGTCTTGCCGGTGTAGGTCAAAAAACAGCCAATGTCGTTATGAGTGTCGCATTTGGTGAGCCTGCACTTGCTGTGGATACACATGTTGAACGTGTTTCTAAACGTTTAGGCATTTGTCGTTGGAAAGATAATGTTACAGAAGTAGAAAGACGCCTGACATCAATTATTCCTAAGTCACGTTGGACAAAAAGTCATCATCAACTTATCTTTTTTGGTCGATATCACTGTTTAGCTAAAAAACCAAAATGCGATGTTTGTCCGCTGTTACCCGATTGCAGAGAAGGGCAGAAGCGTTATCGTGCTTCACAACGTCTATCAGGAGGTAATGCTTCATGACACTATTGAAGACTATGACACAGCTAGAAACATCATTGGACGTACTTGCTCAACAACGTAAAATTGGTCATCCTGAAAGTATCTCTTTATTAGATGATTACTATACAGCGCTCATGCAATACTTTTGTATGATTAATGATATCGATTGTTTAGAGAACGATACTGTTTTAAAAGTTCAACCGTTTAATTTTCAAGAACGCTTAGACTATATTCAACAACGCAAACATCATTATATGGGCTATCAGCAAATGAAAACACTCAAAACTGAATTAGTTAAGATGTATGCTGCATATCGTGCAAAGCAACAACGTTAATATAATAAAACCCTTCTTATATGGTATTCACATACCATATAAGAAGGGTTTTGTTTAGTTACCGAAGATTTTTTTGAAGAAACCTCCATTGTTATTATTATTGTTATCATTTGAGTTGCTATTATGACTATTGCTCAAATTTTGGTTACTATTGTTAGAACCTGTATTAGAACCATTGCTTGATTCAGTAAAGTTACTTGTTGTATTACCGTCTGGTGCTTGTGCAACATATAAACTTCTACCACTTCCACCAACGGATGCAGGTTGTTCAAAATCTAAACCATCTTGCGGGTTAATATCTCCCATAACATCTTTGAAGAGATATTGTGGTAATTTTTGTTCCGAACTACCAACGAATGAGTTTTCACCATATGCTTTCACCTTACTAAAGCCCATCCATATAGACATTGTATAACGTGGTGAATAACCTGAAATCCATACGTCTTTGGCAGCTGAATCCGGTAAACTGTACTCTTGATATGTTTGTTCACCATAAGTACCTGTACCTGTTTTAGCTGCAACATTTACACCTGAAACATCGTTACCATATGCTGAACCATACGTGTCAAATGTACCTTTTAAAATTTGTGTAATCATATAAGCCGTGTAGTCATTCATTGCTTTATGACTCGTGTGATCAAACTCGATCGTATTACCATTTGCTTCTACTACTTTACGAATAGAGTGGGCTTTATTATATGTACCACCATTCGCAAATGAGGCATAGGCAGACGCAAGTTGTGTAGGCGAGAATTCAGATGATGAACCACCGAGTACCTCGGAAGGACCAATATCTGTATTTTCGTATTCCAGTCCAACTTTAGCTGAGAAATCTGTTGGCGCATTAGCACCTGCTTGCTCTTTAACTTGTTGCCAAGTCTTAAGTGCTGGGATGTTGAAACTTTGTCGCAACGCATCATAAATCGTCACAACACCATGACTTTTCTGATCGTAGTTGCGGAAAGCACCACCATTTAAGTAGTACACCGATTCATCTTGTATAGAATGATTGGTTGCCCATTGTAAATTATCAATCGCTGGTCCATAGGCTAAGAATGGTTTTAATGTTGAACCAGTAGGGTGTACATCTGTTGCTTGGTTGCGCTGTACAACATCTTTGTAGTTACGTCCACCAGAAATGGCAGCGAGCGAACCTGTTTGACTATCAACAATCGTTGCACCTACTTGCTGTTCATCATTTTTATAGTAACTACCATTATCTATACGACTTTGTAGCGCTGTTTGAACATCTTTATTCATATGTGTATAAATTTTAACGCCACTGTTTAATATATCGGATAAATTGCGTCCTTTGAATTCTTCATTACCCATTAACTCTTGTTTTACAAAGTTGAGGTACGAATCATATTCTTGATCACTCGTATCTGGTTTAACCTCACGCTCATCCGCTGTACGTTCTACTAAGTTTGTTGTAATTGGTGTATCTTGTGCTTCTTTCTTTTCTTTTTCACTAATGCGATTATGATAAGCCATTAAGTACAATACGGTATCTTTACGCTTTTCAGCTTCTTCAGGATTATCATAAATATTATACGTGTTAGGAACTTGAGGTAGACCTGCAAGATATGCTGATTCAGCTAAATTCAAATCTTTTAAATCCTTATCAAAATAATATTTAGCTGCTGCCTTCACACCATACACACCATCTGAATAATAAATCTTATTCAGATACATTTGGAAGATTTCATCCTTAGAGTATTCTTGTTCCAAACGATACGAGAGGTAAGCTTCTTGTGCTTTACGCTCAATAGACTTTTGATCTGTTAAAAATGTTCTTTTAACAACTTGTTGTGTCAAAGTCGATGCCCCTTGTGAACCAAACCCACCTGTAACATTTTTAAGCACTGCGCCAAATAAGCGCTTATAGTCTAGCGCACCATGATCATAGAAGCGGTTATCTTCTGTTGCTAAAACAGCATCTTTCATCTGGTCTGGAACATCTTTCAGATCAACATGTTCACGTCTCGCACCATTATCCAGTGTTTTGATAAGTGTATCATCTTTATCGTATACTTTAGCTGGACTTGGGTCTTGTAACTTCGCCTCATTAAATGCGGGTGCTTTCCATGCATAATACGCAAAAAGTAAAACACCCAGTAACGCTAAAATCACAAAAGCTAATACACAAAAGCTCAACACTTTAATTATTGTACGCTTAATGTTTCTATTCTTTTTTTGACCGGTCTTCTTTTGTGAACCATTAGAAGACGCTTGTTTCTCCGTCATACGCGGTCCTCACTTTCATCTAATATCAACTTATCAACAGCATTAAGATAATTTAATCTCGGTTGATACTGATAAGGAATATAGTAACCATTTTCTTGCACTTCTTCAACTGAAATTGACTTTTTAATACGATCTAGATACCTTTTCCAAAACGGCATAAACGCTTTAAATGATAATAAATACGTCTCATCTCTTCCTTTAAAACGTAATAATAGAAAGGCAATGCCCCCGTGTTCAGCAACCTGTTTCATGTGTTCAACCTGATGCTCATGAATGTTTTGAAGGGGAAAAGATGTCTTATTGGCCGTTTCTTTTGCTTCAAAGTCTACATAACGACCTTTGTAGACACCATTATAATCAGTTGTCGAAGGCGTTCTAAAGTAAGCCTCTTTAATAACTGCTTTACTTCGTTTAGGATAGTCAACGTGTACAACTTGAATAGGTGTTGGTTTTTTATGAATAACAGCTACATTTTGCTTTAAATAGTGCTTGTTTGAACGCTCAATATCCTTTTCAAGCGACATACCACGTCCACCATAGTTAATTGTACTGGATTGAGAGCCAGAATGACCTCCGACTTGAGTCCTAACTGGTTTAAAAGGCTTACCATTTGGATAGTTCATAGCTTCACCTACATTCCATGCGTTATGTCCTAACAACATCAATAGGTTAGGTGGTTTATGAATACAAGCATTGTACGATTCATAAACTGTCATTATTGTAACATAGATGTGTTATATCCGTTACCCTAAAAGCGTGTGTGCATCGTTTTTGTTTGGTTTTATGTTACGATGTAGACACAAGGAGGGGACAATATGACAAACTGTATTTGGCATTTACTTTTAACAGACATCGTTGCGATTGAAAAACATTACACTATGGTACGATCTGGCACGACTTTTGACTTTTATGATGATGTCGTACCATTTGTTCAAACCATAGACGCACACTTACTACATTTTCAAAATACAGTACCGCCTGATAGCATTCAAACATCCCCTCAATATACAAGAATTATTAATTTATTAAAAACTTTGTCAGTCGTGTGTCACGATGTGCGTACAAGTAAAAAACATTTTTATGATCAGCTTAAAACAGTTAAACACGACGTTCTATTTTTACAGCAACAGGTAGGTAAATAATGTATGTATAAGACAATGTATATCACAGGATATAAATCATACGAATTAAATATTTTTAATGATGATGCACCCGAAGTTGTATATTTAAAAAAATTAATAACACACAAACTTGTGGGTTACATTGAAGAAGGATTAGAATGGGTACTTATACAAGGACAGCTTGGTATTGAGCTGTGGGCTGCCTCATGTGTACTTGAACTTAAAAAGATATATCCTGATCTAAAGTTAGGCGTTATTACACCTTTTACAAATCATACGTCTAAGTGGCGAGAGTCACAACAAATAATGTATCAGTCCATTATTGATCACGCGGACTTCGTCGATAGTGTTTTCCATAGTGACTTCAAAGGGGCATATCAATTTCAAGCAGCTGATCAATTTATGCTTGATCACACTGATATTACAATGCTTATTTACGATGAAGAACGCGAAGCAAGCCCCAAATTTTTTAAAAAGAAGTTAGTTGATTTTATAGAACAAACACACTATACTTGTGATGTTGTGACATTTGATGAAATTACAAGTTTTATCAATGACTTACAGTGGTCGGAAGAAATATGAATCAAATGAGGTGACATACATGTCAGATGTTTCGTTAAAGTTATCTGCAAAAGATATTTATGAAAAAGATTTTGAAAAAACAGTAGTAAGAGGCTATCGTCCGGAAGAGGTAGATGCCTTTTTAGATGATATTATTGTAGATTATCAAAAAATGTCAGATTTAAACAATGAAGTCATCAAACTCTCTGAAGAAAATCATAAATTAAAAAAAGAAATTGAAGACTTACGCATTCGTGTTGCATCAGGACGTCAACAAGATAGCAAAGGATTTGCAAGTCAAAGTACGGGTCAAAACAATAACGCCGACATTTTAAAACGTATTTCTAATTTAGAAAAAGCAGTATTTGGTAAATAATCATTGCTTTTAATAACTGAAATGATATAATTCTTGAAGTAATATTTTGGGTAATCGCTATAAATATATTTTATAGAGGAAAGTCCATGCTCACACAGTCTGAGATGATTGTAGTGTTCGTGCTTGATGAAACAATAAGTCAAGGCAATTGTTTTCAATTGACGGCAACGCAATAACCTAAGTCGATAGATAAGGTTATTATAGTTTGAAAGTGCCACAGTGACGTAGCTTTGATAGAAATATCAAAGGTGGAACGCGGTAAACCCCTCGAGTGAGCAATCCAAATTAGGTAGGAGCACTTATCTAACGGAAATCAACGTATAGATGAGGAAATATCTGAATAGATATTTCAGACAGATGATTACTGCCGGCGTACAAGTGGAGCTAGTACACGTTTGAAGTACTAAGGTACAGAACATGGCTTATAGAAATATTACAACTAGTCAATAAGGCTGGGGCATTTATGTGTCCCAGCCTTAAATATATAGAAACTTGAATGAAACATATAAAATGGGATAACCCATGATATATCTTATAAAATTAGGAGGTTTGTTATGTATCAATTATTAGCTGTATGCCCGATGGGACTCGAAGCAATTGTTGCAAAAGAAGTGCAAGATCTCGGTTATGAAACACGTGTCGAAAATGGACGTATATATTTTTCAGGAGATGCTAGTGCTATCGTTAAAGCGAATCTATGGCTGCGCACTGCCGATCGGGTCAAACTTATTGTCGGTCAGTTTAAAGCTACTACATTTGATGAATTATTTGAAAAAACAAAAGCATTGCCATGGGGGCATTTTATTCCTGCCGATGGTCAATTTCCTGTGCAAGGTCGCAGTTTGAAATCATCGCTCCACAGTGTCCCTGATGTTCAGTCTATTACTAAAAAAGCAATTGTAGAAAAGCTAAAATCAGACCATCATATATCAGGATGGCTAGATGAATCAGGTGCCAAATACCCAGTTGAAGTGAATGTATTGAAAGATCATGTACTATTGACGATTGATACGTCTGGCTCGGGTTTGAATAAGCGTGGTTATCGTCTCGCACAAGGCGAAGCACCCATTAAAGAAACATTGGCAGCAAGCTTGGTCAAACTTGCAAACTGGACAGGAGACACACCATTGATTGATCCATTTTGTGGTTCAGGTACCATTGCCATAGAAGCTTGCTTAATTGCTCAAAATATTGCACCCGGTTTTAATCGTTCATTTGTTTCTGAATCTTGGGATATTATCCCTGATGGCTTATATGATCAAAAACGTGCTGAAGCAGATGAACAAGCCGATTATGATAAAGATATCCAAATTTTTGCTTCTGATATTGACCCTGATATGATAGAAATTGCACGTCGTAACGCAGATGAAGTAGGGGTGGGCGATATTATTCAATTTGAAGTAAAAGATGTTAATACCCTCACAATTGATCATAAAGGTCCAATTGGATTGATTGGTAATCCACCGTATGGAGAACGTATTGGTGATCGTGATGAAGTAGAAGAAATGTATCGTTACTTAGGCAAACTCCTTCATCAACACCCAGAACTCTCTATGTATATCATGACGAGTCATAAAACGTTTGAATATCTTGTCAATCGTAAAGCAACAAAGCGTCGTAAACTTTTTAATGGCTATATCGAAACAACATACTATCAATATTGGGCACAAAAACATAAATAATCAAATACTAACAAGAAAAGAGGCGAAGTCAATGTCCAATATATCATCTTTTCAACGTGGTATAATTTATGCACTCGCAGCCTATATAATGTGGGGGATACTTCCGCTTTATTGGGCACTGATTAAAGATATCGATGCAGTAGAGATCTTAATGTTTCGTATTATATTCTCTCTTATTTTTATGCTGTTGCTCATCCCACTGTCTCAACAGGGAACACAACTTAGAGAAGACTGGAATAAACTCTATCAAACACCTAGAAATCTCTTAATCATCATTATTGCAGGCTATGTTGTAACTTTGAACTGGGGAACATTCATCTTTGCAATTAATGCAGGCTACGTTCTTCAAACCAGCCTTGGTTACTATATTAACCCACTTGTGAGTATTTTATTGGCAATGATTTTTTTCAAAGAACGTTTCAACAAATTGGAATGGTGTGCTATTATACTGGCTGCTGTTGGTGTACTTTATATGACTTTTAAAGTAGGAGAGTTTCCATTCATATCATTGATTTTAGCATTTTCATTCGGAATTTATGGCTTACTCAAAAAACTTGTCCCTTTGAATGCAATCAGTAGTATTACAATTGAAACAATCGCAACAGCACCTATGGCTATTCTATATTTTATTATTGTTGGACAAACACATGGATTGAGTGCTGGTATGAACCTTTCAACATTTTGGTTACTGTTTTCAGGTGTTGCTACTGCACTACCATTGCTTGCCTTTTCAGCAGGAGCTATTAGAATTCCATTATCGCTTGTTGGTTTTATACAATACGTGGGACCCACCCTTATTTTTATCAATGGTATCTTTGTATTTAAAGAACCTTTTAATATCGATCAATTTGTAACATTTTGTTTTATATGGGCTGGTATTTTTGTTTACGTGTTTTCTCAAATCCTCAAAATTCGACGTCGCCCTCAACCATTAAAATATCAAGACTAAATAAAGACCACTGAACATCTAACCTTTTCGATAGCGTTCAGTGGTCTTTAATTTATACACTTAATATCACCAAATATTTTATTTAAACCAAAACAATATAAATATATTTACTTTGTTTTGGTTTTTGTGTATAATTTAGATTAAATAAAAATAGAAAGTAGGTTTTTGTTGATGCTTAATAAAAATTTAAACAGGAAAATTAAAAATTTGGAACAAGACATCAAGAAATCAAAACATAGCACTGATTCGGAATATGTAAAAAACAAAAGAAAATATTATGATATGATTGAAAACGCACCTGCTGATGTAAAAGAAAAGATTGCTAACAGAGTTATACTTAATTTTTGCATTTCTTTTTACACTCTTTTGATTGCATATACTATTCTTATAGTCATCATTTCTGGAAAGTTAGATGTGCCTTATAGAATGGCTTATTTAACTTTTCTCATAGTGCTGGTTACATTTTGCTCGGAACCTTTTTCCAAAATGTTCACTCACAATTTTTCACAAAAATTTTTTAAGGAATATTTTGAAGTACCTCTAAATGTTTTTAAAATAACATTTTTTATTATTGTATTTATTTTATTAACTTGTATTTATACTGATGTATTACCTGTGCTACCAGAGTTACTCAAATCATTTGGTTTGTAACAATCATAGAACAAGGTAAGTTACCCTAAAAAAGCAAGCAAATGTCTAGCAATAGGTATGTGTCACTCCTCGTTAACTACGCACATTTTCTACAAAAACGAACTTTCTATTCATCATATTTTCTAAAAATAGTACAGAAGTCTTAATGTTTTCAAAAGATTTCTGTACTATTTGTTTTTATAGACTCTCAATCATTACATCCATATTAAATCACTATCTCATCATATATTCTCTCTCATACTCCTCTCGATAAAGCCTTAATTTCAAATCTCTTATTTTATCTTCTACTTAAATCAGCTACAATAACATATAAGTAACAACATACAAGGGGATTTGTCACTATGAAAAATATCGAACAATTAGATATATTGTATAAACTTAAAAAAGAAGTCGAAAAGTCTGACCATCATGCTTTTGTGCATACGATTAATCAAATCATAAAAAAAGTGTATTTAGAACATTACACTTTAACATTTGTAGGGCATTTTTCTGCTGGTAAATCAACAATTATTAACAATTTAATCGGTCAAGACATTTTGCCAAGCTCTCCGGTACCTACAACGAGTAACACGGCTTTAGTTACGGTAGCAGAAGAGAGTGGTATTACTGCAAATATTGAAGGTCAGCGATATACAGAACTCACTTCTTATGACGAAGTAAAACAAATGAATAAAGAAAACTATAACGTTGAATCTATCGATGTTCGCTTTTTGTCCACTGACTATCGATTAGGTTTAACATTTCAAGATACACCGGGTGTAGACTCTAATGTGGCTTCACATAGTGTAAGTGCAGAGCGCTTTTTGTATACGAGCAATATTGTGTTTTACACAGTAGATTACAACCATGTTCAATCCGCACTTAATTTCCAATTTATGAAACGCCTCAACCAAGCTGATATTCCGGTTGTTTTCATCATTAATCAAATTGATAAACACAATGATGATGAACTTTCTTTTGACACTTTTAAGTCTCGAGTAGAAAAGTCATTAGCTGATTGGGATATCACACTGGTTGAGCTATTTTATATTACAAAGTTTCAACACCCAGAAAATCAACTCAACGCCTTGAAAAACTATATTCATACGTGTGACGAACAGCGTGAATCAATGGAGGATTATGTTTCCCGTATGGTACAGTTTATCCAATCAACTCAAGCGCGTTATTTATCTCAGCAGATGGCTCAATGTCTTGAGCGTCTTAACATCGAACCGGAACAATTCGACAAAGCATTCGAACAACATTTACAGCAACAATCAGCAAGCAATGAAGCACAATTGATTAGTGATAAACAAGCTTTGCGCACACACTTACATGACAAGCGTAAAACAATCATTGATAATGCCTACATTATGTCACATGATATGCGTGAACGTATTCGTTATTATTTAGAAAGTATGACTAAAGATTTTTCAGTAGGGGGCTTATTCAATAAGCGCAAAAAAACGGAACAAGCTCAAAATGAACGATTGTCTAAACTCATGGAGGCCCTGCAAGAACAAGTCAATCAGGAAATCATTAAGCCCATCCAAATAGATATGGCCTTTTTGACGCGCTTTATTACTGATTCAGAGTTAAACAGTCGTATTTTAAATCAGTCTATAACGCTACCTTCTGATCTTGTCACTTCTCTCTATCAAACACAAGTTCAAATTAGTAACCAATATGTGTTAACTTTTTCTGAAGATTTAATGAAACGTATACGTCAGTATATTCTTAAAGACGCAACTACTTTGGATGAGGCAATCTTATCGAATGTTCAAGTTGAAAGTGACACACTCACAGTAAATGAAGAAACAGACGACTATCAACATTATCAAACATTGCGCACCTTAAAAACGTCATTAGAAACTAAAAATTATCAACACTACTACATTCATTTGGATGATTCTTTAGATCAACTCATCGACCGCACTGTCATGACCTATACACCTGGCACTTCAGCACCTGTAACAGAGCAAGCTTTATCTCAACATATCACTCATACAAAACGTTCAACACCTTCACGTCGAGTACAAATTGAACAGGCACTTGATATCATTGATGAACTACCGCTCTACGATACAGCAGTAAATACAATCAAGCAGGCTTTAGCAAGAATGTCGTCACAAGTGATTAAAATTGGTGTTTTCGGAACATTTAGTGCAGGTAAAAGTAGTTTAATCAATGCATTACTCGGTGATCATTACTTAGTCAGCTCGCCCAATCCAACAACTGCTGCAACGACTGAAATTTCATACGGTACGAATAATGCGGTGACTTTTAAGACCAACGATGAATTACTCGATGAACTCAATCACGTTGTTGAAATTGTTGGCTACAAATTCAATACGATTTCAGAATTTTTAACAGCTGATAAACAAGCGCTGAAACATCAAATTGATAAAGATCGACTTGCGTTTATTGAAGCCATAGAAAAGAATTACACATATTATCAGCAACTTACCGAAACGAGTTATATCCTAAGCATCTCACAAGAAGATATCAAAAAGTGGAGCGCTGAAGATGAATATGCAACATTTGTTAAAACAGTACATATCCAATTAGAACATCCTTGGTTAAAAGATAAAATTATTGTTGACTCTCTAGGCTTATATTCTAACAATCAACGTCATACGAATGAAACTGAGAAAATATTAGCAAGTTCTGATTTAATTTTATACGTCAGCTATTTCAATCACTCATTTACAGATAATGATAGGGCCTTTATTCAACATATGAAGGAAATGAATCAACTTATTGAAAATCAAGCTTTTAAAATGGTCATTAATGCAACAGACCTTGCTGAAACAGCAGAAGATTTAGAGGCTGTACATCATTATGTTACTTCTGCATTATCGGAAGCAGGTATGTCTTGCGAGGTATTCGGTGTATCAAGTCGTGAAGCGTTACGTCAAGGAGATCAAGGCTTATCAAAGCTTCGTACATCTATTGAAACTTTTGCAAGTATTGATGCAAAATATGTATTAGAATCTCAAATTGTTCAACAACTTCAAAGTATTACAGATGCGTTAGAAGTGATGGTGACTGACTTTCAAACAAATCATGAGCAAATCAAGCAAAATCATTTGCATTTACAAAAATTAGCTTCACCTCACGTTTTTAATCATCGACTCATTGACGCCGTAAAACAACAATATATGAATGAATTGGAAGATCAACTCTATTATCTAAATGAGCGTTTGAACATTCAACTTTTGGATGATGTCAAATCGGTATTCAATGGACAAATGACAGTGATAGATGATTTTAAAGTGGCAAAACGTAATGCCTCTAAGCTGTACCTTGATCAAATACATCAAAAACTATACTTAGAGCAAACTTTACTCGTGACACGTATGAAAAATTACTTTGAAACACAATTACAACATCAACTCACACCTATTTTGACTCAACTTTCACAGTTACATGTGATTTTACAAGCTGATACACACCTTTTAGGAGATGAGGTTGACACGCCTTATTTGCATATTCAGTTAGAAGATTTTATTCATACATTACCCAAGTCATTGACGAAAAAGCGTATTTTGCAAGTGCAATACCAAAAACAAGTTCACCCAGAAATTAAAGATATTACACTATCACATTTAGAACATGGATGCTCAGAACTCAAAGCAGCTATGATTACATTGAATGAAACATTAGCCACACAAGCACATACACAACTAGCTGAGTTAGAAGTAACAGCGCAACATCATATTCAAAATGTGTTAGACTTTAAGTTAGATGCATCATTGATTGAAAAACTCAATGTATGTATACCAAAACTCAAAAATATTTTAGAAGTAGAGGATACGAATCATGTCTAAACGCATTCTACTCATAGATGGAATGGCTTTACTTTTTCGGCATTTTTATGCAACAAGTGTACACAATAATTTGATGAAAACATCAACAGGGTTACCGACAAATGGGACACAAGGATTTGTTCGCCATGTTTTAAGTGCTGTTGCAGACATTCAACCTAGTCATATTGCAATATGTTGGGATATGGGAAAATCAACTTTTCGCAATGATTTATATGACGGATATAAACAAAATAGACCTGAACCTCCAGAAGCATTGAAGCCACAATTTGCACATGTCCAATACATTTCTAAAGCATGTGGTTTTTATAACGTGAGTTTACCGAACTATGAAGCAGATGATGTGATTGGAACACTCGCTACTCGGACAGCGTCTGAACCAACAAACACTGTCTATGTTATTACAGGAGATCGAGATTTGTTGCAATGTACTTCACATAATATTAATATCTGGCTCATTAGAAAAGGCTTTACAGAATATATTAAATATGACCTTCATACATTCCATGAAAAATATGGAATTCACCCTAAACAATTGATTGATGTCAAAGCTTTTATGGGAGATAGTGCGGATGGATATCCCGGCGTAAAAGGTATTGGAGAAAAAACAGCCATCAAGCTCATTCAACAATATGGCTCTGTAGATAATGTCATTCGTCATATTGATCAACTTACACCGGGTCAACAAAAGAAAATCAATCATGACTTTGATCATTTACAAAACGCACGTACATTAGCTGAAATTGTTTGCAATGCGCCTATACAAGAAAATGACTTATTCCATAAAATGGCATACACTTTAAACAGGCAACATTTGTTGGATGTGTGTCAAACAAATGAATTGCATGTAACTCGAAAGTTTTTATACACCTTATTTTAAAAAAAGAGGAAAGCCTGCCACTATTTTTCAATAGGGCGCTTTCCTCTTTAACTATGGATTGATGCGATATAATGTTTGTTGCGCTAAAATATTGGCCTCTTTATTTTGTGAACGGGGAATCCACTTTACAAAACAAAGAGAGAAATCTTTTGAAAGTGTAAAATATTGTTCTAAAAATTGTTTGAAACGTAGATTTTTCACAAACTCTCGATTCACTGCATCTTCTATGAGTTTGGAATCCGTAAATATAAGTGCATTGGTCACGCAAAGCTGTTGTGCTTGTCGCAGTGCATAAATCAATGCTTCCCACTCTGCACTATGATTATCCATTTCTCCTAAAACAGCTGTATATGTGTATCGTTCGACATCATCTACTATGACCACACCACAAGCACTCATACCGGGATTACCTTTTGTTGCCGCATCAAAATATATTTTTGCCATGTAATTGTAATCCTCCTCATCATTAGATTTAAATGTGTAAAGGAACATCTATAAAATATGAGCAGCAGCCAACAGGATAGCGCTATACTTGTACGTAACTTTATCCTATGACTACTGCTAATAAATCGTGTTATTTCATACTAATAGCTTGGTATGACTGTCATACATTCATCCTAATGTTCCGTATCATCTGCTTTGATTTTCCCACGTCTATACATAGATTTTGCCCAATAACCAAACGGTACATTGAAGATTGTAGATACGAGCTTTAATAAGTATGTTGTCACAAATATTTCAAATACTACGCTATTCGGTAATGCACCACCATAAAAAGCAATTAAAACAAATAACGCCGTATCAATAATTGAACTTAATGCTGTACTACCATATGCACGAATCACAAATGTACGATCTGACTTGAAAATTTTTTTGATTGCACTAAAGATAAAAACATCAATATGTTGACCGATAATATAAGCTACAATAGATGCGATTGCAATACGAGGCACTACATCAAAGACTGTTTTTAATGCATCCTGTGCAATATCTGCCTCACTCGGTGTAAACGCTAATGAAATTTGCATTAAAATAATCATGACAAGTGTCGACGAGAAACCGAGCCAAACTGCCTTTTTGGCTACGCTTCGTCCATAAATATCATTTAATATATCTGTTGCCAAATAAATCGACGCAAACATAACATTTCCAAGCGTTGCAGAAATAGTAAAAAGATCTACGGTTTTAATAACTTGGATGTTAGCGATAATCGTTCCCATCGCTACCCATACATATAAACCTTGTTTACCAAAAAAACGAAACATGATGACCATAAGTAAAAAGGTCACTACGAAAGCAACTAAACCCAAAATTTCATTATACATTGATTAAATTCCTCCTAAATTTTGATAATGCGGGTGTTTAGAAACCGCTCATTCACAACTTCCTATCATAAAACAGTCTTTCTCATAATTCAATAATATATTATAAAAAGATTTATATAATAATCATTTGAAAATCTCTATATTTAAGGCGTTAGTGTGACGACTTTGTCCTTGTGCTTTTATTTTTAACCATCGCGATATAATCTCTAAATAGCAGGGGGTATCCGCACTCAAATACTTCAATACATCAAAAAAACATGTTAGTATTATGAATAATTGTGTGACAATGTTTCGAAAGAGGTGAATGGTATGTTAACAGAAGAACAGCGGATAGCTGTCTCAACTATTGATACATTGATGGCAGACTATTGCGATCAATGTTTAATTAAATCACATCTACGTAAAATAGAAAATAAAACCTCTGCACATCATTTCTGTATCCAATCTTGCTCTATCGGTCAACATATCCAAGCACTAGGAAAACAGTTACAATAATTTTTAAAAGGAGGATGTTGACGTGGAAATTATTAAAATTGAACCGACACCGAGCCCCAATACAATGAAAATCATCTTATCTGAGAAGCGCCAAGACAATCAATCTAGTACTTATACCGAAAAACATGAGGACCAACCCGCATTTATTAATGCATTACTTGCACTTGATGGTGTTAAATCTATTTTTCATGTATTGGACTTTTTAGCTATTGATAAAACACCAAAGTCAGACTGGGAAGATGTTTTACCACATATTACAGCAACTTTGAATGGTGAAGACGCAAATATACAGCATGAAACTGAAATTGATACACATTTTGGTGAAGTTAAGGCTGAAGTACTAAAATTTAAAAATATTCCATACCAAATCAAATTAACAACATCTCAAGATGAAGTGCGTCGACAATTAAAAGACACTTTTATTGAAGCGATGACTGCTGCACAAGCACCTAGTGACAATGTTGTCTATTTACGTAAATGGGAATCATTAGGAATTCGCTATGGAGATTTAGATGTAGTTATGGATGAAGTAGAAGAAGAGATCAATGCCGTTTATCCTCCTAACGTTCTGAACGAGCTTATTGCAGCAGCACAAAGGACTTCTGAAGATATTCAACAGAAAGTATACCAACATGTTACATTAGATGAATACAAACAAGCACATGATTGGAAGTCAAGATTGCGTATGCTATCATCTTTTCCAACACCTACAAAAGAAGATTACCCGTTATTGGCATATGCACTACAAGAGGAAAAGGTACCACTGAGACGAGAAGCTATTGTATTATTAAGTATGATTGAAGATAAAGCGACATTACCTTATTTATATAAAGGACTAGAAGATTCCAATCCAGCAGTAAGACGTACTGCTGGTGATGCACTCAGTGATTTAGGTTATGTTGAAGCACTTCCTCAGATGGAGCATGCGTTAGATGATCCTCAAAAAATTGTACGTTGGCGTGCCGCAATGTTTATTTTTGACGAGGGTGGAGTAGCACAATTACCTGCCTTACGACAGCATAAAAATGATCCCGCCTACGAAGTACGTTTACAAATTGAGATGGCCATTACACGCATAGAAAAAGGAGAGGCTGCACTCGGTTCTGTCTGGAAGCAAATTGCAAATCGTACACGTTAAATCATGTTATAATCACTAAAAATATTCAACTTAAAAAGGAGCTTGTCATTATGAATGCATATGATGCTTATATGAAAGAACTCGCAACACAAATGCGAAGCGAGTTAACACAAAATGGTTTTGAAAGTTTAGAAACATCAGAAGCTGTCACAAATTATATGAATCAACGCAATAGTGATGAAACAACTTTTGTTGTCATCAATTCAACTTGTGGATGTGCTGCTGGTTTAGCACGTCCCGCTGCCGTTGCTGTTGCTGAACAAAATGAATATAAACCCGACTATAAAGTGACCGTTTTTGCGGGTCAAGATAAAGAAGCTACTGAAACAATGCGTGAATACATTCAACAAGTACCATCCAGTCCATCTTTTGCATTATTTAAAGGGACATCACTTGTTCACTTCACACCTCGCGAGCATATCGAAGGTCGTGATATTAATGATTTAGCAATGGATCTTAAAGAGGCTTTCGATACACATTGCCAATAATGACTTCAGGCTGGAACATGATCATTAAATTGTTCCAGCTTTTTGTATTTTATTTTTCAAATTCTTAAAAATCGTCTATTATAGTTAGTAAGAGAAAGAGGTGAGTATCATCAATCCATTTGATACAGCATATCATAACTTAT
Source organism: Staphylococcus sp. 17KM0847 (assembly GCF_013463155.1). Classification (NCBI taxonomy): domain Bacteria; kingdom Bacillati; phylum Bacillota; class Bacilli; order Caryophanales; family Staphylococcaceae; genus Staphylococcus; species Staphylococcus xeri. Next base: position 1,115,975 of record NZ_CP040781.1, read on the forward strand.
GCAATGAAATATTAGAGGTTGGCAATAGACGTGATGATCGTACTGCGACAGGAACACTTTCAAAGTTTGGCCATCAATTACGTTTTGATTTGTCAAAAGGTTTCCCATTATTGACCACTAAAAAAGTGTCTTTTAAATTAATCGCAACCGAATTAATATGGTTTATTCGTGGCGATACTAATTTACGCTACTTACTCCAATATAATAATAATATTTGGAATGAATGGGCATTTGAAAAATATGTTCAAAGTGAAGATTATGTAGGACCTGACATGACAAATTTCGGTCATCGTGTACTTACTGATCCTGAATTCAAAGTGTTGTATGACGAAGAAATGAAAAAATTCAAAACCGCAATCCTGCATAACGATATATTTATGCAAAAACATGGCAACTTAGGTAACGTCTACGGTAAACAATGGCGGGATTGGATTGGTGCTGATGGTACACACCACGACCAACTAAAAACAGTCATCGAACAAATTAAAAAATACCCTTATTCTAGACGACATATTATTAGCGCTTGGAATCCAGCAGAAATTGATACTATGGCTTTACCACCTTGCCATACACTATTCCAATTCTATGTAGAAGGCAATAAATTAAGCTGTCAACTTTATCAGCGTAGTGCGGATGTTTTTTTAGGTGTACCTTTTAATATTGCCAGTTACAGTTTGCTTACACATTTAATTGCAAGAGAGTGTGGTTTAGAAGTCGGTGAATTTGTGCATACTTTTGGTGATGCCCATATATATAGTAATCATATAGACGCCGTTCAAACACAGCTATCAAGAACAAGTTTCGATCCGCCTCAATTACGTATTCATACGAATAAGTCTTTATTTGAGTTGGAATATGAAGACTTAGAAATGCTTGACTATCAATCTCATCCGGCTATTAAAGCGCCTATTGCTGTCTAACTTAGAGGAGTGATCTTTTGACATTATCTATACTCGTTGCTCATGATAAAAATAGAGGTATTGGCTTCAATAACCAATTACCATGGCATCTGCCAAATGACTTAAAACACGTCAAACAATTAACAACTGGTCATACTTTAGTTATGGGACGTGCGACTTATGAATCCATCGGTCGACCGTTACCAAATAGAAAAAATGTCGTTTTAACACGCAATACAAACTTTCATCCTGAAGGTGTAGAAGTGATTCATAATACAAATGCTATTTTCGATCTCGAAGGTGACGTTTTTATCTTCGGTGGTCAAACATTATTTGAAACATTTATAGACAAAGTTGACGATATGTATATCACAGTGATCAATGATACATTTCAAGCCGATACATTTTTTCCACCGTATACATTTGAAGATTGGCGTGTCATTTCGGCCGTAGAAGGAACAGTGGATAACCAAAATAAATATGAACATACTTTTTTACATTTAGGTAGAAAGTAAACATTGGAGGATATACAAATATGCAACGAATTATTGTTACAGATTCAACATCAGATTTAAACCCATCATTTTTTAAAGAAAACAACGTTCATGTCGTTCCGCTAAGCGTTACGATTAATGGAACATCTTACCAAGACCAAGTTGATATATCATCAGAAACATTCACCCAATATTTAGGGGATGATCAAAACGACTTAAAAACGAGCCAACCTGCCTTAGGTTTATTCGTTGAAAAATATGAATCACTTATAGATGAAAATACTGAAATTATTAGTATCCATTTGTCATCAGGATTAAGTGGTACATACCAAACAGCACTTCAAGCTAGCGAAATGGTGGACGGTAAAATAACTGTTATCGATTCTAAATCCATTAGTTACGGTCTAGGCTACCAATTGCAATATCTTGTCAAATGGATTGAACAAGGTATCCCAACTCATGAAATACTCGAAAAGATTCAACATTTACAAAAAAACATTAAACTTTTCGTTATTATTGGGCAATTAGACCAACTGATTAAAGGTGGGCGTATTAGTAAAACTAAAGGCTTCATTGGTAACTTAATGAAAATAAAGCCAATTGGTGAATTGGTAGACGGTAATCTTGAAATGATTCATAATGTCAGAACACAAGGCGCCTGTATTAAACAAGTTATTTCCGACTTAAAACCTTTTGTCGGAGAGGATAAACTAGAGGCAGTCAATATTTCACATGCTGATGCAGAAAACTTTATGCATAAGTTTAAAGAAAAACTTGATGATGCTTTTGATATAGCACACTTTGATTTAGGTCATACAACACCTGTTATTTCAACACATACAGGAACAGGTGCACTCGGTTTAGTATTCTTAAAAGCATCTAATGCTTATTAAATATGAATTGGAGGTGTTTTACTATGGCTTTAGCAACACTTGCTGGGGGTTGTTTCTGGTGTTTAGTAAAACCTTTTGACACATATGAAGGTATACAGTCGGTGATATCGGGATATAGTGGTGGAACGGTCGAAAACCCAACATACGAACAAGTTTGTACAAATACAACAGGTCATGTTGAAGCCGTTCAAATTACATTTGACCCTAATGTCATAACTTATGATGAAATCTTAGATATCTACTTTAAAACATTTGATCCAACTGATAAAGACGGTCAATTTTTCGATAGAGGTGAGAGTTATCGCCCTGTCATTTTCTACCATGATATCTCACAAAAAAATGCTGCATTGTCAAAGATTGATGCACTTAATGCAGCTCATATTTTTGACAAACCTGTAGTAACACCAGTTGAACCATATTACAACTTTTATCCAGCTGAAACATATCATCAACAGTATTATAAAAAACACCCTTTACATTACCATCAGTATCAAAAAGGGTCAGGTAGACAAGCTTTTATCGAAAAACATTGGGGGAATCAAATATGATAAAAAAAGACAAGAAAGACTTAACTGACCTTGAATATCTCGTAACGCAACAAGATGGTACAGAACCACCCTTTAATAATGAGTACTGGAACCATTTTGATAAAGGTATTTATGTAGATAAACTTTCGGGCAAGCCACTATTTACCTCTGAAGATAAATTCGAGTCTGATTGTGGATGGCCGAGTTTTTCAAAAGCTATTGATGATCAAGAAATTATTGAACTCGTTGATAAATCCTTTGGTATGCTTAGAACTGAAGTACGTTCTGAAGGTAGCAATAGTCACCTCGGACACGTATTTAATGATGGACCTAAAGAACTAGGAGGATTGCGTTACTGCATTAATTCTGCTTCGATACAATTTATCCCATATGACAAACTTGAACAGTTAGGTTATGGTGATGCTTTGAAGTGGTTTAACAATAAATAGGAGTGAAAGATATGTTTAAAAAATTATTTGGAAAAGGAAATGAAGTAAAAAAAGAAATAGAAATCTTCGCACCAATGACAGGTGAATTTGTAAAACTAGAAGATATTCCAGATCCTGTCTTTGCTCAAAAAATGATGGGCGACGGCTTCGGTATTAAACCTTCTGAAGGTAAAGTCGTATCACCAATTTCAGGTGTTATCGATAATGTCTTTCCAACAAAACATGCAATCGGTTTAAAAGCAGATAATGGTTTAGAGATTCTTGTTCATATTGGTTTAGACACGGTTCAATTAAATGGTGAAGGATTTGAAACACTCGTGTCCAGTGGAGATCGTGTTGAAGTCGGTGATGATCTCGTGACATTTGACCTTGACTATATCCATCAAAACGCTAAGTCAACAATCTCTCCGGTTATCATTACAAATATCAATCATGTCGAATCACACCAAATACATGATGCCACTGAGTTAGTTAGAGGTACAACTCAAGTAATAGATGTGACTGTCAAATAATGAAAGATACATCATTTTATCAATTTGCACTTACTGTCAGAGGCCGTCGTGATGATACAGGTGCTTTGGCGGAGATGATATTTCAAGATTTGGACTTTCCCAAACACGAAACACAGTTTGATGTACTTTCTGAATATATAGAAACAGAAGGAAACTATACATTGTCAATGTCTGTATTCGACACCCTTTATGAAGAATACCAAGAGTGGCGTCAATTTTAGAAGAAAAGCATTACAAACAATACTTATGCATTGAGAAGACTCAGACAGATTGAATCGTATATCTGGGTCTCTTCGTTCTCAATAATAAATATATGTTTAAGGTTGAGATATACATCATGTCCCAACCTTTTTTATCAATATAGATAATTGAATGCATGAAATAAAGCGTAGTAGAGCGTGTCTATTTGGGCAAAATTCTTGCTGTCTCGCCCAGCAAATCAGATAAAATGTATTCACACTATATCCTAGCTACTTTTTTATCTATAATCCATTCATACAATAACTACAATCGAAATATTAATCATTAATTACAATAAGGAGTTGAGCGATCGTGAAACAACAACCCAAAAATTTCAATCCATCATCTCATGAGCAAAAATCACCCAAATACATATCGCTCAAATACTTCATCATTGGCATTATCCTTACAATCTTATTAACTGCTGCTATTGTGGGTGGGGGTCTGTGGTATTGGACTCACCAATCATCTGATGCACATATTCAAAAAAATGCCAAAAAGTTAAGTGATGTCTATGAAATCATTGCTTCAGACTACTATAAAAATACAGACAAAGATGCACTGCTAGATGATGCCATTAAAGGAATGACTAAGAGTCTAAACGATCCCTATACAGAATATATGACTCAAGAAGAAACACAATCATTCAATGAAGATGTTTCTGGAGATTTTGTTGGTATAGGTGCTGAAATGGCTCAAAAAGGAGATCGAATTTTTATCGCTAGTCCAATTAAAAAAGCACCAGCTGAAAAAGCAGGATTAAAAGCAAAAGATGAATTAATTGCAGTAGATGGTCAAAAAGTGAAAGGAAAATCATTGAATAGTGTCGTCAAAAAAGTACGCGGTGAAAAAGGAACAAAAGTTACATTGACAATTAAACGTGGTGAGGAAGAAAAAGAATATACTGTAACGCGTGATAACATTCATGTCGAAAGTGTCGAATATAAAAAAAATGGAGATATCTTTGTTTTCAAAGTCAACAAGTTTCAAGAAGGGACAGCAGGGGAATTAAAAAGTACGATTCAAAAAGCACAACAGCAAGGTGCAAAACAGATTTTAATTGACTTACGCAATAACCCCGGTGGCTTACTTGATGAAGCTGTTAAAATGGCTAATATCTTCTTAGATAAAGGTGAAACAGTTGTTCAGTTAGAAAAAGGCAAAAACAAACAAGTGATTAAAACAGATGGAACACCTTTAAAAGATATTAAAAACTTGAATGTATCTGTACTTATTAATGAAGGGTCTGCAAGTGCTTCTGAAGTTTTTGCTGGTGCTTTACGCGATCATAAAGTCGCTACAATCTACGGTCAAAAATCATTTGGCAAAGGAATTGTTCAAACGACACGTGAATTTTCAGATGGTTCACTATTAAAATTTACTGAAATGAAATGGCTTACTCCTAATGGTCATTACATTCATGGTAAAGGAATAGAACCTGATACTAAAGTAGACGGTGCTGATTATGAAAATATGTCAGTTATCCCTTCAAATAAAGTCATTAAAGAAGGAGATAACTCGAAATATGTAAAATCTATCAAAGTGGGATTAAAGGCTTTGGGTTATAATGTAGGTTCAATAAACAATCGTTACGATGCAAGATTGAAAGAAGCCGTACAATCATTCCAAAGTGATTATGATTTGAATCATAATGGTATATTCAATAAAGAAACCAATCAATTATTTACTGAAAAACTTGTAGAAAAATCTACATCCGAAGATACAATGCTAAAAAATACGATAGAGCAAATAGAAAGAAAGGACAAACAATGATAAGAAAAGCGCATTATACAGACTTACCCGACATTATGACATTGACTTCGGCAGCTAAAGCGTTAATGTATCAAGATGGCAATCCACAATGGGACGAGTATTACCCTGTGAGTAAGCACTTTGAACAAGATATTCATTCAGAATCACTGTTTGTCCTAGAAGACGAAAATCATACCATTCAAGGTTTTATTGTGATTGATGCAATAATGCCTGAATGGTATAACACACTTGAATGGCCTATCCAATACGATACACATTCACTTGTTATACATCGCTTAGTTGCATCACAACAGTATCCGGGAATCGCTAAAAAATTAATGACATTTGCATTTGAACAAGCACGTGCGCATGATTCAAAGTATTTATTAACGGATACTTTTTCACTCAATCAGCGCGCGCAAAAATTATTTACTAAATACAATTTTATAAAAGTGGGCGAGATGACAAGTGAAACATTCCCTTTTGATAAAGGGGCACCGTTTTACGCATACTATAAAAAATTAGATTAGAATAGAGGGACATTATGGTTAAAATTGCTTTTACAGGTGGCGGAACAGTCGGTCATGTATCCGTAAACCTCAGCTTAATTCCTGAAGCAATCGCAAAAGGTCATGACACAATCTATATTGGTTCAAAAAAAGGGATTGAGCATGAGATGATTACATCTCAATGCCCAAATACGCCTTACTTTTCGATTTCGAGTGGCAAGTTACGTCGCTATCTCTCAATCGAAAATATAAAAGACATCTTCAAAGTTTTAAAGGGCATTTTAGATGCACGTAAAATTTTAAAACGTGAAAATCCTGATATTGTTTTTTCAAAAGGAGGATTTGTAACAGTCCCTGTTGTATTAGCAGCAAAATCTTTAAATATTCCAGTTATTGTTCACGAATCAGACCTTACTCCCGGTTTAGCCAATAAGATTGCAATTAAATTTGCCAAAAAACTTTATGCAACATTTGAAGAAACATTAAAATATATTCCACAAAATAAAGGCGAGTTTGTTGGGGCAATCATTCGTGAAGATTTAAAAAATGGGGATAAAGCACGTGGCTATGCACAAACTCACTTTTCCCCCAAAAAGAAAACACTATTGGTTATGGGGGGGAGCTTAGGTAGTTCAACAATCAATGCAACAATCCGTCAACAGCTCGATACGTTGCTCGAAACCTATCAAGTGATTCACCTGACTGGTAAGGGGCTCAAAGATCATAGTATTCAAAAAAACGGTTATATCCAGTATGAATTTGTTACAGATGAACTCACTGATCTGTTAGCCATTACGGATACAGTGATTTCACGTGCAGGTTCCAACGCCATCTATGAATTTCTAACACTACGCATACCTATGTTACTCATTCCACTTGGCTTGGATCAATCACGAGGGGATCAAATTGACAATGCCAATTACTTTGAAAAACAAGGCTATGCACAAACATTGGATGAAAAAACATTAACCGAACATCAACTTATTACTGCTTTACATCAATTAGAAGATCATCGTGATATGTATGTACAAACAATGCAAAATTTCACCGAAAGTTATACAAAAGAAGCTTTACTTCATAAAATAATTCATGATTCAAACATTTAAAGGAGGTCAAAATGACATACTGGAAAAGAATCTCATTATTACTCGTATTTACAATTATCTTTTCAGTCATTGCCATGTTTCACGAATCACGATTAGGAAAATGGATTGATAATGAGGTTTATAATTTTATTTTTTCATCGGAAAGCTTGATTGCTACAAGCATTTTCTTAGGTGCAACATATATTGGTGAAGTCTGGACGATGGTCGCTTTATCACTGATAACAGTCGCTTTACTAATGCTCTATAAATATAAAATAGAAGCACTCTTCTTTGCGATGACAATGCTCTTATCTGGAATGACCAACCCTATCTTAAAAAATATCTTTGACCGAGAACGCCCAAGCATTTTACGTCTTATAGATATTTCTGGATTCAGTTTTCCAAGTGGTCATGCTATGGGGTCTACTGCTTTTTTTGGGAGTCTGATGTATATTGCGATACGCATCTTTAAAGGGAAGTCTCAAGCTGCGATATGTGGATTATGTATACTGTTTATTATACTTATCTCAACGTCACGTATTTATTTAGGCGTACATTATCCGACTGATATTATTGCAGGCATTTTAGGAGGAACTTTCTTTATCATCCTATCTCAACTTATTCTACGCAAACCTTTAAAAATTTAAACACAAAAGCCGTTACAGCACTTATTGCATGTAACGGCTTTTATTATACGTTTTAATATCAACGAAAATTTTATACGGGCATATAAAAGGGGATATTACTTGAAAATGACTCAATCAAAGAACGAATTGTAGTGGGGGGGATCGTTGGGATTGATAATCATTTTCAATTACATTATAACCTAATGAGAAATATTGTCAATTGAAAACACTATATTCTTAAAAAAACTTTCTAAAACGTAAAATTTATCCTATCATAATACATGAGGTGAAGACATGAAAACCGTATTAATTATAGAAGACGAGCAGAATTTAGCGCGCTTTATTGAATTAGAACTTAAACATGAAAATTATGACGTTGCGATTAAAAATGATGGGTTAGCTGGTTTAAATGCCGCATTACAACAAGATTTTGATATCATTTTATTGGATTTAATGCTCCCTGGTATTGATGGTCTCGAGGTCTGTAAGCGTCTACGAACACAAAAAGATACACCTATCATCATGATTACTGCCAAAGGGGAAATATATGATAAAGTTTTAGGCTTAGATTATGGCGCTGATGACTATATTGTAAAACCTTTTGAAATCGAAGAGTTATTGGCAAGAATTCGTGCACTCGTTCGCCGTTCCTCTGATGAGCAACAACTTCCAAAAGATAGTGTCGAAGTGAGTGGTATCGTTATCGATAAAAATGCATTCCATGTTACATATGGCGAAGAAATCATAGAACTCACAAAAACAGAGTTTGATTTATTATTATTACTTGCTGAAAATAAAAACCATGTATTACATCGTGAACAAATTTTAGATCATGTATGGGGCTATGCATCTGAAGTAGAAACAAACGTAGTAGATGTGTATATACGTTATTTACGCAACAAACTCAAACCTATTGATAAAGCCAAAATTATCGAAACGGTGAGAGGCGTAGGATATGTGATACGTCAATGAAACAGCCGACACTTAAAACCAAATGGACACTCGTTACAACGGTGATTACTTTTTTAATTATTTTTATTTTTTGTCTACTCATTATCTATGCTGTTAGCAGTTTACTGAAACAAAATGAACTTGAAAAAGCAGAGCGCAGTGCTGATGATTTATATCAGTTATTAGCGACAAGTCCTTTTAAAGATATTACGACTTTAGAATTCAGTTCTGTGACAAATAGTTATCAAAAAGTGATTTTATACGATCAAAATGGAAAGCATCTCATTGAAAATACAAACAGATCTAATATTCAGTTTACACCCCCATTTCAAAAAACAGATTCAAGAAATATTAAAATCATTAACAATAGCTATGGCTCATTCATCATTGTTTCAAACCCTGTGAACACAGATTATTTTCATGGTTATGCTACTATTGTTCATCCTTTAGATGTTTTTGATGACTTATTAAATTTTATAACCTATCTCGCATTGATTTTTGGATTGATTGCATTATTTGTTACAGCATCTATCAGTTATGCATTCTCATCACAAATTACCAAACCCATCAATATCATTACAGAAAAAATGACTAAAATTCGACGTGATGGTTTTCAGGAAAAACTCCATGTTCCAACTAATTACGAAGAAACCGATGCGCTTATTGATACCTTTAATAGCATGATGGTCAAACTAGAAGATTCTTTTAATCAGCAGCGTCAATTTGTAGAAGATGCTTCACACGAATTGCGCACACCACTTCAAATTATACAAGGTCACCTAAATCTCATACAACGCTGGGGGAAAAAAGACCCTGCTATCCTTGAAGAGTCATTAACCATATCTATTGAAGAAATGAATAGAATTACTAAGCTGGTAGAAGAGCTTTTGTTATTAACTAAAGATGACCCACGCTCCATTGAACAACAAACCGAAGAAGTCGATGTTAATTTAGAAATTAAAAATCGTATTCATTCGCTTAAACAAATTCATCCAGACTACCAATTTGATTTTGAAACAAATCAAGATTTTATTTATTTAGATATGAATGCTTTTCATTTAGAACAGGTTTTATTAATTTTTATAGATAATGCAATTAAATATGATCAGATTAACCGACATATTTGTATTTCTACACGTCATGTTAATAATCGCATTCTTATTGAAATTAAAGACCATGGACTCGGCATTCCGAAAGAAGATCAAGAACATATTTTTGATCGTTTTTACAGAGTCGATAAATCACGCTCACGCCAACAAGGAGGAAATGGTTTAGGTCTATCTATCGCATTGAAACTCGTAAAACTTTATGATGGGCATATTTCCGTTAAAAGTGAAGAAGGACACTTTACATTATTTACAATTAGCTTCAATGCATCAGCACATCATTAAAAGATCACGTTTTTTTGCCTTTAAATGTTCACAATTTAATGCTATTATTGACTTGTAAGCGTTTTAATTCTTTCTGTGGAGGGTGGATTATGAAGAACGATAAACAGGTGAGCGAGGCACCTGTAAATTTCGGGGCTAATTTAGGATTAATGCTAGAACTTTATGATCAATTTTTAGAAGATCCTAGTTCAGTATCTGAAGATTTACAAGTGCTCTTCAGCACAATTAAAGATGGTGATACATCTTATTCGAACACATCAACACAATCAAGCTTAGGGGATAGCACGATTAAACGTGTCATGCGCTTGATTGATAATATTAGACAATATGGGCATTTACTCGCAGATATCTATCCAGTAAATAAACCCGAACGGACAAATGTTCCTAAGTTAACAATTGAAGATTTTGGCTTAGATCAACAAACACTCGAAAAAATATCTGCAGAAATCGTCTCAGACCATTTTAAAGATATTTACGACAATGCTTATGAAGCGATACAACGAATGGAGAAGAGATACAAAGGTTCAATTGCGTTTGAATATACGCATATTAATAATTCAAAAGAACGTATTTGGCTCAAACGTAGAATTGAAACGCCCTATAAAACAGGGTTAAATCATAAAGAGAAGGTAGAGTTATTCAAGCTACTCGCCCACGTTGAAGGTTTTGAAAAATATCTTCACAAAAACTTTGTAGGTGCCAAACGCTTCTCAATAGAAGGTGTCGATGCACTTGTACCCATGATCTCACAAGTGATCAAGCGTGCTGCCGAAGCTGAAATACCTAACATTCAAATCGGTATGGCTCATAGAGGACGACTCAATGTACTTACGCATATTTTGAAAAAACCTTATGAAATGATGCTCTCTGAATTTATGCATACCAATCCTATGAAGTTTTTACCTGAGGATGGTAGTCTAAAACTCACTGCTGGTTGGACGAGCGATGTAAAATATCATCTTGGTGGTGTAAAAACGATCAACTCACATGGTATCGAGCAACGCATTACCTTAGCAAACAACCCGAGTCATCTTGAAATCGTTGCACCAGTTATAACAGGTCGTACAAGAGCAGCCCAAGATTATAGTCATCAATCTACACAACTCGAGACCGATTTTAATCGTGCTTTACCAATTATTGTTCATGGCGATGCTGCATATCCGGGACAAGGTGTTAACTTTGAAACGATGAACTTAGGTAGTTTAGAGGGTTACAGTACAGGAGGAACAATCCATTTAATCACCAATAATCGCATTGGTTTTACAACAGAACCTATCGATGGACGCTCTACAACATATGCGACAGATGTAGCTAAAGGTTATGATGTTCTAATTATGCATGTGAATGCAGATGACGTTGAAGCGACGATTGAAGCGATTGATATTGCGATGGAATTTCGCAAAACATTTAACAAAGACGTTGTAATTGATATTGTTGGCTATCGCCGATTTGGTCATAATGAGATGGATGAGCCTATGCTCACTAATCCATTACCTTATAAAAATATTAAAAAGCATGATACAGTAGAAATTATTTACGGTAACAAATTGGTCGAAGAAGGTATTATGAGTACAGATGATATGAACAATATCATAGATGCTGTTCAAAAAGAAATGCGTACAGCACACGATAAAATTGATAAAAACGATAAAAATAATAACGCTGAGATGGAACATCCTGAAAATATTGCACAACCATTAGCAAGCAATCATTCTGAGCTGTCTTATGAACGCTTGAAAACAATTAATGATGCCATGCTCACGTATCCAAGTGATTTTAACGTCTTTAAAAAGTTACAACGCATTTTAGAACAAAGACGTCAACCATTTGAAAATGAAGAGGGGCTTGTTGACTGGGCACATGCCGAACAGTTAGCATTTGCAACAGTTATGCAAGAAGGTATACCTATTCGCATGACAGGTCAGGATTGTGAACGTGGTACATTTAGTCATCGTCATGCGGTGTTACATGATCAAGATAGCGATCGCGTGCATATTCCATTGCAAAATGTTCCAGATCAAAAAGCAACGTTCGATATTCATAACTCTCCGCTATCTGAAGCAGCAGTGGTTGGTTTTGAATACGGCTATAACGTTGAAAATCCATCGTCATTCAATATTTGGGAAGCACAATTTGGTGACTTTGCTAATATGGCTCAAATGTACTTTGATAATTTTGTTTTCTCAAGCAACGCAAAGTGGGGCGAACGTTCTGGATTAACTTTCTTCTTACCACATTCATTTGAAGGACAAGGACCTGAACATTCTTCAGCACGATTAGAGCGTTTCTTACAGCTTGCTGCAGAAAATAATATGACTGTTTGCAACTTATCAAGTGCAAGTAACTATTTCCACCTATTGCGTGCACAAGCAGCGAGCTTAGGTACGGAAGCTATGAGACCACTTGTACTCATGTCACCAAAAGGATTATTACGAAATAAAACTGTGGCACAGCCTATTAGCAAATTTACAACAGGGGCATTTTCACCTATTATCGTAGAAGAATACGAGGCTCAAAAGGTAGAAAAAGTTATCCTTGCTTCAGGTAAGATGCTCATCGATTTAAAAGAGCGATTAAAAGAAACACCTAATTCTAAAATTTTATTAGTCGCGGTAGAAAGAATTTATCCATTCCCAGAAAAAGAAGTTGCTGAGTTATTACAAGCATTGCCAAATGTTAAAACGGTAGCTTGGGTACAAGAAGAACCTCAAAACCAAGGTGCATGGCATTTTGTATACCCAACACTCAAGCAAATTGTAGGGGATCAGTACGATCTTGCATATCACGGTAGACAACACCGTGCCGCACCATCTGAAGGTGATGGAGAAATTCATAAACTTGTTCAAAATAAAATCATTGAAAATAGTTTAAATATCTAGGGGGATATCAACATGGCAGAGGTAAAAGTTCCAGAATTAGCAGAATCTATTACGGAAGGTACCATTGCGGAGTGGTTAAAACAAGTAGGGGATACAGTAGAAAAAGGTGAAGCCATCCTTGAATTAGAAACTGACAAAGTAAATGTCGAAGTCGTATCAGAAGAAGAGGGCACATTACAAGAACTTCTTGCTGAGGCTGGAGATACAGTTGAAGTGGGTCAAGCAATTGCAATTGTGGGCGAAGGTGCTGCCAAGCCTTCAACTGATGGACATAAACAGACACAACAAGAAACAACTACAAATGATACCGAATCAAACGAAGAAAATGAAACATCAACAAATGAACGCGTCAATGCTACGCCTTCAGCACGTCGTGCAGCCCGTGAAAAAGGCATTGATTTAAGTGCAGTAAATGGTAAAACTGGGGATATTGTCCGTAAAGAAGACGTTGCACGTGGTAAACAAACAAATGAAAAAGTTATAGAAAAAAATACAGCTCAACAAGAAAAACCACAACCACCTCAAAATCCATCAAAACCAGTAATACGTGAAAAAATGAATCGCAGAAAACAAACTGCTGCACGTAAATTATTAGAAGTAAGTAATAATACTGCAATGCTTACAACATTTAATGAAGTCGATATGACAAACGTCATGGAACTACGTAAACGTAAAAAAGAAAAATTTATGGAAGATCATAATGGGACTAAACTTGGCTTTATGTCATTCTTCACTAAAGCAGCTGTTGCAGCATTGAAAAAATATCCGGAAGTCAACGCTGAAATCGATGGTGAATACATGGTGACTAAGCAGTTTTATGATATCGGTGTAGCTGTATCGACACCAGGTGGATTATTAGTACCGAATGTGCGTGACTGTGATAAGAAAAACTTCGCTGAAATTGAAGCAGAAATTGCAAACTTAGCTGCTAAAGCCCGTGATAATAAACTTTCATTAGATGATATGATTAATGGTTCGTTTACCATTACAAATGGTGGTATTTTTGGCTCAATGATGTCAACACCAATTATCAATGGTAACCAAGCTGCTATCCTTGGTATGCACTCAATCATTACACGCCCAATCGCAATTGACAAAGATACCATTGAAAATCGTCCGATGATGTATTTAGCATTAAGCTATGATCATCGTATTATTGATGGTAAAGAAGCTGTTGGTTTCTTAAAAACAATTAAAGAACTTATTGAAAACCCTGAAGATTTACTACTTGAATCATAACTTTAAATAACAAAGCCCCTAAGGCAGTTTTGATATATACTGAATTCCAAAAGTCGGACTTTGATTTAGTATACGATTTCAAAGGTTTGTTTCCTATATTGTATAGGAAACAAGCCTTTTAATTTTTCTTTAATTCTTGTATTGCTATAAAAATGGCTACAAAAGTTAGTTTTTTGGGGATGCACTACGCTGCTTTAGGGGTTTTGTTAATAATATGACTTATCACATCACTCGATATATGATAAGCTTGGCGTAAGTTGAACAGAGGAGCCATAATTTATGCAAATCAACAAAAAACTACTTATCCCTATTTTAACAATAGGTATTTTTATGATGATTATTAATTTCATCTTTATAGTGACAAGCTTATTGGGACTGACGCATCATTGGCCTGTTTTTCAAACAATAGGTTTAGGTTTAATTGTAATCTACGGTTTTGATATACTACAAGAGCGTCAAACACGCAGTCTCTATTTTTATGCAGGTATTATTTTTATTTTATTCGGTATCTTTTTTCAATAAATATAGGTCATATTGGTATTTCAACATTATAATGAGGTATAATACAACATAAAGGCACATACTATTCGGTGATTATAGATACTACCACGTCTTCTTATAAGATATAGACAAAACAATAAATTTATTTCATAATATGATAGTCTGATTAATATTTATATCACACATTAAAGAAATCAAGAAGGTGAGCAAATGTTACATGAAACTTGGAAAGATAAAGCGCCCATAAAACAGGTCAAAGTGATTCATACTGATGCCGCAAAATTTACAGTGAGTGATATGCTCACTATTGGGCAAACATATGATGTTGTTAATGAAACTGAAGAATATTATCAAATTATTGACAACTCTGGACTTGTTGGTGGTTACTATAAAACATATTTTGAAGAAGTCTAGATTAAATAAGTAAATATTTGAACATAAGAAAAAGCGAAGCACCTGTGTGCTGTCGGCTTTTTTCTTATGTTCAGCAAAATGAGAAAGGTGAATAATATGACACATATAAGTAAAGGCTATATCAACTCAGATAAAACGGTTTTTGGAGATGCTGAAAAGTTATTTAGCTTAAATAAAAATATTTTACTCAAAGGACCAACGGGTTCAGGTAAAACTAAACTTGCCGAAACATTAAGTGAAACAACACAAATTCCGATGCATCAAATTAACTGTTCAGTAGACTTAGATGCTGAAAGTTTACTCGGATTTAAAACAATTAAAACATCAGACAATGGTCACCAAGAAATTATTTTTATTGACGGTCCTGTCATTAAAGCAATGCGCGAAGGTCATATCTTATACATTGATGAAATTAATATGGCTAAACCTGAAACATTACCTATCTTAAATGGTGTATTGGACTATCGTCGTCAATTGACAAATCCATTTACAGGAGAAGTCATTAAAGCTGCACCCGGCTTCAAAGTAATTGCTGCAATTAATGAAGGCTATGTCGGCACATTACCTATGAATGAAGCACTTAAAAACCGCTTTGTGGTTATTAATGTCGATTATATCGATGGTGACACACTCCATGATGTCATCAAAGCACAAAGTTTATTACAAGATGATACATTGATTAAACAGATTATTAAATTCAATGAAGATTTGCGTACAATGACACAGCAAGGTCAACTTTCTGAAGAAGCTGCAAGTATTCGTGCTTTAATCGATATGAGTGATCTTGCTACGGTGATGCCTATTGAACGAGCGATTCAGCGTACAATTATCGATAAACTGGAAGATGAACGTGAACAACAAGCTATTATTAATGCTGTAGAATTGAACTTTTAGAGGGTGATACGAATGAGCGATCGCTTTATTATGTTTAATGATGAACAACTTGATGCAATGAAGGTTATGATGTTACAAGACCTTGCAAGATTATTATTAAAAAATGAGCAAACACAAGTTAAAATACACAAGTTCCCTTATTATGATGCTATCAATAACGAAGTAATATGCAGTTCGTTTTGGGCACATCGTCCCGAGCATATTGAAAAAACTGGATTAAAGACAGACGTTTTACTTGCGACATACAGCTATTTTCATATGTCACCTGAAATTATCAATGCAGTAATTACAAATAAAGAAGCATTTCGTCATCCTAAGTTATATCGTCAACTGTTCAAACTCATTGAAGAAATACGCATTTTAAACTTAATTGTGCACGAACGTCCGCAAACAGCTAAATTTATTAATATGCGTAGACAGATGCGTTTACAATATTGTGAATCCCAAATCAATGTATATCAGACTAAAACAATGTATACCGATTTGCTATTTTTAAATTTAGAACGATCATTTTTAACTGAAAATTTCTTTGATGTTCCTCATATTCATGCGGACATCGATTTAGCATTAGAAATGATGTATCAATATCTACCTGATGTGTTCAATATTCATTCAAGTGAAGAAGCCATGTATCTCACACAGCGAATTATGTTTCAAGTCGATGATTGGTTAAAGGAAGATATGTTAAATGAATATTATCATATACCGAAACATATTTATGAAGCACTTGAAGGGTTAACATTGGAGGATATTAAGCGAACAGACGCTGCACAGACGGATGGTCAAACAGATGAACAAGAAGATATCGAAACGGAAGAGATAGACTCAAAACACGCAGATAGTGAAACAGCTGGTGGTGCATACTTAGAAACAGAACTTCATGAGGGTGAAAATAGCGAAGTATTAAGTGACAATGATACAGCTCGAGAAGGAGACAGCACAGACGATATGACAGATATGCTCTCCAAGAAAGGGAAAGGATCTCAAGATACATTAGACAACGAAGAAGGAGGGCATCAAAGTCATCATGCTTCGTTACTCGGTTTGACAGGTATTAATGCCAACGTAAGCATTCAATGGAATGTACCTACAATCGAGCCTCATTTTGTTGAAGCCTATAAACAAGTACAAACAGATGTACAATATGAAGTGAAAGACCTTATTAAAATTATTAAAAAAACAATAGATCGTGAATTTCAAGATGTGCGTCATAATCTGACAAAAGGTCGTCTTCAGCGCAATCTCATCAATTGGTTTATTGATGATCAATATAAACTTTTCTATAAAAAAGCTGATTTAAGTCAAACTTTTGATGCTACTTTTACACTACTTATTGATGCATCAGCAAGTATGTATGACAAAATGGATGAAACAATTAAGGGCGTAGTACTGTTTCACGAAACGTTAAAAGCATTGAATGTGCGCCATGAAATATTAGCATTCAATGAAGATGCTTTTGATGCTGATGAAGATAATCAACCCAACATTATTGATGAAATTATTAATTATCATCAATCTATTTATCAAACTGAAGCACCACGCATTATGTCCTTAACACCCCAAGATGACAATAGAGATGGTGTAGCAATACGCATAGCAAGTGAAAGACTTTTAACTCGTTCTGAAAAACAAAAGTTTCTTATTGTATTTTCTGATGGAGAACCTTCTGCATTCAACTATACTCAAGATGGTATTTTAGATACTTATGAAGCTGTTGAAATGTCACGTAAATTAGGCATTGAAGTATTTAACGTCTTCCTCAGTCAAGAAGTCATTACAGAAGCAATAGAACAAACAATTCATAATATTTACGGACCTTTCGCTATTTTTGTTGAAGGCGTCGAACACTTACCAAGTCAACTTTCTCCATTACTTAAAAAGTTATTATTAAAATCTTTTTAAAAACAACTATTCATTAAAGAGAAGCAGAAACCTTTTATTATTTATTAATTCAAAGTTCTGTTTCTCTATCATTATTTTATAGCATTTTTCTATTTAGATTCTGGCTTTTTATCTACTTTATGCTGATTTTTAAAATTTTCAGAAATTTAATAGACGTATAAAATTTATTGTGATACAATGAAGCATAAATTTAAAAAAGCAAGTTTTAAGGAGTAAGTTTATGAACAAGAACACACTATTTATCGGTTTTATGTTATTTGCCATCTTCTTTGGTGCAGGTAACCTGATTTTCCCACCTAGTTTAGGTTTAGCAAGTGGTCAATACTTTTGGCCAGCAATTATTGCCTTTGTTATTACTGGTATTGGTTTACCATTACTCGGTGTTGTAGTAGGGGCTTTAGACAAACAAGGCTATATCGGTTCAGTCAATAAAATACACCCTGCATTTTCAGTTGTATTTTTAGTCGTTATCTACTTAACAATTGGACCTTTATTCGCTATCCCACGTACTGCATCTACATCATTTGAGATGACAGTCACACCAATTATTCATTCAAGTAGCCCTGTTTGGTTATTTGTATTTTCAGTTATTTATTTTATTATCGTTTTATACTTATGTTTTAATCCTGGCAAGATTGTGGATCGTATCGGTGCAATTTTAACACCATTACTCTTATTTACAATTCTTGCAATGATTGTGAAAGGTTTTATTGACTTCGGTGGTCAACCACACACTGATGCTGATCCTGAAGTATATTCATCTACACTTTCTGGTTTTTCAAAAGGCTTTACTGAAGGTTACTTGACAATGGATGCAATTGCGGCAATTGCTTTCTCTATGATCGTTGTAAATGCCGTTAAAGCAACTGGTATTAAGCATGCAAATGATATTTTTAAACAAACAGCTATTGCAGGTATTATTGCTGCTGCTGCACTTGCATTCATTTACATTTCATTAGGCTTTATCGGTAATCATATGGTTATTGATGCAGACACAATGAAACAGTTAACAGAAAACAACCAGAATATCGGTGCACATTTACTGATTACTATGGCAGCTACGGGTTACGGCGCATTTGGTAAGTACCTCCTTGGTATTATTGTTGCACTTGCTTGCCTAACAACAGCGTGTGGCTTAATCGTATCAGTAAGTGAATACTTCCATAGCATTTTACCTAAAGTTTCTTACAAGGCTTACGTGATCATCTTTACACTTATCAGCTTTATTTTATCAAACTTAGGTTTAAATGCTGTGATTCAACTTTCAATACCTGTTTTACTTATTATTTACCCAATTGCAATCACAACTGTACTTTTAATCTTGATTGCACGATTTGTACCAACACGTCAAATCACACAACAAATTACAGTAGCAGTTATTACGATTGAATCTATTCTAAGTGTGATGAATTCCAAGGGATGGTTAAGTGTTCCTTTCATTGAACATCTACCATTCCACGAATATTCACTTGAGTGGTTCCCAATTGCTGTCATTACATTGATTATTGCTTATGTTATTGGAAGCTTTGTAAAATCATCAAATATTATCGTTTATGAAAAAGAATAACACTAAAATGAAAGGCTAGGGCAAATCATGCTCCTAGTCTTTTTGCTATCTATTTTGTTGATTATTTTAAGCAAAATAGATATAATATTTATACTTAATTCGAAAGGAGTGCTATTTTATGTCTACACTTGTTATACTCACACATCCTAATATGACACGATCTCAAGTGAATCGTAAATGGCGCGATGCTTTATTAGATGATGGTATAGATGTACATGAGTTATATCACACATATCCAGATGGGGTTATAGATGTTAAAGCAGAACAATCTTTATTAGAACGTTACGATACCATTATTTTCCAATATCCAATGTATTGGTACAGCTCACCATCATTACTGAAACAGTACTTGGATGAAGTTTTCCTTTATGGCTGGGCTTACGGTTCAACAGGTAACGCATTAAAGGGGAAACAGTTCGGACTTGCTGTGTCTATCGGTGGGGAAGCTGATCACTACAACTCTGAAACACATACTCGCTATACACCAGAAACACTATTAACACCCATGTTAGCCACTTTTGACTTTATTGGAGCCAAATATATCGGCTTACACAAATTACACGGTGCAGCGAATATCGATTCTGAACAATTGAAAACAAACACTGCAGAATACCTTTCATTTATCCATAACGCTAAATAAACTTAAAAGCAGTACGAAACAAATCTATATTTCGTACTGCTTTTTCAAATTTACATATGCAAATGATCACGTTGCTGCTGTGCTGTATCTAAGCGTGCTCTAAGATTTTGTTCAAGTTGTTGTAAATCTTTTTCTGCTTGCTGTCGTTTTTGACGACCCTCTTCTTGAATTTGTAAGGTTTCTTCAATTGTTTGAATAATATTATCTTGTGTTGTTTTCAATGTTTCAATATCAACAATACCACGTTCATTCTCTTCAGCAGTTATTCTTGCATTTTGGCGTAGCATTTCTGAATTTTTTAATAAAATTTCATTTGTTGTATCTGTCACTTGCTTTTGTGCCTGTGCCGCTTTATTTTGTCGATTCAATGTTAATGCAATCGCCATTTGATTTTTCCATAACGGAATACTTGTTAAGATAGAGCTTTGAATTTTTTCAGCCAAAGCTTGATTAATATTTTGGATCATTCTAATTTGTGGGGCAGATTGCAACGTAATTTGACGTGATAATTGTAAGTCATAAATCCGTTTGTCCAGTCGATCAATAAACTGTTCCATATCTGCAACATCTTGTACAGCCATTTGATTGTCTGATTGCTGTGCCGTTTCACGTAATTGTGGGAGTATATGCTGTGTTAGTTCGCTTTTTTTCTCTTGTGCTGCAGCTATATAAAGATTGATCACATCATAATAATCTTTATTTTGTTGATACAAATCATCAAGCAAGCGCACGTCATTAATGAGTAATGATTTATTCTTATCCAACTCCACTGAAATGCGATCTACTTGGGCACTGACCGATTGCATACGCGAAAACAATTGTTGCATTGATGACTTAGAGCGTTTAAATACTTTCTTTAAAAAAGAATCATTTTTTTGAGACAAATCTTCAGGGTTTACTTCTTTTAACTTATTCATCAATTTTTCTAATGTTTCACCAATGGATCCTACATCTTTGGATTGTATTTCATCAAGCATTTGATGTGAAAAGCCTGATAAATGAGATTGTGCATTCGAACCAAATTGTAATAAGCTATCATGATTCAATGGTTCAATTTGACTTGCTAGTGATTTGATTTTTTGTTGATCTTGTTCAGAAAACTGAGCGATTGCGGTATCTGATTTTGTAACATGCGTTGATTGTTTCACTTCATGTTCTTGCTCAAAGGTTTCAAAATAGCGATCCAATGGATGATGGGACGCATTTTCAATATCAGTTTGTTTCATTTTCATACTCCTTATCTTTATTTTGTTGATAAAGCTTATTCAAACGTATTTCTGTATCAATTTGCTCATAATGCTGTTCATTTACACGCTTCAAATCTGCAACTAATGTACGTTTAATCTCTTCAAGCGTAATACGTGTTTGATGTAACATTTGCTGTTCTTCGGCTGACTTCATTGGCATTTTAGCAAGATGTGTATAACTTTCAACAAGATGCAGTGCATTATCAATATGTGAATAATAAAAACTTTCAATTCGATAAAACTGATTCGGCTTTTGACGAACAATTTGATTAATTGTTCGTGTTAACCGATAAATATCATTAACCAACTTAAAATCTTGAATCGAGCGCACATTAATAAATGTTTTGAAAATACGTTTTACTTTATTTTGTGCTGCATTACTTTGATGTCGAATATAGCGATAGTCTTTTCTCGTTAAACCCAGCTCATCTAAATAATTTTTAGATGTTAAACGCTGTGTAGGTACATACCCCATAGCAAAACCAAATATACCCACAAACATATCTAATAAAAAATGAAAATCAAAACCTATAATACTTGTAAAAAAAGCAATCGCAGACACGGGCAAACCTACAACAACACCCAAAACACGCGATAGATTATATCTCATAATAATAACTTCCTTTATATTTATGCTAATACTGTAAATTTTTTTAATGTTGGATCTATATCAAGTGTTTCTATATGATAATTTGTCACTGATGAGGCAGGGGAGGCACCATGGATGACTGCATTGACAAATGGATCTAAATCGGCATTATCAGCTTGTGCAATCACTTCAACATAATCCGCTACATTACGTACAGTTCCAGTGACTTTATATTTTTGAGCAAGACGTTCTGTAAAATAACGAAACCCTACACCTTGTACACGACCATAGACATGAATTAAACAACGTTTCATAATAATCCCCCTTTTCTATAATTATACGTATTTTTACCAAAAAAGACTAATAATTAGGAATGCACGTTCAATGAATGGACAAGATCAATCACTTGATTTTTAATGCTAAAAAGATTAAGTTGTTGAAGTAGCATCTTGTACAAGGAATCAAATATCAATGTACAATTTTGCTCATTTTTGGCAGTATACACGAGAATACTTATTATAGATTTGGAGGATTTTTCATGTGGGAACTGGCAAAGATTCGTGCAGACTACGAAGGTTGGTGGCTCTTTGATGATTGGCCAGAACATATTATAGAAACACAACACTTCTCAACATATGAAGCTTTTATAGAAGCATATTCATATATCATTAAAAATGCACAATGTCGTTATGATAACTATGTAGTAGGCAAACATAATATTTATGCTTTTTATAATAACTGTGATATGAACTACTGTGAAGATTGTGATGAAGACCTTCAAATTTTTTATAGTTATATTGTTTTAAAGAATAAAAAAATTTATTTAAATATGCCATTAATAAACTGAAATAAAAATTTTTATTTCTGTATTGCAAATACTATGTTCGTACATTATAATAGTATGTAAGCAATTGCATTATTCCATATTGCAAAGAATATTTATAAACTTTATAGTATTTTTTGTAATATGCGAATAGCGCATATTGAATTTTAGTCTTGGAGGTTTCACACATTATGAAACAAGGTACAGTAAAATGGTTTAACGCTGAAAAAGGTTTTGGTTTTATCGAAGTTGAAGGTGAAAACGACGTATTCGTACACTTCTCAGCTATTAACCAAGAAGGTTACAAATCATTAGATGAAGGTCAAGCAGTTGAATTTGAAGTAGTTGAAGGCGATCGCGGTCCACAAGCTGCTAACGTTGTTAAACTATAATAAATAGATGCAATATTGACTATTTTAAAGAGTAGGGTGTAGGCCCTACTCTTTTTTTGTCTATCCGTCTTCTGCGGTGGGTATGTTCTTATCATTATATATAACTGAACAATAACTCAACTTACAATTATACTGTCTGCACACAAGTACTTTTAGAAATGATAATAACAAAATTGCTACTACAAATGATATAATATTAAAGTCGTCGTTTCACTTCTATGCTGTATTTAGCATGGAAGGAGGTGACATCATGTTCAGCATTCTATTTGTATCTTTGATTGCCCCTATATTAGTAGGGGTGACAATCACGCTATTTTCATATTGGCTGAATAATCGTGATAAATAAAGCGACGACATCGCCGATACACCATAATTAAAAACCCGACAACTATTCGCAGTAGTTGTCGGGTTTGGTGTTTATCATGTCATCATTCTATTTGTTAATCGTATTATAGCATAAATTAGAAAGATTTTGCAAAATATAAGTACAGTAGGAGAAAGCGCTCAAAATAGGACATGACATCACTATAAATTTTCATTGAAAGTATAGGATTTAATATAAATCATTGTCAAAGCGTTTCAGTAGAGTAATATGTTACTCTTTTTTAATGCATCTATTATTTCACATCATTGATGATTAACTGGCGTAGTGACTGGCGCTTGATCACTTCTCTAGCTTTACCATTTGATACAAAAAATACAGCTGGTTTTTGGATTTGGTTGTAATTCGAAGCCATACTATAATGATATGCCCCCGTAGATTGTACAGCTAAATAATCGCCACGCGACACACTAGAGGGAAGTTTAGCTTCATGGATTAAAATATCTCCAGATTCACATAATTTCCCTGCAACAGTGACTACTTGATCTGCCTTTTCATTGCGATCAACAAGTAATACTTTATATTTCGCATCATAGAGTGCTGTACGAATGTGATCACTCATGCCACCGTCTACAGAAATATACTTATTGACAGACGGTATATCTTTCACAGTACCTACTTCATACAATGTCACACCTGCCTCAGCAACAATCGAACGTCCCGGTTCAATACTCAATGTTGGAATAGGGTAATCTAGCTCTCGACACTTTTGTTTAATGGCCTGTACAATTTCAGTGATGCCTTCTTCAATATTAAAGGGCTTATCTCCTTCAACGTATTTAACGCTAAAACCGCCACCTAGATTAAGCAACTCAATATCAATGGCTTGATCATTCAGCCATTCTAATACCATCTGTGCAGTTTGAATCATGCCTGTTGTTTCTTCAATTTGCGAACCAATATGAAAATGAATCCCTTTTAAGTTCAAATAATGACTGTTATAAATCATTTCAACCGCTTGTTCAGCAAGCCCGTGCTTTAATGATAATCCAAATTTACTTTTTTCTTGACCTGTTTGGATGAATTCATGAGTATGTGCTTCTACTCCTGGATTAACACGAATCAATATATCTACCGGTTGTGTTGCATATTCATCGATAACTTCTATCTCATCCAATGCATCAACAACAAAATAACCAATCCCCTGTGAAAGTGCATATTGAATCTCTTGTTTTGTTTTATTATTACCGTGAAAATGAATACGCTTAGGATCATAGCCTGCCTCAATAGCTGTATACAATTCACCCTCAGATACAACGTCTAAATCAAAATCTTCCTCTTCCACAAGTTTCACCATTTGAATGCATGTAAAAGCTTTAGACGCATAAGATAAAACATAACCAATATCATTTTGTTGGAATACACGATGATATCGTCTCATTTGTTCACGAATTTGTTGCTCATCATACACAATTGTAGGTGTACCAAAGCTTTGTGCAATTGTCTTTAAACTTGTACCCTCAATTGTTAGTTCACCACAATTATTATAAGTTACTGTCATTTATATATACTCCTTTGTTAAAGAATCTAGGTTTAGCGCACTTAATTGTTCGGAGTTAGCACCTACACCTTTAAATGTATAATCATCAATACGCAAAGTTTTGTCATACAAAATCACTTCATCTTGCGGTTGAATATCTTCATCAACCTCAACGAACATATGACTCATCATTAAAGCACGGATAGGGTAGCATTTCCCATGAATCAACACCTCATGTTGTGCACGTGTTCTCAATATGCCATCACCATAACCTACATCAATAACTGCTAAACGTGTATCATTTCTTTCGGCAGTATAAGCAAAACTATAACCACAATGTTCATTTTTATGTACAGTACGTACTTGAAGTACATTGGCTTTTACTGTCAACGCTTGTTCAACTACTTCTCTCGATACAGTAGAATAGGGGCGTGAACCATAAAGTGCTATTCCTACACGTGCATGTGTATGATTTGGAAATACAGCACCCTCACGCATATAACTTGCACTATTTTGCGCATGTACCATCTCAAAGTCGTAGCCTTTTTCTTGTAATTGTTCAACAACGCTCAACCATGCTTCCCGTTCAATATCATAGTCTGGTACATCAAATTCATCTGCATAACCAAAATGCGTCCATAAGCCAATGATTTTCATTTTAGGTGCTATATTATTCTCGTGATCTGCCAATACATCTAGTATGTCATCTATTGTTTTAAACCCTGAGCGATGCAGTAGATTTTCATATTCTAAATGTACTTTGACATCAACCAACTGCGCTTTATTTTGCTGATAAAAAGCTGGAGAGGGGAGTGTCATATGAATATCATATTGCCGTAATATATCGAACGCATATGTTGGATTCATTAAAAATATAGTAGCTTGAGGTGCTAATTCTCGAATCTGCATTGCTTCTTTTAACGATGTTGTACTAAAACATCGAATACCCGCTTGCCAAAATTGTTCAACTGCAAATTCCAAGCCATAATTATAAGCATTATTTTTAACAACAGCCATAACAGATTGATTGTTAACGATACGCTGTACATTTTTTTGGAAAATATCACGATTGACTTGCCATATCGCCGTCATACTAACACCTCACCATAATTAAAAAGTAAGCGTTCATAATAATCAGCAATTCGAATTAAAACAGCTTCATTAAGATTCAAACGTGGCGTATGTAAGCCATGTACAAATTGTTGTGCTTCATTTCTTGTACCAAAAAACACAAAATAAGCAGGAGCAACTTGACCATAAAAGCTGAAGTCTTCACCGAATAGATAGGGGTTAGTAGGTTCAATGACTGTCTGATTGTGATATGTTAAGCTCTCTACCACATATTTTTTTAACTTTGGATCGTTCATCGTTGGAGGGTATCCTTCTTCAAACTTCACTTTGCATTGAACATTAAACAGCAATTCAATACTTTCTGCAATTTTGTTCATTTGTGATTGAACGGTATGTAAGTCATCCATACTGTACGTACGAATCGTACCTTCTAAATAGCCCTGACTCGGAACGGTATTAATCGCTTCACCTGCATTAAAACGCCCAATGTGTACAATGTTTCGTTGTAGTCCATTTAAATGATATTGTTGAATTTGTGAAAGTTGGATGAGTAAATGCTGCATGGCTTCACCCGTAGAATATCCTTGTTCTTTATTCGCAACATGACTGGATTGACCTTCTAAAAAAAAGCGATACTCTGTTGCACTTGCTGTAATCTCCTCATCACGAACAACGACTGCTCCTTCATCTACAAAAGGCATAATATGCACACCATAGATGGCATCAATTTGATAACGTGACAATACACCCGTTTGGATAATTAAATGTGCACCTCCACCTGATTCTTCAGCAGGTTGAAAAATAAACACGACATTATGGGGAAGGGTTCCTTGATCATACAGTGCTTTACAACGTTTAACATGGAGCATAAGTGCTGTCGTATGACCATCATGACCACAAGCATGCATGACATGATCAACTGTACTACGATAATCCACATTATTTTCTTCATGGATAGGCAAAGCATCAATATCAGCTCTAAATGCAATTGTATGATTCGATTGACCTTCTAAATAAGCAATGACACCAGTCTCTAATGGACATTCATAAGAAACACCAAGCCCTTCAAGAAACTGAATAATATAATCTGTTGTTGCATATTCTTCTAAACTGAGTTCTGGATGCGCATGTAAATAGCGTCTATGTTCAGTCACAAATTCTAACTCATTCATTTTTCCCACTCCTCATTATGTATCAAAAAAGGGGTGAAACAGAAATCTACTATTACTCAAAGATCTCATTGTCTCACCCCTACATCAATGACTTAGCCAATAGGATGAATCAATGCTTCAGTCTCCTAATGGCTATGAGTTTCTACCCATTATTTTTAACATCTATTGATCCAGTTTACGTAATGCTGAAACAATCTCTCGTTTTGAATCTTCTACATCACTTGCTTGTTTAATCACTTTGGCTGGCGTACCTGCTACTACTGCTCCCGCTGGTACATCTTGTGTCACAATAGCACCTGCTGCAACTATCGCACCTTCACCTACATGAACACCTTCTAATATGACAGCATTCGCTCCAATTAAAACGTCGTCTTCAATCACAACAGGGGAAGCACTAGGGGGCTCAATAACACCTGCTAACACTGCTCCTGCACCTACATGAACATTTTTTCCTGTTGTAGCACGACCACCAAGCGTTGCATTCATATCAATCATTGTACCTTCACCTACAACAGCTCCAATATTGATTGTTGCTCCCATCATAACAACAGCACCGTCACCAATCACTGCATGCTCACGAATAAAAGCTCCCGGCTCAATACGCGCATTAGTGTTGGTTAAATCTTTGAGTGGAATTGCTGAATTGCGACGATCCATTTCAATCTCAAGTTCTTCAATAGCTGTATGATACACATCATAAAATACTTGCCAATCACTTGCTTCACAAAAAATAACTTTTGAACGATCTGAACCAAAAACCTTGAATTGTTCTGGAAACGTTACATCACTAAATTCTCCATTAATATAAACTTTTAATGGGGTTGATTTTTTTGCATCACTAATATATTGAATAATCTCTTCAGCCGTAAAATTTTTAACCATATTTTATAAGCACTCCTCTTATTATAAATTATCGAATGTATAGTAGCCCGGTTGTTTATCAATCAATCGTTGTGCAGCATTCAGCGCACCATTAGCGAAAATATCTTTAGACTGTGCACGATGTGACAGGGTAATGGTCTCATCCACACCTGCAAATAACACATCATGTTCACCAACAATTGTCCCACCACGTACTGTATGAATACCAATTTCTTGTTGTTCACGTTTTTGATTTTTCTGACTTCTATCATATACAGGTTTCAGATCGTTGCGCAATTGATCGATAACATCATACAATTTTACTAAAGTTCCACTTGGTGCATCTACTTTTTGATTATGATGGGCTTCAGTCATCTCAATATCAAAATCTTGTAGTAGAGGAACAGCTGTCTCTAATAATTTAGTTAATACGTGAATACCGTAGCTCATATTTGCACTAAAGAATACGGGCATCGTTTCTGCCAATTGTTGCAATTTATTATGAATTCGCTCTTTCTCCCCAGTCGTTGCAATAACAAGAGGCAAGTTAAATGTATCATCAAGCAAAGGTAACAATAAATCAGGGTGAGAGAAGTCAATGGCAATATCCACTTCTTGTATGTCGCTGATTTTATCAAAAGTAGGGTAGGGAATACTTTCACGATGTTTGTTCGGAATAACACCTACAATTTCATGGCCTATCTCTTCTGCTAAACGGGCAACACGCTGATTCATTGCACCGTAACCAATCAATAATATTCTCATGCCAGAACCTCCGTTTTGAAGTTATCAAAAGCTACCTTGAGCTGTGCTTGTTCTTGCTCATTCAAAGGAACTAATGGCAATCTCACCTCATAGTTTCCAAATCCTTCCAAAGCTGCTAAATATTTAATAGGGATAGGATTAATATCAACAGACATCGCTGATAAAAGCTTACCAATAGGTCTGAACAGCACTTCACGATTTGTTCGGTCTGTATAAACACGTTGAAAAGCTTCAGGAATAACATTAGCAGCAACTGAGATCACGCCATGTCCACCTTCTTGATAATATCTCACAATATTATCATCATTGCCACTATATAGGGCAAACTCTGATGTATTCACACGCGATTGTACATCTGCTAAATAGTCAAAATCATTTGTTGCGTCTTTTAAGGCAACAATATAAGGATGGTGACTTAAATGTTCAACAGTTGCCGGTTCAATCGTACTGCTTGTTCGGGATGGAACATTGTACAGTACGACAGGAAGCTCTACGGCATTGGCAATTGTTTCAAAATGTGCAATCAATCCGCGTTGGCTTGTTTTTAAATAATAGGGGGTAATAAGCATAATTGCATCTGCTCCCAATGCTTTAGCTCGCAATGAAGCTTCTATTGAACGCTGTGTATTATTTGTGCCTGTACCCACTATCACTGGAACACGAGATTGGTTTTCATCAATAACTGTCATTAAAATTTGATCTTTTTCTTGATCTGTAAGTGTTGGATTCTCAGCTGTTGTACCGTTGACAATTAATGACTGAATACCGTGATCGATAAGGTAATTCACCTGTTGACGAATAGCTTGATAGTCTACTTGATCATTCGAAAAAGGGGTGATTAACGCTACACCTGTCCCTTGAAAAATATGTGTCATATACATTATGCTCCTTTCATTCTAATCACTTGTTCTAACACTTGTACTGCATTAAGTGCCGCTCCTTTTAGTAAGTTATCTGATGTGACCCAAATATGAAATGTGTTATCTAATGAATCATCTTGACGAATACGCCCGACAAATACTTCATCGCGACCTGTTGAATGAATGGCAAGAGGGTATTCATTATTTGCCGGATTGTCAACTAAAACAACACGTGGATCCTGTTCGAATAAATTTTGAATCGCTTCAACTGTTGCTGGTTTATCGAGTGTGACATTGATATGTACACTATGGCTGTCCTGCACGGGTACACGTACACATGTTGCAGTTACATTCAATGTAGGTTCATTCAATATTTTTTTCGTTTCATCAATCATCTTTTGTTCTTCTTTTGTATATCCATTATCTAAAAACACATCAATATGTGGTAAAACATTGTTATAGATTGGATGTGGGTATGCTTTTGGTTCTACACCATGTGCACCATCTTCTAAATCCTTTTTACCTTGCATGCCTGAGCCGGATACAGCTTGATATGTTGTATATGCAACACGCTTTAATCCAAATTGTTCTTGCAAAGGTTTTAAAGGTACAACCGATTGGATTGTCGAGCAGTTTGGATTAGCAATAATACCACGAGTAAATGTAGGTTCATTGACTTCTGGAACAATTAAATCAACATCTTCTGCCATACGCCACTGACTTGAGTTATCAATAATAATGGCACCGTGTTGTTCAAATAGTGGGGCATATCGTTCACTCGTTCCACCACCCGCACTCATCAATACATAGTCAAAGTCACCATCTGTTGCTGCTTCAGTCAGTTCTTGAACCGTATATGTTTTACCTTGAAAGTTAATTTCTTGTCCAGCTGATCGTTTTGATGAAAACAAAACAAGTTCATCAAACTCAATACCTTTACGATCAAGTGTTTCTAAAATTTTAGATCCTACTAATCCTGTTGCACCTGCGACTGCTAATTTTACCATGTTGTTCACTCCATATTCTCAAGTAATAATTAATTAAATACTCTAGGGATAAAGCAGAATATTTAATCATTTCAAAAAATTATAATTCTTTTTATCTACCAGCTTAAACGTATATTTAATTTTCCAATCTAAGAAAATTGTAATTATTCTCTTAGATATCGATTATATTAAAACTTTTCTGACCTCCTCCTATGTTGAGAAAACCATCAGAATATATAAAAAAAACAAGTTCGGCATGTGCTGAACTTGTTAACTTTATATACAAGTGATGCACTCCATTATCAGTAAGAATAATGACAGATTCTTAGCTCTTAACCTTAGAATCCAATAAACAGCTTCTGCAAATACTGTTTATTTCGGCATCTCACCCTTTGAATACATATAGCTTGCAGGCCAATATATGTATCTACTTATGATTGATGCGCCTCATCAAAAATTATTTAATTAATAGGTATGTGTCATATTATACATATTTGATACATGACTGTAAACACTAATGTGCAAACTTTTTAAATTTACAGATAATAATAACTTGATAAAGTGTAGAAGAGGGAAGACACTTCAACTTTCTTTCAATATTAAAAGAGCGCGAGATCGCTGCTTTTCCAGCGAATAAAATCTCTATCTCGCGTCTTTTTCAATATTTATTTTGTTTTTAAAATCCCTTTTTCTTCTAAATAATTTTCATAAGGTATTTCTTTAGAGAGACCTGTTTCCACGTCCAAATCAATCACCCGATTTGCAATGGTATTGATAAATTCGAAGTCGTGTGACGTAAAAATGAGTGAACCTTTAAATGATTTAAGTCCTTCATTGACAGACGTAATACTCTCAAGATCTAAGTGGTTTGTTGGCTCATCTAGTAATAATACATTCGCACTTGAAAGCATCATTTTACTCAACATACAACGTACTTTCTCACCACCAGATAAAACACTTGCTTTTTTCTTAACTTCTTCACCACTAAATAACATACGCCCTAAGAAACCGCGTAAAAATGTTTCTGTTTGCTCATCTTCTGGTGCATATTGACGTAACCAGTCAACAAGATTCATATCTATACCTTCAAAAAAGGCTGAATTGTCTTTAGGGAAGTAACTCTGTGACGTTGTTACACCCCATTTAATAGTACCTTCATCTGGTTCAAGTTCTCCCGCCAAAATTTTTAATAATGTTGTTTTAGCAATTTCACTACTTCCCATCAATACTGCCTTATCATTTGGATTCATTGTAAATGAAATATGATCTAGTACTTTTTCACCATCGATTGTTTTAGAAACACCTTCAACAAACAGTAAGTCATTACCAATTTCACGTTCAGGTGTGAATTTAACAAACGGGTAACGTCTTGAAGAAGGTTGAATATCATCCAACTCAATTTTTTCAAGTTGTTTCTTACGACTTGTTGCTTGTTTAGATTTAGAGGCATTAGCAGAGAAACGCGCAATAAACTCTTGCAGTTCTTTGATTTTATCTTCTTTTTTCTTATTTTGTTCTTGTGCCATCTTTTGAGCCAGTTGACTAGATTGATACCAAAAGTCATAGTTACCCACATAGATTTTAATTTTACCAAAATCTAAATCCGCGATATGTGTACAAACATTGTTTAAGAAATGACGATCATGAGACACAACAATTACTGTATTTTCAAAGTTGATTAAAAAATCTTCTAGCCAGCTAATCGCTTGTATATCCAAGCCATTTGTCGGCTCATCTAATAATAAAACATCAGGGGCACCAAATAAACTTTGTGCTAAGAGAACTTTGACTTTTTGATTATTTTCTAGCTCTGACATCTTTTTATCGTGTAATTCTGGATTAATACCTAAACCAGACAATAATGTTGCAGCATCTGACTCGGCATTCCAGCCATTCATTTCTGCAAACTCACCTTCAAGTTCTGCTGCACGAATACCATCTTCATCACTAAAATCAGGCTTCATATAAATCGCATCTTTTTCCTGCATCACTTCATATAAGCGCTCATGTCCTTTAATGACAACATCTAATACCCGTTCATCTTCATGAGCAAAATGATCTTGTTTTAATACTGCAAGACGCTCATCTTTCCCCAATGATACATGTCCTGTTTGAGAGTCTAGTTCTCCCGATAAAATTTTAAGAAATGTTGATTTACCCGCACCATTCGCACCAATTAAACCATAACAGTTGCCAGGTGTAAATTTAATATTAACGTCTTCAAATAATTTACGATCACCAAATCGTAAACTAACATCCGTAACTTGTAACATGCCTTTTCTCCTTTATATCCTTATATATTCTAATGGGTGCATTATATCATATAATAACGTTAAGACATAAACAATTATTAAATATACTTCCTGAGGGTACTGAGTTCAATAGTTAATATTTGACTCAAATTCGTAATTTCAATCGTCTACAAATAATAAGAGATGATATTTATGTTATTTCCTTTAATGCTTATCAGACCCGCACATGCTATAATAAATTTAACATATAAATTAAGAGGAGAACGATATGTCTTTTAAAGAAAATGAGATTGTCGGAACCATAGAGTTTTTAGAAGTAAAAGCATTAGAAGGTTCAACATATATACTAGAAGGACCTAACCAAGAGATAATTAAACTGAATCAATCAGAAGTTGATGCAACAGATTCTTTAGAGATAGGAGAGGCGTATAGCTTCTTTATCTATCCTAACCGCTCTGGTGATTTATTCGCAACACAAAATATGCCTGATATTACAGTAGGACGCTATGATTTTGTACGTGTATTAAGTACTGATCGTGATGGTGCACGTGTAGATGTTGGGTTACCAAGAGAAGTACTTATACCATGGGAAGATTTACCAAAAATAAAGTCTCTTTGGCCTGAAAAAGGGGACTATGTACTCTGTACATTGCGCATTGATCGTGACCGTCAAATGTTTGCACGCCTTGCATCTGAAACAACAGTACAACAGATGTTTACACCCGTTCATGATGATCAATTCCAAAATCAAGTGATTAAAGCGCGACCATATCGCTTACTGCGTGTGGGTTCATTTTTATTAACAAAAGAGGGGCATAAAATTTTCGTCCATGAATCTGAACGTCAAGCCGAGCCACGTCTCGGAGAAGAAATGACTGTTCGGATTATTGGTCATAATGAAAAAGGGGAGTTAAACGGGTCATTTTTACCATTAGCGCATGAACGCTTAGATGACGACGGAGAAACGATATTCAATCTATTAATCGAATATGATGGAACACTACCGTTCTGGGATAAATCAAGCCCTGAAGCAATTAAAGAAGTATTCAATATGAGTAAAGGGGCTTTCAAACGTGCAATTGGTCACCTTTATAAACAACGTATTATTAATATTGAGACGGGGCATATTACACTCACAAAAAAAGGGTGGGCACGTGCTGATCAAAGCAAATAATATAAAGAGGACATCAACTAAGGTGATGTCCTCTTTATATATTTTTAAGATTCCAGTTCATCTGTTAATGTTTCAAGCTCATCAACTAATGTACTGATATATGCAATTGTTTGTTTTAAAGGGCGCTCTGTCGTAACATCAATGCCTGCCATCCGTGCCAGTTCAATAGGAGAAGTGCTATCTCCTGCCTTTAATACATGTAACCAATCATTAACAGCAGGGGCGCCTTCGTTTTCTATGCGTTGCGCCATGATTGTACCAATTGTTAAACCTGCAGAATAAGTATATGGATAAAGTCCCATGTAATAGTGTGGTTGACGCATCCAAGTCAATTCTGTGCCTTCTGTTAAGATAACATCATCTCCCCAAAATGTATGAATAACTTGTTGTTTAATACGATTAAGTAGGGGCGCTGTCAGTGACTGTCCTTGATCTACGTGTAAATACACCTCACGTTGATATGCTGCTTCCAATAAGTGCGTCACCATATTATGATAATATGTACGTGCCAAAATCGAACCAATTGCCCAACGCTTAAATGCTTTGTCATCACTCGTCGATAAGAGATAATTAAGCATCAGCATTTCATTCATCGTAGAAGGCGCCTCAACAAAATACATGGATGCATCTGCTTGTAAATAATTTTGATGTTTATGCGCTAATGCAAAATGACCAGCATGTCCTAACTCATGTGCTAATACAAAAGTTTCTGTCATTTTGCCTGTCCATGAGATAAAAATATAGCTGTGTGTACCATAGGGAGAAGCACAATAAGCCCCTGTCTCTTTGCCTTTATTTTGTGCAAAATCAATCCATCGATATTGATACGCATCCTCAATCATTTGATGGTAATCTTCTCCCAGCTTATCTAAAGCACCAAAGATATATTTTTTAGAATCTTCAATTGTAATATCTGGCTCATAGCTTGGATCTACTGATATTTTTAAATCTTCAAATCTAAGCTCATCAAGATGATTCGTTCGTTGAATAACTTTTGCATAGCGTCTCATAATAGGCGCTAAATCAGACATAATAATATCAATTTGACGATGATACATCTCTGACGTCACATCTTGTTCAGCTAATAAATAATCAATAACTGAATCATAACCACGTAAATCCGCCTCAATCTTTTCAGCCTGAACATGTGCATTATAAACAGCAGCTGTGGTATGTTCATATTTTCGAATGGTATCACTAAAATGTTTAAAACTCGCACGTCTTATCGCTGTGTCACAATGATCTTCGTAAATGCCTTCAAAAGTCGTATAATCCATAGCATAGGTATGACCATCGACCTCAAATGTGCCAAAATCAATATCTAACATCTTTGTAACACCGTAAATATCAGTAGGTGCTTGCAAAACAGGGGACATACGTGTCAGTGCTTCTTCAACTTGTGGATGTAATTGATGTGGTTTCAAACGTCGTAACTTAGTTAAATAATAGCTATATGCTGTATGTTCGATCGCTTCATCTAATAGAACATCATCTAATGCGAGTAATTCAGATTCCAAAAATGTCAAATGACCATAAATTTGACCAACTAATGTATCAAATAGAGCTGCTAATCTTTGTTTTTCTCCATCAGTTGTATCCACACTCAGCTGTAAACTCGCATAATTTTCAACACGATCAATGTCAATCGCAAGGGTACAGTATGCATCTAACGCTTCTTGTATACGCTTTACACTTGTCATTGTGCCACTGTATTGTAACTTAAAATGTTCTGCACGTTGAGGCAACGCTTTTACTGTCGTTTCATATATATCTGTACACTTAAATAAAGCACTTAAATCCCATTTTTCAGATTCATGTACTTCTAATCTTAACGGTAATGATTGTGTCACGTGAAAAACCTCCTTTATATTAAAATTATACCGAATTTTGATATTTTCATATATCTTATACTTGATTTTTATTTATTATTACAAATAATTACTGATTGTTACATTAAATTTTAGTATAATGAATAAAATAATAAACAATAAGGAGTATTACAGTAATATGTCTATTTTAGAAATGCCAAACTATTTATGGATAACATTAGCTATAATGGTGATTCTAACACTTTTTTGTACACTCGTACTCAATAAATGGTTCGTTAGTGCTATTATTATGTTTGTATCTCTCGGAATACTTGCATTTATCTTACCAAATTTCTACGTGATTACTTACGAGCCTTTGCTTGGGTATGCAGCATTTGTCGCTATATTAAGTTTGATCATCAGTCTAATATTATGGTACTTAACACGTGATATGCGTAAACGTAGACAACAGAAAAAATATGAAAAAGAACTTCAACGCTTTCAACAAAATCATGAACCAAAATAAAAATAAATAGTGAAAACGCCTGTTAGCAATAAAATGTTAATGGGTGTTTTTTTTATTTAAAAAGGGGCTTATCTTATATATACTAAACTTCCTATAATATATATTATGTAAACTAAAATACCAGAACTAAATGACAATTCATTGACATAGATTGATGTTACTAAAAAACAGCTCTATTTTTATAAAAATATTTAGTGTAAGTTTTACACTTTAAGCATGTAAATACATTGGTAAAATGAATTATTAAATACTATCTCGATAAATAGCACTTTTACAACTACTATGAATATAAGCAATGAATTTAAACATATAATATCAAACAAATCATAAAATAGATTTAAGGAGTCCTTAATGACTTATCTTTATTAGCATTATAAATCTAAAGTTTACATAATATAGTTATATTAATCTTTTGTTGTTACAATTACTCTATGATTATATTCTATGTATTTAACAACTATCTCTAACTTCTTTCAAATATCGACAATTTATACGATTTTTTAGTGTATTAGTTCATTAAAAAAGACGATTGTTCTTTATAAAAAGGTTTGCTAAGATGTGATTGTAGTCATCCACATCACACTTTTCATTTATTATTGACCTTTAAGAGTAATGCCATCATTTACATTTCTTATTTCTCTCATCAAATATGTGTTACGAGTATTCATATTTAGTTTATTTCCTCAGCGTTACTCATCATGAACTAAATACCTATACGCAACCTATGATTGAGCTGGATTAAGCTGTTTACTCAACACAATATTATGATCATTATCATTTTGTCTATGTATATGTGGTTGTCACTACATAAATTAAGCACCTGCATCCTTTTGATACAAGTGCTTAAACACGTGTGATTGATTATTAGAGATAAGGTCAGTATCTAAATTTATAAAAATGACCAAAGATACTTCAAAGACTTGATTAATAATCAATCACATTTTCTATTTTTTTATTTTTTCTCTTATACGATTCATCAATTGAAAAATAAAGTATTTCGGCTTGTTAATCGGTTTATAGAAGTCTCCAATCAGTTCTTCTATTTGAACATTAAAACCTCGTTTGAAGCGATAAACACCATAGTCTTCGCTTTCTTCTGTAAAGTTACCTGACAAACCATAAAAATTATAACGTTCATAACCGTGCTCAAAACAGTAATTGATCATATGCCAATGCATAGCATAAGGACCCATAAAGTGATTGTACTTTTCGCTAGATCCACCTGAAAAATAATTGATTTCATACGCATTGGCAAAGAAAATACCTGATGCAAGATTTAAAACTGAACCATCTGTCTTTCTCAATTCACTCACTTTAAGCATTTCTTGTTGATCATGATCAATTTGCTTATCTAACTCCGCAATTTTCTTCAATTGTTTGTCTGATTTATTTTCTTTTGCCATCATTTGGTCACGTCTCGTTTCTTTATCATTCAAACTTTCTTGAAGAGACGTCAAATAGTGATCTAAATCGATATAAGCTAAAGGCATAAGCGCTTTATCACCATAATGTTGGAAAAAGTTTCTAAAATACGCATCGGTTTTAGAAGCAAATCCTGTGCGTGCTTCAGTTTCTCGATATAACTCCAAAAACAAGTCCATTTCGTCTTTACCAAGAAAACGCACTTGCACACCAAAATTGTTTGCCTTATTAATGTTACGTTTACGTTGGCTATCAAAGGTTTTCTTTAGACTTTGGGGTGTATGTTCTTTTAAGTCTAATACCCCCATCCATCTGACTTGGCTGGTTGAATCGTATTTTGTCGTAAAGCCATGATGAATATATCCATGTGATTTCAACAGCTGTACAAGTTTATCTCCAATTTCATTTTTCTTAATGATATGAATATCTTTGTCGTAAAT
Organism: Staphylococcus sp. 17KM0847; assembly: GCF_013463155.1. Taxonomy (NCBI): domain Bacteria; kingdom Bacillati; phylum Bacillota; class Bacilli; order Caryophanales; family Staphylococcaceae; genus Staphylococcus; species Staphylococcus xeri. The sequence continues at coordinate 1,154,589 of NZ_CP040781.1, forward strand.
ATTATACAACCAATATGGATCTAACTTGACATATAAACATTTATTTTTCACCAAATACGCATCTAGCGCTTTTAAGTAAAAATCAACTAATCCTAAATCATTGTAATCCATAACAGGACCACGATTTGAATAATAGACATAACTTCCCATTGTTGGTATTTTAGAAAATAAACTTGCTGCAATGACATGATTATTATCATCTTTTACACCTAATAAAACAACTTGAAAACCATCTTCTTCACGGGTTGTAATGTTTTCTTTAACTTGGAAATAATGACTCTCTAATGTGGGGTCTTGAACAAATTGATCATATTCTTCAACTGTTAACTCTGTAAATCTCATAACTCGTAATTCCCCTTCTCTCTTTACTATAACTTCTGCTTTAATGCCTTGATTTTTGTATATAGTTTATACGCGGGTTTGTTCACAGGCAAGATAAAATCACCAATATACTCAATGACATCTGCATTATAACCTTTTTTAAATTTAACAACACCTGCATCTTCTGCATTTTCTGTAAAATCTCCACTAATACCATAAAAATTGTAGCGCGAGATATTTTGATCTATTGCATAATTAATCATTTCCCACTGTACAGCATAGCTCCCTGCAAAATGTCTATATTGGTTTGCTGTGCCACCTGCGTAATAAACAACTTCAAAAGGATTAATAATAAAGAAACCAGCAGATATCGGCAATGTCTCTCCATGCTGTTTATGAAGTGTTTGCGCCTCGTCTAACTTCGATTGATTTGCCTCTAATTGCTGTTCTAAATTCTGCTTTTTATTCAATGCTTTTTTATTATCAGGACGTTTTTCTATTTCTTTTTCAGCTTTATGAATTTCTTTCTTATAACTTTCTTCTTCTCGTTTTAACTCTTCAATATATGTTTGAAAATCGATATATGCCAGTGGTACAAGAACGCGATCTTTATAATGTCGCATACGGTTATAATAGAAGTTGTCTTCTCGATCAACAAAATCTTTCGTTTCTGAAGTATCTTCCATAAAACTTCTAAAGATAGGCAGTTCTTCTTCTTCCAAAAATCTTACTTTAACACCATTTTTATGTACTTTCTTTGTATTACGTTTACGCAAATTATCCATATTTTTCAATACGTCTTGTGCTGTTTTATCTTTCAAATCTAATACAGAGTGAAAACGGATTTGGCGAACCGTATCAAATCCTGTTGTGAACCCTTCATGTGTATAACCGAGTGCTGCAAATTTATCAAATAACCAATCGGTAGGATACGCTTCTAATATATCTCCATCATGGTTTCGTTTAGCAATTGGTAAATAAGGATCTACTCGTAAATAAAGGGCTTTATGTTGCTTAACATAGTCTCCTAAGGCTTTAAAGAAAAAATGTACGAGTTCTTTATGGTCATAATCCATAACAGGTCCACGATTCGTATAAAAATACTTAAATACTTTCATCACTGGAACCGCTGTTAAAAGACATGCCGCTAATACATTATTGTTATTGTCTTTAACGCCGACAAGATGTGTTTCCACACCTTCCGCAATTTTCAGCTCATAATTGCCCACCATTTGTGTAAAATGGCTATACGGCATTGTATCTGTAAATGCATCAAACTCTGCCGTTGTTAAGTTCGTAAATTTCATATAACTACTCCTACTTCTTTATTCAATATTCATTCCCTATGATTGATTGTAAATTAAACATACGCGTTATGCCATATCAATCAAGTAAAGTTAAAACAAAAGATACATCTTTGCTCGTTTAGATATTTATCTTATTCCTTATTCGTTTTAACAAAACATTTTGTCATACTTGGCCTTACTTTTAACAGTTTCTATTCATGCTTATTGATTCTACACATTTATTATAAATCCATACCTAATCGTATTAGGCAATGTATGCCTTGTTGGTCAAACTATATTTTAACGCATTGGGACTATTTTAGCCAACAACACGATACATTTCCTACTAGAAATATGATAAAAAGAATTGTGCTTGCTTTTAAAACATAACTATTGCAATAAGTCGCTTTAAAATGTTAAAATGTCTGAAAATTAATACAACGAGGTGAGAAGATGAGGCATGTTTTCTTCGTAGGTTTAGGTCTCATTGGAGGAAGTTTAGCGAGTAATCTAAAATATTTTCACTCTGATGTAACAGTCAGCGCCTATGATTCAGACGATCAACAACTTGAACGTGCAAAATCTATTGGTATTATTGATATACCGATTCAACACTTTGAGGAAGGTGTATCGCAAGCCGATATTATTATTTTTGCTACCCCTGTTCAAACAACTGTAAATTACTTAAAAATGTTACCTAACCTCAACACGAAATCGGGACTCATTGTTACAGATACTGGTAGTACAAAATCTACAATTCAAGCATATGAATCTACTTTATTAAAACATGGTATTCACTTGATTGGTGGACATCCAATGGCAGGAAGTCATAAGTCAGGTGTTTTAAATTCTAAAAAACATCTATTTGAAAATGCCTACTATATTCTCGTACATGACCTTCCTGAAAATAGCCAAGCTTATCATCAAATTGTCCAACTACTTAGATCAACACAAGCTCAGTTGATTAAGATGACTGCCAAAGAACACGATTATGTAACGGGTATTGTAAGTCACACACCTCATATTGTAGCTTCTAGTTTAGTTTCATTAAATGCACATTATGCTCCTGAAAATCCACTTGTACAAGAACTTGCTGCTGGTGGTTTTAGAGATATTACACGTATCGCGAGCAGTAACCCAGAAATGTGGCGGGATATTACCATAGAGAATAAAACACATATTCTAACAATTATGAAACAGTTTCAAGCACAGCTCACTGATGTCATTACACTATTAGAGTCAGATGATGCGTCATCTCTTTTTAACTTTTTTGAGTACGCCAAATCGTATCGTGATGCTTTACCTATACGCAGTCAAGGTGCAATGAATAGCACATATGACCTGTACGTCGACATTCCAGATAAAGCGGGAACCATTTCACAAATTACTGATATTTTAAGTACACACCATATTTCAATACGCAATTTAAGAATTTTAGAGTTACGCGAAGATATTTACGGTGCACTGCGTATTAGCTTTAAAAATGCTAAAGATAGAGATTTAGGACAGCAAGCACTTACTGATTTTGATACATATATCGAGTAACTTTTTCCGTCTCACTCAACCATAGCTAAAGCGGTACACTCAAGTCAGAATATCTGATGTGTACCGCTTCCACATATTGCTTAATGTATATAAGGAATAACTGCTTCAACCTCTTCATCAATGCCTAAATCAATATAGACATGTGTATTCAAAATGATCTGACTGGCTTCTGACTTAAAATCCCATTGTTTAGGTTTAAATTTAAACAAGATTTTCTTTTGTTCACCGACATCAATAGTAAATGTATCATCAATAACAAAATGATCAATTTCACGTGTTAATCTTGTAAACTCACTCGTTTCGTCATTATTCTCATATTTTTCAAGTAACTTCAACTCAATATGTGTTACTTTTTGATCACTTTGCCCTGCTTTCAACTTAATATAGCCAGTAATTGCATCATCTACCGTATATTTTTGTTGATCAAGATGAATCAGTACCTTCATACCGTTAATTCCTAATGATGTTAAGACATTATCAAACCCCATACGATAACCTCCATCTTGTATATTCTCTAATCACCTCTATCATACGTGTTTTTAATCATTCTACGCAACCATTAATTAAAAATGATATAATGAAAAAAACGTATCATTTTAGAAAGGGGCAATAACTATGCCAATCGTAACAGTCAAATTATTAGAAGGTCGTACGGATGATCAGCTTAAAAACTTAGTTCAAGAAATAACAAATGCCGTTGAAAAAACGACCGACGCTAAGCGTGATGCAATCTCTGTTGTCATTGAAGAGATGAAACCTAATCATTTTGGTGTAGGCGGTACACGTAAGTCAGATCAATAAACATTGCATTAAAAAAGCCATCCCACAATAAAAATATTGTGAGATGGCCTTTTTCAGGTACACATCTATTCTTCATTCAAAAAATGTTCAATACGTTTTTTGTTTTCTTCTTTATCAATACCAAGTGCCGAACCACCATCATTTGTAACAATGTTTTCATAGCTTCCTTTTACAGGAACACTTAATGTCTTGATATCTTTATCGCCTCGAATAATAAAGCTCATACCTGTTTGAAAAATGGTTGAATCTGACATATTCGTACTTACATAACCACGCATAATACCTGCAAGTTTAGGTGTTTTAATTATTGATGATGGCTGCGTGAGTTGTTGTTTCAATGCTGATATCACCTGTTGCTGACGACGAACACGTCCAAAATCCCCTTCTTCATCATTTCGAAATCTTGCGTAGCCGAGTAACTCTTTACCATTTAAACGATGATGCCCCTTTTTTAAAGATACACCAATTTTTTCTGACATATCTTTCTCAACATCAATCGGAATACCTTCTGGTTCTAACTCATCTATCATTGCCTCAAAGCCTTTAAAATCTAATGTCGCATAATACTCAACATCAATATTGAGATTCTCCTTTAATGTCTTACGCAACAACTCCGCACCACCTAATGAATAAGCGGCATTAATTTTATAACTATTATACCCCGGAATATCTGCATAAATATCACGCATCACAGAAATGATTTTCATATCTTTTTTTATGTAGTCATACTGTGCCACCATAATAGAATCTGTTCTCGATACACCGCCATCTTCTAAATCTGCACCTAAGATTAAAACAGTAGCTTTACCATCATTTTTAGATGCACCTTCAAACTTATGTATTTTAGGCGTTTGCGCATGTTTTTTAGCGAGTTCTAAACCAGAATGATAACTCCTGATGCTATAAATGATCGGGACAATAAATACAAGTATCAACGCTAAAATAACAAAGGGCACCTTGCGTATACGCCTCTTCTTAGTGCGCTGCAACTTTTGACCTGATTGACTGGAGCTATTCGTATCAAAATTATTTTCCGTCATGTTACCAACCTTATACTTTCAAAATTAGATTGCTATGTACTATAATAAACACATATTAACGGTATAGAAATTTGATTTAAAAAGCAAGTGAAAACCATTAAAATAACAAAAGAAATATATATGAAATGGGTGATAAAATGAATATTAATACAGCTTATTTTGCCGGTGGGTGCTTTTGGTGTATGACAAAACCTTTCGATGAGCAAGAAGGTATCGAAAAAGTAACTTCAGGTTATATGGGAGGACATACACACAATCCAAGCTATGAAGAAGTAAAAACCGGTGAAACAGGGCATTACGAAATTGTAAAAATAGAATATGATGTCGCACTCTTTTCGTATCATAAACTTTTAGAAATTTTCTTTTCAGTTATTGATCCTACTGATTTTGAAGGTCAGTTTCAAGATCGTGGCACACAATATCGCACAGCTATTTTTTATACGAATGATGATCAAAAACAAGTGGCTGAATCCTATATTGAGTCCCTGAAGCACACGTTAAACCATGACAAAGCAATCGCAACTCAAGTCTTACCTGCTTCAACCTTTTACGAAGCAGAAACGTATCATCAAGATTTTTATAAAAAACAACCTGAACGTTTTCAACAGCAGGAAGACGAGCGTACAGCTTACGCACAATCACATCATATTAATATCTCTCATCATTAGACATATAATAAAGAGACGACTGAGTTTTCTATCCATCTCAGTCGTCTCTTTTATAAAATACCTGCTCTATATACGTTATCCTCATTATCTTAATTCTAACTTTTTTTGCGTATTGTACGCGTCACTTTTAATAAGCATTCCCAAACTGTTTGTGAACGATGATAAATCAAATAACGCGATTCCCATTGAGGATTAAATTTATTTTTATATTGACGTAATCCTTGAAAGCTATATAAACCATTAAAATGTTCATAAAAACGACCTGCAAACTTCTCTTTCATATGACTATACGGTACACGCCCTACATTAGAAAGTGTCGCCATTCCCATATTAAAGTATTGATATCCTTCTGATTGTGACCATAAAATCATATGTAAATACAGTGCATCCATAAATGGCAATTCTAATGTTTTATCCCAACGAATTAAATCAATAGACATCGCTTTTTCAAAGTCGACAGGCATTAATGTACAAAATGCATCGATACGACCTTCTTTGTTTTTCATAACACCTACTGCTGCCGAGTTTACATAAGAACGATTAAATCTTCCAACAGAGAAATAAAATTCTGTCTGCTTGTCTAACCATATATCACTAATCTTTCTTAGCCTTGCATAGTCTGCTTCAGGTAGTGGTGTCTCTAGTATTTCAAATGTATAGCCCAATGATTCAAACTTGTTCAACGTCGCTCGAAAACCACGTCTTTTTTTGCCAGCAGTTGTAAAGTTTTGTACATCAATCAGTGCTTCCTCTCCTAACTTGAAAAACTGATTACCGAACTCATGATAAAGTGAAAGATGTGATTCTGACACTTGATAAAACATCACATCACCACCAAGATATGTCGCATGTGTATAAAACTCCGTTAACAATTCACGGTACGCACTGCTTTTACCAATAGGATCACCTAATACAATAAATGAACCTTTTGTATGACGATACATTAAGAATGCTGTTTGATCCTGATTGACATAAACATTTTTATCACCACTGTATAGCAAATGACTTAAAAAGTGCCCACCATATTTATGTAGTATTTCTTGTGCTACACGTATATCATTAGAGGCATTAGGTCTCCGATAACGCCATTCAAAAAAGTTAATCATCAATACAGCTAATAATGTCATACCTATAAATGATATCCAAAAAGCGGAGCGTAACAAGAAAATATCCACTTTAGGTGTTTCAACATCTAAAAACCTTAAAAAACCTTTAACTAAAAATTGATTACAATATAAAGTAATTACAATAACAATTGCCATATATACCAGTGACTTCAATCTTACAGGCCTTTTCAGCACCATCGCTTTATTGTATGCAAAAACCAAAGCACCTATCAGTAATAAAGCTAATACTAATGTCATTGAGATACCATAAACATAAGCATTAGATGTAATCAAAATCGCTAGCGCTACAATCGCAAATAATATTGCACGTTTGCTGCGTAACATAATTCCCTTCAAATTCAAAAATAAAATCAGTCCTGCGCTCACATTTAAGAGATAAAGTATAATAAATAACACATGATGTGATGTTTCTGTGGCATCAAAAATAATGCCAAAGTTGTTAACTAAAGAAACAAGGCTCACAATTAACACTAATACGCTTAATACAAAGGATGGCGCAAATGGAATGGCATCTTTTTGAAATGACATCAAAAAAGACGAAAGCTCTTTTGCAGGTTGAAAATATCTAGATTCAGATACATATTTTTTAGTCACAGCACCAAATTCAAAAACTGTTAAAACCAATGCAATAAATAATGGGAAGAAATAATAAGCAAAGCGATAAAGTAATAACGCTAGTACGATTTTTTCTTCTGACACACCCATATATTTAAAACCAAGTAGCACAAGTAAATCAAATGCGCCAAAGCCTCCCGGTATAAATGACACTAAACCTGAAATTGCAGCAACAATAAAAATACTTAATACAACTGGAAAAGAGACCGATGCACCGACTAACTGCATCGCAAAATAGAGTACCACAGTTGCCAATACCCACTCTACACTAGAAATCAACGTAAAGCTTGTCCCTAACCAACGCGCTTTTTTATCAACAGGCCATATCCATGAAACAATGAGAAAAATAGGCAATAATAATGCAACGCCATACAGAAAAATAGTAAACCATATCGACGTTCGATTTAAAAAACTCACATCTAAAATGTGTGTGACAATGAGTATTGATAAAAAACTCAACCCTGTAAGCATAGACGTGAGCATGTAAGAAATAAAGTGTACCAGTTTCTTGCTGCGTTCTGTATATTGGCGATAAAACCATAAACGTACACTTGCACCAATAAACCCACCAAAACCAATAATATTATTAAAAGCATTGATGATATATCCCATTCTTAACGCTTTAAATTTTGATATTTCTAAGCGAAAGCGTGTCGCTAAAATCACATCATACAGTGACAACAGAATCATTGCACTGCCACCCAATAAAAATAAACCGATCAATTCAAAACTATTAATACGATTAAACAATAAAAATGCCTTTTTAAAATCAACATGTGATAATTCTTTGACAAGAACAACACTAACAACACTGACCAATACAACGGCAAATATTATTTTTAAATACCTTACCACAAGACGTCTATTCAATGTCATGAGATTACTCCTTTTTATCAATATATGATGCAGTTATGTATACTTTCTTTTTGCATAATTAAAGAGTGAGACAGAAATCTTGATATACCTACGAGATTTCATCCTCCCACTCTGTTCGTTTTTAAATACTCCCTCTACTCTAATGCATCTTTATCCTCATTAATTTCATAGGGGCCGGATTCATTAGCATAGTATTTATTGTAGCGTCTTTTAAACAATAAAAATATATGGGATACTAAAACTTTAATAATAGCGTATGTTGGTATCCCTAAAATAACACCAACAATGCCTAATAAATTACCTGCACATAACAATACAAAAATAATAGTCAAAGGATGAATACGCATCGTTTTCCCCATAATATTTGGTGAAATAAAATGACCTTCAATAAACTGTACAGCTGTCCATACGATAATTAATTTAATCAACATAAATGGAGATGTAATCAATGAAATAATAATGGCTGGAGAAATCGCTATCGTAGGTCCAAGATAAGGAACTACGCTTGTAACAGCAGCAATACTAGCTAAAACTAAGGCATAATCTAGTCCAATAATGGAATAACCTATAAAGAGTAAAACACCAATACAAAACGATACGATAATTTGTCCTTGAATATAAGAACCAACTTGTTCACTCATTTTATCCAATAAATCATGAACATCTTTACGAAACTTAGGAGGTACGATTTTATTGGAATAATCTTTAAAACGATGACCATCTTTTAACATAAAAAATAATACAAATGGAACTGTTACAATCACTACCGTCACATTCACAACAGCTTCAGCAAAGACGCGTAATTTATCACTCAATCCATCAGTAAAAGATGGGATTTTTTCTTGCAAATTGTATAATGCTTTTTCAATATCACTATAATAATCAGATAAAAATGGGATGTGCATCATATTATTAGAGAACTCTGTTAGTTTATTAATATATGATGGAAAGTTATGCATTAATCGGTCTAATTGATATGACACAATCGGAATCAGTAAATTAACTGCCAGCGTGATTAAACCTATAATCCCTAAAAAAAGTAGCGTAATCCCCCATACACGTTTAATATTATGACGTTCTAATACATTAATAATCGGGTTGAATAAATAATACAATATAAGTGCAACAATAATAGGCGCTGCAATTGTATTAAAAATAATAATAAATGGTTGGAAGATATAGGACACCCGATCAAATATAAAAATCACAATTCCGATAAGAATAAAGACACTCAATGCAAACAATAAGTCTCTACCACCGAAAAACTTCATAAAACGACTCTCATGAATACGAATGCTTTTATCTCCCTTTTGATTGTTCGTCTTTTGTTCTGACATGACTTTCACCAAACCTTTTAAAGATACTTATAGTTAGTTTATACTTTTTCAGTTAAAAATCAAACTGGTAACCTATTTTATAATTTCAAAATATAGAAACATCCTTTTGATATATCATAGGCGTCGTTAAGAATAAAAAGCGAGGTAAGTGGTTCCCCACATTACCTCGCTAGCTCACGCTTATTTTGTTTCAAAAAGTTGTTCACCTGCTGAAATATTAGATTGTGTTGTAAAATCTAAGTTCGTCACATCAGATTGTGTCACAATGATAGGTGTTATCTCACTTTTAGCATGTGTTTTAATATATTCCAAATCAAAAGTCATCAGTAAGTCGCCTTTTTGTATATTTTGACCTTCTTCTACATGAACATCAAAGCATTGACCTTCTAATTTTACAGTATCTAAGCCCACATGGATTAATAATTCTAAACCATTTTCAGATGTAAGGCCTATCGCATGTTTCGTTGGGAAAACCATTTGTACACGACCATTAAATGGTGCATAAACTTTGCCTTCCGTAGGGCGAATGGCAATACCATCACCCATCATTTTTTCACTAAACACTTGGTCTGGTACATGGCTCAATTGAATAACTTCACCTTGAATTGGTGCTGAAACAACTTGTTGGCGACTTGTTTTTTCTTCTTCTGTTGTCGCAACAGTTGCAGTGTCTTCATCATCTAATTTAACTTGAGATTCAACAACTTGCCCATTCATAATCTGTTGCATTTCATGTTTGATTTGATCAGACTTCGGACCGAAGATAGCTTGCATATTATTGCCTACTTCTAAAACACCTGACGCTCCAAGGTTTTTCAAACGTGCTACGTCTACTTGTGCTTTATCATTCACTTCAACACGCAAACGTGTAATACATGCATCTAAATGCTTAATATTCTCTTTTCCACCCATTGCTTCTAGCACTGCATATGGTAATTCTCCAGCTGCTGTTGTTTGGACTGATGCTTGCTCATCCTCACGTCCCGGTGTTTTATAATTCATTTTTTTAATTAAGAAGCGGAATAAGAAATAGTAGATGACTGCATAAACAAGTCCAACTGGAATAACGAGCCACCACTGCGTTTGATTCGGTAAAATACCTAATAATACAAAGTCAATAAAACCACCTGAGAATGTATAACCAAGATGCACATCTAACAAGTATAATGTTAAGAATGCTAAACCATCAAGCACCGCATGAATAAAGAACAATAATGGTGCTACGAATAAAAATGCAAATTCTAATGGCTCAGTAATACCTGTTAAAAATGATGTTAATGCTGCTGAACCCATTAAACCGGCAACTACTTTTTTATTTTCTGGCTTAGCAGAATGATAAATCGCTAGTGCTGCAGCCGGTAAACCAAACATCATAACAGGGAACTCACCTTGCATAAATTTCCCAGCTGTTAACTGACTTCCTTCACGAATTTGTTCAATAAAGATACGTTGGTCACCACGAATAATTTCACCCGCTGCATTCGTAAATGAACCAAACTCAAACCAGAATGGCGCATGGAAAATATGGTGTAAACCAAATGGAATTAATAAACGCTTAATAAAACCAAATAAAAACACTGCTAACCCTGTATTTGTATCAAGTAATCCTTCACTGAATGCATTCAAACCACTTTGAATCGTAGGCCAAATCCATGCCATTGGAAATGCCAAAAGAAATGATGTTGTTGCCATCATAATCGGTACAAAACGCTTACCTGCAAAAAACCCTAAATACGATGGTAAGTTAATATTGTAAAACTTATTATAACACCAAGCGGCAAGTACCCCTATAATAATACCACCAAACACACCTGTCTGAAGTGTTGGAATCCCCATAACACTTGCATAGCCATTTGCTGGGTCTCCAAGTTGTTCTGGCGTCACATGTAAAAAGGCACCCATCGTTTTGTTAATAACAAGATAACCTACAAGTGCAGCAATTGCAGCTACACCGTCGCCTCCTGCTAGGCCGATAGCAACCCCCATCGCGAAGATGATAGGTAAGTTATCGAATATCACACCGCCGGCACTTTCCATCATTTCTGCGATGTTTTGTACACCACCATTTTGTAAGAATGGTAAATACTCTTGTAATGTTTCTCCTTGCATAGCTGTACCGATTGCTAACAACAAACCGGCAGCTGGCAAGATTGCAACAGGTAACATTAATGCTTTACCAATTCGTTGCAATTGACCAAAAAGTTTTTTCCTCACTACTTAAACCTCCAATTCAATTAGACTCAAACACAAAAAGCATGAGTAAGAGAATTGTGAAAATATATTTCACAACTCTATTTACTCATGCCTAATCTCACTTAGTAACACGTTAGTATGATTTATGACTGCTGAGATGCTATAACAAGTTGTTGAATATGCATTGTTAAATATGCAACCTCTGCTTCGTATACCTCAACATCCATATGCGATTGAATCATTTTTATTATTTTAACAGCTATATTGTAACATAGTGGATATTGCGCTTTCAATAACTTTTCGAAATTTAATTCGATCGTTGTGCGTTCCCCTTTTTTTAATCTTTCTAATAAAAAATGCATATGTCTTATGAATCTCTGATATTGAAGCGATGTAACAGAAACAGAGATTTCTCGGTCGTGTTCTATTAATCGAACCGCATTATTAATCAACTGTGCCGCTTGTTTTGTATTTTCTACTGTAACATTTTCAAGTTGTGAAGCAATGTGTAGCGCAATAAAACCTACTTCATCTTCAGGAAAGTCAACATTAAGTTGTAAGTTTAATCTTGTAACAACACGTTTAGCAATTTGATATGCTTCGGGATAACTATATTTTGTTTCACTTAAAAATGGATTTGTGATGAGCTGTTTGTTTTTTACACGCTTTAATGCAAAAATAAGATGATCTGTTAGTGATACAATAAAAGATTCATTTTTACTCATATTAAAATGCTCTAAAATGAAGTGAACAGACTCTATAACAACACGCAATACTTCCTCATCTATCTGATCAAGCAACATAATATAATGATTTTGCTCTGATTTATTTTGAAGTTTAAATACTTTTTCAATTGTATCTGGATCTTTGATGAACATACCCGGTTTTTTGTTGAAGCCCAATCCTTTACCAATTATGACAACTTCACTTTGACGATGTATACAGATTAACACATTGTTATTGAGGACCTTTGTTATCTTATATGTCTCCATGCTATCTTCCTCTCTTACTATTCATGTCAAATTATATATATTCCGATACATATTGAAAAGGCTTTACCACATAATACTCATTTTATAACAGGAGTCCAAAAAAAAGAAACCCCTCCAAAATAGTAAATCTTTATCTTGCTTAACCTAAAAAACTGGATATTGAGTTTTTAATGACTCAACATCCAGCTTATATTTACTCATTAGAACTTATCGTATGGTTTTGTTTTTTTCAAATCTTGTCCCCAACATTCAATACCGAACAAATTGATTTCCAATTCTTCCGGTCTAAAAATTGGACGTTTGCCTGCTTTACGTTGACGCTGATAATCTCTCATAACTGCAAAAGCAACATTAGATAACGCAATAATTGCTATAATGTTTACAATTGCCATAAGACCCATGAAGACATCTGCTGTACTCCATACTGTCTCTGTTTTGACAACTGCACCAAAGAAAACAAGAATAACAACTAAACAACGAAAAATAAATAATACGACCTTATTTCTCGATAAAAACTCCATATTCGACTGACCATAATAATAGTTACCTACTAATGATGAAAACGCGAACAACGTAATCGCAATTGTTAAGAAAATACCACCCGCACTACCTAAATGCTCGTTTAGTGCAGATTGTGTTACTGCAACACCTTGCTTTGCATCTTCACCGAACTCTAAGCCTGTATACAGTAAAATCATAATTGCTGTTGCTGTACATACTAAAATCGTATCAAAAAATACGCCTAATGCTTGGATAAGTCCTTGCTTTACAGGATGTGATACAGCTGCTGTTGCTGCAGCATTAGGTGCAGAACCCATACCTGCCTCATTCGAGAAGAGACCTCGCTTGATTCCTTGTAATACTGCGAATCCAACAGCGCCACCTGCTGCTTGATCAATACCAAATGCACTCTTAATAATTGTTGAAATCATTGGGATAATTTGATCATAGTTAATTAATAAAATAACGAATACCATAGCAACATAAATAATTGCCATAAACGGTACAATAACTGATGATAACTTTGCAATACTGCGCACACCACCAAAAATAACAATCGCTGTAATCACCGCTAATACTATTCCTGTTACTACTGGGCTGATACTATACTGTGTCTGTAAAGATTCAGCAATTGTATTAGACTGCACAGTATTAAACACAAAAGCAAAAGTAATCGTAATTAATACTGCAAATACAACACCTAACCAACGTTGATTAAGTCCCTTCGTAATATAATATGCTGGTCCACCACGGAACCCACCTGCTTCGTCTGGCACTTTATATACTTGTGCAAGTGTTGACTCGATAAAAGCACTGGCTGCACCCACAATTGCGATAACCCACATCCAAAACACGGCACCCGGACCACCAAGAACAATCGCCGTAGCCACACCTGCGATATTTCCTGTTCCTACGCGAGAGCCTGCACTAATCGCAAAAGCTTGAAATGGGGAAATCCCTTTCTTACCCGAGTCTAATGTTTCTGGCTTTTCTGTTAAAGCTCTGAACATTTCCGGTAACCATCTAATTTGGACAAACTTTGAACTAATCGTGAAGAAAACACCTGCTGTTAAAAGTAAACCAATCAAGTATTGTGACCATATTAAATCATTACCTACTTGAATAAATGTCTTAAACCAATCAGGAATTAAACTATCAAAATCTCTCAAATTAATCACTCTTTACTATTAGATTTTCAAATGTCAAAATAAACACAACTAGTAACAGTTTATCATCAATAGTTAGAAGTGACTATCAATTTTTTTATTGTCGATATAAAAATAAACCTTGAATATTACCAAATGTAGCCGTATCAACGACAAAAGTACCATTTGTATATTGCTCAGACAAATGAATTTTGTTAATTTGCCCATGATATGTGTCTTGATCCGATATCAATTGATAATTTGTATCTTCTGGACGGCATATACGTGCTGCAATAATACGATGCGGTTGTCTTTTTAATTCTTTTAATAATGTAATACCTCGTTGCGCTCTTTTGGCAACTTGTAAAACATCAAAATGGATACGTTTTAAAGCCCCTCGCTGTGTTGCTATCAAGATGCTATCATCTTTGCCTATTAAATCAAGCATCACAACATAATCTTCATCTTTAAGGTTAATCGCCTTAACACCACTCGTTCTCAAACCTGTTATTGGCAATTCAGTTAATGGATAGGTCAATGACATACCTTTATGCGTTAACAGCGTAATATATTTCTCTATATCTGCTGTATTCATTTGAATTGCTGCAATGACCTCATCTTGTTCTTTTACTTTCATCGCAACAAGCGGTTTCATATGTCGTGCTGTTTTATAGCTTGATAACGTACTCATCTTAACCATGCCATAACGTGTTGCTGTAATGACCACTTCTTGTTCATCATTAAATTGAGATACTGCATAAAAGTCTATAACTATTTCATCTTCATCAATCGGCACAATTTGAGACATATGCTGTCCTAATTCTTTCCATTTAATGTCTGGCAATTTATGCACTGGAACAGATAGATAGCGTCCTTTATTCGTAAATAATAATGCCGTATCTTGTGTATTCACTTCTAATAGTTTCAAAACATTATCTTTTTCTTTTAAACCCATTTCGTCTTTTCCAGAAGCATTAAAACTACGAAGTGACGTACGTTTAATATAGCCTTCTCGCGTCAGACTCATCATCACAACCTCACTCGGTACAATCACTTCTTTATCGATTTTGATTTCTTCGATTTGTGCTTCAATGATGGACAAACGTGGCGCCTTAAACTGCTTTTTAATCTCTGTCAATTCATCTTTAATGACTTCTAATAATGCATCATGATCTTCTAAAATATGTTGAAGTGTTTGGATTTTTTGAGCTAATGCATCATGTTCTTCTTGTAAAGCGACAATATCTGTATTAGTTAAACGATAGAGTTGCAACATTACAATCGCTTCTGCCTGTTCTTCTGTAAATCCAAATGTATCGACTAAATTTTCTTTAGCATCTCGTTTATTTTTAGATTCACGTATCAATGCAATAACCTCATCCAAAACAGATAAAGCCTTCATCAAACCTTCCACAATATGCATACGTGATTCAGCATGCTTTAAATCATAGCGTGTTCGACGTGATACAACGTCAATTTGATGATTTAAGTAGCTATCAATAATCGCTTTAAGTCCCATTAACTTAGGTCTACCTTCACTAATAGCAACCATATTAAAGTTATACGCTACTTGTAAATCCGTGTTTTTGTACAGATAGTTAAGAATTGATGTCGCATTTATATCTTTTTTTAATTCGATTGTGATACGTAAACCACTGCGATCTGTTTCATCACGAACTTCAACAATACCTTCTACTTTTTTATCAGCACGTAACTCATCAATTTTTTTGACAAGTGCGCCTTTATTCACTTCATATGGGATTTCTGTCACAACAATTTGCTGACGACCGTTGCGCAATGTTTCTACATCACTCTTAGCACGAACCATCACTTTACCTTTACCTGTCTCATATGCCTTTTGGATACCATCGATTCCTTGAACAATACCACCTGTCGGAAAATCAGGACCTTTGACATACTTCATCAATTGCTTAACTGTCATATCTGGACGATCAATCAGTTTTAAAGTTGCAGTAATGACCTCTGCTAGGTTATGGGGAGGAATATCTGTTGCATAACCCGCTGAGATACCAGTAGAACCATTGACCAATAGATTAGGAAAACGTGCCGGCAACACCATAGGTTCCATTTGTGTATCATCATAGTTAGGTACAAAGTCAACCGTTTCTTTATTTAAATCTCGTAATAACTGTTCTGACAATTGACTTAACTTCGCCTCAGTATAACGCATTGCAGCAGGTGGATCATTGTCAATGCTTCCGTTGTTCCCATGCATTTCTACTAATACATGACGTAATTTCCAATCTTGACTTAGACGCACCATAGCATCATAGACAGACGTATCACCATGTGGATGAAGATGACCGATCACATCCCCAACCGTTTTAGCACTTTTACGGAAGTTTTTATCATATGTGTTACCACTTGAAAACATTGAATACAGAATGCGTCTTTGAACTGGTTTTAATCCGTCTCGAACATCTGGCAATGCACGTTCTTGAATAATATATTTACTATAACGTCCAAATCGATCTCCAATAACGTCTTCTAGAGGTAAACTTTGAATTACTTCAGCCATTACGCATCCTCCCTATCTATTTCATCTTGAGCTAGTATTTGAACTTCATCATTTTCTAAAATACTTTGATCTTCTTGCATGCCAAATTGTACATGGCGTTCAATCCAGTCACGTCGAGGTGCAACTTTATCACCCATTAACGTCGATACACGTTTAGATGAGCGTACCTCATCATCAATTTGAACTTGAATAAGCGTTCGTGTTTCCGGGTTCATTGTTGTTTCCCATAATTGCTCGGGATTCATTTCACCGAGACCTTTATAACGTTGTAACATAAAGCCTTTTCCAAGCTCTTTTTGTAATTTTTCTAACTCTTCATCAGTCCACGCATAAGCTACTTTTTTGCTTTTGCCTTTCCCTTTTTCTAACTTATAAAGTGGTGGCAAAGCAATATAAACATGACCCTCACGAACGAGTGGTCTCATATATTTGAAAAAGAAGGTTAATAGTAATACTTGGATGTGTGCACCATCTGTATCTGCATCTGTCATAATGATAATACGATTATAATTGCTATCTTCTAAGTTAAAATCACTGCCTACACCTGCACCAATTGTATGAATAATTGTATTGATTTCTTCATTTTTAAAAATATCTTCTAATTTAGCTTTTTCTGTGTTGATAACCTTACCACGTAAAGGTAAAATGGCTTGAAATTTACGATCTCGACCTAGCTTAGCTGAACCACCTGCAGAGTCCCCCTCTACTAAATACAGCTCATTTTTCTTTGTATTTTTACTTTGTGCTGGTGTTAACTTACCAGATAACAAAGTTTCTTTTCGACGATTTTTTTTACCTGAGCGTGCATCTTCACGTGCCTTACGTGCCGCTTCACGTGCTTGCTGTGCTTTAATCGCCTTTTTCACTAATGTTTTTGAAAGCTGTCCTTTTTCTTCTAAGTAAAAAGGAAGTTTTTCAGCAACAATTGCATCAACTGCACTTCTCGCCTCAGGTGTTCCTAATTTTGATTTGGTTTGCCCTTCAAACTGTAAAAGGTGTTCTGGAATGCGTACAGAGATAATCGCAGTTAAACCTTCACGAATATCATTACCTTCAATGTTTTTGTCTTTAGGTTTTAATTCACCAATACGTCTGGAATATTCATTGAAAATACGTGTCATTGCTGTTTTAAAACCAACTTCATGCGTACCTCCATCTTTTGTACGAACATTGTTAACAAAGCTTAAAATACCTTCTGAGTATTGATCATTATATTGAAAAGCAACGTCTACTTCGATGTCGTTAGCAATTCCTTGAAAAAGTGCAACATCGTGTAACACTTCTTTTCCTTCATTAACATAGCTTACAAAAGCTTTTATCCCCTCTTCATAATGATACGTTTCTTGACGCGCTTTGCCTGAACGCTTATCTTCCATTGTAATTTTTAAGCCTTGTAATAGAAAAGCAGACTCTTGTAAACGTTCACTTAATGTATCAAAATTAAAAGATGTTGTGTTTTTGAAGATTTCCGGATCTGGCTTAAATGTAACCGTCGTTCCAGTTTTCTTTGTCTTCCCTTTTTTCACAAGCTGTGTTTGTGGTATGCCACCATGAGCGAACTGCTGTTCAAAAATTACACCGTCACGATGAATTTCCACTGTTAACCATTCACTAAGTGCATTCACAACAGATGCACCTACACCATGTAAACCGCCTGATGTTTTATAGCCACCCTGTCCAAATTTACCACCCGCATGTAGCACTGTAAAAATCACTTCAACTGTGGGCTTTCCTAATTTATGCATTCCAGTTGGCATACCTCGTCCATTATCTGCAATCGTAATACTTTCATCAGTATTAATAGTAACTTTAATTTCATCACCATAGCCATTTAAAATTTCATCAACTGAATTATCGACAACTTCATATACCAGATGATGCAACCCACGTTTATCAGTAGATCCAATATACATACCTGGTCTTTTTCGTACTGCTTCTAATCCTTCTAATACTTGAATCGCATCATCCGAATAATTGTTTATTTTCTTCGCTGACACACAATTCCCCTCCTACAAACATACGTTCGTTCTTTCGACTATACAATAGCTATTCTTATATAAATTCATTAAAAATGCAAGCAACAATTAAAAGTATACCGTATTACACGCCTTTTATGTGTTCTGTTATAATACTGTTGTAAGCGTTAACTTATTTGAGTTGATACATTTTTATTCAAATAAGAAAAACACGCACTTCTCTCTCTATTTTTGACATCTCATATAGAAAACACATGACGCACAGTAAATTTATGTTAAAATAGGAGCAGGTACTAAAAGGATGTGAAAACCTATGGCACTATGCCTATTATTTATTGCTAGCTATTTAATCGGTGCGATTCCGAGTGGTTATTTAATTGGTAAATTATTTTTTAAAAAAGACATTAGAAATTACGGAAGTGGTAATACGGGCGCAACGAATAGTTTTCGTGTACTTGGTAAGCCTGCTGGTTTTGCAGTAACGTTTTTTGATATTTTCAAGGGATTCATTGTTGTGTTCTTTCCAATATGGTTCAATGTTGACATTCATGGATTAATTATCGGTATTTTTGCGATCATCGGTCATGTCTATCCTGTTTATTTGAAGTTTCGTGGTGGTAAAGCCGTTGCGACCAGTGCAGGTGTTCTACTTGGCGTTAATCCCATTCTGTTCCTCATCTTAATCATTATTTTCTTTGTTATACTTTACTTAACAAAATATGTTTCATTGTCTAGTATTATTGCAGCGATATGCTGTTTTATAGGCGCATTCATATTACATGATTTTATTCTAGTACTTGTTAGCTTTGTTGTAGCAGCCTTACTGATTTACAGACACTTAAGCAATATTAAACGCATTATCAAAGGTACAGAACCTAAAATCAAATGGATGTAAACAAGTCAGTTGATTTTGAGCAAAAACACTCTACAATGTAAAGTACACACTTTAAAATTAAGGAGGTTCACTGAATATGAGCTTAGAGTTAACACCTGAAGCAGTACAGTGGTTTAAACAAGAACTCTCACTACCTGAAACCGGAAAAATCCTTCGCTTCTTTGTACGCTATGGTGGTGAATTCCAATTAAAACAGGGATTCAGCCCTGCTTTTAACGTTGATTTCCTTGAAGATATTAATGATATTGGTTTTGAAACAACAGTTGATGATTTACATATTGTTATTGCAGAAAAAGATATTTGGTATTTTGAAGACCATCAATTAACGATCGATATCGATGGAGATGATATTCTTTATCGTGCAGAAATCAAAACATCATAAAATTTTTAGAACCCAATCAAAAAGCAATATGCTTAATGATTGGGTTCTTTGACTTCGCGTGTTTCTCCAGATTTATTGCATTCATCAATATGGCGATATACATCATACCAATTTGGAAATGCTTTATCTAAGCGCACTGGTTTGCCGCTATCTTTTGTAATCAATACATTATCAGTATAACCAGTTGTAACCAACGTACCTTGTGTATTATAAATTTCATATTCATAACGTGAACGTAAGCGCGAAAATCGAGATACCCACGTTTTAATGGTTACCTTTTCAGGATAACCTACACTTTTTTTATATTGGATATTCAACTCTGTTACTGGCGACACTACACCCTGTTGCTCCATTTCCATATAATCCAAACCTAGTTTACGAATGTAGTCAGTGCGTGCTACTTCAAACCATGTTGCATAATTACCATGATACACAACACCCATCTGATCTGTTTCTTGATAACGCACTTCTATTTCTGTTAATGCATATAACATACATGTTGACCTCTTTCCCGAATCTTAATGTACAATATATTTTAACATAAAGTGACTTTGACACATAAATAAAGACTTTAGCTTAAACCTTTGTTATCTAAGTAGTGCTTAAGAATATATTTTGTCCTATATCATACAAAATGAGCGTAATAAAGATAACCTTATCACACTCATTTCATTATGAATCAACTATGCTAATTTTTTACGTAAAACAAGCTGTAAGATACCACCGTGACGATAGTAATCAATCTCTACATTTGAATCAAAACGCGCAATCGCTTCAAATGTCACTTCTGTACCATCTTCTTTTGTTGCTGTAACTTTGACCAATTGTCCCGGTTGCACACTTTCATCAATATCTACTGCAATTGTTTCCTTACCATCTAATCCAAGTGTATCAGCAGACTCACCATCTTTAAATTGTAATGGTAACACACCCATCATCACTAAGTTAGAGCGATGAATACGTTCATAACTTTGTGCGATAACTGTTTTAACACCTAATAAGTTTGTACCTTTTGCTGCCCAGTCACGAGAAGATCCCATACCATAATCATTACCCGCTAAGACGACAAGACCTGTACCGTCTTCTTTATATTTCATAGCAGCATCAAAGATTGGCATCACTTCATTTGTTGGCCAATACGTTGTAAAGCCTCCCTCTGTACCCGGTGCTAATTGGTTTTTAATACGAATATTGGCAAATGTACCTCTTACCATCACTTCATGATTACCACGACGTGAACCGTATGAGTTAAAATCACGCGGAGAGACGCCATTATCTAACAAATATTTACCTGCTGGTGTATCTTTACCGATTGCACCTGCTGGGGAAATATGATCTGTTGTTACAGAATCTCCGAATTTACCCATAACACGTAAAGATGTTAACGGTTGAATTGTACCCGGTTCTTTAGATAAACCTTGGAAGAATGTTGGGTTTTGAATGTATGTTGAACTTGAATCAAAATCATACAAAGGTTGATTTGTTGTATCAATTTGATTCCATAGTTCATTGTTTTCATATACATTTTTATATTCTTCTTTAAAGAGTTCCGGTGTTACAACACTATCTACTGTATCTGACACTTCTTGAATAGATGGCCAAATATCTTTAAGAAATACGTCATTGCCCTCTTTATCTTGACCTAGTGCCTCGTTTTGTAAATCAATATTCACAGTTCCCGCTAAAGCATATGCTACAACAAGTGGTGGTGATGCGAGATAATTCGCTTTTACTAATGGATGAATACGCCCTTCAAAATTACGGTTACCTGACAATACAGATGTCACAAGTAAATCTTCTTTTGCAACAGCTGTTTCTATTTCTTCTAACAATGGACCAGAGTTACCGATACATGTTGTACAACCATAACCTACTAAGTTGAAACCAAGTTGATCTAAATATTCTTGTAATCCTGCATCACGTAAATAACCTGTTACAACTTTTGACCCCGGTGCCAACGATGTTTTAACGTATTCTGGAACTTTTAGACCTTTTTCAACCGCTTTTTTGGCTAACAATCCTGCCCCTAGCATAACATAAGGGTTTGATGTATTTGTACAAGACGTAATTGCTGCAATCGCAATATCACCTGTTGTCATTTCTGTTGTGCGACCATCTTTAAATGTAATTGTCGCTTTTTTATCAAACTCAGTTGAATCAAAACCATGACCTTGGTTGCCGGCTGGTGCTGTTACTGATTTTTGGAAAGCATCTTTCATATCACTCAAGAAAATAAGATCTTGTGGACGTTTTGGACCTGACAACGACGCTTCAACAGTCGATAAATCTAAGTCTACAATATCCGTGTAATTCGGTTCTTCACTTACATCGTAGAATAAGTGATTCACTTTTAAATATTGTTCAACTGTATCAATATGCTCATCTGAGCGACCTGTTAAACGTAAATACTTCAATGTTTCATCGTCAACCGGGAAGAAACCACAAGTTGCACCGTATTCTGGTGCCATATTTGCAATTGTTGCACGATCCGCTAATGGTAATTTATCAACACCCGGTCCAAAGAATTCAACAAATTTACCAACAACACCTTTTTGACGCAATAGTTCTGTAACACGTAGTGCTAAATCAGTAGCCGTTGCACCTTGTGGTAATTCATTTGTTAAACGCACACCAATAACCTCTGGGATTGGGAAGTATGATGGTTGACCAAGCATACCAGCCTCTGCTTCGATACCGCCGACACCCCATCCTAATACGCCTAGACCGTTAATCATTGTCGTATGTGAATCCGTACCCACTAATGTATCAGGAAATGCAACTTGTTCTCCATTGTCTTCACGTACATGTACAACATTAGCAAGATATTCTAAGTTAACTTGGTGTACGATACCTGTTGCTGGTGGTACTGCATTATAGTTTTGGAACGCTTTTGTTGCCCAGTTTAAAAACTGATAACGCTCATAGTTACGTTCGAACTCCAACTTCATATTGCGTTCTACCGCTTCAGGATTTGCATAGCTATCTACTTGTACTGAATGGTCAATAACTAAGTCTACAGGTACTTCTGGATTAATTTTTGATAAATCTCCACCCACATCATTCATTGCCTTACGTAAGGATGCTAAATCCACAACTGCTGGTACACCTGTAAAGTCTTGTAAGATAACACGTGAAGGCTTGAAAGGGACTTCACCTTTAGTATTTTCTTTACCGAATGTCGCTAAGGATTTAATATGATCTTCTGTAATAACAAAGCCGTCTTCTTGACGCAATACAGACTCTAATAATACACGTATAGAATATGGTAAGCGACTAATTTCAGTTAAACCATTATTTTCTAATGATTTTAAATCATAGTATGTGACATCTTTTCCATTCACTTGAAATGACTTTTTTGCTTGTTCTTTTAAATTTGCAGTCATCTAAATATCCCCCTTGAATTTTTATATGCCGTTTATTTAATTGTATTATTAACTTCTAATGAAAACAACTAGATAGACACTGATTTCGCTCGTTTAGAGTTTTGTCTTTTTAATTAGATATTATAACTTTTAATTATCTATATATCTTTTAGTTATAAGTATACGTTATTAATTGAGAATGATTTTCAATAAATGTCTATTAAAAAGCGATTAAGACTTTTCTATGTGTCTTAATCGCTTTTAACAAGAGCTATACTCATATTATATTATTATTTCTCTTTATCTCTTAAATCTTTGCGTTTTGAAATTAATTCATCTTCATAATCTTGCTGAGATTGTGCGACATATTCTTTCAAACGATGTTTATTAGGTGTAAGTGTTAAGCCAAGGAACTTACGCTCTTTATTCGCATCTTTATAGAAACTGATCATCATCAAGATGACAACAATAGAGAAAGGTAGCGCACTGATAATCGCCGCACTTTGTAGCGCATTCAGTCCTGCATCACCATCGCCGCCACCTGATAACAATAAGACAAACGCAATCAATGATTGTGCTACACCCCATGTTACTTTAACAAATGAACTTGGGTTTAATGAACCATTGGTTGTTTGCATACCTAATACAAACGTCGCAGAGTCTGCTGATGTAATAAAGAATGATGCAATAAGTAATAACGCAATAATAGATAAAACCATGCCCATTGGTAAGTGGTTAAACACACCGAATAGTTGTGTTTCTACCGACATATCAAAAATTTCTTTATGTTTTTTAGCTGTTTCAATACCTAATACACCGAATACACTAAACCATAAGAAACTTACAATAACTGGTACAAGTAATACACCAGAAATAAATTCGCGAATTGAACGTCCTTTAGATACACGTGCAATAAATACACCTACGAACGGACTCCAACTCAACCACCAACCCCAATAGTATAATGTCCAATCTGACATCCATTGGCTCTTCTGTGGATTGGTTGCGGCAGTATCAAAACTACTAAATAAGAACGAATCCAACAAACTACCTGTTGAACTTGTAAACATATTTAAAATAAGAATGGTAGGACCTGCAATTAAGGCTGCAAGCATTAACAATGTTCCTAAACCAATATTTAAGTTACTTAAATATTGAATACCTTTATTGAGTCCTGACCATGCACTCATAATGAATAATACTGTTACAACAACGATAATAATAGCTTGAGTTACAATATTATTAGGTATACCGAAAAGGTAATTTAGCCCACCTGCGATTTGTAATGCACCCATACCAAGTGATACTGCTACACCAATAACCGTAGCAAATACAGCTAATACATCAATTAATGTACCAATAATACCGTCTACATAATCTCCCAAAATAGGTCTTAATGTTTTAGACAATAAGCCGGGTTCACCTTTTCTAAATTGTGCATACGCTAATGCCAATGCAACGACACCATATACCGCCCATGCATGGAAACCCCAATGGAAAAATGTTGAACGTAAAGATTCAGTGAAAGCTTTTGTAGTCATCGGATCAGCATTAGGCGGTGCTGCAAAATGAGATAATGGCTCAGCTGCACCATAGAATACCAATCCAATACCCATTCCTGCACTAAATAACATCGCAAACCATGAAACTGTATTGAATTCCGGTTTATCATTAGGACGTCCCAACTTTAACTTTCCAATTGGGCTAAAAATCAAGAAAATACAGAAAAACACGATAATTGTAGTTAAGATTAAATAGTACCATCCTAATGTATCTGTAATCCATAGTTTTATATCATTCGCAACTTCACCAAATTGCGTTGGAATAAATACACCTATTAGCACAATCGCAAATACAATGATCGAGCTAATTAAAAAAACAGGTGAAAACTTCTTACCATTTGGTTCTGGATTTGAAGCATTCATAAATTAACATACTCCCTTTCATTATTAAATTTTAACAATCAAGTCCTTTTAATTTATATACCCTCTTTTCATGAGGTTTAAAATTAAAAACTATAACCATAACATATACCATAACAAAACAATCGATTATAATCAACGTAGTGTAAAATGGAAATAATATATTTTCAAAAAGTGTATTGTTTTAATTGTAATTTGATGTATAATATTTTTTGTTAATTTTAGTAATAAATAGAGAGGAGTTAACAAAAAATGTTTAAAGAATTTAAAGAGTTTGCACTAAAAGGAAATGTACTCGACTTAGCTGTTGCCGTAGTTATGGGGGCAGCATTCAATAAAATTGTAACATCTTTAGTTGAAAACATTATCATGCCTTTAATCGGTCTATTATTTGGTGAAATCGACTTTGCTAAAAACTGGTCACTATACGGCATTAAGTATGGTATCTTTATTCAGTCTATTATTGATTTTATCATTATTGCATTTGCATTATTTATCTTTGTTAAAATTGCAAACACTGTTGTGAAACCGAAAGAAGAAGAGGAAGAAATTGAAGAAAACACTGTTCTTTTAACTGAAATTCGCGACTTATTACGCAACAAATAAACATAAATATGATAGAAGCGTACATACTTTCCTTATAAACAGAAGAAAGTATGTACGCTTTTTATATTACTCTTTAAACTGCATTCGTGTTGTACTTTGATCATTATTCGATATAACTTCTAAAATAACAGGAATTCTATCTTTCAATTCTGTCACATGGGATATCATCCCCACCAATCTTCCACTCGATTGCAACTGAATAAGTGTTTCCAATGCTGTTTCTAAAGTTTCTTGATCTAATGTACCAAAACCTTCATCAATAAACATAGCATCTAAAGAAATACCCCCTTGCTCATTTTGAACAATTTCACACAATCCAAGTGCTAGGGCTAAAGAAGCTTGGAATGTTTCTCCCCCTGACAAAGAGTTAATGGGTCGTGTTTGATTGGCATAGTAATCAAACACATCTATATCTAAGCCACTAAATCCTTTACCAGTTATGTCTTCTTTTCTTACAAGTTGATAACGATGACCTGTCATTGCTTGTAAACGTCGATTAGCACACTCTAATATTTGATCCAGATAATAGGTTAGTACATAGTTTTCTAAAGTGAGTTTTTTATGATTATGACCACTAACAACTTCTGATAAAGTCACTAATTCACTTTGCGTCTCTAATGTATTTTGTAAATATTGAATTTGTAACTGAACCTCTTCAATATATTGTTTATTTTCTCTTACCTTCAATTCCACTTGGTTATATACTTTTACACTTTCATTGTACATTTCTTCACATTCATCATACTTGTCATTTAATTGTTTTATATCTTTGACTTCTATTAACTTTAGATGTTCTTGTACCTCTTTGATTTTCTCTCTATTTAATTTTACATGATCAAAGTAAGCATCAACCTTCTGTTTAATTTGTTCTGTTTGATGTGCCATTTCTTTTAATCGAATCAGTTCTTTTTCATCTTCCAATTGCAACTTTTGAAGCTCATAATCTAAATCTTGTGCTGCTTGTATTATGCTATCTTTTGATTGTTCAATATGTGTACGAAGCATTTCCAATTGCTGTTGAATACGTGTTCTCATCAAAATATTGCGCTGCATGTCTTCATTATTTTGGCTCACTTTAAAATCAAACTGTTCTTGAGCTTTCAATTGTATTTCATAATTTTCTACAAATAATGCAATGTCTGTATAGCCCGTCTTCGTATATAATTCTTCAATAGCTGTTCGATTTGCTAATTGCTGTTGTGTTTTTATCTCCTGCTCTTGCTCAAACTTCATCACTTCTTTTTGAATTTCAATCAAGCGTTGATTTTCTGTGTCTAACCACTTATTGCACTCACGTATTTGATTCAGTGCTGCTTCTTTAGAATGTAACAGTTTTAATTTTTCACTCAGTTCCTCTGCATCAAATGTTACTGAAGATACATTTTGATAAACTTCTTTATAATGTTTCAATGATGTTTCCTTACGAACTTTCAAAAGACGATATTCATTGATTTGTTGTTCTAATTTTTTATTTTCCGTTTGATAGATTTTTAATTCATCAATAGAACGTGCTTCTACATCCTCTTTATGAACGACTTGATTACACACTGGGCATGGACTCCCAACTGTCAGATGATCGCGCAAACTCTGAACGGCTTGTTCATGATTTAAGATTGCATGATCATGTGCGGTCATCTTATATTGCTGTTGAATATTTTTAGCTATATGCTCATCAATCGCTATAATTTCCTGATGTAACTGACTTATTTTCTCCTGAAGATCTTCTGCATTTTGAACTTGCTCTCTATTATGCTCAAGTTGTTCCACTTCACGCTTTAAGCTTTGACATATATCTATAAGTGTCCTTTCTTGAGTCATATCTACTACCTTACCTGAAATACGTTGTTTCAATTGCTCATACTCTATATTTTTTTCTTTTAATTGTTGATTAATTCTCACAAGTTGTTCATCAATATGTTGAATATTTTTTTGTTTTTCTTTATATAAATCAGCGTTTTGATAGTAGTAATAAGTATTTTGAATAAATATTTTTTGTTTTTCTATCTTTTCATTTTCTTGTACTAGCACTTTTTTATTTTGTTCTAATACTTTATGTTCAGCTAAAAGTTGATTCATATCTTGCTTTGTACGCTCTATTTGCTGTTGTTTATCCTCTAATTGTTCACGCTCTAAAGTTAAATCTTCATATAATTTGATTGCGAGTTTACTCTCTGTAATCCGTTTCAACTGCTGCTCGAGTATTTCCATCTCTTCATTTTTCATGTTTAACTCTGCTTTAACTTGAACAAGGTGACGCTGTTTTTCTTCCAACTCTATTCTCTGTTGTTGCTTTTCTTTTTCAAATTTAATTTCTTGTAAACTTTGATATATTTTTTGTTTTTCATCGTTGAGTTGCTTAACTTTTGTATTACCTATTTCAATATATTGAGATGCTACTTCCAACAATTGCTTATACTGTTGTGGTTCTAATGCTTGATAAGTCATCAGCTCTCGCACATCAAACGTCGCTAGCTTTTGCCATGTACTTTTTATTTTAATATGCTGTTTTTCTATTTCTGTTTTAATATTTTTCGTTTTATCATAGAGCTGTAAACGCAATTTCTCATATATTCCTGTACTAAATAATGTTCTTAAAATAGGTTGTTTGTCCGAAGTTTTAGACATAAGAAATTTTTTAAATTCACCTTGAGGCAAAATAAAAAGTTGTCTAAACTGATCATGCTTTAACTTTATAATATCCAACAAGAATTTATCACCATCTCTTGTTGTCCCTTCTTTTAAAATATAGCGTCCTTCTTCATAATGATACACCTCTAAAGTTGACTGGGTTTCTCCTTTATTTCCTAGCTTTTGGTAAGGGGCTGTTCGGATCACTTTATAACGTTGAGTGCCTATCTCAAATTCAAAAGTAACTTTCAGTGGTGACTGTGCATCTGCAAAATGGCTACGCAAATATTTCACTTCTCTTTTTTCGGTAGAAGCCCTACCGTACAATGCATATACAATACCATCAAAAATCATTGTCTTCCCTGATCCTGTCTTGCCACTAATTAAAAAAAGCTGATTTGACTGAATTTGAGCAAAGTCAATTTCTTCATTTAAAAAGGGACCAAAATTTTCCAACTGTAAACGAATGGGTTTCATTATTCTTCCTCCCCTTGCTCATTAAGTAGTGTTTCAATATATGCTTTTTGAATATGAGTAAGTGGCATATCAGTGTGCGCTTGGTAAAAACTTTGAATAATTTCTATTGGCTGAGATGTTTTAATATGCATATTCTGCTTGGGTATATCTTGAATCATAAATTTTTCAGGCGTTAATGCTAATGTATTGGGATAAAGTTGTTTAAGTTTTTGCATGGGTTCAGTCACATGTCCAATATTACTTAATTTAAAATGAAAATAACTTGTATTACTTTTATGTTCAAAATCTCCATTAATAATATCTTCATAATCCCCTTCAACAACTTCTAATTCGTGTTTAGGTCTTAGAGGTTTGAAGTATTGGTTAAAACCTCCATCCTTTGTAATCTCAACAACACGATAACCTTTGGCTTGTTTAGTTTCCGAAAAAGAATATTGTAGTAACGAACCACTATAAATAATACGTTCGTAATTTAGCGCAAATGGCTGATGGATATGTCCTAATAATACACAATCAAACATCTCTAAAAATTGAGGAGATACGCCTTCTATTGTACCTACTGTAATATCACGCTCTGAATCACTTTTAGGTGTACCGTTCAAAGTGAAATGCCCTACTAACACATTCTGTTTATGATGGTCCATCTTATCGGCTATACGATTCACAAAAATTTTCACAGCATCTTCATAAGTTTCAAAATCATCTTCTAAAAAATTACGAGCTTCTGATACAGTGAAAAACGGTAAAGTATAAAATGCAATATTTTCAAATTCTAAAGGTGTAAAAAAAGCATCTAATGTTGTACGAACAAATAATTGCGTACTATGAAACCATGATGCACCATAACCTAAACGTTCTCGACTATCATGATTACCATTAATAATAATGATTGGAATTCTCATATTCAAATTAAGTTGTTGTATAATGTTCTCCATCAATCCCACTGCTTGTTTACTAGGATAAGCTGTATCATAAATATCTCCTGCAATCACAATGATGTCCGGATTTTCTTGCTTCATTTCTTCTACAAATTGATTTAATATCCAACTCTGATCTTCTAAAAAACTATGACCATTCAGACGTTTTCCTAAATGCCAATCTGCTGTATGTATAATTTTCATTTCATCACCTCAGCCTGTTTATTCGCTAATGTTATATATTTTCATCCTCGAAAATACAAGTAAAAAGAGTAGTCCACATGCTTCTTCTCATGTGCAAACTACTCTTTGATACTATTCAAACTTATCTTGCATGCCTTTATAATCGTTGTACGATTTGTCTTTTTAAGTAGTTATATCTCAATAACATTGCTACTCTCCATGGTAATAGCATACTAAAAGCTAACAAGAAAAACATTCCCGCTAACTCACCAGCATCAATCGAACTCCCTAAAAATACTTTTAATATCGTTCTTACAATTAATAATGAGACTAATACAATAGGAAAGACTTTAGACTTTTTTAAATAGATATGTACGCCCTTAACTTCAAAATGTGAGGTTAACATTAAAACGGTCGAAAAAATAACACCTAACACGATCGACTCTATGATTTCAGTATGCGTAAGCCTAAAATATGGGACAACGTACATCAGTGCGCCTGTCGACATAAAAACAGGTGGTAAAATGATTTTTTTTGCATTAACTGGATATTGTTGTGCCTTCATACGCACTACAATAACAATTGCCCCCATCACAAAGGCAACAATAATAGAAAATATTAAATAAATCACTCTATTTCCTCCTCAAATCTTTCAAAGGCACATAAAATTGTATATTTACTGTGGAAGTGAGAGAGAAAGCCCATTTTTGCCAAAAGCTTTCGTAGTTTTTCCTAGACAAGAGTGACTCAAAGTAAAAAGTTTACTAAAACATATTGTCACTTCAAGCACATACTGTCATTTACAGATGTTATCTCCCTTATTTAGGACACTTTTCACGATGTCCTAGCACCTTATTCAATATCAAAACATAACTCTATTAAAATACAAATAATAACAAAAATCAAGAAAGTAGTGCATAGTAATAGTATAGAATGCTTATTGCAACCTCATAGACTTATATCACTTATTCATTCTTTTATGATTGAAATATGTATAAAGGCTGATGACTACCGGTTACCCTAGTAGTCATCAGCCTTTATACAATCTTATTTTGTTTTTTTCATTTGTTCTTGTTGATTCTTATTCATCATCGTCATCATTTGGTTAATTTTTTTCTGTGACGGTTTTTGACCCATTTGCATCATCATCATGCGTAACATTTCTTCATTAATAGGTGGGTTCTTTTTTAAATAATCCATCATATATTTACGTGCCAAGAAGAATCCACCGACAAGACCGATGATAAGTGCAACTACGATTAATAATATCGCTAACCATGTAGCCATCGTTTCACCCACTTTCCTTATCCTCTAGCATTTTACTAAAAATAAGCACGCTTTTCAAGACAATTCAGCTTAGAGCAAGATAGAAACCTTAATTTATAGTATGACGTTAAAATAGAGTGAGACAGAATTCTCAATCTCACTCCATTTTATAATATCTACATTCTAAGTTTCATATATTACATCTGTTCAATCTTAGCTAACACATTTTCTTTAGTAAAGCCGTATTTCTCAACAACTAAGTCTCCAGGTGCACTTGCACCGAAACGATCGATACCAATTACAAGACCATTCATACCTACATATTTATGCCAACCTAATGTAGCGCCCATCTCAGCAGCCACACGTTTTGTGACTTGTGGTAATAAAATTTCATCTTTATACGCTTGAGATTGTTGTTCAAAAGCATTCCAGTTTGGCATTGATACAACACGCACACCTTTACCACGTTGTGCCAAATCTTTTGCAACTTCAACTAATAAACTAACTTCTGAGCCTGTAGCTAATAGGATATATTCCGGTGCTGTTTCTGTTTCATACACAACATAAGCACCTTTGCGTACCCCTTCTTCGACCTCATCTTCAGTAACGTCTAGCACTGGCAGTCCTTGTCTTGTTAAAACTAGAGCCGTTGGTGTGTTTTGGGATTCAACTGCTACTTTCCAAGCAACACGCGTTTCATTGCCATCAGCTGGTCGAATAACATTTAAGTTTGGAATTGCACGTAAGCCCGCTAATTGTTCAATCGGCTCGTGTGTCGGACCGTCTTCACCTACTGCAATTGAATCATGTGTAAAGATAAATGTTGAGCCAAGTCCCATTAGCGATGACAAACGCATTGCTGGTTTAACATAATCACTGAATACAAAGAATGTTGCCGCATACGGATGCAAACCACCATGTGCTGCCATACCATTTACCGCTGCTGCCATTGCAAACTCACGCACACCAAACCATACATTTCTACCACTACCATCTTCAGCAGAAAAATCATTCTCCGCTTTAACATTTGATTTGTTAGATGATGCTAAGTCTGCAGAACCTCCAAACAACGAAGGAACAGCTGCACTCAATGATTGAATAACTTCGCCCGAATCCGCACGTGTCGCCGCATTATGACCGACTTCAAACTTAGGTAATGCTTCAGCGTAGCGACTCGGTAGCTTCCCATCTAAAATTGTTTTAAATTCTCTAGCTAATTCTGGATATTTAGCGGCATAAGTAGCAAAGTTTGTTTCCCATTCTTTTTCATGTGCATCGGCACGTGTAATCATCGTTTCTTTAAAACGTTCATAAACTACCTCATCAACATGGAATCGTTGAGTTGCATCTAGTCCATAATTTTCAAACGTTAACGTGCGTTCATCACTGCCTAAAGGTGCACCATGTGATGTATGGCTATCTGACTTGTTAGGTGATCCATAACCAATAATTGTCTTAACTTCAATAATTGTTGGCCCATTTTGTTCTTTTGCAGTTTGAATCGCTTTATCGATAGCTTCCAAATCATTACCATCTTTCACTAAAATATGGTTCCATCCATAAGATTCAAAACGTTGCTTAATATTTTCAGAAAATGATTTATTTGTTCTACCATCTAATGAAATGTCATTTGAGTCATAAAGTGTAATCAACTTATCTAGTTTTAAATGACCTGCTAATGAAGCTGCCTCATGAGAGATACCTTCCATTAAATCACCGTCAGAAGCTAGTACATATGTGTGATGATCTACAATTGAAATATCTTTATTATATTTAGCGGCTAAATGTTTTTCTGCCATAGCCATACCTACTGCCATAGCAAAACCTTGACCTAGCGGACCTGTTGTAATCTCTACACCTTTCGTATGTTTATATTCTGGATGTCCCGGTGTTTTAGAATCCCATTGTCTAAATTGTTTTAGTTCTTCTAACTCCAGTCCTCCCGAAACATGGAGTAAACTGTATAATAAAGCTGACCCATGACCTGCTGATAAAACAAATCGATCTCTATTGAAATACGCATTTGCATTTGGGTTAAAATTCAAGTGACGTGTCCATAAAGTATATGCCATTGGAGCAGCTCCCATAGGTAGACCGGGGTGTCCAGAGTTCGCTTGCTCAATCGCATCAATACTTAAAGCACGCAATGTATTAACTGCTAAACTGTCTTTTTTATCAAACATAAAACGACTTCCTTTCTTTTCTGTTCATAATAACATTATACCTGAAAGACACGTTGAAAGCCTAGAAAATCAACATATCTTCATCTTTAATCAATGAATAATCTGTGACACTTACTTGCGCAAATGATTTTGCTTTTGTATAGACTTTAGTTTTTCAGGCGTCACATCATTACCTTCTGGATCAATCACTTTTGTATGTTCGATTTGAGATTTAAAGCTCTTACGAAATGTTTCCAAATACTCACTTCTCAATCGTGATTGTTCTTTCGCTTCATGTTCATCTAATCCTTGCTCCTTTTTCTTTCTTGCAAGGGCGTTAATACGATCCAATTTATCTTGGCTTAACATATCAGTTACCTCCGTCAATTTCTTTACAAAAATATATCAGAAATATCATGAAAAACCAAACACTTCTACTTAGGTATATGCCACTTGTAACCCTATATATGTCATTATGCAACATCATTTTGTACTATTTTCTTAATGTAATTGCAAACACACTTTGTTCCCTGTTCATATCTTTTTCTTTAATTATTTGATTATTATCTTGTAGTGAATGGTCAGTCATCTCGTACGTTTGTTCTGATTGTTCATTTTGACTTGCCAGTATAAAAAAAGTCAAGAACACCAACACTGAAGCTATAAATACAATTAAAAATAAATGTAAATCTGATAGTTTATGCTGTAACATCATTTCGACACTCCTAGAACATTTGTTTGTATAAGCAATTTAACAGAACTAATGTTCTCTGTCAACAAAAAGCGAACAAATGTTTGTTGGCGTTCGTGTAATATGATATAATGAGTTTAAATAATTTGAAGGAGTGCCTAGATAATGAGAGAGTTAACTAAAAGACAAACAGAAATATTTGAATATATTAAACATATTGTACAAACAAAAGGTTATCCACCAAGTGTACGTGAAATTGGAGAAGCAGTAGGACTTGCCTCAAGCTCAACAGTTCACGGACACCTTTCGCGCTTAGAAGAAAAAGGGTATATTCGCCGAGATCCTACAAAGCCACGAGCAATTGAAATTGTTAGTGAATTGATGGGAGACGCTATCAATATGGAATCTACCATTTTTGTACCCGTTATTGGGAAAGTAACTGCTGGCGTACCAATCACAGCAATCGAAAATGTCGAAGAATATTATCCGCTCCCCGAACACTTCACATCTACACATAATGGACAAATTTTTATACTAAATGTTGTTGGAGATAGTATGATTGAAGCAGGAATATTAGATGGAGACAAAGTGATTGTTAGAAGCCAATCCATTGCAGAAAATGGAGATATTATTGTGGCCATGACTGATGAAGACGAAGCAACTGTAAAACGTTTTTATAAAGAAAAAAATCATTATCGCTTACAACCTGAGAATAGTGCTTTAAGCCCTATTTATTTAGATCAAGTAACTGTATTGGGAAAAGTGATTGGTCTTTTTAGAGAAATGTAGCCTACAAATTTTCTTTACTCATCTATTATAATAGGTATTCTACAACAGTAAGTAACTTGTTATATATAGCAAGTTGATTATTCATTTTTAGATATAATAAACTTCTTCAATATAAAAGAAGCAGGACAGAAAGTTTTCTGTCCTGCTTCAGTCACTTATTAATATACAATACTAATATATTGATTAATCTCTATCTCCATTAAAGATTGAATTTCTAACGATAACATAATCCACTTTTCTAAGGGCATCTACATCTTTACCACCCGCATATGAAATCGCACTTTGTAAATCTTCTTCCATTTCTGTAAGTGTATCTTGTAATTTACCTTTATGTGCAACAAACATCTTTTTGCCTTCCACGTTTTTACGTTCACCTTTTTGATATTCAGATGCACTGCCAAAGTATTCTTTATACTTTTTGCCATCCATCTCAACTGTTTCACCCGGTGATTCTTCATGTGCTGCAAAAAGTGAACCAATCATTACCATTGATGCACCAAAGCGTACAGATTTTGCAATATCTCCATGTGTTCTAATTCCACCATCTGCAATAATAGGCTTACGTGCTGCTTTACTACACAGGTTTACCGCCGCTAATTGCCAACCACCTGTACCAAATCCAGTTTTAATTTTTGTAATACACACACGTCCAGGTCCAATACCTACTTTTGTTGCATCTGCACCTGCATTTTCAAGTTCACGTACGCCTTCTGGTGTGCCCACATTTCCAGCAATAACAAAAGTTTCTGGCAGATGCTTTTTAATATGTTGAATCATATCAATAACCTGATCTGAATGACCATGCGCAATATCAATTGTGATATATTCTGGTTTTAAACCCAATGCCTCAATCTCTTTAACAAATTCAAATTCTGGTGCTTTAACACCCACAGAAATAGATGCAAACAAGCCTTTTTCGTTCATTCGCTGTATAAATGGAATACGTGCTGCTTCGTCAAAACGATGCATAATATAAAAATAATCATTTTTAGCAAACCATTCTGCTAATGTTTCATTCATGACTGTTTGCATATTTGCAGGAACTACTGGTAATTTAAAACGTCGTGGCCCAAATTGAATTGATGTATCAATCTCAGAGCGACTTTTCACAATACTTTTATTTGGTATTAATTGGATATCTTCATAATCAAAAATTTTCATGTATTAAAACCCCTCATCTATTTTATCCATAAGCTAATATACTATCATTAAGTAATAAAGTAAACAAAGGGAGAGCAAATTCAATTACCAACTTGATTTTTTTACACCTGGAATTTGACCTTTATGTGCATGTTCACGAAATGCGATACGAGACATCTCAAACTTTCTTAACACGCCTCTTGGTCTACCTGTTACTTTACATCTTCTTGTTAAACGTGTTGGCGATGAATCGCGCGGGAGTTTACGCAATGCTTCGTAATCCCCTTTTGCTTTTAATTCTCTACGCAAATCAGCATATTGTGCAACAAGTTTGGCACGTTTTTCTTCTTTTACTATTTTAGATTTTTTTGCCATTTTTTCAATCCACCTCT
Organism: Staphylococcus sp. 17KM0847; assembly: GCF_013463155.1. Lineage (NCBI taxonomy): Bacteria > Bacillati > Bacillota > Bacilli > Caryophanales > Staphylococcaceae > Staphylococcus > Staphylococcus xeri. Next base: position 1,191,363 of record NZ_CP040781.1, read on the forward strand.
ATAAATCGTAATTATTACGTTTTAAATCTTAGCATATTTTATTTTACCAATGCAAGATAAAAATTTCTGGTAATATATAAAAAGTCATGATAGAATATTAAATCGTAAAGGTTCCAATTTGATAATTAAGGAGGTTTAGTTATGCGTATTAATGTAACTTTAGCTTGTACTGAATGTGGCGATCGTAATTATATTACAACCAAAAACAAACGTACGAACCCTGAACGTATTGAAATGATGAAATATTGCCCAAGATTAAATAAGCATACATTGCATAGAGAAACAAAATAATCAGTACACAATATACTAATTTAAAAATACGACAAAAGAGAAAGACGTTGAACAGCTTATAATATGTTCAACGTCTTTCTCTTTTGCTTTTTAATTCATCTACTTGATACCTTCTAAGATATCCTCTAAGTCATTTAACATACCTAGTGCTTTTGCTACACCTGTTCCATAAGCTGGATCAGCTTGGTAACAATGACGAATATGACGATGTTTCACTTCATCAGTCGTTCCATCCATTTCATTGGCTGTATTTTCAAAAATACGTTGTTGTTGTTCAGGAGATTGTAAACGAAATAGTTTGCCCGGTTGTTCGAAATAGTTATCATCATCTTCTCTAAAGTTATACTCATATGCCGCACCTTCTAAAGCCAAAGGTTGACGTTTGTATTCTGGTTGATCTTGATGTGCACCATAACTATTAGGATAATAATGTGTTTGTGCGCCCTGATTGCCATCTAAAAATCTCATTTGACCATCACGACTAAACGGACAAATATTTTCTACGCCTACGCCTTTTGGTTGGTTAACAGGAATTTGCCAATGATTAACTCCTAAGCGATAACGCTGTGCATCACCATATGAGAAAAGTCGCCCTTGCAACATTTTATCTGGTGAAAAATCAATGCCCGGTATAATATTTGTTGGTGCAAACGCTGCTTGTTCAACATCCATAAAGTAGTTCTCTGGGTTTTTATTTAATTCAAACTCACCTACTTCAATAAGAGGATATTCATCTTTAAACCATACTTTTGTTAAATCAAACGGATTGTCTTTATGATTTTTTGCTTGTTCTTCTGTCATAACTTGGATGTACATTTTCCATTTAGGGAAGTTGCCTTCTTCAATAGCTTCAAATAAATCTTTTTGTGATGATTCACGGTCTTTTGCTATAACTTGTTCTGCTTCTTCAGGCGTAAAGTTTTCAATACCTTGTTGTGTTCTGAAATGGAATTTCACCCAAACACGTTCATTGTTGTCATTAATCATTGCATACGTGTGTGAACCGAAACCATGCATATGGCGATAACCTTTAGGGATACCGCGATCTGACATTAAAATTGTAACTTGATGTAGTGCCTCTGGTAAAGAAGTCCAGAAGTCCCAATTGTTTTGAGCACTACGCATATTTGTTTTAGGGTCTCTCTTTACTGCGTGATTTAAGCTTGCAAACAATTTAGGGTCTCTAAAGAAAAATACGGGTGTATTGTTACCAACAAGATCCCAATTTCCTTCTTCTGTATAAAATTTTAACGCAAATCCACGAATATCACGTTCAGCATCTGCAGCACCTCTTTCACCTGCAACTGTTGAAAAACGCGCAAACATTTCTGTCTTTTTACCAACTTCTGAGAAGATTTTTGCACGCGTATAACGTGTAATATCATTAGTTACTGTGAATGTTCCAAATGCGCCTGAGCCTTTAGCATGCATACGTCTTTCTGGAATTACCTCACGGTCAAAGTGCGCCATTTGCTCCAAGAAATACCAATCCTGCATTAATAGTGGACCACGTGGACCAGCTGTCATAGAGTTTTCTCTATCACCAACCGGATGACCAAATAGACCTGTAAGTTTAGAAGCATCTTTTTGACTCATTTTATAAACCCTCTTTCTTAATTAAAATAATTCTAAATTACTTTACTATTTCATTATAACCTATCTCTCATGCAAAGTATATCTTTTATGATCTAAATTTGAATTTTCGAAAAATTAACATTTTAAGGCTTTAAAGTTATAAATTCTTATTGAATATCAGAGAGATAGCAAGTACAATAGATAGAAATCTTTATTTATATTGAGGAGCAGATGTTTATGGAAGAAAAAACTTTAAATCGCGGGCTTCAAGCTCGGCATATTACTATGATTGCTATTGGAGGCGCTATTGGTACGGGGTTATTTGTCGCAACAGGTGGTGTTATTGCACAAGCTGGTCCTGGGGGGGCAATTGTAGCGTATTTACTTATTGGCATTATGCTTTATTTTTTAATGGCATCCATTGGTGAAATGGCAACATTTTATCCTGTATCCGGTTCGTTTAGCAGTTATTCTACACGTTTTGTTGACCCATCTTTAGGTTTTACAATGGGCTGGTTATACTGGATGATTTGGTCTCTTGTAACAAGTGTTGATGTCATCGTTGCATCTAATGTTTTAGGCTATTGGGATATCTTCCATTTCTTCTCGCCTCTCATTTGGAGCATTATTTTCTTAACAATTATTTTCTTACTTAATGTATTTACAGTAAAAGCATTTGGTGAAGCTGAATTTTGGCTATCGCTTGTCAAAGTTATTACCATTATTGTTTTTATTATTTTAGGTATCTTAATGATTTTTGGTATTTTAGGTGGTAAATACTATGGATTTGAAAATTATACTGTTGGTGACGCGCCATTTGTTGGCGGACTTTCTGGCTTTTTAAGTGTGCTATTAATTGCAGGCTTCTCTGTCGGAGGGACTGAAGTCATTGCTGTTGCAGCTGGTGAATCAGATAATCCAAGAAAATCAATGCCACGTGCCATTAAACAAGTATTTTGGCGTATATTATTATTCTATGTATTATCTATTGCTGTTATTTCTGGGATTCTTGCATACACAGACCCAACATTATTAAATGAAGGCGGCTCTATTACACAAAGTCCATTTACTATTGTTTTTGACAAAGTGGGTATCGCATTTGCAGCTTCAGTTATTAATGCTGTTATTTTAACGGCACTACTCTCAGCCGCAAACTCAGGTATTTTTACAACAAGTCGTATGCTATTTTCACTGAGCAGACAAGGTCAAGCACCTCAGTTTTTAAGTGTTATCAATCGTCAAACAAAGTTACCACTTAATGCATTACTTACAACATTTGTCTTTATTGCATCAGTCACAACTTATGCAAACTTCAATCCTGATAGTGTTATTGGTTTATTAAATATTATCGGTGCATTAATTACATTTGTTTGGGCATCCAGTGTTCTTGCACAAGTACGCTTAAGACGTGCCATTAAAGTACAACAAAAAGATGTTAATCAGCTATTACCTTATAAAGCTCCATTTTTTCCATTAGGTCCAATATTAGTATTTGCAACATTATTATTTTTAATTTTTGGTAGTTCAGCTGAAGCTTTAATTCATTTAGATTTTACAAAGCTCGCACAAAATTTTCTACCTATTATTACATTATTTGTAATTTACTTCGTTCATAAGTTGATTCATAAAACAAAGATCATCCCTCTCAACGAAATTGATTTAAGTGAACATGAATCTTATAAATCATAATGAACGCAATCATAATAAAGAACAAGAAACCTATTGAGATAGGCGATCTTGTTCTTTAATTTTTATTAGGCATTATTTTAATCAATTTGAAAAATAAGGTATAATTAACTTAAAGAAAATAAAGTTATATTATGTATTGGGGGTTTTTAACATGGTTGGACAGACAAACCTTTTTGATGATGTCATCAAAACAGATGAACGTTTTGTCATTGTTGTACAATCGTTAGAAAATAAACAAGGTCAGCTACTCAAACGTACATTAAGAGAATATAGCAGCTTGACGCATGAACAAATGGAAAATCTTTATCAGCATTTAAAAGAGCTTTACTCCGAAGCCCCATTTGAACAAAATCAATCCTCTTTTTCTATTACGATATATACCAATTTAGATTATGCAGCTGATCATATATATGCACACATCAAACGCCATCGTGGTCATAAAGAATGGACACATACAGCGAAATAGACACACATAAGTATGTACCTCTATCTACGCTAGACAATTATAGAGTGAGAGGATACACTTTTAGCCATCTATCCTCTCCTATTTGTTGTGACATATCTTTAATTATTTTTCAATCAATTGTTCTAGTGCATATGGAATTCCTTCTTCATCATTGCTTTTGGTCACAATATCAGCTATTTCCTTAACACTTTCTCTCGCATTCCCCATTGCAACACCGATACCCACTGTCTCTAACATATCAATATCATTCGTACTATCTCCAAATGCAATCATATTGTCAGTAGATAAATCTAATTGCTCTGCTAATTTTTGAATTGCTTTGCCTTTTGATACACCTTTACTTATAAATTCAAGAAAAAATGGTTTACTGATCGTCATATCAATATCGTTATCAAATTGGCCTTTCTGTATTTCAAAAATATGGCTAACCTTTTCAGGATGATCCACTCCCATTACTTTAGGAACATCAGATTTTACATGTCTTTTAATATCCTCTACTTGAATCATGGGCATTCCTGTCAACTCGGATTCTACCCCCATATACTCATTTGTACCCTCACATACAATTTGGTTTTCGTAATACGTTAAAATAAGCATATCATGTTGTCTACAAAAATCGACGATACGTTCGAATGCCGCTTTAGATATACTTTGACGTGCTACAACTTGTTCTGTGGCTAAATTAATGGTTTGACCACCATTGTAACTCATAATAAAACTGCCATACTTATCCAATTGTAACTGTTTTGCGATTTTCAACATACCGAATGTTGGTCTCCCCGAAGCCAGTGCAAGTTTGTATCCAGCTTCTTGTACCTTTAATAAATAATCTCTCGTCATATCCGAGACCTTATTTTGAGAAGTTAGCAACGTATCATCCATATCAAACAAAATTAAATCTGGTTTCATTTTTCTACTCCTTTCCTTTCCATCTTACAATAAGTTATCGTTTAATACACAACGTTTTGTCAAAATAAACTGATATTACTTTGTAACTATACAAAAAAGCAGGAGCGAAACTTTAATATTTAGAAAAGTCTCGTCGTCCTACTTTTGTTGATTCTATTAGTATTTATAAAAAACTTCAGTTTCTACACCGACCGTATTTACCGTTGCTAGTTCCGAATGACAGTTTGGAAATTGTTGACGTAATGCGCGTACAAGTGAACCACTTTTTTCTTTTTTAACCATAGTCATAATCGTTGGACCTGCACCAGACATAACAGTAGCATAGGCTTCATATTCGTGTGCAGTTTGTTTAATTTCTGTAAAATGTTCAATCAAATGCTGGCGATAAGGCTCATGCAATCCATCTTGTTCCATCATTTTTCCAGCTAATTCATAATTATGTTGAATCAAGGCGCTAATCATTGTATTACTAATCGCACTATATTTTACAGCATCTTTGTGATTCAAATACTCGGGTAAAGCTTGGCGTGCCTTTTTCGTTTCTAACTCATATTGTGGAATCGTTAAAATAAAGTCAACATCAGGAATATCAATATGTGCAACATCTGTAATATTTGTTTCTGAATTATGATATCCCACAACAAGTCCACCATAAATTGTAGGTGCAACATTATCTGGATGCCCTTCAATTTCCGTTGCTAACTGTAATAATTCATATTTAGAGAGCTCAATATCACCAAAGTAGTTCGCAATGTAGAGTGCAGCAACTAAAGCAGAAGCAGATGAACCCAATCCACGTGCCAACGGAATTTCACTATACATTTTCACTTCTAGCATAGGAAGTGTAACATCATATTTATTCGCAACATACTGTGCAATTTTATAAATGTAGTTCGTTTCATCCTCTGGTAATCCTTGCAAGTGTGGCCCTTCGTGACGAAACTTCCATTGTTTTGCACGTATAGGTTGTGCATCGATATATAAGAATTTGTTAAGTGCCATGCCAATGGAGTCGAAACCACAACCTAAGTTTGCTGTTGATGCTGGTACTTTAAGACTGAATTTGTTTTTGATCATTTTAACGCATCCTTAATATATTGAATAATATGTTCCTTATCATTAGGTAGTGCTTGAATTGGATTTTCAAGCAGACCAATCGCAGTATCTGGGTCTTTTAAACCGTTTCCTGTTAATACAGCTACCACTTTTTGTCCTTGTTTAAGTTTGCCCTGTCTATGCAATTTAATCAAACCTGCAATTGAAGCATTACTTGCCGGTTCACTAAAAATCCCTTCTTTAGAAGTCATCAGTTGATATGCTTCCAAAATTTCTTCATCTGTTACTGAATCGATCAGTCCATGTGATGATTCAATTGCATCAACAGCTTTATCCCAACTTGCTGGATTACCGATACGAATCGCTGTTGCAATTGTTTCAGGATTTTTAACCACCTTATTTTGAACAATTGGTGACGCCCCCTCAGCCTGAAAACCAAACATTTTCGGCAGACCTGCCCCTTGTTTATCATGATATTCTTTGAAGCCTTTCCAATACGCTGTAATATTCCCCGCATTACCTACTGGAATTGCTAACACATCTGGTGCATGTCCATCAAGTTGCTCTACAACTTCAAAAGATGCTGTTTTTTGTCCTTCAATACGGTAAGGGTTCACAGAGTTCACTAATTCAATCTCACCATCTTGTGCAATTTCTTTTACGATTTCTAATGCTTCATCAAAATTACCTTCAATAGATACGATTTGTGCACCATACATCACTGCTTGTGATAGTTTTCCCAATGCAATCTTACCTTCTGGAATAACAACGATTGCTTTTAGTCCTGCTCTAGCTGCATATGCTGCTGCAGATGCCGATGTATTTCCAGTTGATGCACAAATGACCATCTTACGGCCTAATTCTTTTGCCTTCGTTACAGCCATAACCATACCACGATCTTTAAAAGAACCCGTAGGATTTGCACCTTCATATTTGACGTACAACTCAATACCTAGCATTTTAGAAATCGTATCACAATAGATTAAAGGTGTCTGTCCTTCATTTAATGATACATCTGGTGTTTGATCATCTACTGGTAAAAACGATTGATACTCTTTTACAAGACCTTTCCATAACTTCATATTTCATCAAACTCCTTCAACCGGATATATTTTTTCAACTCGATAACCTTCTAATGCATCAATTGAAGCTGTTGGCTTATCATCTAAACCAATAACAATAACTGCATATTGCTGGTTATTTATTTTTACAAATTGTAATGTTTTGTGAAATGGTAAACAACCTTTAATGTCAGATTCAAATTGTTTTTCTGATACAACTGGAGCTGTTACAACAAAGTAATAACTTTCTTTTTCTTTAATGAGTTCTGGCTCATTTGTATCCATCATTTCTTTTGTTGCTTCTGTTGTCAATTCAAAATGTGGTGGCAACGTGTGTAAATTAGACTCAAATTGTAAAGACACATTCAATAAATCACTCACCACAGCTGAACCTGTTGCCAAACTTCCTGCACCTTTACCATAGAACATCGTTTCACCGACAGCATCACCAATAACATAAATCGCATTATACTCATTTTCAACAGCTGCTAGTTGATGTGACTGTGCAATCAATGTTGGTTTAACAGATGCTTGCACTTCTCCATTAGTATATGTTCCTTTACCAATCAACTTGATTTTATATCCTAATTGTCGTGCTGCATGGATATCATCTGTTGTCACTCTACTAATACCTTCTGTTACAACGTCATCAAGTTTAATCACCTGATTAAATGACAAATAAGATGTAATCACAACTTTGCGTGCTGCATCTATACCTTCAACATCATCAGTAGGATCCGCCTCAGCAAATCCCAAATCTTGAGCTTCTTGGAGTGCTGATTCATATGATGCACCTTCTTCAGACATTTTTGTCAAAATAAAATTAGATGTTCCATTAAAAATACCCATAAATTTACTGATATTATTGGCATTTAAACCATTATTAATTGCATTGACAATAGGTATCCCACCAGCAACACTTGCTTCATATTTTAGGGCAACACCATTTTCTTGTGCCAAATCCTCTAAAACGCGTAGATGTACTGCTAACAAATCTTTATTAGCTGTAATCACATGTTTTTTTTGAGTCAATGCTGCTTTCAACCAGTCCACAGTTGGCTCAATGCCACCCATTACTTCTACTACTATATCTACATCTTCATCATTTAAAATATCATTTACATCTTCAGTTAAATGATATTGTGAAATATTAAGTGGACGTTTTTTGGTTTTATCTCTAACAAGAATATGTTTAATTTGAATATCTTTTTGGATAGTATCTTTAATCTGTTTATGGTTTTCTTCGATAATTTTAACCACACCAGAACCAACAGTACCGAGTCCTAGTAATGCAACATTGAGCTGTTTCATGAAATAATCCCTCCGCTTAATTTTCTGAAATTTACAAATTATATATTGAAATATACTTAAATATGGTTTAGTATAAGTTCATTCACAAAGTTTGTAAAGTTCTAAAAATTTAAAAAACACATATCTATCATACCATTGTTACGTTCAAAACTAAATAGATAATCCAATACGAATGAAAGGTTGTATCCATTTATGAAAGTATCAAAATTTGGCGGTAGTTCTGTTGCTACTGCAGAACAAATCAAAAAAGTTTTAAATATTATTAATAGTGATGACGATA